>CAVXSF010000009.1:0-783292 GCA_963764345.1 uncultured Bacteroidales bacterium | reverse complement strand
ATTCTTAAGTCAGGTTTAATACGATCCGGATTTTTCCCGGAGGCGATTCTGTTGAATTACATGCTTTTCCACTTGTCGAGAAGGGATTTTAAGCGGAAATAGCTTTCCTTGGGAGTCATGTCGGCGTTGAAGAATCCACCATGCGGCACAAATGCAGGATCTTTCATATCCCACCATGTAATAGCATCGAGATACGATTTGGAATACATCATAGTGTACACATCTTCGACCCATTCGGCCTGGATGGCTTCAGTGAATTCGGTTCCATGCCATGGGAGACGTGCTCCGCCTATACCACCACCCCACCAGTCTCCGCGGGGCACGTCGGCCGACGATGACGGGATCTGAAGTTCGGTAATGTGGATACGTTTATTGAATTTGGCAAACCTGTCGATATCACGTTCAAATTCAAGGATGTCGCGGCCCGAATGATAATACTGCAATCCTATGGCGTCGTAATCGCAACCGGCATCTTCCAGCATCTGAAGATAATCGTACGCTGTCTGCTGCCATGGTGCATGTTTCCGTCCCATATAATAATCAGACCAGGTGCCGGTGCAATTCACAACCCTGAAACAGGTAGGGTCAGCTTTATGCGCCATTTCAGATGCAGCACACGAGAGTTCAACGGCATCATCTTTTGTGTAGTCGGGAATAAAGCCCTCGCCATACTGAACATCGGGTTGCACATGAGCTTCATTGATCACATCCCAGACATGAATCCGGCCACGGAATTTTAATATCGTATGATTGATATAATCCATGCAGATTTGTTTCACCTCGTTGAAGGGTTTGTTCCAGACCCATTCGGGGGTGGTCGGTGTCAGGAAGATTAGAGGATGTCCCTTGGGAATGATCTGGGTTTTTTGCAGGGCTTCAATGACAGGCTCGACCCTGGAATAATTGAACTGGCCTTCCTGCCGCTGGGTACTGCTCATGTAGAAGGGAACTGTTCCAAAGTTGAAAAGGGATTCGAAGTATTTGGCATATTGAGAATCGGCATCCCTGAACCCAAAAGCGTTACATCCAAACAAAAATCCGGGGCGGCCCCCCGTCTTCTCAATTACCTGGCGTGCCCGGTCAAGGACGACCATCTCACCGCCATACAACGATTCACGAAGGGATTCAAAAGCCCATTTGGCCACCTCTTTATCATTTTTGTTCTTTTTATTATTGGTGTTCGCTTCCTCACATTTTGAGAAAAAGTTCTCCGCATCGGTTATCCGTTTCAGGGTATCTGACGACAGTGTGATCCCTGCACTCTTACATTCCTGCATCAGCCGGTGAATCGTCGCCAGCCGGTCGGCAGCAAATTCATAATTCAGGAACAGGGTGCCTGAATTTTGTAACGACTCTGCCGTATACCCTTTACCCCGGTTATCAGCATAAAGAAATACTTCACCGAACCCAGGGACCTCTACGGGCAGACTGATCCGGAAAGGAACGTCTACAGGGTAAAAGTCAATTTCTCCCGGAGAAAACTTCGGATCAATCACAAAAGGCCGGGATAATAAGTCACAGATATAAAACCTGGCCATTTTGTCAACCGCGTAGGGTTCTCCTTTTGAATTTAGAAGTTTGCACCTGGTAAGTTCAGCACTCACCCGGATAATACGCGGAGTGGATAATACAGCACTTTTTGCAGCAAAAGGAATTATGGCCAGTGAGCCAATGACCTGACGGCGGGTCCATTTTTTTTGTTCCATAATGACTGATTTTTTTGAATTATAAATGTTGTTTTTTTCTCACGATGTGAATCCTTCCTGTAAAAATATCATTGATGAGTTCGACAGACAGGTTATTTGTCAGGCAAACCAACGGCTTATATTTAACAGTGAGGATATTGATTTTCATTTTTCAGTTTCATTCAGGATTGATTCTTTTTAATTGGGTTATTTTTTCAGTGTTAACAGTTAAAAATTGGCCTAAACGAATCATAATAGATATTTTCCAGTGTATCCGATAGATTTCCCCGTCACTTTCAGGATATAAATGTCAACAGAAAGATGACTTACATTTAGTTCTCCTGAATTTGACATTTTTTTATGTGTGATAAGTTTACCATCAAGACTGTATAAAAAAACATCACATGGTTCGTCAGGTAATTGACTAATGGTTAGAACATCATCATACAGTCTGACGGCAACCGGCTTTACGTTCAGATATTTTATCTCTGAGGTGACCGGTGTTCCGCCATACTCGTAAGCACCAATATCAATAATCCCGACTATCCGGGTATTGTAATCCAGATCCGCAAAATAGTAACCGTAGTCTGTGGTGCCGGCATCGATAGCGGGACTGGCAGCCTGCAAATGAAAATCTGGCGAATTTACATTGGCCGGATCAACCAGCATTGGGTTTGTTGCCGTTTGGTTATTATTAACTCCCTCAACAGAAATGGTCATCCCGTTGCCGCTCGCTGCAGGTAAGGCTGGATTGAATGTGGAATAAGTGATATTGTTGTAAAAATTCAGATTTGAGCTGACGCCAATTCCGCTTGTGGCACCGGCAAATATTGCGTGTGCATCTGAATTGGGAACCGTTGAAACACAAATATTATTAACGGCGGTCACATTTGATGCAAAATAAATACTCAGATCGCCGTTCCAATCGCTGTTGGCCTGGTCAGACCGGGTGCAGTTACCATAAACGGTATTGTTCCTGACGGTAATATTGTTCGACCAGCACATGTGTATGCCCTTGCCACCATTGTTGTAACAAAGGTTATTTTCGATAAGTACGGCCTGCGTAGTATAAGTAAGATCCTGAGCAAGACCATGGTGGTTTTCGGATTGTGTATTCCGGAGATCATCAATGATGATCCCGTTGCCATCTGTCATGGCTGTTTCAGGGCCATTGTCATTTAAGTAACAGATATTGCCCCTTACGATGTAGTGGAACCCGTCTTTGGTATCGTAGGAGGAGCGGCCATAAATTGAAATTCCGCTTCCACAATACGGCATCAGCCAGGCATTTTTGTAACATACATTGTATTCGATGGTGATGTAGTCGCAATCCTGCACTGCAATGCCTGCCTGACCGGAGTCATGGCATTTATTATTTCTCACCGTTATATGATGAATAAAAGATCCATCATCCTTTGGCATGGCACCAACACCTGAACCATAGGTAGCAGGTGCAACAAGTTCGAACCCGTCAATGGTGATGTAACTGGCCTTGATGGTAAAACAATTGTACCAGCTGTTCGTCACTTTTGCACCCCATTTATTCAGTGATTTGAAAACGATGGCGGATGAGCTGTTCCCGCTGTGGTTGACCTTGACTTCCTCAGTGTACGTTCCGTCTCCGACAAAACAGGTATCCCCGGCTTTCATAACGTCGGCCGATTTCTGGAGTGAGGCCCAGGAATTCTCCGGACTGGTTCCGCTGTTTGAATCGTTACCTGTTTTGGAAACATAGTAATTGGTCCCGAACGAAAGCTGAAAGGAAGTGAGAAAACATAAAATAATTACACATTTCTTCATGAATGGTTTTTTAGTGATTCATATCATCAACGATCCGCAAAATCCTCATCGCAACGAATAAACGGATCCGGCTGAGCAAGGGCCGGGACCCCGGTCAGGCCCAGCCATGATAAAATGGCGATCGTTTTCCTTACTGTTATCTGGTTCATTCGTTTATACATCTTGACCAACGTCATCCTGTTTTATAAAACTCTGGTTCTTATTCTTTTCTGAATTCGTTCATTTCGTTATCGCTCCTCAGACCATTATCATTAATATAGTTGATGAAGAGCCGCTTCGCGACAATAGACGAAGGGATGTCGCTCTCCAGATTAGGCAGCATATCCAGGGTGGATAGCAAGATATGTCCTTTTCCCAGCCGGATATAGCTGACCGCGGAAAATAATTCATGCCGATGATCCGCATAGGCCCCCACCAGGGTTATGTCGTTCATGATCCGTAATCCGTACCTGCTCCTATTGTAATTTGCAAAGCACTGGTATTCCCAGTTGAATGCAGTATTTACAGGAAGCCCGGAAAAATAATTATTATCTTTCACAAAGAAATTCCCGCCGTACCACACCGTCTGAAGCTGCTTTTTCCCCCGGTAATCAATGATTTCCTTACCTCCCAGATAATTTGCCCATTTATCGGCATCTGCCACGATGACCAGGGTATGACCTTCTGCGATCCATTCAAGTAATTCCTGACGGACATTATAAGAATTCAGTGGCCTGCCGGTTCCACAGATCAGTAGGTCTGCATCCGGCCTTCCTCCTTCATACACCGGCAATTCATTAAAATTTCGGGTTTTAAGGAACCGGTTGATGATCCCGGAACTGTCGAAAACCATGGCGTTGAGTTTGAGACTGCCTGCTACCGGGAGCCTTACCGAAAAGATTTTATCAATACCGGTTGCAACCACCCGGTTGCCCTTTTTCAGCTGCGCCTTTACCGTGCAATACCCTTCAGTGGAAGGAATGACAGGCACACCTTTTTCCAGCAATTCACCATATATGCTCCCTCCACTCACGCTGACAGGAAAAGTTTTTGTCATCAGGACACCCGAACTGTCGGATGCGGTGATTTCAAGATTATAATTCCCGTGCAGATCTTCCTCATTGACGATATAAAAATCTACCAGGCTTTCCTTACCGGTTTCAATGACCTTGTTTCTGATCTTTACTGCAACATACAAAGGCTGATTGTAATAGGCGATCAGCGGTATGTCTCCCTTGGGGTTCCGGTAGCAATCGACGATGCCCGAATGATTTTCAAGTTTTTCCTCTTCCCAGCCATTGACAACATATCCGTCAATGGTATTATTGATGCGGACATTTTCAATAATTCTTCCCTGATAGTAATACGCCACATTGGCCAGACTCCGGGTAAGGCTGTCCACATTGGGAAAGGCTTTCCGAAATCCTTTTTCATCCAGAAAGTCGTTGAATGCCTCATACTGTTTCAGGTAGTCGTCGCTGTCCCATCCCCTGAGGTCCTGAGACCCGATCTGGTCTTTGATCAGTTGTAAGCGGCCGGGGGTGCCAATCGCCCCTTCCTCACCATAAAGGATTATTTCCGGCTTGTGATTGGTATAGCGGCAGTAATCGGTAGGATTGT
Source organism: uncultured Bacteroidales bacterium (assembly GCA_963764345.1). GTDB lineage: Bacteria > Bacteroidota > Bacteroidia > Bacteroidales > DASQZK01. The sequence continues at coordinate 778,208 of CAVXSF010000009.1, read as the reverse complement.
TGTACAGGGCATCATAGTAAACACCCGGTCCGGCAGCGTGGTGTTCATCGTACCATCCGAAATCCAGCTGCTCCTGGTCATAGGGTAACATGTAGAGTTTGGAAGGGCAGGGGGTCAGCGGACATTTGCCGTTGTAGAAATCAGGACCGTAGTATTGTGAAGTATAGGTAATGATGCGCGTATCATCAATGAGATGGCAGGCTTTCATGTCGGCATACGCTTCCGGCGTCGGATCAATACTGGACTCGTTCAGCATGTTATAAATAATCAGTGACGGATGATTCCTGAATTGCCTGACCATCCGTGTGATCTTGGTGTACTTCCACAAATGGGAAAATTCGTCAAAGTTACCGTCGTTGTACCCGCCCGGTTCGGCATAATACAGTAATCCCTTCTCATCGGCCAGATCCAGAATTTTCTCCTGACCGATGGCCCGGTGAAAGTTTAACATGTTCAGACCAAGCGATTTTGCAATATCTATCTGCTTTTTAGCGAGTTCATCAGTCGGGAAGATGCCATTCACCGGCCAGAATCCCCAGGAAATGCTGGAACGAAGAACAATTCTTTTTCCGTTCAGATAAAACTGCTTATCTCCGTCAACATCCCGGACTTCGAACCACCGGAAACCAAATCGTACCTTTTTTTCATCCACCGTCGCATCGTCTCCTTCCCATTTCACATTCATGAAGTAAAGGTTTGGCGATTCAACCGACCATAAGCTCGCTTTTTTGACGGTCAGCTCATCCCGAATGATGTTCTCACCATCCTTCAGTTCTGCCGGGAAGCTTTTGGCAGCGACCAGCGAATGATCTTTTACATCATACACTGAGCAGGTTATCTTTCCGTTTGAAACGCCACCGGAGCTATTGTTGATGGTAATTTCCAGTCCGATTTTACGTGGATCCGGGTTATTCTTCACGAAAATATCATCGACATAGACCGGATCAGTGATGACGACCCGTACATCTCCGGTAATTCCTGAGAAACCATGACTGGGTATGGTCTTGTACTTCCCCCATTGATAAAGAGGCCAGTCGCACCAGGTAAATCCTCCATTGGGATCTGTGATGCGTATAGCGAGGCTGTTCGGCACATCGTATTTCAGGAATGGAGTCAAGTCGGTATAGAATGAGGTGCCATCCACCAGGTTGTAGCCGGCAAGATGCCCGTTGATATAGATCTCGGCCCGGACTCTTGCTCTTTCCACATAAAGCTGGATCTTTTTCTTTTTCAGGGAAGCGGGCACTTTGATAGGGGTGCTGAACCAGGATACACCCAGATAATCACCGGAGACGCCGTATGGATTTCCATTTTGTCCCCAGAAATATTCCTCCACCGTTGCCGGCAGATGGATGGATATTCCTTTTTCCAAATTTTCCCAGCCGCCGGTAGGAATGTTGGAAGGCAATTCCGTCAGGTCTACCGGGGGAAGAAACAGCTCATCATTCCAATACGGGGCTTTGGGATCGAGCCATAATTTCCATTCATGTCCTCCCAGGGAAATCTCCCGTACAACTGGATCAGGGAGGGTCTGTGCCTTTGAGATGCCTAGCAGGCATATTCCAGCCAGAACAGGAAGGATCCTTCTTAAAAGTCTTTTCACTTTCACTGCGTTCATGTTTAATCCCTCAGGAATGCGCATGGGTTTTGTACTTTGTTCATAGTATGTCTCATTCCGCACATCATCTCACCTGGAATTCTCCTTTTAAAACCGCCGGTGCACCAAGCTCTTGTCCTCGTTTTCCCGGTGAAACACCACCCGCGAAAATTTCAAACACTCCCTTTTCAATTTTCCGGTTTCCCGCCTCATCCACTAATTCCATCATCGGTGGCTGTACGGTAAAATTTATGATTTTGGATTCTCCTGGCTTCAGGGACACCCGGTCAAAGCCGATTAAAGAATTTACAGGCACCCTGACATCGGCATCAACATCTTTAATATAGAACTGGACCACTTCGTTGCCTTCGACATCTCCCTTGTTCCTGATGTTTACGGAAACTTCCACCGAATCCCCTTTTTGGATGACCGGTTTGCTGATCTTCAGGTCACTGTAAGAGAATTTGGTATAGCTTAATCCAAAGCCAAAAGGATACAGAGGTTCTTCCTTCATGTACCGATAGGTCCGGTCATTCATCGAATAATCATCAAAAGCGGGCAACTGGTCAACTGATCTGGGAAAGGTAACGGGCAGTTTACCCGAGGGGGAAACCTCTCCCCACAAAACATCAGCAACAGCGTCCCCGCCTTCCTCACCGGGGTACCATACGAACAGGATAGCATCGGCAATGGAATCAAGTTCCGGAACACTGATGGGGCTTCCGCCGGTAAGGATCACGACCAGGGGCTTGGGATTGTCTTTCCTGATCTTTTTCAGGTATTCGAGCTGATGGGGCGGCAGGCTGATGCTTTGACGGTCTCCCTTGTCTGGTGACGCGTACGATTCTCCCTCCTCGCCTTCAAGCAGTGTGTTGATCCCGAAAACGGCAAAACAAATATCGTAGTTTTTGGGAGATCCGGAAAACCAGTCGATCGGGTTGACGTTCTTTCTGGTCAGCATCGTCCCCATCTTGTATTCCATCAGCTGACCCGGTTTAATCTTGGAAGCGATGCCTTCCATAATGGTGGACATGCGGGGATTATTCCCATTGTAGTTCGATAACAGCGATTGCATGTCGGCAGCTGTTGGTCCGATGACATAAAAAGAATTATACCGGTCATCCACAGGCAAGACGCCGTTATTCTTAAGCATTACGACCCCTTCCCGGGCGGCTTTTCTGGCCAGCTGCCGGTGTGCTTCCGAATTGATCACCTCCGGAGATATTTTCTCATAGGGGTTACGTCCGGGCGGATCAAACAAACCAAGTCTGAACCGGATCTCCAGCAGCGGACGCAGTGCTGTATCGATGTCGGTTTCGGTGATGAGGCCATCTTTAAGGGCGGGTTTCAGGTATCTTACGTACATATCGCCGCAATTCAGACTGACCCCTCCCTTAAGCGCCCAGGCCGCAGCTTTTTCAGGTGTATCTTCGTAATGATGGTTTCTGTAGATGTCGCCTATTGCCCCGCAGTCGGAGACCACATATCCTTTAAATCCCCAGTCTTTCCTGAGGATCTGGCTGAGAAGTTCATTATTCCCGCAGCATGGTTCGCCATTGACGCTGTTATATGCACACATAACACCACCAACTCCTGCATCCACCAGCGATTTGAATGCCGGCAGATAGGTTTCGGCCATATCTTTTTGGCTGACCCTGATGTCAATGGAATGTCTGACACTTTCCGGTCCGCTATGTACGGCAAAATGCTTGGCGCAGGAAACAGTTTTGAGGTATTTCGGATCATTGCCCTGCATTCCCCTGACAAACATCGAGGCCATTTCACCCGTTAAAAGGGGATCTTCCCCCCAGGTCTCTTGCCCTCTTCCCCAACGGGGATCCCTGAAAATATTGATATTTGGCGACCAGAAGGTCAAGCCGCTGTGCCACAGCTTCCGGTTTGATTCAGGAGTCGCCTGGAATTGTGCACGTGCTTCATCCGAAATGGCCGTTCCAATCTGGAAGATCAGGTCTTTGTCGAAGGTTGCGGCAAGCCCGATGACCTGGGGAAAAACCGTGCCCACCCTGCTGGCCGTTCCGTGCAATGCTTCGTTCCACCACGTGTATGCCGGGATGCCCAGGCGGGGAATGGCATCACAAATGGCATTCAGCTGAGATATCTTTTCATCGATGGTTAAACGATCCGTCAGATCATTCATCCGGACTTCAAGAGGCAAATCCGGATTCTGGAAATCATAAACCGTATCACAACTTATGGGCTGAGCATATAAGCGGAGATAGCCAGGGGAGACAAATATTATAAGGATATATATCAGAATCAATTTTTTCATGGGTCGAACGTAGTTATTCGGGAATCGTTATATATCCTTTCGCTTTTATCATTTTCCCGTTAAACATATAATCCGTATTGCCGAAATTCACGATCACCTTGTTCCCACTTGAAAAATCACTCTCCTGAACCTTACGATCGGCTGTGATGAACTTATGTGAAACCAGTTCGTCATATCCGACTTTCTGGATCCAGGGAAGAACGTTTTTGTAACTTTCAATAAAGGTCAACTTATACTTTCTCCACAATTCCCGGTCTATGCTCCAGAGTGGGGGAGTGCCGTAAAGAACATTAAAGAGGTCTTTCTTCCACCATAATTCCGGCATTTTATGATTGGAATCTTCCCATCGCCATGAAGTTACAATGGCATCGTGATAGACCAGTTCATACAAAGGAACCCTGGTATATTCGTTTATAGAATATTTCAGGTATTCGTCCGTCGCAGTACATGTACTGATCATGATCGAAGGACGTGCATCCCCCCAGTCGCCAACATAATAAATTGTTCCTCTTCGGTAAGCATCAGAGGAGAACCAGGTCCGGTGAAGGGTCATCATGCCATCAGCAAATACCACTCCCGGGATCCCGTAATCGGCACCCCATTCACCCCCGGTGTACGCTTTGTACCGATCGGAAAAAAGTTTATATATATCCAGCACGGCTTGCTTGTATTGGGTACGGGTGAGCGGATGATTCTTGTCATAACATTCAAACAGTTCCTTCGAAAGATATACATCCACAAACCAGCCTTCGTGGGGGTACAAACTGAACTCTTTGTCGGCTCTCAGTGAGGGGATTAATGGTAGTATGGCTTTCGGGCATACATGAGAACCGAAGGATGTTTTATCGACAGTCCCGTCTTTTTTCTTAACCGTAATTTCCGGATACAACCCGGGGAAATGCGGCCTGCGCAGAAAGGTTGGATCCAGGCTGTCGGGTAATGAAATCGAGTCAGCCGGATGAATATCCCGCCAGAGATCCTGAACACCCGAGGCATAACCCAGTTCCTTCAAGCTGTCATCATAACCCACCACAGGATATGGAGTATGATTGGGATCCCAGAGAATAAATGCCTTATTGATCCCTGATTTTTTCATTTCTTTAGCAAAACTCACCTGCCTTGCCTGGTCCCAAACATACATGCGCACAGCCCCGATCATCTTCTCCATTGCAGGAAACTTTTCCTGGTTTTCTCTTAAGGTTATCACATCATTTTTTTTCCAGGCATAGTCGCGATACTTCTTGCATTGTGCGACATATCCGCCCTTATCGAAAAAATGATAGATCACCTTCCGGGTATATCCGAATTTTCCGAGCGTAGAATGCCATAGAGGTTCAAACGTTATAAGATCACCATCGTGGAAGCTCCGGAAAGCAGCATCATTGGGAGTGTCAAGGATAGCTATATATCCTGTTTCAAACTTTTTATCCGTTATTCCCAGCCACGGCATGCACAGTCCTCCTGCCATGGAATAAATATTGTTTATACCGAGAGGGTAGTCCTGATTATCAACCGACAGCAACATGCCTTCCCCGTCAGTCATGAGCACGTAATGGTTAACATCAGGCGTTTTAAAGGCGGGGGGAAACATCAGATCATCCATCACCGTTTTTTCAGCTGCCGAAATACTGAAAATAAGATCCGAAACGTCAGATAACGTGATGTTTACAGTTAAGGGAAAATTACCTTTGAGGTCAAACGTCAGAGAATTACCTTTTTGTGAGATTTTCGTAATTGAATATTCATCCTTAAACGAGTCCTGAACCCAGGTTTTATTGCATCGTTTGTCTCTGACTGTGAGGTTGAGAGCCTGATCATCAAACTGAACATCAAGGTTTTCGTCAGATAGTCTCCAGATTTTCGAATATCCGGTGAACGAAATAATGATCAGAAAAATCGTAGTTAATGTTATCGTTTTCATTGTGTACTTATTTTAAAATTACCAGCTATCTGACAGAACGGATCATTGAACCGGGTTATTGGTTTTCCTACAGGTATTAAACAGCCAGGTCATTCTGGTTAGTATAGTAAGGATGCTTTATGTTCATAACCCGGAAAATTTTCAACGATGAACCGTGATAAAGTTATTCCATATTTATTCCGGCAGAGTAGAACATTTTCTCAAAAAGGGGGGTTGAATCATGCAACAACCCTGCTACCTTCTAACCGGCAGCGATATCAATCATTCTTTTTACCCCCGGATTCGGATTGGTTATTTCCTCTGCAGACCGGATAGTGATGGTAGGAATCATTCCGTGTTCCAGGAAGATTTGCATCCGGGTTTCAGATTCCTTCGTTTTTCCGGAGAGGCCATTATATCCGAACGCACGACACACTCTTCCCAGAAGAACTTCATTCAGGTTGCATCCTCCGAGACGTTCCAACCCGTCCATAGAAGTCATGAAATTGAATGTATGAGCCTGTCCGAATGACAATTTCCGGGCGATTATTTCATTCAGCCCTTCTCCTCCAACCACAAGACCCTTTCCAAGTCCGGCTATATGTTCGATCAGGCGGTTCATCCCCTCGGTAGGCGTCATAGACTCTACCAGGCAATTGTTAAGATTCCAGGTGTTAAAGGCTACATCAACAAAAGCGGTCTCGAGACCCAGATCCAGGGCAGGTTTACGAATATTCTCCCCCAAAATTGATCTCCACCTGGCAAGTCCCGGATGTATTTTTACCATAACTTTTTTATCACTGTTGTTCAAACGGATCAGATTTGATTCCGGAACGCCTATTGGGGTCTGATTTACCCAGCTCCAGCCCTGAATTTGTTTTGTCTGAACGTCACGGTAGACAAAATCCCTGACCTGGGTATATACCGGATTGTTGGGATCCATATCAATGGTGTTGAAATGAGGCATGATACGGAATCCCATATTCTGACATTTTTTTATGAAAGCTTTACCGCTCTCGCTAGCATTATATGTTGGATAATTTTCATCGTAATTGTCAGTTCGCCAGTTCGGAAAATGCAACAGAATTTTTTTGGGTGAGACTCTTTTTGCCAGGGCATCGAGAATTTCCGGTTCTCCGGGACACCATGATAAAGCCAGGCTGACATCATGTATCCAGGGTTGCCGGTTCTGTTCTTCGGCGTCCATATGATAAGCCTGCCAATACCATTGCCGGTATGTTTCAACTGGCACCTGCCAGTTTCCTTTGTAGGTGTTGATCCTCCAGCAGAGGCCTCCTGCACTCAGGTTGTTGTCCACAGGACCGTAGGCTTCACTTTCGAGTCCGATGGTAAAAGGGTCAGACCCTATGCCGGTTTGTAGTGCTTTGTAACGGTAGTTGTTGTCTTGCGTATGAATCCAGAAGCCACCTTCTCCTGACTGGAAGATTACCAGACCCGCTTCCCATCTGGAGGGCCACATCCACCGATTATTTTTAATGAGCGGATCATCCATTTTCAGCTTAACGCCCTGGAATAAAGGAGCTACCATGTCAAGATCCGGCTTCAGTCCCGAAACAATCCAACGGCAGGCCAGCACTCCCGGACGGGAGGAATAAGCAGAAGGCTCCATAAGCAGGTCTCCTGTCTCAGGATCCGCAGAAATAAACAGGACACCGTCACCGTCCCAGCTGTGGAAGATCACTTCGGCCTTCCGGTCTGAGATCTGATGCGTTTCAATGCTTCCGTACTTCTTCTCATTAATGTCGATGATGTCATCTTTAACATATAAAAGTTGCAATGCATGACTGTTTGTGACATCCGGATTTGAAATGAATTCTTCCCCGTTAATTTTACTTTTTAATGATATTAACACGCCTTTATCAACCGTCGCTGATAATGTATAGGTTTCAATATTTACGATGTTATCTTTAACGGTTACCGAAGCTTGTTTTCCGGATGGACCGGTTTGAATATCAGAAAATACCGGATTATCCTGGTTCCCACTAATTTTGGGTGATACATATACTGCAGCTGCAGTAAATCCAAGGTTTTTCAGAAAATTTCTTCTTTCCATGACGGGTCAGATTAGATAACATTTAACGATGATCCTGTTCCGGAAATCTTCTATTTGGGAATGTTATTTCTTTTTAACTCTATTTTGACAGATTAGGAAGCCGCCGCCCGATTATGTCTGTCTTCCAGGGGTCCTTGCTATTTCCATGTTCATTGCGAACCTGCATCTTTTCTGCTCATCTTTTTACAGGACAAGGATAACGGAATACATCATCTCATGTCCCAGGCATGCTTTAGTTCCTGGTTACTTTTAAAAACAATACCCCGGCAGGCTCCAGCTGAAAAGTGAAATCAGAATTGGTTCCATAATCCTGGCTGTCAAAGGCATCTTCAAGTTTCACAGGCTTAACCGAATGCACAGGTACGGTTTGAGGTGAATTTTCATGATTGATGAAAACCAGGATCTCTTCCGAACCACGCTTCTTATGGAAGAATTCAACGTATTTGTTATCGACCTGAAATTCGGTATTAGGACGAAATGCCTCATAAAACAACCAGGAGTCATCAGCAGCCCAGGGATTCCGAAGTTTACCCAGCGACTCTTCGATATTCGCACCCAGGTAATAATAGGTTCCTTTTCCAACCCTGGTTTTTACGAAGACATTTTTATACCCGTCTTTATCGTCATTCAGGTTCAGGGGTTGATTAAGAGAAACTACTTTCGGGTTGTTAAACGAAATGCTGCGTATGGAATCTTTTATCATCCTGACGGAAAGGTTTACAAGTGTTTCTTTTGCGGCTTCAGACAGGTTCAAAACCAATGAATCCATATAGATATCAGGACGATCTGAAAACTTTATGTTTTCAGCCAGGTCATTATACCATGACTGGTAGACTTTTCCGCCTTTCTTTAAATAACGCCCGATCATTTTTTCCCCTTCCGGGGAAAGGCGGAAGCCTGCTATAACAACTGCGGCGGCATCAGCTGGTACTTCCCGGTTTTCCCACAATATCTTTACGTCAAAATGAGCCTGTTTCGCCAGCACAAAAGGGGTGATGTACCGGAGCATCGTATTGTGAAATTCCGTTGTGTATGGAACGATAATATAGCAAACCGGTAACAGGTCCTTCCATCCCTCACCCAGTTGATCAATCCAGCCGGTACATTCCTGGTATGCCTTACCGGTTTCTTCAGGAAGGTTTTCCGTCGATAGAAGCCCCATTCTTTTATCGGCTCCGAGCTCACCGGATTTCATATTATTGAGCGAATATTCAGGTCTTAAACCGGGAGTATTAATCTTATATGCACGATCAACCATATGGGAGCCCCACCAGAAATATCCGGCATCACCTTCTGCCCAACTGCTGATATAATAGACACGCAATCCTCGTGCAGCGTTAGTACCGGGCCTGGCCGAGCCATTTTCCTGTAAAAGTACCGGCTTATGAACCATGGCAGCCCATTCAGAGATGAAATTCCCGCTGTACAGCGTTCGTTGGCCGATGCCCGGATCAAGACGGGACGTCCCATGAAAGAAAGGATAGGAATGAACCGACATATAATCGCAGGAACGGCTAATGGCTTCAATATTAAAATACGGATCAAAGCCGGTGCCTATGCCGTTGGTAATTATGACATCCGGAGCACCTTCTTTGAAAGCAGAGTAAATAGTATGCATCCATTTGTCGATATCATCCGGGGTAACTTCCAGCTTCATCTGGTCTACCAGGACATTGATCTCGTTCCCAAAATCAAATCCCTCCAGGGCAGGGTTGTCTTTATACCGTTTTGCAAATTCCCGTACCAGGAATTTTTCACCTTCAATAATTTTCGGATCTGTAAAAACGTTACCCAGTGCCCAGTCCGGAAGAAATGTTCCTCCTGACATCCATCCCGTAATCGGTGTGATCTGGAAAAACATTCCATACTTCGCACCTAATTCCAGGACCCGGTCGATTCGCTGCATGACTTTTTCATTCAACTTATCAGGTGCGGGCTGTACGAGGTTCCACAATGGAAAAAAACGCACACATTTTACCCCGATGCTTTTCATTCCGGCAATGTCTTTTTCTGCCTGGCTTTCATCCCAGTCTTCAAGCATCATCATCCAGTGAAGTGGCGGAACATAATTCACCCCGTTCAGAAAAAGGGCCGTATCATTCAGCAGGATATAATTCCGGTCAACAGTCCATTTGTCTTGAGCGTATGTTATTCCAGTGCTGCATAAAAGAGCAATGAATATGAGGGTAGATATTTTGTTCATGGTTCTTAATGAAAAAGTGAATAATTGTTTCCCTGACGGAAGGACCTTACCAGTAGGCATCCCGCTTTCTCCATATAAATTCTTCTGATTTGCAAATTAGGGAATAATGGTCTCAGATAAGTAGAATATTTTCTCATAAACAGGGTACCGGTCGCTCATTACCTCGATCTGCAATTTCGGCCGGACTTTTTCAGAACAGAGCTGCCAGTTCAGCATCAGGGAAAAGATTGAATTTCGCCTCAGAATTGAATACGCAGATTTTCACAAATCATTTTTATCAGTTGTCTTTCATTGTCAAAACCATCCATTGGTCGTCAAAACTGCCTTCAGGGTTTGTATCGGTAATGATCCGGGCCGTCCGGAATTCGAACCGGGGACGAGAATAATAACTCTTTTTGCCCGGTTTTTCGAGGCGCGATACCATTGACTGAAATACGCTTTGTCAAAGTTATTTCCTGTTTTCAGAAGGATACATTTCCGCATCACTCTGCAGCGTTGAAAAAGACCTTCCAATCGACGTCGTTGCCGTTTGACGTGGTATAGTCAACCGTTAAAAGATTTCCTTCGAGATGTGTGACCGGCTGAAGATTTTCTTCCAGTTGCACATGATTTAAGGTATATCCTTCAGGAACAAAGATCCGCAGCTGGTAGGGGTCTCCAGACACCGCACGGGAGGTTCCTGATAGCACTCGCTGGTTCTCATCATAGCCAAGTTTTTTAATATCGAAGGCCATTTGCCGCACATGCCTGCTGGTGGAGATCAGGACCGGATGGTTTTTCTTTTCCACAATGCTGTAAACATCGCAATCGCAAGGCCCAACACGACGGGAGTTGAAGGTTCCCTTGAAGGTTCCAATCAGTTGTTTGGACCAGAACTCATAGACAATGTATTCCTTCTCAGGATCCAGACGAAGCTCTTTGGCGTCGAGGTGAGCAGTAAAGGAACGGTGGCTTTCCGCAGAATAATTGAAGACTGCCAGAATGGTCCAGTTACCGAAAGGCCTTTCAACCGGCATGTCCCAGACACGGGCGGGTTTTCTGACGAAAAGGTCCACAGGATATGCCACATCCATGGTAGGCGGGCTGATGCGTTTCAGCAGTTCGATCCTGTCGGGCGGATAAGGTACATTCAGGGCATCGGCCAGGTACAGTGTATTCCCGGCGATGGCGTGGAAATTGGCATCCACTTTAGCCTGGGCGGCAGTAAAGTCAGCCCGGTCTATGGCCAGGGAGGTATTTGAAGCCCACTTGTAAATATGAAAACCGTCGCAGTCATTCCAGAACACACGGCCATTATAGAAAAAGCGGTTGGCGGCTCCGAATACGCACTCGGTGAATAAACCGGTAAACTCATCATTGATGTTCATCTGTGAGCCGCGATCTTCATATCCTCGGTCCGCGTCCTCGGAAATGCGGCATATATCCGTAATCCCATAATTGTGGTCGATCCGGGTACCATTAGAGCGGACGACCAGTCCGGGGGCGTTATTGGTAGCTTCCCGCCAGGGCAGGCATCCGGCCCGGAATGTCTCGAGCGCACTCATATACGGATCGTATTGTCCGGGCCATTTATCCCACCAGTCTGAAAAGTCGATCTCTGCCCGGCCGTATTTATTCTCGTTGCCCGAGACCCATTTGAATGCCCGTTCGCGCTCCAGTTTCAGGCTCAACGGATTGGAAAAATCAATGACACTGTCGTTGTCATACCATACGGTTTTTATGGGAAGGAAACATTCAGCCGGATACGCGGGTGTCCTTTTACCTCCCAAACCAAATATGCCAAGGGTTGCCCAGGGAACAGGAGTACCGTCGATGCCGCTGTCGAGGCCCCAGTAGAAATCGAAAAGGCCGTTCTCTTCAAAGAATTTCCTGGCAGTTCTGTTGCTGCCGCCCGACATCCAGCCGTGGAAACGACTGTAATTTCCTGAAACCAGAGCCATATCATCGATATCAATGGGCCTGCGCTCTCTGAGCCTTACATCATGAGCTATGGCGATCAAGTCACCCTGATGTTCCATGGCCCGAAGCGCATCGGTACTGAAACAAATGAGCATTTTTTCTCCGTCGAAACGCTCTCCATCAGGCATGGTTACCTTATAACTGCAATATCCGCGGACCTGCATCCGGTTCGGGACTTTTCCCTGCCAACCCGAGCGAACTTCAAATCTGGATGCTCCCTTGAAAGCCGTTACATGTCCCATCAGCAGACTGTTCCCGGTTTCCGAGTCCCTGATAACCTGATTTACTGCATATGTCGTGGGTTGAATGAGGTTGATCACAGCCCACAAACGGTAATATTCTCTGAAGCTGGATTTCGTGCCCATAGAGATCCATTTGTCGTTGGTTCCTCCAAGCCGGGCATCCTGCGACACAAAATAATCGATATCACCCACATCGACCGGATGACCGGTGTGATTGGCCCGGTCCATACTGACGAGGATATCGTTTCCGGTTTTGCTGACAGAGAGATTGTAAGTGAAATCCAGCTGTCCGGGTTTTTTCCCCTGAAGGGTGACCGTGACAAATGAACCCAGGTCGGAGGTATCGTTTTTGTTAACCTCGGTGGAGATCTTCCATCCCGAGGGATCGTCACCGGGAAGAAAGTAGACATCATTCATTTTCATTTCTGTTCCCTTGACCTGCGTCGACCAGCGGCAATTGGCTGCGTCGACGGAAACAGAAAGGTTTTGGGTATCAATGCTCAAAGGGACAGAGGTTTTCTTTTGCGATTTTTGACCGTAGGAGTTTCCTGTTCCCATTAAAAAAACAAGGACAATGGCTCCTGATAAGTAAAAGTGATTCCGAAATGTATTCATGTGAACTAAATTATTATTTTGTTTTCTTATATTTTTCCAGATCAAACAACAAAATGCCACGGCCGGCACCGCTTCCCATTTTCGGGATGCCGAACTGAAACGCAAAATATTTGCCATCATCGCTCACCACAGGGTTGTCAGCAATAGAACCCGGATATTTCGATGAGAACCATGTGAGTCTTTCAGCATGGCCGCTGCCGTCGAGCGTAAGTTTGTAAAGATCAATTTTCCATTGTCTGACGTCGAAATGTCTGTCACTTTCAATAAGAATATGTTTACCGTCGGGGAAGATGCCTTCCGCCTCATTATAGTGCCCGTCTTTTGTATAGTCGGTGTATTTTCCCGTTTTCAGATTGTAGCCATAGGTCTCGGAACAGTAAAAGGGTTCTTCATTCGTACCGTGATAATGCGTGTAGATCAGTTCTTCATCATTGGGCGGCCGGAAGTTCTGTGTTTCAAGTCTTATATTTTGGGCGGAATCTTCGTAGGAAATGATGAGCTTTTTGTTTTCAATCACCGGGACTCCTTCTTTGTATGTGATATCCCCGATAAAGATCCGGCGCTGTCCGGGTTCAGTCCAGGCAACGGTCATATTCTTCCGTGAAACGGCAGAACCTTCATCGCAGAATTCATTCAGTGAGACGGGCGGTTTGTTGAGATCTTTATCGAGTACCCACATCTCAAGTCTGTGTCTTTGCTTAAAAGGATCATCCGAATTGAATTCCCTGTTCCCGCAGATAAGAAAGTCGCCGTTGGCCAGGCAGAAAAAGCGGAATATACTGCCCATATAAAAATTGGCGGTAACAGGCGTAATTTGTTTGGTGACAATATTTATTTTGAAAACGTCACCGACCGGTTTTTCCAGGAAATACAAATCATGTGAATTTATACCCCATTCGGGCCGGTTACCCCATGTGGTAAGAACGGAAATATAAGAAGGCAATTCTTTAATGATCGTATCAACCACTTGTGCCTTCACTGATGTGAGATTTATTAAAACACAGACGATAAGAACAATGTTTTTTTTCATTATTACAAGGTAAATTTTGGGATATGGATTAGAGGCTTAAAAGGAGACGTCCAAATTGGCCGTCTCAACAATTCGTGCTTTCATCCTATAAAGTGAAATCCCAGATGTTCGCTTCATCGGAGCGAACATGAATGGCCAGGGTTTTCCGGCTGCCATCGGGAAGGGTCACCAGCACATTATAATTGCCTTGAAATCCTCTGAAATTTATCCGGCCCTGTGTATCCGTTTTAAGCTGAACATGTTTCGTCATCCAGTCCTCCCTGATGAGTTTCTGCAGTGCGATGTATACGGGTTTGGGATTATACTCCTCATCGAGCAATCCGCCACCTTTCAGCCAGATGTCCCTGTCACTTAAACCCCACCAGTTGATAGATACCACCGACGGATGCCCGAATGCCAGCGTATAAAACTGAACTGCCGATTCCGCCTGAGTCTCTTCGGTCCATTTCCCGTCCCGCCAGCCGGTGATGTCTTTACCCGATGATTGTGGTATATATTCTGTGATATGGATCGGAAGATTTAATTTCGAATACATGTCAAGAGTCTTGTCAATTTCTTCAGGTGAGAACCACATCTCACGCGGTTCATGTGCCTGGATCCCGATGCCTTTTACAGGCGTATTCCTCTTTTGCAATTCTTTGATCAGTTCGAAAAACCGTTCGCGAATCTCCGGCCTGGAAAAAATAGAAAATTCATTTAAGATGTATGTCCCGTCGGGATTAGCCTCATTGGCCCATTTGAAACATTTTTCGACCCATGATGCGGTCTCATCCAACGAATAATCTGTTACATTGTAGCGAAAAGCATCCGAATTGGTTTTATCCTGTAATGCCTGGTCCCATGTGACTGTATTTACCGCTTCGTTCACCACATCCCATATATTGATCTCGCCCTTGAAGCCGGTCACGTTCTCTGTGATCCTTGCCTTTAACATGTCGGTTGCCGTTTCCGGAGGCAGTTTCAGAAGCCAGCGCGGTGTGCCTGACGGTCCGGTCCAGGCCAGTGGGTGTCCTTTACAGGTTATGCCGTTTTCCCGGCACCAGTCAGCGACATCCTGGGCAATCTCCCAATGCGGCTTGCCCGGCGTACTTTCATAGGAGGGCCAGTAAAAGGGTAATATGGCATAGTTAAAGAGTGCTTTAAATCTTGCTTTAAATTCCTCTTCCTTGTAAAGTCCTTCTTTCCCGGACCTGACAAGATCGAAGGCCAGATTTCCAAACAGGAAATCCTGGGAGACCTGGTTCAATTCAACCTGAATATTTTTAAGCGGTTTACCGCTATTATCCAGAAGAACGATAGAAGCATCACTCTTTCTGTATTTTTCAATGTTCTCCCTGGCTTTGGTAAGGTATTCCTTTTCAATTTCTGATTTATCCACAGCCTGGGCATTCAGCAGACCGTAAGAAAAAATCATGAAGATACTTCCAAGATAAATGGTCCTTTTCATTGAAGTAGGTGTTTGGTTACGTCATAAAACGGATTCGATGAATTTAACAGTTTCAAAGCGCTTTAATAACCTGCCAGAAATCATGTAACAGTTCGCCCGAATCTATTTTTGAATAGATTCTGATCAACCGGTCCATATTTTCGGGAGGAGCCTGAACGTCAACTGTGTTGACCAGGTCGGGTTGCAGATAAGCTTCAACCAATGCCAGATCCCATAACACACGGATTGTGTCGTCGGGATTTGTCTCTTCCCATCGTTTTTTCAGAAGATTCTGAGGAGGTGAATCCTGGTTTATTCCTGCATAAAGAGAATCTCTCTGCATCTGAAAGGGCAAAGCCGTATTCACAGGCATGACGGTTATATTCAGTTTCGGCGTATCAAGGATGTAGTCAAAGGCATTCAGATCATTACGGATATTGAACTCATTCTTATCCCAGGCTCTTTTTTTTATATTGTACCTTGCGCCCAAAATGTAACATCTTATGCGGGGGATGATAGACGTATCAATTTGAATGGCAGAGGCTAAATTTGTCAAAGCTCCTGTGCAGATCACATCCAGTTTTTCATTTTGCCTGAGGCTCTTAACTGTTTTGATGAGTTGCTCCGCAGCAGGGGAATCACGGGGTTCCGAACCTCCCCATGCCCTTCCAATCTGGCGGTCGGCCCCAATAGGATGCGGAACAGACATTTGATGCATGACACCGAGAATTTCTTCATTCAGCTCCTGGCTGATCTGAACAGTGTTGATATTCCTGGTCGGGTACTGGTTCCACATTTTGAAAACCAGCAGATCGGGATTATTGAAATGAGCTGAACTTACTCCGGTAAGCTCAATGGAAGGTTCTGCCAGAAGACGGATGATGGCAAAAACATCATCGGTTTCATTTCCGGTATCGGCATCAATCCATACTTTTTGTTTTTGGGCATAAGAGTGATCACTGAAGAAGGCGATCAACAATATAAACAACGTTATTCTCATCATTTCCAAAATTTTACATTAGTTAGGACTAAGCTATGGTTTAAAATATTATCTGTTTGATTAGGATCCAAAATGTCATAAAGTTAAAGCGACCTTCACAATACATATTTCAAGACATTCCGTTTTGGCGTTTTTCAGTCATTTGATTCATGAATTGCTCACTTCAGGTGTTCAAACAGGTCTACAAAACATGTATTACCAGCACTTCGGCCGGTCTCATCAGTAAAGTTACCTTTTTTCCTGAGCCGAGGTCCTTTTTGGTTTCAAAATTGATCAGGGCATGGGAATCTTTGGAACGGATCGTGACATTCTGGTACTTTGCCGAGTGATTCAGAAGGAGCACCATCCGGTTTTTACCGTTGGTCTTATTATAAAACTCCACGTACTTGTTGTCAATTTCGAAATCCCTTTCGGGTTTAATGGAAGTGTACAAAAGCTCAAAGTTAGTATTCTCCCATGGGTTATAGATTTCTGAAAATGAGGTCTCAATATCTCCCGAAAAGTAATAATACGTCCCCTTACCAACCGGCTGTGAAAAGAAAACACCATCTCCGGACTTTTTCTTTCCTGTTAAATCAGGCTGAAAGATAATGTGAGATTTGGCGGGGTATGTACAGGTGGCCTTCCTGAATCTTACGGATGCAGAGGCGTTTAACTTCTGGTAATACTCCATATTGCCCACACGGTTTGTAACAAGCAGGGAAGGATTGTGAATAAGAGTATCCTTCCCAGTGGTAATAAAATTTCCAAAATCGTTTTCATACGACTGATATACTACACCGCCTTCACTAAGATATTTCATAATCGATGCGATGGCTTCCGTATTCAGTTTTAACCCCGGAATAATAACAGCCGAGGCATCATGGGGTATGGGTAATCCCTGGTAGCAAATTTTAACATCAAAATGGGCTTGCTTAGCGAATGCGTATGCCGTAATATATTTATGGAGCAGTGCATCAAAACTTTGATTATCCGGAACGATGATATAGCAAACGGGTACTTCATCAATCCATGATAAGCCCAGATCGCTGACAGTTTTAACGCTCTCCGTGAATGAACTTGTGCAGGATTTCGGAGTATTATCCGTATTCAGAAGGCCCATTTTATATTCCAGGGAGCTAAACCTTCCGTTTTGAAAAGAAGGCCCCGACATGGACAGGATTATATCACTGGCTTTGAGGTGAGTGGTCGTATCAATATTATGCGAACTCCACCATAAAAATCCTGCGGCTCCGTCAGCCCAGGCACTCATATAATTGAGGCGGAGATAATCGCCGATTTTGGAATCGGGCAACCAGGAATCAGAGCAACCGATTTCCTGCACAAGCGATGGTTTTCCCATCATCTCGCACCAGGAAACAATAAAGTTGGTGCTGTAGGTCGTCCTCTGACCATACCATGGATCCAGTTTGCTTGTCCCCATAAAATACGCGTATGAGTGGGGGGCCATATAGTCAACATTCGGGCTTATAATTCTGATATCAAAAAGATTGTCATATCCCGTTCCAATGCCATTGGTGACCAGTTTATCGCTATCGGCTTGCTTCAAAGCAGAATAAATCTTCTTCATCCAGGCTGTGATCTCATCCCGGGTATATGCTCTGCCTGTAATTTTCTCCATCTTTGAAGCAAGCACATTTAGTTCATTTCCGAAGTCATAACCTAAAATGGTCGGATTGCCCGCATAGCGTCTGGCGATGGTCTTGCACAAAAATATCTCTCCTTCAATGATCTGCGGATCCCTGAAAATATCTCCATTTGCCCACCCGGGCAGGAACACGGCACCGGACATCCACCCGGTTAACGGCGCAAGTTGCATCGAAATGTTATATTTTCCGGCACTTTCAGTGAGCAGATCCAGCTTTTTTAAAACGTTTTCATCCAGCCTGCCGATTTCAGGCTGAACGATCGACCACAAAGGGAAAAACCTGATGTGATTAACTCCTGCGTTTGCCAGCGCTGACATGTCACGGTCCATATCTTCTTTTGACAGGTTCGGCAGATTGATTAACCAATCGGTCGGAAATGATATAATTCACTCCGCTTAAATAAACCGGTTTTTTATTTTTCGTGATATATCTTTCCTGGGTACCCCAGCTTGGCTGACAAAACGTCGAATAGCTTATAAATAGAGCAATGATGAAAAATGAAAAGCGTCTTATGTTCATTTTGTGAGATTTCATGTTACATTGTTAAACCTGGTTAACTAACGGCATACAGTAAAGAATAATATATCTCATATTCTCGTTTTAAATAATAAACGTATTCATTGAAAGAATCTCTTGACTATACATGAAGTCCCTGAACAAATTATGCAATGCAGGACAACATCAGATTTCGTTCGGACCTTTAAGCAAAGTAGGAAATTTGTCCGAAGCAGTCAGTGGATTATTTTCTCATAATGGGGGTAACGATTGTCCAAAATACATTCTGTATAAGGAAGAATATTGCTCAGGGCTGAGAAAAGAATTATACTTGTATAGCTGATCATAAAAAGGCAATAATACAGGGGTTTAATTAATTAAAATGGCATTAGAAGTTCATTAATATCACAAATTTATCTTTATGAAAAAGTATATAATAGTAGCACTTCTGTTGGTTTCCTGCAGTGCTTTCAGTCAGAATTATCAACCTACGTGGGCATCCATTGATGAACGACCGGTTCCGCAATGGTGGCAAAATGACAAATTCGGTATCTTCATACATTGGGGGGTATATTCGGTCCCCTCATGGGCCCCCACGGGCGACAGTATCTCGGTTTATTATAAGTATGCAGAATGGTACTGGAACAGGCTTATTGAGAAAAGCCCGGTTCAGAAATATTTTCAACAGTTTCACCTGAAGAACTACGGGCCTGACTTCCAATATCAGGATTTTGCACCGGAATTTAAGGCTAAGTTATTTAATCCTGAGCAATGGGCGGAACTGTTTAAAAATTCGGGTGCGAAATATGTGGTGCTGACCTCGAAACACCATGAAGGATTTACTTTATGGCCCAGTGCCCAGAGTTGGAACTGGAACAGTGTTGATGTGGGACCACATCGCGATCTCTGCGGGGACTTGTCTGCTGCCGTGAAAAAAGAGGGGCTGCATATGGGATTTTACTATTCACTTTATGAATGGTACAATCCGCTTTACAAGAACGAATTTACCAATTATGTTGATGAGCACATGTTACCGCAGATGAAGGATCTGGTTACCAGTTATAAACCGGATATTCTCTGGACAGATGGTGAATGGGAAAAAACAAGTCAGCAGTGGAAAAGTGCACAATTTCTGGCATGGCTCTACAACGAATCTCCCGTAAAGGAAAATGTGGTGGTCAATGACCGGTGGGGGAGTGAAACGAGGGGTAAGCATGGAGGCTTCTATACGACAGAGTACGGACTGGTCGATGATAAGGAAGCTGATGGAGGTTCAATGGCACATCCATGGGAAGAATGCCGGGGTATAGGCACTTCCTTTGGATATAACAGAGCCGAAAACCTTGACAGTTATTCCAGCTCAAAGCAGCTTATCAATATCCTTATTTCAACCGTGTCGGCAGGAGGGAACCTGCTTCTTGATATTGGTCCGACCGCTGACGGAATCATTCCGGTCATCATGCAGCAACGTCTTCTTGATATGGGAAAATGGCTTGGTGTAAACGGGGAAGCGATTTACGGTACCCGTCGATTTATTACCCGTAAAGCTGATCTCTCCATCAATCCGGAAACCAACAAGACGGTCTTTTTTACCAGGAAGAATAATGATCTTTATGTGCTTTGTACAGAATGGCCGGAGGAGAATATTGTGTTGAAAGGCCTGGGCAATTTGAAAAACGCTGATGTCACCCTGCTTGGGATAGACAAGCCGGTATCCGTTAAGAGACAAAACGGGAATATGATCATCGTTCTTCCACAACTGTCGCCGGATAATTATGAGCTGGCATATGTTTTTAAGATAAGTGGAATAGCAGGAAAATAACTTTGATGAAATTGAACATTGTCATGATGAAAAAACTGTTAGTACTATCGATCCTGTTTTTTTGCCTGCCCAGTATTTATGCAACAAAATACTTTGTCAGCCTTGACGGATCTGATGCCAACAACGGATTAACACTGTCTGAAGCATTCCGGACCATTCAAAAAGCCCAGGATATATCGTTACCCGGTGATGTTATTCTGGTTGCTGACGGTAATTATACCGACACCAATGTCCTGATTACACGATCGGGCAACTCCGGGGGCTGGATTACATACCGGTCCATCCATAAATGGGGTGCCAAATTAAGCAGTAATACAGCCAGCACGTTTAAGGTAGCCTCCTGCTACATTGTTATTGACGGCTTTGATTGCACAGCCCCTTCGACGTATGGCTGCGGTGTTTCCACTGAACGGGGAGCGATATACCATCATATAAAAATCCTGAATAATTATTGTCACGATTGCGGACAGGGAGGTGTTCAAACGATCGATAATGATTATATAACCATTGAAGGCAACACTTGTAAGAAAAATTCATGGTTAATGCCAAGTTGCGGGAGTGGCATTTCTGTTTATGGTGCTTATATGGCAGATACCCTTCCCGGTTTTCATAATATCGTCAGGAATAACATTTGCTGCCTGAACGATAATGGTCCGGCTACAGCACAGACCGACGGGAATGGAATCATCATTGACGATTTGCTGGACACCCAGCAATATCATAGTGGGGATGCCAAAAAGAACAGTTATCATGCCCGGACCCTGGTTGAAAACAATCTCTGCTATCTTAACGGTGGAAGGGGGATCCAGATTTTTCTGAGTCCCAATGTAACGGTTCGCAACAATACGGTGTATTGCAACAATACCCGTAAGGATGATTCAAGCTGGAGGGGCGAATTAAATATCTCAGCTTCTACCCATATTTTATCCTCGAATAACCTTTGTGTAACGAAATCAGGACCCGGTATTTTCGAGCATAACCGGGCTATTTTTGTTGCATCCTTACGGAGAAATCCTTCATCTGATATTTCGTTCAATAATAACATCACCTTCGATATCAGCCATCCCGATAGTATTTCCGTGAGTTCTTCCGGCATTTCAATTCATGTGCAGGGCGTGAACGGGAACCAGTGTGCAGTAAATCCATTATTTAGAGATGAAGCTGCCGGTGACTTTCACCTGAAGCCAGGAAGCCCGGCCATAAATTCAGGAGGCGGCACCTTTTCGCCTTTCGATCTCGACGGTGTGAAAAGGCCAAAAGGAAAAAAACCGGATGTCGGATGCTATGAGTATAATTCCGGACGTCGCAAGAATTAACAATAGGAAGGAGAGAGGGGGCTGTCTCAACCGGTTTCACCGGTAAAAACAGGTTGATTTTTCTATTCTTTCAAAGAATTAACTCAATGCCGGTGTGCTATGAGCTTATTCCCCGGATGTTTACCGGTTTGATTCCATACAAATGAAAAGCTGTTGCCAGTTCAAACTGGCAACAGCTTTTTTCGTTAAACAAATCAACAAACCCTTTCAAACTAACTAACAGACTAACAGACTAACAGACTAACTAACTATTTACTACTAACCTACTTAACATAAGATTTACCTGTTTTGTAATTCCTGGAATGTTGTTGATAAGTAAAACGAACCTGACATCGGTTAAACCTTTGATTATTATAAAACCCAAAATTATTTTCCATATATGATGCCGTAAAAAGTACGGCCCATTTCAAGGCTTGTTTATCCATTCAACGTTTTAATTACCAACCTCAATATCTTTGGAGATTTCCGATTGATTCGCCGTTCCAAGGACCCCGATGGTGGTCAGTTTAGCAGTGTAAGTACCTGCTGCAGTGTAAGCGTGAACGGGAGACTTCAACGTGTCGGTTGCCCCGTCGCCAAAATCCCATAAATATTTTACGCCAAAACTGGAATTGTTGGCAAAGTTAACCTTGAGGCTATCAGTGGCATCATTATTTGGTGAGAAGTCAGCCACAGGATTGAGGATTTTCGTATAAATGAGCACGATGGTGGTTTTATACTTTGGATTAACCTCGATATCCGATGAGCTTATGCCAACACCAATGGCAAATACAGTATCGGCAAAACCATGGAGGTAATTCAGGTCAATATCCAGGTTAAAATCAGCCACTTCCTGGCCGCTGGGTACATCCACCGATGAGGGGAGGGAAAAATTTGCCGAAGGCAGGATCCCTGTAGTTCCCGGAATTACGGACTGGTTCAGGAGCTCATTAATGGTATCCGTATTTACTGCAATGTCAGCCGTAACCAAACCATTGCGGTCGATGCCGGAACGATAAACGCCCAAAGGCACCGTAATTTTATTATTGGTCATATCGACTGTAAACCGGTATGCCTCACCCGGAGTAGGAATAAATTCCATTCTCTGGGGCACATCGTCAATGGTAAAAATACCATTTACGGCCGCCGGCATATACAGTGTTGCTGCAGGGTAATCTGCGTCTGCAATGTCCTGATATTCACATGAACTTACCAGAACAGTGAATCCGAGAAATACCATCAGTAGCTTAATACTATTTGTGATCCTATTTTTCATAATATTCATATTTTAATAAAGTTAGTATCACCAAAGCGGATTTTGCATCCAATCCGGCATTTTAAGCAATTCTGATTCCGGAATGGGATAAAAATACATTTTTGTTGTGAATACCCTGTTTTCTACATTAATGACATTATAGGAAAAATCATTTACTGCATTCTCAGTGATCTGGACACCCTTCAGCTGTGCGTTAAGTACATCAGTAGCAGTCATCCATCTGCGCAAGTCCCAGATACGGTGGCCTTCGAAGGCGAGTTCAACCTCACGTTCGTGGCGAATTACCTGTCGCATCTGAACCTGTGACAACCCTGAAGATACCGGTGGCATATCAACACCGGGTCTCTGGCGAATCAAATTCACATAAGTTGCAATGTCGGTATTTCCCGGACTATATTCGTTAAGTGCTTCAGCATACCACAGGTAAACATCGGCAAGACGGATAAGGTCCCAGGTGTGAACACTGGTGTTCCCCAGGAGCAGGTTCAGGTTTTCATCCACATACTTTTTAAGGTAATAGCCTGTTCTCGAAGCGAGGGCTTTGCCAGCGCCGTCAAGTCCGCCAGTCCACAGTTCAACTGTTCGATTCTTGTAGGTTGAATTATTGACGATCACGTTGGCGAACAGACGCGGGTCGCGTGCCGTAGCTCCTGACGTGGCATAAGGATTGGAGGCCATATCGGGATCCGACCAGCTGAAGGGAACAGCCGTGTTGTCATCCACCTTGACCTCATAGGCATCCACCAGGTTTCCGGAAGGTGTGTTTCCGCTGTGGCCCATATCATAACCCACTGAATAGTTAGTTATTTCAAAATCGTTAGATGGACCGCTTCTGGTGACGAGGATATGTTCGGGATTTAGGAAACCATCGTTCCCCAAAAACAGGTTCCTGTAGTCGCTGGCCAGTGAATACTGCCCCAGGTTGATGACCTCAAGGGCTGCATCAGCGGCAGCTTTCCAGCGGGCCATCCTGTCGCCCGAAGGCAGTGAGATCAACTCGGGATGTGCATATCCTGGTGCCCAGCTGGGATCGTTCCACAGATCAGAAGCTGCGAACAGCAGGGCCTTTGCTTTCAGTGCAAATGCAGCGCCTCTGGTGGCATGGCCCAGGTCGGCGTCCCCATAGCTTACCGGCAGGCCGTCCTTTATTGACGTGTCAGCGGGAGCCACGGCATCGCATTCTGAGGTGATGAAATCGACACATTCCTTCAGGGTGTTCCTGGGAATATTCTGAACATTCTCGTCTAAAGGAAGAGTTGTCGTTATCAGCGGAACTCCGCCGTAGCGTTTTACCAGCTCGAAGTAATAGAAAGCCCTTAAGAAGCGTGCTTCATTTTTCCACAGGGCGATTTGAGCAAGCCTGTTTTGATAAATCAATTGCTGTGAGGGTGTCGGGTCGAGCCGGAAGGCATCGAGGTCGATACTGTCAGTATTCTCAAGGAACAGGTTTGCGGTTCTGATAGCACTGAAATAATGTGCCCATACATTGTCGGGATTGCTCAGGGCATTCCAGCTACCTGCATTGAACCACTGTACTGCTGAGGTTTCCAGAGTAAATTCAGCTTCATCGCTTGCTGATGCCATCATGGCTCCGTCGATATCGTTGAATCCATACGGCAAAAAGGTGTATAAAGCAGTTGCCCTGTCCTGGGAGTAAGGGTAAATAGTATTCACCTGCTCTGAATTCAAGGATGTAACAATTTCCCTGTCGAGTTTTTCACACGCGCCCAGGACAAAGATTGTTATTAATCCAATTATATATAGTTTCTTTTTCATTCTATAAAGTTTTAATTAAGTCCGATTATTTGAATTGAACTTTAACCCCTATACTATAGGATTTGAAGGCGGGATAAAGAGATGATGGGAATTCGGGATCTCTGTAACCGTCCATATGATCCAATGAGAAAAGGTTCGTTCCGTTAAGGTATACTCTAACGTTACTTAACAAAACTTTCTCTGTTAAACTGTTGGGGAGCGTATATCCAAGCTGGAGACTACGCAGTTTGAGATAACTGCCGTCACGTTGCCAGAATGAGGAATAACGGTAATTATTATCGTTATCCATGCTTGAAAGTCTTGGATAGGTTGCCGTTTCAGCAGTTTCGGGGGTCCACCTGTCGAGTGCGATCGGACCTGCTTTTCCGTTGTTCTGGAATGCCTCGAAATAGTAACCGCTAAAGTAGGCTGAACGACCTGATTCACCCTGGAAGAATACATCCAGATCAAATGCCTTATACCGGAGTCCGATATGGAGGGCACCGATGAAGGTCGGCAGGCCTGTGTTTCCAATGGGAACCACATCGTTTTCATCGATGAACTTGTCATCGTTCTGGTCTTTGTACTTTACATCGCCGGGCTGAACGACGGTCCAGGCCTGGGTGGCGCTTGCATCGATATCTGCCTGATCTTTGAATAATCCTATGGCTTCAAGCCCGAATGGCTGGTTGATCGGCTGTCCGGTCTTCCGGAGGTAGTCGTAAGCCTGGATGGCTTCTGCATTATAAACCACTTTGTTTTTGTAATAGGATACACTGGCATCGACAAAATACCTGAAATCGCTTGAGGCATCGTTCTGTATGCTGAGGGTTGCCTCGAAACCTTTATCATTGGCTTTACCCTGGTTCAGGTAAGGTTTGGTATAGCCTTTGAAATCGGGGTCGCTGACCAGTGGCTGAACGAGAATATCGTACCTGTCGCGGTTAAAGAAGTCGAAGGTAAAACCGATATTCTTCATGATCTTGGCTTCAATCCCGATATTATAAGACTTTTCCTTTTCCCAGGTCACGTTGGGGTTGGCAAGGATACCCTGAACAATGGAGTTAAAGGCGGAGTTGTTAGTCCCAAAATAATATGAGGACGCATAAGGATAGGTCTGGTCAAACATAAAGGACGGACCACCAATACTGTCGTTACCGACGAGACCATAAGATCCTTTAATCTTCAGGTAGTTGATCACATCGTTTCCCTTGAGGAAATCTTCGTTAGAGATCACCCATCCCACGGATGCTGCCGGGAAGAATCCATACTGTTTACCTGAGGGGAAACCGCCTGAACCCATATAGGCAAAACTGACCTCACCCACATATTTCTGGTTATAGGCATAAGTTAACCGGCCACTCAGATTGTTGTGCTTGGCAGGGAAGTTATTCCCGCTTATGGTATAATCATCGGCATTCCATAAAAGGATTCCTTCCAGTGTATTGGTTCCGAAAGTCCGGTTATAATTCAACATGGTCTGGAAGGCAAAACGCCTCCACTGGTCCGATTCACCTTCATTCCCTACCAGTGAGGTATTGATCCCGTACTGGTTGTAGATAATATCACCGGACACCGGATCTTTCGAAAAGGCGTCAGAGATATAGGTCCTTGTTTTGTTGGACTGACTCAGGAACCAACTGTTAAACGCGGTTCTGGCAGTGATGCTCAAACCTTTGACTACTTTATCAAGATTCTGTGTAAGTCCCATGATGGTCTGCAGGGTTCTGCCGTCCGATGTATAAAAACCTGAGTTAAGGATATTGGCAAGAGGGTTGGAATATAGTGAATTTCGGGCAAAGGCACCATTGGGTGCGTATACAGGAAATGCATCAGGCGGAATTAGTGACATCTGGTTGAAAATGTCGTTCGTTGTGATAGCATAAGGATTGGCTTTGTCAACCACCGTACCTCCAATGGTGAAATTTGCAGTCAGGCTGTTGGTCACATTAATGTCAACGTTCGACCGGAAGTTGATCCTCTGGTATTTTCCGTTGATACTGAAATCGGATTCATCACCTGTTCTGCGGTATAAATTCTCGTTGTTCAGATAGTTAAGCAGAACAAAGTAGCGCACCGTTTTCGAACCTCCCCTGAAATTCAGGTCATAATTTGAAAACCCCGAGGCTTTCTGAAGCAGTTCGTCATTCCAGTTGACATTGGGATGAAAATAAGGATCATTACCCGACTGGAAGTCGCTCAGGTCCGACTGGGTATATTTCGCGGGTTTTCCGTCGTTCTGTAATGCTTCATTGTATAGACGGGCATAATCATATGAACCCAGGTAGTTTGACTCTCTGAACGGATACTGTATTCCCTGTTGGGTGCTGAATTCGACTTTCAGGGGTCCTTCAAAGCCTCTTTTAGTGGTGACCAGCAGGACTCCGTTGGCAGCTTTGCTGCCATACATGGCAGTCGAGGCTGCATCTTTCAGAAGTGTTACCGATTCAATTTCCTGGGGGACAAGGTCGTTGATATTGGATTCTATTCCATCGACCAGGATCAAAATCCCTGGGACACCGACCCCAAAGGTATTGACACCGCGGGAGTATAAAGAGGTGCTTTGGTTTCCAGGTTCTTCGGTACCATTGGGCACAACAGTCAGGCCGGGAAGTTTTCCATACAGCCTGCTGGGGAAATCGGGGGAATAAATGTCCTCAAGATCACTTCCCTGGACAGTGGAGACCGCACCGGTCACCATCCAGGCAGGTTGGGTTCCATAAGCCACATGAACCGTTTGATTCTGTGCATTGACGACAGAATCCTGGGGAGGTGTCTGTGCTTTGGAGAAGGAACTTAAGCATAGGCTGATCCCAAGAATCATGAATATGCTTCGGTTATATTTGAATGTCATAGGATACATTTTTTTAGTTAGACTAATTTATGAGCTGTTAGTAACCCGGGTTTTGTTTGAGATAACCTTTGAGAACTTCTGACCGCGTTATCGGCCAGAGATACTCTCTCCTGTTCCAGGAACGGGTTTCGAAGACATAGGTTTCATACCTGTAATTAGGTGGATCAGGATTAGGATAGGTTTTGAAACCATACATATTACCCTGCATTACGCCATCCTGTTCGGCGATCATCCAGCGTTTTATATCCCAGAGATGTTGATCCTCATCAAATAATTCAACACCACGTTCATTTCTGACCCTGGCCCTGAACTGTTCCTGGGTAAGTCCGGCTGGAAGATCAGGTTGTCCCGAACGTTCACGTATCGTATTTACAGCATCATATGCATCCTGAACAGGACCCTGGGCCTCGTTCAGCGCTTCTGCATAGTCGAGGTAAAATTCACCCAGCCTGAACAGGATATCGTTCGGTATACCATAGGATGAAGAACCAGTCACGGTAGGCAACAGGTGTTTGGTGATCCAGGCATTGACACATCCGGAGTAAGCCGCACCCCCTACCTGTGAGTTGTTCAGTGGAATATCGGAGTTCCAGTATCCTCCTACGGGACAGACAGACTGAAGGAACCTGCGGTCCAGTTCGTTGTACTTGGGAATCAGATCCGTACCACCGACGGGATCCCAGGTCTGGGGTGTTCCATCCTGTTTTTCATAATACTTCATGAAATTGACAGTCATGCTGTAGCCCATCCACCAGGTGTAGGAATACCAGCTCATCGGATAGATGAAAGTCCATGGGTAATCCCAGATACCTAATGATCCCCAGCTCTTATTCGCCAGAATAATTTCGGAATTATCACTGTGTTCAAAGATGTAGCGATAGTTCTTATCCACTCCCTGATTGGTGATCAGGGCGATACCTCCCGAGGGAGACCAGTCAATGACTTCTTTTGCGGCATCGGCGGCTTTCTGCCACAGAGAAGCATCAACGCTTCCCATGCAGATCAGATTGTTATCGGCCGGATCAGCCATGTCCATGTAAGGTGAACCGGTGTTGAACAATGGACTGGCTGCAAAAAGCAGGGTCCTGGCTTTCAGTGCCAGAGCTGCGCCCTTGGTCACACGTCCGCGCATACCTGAAGAATAGGAATCCGGAAGGAGCATGGCGCACGTATCGCACTGTCCCACGATGAAATCAACCACATCTTTAATGGGACTTCTGGGGATATTGAAATTGTCTGTCAGTTCGAACTTTTTCCAGATGATGGGCATTCCGCCATAGCGTTTCATCATCTCAAAGTAGTTTAGGGCACGGATGAAACGGGCTTCCCCTTTCACCTGACTGATATAGGACTGGTCAACATCAGGAACATCATCGGCACGTTCCAGAATGATATTGGCTTTCCGGATGGCCTCAAAACGTACGTTGAAACGGTAATCTATAGAACCAATGATGTTGTCTGGAGTAACGTCACCGTTATTGACCGTTTGGAGGTTGGTCCAGGTATTTGCAGATTCTGCTTCATCCGTTGCGGCGGATGAGGGCATATAATCGTTGGTCCAATTACCATCCGGGTCTGTCACGACGGGGAAGGTCGAATTCATCCCATACCTGTACATGCCGGCGATGGCAGTTTCCAGCTGGGATTGGGATGAGAAGATCGTATCTTCGGTAACATCGACACCCGGCGCCTTGTCAAGATAGTCACCCATCATCTTCTCACAGGATGGCATGAAAACGGACGCCGCAATGCTTAGGATAAATAATATAATTAGATTTTTCATATTTCTGCTTTGTTAGAATTTGACGTTAAACCCGAAATTGATCGTTCTGGTCACAGGGTATGGATCATCGTTTGTGGTTGAGGCAACGGCAGATTCCGGATCCAAACCTTTGTGAAGGCCGCTCCACGTTGCCAGGTTATAGCCGTTGACGTACACTCGAAGATAATCCATCCCGACTTTGCTGACCAGGCGTTTTGGCAAGGTGTAGCCAATTTCTGCAGTCTTCAGACGCAGGTAGCTGCCATCAACGATCCATTGGTCACTGCTTTGGTTATCGGCACCAGCAGTGGAATATCCCTGGTTGAAACGCGGGAAATTGATGGGAAGTCCGGCATCATAGCGTTCCTGGCTCCAGGATTCCAGCATATATTCGGGACCTTGCCTGGATTCCAGGAAGGGTTCAACATAACTTCTTGAATACAGAACGGATACATCACTTGCACCCTGGAACAGGACCGAAAAGTCAAATCCTTTGAAATCACCGCCAAAGGAGACACCAAACAATCTTCCGGGGAAATTGGAGTACCCGATGGGAACCTGGTCATCATAGTCGATGACGCCATCCCCGTTCACATCGATGATCTTGAGATCACCCGGCTGTATCTTGTTATTCTGAAAGGAATAGACCGGACGGTTGGCATCGTTCACCTCTGCCCAGGAGTTGAAGTATCCATCGGTGACAAAACCGAAATACTGGCCGAAGCGCTGACCTGTCCTGTACTGGTAGGGATATGTCGGGGTTACTTCATCCTGGTACTCGATGACGTTATTGGTCTGTGTAAAGTTACCTTTTATCCAGTAGTTAAACTGACCGATCTTATTGTTAAACTGGATTTCGAGTTCATACCCGCTGTTCTTCATCTTACCCAGGTTATAGGCAGGAAGTGTGGCCGCCACGATGTTCGGAACGCTCTGCTTGCGGGCAAGGATATTGTCCCTGTTTTCAACGAAGTAATCTCCGGTCAGCTTGATGAGACCTTTCAAGACAAACATTTCACCACCGATATTGCTCTTCTTGGACCGTTCCCAGGTCAGGGCCGGATTACCGAGGGGACCTTCCAGTGATCCCGGGTATCCTGTATAGTTGGATCCAATTTCACCAAAATGGTAGAAATCATTGGTGTAAGTATAAGCAGTCGGTCTGTAAAGGAACCGGTCACCACCAATCCTGTCATTCCCGACAACACCATATGACCCCCTGATTTTCAGATAGGTGACGATGTTGTTTTTCGGGAAGAACGATTCTTCAGTGGGAACCCAACCCAGCGAGTATGCCGGGAAGAATCCGAAGCGTTTACCAATAGCGAAGTTTTCCGTTCCGTTATATCCCATATTGAATTCGGCCAGGTATTTATTCTTGTAATTATAGGTTACCCTTCCGACAAGTCCCTGGTAGCCGTGAGGAACAAGATAAGCCAGGTTAGGATCGTGAAGCTTGCTCTGGTTGTAGAGGATCAAACCGGTGAAATTATGATCTCCAAAACTCCGGTCATAATTCAAACCGGCTTCCACATAAACCTTTCTGTTCTTTCCAAAGGTCTGATCAAAACCAAATGGTGAAGGGTCGTTTTGGGGAACATACACAATAGAATTATCAGCCAGCCTGACAGCCTTGTACTGTACAAATTGATCACTGTATGTGATATCCTGCTGGTTATAATTGTTATATGAAACAGTGGCATGCGAGGTCAATCCTTGGGTGATAAAACCAAAGTCGTAGTTGAACCGCATGGAACTGTTCAGGTAATTCTGGTAGTTCTTGTTGTATCCGTTAATAAACATGAAGTCAATGGGATTCAGTGTGGTCAGTGCCCCGTCAAGGTTCACGAACCGTCCGCCTACATCTTCGGGCCTCGGATGGTCAACCGGGTTACCCGACCAGCAGGCTTCAAAGATCCTGGGATAAACATCTGAAGGCACACCTGTTCTGTTCTCAATCTGGCTGGCGAGGTTCAGATTGATCGTGAACCGCTTTGTCACCGTAAAGTCAAAATTGGAACGGATATTATACCTTTTATAGGTCGGTTGCGCATTATAGTCCTTGATGAGGTCAGTATGATTGATCAAACCATCCTGATCGAAATATCCTGCGGAGACGAAGTACTTCACTTTATCGGTACCCCCGTTGATATTCACGTTATACTGCATCTGACCTGAATTCTTGTCGAACATATACTTGTACCAGTCTACATCCGGATAGAAGATCGGATCGTCATGGTTCTTGTAGTGTTGGATCGCTTCATCGGAATATGCAGGTGCATACCCTCCAGTAATGTAACTGTCGTATCTTTTGGCCAGGTTATAACTGGTGGCGTAATCATACGCGTTCATGCCCTGGAGGATATTGGTGAACCTCTGGGTCGCATACTGAGCGGAAAAGCTGATCTGCGGTTTTCCGACCGTCCCTCTTTTTGTAGTAATAATGATAGCCCCGTTGGCACCTCTTACCCCGTATACGGCAGTTGCTGAGGCATCTTTGAGTACCGAGATGCTTTCAATTTCGTGAGGATCGATGTTGTTGTAATTGTCTACTTCGATACCATCGACGAGAATGAGAGGATCAGCAGAACCCGTGAATGTACCGATACCACGGATCCGGATAATCGCCGCGGAGGAACCTGGCAAACCACTTGACTGCTGTGTCAGGATACCTGTCATGCGACCTGTCAGTGCATTACTGATATCGGCGGTGGGTGCCTGAAGCAGTTGATCCTGGTTGACCGACACAATCGCACCGGTCACCGTAGCTTTCTTCTGGGTTCCATACCCCACTACCACCACTTCATTCAGCTGCTGGGCTTCAGCTTCAAAGGAGATATTCTGCGTCGTTGGACCGGTGACCTGTATCTCCTGAGTGTTGTACCCAACAAATGAGTAAACCAGAGTAGCAGCCCCCCCCGGAATCTTGATTGTGTAATATCCCGCCACGTCGGAAATAGTACCGACAGTGGTGCCTTTCACAACCACGTTAACACCGGGAAGAGGATTACCTGTTGAGGCTTCCGTAATGGTTCCGGTAACGACATACGGTTGAGCATTTTGAGAGAAAACATTTCCTTTAGTGCTAAACAGCAATAAACTGGTGATCAGCAAAACACTCAATTTTCTAAATAGCAACATTTTATTCCAATGGAGACCATCAAAATGTGCTTGTTTTTCAAGAGTTTTAGTCATATGGATTAGTTTTGAGGTTATTTGAAATGTTTAGGGCTATTTAATTAAAAAAAAAATTCATTTCATACCTTAAGATTTTTTCATTACATCCATTCCTTGTTTTGACTCAGTTTCATCAGCCTTCACTCTTTGCCGGGAATCGCTTCCGTTTCATCTTGAAATGAGTAATGTCCGGATGAGAAAAAGTAAATACGACCTTTTCACTTCTCGACTCTGTAAATGTAATGTTCATCATGGCAAAACAAGGTGGAACATTTTCTCTTTTAGGGTGTAATTATTGCCCAAAAAAATATGTCCCGAGATAACCTGATCAACGAGAATCGGTATAACTATCAAATAAACAGCTATTTACAAGAATAAGGAGAACGATGACCCAATTCGACCACTTAAACCTGGTGCCCTTACCTTTTTTAGATATTTAGTGGCAATAGTTTCTTTTTTCAATGATTTTTTCGGTACAATATTTTCTTTTATCCTAAAATCTGTCTTAAAATACCCTGCACGATCAAATTTGTGTCAATAATTGCACTTTTTCTGCGAATTGGTTTTCCATCTTCCGTATATTAAGGTCAGACTCGATATTCACCACGGTAATTTCAGAGGATAAAAAATTGATTATTTTGGTTCTGAACCGGTAACTGGTTAAAATTTTTACCGGAGCCATGATTCTGCTTTTCCAATTCAGGGGGAACATTGGAAATGTGGCTATAATTCCGGTTATTTTAATCAATTTTTGAATATTTGGATCACCTGAATTGTCAAAAAGATGTTGAAGCAGGGTAAGAAGCTGAGAGGTTGAATCGAAAGGGCCTTGTAAACCTGCTCAAAATCACTCATCATTTCAAATTTAAGCCAATGAGACAGAAATTATTTTTCATGATCTTCCTTACAAGCTGGTCATTTTTCCTTTTTAGTCAGCAACCCGGCCAAAAAATTATGATCACGGGCGTAGTTACCGATACCGGTAAGCAACCGGTCGAAGGAGCGGCAATTTTTGTTGACGGGGTAAAATCACCGGTAGTTACAGATAGCCTGGGAGATTTCAAAGTACTTGTTAACAAGGACGCCCGCAAAATCATGGCAAAATCGGACAGTTCAGGAAATGGAAAAGCAAGGATTAAAGGGAAAGGGAACATTCATATTACCCTGAATGGAGGGAAAAGCCATAATTCCGGTGCGGCAAATTCAAAAGATCAGGACCTGAAAAGAAAATATTCTTCCTATACCAATATATATGAACTGATAAGAAGTGAGGTGCCGGGTGTCCTGGTAAGGGGTTCTGAGGTAACGGTTCAGGGGACCGGTACCTTCGGTGGGGACAATACCCCGCTGTTCATCGTAGACGGGATACCTGCCGAACAGATTGATGACATCTCACCGGCTGATGTTAAATCTATCCGGGTAGTCAAAGGTGCAGATGCTGCCCGCTATGGTATGAGAGGTGCAAACGGGGTCCTGATTATCGATACTTACCGGGGAGGTGAAAATAAGTAAGCCGGGATCAGGTTTTTCCATTGAGCAATTTTTGTCCACGGTATGGATGTAAATTGAAGAGCGGAAACCGGGTAATCAGAATTCTACCAGTATATCACAGCCATCATTGCTCAAATCCAGTTTAAGGAGGTCATGGTTGTATACATAATTTGCAGTTTCCTGCTGATCAACCAGGACTTTTTTTGGCGGCACTTTTGAATAAATCCAAACCGGTCCTTTTTCAATAGACCGGGCTGTAATTCTATTCCTGTCGATCTTTATCCTTTCCATGGCGGCCATCGGGATCATTTTGCTGATATTGCCGATGAGTGCTTTACCCTGGGTCAGGGGGATTATTGAAAAAAGATCACACCCCATTTTCTTCAGCGAAACCTGTACGGTATCATCCCTCAGCTTTTCAGAAACCATTTTGTTCCTGAAATCAAAAATTACAAATGTATTCCCGGTTAAATCCCGGACCGATGAAGGGGTGAAGGTTCCGAAGACAGAATCTGCCGGACTTACATTCCATGCCGCCAGCAGTCCGGATCCATTGTACCTGGAAAAAACCTGGAAGGGTTTGTCAGAGTCAAACAACTGAAATAAAGACCCTTCAACCGGCATTCCCGGTTCCCCGGCCTTTATAATTTTTCCGTCGGAGAAAGTTAAAGACCTGAGCAATGCGGCATTATGTTTTCCCGGTTCATCAGTGATATATACCGGGCCCCCGCTCATTATTTTTGCCAGGGCATAAAAGAATGCATCCGGATGGCTGGACTGAAACATATCAAAATCAGGCCATACCATATTCGAAAACCAGAATGAATTATGAAAACAGGCAAGTATATGGGCTGCAGCATTGCCATTGAATTCCAGTGAGTATTTGTTTCCGGCAGGATTGAAATCCTCAGACGCCCTTGCCAGGCTGGAATTTGTGTAATGATAATAAGCGGCATTTACCATTTCCATGCAGTTAATCACACTACCTCCAAAATATTTTCCGGCTGCCGAATATAAATTATTATACATCTTTTCGCCCGTTTGCCAGATCGGGAAATTGCCTCCGGAAATCTTCTGTACGACAAGCTGGTTATCGACTTTGATGAAAGAGATCCCCTGAGACTGTAGTATTTGATACCAGTTGTCGTAGAATTTAGGACCATCCTCTGAAAACGGATTTACAAATTGAAACGTTGTGACGGTGTCGCTAAGCCAGACGATCCTGTCCCGATATTTTAGGATATCCGGAAATAGTGTTTGAAGCCGGGATCCGGGCTTTATTCCTTCCCAGTAACCATTCAGCGTGTGCCATACACCAATGTCTTCAATGTCGAAATCCTTCTTAAGTGTTGTGGTCAGTTGGTTAAAACCGACGGGGAATTTTGTTTTATCGGGATAAAAACTCCTTAATTTGTTGTTTTCGGTGTCAAGCCATCCGTCGTCAATCAAAAACCACCTTACCGGGATGTCTTCATTTTTCAGACTTTTTGCGGCATCCATTATTTTGCTTTCATTCACATCGTGTTGAAACGCATTCCATGAGGCCCAGCCAAGATAGTTGTACATATCATCCAGCTTCTTGTTTATCCTCAGATTTCCCGATATCCCCATTTTTTCGAAAGACATACTGTACAGGGAAGGAAGCAGTTTGTAAATATCGGGTCCTATAGCCCAGGATAACACCGGAATTTTTCCGGTTAAATCTTCATTACACCGGGTCAGGCCTACAGCTCCGAATCCAGGCTCAGATTTTCCAAGTGAAAAGGCAAAACCATTCCCGCCCATCGGTAACAAAACACAGTAATCTTTGTGGGTGAACTTCCAATAGGCCACCTGGATTCCGTTTCCGGGTTCAATGGATTTAAAATCTGTGAACTTTTCTGGTTTGCACCAGCAATAAACGGGACCGTAGACCCGGCTGATCATTCCATTTTCAATAGAATCACTATCCGTGATCAGCACCTTCAGGGTGTCATTCTCCGACCATTTTAATTTCCCCGGGATAACGGCAGAAATTTGGCCAAAACAAATTGAATCATGGTTTTGGGTTGAAATCTCTAATGCTATTTCAGCATTTTCTTTCCGGTATACATATTTCACAGTGATTTTGTCGGTGCCGGGAACAATAGCCTTAAATTCCAGTCTGCTGCTGTTAATATAAGGTATAATCCCGTTCAGATGATGACCACCGCATGAATAGTAAACCTGATCATGCCTGATTGAGATTTCGTTGTGAACCGGTTTGCATCCGGAAAGGATGACGATGCAAATGATAAGCAGATTTTTTCTCATTTTCTTGCGGTTATAATGTTTATACATTTCGCAGGATTGATCTTTCCTTCCGGAGCAAAGCCATTTGATAAAATTGGAAAGATCCATCCCCGGTAACCTAACGGCCTGAAAACGCGGTAAAAAACGCCCTTAAATCCCCCTGATGCATGCCTCCACAATGTCACTCATACAACCTGTGGCCAGGCAAATCTTGTCGTCGGTCGCACCATAATACAGCCAAAGTTCATCTTTCTCGTATTTCGGAATTGCACCACAGGGGAAAATGGTAAAATTACAATTCCCGAATCGCTCGTAATCCTCTGTTGGCATCATGAGATAGCTGTTTGTTTTGCCAATAACTTTCCAGGGTTCTGCCAGATCCAGCAGTACGGCACCTATATAATAGTAGGTTCCCCCGGCAGGGGTGAATACACCATGAATGATTACGAGCCACCCTTTATCCGTTTTAATTGGGGGTGTAGGACCCATTTTATTCAGGTTCCAGTAACGGTACCCGCCAGTCATCACCGGCCGGAAACAACCCCAGTGCACCAGATCGGGAGAGGAGCTTAACCAGATTTCTCCCGGGCTGCCGTCACCTCCGCCGGGTCTGTCGAGTTTGTAATACTTGCCATTGATTTTTTCCGGAAATAATGATGCACCCCTGTTTTTTGGCTGGGTAATAATTTCCATTCTTTCATAATTCTCAAAATCTTTTGTCCTGCCAAGAACTCCTACCGGAGAATCAAACCCCTCCATGCACATTACCGGAGATATAATATAATAGGTGTCGTCAATTTTTGTTACCCTGTTGTCAATAAAATGGTGATTAACAATATTATACGGATAAGAGGAGGTGCCCATATCAATAAAATTCTTATCGGAGAGGGTAAAATGTACGCCATCTTTACTTCGGGCCACCCGTGTCTGACCAAAATCCCTGCCTCTGCCATGAGGTGCAGCATGTTCTATAACTGAAATCAGTAAGATGGTTTCATCATTGTACAGAACGGGTGACGGATTATAAAGCTGCGCAATGCCCGGATAATCCTCAACCTTTAAAAGAGGATTTGCCGGATGTCTTTTCATTATTCTTGTAGCGTCCTTCATCATATTCATTGATGCATTTATTTTTTAGTTTGTCATTTCCGAATATTTAAAACCCGACAGATTAAGTCCATGGTGGTGCAGGTTTTGTCTTTTTCGTTTATAAAGGGTTTATATTCATCTTTAATGTTTTTTTGTTATATGAATCAGTCGTCAGACTTTCATATACAACTGCCACGTTATCGTTATCACGACCCATACTATGGGGAGGATGACGGCCCACTTCCATAAACCAGGCCATGATTTAACCCCGACCCAGGGGCCCGGTACATCATCCAGCGTCCAGATAGTAAGGTTCCTGAGTTCAGAAGCTGATTTTGGTT
This sequence comes from uncultured Bacteroidales bacterium, assembly GCA_963764345.1. Lineage (GTDB taxonomy): Bacteria > Bacteroidota > Bacteroidia > Bacteroidales > DASQZK01. The sequence continues at coordinate 740,595 of CAVXSF010000009.1, read as the reverse complement.
TTTCAAAACGACTTCCGATAACACTGATAATAATTGCTAGGGCAAATTCAAGGCTGCCAATAAAGGAGAAATTCAGTTCATACGGGGTGCCAAGTGGAGCATAGTGTAAAACAGCTCCAACGATTGAGGCGATCACCACTCCGTAAAAGGAAGCCCATGCAGTGGTTCGTTTTGAAAAAATCCCGAGGACGAATATCGCGACAATCACGCCCATAACATCCCCCATAAACGTAAGGATAATTTCGTAAGCTGGAATTCTATGCTCAGTAGAATGAATAAATAGCGGTAAGAGGCATAAAACAATGATACAGATTACGAATTCAATGATCCTGGTAACTTTCACGATCTGCTTTTCAGAAGCATTTTTATTAATAATACGGGCATAAATATCCTGAGCAAGCAAACTTCCGGTTGCCGATAACAATCCTGATTTAGATGAAAAGAGGGCCGCTATTAATCCAATGAGCAACAATCCCTTTATCCCCGTAGGAAATTTGAGAAGTAATTGCATAAACGCATCATCCGGATTTGTAGCGGGAAATAACTTCCTCATCGCAATACCAACAGCATAGGCCAGGAAATAGATCAGTGAATTTGCTATTCCGGCAACCAACAATGCTTTCTGTGCATGAGATTCATCTTTGGCCGCCAGGAATCTCTGTGCCATTGAGAAGTTACAAACAATCCAGGAAAGTCCGGCAATTATACAGAATGTAGGTATAGCCGGAAAAGGATACAGATCTTTTGAGAAAGGGCTGAAATGCATGGGGGGTACAAGACTCTTCAGTGGTGTTCCGGCTTTTCCTAATGCAGTTATTTCTCTGATTCCAGGAAAGCCGCCTACCAGAACAAATCCTGCAATACCTACACCGAGTATGGCAAAAATTAATAGTGCAGACTGAAAAACACTCATGGTCAGCATGGTTCTCACGCCTCCCAGTATAACCATAAATGCACATACCGTTATCATCAATAGAGAACCCAGAAACAAATTCCATCCTACAAAATTATGCAACAATATTCCACCCATGTAAACACCATAAGCTAACCAGCTTATAAGCATGAGCGACATGATGACGGAAAAGACTGCACGGGAAGCATAGTTGAATCTTTTTTCAAGATATTCGGTTGTTGTGGTTATTTTCGACCGCCAATAAATCGCAATAAAAAACATACCGGCAAATGCTGCTGTAAACCATATATGAACGGCATTCCATTGGACAATATAGAAACCCCAAACGAAGGCGAGAGCTGAATTCCCCATGATCCCCGGGTCAAACATGGTACCTATAAGGGCCATTGCGGTTTGAAACCAGTTCATGTGCCGGCCTCCGGTAAGGAACTCATCCGTCTGAGTCTCAGTCTTGTATTTTCGGTAATAATAAATACTCATCCCAATCATCAGGATGAAAAAAGCGGTAACAAGCACTACATCTATAATATCGCTCATCTCTAATGCTTCAGTTAAAAATTTGATTTTAAAGATTAATAAAGGCTTAATTATTTACATCATTCTTTTCGACATGTAAACAGTTGTATACATGGTCTTTTCAATACCTGTCAGGTGAAGAAACGGAACGGAAAAAGAAGAGATATAAAAACAATTTTCGTTTCACGTGCAGTATCTTCCAGGGTAGGGTTTACCGGTAAAACATGTTCTGAAGTCCGTCACTGGATGCCCCACCTGCCTATTCAGAACTGCCTGGCTGACCTGTCAATCCCCAAACTCAATCATGAATCCGAGTACCCGTACCTGACTTTCAGGCATTTTAGCCGGTTTATCGATAACCAGTTCGTCTTCCCCCTGTTCCCATTTAACGCTTTCATCGCTTCCCAGCAAATGAATGGATTTTATCGATCGATCATTATATTTTGAATTTTTTCCCAGTGAGTGAATATGTACATCTTCTGCCGGTGTGTCCAGACAAAATGCATACAGGGTATCCCCTTTGGTTGTGAAACGTATATCTCCGGCACTATACTCAATTTTTTCCTCATTGAACTTTTCGCTTTTCACAAGCTTTTCTTCTACCGGATGCTCTCCGTATACTTTCCAGGGCCGGGTACCGTAAATACCTTCACCATTTAATGCCATCCACTGGCCGATCCCATCTACAATTTTCAACACATCCGGTTCAAGGTCTCCTTCAGGTGTTTGCACGATATTGATCAGCAGGTTGCCATTTTTACTGACAATATCAACCAGCATCTGAATCACGAGATTGGCGCTCTTATATTTCTGACCGGTTCGGTAATACCAGTCCCCGATGGAGGTGTCTGTTTGCCATGGGAATTTGCTGATGGTATCCATCACGCCTCTCTCCAGGTCGTCGACCCACATGCCTTCCGAGGCCTGTTTACACGTATATACAGCTTCCAGTTTTCCCCCGTTCTTTGTCATATCTGTGTTGTAATAATAGGCAAGCATATTCCGGCCGTATTCTCCATAAGGAAACTGGCTGTCTGAATAGAGCAAATCAGGATGATATTTGTCGATTAACTCCTTGATACTGAACATCCATTCCCGCTGCCATTCCTGGTTATTGCTCAGCCAGCCCTGGTCATCCGGCATGGCTTTGGCATGATACAGGTCCTGATACATGGGGTCATTCCCATCGTAGGGTACCCCTTTCATTGGTCCGATGGTGTCTGCTAAGTGGCTGGTCTGAAACCAGGTAAAACTGGCCCCCAGGTGTTCCGACACCCCAAACTTTAATCCTTCCTTTTTGGCTGCTTTCTGCCATAATCCCACTACATCTTTGTGAGGGCCGTAGTTAACGGCATTCCAGGGATGAATCTTTGAATCCCAGAGGAAAAAGTCGTCGTGATGACTGCCCATGGAGACAAAGTACTTTGCCCCGGCTTTTTTATACAGGGCCATCAATTTATCCGGGTCCCATCTTTGGGCCTTCCACAGAGGAATAATGTCTTTATACCCAAATTTTGATGGATGCCCGTAATGTTCAACCTGATATTTGTAATCATCACTCCCTTCCTGGTACATCTTACGTGCGTACCAGTCACCCTGCCGGGGAACAGCCTGGGGACCCCAATGGGACCAGAATCCCAGCTTGGCATCACGAAACCATTCCGGATATTGATATTGCTTAAATGAGTTTTCATCGGGTTTGAATTTCCCCGTATCTGAAGTAGAAGGAGTGGTTGGAGCAGGGGTATTACAGGCAGTTACCGACAGCAGTGCTGCCATCAACGAGAATATGAACAATGCATTCCTCATGGGATAGAGTTTTAATAAACGATTAAAGACATTTTCAGGGTCATGATTCGGGGTGAAGAAGCTGATAAACCACATTTTGGAGCGTGCAGAACTTTATCAATGCCTGATCCTGCCTGCCCTCAAACCTGATCTATAGGGATAATGTCCGGATACCTGAACCATGAAATGAATTTTTTTGATAAATATAAGTATCCTCTCCTCTGCAGCGGGTAGATTAAAATCTCATAAAGAGGGTAAAGATCGTTCAAAAGGATAAATTTCTGCTTTGGGATTTATTTTGTAATCCATAGCAGGGATCAACGCCGAATTATAATTCTATCATCGTGAGGCAATCAGCGCGGCAATGAAAAAACCCTGCAGGAAAGGGCAAATGATTGATAAGAACCGGTATTTCCTCTTAAAGGGCTCAAATATTTTCCACATGAAAAGAAAGATTGTAAACAGGAACATTGAACAACCTTTCTGATTGAAACAGCCTCAACAGGATGGAAGGTTGGAGGAAGAAACCAAATTAGCCTTGAAATAATGAAATAGAGGCCGCATATTTATATGCATTTGTTGAGCAGTAATTTTGAATAGCATGCAATAATTGTCTCAATTTGAAAAATATTTCTTACATTAGCTATAACGTAAAATCTGAAATAATAGCAAGAATACATAACCTGGCCTACTTGTGTAATATTATTTTCGGGTATGTATTTGATGCTAAAGTGTTAAAATAATTCCGTCGACTACCATACAAAATACATCACAAAGAACGATACAGAGATTTATAGTCTTCCGTGACCTTGGTCACTTGAAATATCAAGGTTGTTTACTTCGAATAATTTCAACATACATTCAGAATAATGAGATTAACGTTTTCCCAAATCCTGCGATTTTATTAATATTCAGATACGAGAATTAAATTCCGGGATCATTTTCGAATTGTCTGATATAAGTGGATGCATCATTTTATCAAAATTAATTGAAAATCATGAAGATAAAATTATACGAAGTAAATTAAAACCAGGTGTATATATTTATTAAATTAAAAGAGGTTCTACTAGATTAAAAAACGGGAAAATTATTAATGAATAATGCCTACCGAAGGATATATAGCAAATAGTAATCCAATTACATATGGATGTTTAAATCAAAATTTACTTTTGTCTTTTGGTAGTTTTTTTTTTTAAATATGGTGTATATTTAGAAATATTTTTACTAACTAAATTTTATTTATTATGAAAAAACTTTACAGTTTTAGGTTTTTGAAAATGGCAGTATTTGGTTTTTTTGCATTGGGGATAAGCCAGTTTACTATGGCTCAGTCAACAGTAACGACTTATACAAATGTTTTTGATGGCACAGCCATAGACACAACATGGAAGCCCGAACATGTTGGCGAGGATCCGGAAGTATTTACCTTGTCGCAAGCCGATGGAGCCTTAACAGTTGTTGTTGACAAAAACACAGGTATTGATGCCGGTCTCGGAGCGTACGGATTTTCGGCCTTAAGTTTAGATTTAAGCAATACCGAATTACTTGACTTAACAACCAACCCTATAGTTCGTATTCGTCTTAAAGCTTCAGCCGGTTTTACATTTAATGTAGGTATAGCCGAGGCCGATTCTTTAAACAATAAGGTTTCTATTAATGCAGATGTTATAGGCGATGATGTTTATCGAACTTATTCATTTGACTTTACCGGGCTTCTTGATGGGCAGTACTTAGCCAACCAAATTGATAAAGTTTTCTTCAACTTTAACCCGGGTTGGTCAGCTGCTGGCAAATATGCAGGAACCGTAACTTTCGACTTTTTGAAAATTGGCGATGCTGCTGCTCCGCTCCCACAAGTAACCTCAATAACCGAAAACTTTGACGGTACAACAGTATCACCGTTTTGGGTACCTGAACATGCAGGCGAGGATCCGGAAGTATTTACCTTGTCGCAAGCCGATGGCGCCTTAACAGTTGTTGTGGACAAAAACACAGGGATTGATGGCGGTCTCGGAGTGTACGGATTTTCGGCCTTGGTATTAGATATGTCCACCACTCAGGCTATTAATTTAGCAGGAAATCCATTAATTAAAGTGAGATTAAAAGCGACGGAACCATTTAATTTAGGTGTGGGTCCCGTACAAAGCGAAAACGGTGGTAACAACATTTCGCAAACAGTTGCAGTATTAGGCGACAGTATTTACCATACTTATGTATTCGATTTTACTGATCAATTTGGAACCCAATACGATTCAACCCAAATTGATAAAGTTTACTTCAACTTTAACCCGGGTTGGGCAGCTGCTGGCAAATATGCCGGAACTGTAACTTTCGACTTTTTGAAAATGGGCGATGCTGCTGCTGAATTACCTCAAATTACGACTTATGTTGATAATTTTGATGGTACAACAGTATCGCCATTTTGGGTACCTGAACATGCCGGCGATGATCCGGAAGTATTTACCTTGTCGCAAGCCGATGGCGCCTTAACAGTTGTTGTGGATAAAAACACAGGTATTGATGCCGGCCTCGGAGTGTACGGATTTTCGGCCTTGGTATTAGACATGTCCACCACTCAGGCTATTAATTTGGCAGAAAATCCTTTAATTCAAATTAGTTTAAAAGCCAGCGCCGCCTTTAACCTGGGAGTTGGCCCTGTACAAAGCGAAAATGGCGGAAACAACATTTCGCAAACAGTTGCTGTCCCTGGTGATGATGCTTACCATACTTACTTATTCGATTTTACTGATCAATTTGGAACCAACTATGATTCTACTAAAATTGATAAAGTTTACTTCAACTTCAACCCAGGTTGGGCTGCTGCTGGCAAATATGCCGGAACTGTAACTTTCGACTTTTTGAAAATGGGAAGTGCAGCTGTAGTTCTTTCTAACGAAAAAGCAATTACAGCATTTTCGTTCACCTCGCCTGCCGTTACTGGTGTTATAGACGAAGAAAGCAAAACCATTGCTGTAACTGTTCCTGCCGAAACCGATGTAACTGCTTTAGTGGCAACATTTACTGCATCTGCATCTGCAACTGTGGAAGTTGGGACAACAGAACAAGTAAGTGGCACAACTGCAAATGATTTCACCAGTGCAGTTAGTTATACAGTTACTGCTGAGGATTTAACAACTGAAACTTATGTCGTTACTGTTACAAAAGAAGCAGTATTGTCGTCAGAAAAAGCGATTACAGCATTTTCGTTCACTTCGCCTGCTGCAACTGGTGTTATAGACGAAGAAAACAAAACCATTGCTGTGACTGTCCCTGCCGAAACCGATGTTACTGCTTTAGTGGCTACATTTGCTGCATCTGCATCTGCAACTGTAGAAGTAGGAACAACAGAACAGGTTAGTGGCACAACTGCTAATGATTTTACCAGTCCGGTTAGTTATACAGTTACTGCAGAAGATTTAACAACTGAAACTTATGTAGTTACTGTAACTGTTGATCATGGCAACAGCATTTCAAATATTTCTAATATTGAATTAACTTTATATCCGAATCCTGCTTCTGATGTATTAAAAATAAATACTTCGTCGAATGTATCACGAGTTGAGCTTTATGATCTTTCGGGACGTAAATTAATAAGCCAATCGGGTGCAATGATATCAGAAATCAATGTCTCTTCGTTACACGGTGGTTATTATTTTGTAAAGGTTACAATGCAAAATGGTAGCAGTATCACGAAACGTTTTGAGAAACGATAATTATTAATGACAGAAAGTATTTAGAATAATTAAGGTAAATTAAGATCGGGGGTGTTTCAGGTATCTGAAGCACCCTCTTTCTTTTAATCTCTGTTCAATTATAGAAATATTGGTATACGGTGATTTTGGAAAAGTATCATACCGGCCCAATTAATTACCGGATCCTGGAAAGATTCGTGTTGATATTAATATATCCGCCATCATTATAAGGCAAAGTCAAGGGTATATTTATAATGAATTTGTGGAAAAGCACATAGCTGGACTGTAAGGCAAATTCCCAACAACTTTCTGGCAAAATTCCGGCAAAAAAGAAAGGGTTTCAAAGACCTAATCTCTGAAACCCTTGTCATTCCTGTGGAGCATATCGGAATCGAACCGATGACCTCTTGACTGCCAGTCAAACGCTCTAGCCAACTGAGCTAATGCCCCAATACGAATGCAAAAATAGATTAATTTTTAAAAATCCCAAAGCTATTTTCTGCTGCGGATGGGAAAAACAAAAAAACAGGGTACATCTACAGAGGTACCCTGTTCCTGGCATGATAAATTTTACTATAGAATATACTGTTTGTTTTTGTAGAGTGCATTCCGGATGGCCGGTTTCAGCGTTTCGGCCGTATTCAGGATCATGACGGCGTCAGTAGGGAAGGGGACCGCCTCGTTTTTGATTTTTTGGAGGGCATCGGCATCCAGGGCTTCCTGGTCACCAACCGCTCTGGCCGATGTGTGATCAAAGACATTCTCGGCACCAATGGGTTCTTTGACGAGAAGCCTGGCTTCGGGCTGGAGCTGAGTTATTTCAACCTGGCCGCGGATATTAACCGATTTATGCTGATGGGTTTCAATAAGGGTGCACTGCAGTGTTTTATATCTCGGAATTTTAATATCGTTACCGGCAGTGTCTCTCATTACATTTCCCTTGGCGTCAAGGGCATAATCAAAGCCGTTTTCGACCTCTTTTTTGTATACTTTATCCGTTTCCTTGGTGTCCTCGGGAGTCACAATAATGTCGAGCAGGTTGATGACGACAGCATAATCATACTGGATATCATCATTGAGGTGCCTGAAATGGTATTCCACCCATTCACTGTTGAGCCCCTGTGTATTGAATGTAAGCAACTCGTCCCTGAACTCCGGGGCGATCATAATCCGGTCGCTGCTCTGCACTTCGACGATCACTCTGCTCAAACCTTTATAGTGTGCATCAAGGATCATTTGATTCAGGTTGGGATAACTGTCGCCTGAGTATTGCTGGGCTCTCACCAGTTCGTAATATGCTTCGCGGTAGGATGCCTTGTCGCCGTTATTCATGAGTTTCTGGCCATTGGCATAGTAATATGCTGCAGCTTTCTTTTTGGCGGCAACCAGTTCGGCATCATAATCCACATAATCATAATTGATGGACCTGCCGTTCAGGTTTAAGGGCAAAACTTTACGCACCAATGCCTGCCTGGCTTTCAACGTTTCATACCGTTGGAATATCTCATCGTAATTATTGGGATTATCTTCTGTTTTCAGAAACTTGATTCTTTCAAGGTCTCTCTCATTGGCAAGCTTGTAAGACTTGTCGAGGGTTTTGATATCTTCCTCGTCGGTAGGGTCTTTGATGAGGCGTTTTACACTTTTATTGATAACGCCGTCGTAGTCTCCACGCTGTAATTTTTTGTTGACAGAACCGCAGGAGGACAGGAATAGAGCGATAAATCCAAAGAGTACATATTTTTTCATAGAACTGGTGTTGAGTTGATTTTACTAATATAGAAAAACAAATTATGTTAAATCACACATATTTACGAACAGCTGTTTAAAATGTTGCAGTTTGGATGTAATGAAGCGTAATTAATTGAAGGAGCAACATAACAGGCAAGTCAATAAAAATGCCATGCTTCGGGTAGATGGGATTTTTTTGATAAAAAAAAGCTGCCTTCCAGAGACAGCCTTTTTTATTTCATAAGTTCAAATTATTGCAGTACGAAATTGATCGGGAAGGTAAACAGTACCTTAACGGCTTTTCCCCTCTGACGACCTGGGGTCCAGGGGGGTGATGACATTACGACCCTGATGGCTTCTTTATCAAGAGCAGGGTCTACACCGGCTACCACAACAGCGTCAACTACTTTACCCTTTGAATTGACGGCAAACTGGACGATTACCCTTCCACTGATACCGTTTTCAGCTGCAATTTCCGGATAATGCAGGTTCTGTGCAATGTATTTACGGAACTCGACAGCAGGATCTCCACCGTTAAATTTAGGCATGTCTTCAACGATATAGAATGTTTCCTCGTCCTTGAATTGTTCGTCCATATCATCTGCAAAACCGGTAAACTGAAATTCTGTGTTAGCATTTGCTTCAACGTCAAAATTCATGTCAGCATCAATGTTGACGTTGTCTTTCACGATGTTCAGAATTTCGGTCACTTTCTGTTGAGGTTCGGGTTTCGGCTGTTCTTCACGCCTTGTCACCTGCATTTCTTCAACCTCATAAGTCGTTTCAGCAACCAGCTTGTTCTCCTCTTTATTTGAAGGCTTTGTTGTCCATTCAAAAGCAATGAGAACGAGTGAAAGGACAAGAAGTAAACCTATCTCAAGGAATACGCCCCTGTTCTTTTCAAGATCTGCTTTTTTTGATTTTTTCAGTTCCATAATATGTCCTTAGATTTTGCGGCTCTAAAATTAACAAATTAAAAATTCATTTTCAAAAGTATTTGATTGAAAACATTGCGCAATCTTTGCGCGTGAATTCCATCATTTTAAAAATAACCCTAATTAAATCACAAAAATCACACCAAACCGGCTGTTTTTAAAGAGAATATTATCTTGCCAGCCTATAGTTTACCGGGAAATAATACCTGACTTTCACCGGTATTCCATTTTGCTTCCCCGGGGTCCAGGCTGGAGATGATCCAATAACACGGAGTGCTTCTTCGTCAAGCGATGGATGGACACCCATAATTACCCGTACGTTCGTCATCCGGCCCTTTTCGTCAATGGTGAATTCTATTGTGACACGTCCTTCTATGCCGTTTTCACTGGCCTCTGTCGGATAACGTAAATTCTCCACAATATATTTTCTGAATTCAACCATTGGATCCCCGCCATTGAAAAGAGGCTTTTCCTTAACAGCATAGACCTCAATGGGCTCTTGAAATTTTTCAGGTTCGTTTGCCGGGATGGTCCACAAACGGTAGCCCTCATTTCCGTCAATTTCCGGATTAAAGAATTCGGGCTGATCAATGATGATGTTATTATCATCTACAGGGTTTATAACTTCGATAATTTTCGGTCGTTTAATTTCCTGAATCTCTTTTCTAATGGTACGTTCAGTCTGAGTGAGATCTTCGGGGCTATACCGATGACCGTAAGCTGACTGGTTTTTTGATGGTGTTTTGGACCATTCAAAGGCAACTAGAGAGAGTGAAAGGGCAAGGAGCAGTCCGGCCTCAAAATAGATGAGACGGTTTTTTTCGAGATTTGCTTTCTCCGATTTTTTCTTTTTCATGGCTAATGGATTTAAAGTTAAAAGGAGCGCGCTAACCTTGATCTTTCAGAATCAAACTTCGATCCTAATTGTCAGTTTCCCGGATGTTTAAAAGCAATGGGCAGAGGTGCAATATTTCAGTAATTCAAAACGTTTTCCGGTATTCCACCGGTCATTATTCTTCCGGGATGCCGGGGTCTCCGCCCCGGGTACAATGCCTTTCTCAATCCAGCAAACCGGAGTTTCCTTCAATCCATCAAACCTGAACTCAATACTGACGAGGATTATCCCACGTCCCTTTTTAATTCCATCGTACCATACAAATCTAATTCCGGTAGAGAATTGATGATTTTTCCTTTCTCTTCCTGCCCACTTATATAGTATCTTTGCAAAAAATGATTTTATGGGGAAATTAATTGAGACAACGCCTGTTCAGGAGACAGCGGTATTAATTGGAGTGATTAACCAGGATCAGGATGAAGCTGAAGTAAGTGAATATCTCAATGAGTTGTCTTTTCTTACCGAGACAGCCGGAGCCATACCTCTGAAAACGTACACACAAAAGCTGGATACTCCCAATCCTGCCACATTTATTGGAAAAGGAAAGCTGGAGGAAGTCAGAACATTTGTAGAATCACGGGAAGTCGATCTTGTTATTTTTGATGATGAGCTTACTCCCACACAGCTCAGAAATCTGGAACGTGAATTAAACGTAAGGATCCTCGACCGTACAAATCTCATCCTCGACATCTTTGCTCACCGGGCAAAAACGGCTCATGCCAAAACACAGGTTGAACTCGCGCAATACCAGTATCTGTTGCCCCGGCTGACCAGGATGTGGACACACCTGGAACGGCAGAAGGGGGGTATCGGATTAAGAGGCCCGGGGGAGTCTGAAATAGAGACAGACCGCCGGATCATTCGTGATAAGATCTCCAGGCTTAAGGTTGATCTGAAGAAGATAGACAAACAGATGGTCACCCAGCGTAAAAACCGCGGCCAGATGGTCAGGGTGTCGCTCGTGGGATATACCAATGTCGGGAAGTCAACACTCATGAACCTGATCTCCAAATCAGACGTTTTCGCTGAAAACAAATTGTTCGCCACCCTGGATACCACCGTAAGAAAGGTCGTTGTAGAGAATCTTCCGTTTCTTCTTGCTGACACGGTCGGGTTCATCAGGAAACTGCCGCACGATCTCGTCGAATCGTTTAAATCCACCCTCGATGAAGTCCGGGAATCAGATCTGCTGCTGCATATTGTCGACATCTCTCACTCAAACTTTGAAGAACAGGTCAGGGTTGTAAATCAGACGCTGCGTGATATTGGCGTAGCCGACAAACCCATGGTCATGGTCTTTAACAAGATTGATGCATACAGTTTTATCAGGAAAGATGAGGATGATCTAAGTCCCAGGACCAAAGAAAATCTGACGCTCGACGAACTCAAGAGAAGCTGGATGGCCCGTAATGACGTCCCTTCCCTGTTTATATCAGCCAGGAACAGGGAGAATCTCGATGAATTCAGGGAGCGCTTGTACGATGCGGTAAGGGATATCCACATTCAGCGGTATCCTTATAATGATTTCCTGTATTAGGCAGGGGTGGAAACAAAAATGAAACGTGTCATGTATCATTTTCAGATCAATCCTTTGGCCATCAAATATTCACCGATCTGAACTGCATTTGTTGCGGCACCCTTCCGGAGGTTATCGGATACCACCCACAAATTCAAGGTATTCGGCTGGGTATCGTCCCTGCGTATCCTTCCTACAAAAACTTCATCGCGGCCTTCAGAATACCTCGGCATAGGGTACAGGGCTTTTGCCGGATCGTCCTGAACGATTATGCCTTCACTTGAAGCAAGGAGTTGTCTGACTTCATCCAGATCAAAGTCCTTTTCAAATTCGATATTGACGGCTTCGGAATGCCCACCCGACACAGGAACCCTGACAGCCGTGGCTGTAACCCGGATGCTGTCGTCTTCCATGATCTTTTTGGTCTCGTTGACCAGCTTCATTTCTTCTTTGGTATACCCGTTGTCGGTAAACACATCACACTGGGGAAGACAGTTTTTGTCGATAACATGTGGATATGCCATGTCACCGCTAATGCCGGCTCTCTCATTTTCGAGCTGCTTTAGCGCTTTGACACCGGTTCCTGTTACAGACTGATATGTTGAGACCACAATGCGCCTGGCTTTGTATTTCCTGTGCAGCGGGGCAAGGGCCACCACCATCTGTATGGTTGAACAGTTGGGATTGGCGATGATCTTATCGTTTTTGGTGAGGACATGGGCATTGATCTCAGGGACCACCAGTTTCTTTCCGGGGTCCATGCGCCATGCCGAGGAATTGTCGACGACAGTTGTCCCGGCTTCGGCAAATTTCGGAGCCCACTCCAGGGATGTGCTGCCACCGGCCGAAAAGATAGCCAGATCCGGTTTCTTGCTCACGGCATCCGAAGCACTCATGACTTTGTACTTCTTTCCTTTGAACATGATTTCCTTACCCACCGATTTCTCAGAGGCTACAGGATAAAGTTCAGTAACTGGAAAATTTCTTTCTTCTAGTACTTTAAGCATTACAGTGCCTACTAAACCGGTTGCACCAACGACAGCAACTTTCATGGTATTGATTTTTAAAATTTAAATGTCTGCTTTTAAAGAATATCACTGGTCCTTCAACCCTCCTGCATTCCTTTTTTTCCTGCATTTCAACGCGGCTGCCCTGCAGGCCGGCCATAATCATAACGGAAAACAAATCCCGATATTTTTTAAGAACTATTACTGAAAGTCCGGAAATTTTTTATAATTTTATACAACCACCCCCGATTAACCTTTCAGATAAGAATCCCCAAAATTCGTAAATAAATTTGTAATGTGAAAAAACTGTTACTGCTTTTTTCATTGTGGCCGTTTTTTCTTTGGGGACAGGTATTCATTGACTTTGAAAACGGCCTTCCCGCTTCTGCCGTTCAGTTTCCGGCAGACAGATGGGATGTGAATTCTGAAAGTCCGCTTAACGGGGCGTATTCTCTGAAGCACAGTTACGATAACGATGCTTCTTCCTGCGACAGGATATCCTTCCATCATGATGTGACGGACTTGTCAAAGTCTATCACGTGGGAGTTTATAATCCAGTATCCCTACAATCCCTCTTCATCCAATAACTGGGCAGTCTTTCTGTTATCAGAGAAGTCTGCGGAATTTATGACGGATGATTCGGAAAACCGGGCACTTATCTTTGGTGTCAATTACAATGGTTCGGATGATTTTCTAAATCTTTATCTCCAGGATGGAAAACACGTCGAATTACTTTGTAAAACGACGTTTAACTGGGGGGAGATGGCTGGTGCCGATCCGTGGAAATTCAGAATAAGCTATCATCCGGATACCCCTCTGGTCATTGAAACCTGCAGGGCAGACACAGAGTTCTCGGTCATCGGACAGGTGGATATGAACGGGGGGATACTGCCGGTTTCGGAATATTCCGGCCTGATGTATGCTTATACGTCTTCAAAAGACAGGCTTCTGACTTTCGATGACCTAAAGATCAGCGGAACTTTTACCCGCGACACGATTCCTCCGGAGTATGGTTCGGTATATTTTCAGAGCCGCAATGACCTGGAATTCCGGTTTAATGAATTGGTCTTTCCGGGACCTGATTTCCGGATGATGATTTCCGGCAATCTGACTCATGACACACTGGAATTCAGGGAGAATAGTATTATTGCTCATTTTGCAGAAGAGTTCGTAAATGACCGGACGTATCCTTTTACTATGAAGGATATCGTTGACCGAAAGGGGAATGTTACTGCTTTTTCTGATTCATTTACTTTTTTTCTGCCTGTAAGGTATGATTTGATCTTCTCTGAGATCATGGCTGATCCCTCGCCGCCTGTTTATCTGCCGGAGAGCGAATACCTGGAGATCTTTAACCGCAGTTCACATGATGTTAACCTGCAGGACTGGACCATTACTGCCGGTAACCGGAAATTTGTCCTTGGCGGGAAAGTCATAGGTGGTGGCGGGTATCACCTGATCTGCGATGAAAGTGCCGGCTGGCTGTATCCATCCGGTCTGTGCAGTCCGGCCTTTACTTCTTCATCTGTTCTGACAAATGCTGGACAGCTCGTTGTTCTCAGAAACAGGCAGGGTGAAATTATTGATGCACTGAAATACTCGGATACCTGGTACGACTACGCTTTCAAGTCACAGGGAGGGTGGTCGCTGGAACGGGTCGACAACGATTATCTGTGCGGAAGTACACCCAACTGGAAAGCTTCCGAAGCTTTGGATGGCGGTACTCCCGGACTTCCTAATTCGGTGGCCGGTGAGACCACCGATAACGATGACCCCTTTATTGAGAGCGTGATCTGTGATAGTTCAGGTTATTTCAGGCTGGTCTTCAGTGAACCTGTTTACTTCCCGGCTGACGCGACGGCCAGGATACTGACTCCGCTTTCCTTAAATGATCCGGATCTTACTTCCGTTTTATCCGAACTTTTTCATGATACGCTAAGCGTGGTTTTACCCCCGGAAACCGATAACGGCCCCTTTCCTGTTCGCTTCGGGAGTGAATTTTATGATTGCTCCGGGAATTCTTCTTTTCCAAGGGACACGTTTTTGCTTGGCATCCCTGCCAGGACGGCTTTAACGGATATTATCATCACGGAGGTTCTCTATTCACCCTTTCCCGGTTGTGCTGAATTTGTGGAATTGTACAATAGGTCGGCGAAAATCCTTTCTCTGGGAGATCTTTCGTTGATCGTTAAAGGAGATGATTCGGCTGACGGCATTGAGGGTGTATTCCTTTCAGACGATGACCTGTTATTTTATCCGGGCTGCTACATTGTTCTTTCCCCTGATCCCGAATCTTTAACATATTTTTATGAAGTGCCCGATAGAAGGACACTGTTCAGACTTCCCGGAATACATGCACTCGGGAACAATGGAGGAACGGTAAAACTGACAAACCGTTCCGGCACCGTGATCGATGAGATGCACTACGGTCCTGATGATCAGTATGCTTTATTGACCGACGATCATGGGATCTCTCTTGAACGGATGACGTTGGATTCCGAAACCGGTCTGACGGCGCCATGGCATTCTGCCTCTTCGCTTTCAGGATTTGCCACGCCGGGGTACCGCAACTCTCAATATCTTGGTACTTTGCCGGCATCAACCTCCTTTTCGGCAGACAGGGATATATTCAGCCCCGATAACGATGGCATAGATGATGTGGCCGTTTTTCGTTTCCATCTCGATCGGGAGGGATACATTGGTACTTTTCTGATCTTTGATGCTTCGGGCAGGATCGTCAGGACGCTGGGTGTTAATGAACTCCTGGGACCTGACGGGATGTTCACATGGGACGGGCGGGATGATGGAGGGCGGCTCTGCGTTATAGGGATCTATCTTGGATATTTTGAAGTTTATCACCTTTCGGGCAGGAAAAAGAGCTATAAACAAACCGTAGTTCTGGCCAAACACAGGTATTGATCAGCCGAGTTTTTTACGTGCGAGGAGAACCACACCAACGGCACCAATGGAAAATAATCCGGCCAGGTAGAATGTCTTATAAAAACCGATATGGTCGGCCAGAACACCTGCGAGGGTGACCATGGATGCACTGATGAAAAAGTTTAGCAACATGAAGGTCCCATTCAGGAAGGCCAGGTTTTCGCTTTTCTGCTCCTGGACCAGGGCAAGGAGTACGGAGGTTGGCGCGAAAATAAACAGACCGGTGACGGCCAGAATGATCATCTGCCATATTCCGGTTGTATAAAGGAACAGAAACATAAGCAGAGGGGAAACAAGAGAAATGATGAGGAGTGTATTGGTTCTCCCCAGTTTGTCGGAGACGGTTCCTGAAATAAACGTTCCTGCCGCCCCGGCAAGCTGGAGGACGGAAAGCGAAGCATCGGCGAAGAAAAGAGTTTCGCCCTGTTGTTTGAGAAAGGTTGGCAGATACAGGGTTAACGAAGACTTCATGGCACCGAGGAAGAGTGTAATACCGGCTGTTACGCCAAAGACAGGCAGATATTTTACAAACTCTCTGAAATAATCCGGTTTCCAGTCTTTCTGACCGACACGGGATGAGATTTCCGTATTCCTGAGGCGGTAGAACAGAAGCATGGAGGCGATCAGGCCAAAGGGCATCATTCTCCATGTACCCTCAATGCCCCACAGGCTGATGATGCCGAACAATACCATGGGGCCGACTGTTCGTGCCAGCTCCCCTCCAAGCATGAAATAGCTCATCCCCTTGCCGATCGTCTTTCCCGATAACTTGCGGATCATCACCGGGGTTGGAATATGGAAAAGTGTCGAGCTGATTCCGGAAACGAGCATCAGGATTGCGAGGAATATGTACCCCGGGGCAACTCCGATCAGGCTCATTGCCACACCCGTCAGGGCAGGGGAAATGATGATCAGGTATCTCATCCGCATTTTTTCGGCCATGATACCGACGAAAGGGTTGAGCAGGGAAGGAATCCTCTGTATCACCGAGAGCAGTCCGGCCAACCCGTAGGACATCTGCAGTCGCTCAATGAGCAGCGGGAGTGCAGGGGCGAGAAAGGAGGTATAGACATCATGGAGAAAATGAGACAGTGCGATGATAATAATGTTGCCCCTTTGAAATTCACTGCCGTTTTCTGTCTCTTTTGTATCTTTCACCGTACTGAAGAGATAATCAAAGGGTTTCAATCAGTTTTTCCATGATGAGGTTCATTTTCGGAGCCGCGTTAGCTGCTGCTTTCTGCACATCTTCCACAGAGACCTCCACAATCCTGCCGGGTACGCCGAGGTCAGTGATGATGGAGATGGCAAAGCAGGGAATGCCCATCTGGTGGGCAACGATGACCTCCGGGACGGTGGACATGCCAACAGCATCGCCGCCGATGAT
Organism: uncultured Bacteroidales bacterium; assembly: GCA_963764345.1. GTDB lineage: Bacteria > Bacteroidota > Bacteroidia > Bacteroidales > DASQZK01. Next base: position 723,275 of record CAVXSF010000009.1, on the reverse strand, counting down.
CCTGAAATACTGATATTCCTTTGGTGTTTCGAGGGTGGGCCCGGTTACACCGACATAGCAACCCTTGCGGATCTTAATGTTGTTCTTTGCTGCGATTTCTTCCGCCCGGCGTATCAGCTCAGGATCGTAACTTTCACTCATATCGGGAAACCGGTCGCCGAATTCATCTATATGTTTACCGATGAGAGGATTAGGAAGAAGGTTTATGTGATCGTTCTGGATCATCATATCCCCGATCTCGAATTCCGGGTTCAGTCCCCCGCTGGCGTTTGAAATGAAAAGGTAGCGGATTCCAAGGTATTTCATCACGCGGATGGGAAAAGTGAGTTCCTGCATGGTGTAGCCTTCATAGTAATGAAACCGTCCCTGCATGGCCATGATATTTTTACCACCCAGCTTACCGAAGATGAGCCGGCCATGATGTCCCGGAGCTGTACTGACCGGGAAATTGGGGATATCTCCATAGCGGAGATAGCTTTCAACTTCGATATCATCGGCCAGGCCGCCCAATCCGGTGCCAAGTATGATGGCCACTTCAGGCTGGCATCTGGTTTTTTCCCTGATGAAGGATACTGTTTCGTTTATTACTTCTAACATAGCTGGTTATTTGTGAATTGAAGTTCTCTGTATCGTTATTCAGAAAATGCACTTTTATGGGAATATAGAATAAAGCGCCGGAGACTTCCGAAAGTTCAGTTTGGAACATCCTTAATTTTACAGCATCCTTTTCCGTGGTCAGAATAGCTTTATTATTACCGGGAATATCCTGAAATACCTTAACGATCTTCACAATATCTTTTTTCGTGTAAGGATGATGGTCGGGGAAACAGATCTGGCGGACATCGGAGGCTGGTTTTCCAATGATTTTCAGAACATTTTCAGCTCTGGCAATACCACAGACCATCAGTACCTCCGTCTGATTCCAACTGAATTCAGTTTTTTCTCCAGTTCTAAAGACCGGTTCGGGTTCTTCCCCCTTCACTCCTGTATAATAAAGGTGCTGGAAAGGGTTCAACTTAAAATCCTTCACCCTTACTCTCATGTCGATGGCCTTGAGGTCGCCGGGAGATTTGGTGATGAGAATGATATTTGCCCGGCTGGCAGAAGATACCGGTTCACGCAGACGACCGAAGGGGAGGAGATAATCTTTGGTTACCGGTCTGTCAAAGTCAATCAGCAGGACAGACAATCCGGGTTTTACATACCGGTGTTGAAAGGCATCGTCAAGGAGGATGACCTCCGCATTCATTTCAAGAAGTTTGTGTATACCTCGGACTCTTTTTTCATCCACAGCCACCAGGATATCCGGAAATTTGGATTTCATCTGACATGCTTCGTCGCCGATATCGTCAGGGGTGGATTCGGGACCTGCCAGCACAAAGCCTTTGGTTTTTCGCTTATATCCCCGGCTAAGAACAGCCACACGGTAATCGTCCTTCAGCAGTTGGGTGAGATACTCGGTATGCGGTGTCTTTCCGGTTCCGCCGGCAGTTATATTGCCTACAGAGATGACGGGCAGATCAAACTCATGAGATCTTAATATCTGCCAGTCAAACAGTTTATTGCGGACGGTCACAGCAATTCCGTAAAGGACTGCAAATGGTAAAAGCAGGTATTCCGGTAGTCTTTTCTTCACAGTTTTTCTGTCGATAATGGCGGTCAAATATAGTAAAAAAGTTTTCCTGTAAGGCGTTAATATTGACGAACCCGGGTGTTGAGGTTGTGACTGTCGTGAAGGAGGATGTAAGGGTTTAGGGAACCAGGGGGCGCTAAGCTGCAAAGGGCCACTAAGGTTTTTCAATGTAATTCTTGAAATTACAGGATGTAATCTGGAATATTCAATATGTAAACAGCTAATCTGGTTGTTGAGAGGACAAAAAATCTTTCATCCTTTTAACAGCCGGATCAGCTGTTTACATACTCTTTAAAAAGACCCTTAGCTTTTAAGAAGCCCTTCTGCCCGTCATCATTCCACCGTGGTGGTGTAAGGAATCCTTGCCTGGATACCTTTCATATTCCGTATCAATTCCAGTTGCTGGTAATAGAAATAATTTTCGCCCAGTTTTTCTTTGAGGATCCTGGACTGGACGTCACCCGATAACTCATTGAGCAGTTTCTGAAGGGGGGCTTCCAGTTTAGGATACTTGACGATACTGTAATTTTTTAGCCCTGCAGCTTCGGCTGAAGCAGCAATGGCTTCTTTTAATCCTCCGATTTCGTCAACCAGCCCGATTTTCTTTGCGTCAACAGCACTGAAAACATGGCCGCGTCCGATCTGATCAACGGCATCAACAGACATTTTCCTGCCTTCGGCCACATGGGTAATGAACGTTTTGTAAGATTTCCCGATCTCATTTTCAAGAACTTTCAACTCGGAAGGATTCAGCGGGCGGAAAATAGTACCGAAGTCTGAATTCGTATTGGTCTTAACCACGTCATAGGTAATACCCAGCTTATCGTTCATGAATTTCTGCATATCGGGCAGTATTCCAATGACGCCAATGGATCCCGTAATCGTATTCGGATCGGCATAGATCTTATTCACTGCAGCCAGGATATAGTATCCTCCTGAAGCAGCCACATCACCCATGGAAGCGATAACCGGTTTGGTTTCCGCTGCCAGTTTTACCTCCCTCCATATCAGATCGGAAGCAAGTGCACTTCCTCCTCCTGAATTCACCCTGAGAACGATAGCTTTGATCGTTGAATCACGTCTAGCCTCTCTGATAGCTCTTGTGAAGCTCTCATCACCGATATTGTTGCTGTTGCCTTTACCAATGACAATATCACCGGAAGCATAGACCACAGCAATTTTACCTTTGTCCTGTCCTTTGGAATCTGAAATTTCCGGGACTTTGGAATATTTTGAAATGCTGACAGTTCTCAGATCCTCATCAGGTGAAATGCCTGTGAGCTGCTTAAGTTCACTGATCAGCTCATCCCGGTATTTAATTCCGTCGATGAAGTGATTTTCCAGGGCTGAAGGCGCATCGGTAACACTCATTTCATCGGCCACAGTGTTCAGTTTTTCAACGGAAATTTTCCTTGCCGAGGCTATATTATCGAGCATAGTGCTCCAGATAGATCCGGTATAAGCCTCAATCTGTTCTTTGTTGTCTTCGCTGAGGCTTGTATACATAAAGGGTTCGGCAAAACTTTTATATTTGCCGACACGAACGACTTGTGCAGTAATACCCAATTTATCGAGGCCTTTTTTAATGAAATAGTTACGGGACGCCAAGCCGATGAATTCTATATTCCCCTCGGGGGACATATAAATGGTATCCGCTGCAGTCGCAAGGTAGTAGGAGCTGTGAGTAAATATGTCTGCATAACAGATCACGAACTTTCCTGAGGTCCTGAAATCAAGAATGGCATTGCGTATTTCCTCGATAGTGGCAATGCCTGTAGGAACAATGGAAAGATCGAGAAGAACACCCTTGATGTCCGGGTCATTTTTTGCTTTCCCGAGATTGTCAACGATCATATCAAGCCCCATTCGCGTATCGGGCGCAATACTTCCCATGTCAAAATTACCAAAGGTTGATTCGGGGTTCCTGTCCACAATAGGTTGATCCAGTCTGGCGAGCAGAATGGTGTTGGGTTTCAATTTCAGGGGCTTTTCTCTTGAGGATGCGCCAATGATGCCAAAAATGATGCTAAACGTGATGACGGTAAAAATTATGAGGCCAATCAGGACGCCGAGAATTGAGGCGAAGGTAAACTTGAAAAATCCTTTCATATTTGTCAGGTTTTAGAATTTAGGCAAAGAATAAAAGTACGAAGATTATCGTGAAATTGAGGATAAAAAATTAGTTTTACAACCATGGCCAGTGATGTTGTCTATATTTTAACCGGCAGTAATTCGGGAAACCGGAATGGGTTTCTTAAATATGCCCGTGATGAATTAAACACCATGGCAGGGCCTATTGTTTTTGCATCTCATCTTTATGAATCTGATCCCTGGGGTTTTGAGAGCTCTCATGCCTTTCTGAACCAGGTTTTACTCATCAATTCTTCAGTTGCGCCCGATGATCTTTTGGATTTGATTCAGCGCATTGAAATTTCAACCGGCCGACTGCGGGATGAGACAGGCTATCAAGACCGCACCCTGGATATCGATATCCTGTTTTACGGGAATCGTGTCATCGAGACACACAGGCTCATAATCCCTCATCCCCGGCTTCATCTCAGGCGATTTACCCTGGCACCCCTGTGTGAGATAGCGCCTTATTTTATCCACCCGGTGTTTAAAAGAACAATCTCTGAATTATATGAACGTTGCGATGACGATTCCATCGTAAAACAGTTATAGACTATTTATCACTTGCAGGTACATGTCGTAACAAAATCCGTAGAATGTAGCATAAGCCAGCGACCAGATGAAGTTTCCAAGAAACAAATAAAGGAATTTATGATTTTTTTTGCTGAAATATCTGAATGCAAGGAAAACTCCTACAGGGATGGATAATAAGATAGGTGTGGCCAGAGCTATTCCCGGCAGGCCGTATCTTTTTTTAATATAAACAATGTGGCGGTTACGTCGCGTAAAGACTGGCTTTCGGGGTCGATCCGATTTCCTTCGGGATCTCACTGATAACCGTTGAAAAATGGCAGAGAATTTTGAATTCCATAACTGGATTATTTGTTTTGAAAGAAAACCGAAAATAAAGATTCCTGCTATTCCCCCTATATTCGTAAGGATGATGGTTTTGAAGAAACCGAAGTGAAATATTAATATGGCCATGGGAAATGTCATCCCAAATTTCACTATACTAAAGAGGATAACAATAATTGCTTTCAACAGATCAGGATTTATTGATTGAAGGCTGAAGTAAAAATAAGTAATCTTTTTTAAACCAGAACCAATAAGAGATCTCGACCTGGCAGCACCAACCTATCAGGCTGAACCACTTATATTATTCCCGAATCGGCGAAGCTGAAGTAGTTATTTTCTCCGATAATTATATGGTCGATCAGGTTAATATCCATGTACAGCGCGGCTTTTTTGATTTTTTCCGTGATTTTTTTATCGGCGTCACTTGGCTCAAGATTCCCTGAAGGATGGTTGTGGCACAGGATAATGCCGGATGTCAGCCGGTCAAGAGCCTGTTTCAGGATCAGGCGTGTGTCGATAACTGTACCGGTAATTCCGCCCTTGCTTATGCAGATTTTATCAATGACCCGGTTTGAGCGGTTTAAGAGAAGGATCCAGAATTCTTCATGGGGAAGGTCGCCCAACATTGGTTGAAAAATTCTGAAAGCCTCTTTACTCGTTGAGATCTTTGTTTTTTCAAGCCCCGGAGCATATGCACGGCGTCTTCCCAACTCAAGTGCCGCCAATATGGTTATGGCTTTCGCCTGCCCGATACCCTTGATACGGGTCAGATTTCCCAATTCCAGTTTACCCAAGGCCTGCAGGTTATTGTCTACACTAAAAAGCACTGTCCTCGATAATTCCAGTGCGGATAAATTTTTGGTTCCTGATCCTATGAGTATGGCCAGGATCTCAGCATCACTCAGACTGCCAATTCCGTTCTTTAAAAGCTTCTCTCTCGGTCGGTCTTCAACAGCCCAGTTTTTAATGGATAGATTTTTATAATTCATGAGCTTTTTCCCCTTTATGGGAAAAGGACTGAAATATCAGCGTACCGGAAACAAAAAAAGCTGTCTTCTATTTGAAAACAGCTGTAAAGCTTTATGGCAAAATAATTTATATTCAGCCTTCCAGACCGGAAACGTGTTGTTTGAGGCTTGACTTCAGGTTGGAAGCCTTGTTTACATGAATGACTTTCTTTTTAGCAAGTTTATCAAGCATGGCGGTAACCTGTGGGAGTAATGTCTCCGCTTCTGCTTTTTCAGTTAAACTCCGAAGTTTTTTTACTGCATTACGGGTTGACCTGGCATAATAACGGTTACTGAGACGCCTGGTTTCATTCTGCCTGATTCGTTTTTTTGATGACTGATGATTTGCCATGAGTATATTAACTTTATGTTCGTTTCTTTTTCCTGTTCATAGAAAAATGGGTTGCAAAAATAAGTATAATTTTTAAATATTAAAACTATTTTGTATTATTTATACCTGCCTGTCTTATCACACTCATGCATGATACCGGCTTGTTATCAGGCAGTAAAATCGGCACGGCCTGCTTCATAAAATACCGGGGGATAAAAACACTTTGTTTTTCATTTTTGTTTATGTCTGAGAAAACAAGTAATAACCATCACCGGCGGTATACCGGGTTAACCGGATTTGCCGGCGGATATACTTGAACGTATCGTCTTTTAGTGTTTGACCCTGCACGAAGGTGTTCAATTCAGGTAACTTAAATAACAGTCAAATGAAATACGTAATCATTTCTTTAACCATGACTTTGAGTAGTTTAACTTATGCGCAAAAAGAATTTGCAGTAGACAAATTCAAGACCTCATCCGGTGATCTTGCTATTACTTTCATCGGGCACGCTTCCCTTATGTTTGAATGGGACGGGAAAATAATCGATGTGGATCCTGTCATGCAGGAAGCAGACTATTCTAAAATGCCCAAAGCCGACCTGATCCTGATTACTCATGATCACCAGGACCATTTCGATCCGAAGGCCATTCATGATCTCCTTAAGAGTAACACCAAACTCGTAATGACCAAAACCTGTTTTGATAAACTTGAGGACCGGTCAGGGTTGGATATACAGGTTATGGCCAACGGGGATCATTACACTTTTGATGGTTTGAATATTGAGGCTATTCCGGCATATAACCTGGTTCACAAGCGACCCGACGGCAATTTTTATCACCCGAAAGGGGTCGGTAACGGCTATGTGTTGGATATTGGCGGTAAGCGGGTTCTTGTTGCCGGGGATACTGAAAACATACCCGAAATTAAAGCCCTCAAAAACATTGATATTGCCTTCCTGCCGATGAACCTTCCGTATACAATGACCCCTGAAATGGTGGCAGATGCGGCAAAGGCATTCAAGCCGGCAATTCTTTATCCATATCATTACGGTAAAACCGATACCGGTCAGTTGCTCAAACTAATGAAGGATGTTAAAGGGGTTGATGTCAGGATAAGGGAAATGGAGTAAATCCTGAGGGTAGTTCAGGCTGCACGGATTCCGGCAGGAGTATTGTATCCGGCGGGCTCACCGGATTTTCTTCGCCTGTCTGATTATTGCCCTGGCGTTCAGTAAAAACATCAGCAGGATAAGAAGAAGGCCTCCGCCTGCGATAAATGGATTGACTCCGGTTGTCGGATTCATACCCCATGCGGTGATGAAATGACTGAAGCCGTTCTTCAGAAAAAACAGAAGAACGGCAGTCAGAACAGTCAGGGATGCCATGATGATTCCCAGGTCGGTAAGAAAAGGCCGGCTGATTTCCCGGTCATTGAATCCAAGCCATTTGAGTTTCCTGATTTGCTCTTCCGACCTTGCGATCAGCAATTGAAAACTCAGGATGAAGACCATGAAAGCAAGGAGAATGATGAAAAACCCGAGTGTCCCGAGAAAACTAATGATGAATTTCAGAATGATATTCAGGCGGCTGCTCTTGAGTTTTTCACGGATCGTTTCGTACCCTTTTTTATCGAGGAAGGAAACGATGTTTGGATCCGTTGGATCTTTGGTGACAATTACCAATCGGGAAATTTCGGGTTTCGAGGCATTGCCATATTCTTTGTTTGCCCAGGTGAGAAATGAATAAGGGACAAGGATGGAATTGATCCTGTTTGAGAAGCCTATGATGTGACCGTTATATTCATCCGATTTACCATTTCCGCTGATCTTCACCTTGAAATTAACAAGGCTGATGGTTTTGGGTGAGATCTGGGGGAGTCCCTGGCTTGGCGCAAAACCAAAATTATACAGGTTCAGATAGTCCTGGGGAAGGATGATCGGTATCGTTCTTTGACCGGTTTCCCAATGCCAGCCGGGATTTTTCACATCAAGGTATTCATCGGGAATAGCTTCAAAGAACAGGTCGGTATAGAAATCCGGAAAACGGGTGCTCTGGGTAAATGCACTTAGCGCGAACTCGTTACTGATGAACCCCACCACCTTGTCGGCGAAAGGCTGCTGCCTTATCTCCTTGATTTCAGCAGGAGAAAAGGTGGCTTTTGAAAGGTTGAAGGTTTCCAGAAAGGAGATTTTCTTATTGATAACAATATACTCGGGATCAATCAGATCACGGTTTTTCTTCATGACATGATTCATGTCTACATAAAACTGACCAACGCCAAGCAGTAATATAAGCCCGATGAGGCTGCCAAGGCCGGCCCCAAGGATCTGAAGTTTACTATAGTTATGATGGATTATTTTTCGTATCATGGCATTCAGATCCTGTAGTGTACATCAAAACCGATATCCGGAGGGATGTCCAGAGCCGTGAACAGAAGACCCGCATCTCTTTTCCGGCATTCAGTCGCAACGAGATCGAACGTTTTTTTGCTCAGTTCGATATCCAGGTGAGCCAGGATCTCATCGGCAAAGAGAAATTTAAATGGCTGGCAAAGAGCCCGGATGATAGCAATGCGCTGCTTCTGACCATAGGAAAGTATGTTAACCTTGTGGCTGAGAAACTGATCTACCTCCAGCAGGGCAGCCATACTCATTATGGAGTCCTCCGGATAATACCCCGTTTGCCGGTTTTTAAGAAGGATGTTATCCATCGCAGTAAGATCATCAAAGAGTTCCAACCCCTGGAAAATATAGGAAAATTGATGTTTGCGAAACATGGCCCACTGGCGATCATTTAAATTCCGGATGTTCTCACCGTCGATCAGAACATCCCCTTCAAAATCCTTCCTTATGCCATACAGGATGGATAAAAGGGTTGTCTTTCCCTTACCCGAGGCTGCAGTGAGGAGGTATTTCTTTCCAGTTTCGATAGTGACGGATTCCACTTCCCAGATCCCTGAATCTTTGTGAGGTATCGCAGCAATGGGAAGCGGAATCAGCCTATCGAGAAGTATATTCATATTTGAATGATCAGTTGGTGAACGCCTTAAAAGCTTTTTAAAAGTGTATGTAAGCTGTTATCGGTGTCGTTTTTCAACTCCAGTCTGAATTCCCATTCCTCGAGATTGGCTGTGACCGCCAGGGATTTAAGTGATTTCCCAAAAGATTCAAATCCCATATTTGCCTCATCACCCATTTTTTCTCCAATATAGTCCTGCATTTCCTGACTGTAACTGTCCTGGTCAAGATTTACATAAAAGCAAACAGGATCTTTCGTGAGAATACCGGCAAATTTTGCAGAGAGGACATTCTGTTCCATTTGTCCATTCAGGGCAATCTCTTTGATATAATCTTCAGAGTTGGAGATGATAATGTTTTTGTCTTTTTCCGCCAGGAAAAGGGGCAGCATTTTTTCCCGGACAATGTAATAGCCATCTTTTTCCGTTAATCCGGTTTCTTCCTTAAGCTTTTCTGTCAAGACTGTCCATACCTTTTCATTTTTCAATTTCAGGGCTCCTACAAAAACAGGGGTATTTTTTGTGAACGAAGAATCACCGTAAATATCACTCTCCTTTGTCGCAGGGCTTTCATGTACTCCGTTTATGGAGAAAGCAAGTTCGCCCTGAAGGGCATGTCTGAGTTCATCCTCTCCCATCCCGAGTTTCTTTTCCATGTCACTGATTTGTCCGCCAGCCCCGCTTTTAATAAAATCCAGCAGGTCAATTATTTTTTCCGGATCAATATATGTGTTTCCGATTAGGAAAACATTCCTGGAGGGCAGATACCTGAGTAAATCCTTCTGAGCGTTTTTGTCAAGAAAATTGTATTTATCCACGGTTTCTTTCATGGTGGCATTCAGCCTCAGATTGGAAGACAGGGTCATCACGCCCTTCTGAAAGTCCATAAAAATATGTCCGTAATTATTTTTAAGTCCGCCAAAAAGATCGAGAGCTTTACCCAGATCGCCTGCCCGTGTCATATTCATAAGGTTGGTCGAGGTGACCCATGCGTTGATATCTTTCTGCTGTCCGAGAAATTTGTTGAAATCTTTATCGGTAAGGATACTTTCCGAATGTTTCATTTCAGTCAGTCTGAGGGCCACCGTATCGATGTCATTCCCGGCCCAGCCACTAAAGGATGAGAGAATGAAGGCCAGGGAATTGTTCCACGCGACCACGACATTGTTAAGTTTAACGGATTCATAATTACCCATTTTACTTTCATTAAACTGAATATTTGCTTCCTTCTGGATGTCATCCAGAAACGACCTGAACTTGGTTTTACTATTCAGCGGGACAACCAGACAGCCATAGGTTGGGTTTTTTTCAAACAGGAAGAAGGCGCTGTAGGCATTCATTTTTATGCCTGTCGATCCGGGATCATTGATGATTTTGTCCAGGATCTTTATATCCCCACCGGCATTCCTGACAAAATCCAGTTCACCGAATTTTCCCTTATCTGCCAGGTTTTTCGGATTGAAGGTAACTACGCCGGCGGTGGTCTCGGGCATGATGCGAAAGATGGCCTTGTCCCCGCCGGAACAGGATGAAAGAATGAGAAGTACAACCAGTGCCAGGCTTATGGTTGCAGAATGGATCAATTTTTTCATGTTCGTGGTTTTTGTTTTGGCTTCTATGTAATCTAATGTGATTTCCGCTTCAAGTTAAGAAAAAATGATGAATCGCTTTGTATGCAAAGGATTGATAAATGCAACAGGAAGAGCAGAGGCGTCATTTTTTTAGCAGATGGATAAAGTTGGAAACAAATTTACTCATCAAAGTCGATCCGGTCGATGCTGACTTTTCTTTTATTATGGAAGAAAGTTATTCTGGATTTTCCGGGTGATTCTCCTGCAAGAACCTTCATTTCGATCCAGTCCCAGGTGGGGATGGTTTCTTCCACAAGCTTCCCTTTTTCATCATAGCCACTGATTTTCACCTTATAATAAAATCCTGCAGATCCTCTTCCTTTTTGCTTCATAAATACGATTTCCTTCATATCCGGCACCGGGAAGCTCCTGAAGTATTCGCGCTGTTCCGATTTTGCCGAGGGCCTGTTCCACCAGTGATATACGAGCCTGATGCTCACTTCACTGAAACTGTCAATACGAGATTCTGATCCGTTCTCCCAGTGGATCGTGCCGGCCTGTGCAAATATTCCGGACGTTGCCGAAACAATAAAGATCAATGTAAGCAGGATGGCAGAAAGCTGTTTGAAAAGATGATTCATATTAACAGAACTTACTCAGTGATCATATCACTATACCGGTCGCAGGTAACACATAACACAAATGAGTGTTTCAAGAGGGTAGATCGTCAGTCGTGGCAAGTTATGAAATAAAAATCAAAACCAGAACGAGGCAAACCGTTGGAATTTTTCATACATTTGATCAGATTTTGGTTTCAAGAGCAATTTCTTGCTTTGAATTAAAAGAGAATCCGGTGATATTCCTCTGGGATAGAATCCGGAGCTGTTCCCGCAGCTGTGAGTCCTTTTACGATGCTTTCTGAAATCTTTGCCACTGTGCACAATGGGTGTATGGGAAGGCTCAGAAAGAGGGACAAGCCAGAAGAACTGCCAGAATCATAACTTTTTTTCTTGCTTTCGGTGAAAAAGCAGAAGATGATTCCTTAAAACGAATTCATTTTTTACTTGATCGAAAGCGGATTGCGGGGTTAGTTCCCCTTAAACCGGTAATTTACATGAATCTGGAAAAGCGATCCGTGTTATTGGCAACGATATTTTTATACCTTGTCCTTCCCTCTAAGGGTCAGAGCCCCTATGTTTCTCATATTCCGGAGTACAGGCCGGCTCCGGGTCAGCATATCAATGATCCGCTTACCGGAACGCCGGGGGCTGCAAGCCTGCTGGCCGGAGGAATTTCAACCCCCGTCAGTCTCGGTGCTTATGGCGGATATATCATTTTCGGTTTTGATCACACCATTGAAAATGACCCTCACAACCCTTACGGTATTGATTTTACCATCTTTGGGAATGCCTTCCAGGGCTCATCCGAACCGGGCATCGTCAGCGTGATGAAAGATGAAAACGGGAACGGTCTGCCTGATGACACCTGGTACGAAATTGCCGGAAGCCGTCATTATGCGGGGAACCTCTTGACTCATTACCGGATCACCTATTTCAATACGGCTTCACAGGATAGCGGGGATATCCTCTGGACCGATAATCTCAAGGACAGCGGGTATATCAGCAGGAATGAATTTCATAATCAGCCTCTGTATCCCGGCAGTGATAATTTCCCTGATGTCAACCAGGACAGCATGTCCTTTTACGGGAGCCGGATATACATGTCTGTCAGCTCTGATCATGGCATTCTGAAAACCGGCAGCGCCCTTTTCGGGTATGCCGACAACCATGCGGTAAACATTACTCCTGACGGACCCGGTCCGGATAATCCCTACACTCCCGGTATCCTTGAAGGGACAGGAGGCGACGCCATTGATATCTCATGGGCTGTTGATGCCGACGGGCATTACACCTCCCTCGACGGTATCGACTTTATTATGGTGCAGACTGCGGTGAATGCTGAGGCCGGACCTCTTGGGGAGATCTCCACAGATATTGCCGGTGTGATGGATGTTGCACCGAATCCCGGCCTGATGGGTGAAACGCGGCTGATCTCTCTTGAAAAGATACCCGAAGTCCTGCCGGTCAACGCAGAGTATGCCGTTGAACCGCTCTTTTTTGAGAGTGGCAGACCTGTAAACGGGAAATTTTTACTGTCCTGTTCCGATCCTTCCATAGCTTCCATTGAAAATGAAAATACCCTTGTTTGCCATAAGGGTGGTGAATTTGACCTTTCCGTAAAACTGAGAGGAGATGAAAAGCTTACTGCCGTGAAAAAGATACGGGTGGTTCAGGTTACATCCCTCAGTGCCGGGAGGAATTTTGGTTTTCTTTTCGCAGGTGAAAGGGGCGTTGTAACTTACTCCTTCTTTGATCAGGATGGAAACCGCATCGATGATATCACGCCCCTTGTCACGGTTGCCGATACCGGAATTGCAATAGTCTCGGGAATTCACCCGGGACAGGCTGACCTCACTGCCAGGGCAGCCGGAAATACAACTCTGACGGTCATGATTCCCGGAATGGAGAATTTGTCAAAAACCCTTGATATTACCGTTATAGGTAATTCTCCGCCGGCTGACATCTCCGTATCAGTGAAACTTAATGAGGAAAGCCTTATTTCCAGGACTACCTGCCGGATACAGAAACTCGATATTAATCCTTATGTGTCGAACAATCCAAACCTTGATCTCGTCCCGGTGACCGACTTCATAAGTCTTGCCGATGTCATCACAACTGTGTTTCAATCCCATGGATATACCGGCGGCGGGCAGGTATTCCGGTTCAGGAAGGATGAATATTCAGGCAACCGGCTTTATCTGTGGCAGGTTGGAAAGGGCTGGTCCTATACCTATGGATGGGGAGGTAATATGGATTCCGGACCCTACAGAAAATGCTGGACTGCAAGTGTTAACGGCACGGCTTACCTGAACGATTTTGATCATATCCGCGTGAAAAGCGGTGATGTCGTTTCGGTGAACTATGTTGAGGATATTCTTAAGGATTGGGAAGATCTGAGCCTTTGTGCCGATCGTCAGGAGACAGATCCCGGCGACAGCGTCACGCTGACGTACTCATTAAGCCATTATTCGGTCAACAACGCTGGAGAAATGCAATGTCTGCAGGAAGACCTGCCAGGCAGTGCCTTTGTCTATTCGAATGATCAGCCTCTCGGGACGGTAGAGGAACTTGCTGGTCCTGGCGATCATGCCATGACCATCCGTATTGACCACGAAGGGATTTATAATATCAGCGTGGAAGGATATCCTGCCGAGGTAATACGGATTGATGCCGGAAACATCACAGGACTGCAGCAGGTAAGCAAGCCGCAAACTGCCAAGGTATACCCTGTTCCGTTCAGGGATTACATTTCGGTCTCCCTCAGCAAGAATGAAGCATGTACGCTTTTAGTCACCGATCTTACGGGAAGGGTCCTATTTCTGGAACGTTTTGCCGGCCGGGCGGATTTGAATATAAATACTTCAGGTTTTCAGTCCGGTATATATATCCTGGGTATCAGGTACAGGTCCGGTTCTGAAAACAGAATACTTGTAAAACCATGACGAAGCGGTGGAAACATATCCTCTCAGGATGCATGATGATACAATTCTTCGTCGCATTCCCCGCGCTTTTAAATGCACAGTATTTAAGTGACACCCTGAAGCTCGGAGAGATCAGTGTTTTTTCCAGCCGGCCGGTAGAGCAAACGGCGCTGACGGTTACAGAACTTGACTCTGCCCTCCTCAGCAGACAGATAAGCCGGTCTTTGTCGGAGCTGATCGCTGAAAATTCATCCCTGTTCATAAAATCGCTGGGAAGAGGTGCCTTAGCCACTATTTCCTTCCGCGGAACATCCCCTTCGCATACCATCGTGAACTGGAATGGTCTGGAGTTAAATTCACCAATGCTGGGGATGGTCGATTTTTCACAGATTCCGGTTTTTTTCCTGGATGAGGTCAGCATTCTTCATGGTAACGGCTCCCTGACGGAGATGCCGGGGGCCCTTGGCGGCGTCCTTGACCTGAGCACTAAAATCAATAGCGGAAAGGGTGTTTCCGGCACACTAATGCAGGGGCTGGGTTCTTATGGAACTTATGATGAATATGGGCGTCTGGATATTGGCGGTAAAAAGATCCATTCGGTCACACGTCTGTTTTATGATCACTCCGACAATAATTTCAGGTTCAGGAATTATGATACTCCCGATTCCGTTAACCTTGAGACCGGAAAAAAGTATTTCCCCGTTTCCGTCAATAAAAATGCAGATTATACAAATAAAGGACTGTTGCAACAACTTTCCTTCAGGAAAAATGATCGTGAGGTGGTGAATATGAATTTCTGGTTGCAGCAATCGGAACGAAGCCTTCCGATGCTTAGCACCAACGAATCGGCTGACTACCTTTCGACGGGGGGTGTTCCGGAGCAGGGGACGGCCACAAACCGGCAGAATGACAGGTTTTTCAGGTCGACAATACAATACAGAAAATACGGTGAGAAAGGGAAGTTCACACTTTTTAACGGTATCAATTACAATGTGATGTCCTATCGTGTCGAAAACTTTGTGAACGGCAGCGCTCCGGTTCCACAGATCCTGTCCGGCAGCCGGATACTAAGTGTCGATAACCGGGCAACATACCGTTATTCCTTATCGGATAGGGATGAACTTAAGGCCGATTTAAGATACCTGTTTGCAGCCGTTCAGACGGCAGAGCAGGTTACCGGGAACCACTATCAGAAAAACAGGGGGGAAACCACTCTCAACCTCTCCTGGTTCCGGACCATGAACCGCAAATTCAGGCTTCGCTCGACCTTGTGTTCACAATTCCTGGGAACGGTTGCAGAGCCCTTCTCTTTTTCTCTGGGGGGGGAATATCATCTTCTTCCATCCGACCGGCTTTACCTTACATCATCTTTATCGTCGAACCACCGGTTTCCGACATTGAACGACCTTTATTTTCAACCGGGAGGGAATCCACATTTACGCCCTGAACACAGTATTTCGCAGGAACTGGGGCTCGTCTGGAAACGGATTCAGGGTAAACAGGGACTGAGCATGAGTCTCTCAGTTTACCATTCCGGCGTTCACGACTGGATCATCTGGCTGCCGTCGTTCAAAGGAAACTGGGAGCCGTTTAACATTGAAAAAGTACAGACTGACGGGGTGGAGGTAAATGCGGATTATTCGGGAAGTACCGGTGAATTCTCATGGATGATCCGCGGAAATTACGCTTTTACCCAATCGTTGAATTACGGGAATACGCAAAACTGGGCCGACGGTTCGTGGGGCAAACAATTACCTTATATTCCCCGGCATTCTGCAAACCTGAACCTGTCTTCGGCATGGCACGGATGGTCGGCGGTTTATTCCTGGAATTTCTACAGTGAGCGGTATACCACCGTATCGAACACCAGGACTTCAGGCCGTGATTATCTCTATCCTTACTTCATGAACCAGGTCCGTTTTGAGAAGAACATTTCTGTCAGCTTGTATCATCTCGACTTCGGACTGTCGGTTTATAATCTTTTTAACGAAACGTACCGGTCAGTTCTGCAAAGACAGATGCCGGGACGTAACTATCAGTTCTCTGTAAGATTTCTATGGTGAACGGATGACTGAACCTGAAATAAAAAAACGTTTGACTTTCTTAAAATGAGGGATCTCCGGGGAAAATGAAGACACTGTTGAAGAGAATAAAATCCGGGCGCATTTGTGCACCTCTCCTGATCATGTCCATCGCTTTAACCATGACCTCATGTATGCATGATGAGACCTGGGTTGAACGTCATAAACCGGATATCAGTATCACGTCTGTTCAGCAGGGTCACCCGGTCATCATTCTTAACGAAGGCAATTTTATGTACGGGAATTCTTCCATCAGTTATTATGATGCTTCATCCCGCAAAGTGCAGAATGATGTATTTTACAATCAAAACGGGTTCCCCCTGGGTGATGTCGCTTATTCCTGCAGCTTTCATGATGGTCTGCTTTATGTGGTTGTCAATAATTCGGGAAAGGTCATGATCATGAATATGGGCAAATATCCGGCCCTGAATGCCTTTGAATTCACCTCAAGGATCACCGGTCTTACATCTCCGAGATATATGTATTTTCTTTCGGAGGAGAAAGCCTATGTAAGCGATCTGTATGCCAAAGCCATCAGCATCGTCGATCCTGAAAACAATACCATAACCGGAATGATTAATACGGACAATCATTCGGGTGAATTTTACCAGCACCCGACGGAACAGTTTATAAGATGGGATAAATACATTTTCACCAACTGTTACAGCTATGATAATAAAATACTGGTGATTGACCCTGAACAGGATGAGGTAGTGGATTCCATCGAAGTGCTGAAACAGCCTTCTTCGATGATCCTGGATAAGAATGATAAGTTGTGGGTAATCTGTGACGGGGGCTATGAGAACAGTGCCTACGGTGATGAACAGCCCGGGCTGGTGCGTATCGATCCGATTACCCGCACGATCGAAAGAATTTTCATACTGGACAGTGATTACTGGCCGTCGGAGTTGCATATTAATTCCACCCGGGATACGCTCTACTTTATCAATGGTGATGTCTGGAGAATGCCGGTTGACGCTGCATCCTTACCTGTGGAGCCTTTCGTTCATGCTGATGCCCACCAGTTGTTTTACAGTATCGGCATTGATCCGGTAACCTCTGAAGTTTACGTTGGCGATGCCGTCGACAATGTTCAGCAGGGTGTGGTGTACCGTTTTTCTGCAGACGGATCACCTGAAGATACTGTAAGGGTCGGGATTATCCCCGGTGCATTTTATTTTCCCGGGTCACCCTGATATTACGACCGCTTTCATTTTACCTCGAGATAATCAAAGGTTTGCTGATGACCTCTCCGCTATGAAGATCCTTCACTTTTATGAGATAAAATCCTGCCGGAAGGGTACGCAGGTCTATGACTGTTTTCCCGGTTTCGGTTTTCATCACTTGTCCCGACAGGCTATAGATGCTTATTGAGTATTCACTCTGCCCGGAAATGAAGATTTTGTCGCTTGCCGGATTCGGGTAGACCCTGAGACTTCCGGTTGGGGTTGTGGAAGACAAGTTGCTGCTTCCCACATCAAAATGTAAAATAGTTGTGTTCCCAGAGTCGCCTGAATTATCGGTGGCGGAAATCCTGTAGAAAATTTCAGTTTCACCATCCTCAGCCGTAATCGAGGTAACATAACGGCTGCCGTTATAGATCATGCCGGCTTCGTTGGACAGATTGGTTTCAGAAGGTCCCCAGTCCAGGCTTACATTGGTGAGTGAACCGTCGGGATCGACTACCGAGGCAGAGACATAAACAGGCTCACTGGATAAAGGATTTTCAGGAGAGATGGTAATATCGGTAATATCGGGAACCTGATTGGGAGTCATATTCCCGAAAACGAGATTAACATATTCAGGATGATCGATATAAGGATTGCGGTTATGCTGGAAGCTGTACACCACTTCATTGCGGTGAAGTTCGAAACTGTCGACCGGATCTTCCGTGTTCCATTCCAGCAGGGTACTCAGTTTAGCCTGAACGGGCAGTTTGGTATTGTCATCATCGGGAAAATAATCAATCACCTCGAGATCGGGTTCACCGTTATCGCCTTCATAGCGGGTGGCCATGTAAAACAGGATGCGGGCGACATCGCCTTTGACGGCATCCCTGGGTTCCCATGTCCATTCCGTGGTGCTGTAAAAACAGCCTGTGAATGTTGTCCCCTTTTCGAAGGGAATGGTGCAGTTGTCGAACCATCGGTTATTACGCGCATCGTTCACGATAATGTCCGCCGGTCGGAGATGATGACAATCGGTTCCCGGACCTTCCGTTGTTCCGAAATCGCCCCTTGATTTTGCCCAGACATGTTCACGGTTCCATCCTTTACCATTATTGTATTCCTGGGCGGCATTAACCGACCAGCCGGTATAAAACAGGATCACATTTGCCGGATTGCCGGGATCCTGATCGGATAGTTTAAGAATATCCCAGACATCCGTTCCGGTTGAGGTATACGGATATTCCTTATGGCCTTTAATGATGTTGTGAAGTGCTGCTTTCAGATTGTCTCCGGTAAGCCCCTGCGCCGGATCGTAGTATCCTGCCGGGATCTGTCCAAATGTCAGTACAGTATAGAGCAATAAGAAAATCACCTGAAGTGATTTCAGAAAAGGGGTCTTCATTTTTGGGGTATTTAACTGTCCTCAGAAGGGTCCTGTCTATCCCATCTGTCTTCTCAAAACATATAAAAAGTTTACGTGCGACCAGGATAAATGTTTATAAAACAGGGATCTCTTTTATCAACAATCCTGTTTTATTTCACCTGGGACATGCAAAGGTGAGTTTTTGATTTCAATATGCCAAATCTTTCACTTGCTGTTTACATCCTTAAAACAGAGTTTCATAGGGGACGATATCATCTTATTACTTAGAAGGACCGACCATACACAGGGCCAATAAAAACCATGAAACCCAAATACAACGAAGGTTCCAATTGTGGCCCTGAATGCCGTTGTGCCATGACCGGTTTCTCACCTTAATGACCAAGTCCATGGATCATCAGTGTTGCATGAATAAGAATTTTAAGAATTTCAGCGAGGTATTCTTCGACCGCTTTTGGGCTTCCCGGGAGAGCATATACCTGGGTTTTGGCGATAACGCCGGCAACCGAACGGCTGAGAAGGGCCTGGGGCAATGCCGTTCCGTATTTTATCCGGATATGGTCCATAATGCCGGGAATTTCCCTGTCGAGCAGGGGGCGGATCACATCCGGGGTAATATCCCGGGGGCCGATGCCTGTTCCTCCGGTAGTAAAAATGAAATCGTATTTATCCTCCTTCATCGCATCCAGAGTCTGACGGAGCAAATCAGGGTCATCAGGGATGACCGTTCGTTCATGGCTGAATGCCATGTCTCTCTCCCGGAAAAATCCCGAGAGTTTCTTTTCAATGATCCTGCCGCTGATATCGGTATATTCTCCAGATGAGGCCCGGTCACTCAGTGTGATGATGCCGGCTTTATAAATGTGGGGATGGTATTCAAGGCTGTCACCTGCAGCCATTTTGCCCCCGGTTAATACGCGTGCAAAAATGCCTTCCTTTGGCATGACACAATCCCCAACTTCCCTGAAAATGCTGCAATTATCTCCGTGACATTTCTTCCCAATCTGCGTGACTTCAAGCTTTACCTTATCGTTTCTGAGCTGGTCCAGCGGGTGCATCTTGTAAAGGAGAGCCCCTTCCGTGGTGATATTCTCGGCAAACTCCCCGTACCGGATCGTTCTGTTTGCTTCCTGCTCAAATTTGCGGATACTTTCAACACCCAGGAGGCTTACCTGCCGGTGCCAGTTGCCGGCATGGGCATCCGATTTCACACCCTGGTGGTCGAGGGTTATTGTGTCAACGGGATTTTTAACCGTGCCTTTTTCGGTTGATATATTGACACTTTTAATTTGCACAGTAGTTGTATGTTCCTTGTTTGCCATCTTTTTCCGTTTACAGGTCTTCCTTTGATTTTTGAAACCAGCCTGATCTCTCCGATAGTCATCGTTTTGTCGACAGCTTTGCACATGTCATAAACGGTAAGCAGGGCAATACTTACGGCCGTCAGGGCTTCCATCTCAACGCCGGTCTGGCCGTTACACCGTACTTCGGAGGTGATTTTTACCCCGTCTGCAACCATCTCTGCCCTCACGTCCATTTTGTTGATCAACAGGGGATGGCATAGAGGGATCAGTCCGGATGTATGCTTTCCGCCTTGTATCCCTGCAAATTCAGAGATGCTGAGGACGTCTCCCTTTTTGATCTCGTTTTCCCTGATCAGTTTAAGAGTTCCTTCCTGTAGGCGGATGATGCCTTCAGCTGTGGCTTTTCTGTGCTGGACAGGCTTTTGTCCGGTGTCGACCATGGATGCACGGCCTTTCTTATCGGTATGTGAGAGCTCCTTCATATGCGGTGTATTTGAAATTTTTAAATAGTTAACCTCCAATGATAGAAAAATAGCCTGTTGTATTTATGGTGCCACAGGCAGGCTTATTTCTGAGGGCTGCCAGGAAGGCTTCTTCATTACCCATCCGGCGGATGTTATAGGCTGCCGGGTTGAACAGGCAGGGTCTCACATCCCCTGTGGCCGTCAGCCTTATACGGTTACAACTGCTGCATTTACCGCCTTCGCCGCCATCCACCTGGTAGAATTTACCTTTGGCAAGATCCATTTCCCTGATAAAGCGGACCTCATACCCATGTGTTTCGGCAAAAGCAGCTACATCAACCGCATCCTTTTCCATCCTTGAGGTTTTGACCACGCAGTTTAATTTAATCGGAAAAAACCCTGCCTTGTCAGCGGCTTCAATTCCGTTAAGGACTCTCTCAAGGTCACCCAGACGGGTGATCTCCCTGTATTTTACCGGGTCCATCGTATCCAGGCTGATATTGACACGGTGCAATCCCGCATGTTTCAGGTCTTTCGCATATTTCTCCAGGAGAAGCCCGTTAGTTGTCATGCCCAGATCCCGTATACCTTCGATGTCAGAGAGTCTTCCGATAAATTCCGCAATACCTTTTCGTACCAGGGGTTCTCCTCCTGTTATCCTCACTTTATCAATACCGTGGCTGACCGCTGTTTTTACAAACTCAAGAATTTCCTCGAAGCTCAGGATCTCCTCGTGTTTAAGCAGGGGGATTCCTTCTTCCGGCATACAGTACCTGCATCTGAGATTGCACCGGTCTGTTACCGAAATCCTGAGATAGTTGATATTTCTGTTATAAGCGTCTAACATGCACTGTTTCTCCTTCCCTGATCATCCCAACCCCTAAAGGTATCTCCATAAATCCGTTGGCATTATTATAGGCAAAAATATGCGCCGAACCGTGGTATTCCACTGGATCAACTGTGCCATTCGCATGAATGACGACCGGTATAAAAGACGTTCGTTCAGTATTTTTGACCGGGTAATCACTGTTGATCCGGAATTCTTCCATCGCCGGCAGACATTCGGCTCCCTGCATTAAAAGAAGAAGAGGTTTTACCAGCATCTCAAACTGCACCATTGCCGATACCGGATTCCCCGGCAGCCCGAACACAAAATGATTATCCCTCCCAGCAAAAAGTGTTCGTTTGCCCGGTTTGGCTTTTATACCGTGAAAATGAATATCAAAGCCAGCCTCCTTAATAATTTCAGGCATAAAATCAAAGTCACCCATGGAAACGCCCCCTGAAATAAGGGTAACGTTATTTTCTTTTACTGACCGATCCAGGGCTGCGCGGAGTTCCTTTTTTGAGTCACCGATGATGCCATAATTTTTCACCGGTATGTACATCGATCTGCACTGGGCCTCCAGCTGCGGACCATTACTGTTTCTTATTTTTGTTCCTGAAGGTCTTACACCTGCTTCCACCAGTTCGTCTCCCGTGACGAAAATTCCTGTTTGGGGTCTGCGGAAAACTTTTGGATGTGTATATCCCATCCCGGCCAGTGATGCCATATGCCTGGGCTCCAGAAGGGTGCCTTTTTTTACTAAAAGGTCACCTGAACGGACATCTTCTCCGTGGTAACAAATATTGGATGAGGTCTTTTTTGCCGTGAAAACGGTCTGTCCGTCGCCGGCCGTATTGGTATCCTCAAACATGATCACGCAGTCTGCGCCTTCAGGTACCCTGGCACCGGTCATGATCCTGGCGCATTCACCATGGCGGATGACCACCCCTGAATCCTGTCCTGCTGCAATCGTTTCAACGACTTTCAGAGGATGGTCCAGATCTTCCCGGCGGCAGGCAAATCCGTCCATAGCCGATTTGTCGAAAGGCGGCATGTCCATATCCGCGCGAACGTCCCCGGCCAATACCCTGTATAATGCATCCTGAAGGTCTGCAGTCTCCACCACAGGTTCATACCTTAGATGTTCGATCATTTCCCTGGCTTCTTCAAATCGTATCATAGGTCAAAGCGTGTTTCCATTCATTATTTTGGAAATGAAATTCCAGATCCGGATTCTGGTTCCCGATGCTGTCAAGATCCGTGAGAATATCTGCCTGAAGGATTTTCCCGGCGATCCCGGCTTTACCGCTATTCTGTCCGGACAGGACCATAATAAAAGCCCCGGGACATACCATTTTTCTTAATCCGCCCGATTCGCAAACTACCGGCCGGCCCGCTGTAAGTTTTTCAAGATGAAAGAACATTTCCTGCAGTGAATCGTCGGGACACTGAACGTAATATACTTCATGAGCACCAGCCTGAAGCATTCTGGAGCTGTCTTTTTGGGAGATGGTCTTTTCCCTGATAATGCAAAAACCGGAATCCTGAAAAATGATTTCTTCTGTTCCTCTGAGAGTATGATGATGCGGGGAGATCTTAATGCCCGTAACCCCATAACCCTTATTTGCACTGATAATCTGGCAGGCAAGTGTTGTCTTTCCGGTGTTCCTTCCGTTTCCGGCGATGATAATCCAGTTTTTTAAGGTCTTCATCAGTATAAAAATAATTTAAAACTCGCGATAAAGAGGACACCTGCCAGCATATACTTCAGTTTTGGGCCTGATATCCTGAAACTTCCGGAATAGCTTCCCAGCAGTCCTCCCAGAATGGTGATAAAGATCATTACGGCAATATGTTCTGCCCAGCTGGCCCCGGTAGTTGAAAAGATGGTTGAAGTCAGTCCGCTGGCTGAGTTAAGGAAAATAAAAGCGGCAGAAATAGCAGCGGCTTCCTTGACCGTAGACCAGCGCATGAGGATCAGAAGCGGACTGAGAATGATCCCACCGCCAATGCCGATCATTCCAGAAAAGAAGCCCAGAAAAGCTCCTGTAATTAATCCGATGTAAAAGGGAAGGGGACGGGTTTCACCTTCGGGCGTGTTGGTCTGTATGATCATCCTTAGCGTGGCAATAAACAGGAATATCCCAAGGATGATCTTGTAAACTCTCGGTTGTACATGAATGGCAGCACCCATCCACGCCAGGGGAACAGAAGTAAGGATAAACGGTAACAGGATTTTCCATCTGAAATACCCGGCACGGTAAAAGTTATAAAAAGCTACGCTCGATACAAAAAGATTGAGGGTCAGGGCGGAGGTTTTCATCACCAGGGGAGAAAATGCCCATAATGCCATGATGGCCAGGTATCCGCTTCCTCCACCGTGTCCAACGGAACTGTAAAGGAAGGCCACTACGAAAAGCGTAACAAAAAAAATCCAGTCCATAGGTTTATTTTTGGACCGGCCACCCGTTTGGATCAGAGAAACAAAGTGCGATTTGTTCCTCCTTGCAACAAAATGCTGTCTACCTCTTTCCAATTCGGGAACCTTCGTTCCTTCGGGAGGCCCGGTTGTTTCCATCCGAACCCGCGTCCCGGATATCATAGTATATTTACCTTAGAAATCCGGGCTCGAGGTGTTATTTAATTAACAATACAAAAAAACAGAAATAATTTCATTTTTCCCAAAATTAAATATCTATTTAACGACATATTTAGATAAAGAGATTCAATTTAAATAAGGAAACAGATTTAAATCAGGGAAGCATGGTCGGGTATGCCGACGGGTTAAAATGTTTACAACCCGGAACAGCAGGGCTTCCGCATTTTTGATTTCGCATGAAGAACAGGCTGAGGACATGCCAGTACTTTGCAGTACATCATAGCTCTCTGAGAGGAGATGTCTGACGGCATGATTGATTCCGGAAAAATTTGACAATGACGGACCGGCACAGGTGATCATTTGGCCGGGTTTCAATCCAACGGGTAATTCATTGAATAATAAACTCTGAGTTCGGGTCTCATCTCCGGAATTGAATAATCGCTGGAAGCAAACCGGAAGCCGGCAAACTGCGGTGACGGGAAAAGACGGAACATCATTCCATATACAGGAACGGCAGAATCATCCCTTGGCAGAATAAAGTGACGTGACATCGTAGGTTCTTCTGTTGGAGCTCATTTGAGGTTGTGGGCTGACAAAGACCTGTCCGGATTCAGTTGTGGGAGGCTGGTTGTTCCAGGTGACGGAATTCTCATCCCATGGCCGGGTTATTTTCTGGAAAACGGCTCCATACCAGGCAAAGGTCTCAACATTTGAAAGGGAGTCCCAGAGAGGTGTCTCAAAAGCGAGTGTCAGGGTTACTTTTTCGATGATGGCGCTTTTCGGAACCTGGTTCAGATCAAACCAGATCAGGCTCCGGTTTGTGCGCATGACTGCCAGTGTAGATTCGCTCAGGTAGGTGGCTTCAAAATATGGCCACGACCCGAAGTTGGTATCCGGATCAAGGTCGGAGATCATGGCATCTTTACCCTTGTCGGGGCCGGGCTGGATTGAAATCATACTAAGTGGGCCTTCATCAATGGTAAGGACCAGTGGATTTTCCTGTGTGGTCATTTTCAGTTCTTCTTCTTTGAACTGAAATTTGACAGGTGAATAACCGTCTTTCAGAACCTCAAAAGTATATTGTTCCGAGCCTCCTTTTATTTCGATTTTATTTACTTTTCTCTCCAGATAGAACCGGTGTTGCCAACCGTCTGCAGAAGTGACTTTGACGTATGCGTCGGTGATCTGGGTAGGTGCCATGATCAGGGGATTGTTAAGCATCACGAGAGCATAGACCGGTAGCGGGTTGACGATCTGCATGCCGAAGGTTGCATAACCGAAATCGGTGGGTGAAGCGCCGTTAATATTTAAAACTTCGGGGCTCAGTGTTGTCAGTTCACCCGGGGAGACCCTGAAACTGATGGGAAGGGGGTCACTGACCAGGTAAGCCCTTGCTGAACCTTCCAGAGGTGCCGCATAAATGACGTTCCCGGACGGATCGATGACCATGAACTTTGTTAATTGCAGGTTTCCGGAAGCGATTTCAATTTTTTCACTCACAAATCCACCGCCGAAAAGAAATAAGGATATCATCTTGTCCTCCAATACAGGTACCCCGTTCTGATCGGCAACGGAAAGTAATAACTGGTAGGATGAGGATAGAAGGCTGTCAGTCAATGCAGATTTCAATCCGGTGTTACCCATATTCATTACAATTTCGAGATGGCCTTTTCCGGCAGGCTTATCCATGGTTTTCTGGCAGGCACTCATTCCCATTATAAGAACGGGGACAAGCAGGAATATTATTCTTTTCATGGTATTTCCTCCTTCAAGGGTTATTTACAAAGCTAAAGGGTAAAATGGTTATTGTCAAGATGAAAATATGTGCGTGATGGTTGCTTTGCGGACAATTATTTCGGGAAAAAAATCCAAAAAAACTTCGATAGTCGGGGCTTACTTTACCGGCAAGGGAAATACGGCATTGTATCGGACGGGGAGAATACTGTTATCCATCCATCAGGAATTTCAAAAACGGAACATAAAAATGGATTCGTATATTTACATCTTATCCAAACCAAAGATTTATCCAATCATGAGGCACCTGTTTTTTTTACTACTTATTTCAGCTCTTTCTCTTGAGTCATGTCAGAAAAGCACTAAAACCGTTGCAAAGTGGGATTTATTCGAGGTCTCGCTGAAAGGTCCCGATTCAGGTAATCCGTTTAAGGATGTGATCCTTACTGCTGAATTTTCCCACAAGGAGAAAAAATTCCAGGTTACCGGGTTTTACGATGGCGACGGGAATTATATCCTGCGTTTTATGCCCGGTGAGACCGGGACCTGGACATATACAACCAAAAGCAACATTGACAGGTTGAACGGTAAATCCGGATCTTTTCTCTGTTCCGAACCCGGAAATGGGAATCACGGGCCGGTTTCGGTTTACGACACTTACCTTTTCCATTATGCCGACAGCACCTTGTACCATGAGATCGGGACAACGTGTTATGCATGGATCCATCAGGGCGATTCCCTGGAGCGGAAAACATTGGAAACACTTGCCAAAGCGCCATTCAACAAAGTAAGGATGTGCATTTTTCCGAAGAGTTATCTTTATAATGAAAATGAGCCGGTTTATTATCCTTTTATTCGGGATTCGAGCGGAATGAATGATTATTCCCGTTTTAACCCGGCATTTTTCCACCACCTGGAGAAAAGAGTGAGGCAGCTCGGTGATCTTGGGATCGAAGCTGACCTGATACTGTTTCATCCTTACGACCGTTGGGGTTATGCTTCTATGCCTGATTCCACGGATGAGTTTTACCTCAGGTACGTCATTGCCCGGTTGTCAGCATTTCACAATGTATGGTGGTCTGCAGCCAATGAATTCGATTTTATGCAATCCAAATCCATGGATGACTGGGACCGTATTTTTGAGATCCTTTACCGCGATGATCCTTACCATCACCTTAGGTCCATTCATAATGGGGCGGTGTTCTATGATCATACCAAACCATGGATAACTCATGTCAGTATCCAGAGTACGGCGTTTGACAGCGCAACGGTCTGGCGGGAAAGGTATAAAAAACCGCTGATCTTTGACGAATGCCGTTATGAAGGAAATATCGAGCAAGGCTGGGGGAACCTCACTCCACAGCAGATGACGGCAATGTTCTGGAAAAGCCTGATAACGGGATCTTATGCAGGTCATGGTGAAACATATAAGGATTCTGCAGACATCCTTTGGTGGTCTAAAGGTGGAGTTTTAAAAGGAAAGAGCCCGGTTCGGATCGCCTTTTATAAAAAATATCTGGATGCAGGTCCCGAATGCGGATTTCAGCCTTTCGACCGGTATTCTGCCGGTAAATATGGTGAGCAATATATTTATTATTTTAATGAAGAAGCACCTGGAGCTTGGACATTCGACCTCCCGGAGAGACGGGCATACCAGGTGGAAGTGGTAGATACCTGGAATATGACCTCCGATACCCTGGAAGGCTATTACTCAGGTAAGTTCACTATACCGCTTCCAGGCCGCAAATATATGGCTGTTAAAATTCTGAATAAGGATCTGATCTTTCCCATTAAAGCGGTTGAGATTGAACCGCAGGGAGACCTTTTTTATAAGGATATCACGGTAAAGTTTGTTCATCCTTTCCTTAAGAATGTAAGATATACACTCGATAATTCTGAACCGGACATGCAATCCCTGAACTATACAGGTCCCATAACGATAGACAAGAGGACTACCATTAAAGCCGTAGCCTTCAGCGGGAGCAGAAGAGGAGAAACCACTGTCAGAGAATTCAGACCGGGTAGTCTCAATCCGGCTTATAAAACCGAAGGACTCGAGCCGGGAATCAGGTATTCATATTATCGTGGCGACTGGCAGGAATTACCTGATTTCTCCAAACTGAAGCCGTCGGATTCCGGGACCGTCAAGGGCATAGACATCAGTCTCGCGACCGATCAGGATTATTTCGGAATTGTATTCAAGGGTTTTATTAAAATTCCTGAAGACCAGGTTTATACTTTTCGTTCGTATTCCGATGATGGCTCTGCCGTGTATATCGATGGTGACAAGGTTGTCGACAATGATGGCATCCACGGTACCAGATCAGTCACGGGGCAGGCCGGACTTAAAGCAGGTTATCATACCATTGAGATCAGGTTTTTTGATAACTGGTATGATCAGGCCTTAAAAGTCTTCGTCTCGTCTCCGGATATGCCGGAGAAACCTGTTGACGATCTGCTGTTTTACAGGCAGGATTGAAAGGGAAAGATGCATATGTCTGTTTGATTTTTTGTGTTGAGGTATGGACTGACTTCCCGTTATGAAATCACAAGTACTTTGGCTCCTTTTATTTTACTTTGTTTCAGCTCAGTGAGGGCCCTATTGGCCTCTTTGAGCGGGAACTCCATGATTTCAGGCAGAATGGGGACCTCTGCTGAAAGCTCGAGGCATTCAGTGACATCGTTACGTGTGACATTGGCCACGCTTTTGATCTCTTTTTCCATCCACAAATATTCGTGATAATTCAGGTTCATCAGGTAATCCTTGTCAAGATCTTCCTTCCTGATGGCGTTGATGACCAGTCTTCCTCCCGGCCTGAGGTTTTTCAGGGCTTCCACAACCGGTTTCCAAACCGGTGTGGTGTCGATGATGGAATGTAATAATTCAGGAACTTTGCCGGTTGTTTCGCCGGTCCATACGGCACCCAGTTCGGCAGCAAACTTTCGTTCGTCTTCACTTCTTGCGAAGACATATATTTGTGAACGGGGATAACGGTGTCTGATCATGCTGATGACCAGGTGTCCGGAAGCGCCGAATCCGGTAAGCCCAATATTTTGGCCATCCTCCGGTTTGGAGAGTCTCAGTGCCCGGAAGCCCACGGCTCCGGCACAGAGAAGGGGGGCTGCCTGGGAATCTGTAAAGACATCCGGGATAGGGTAGGCGAAATCTTCGTGGACGGTCATGTATTCCGCATAGCCTCCATCGGCATCTCTCCCTGTAGCTTTGAATGAAGCACACAGGTTTTCATTCCCGGATCTGCAGTACTCACAGTGTCCGCAGGAGGAAAAAATCCAGGCTACCCCGACCCGGTCGCCGGTTTTGAATTTGCCGGCTTTCTTTCCCATTCCGGCAACCCTTCCGACAACCTGGTGACCTGGAATAACGGGTAAATGAGGGGGTGCCGTCCGGCCTTCGATCTCATCCAGTTCGGTATGGCAGACGCCACACACAGAAACCTTTATCAGGATATCTCTTTCACCGGGGACAGGCTCCGGCAGGTCTTTATATTCGAGAGGGCTGTTATTTTTCCTCACATCAGTGATGGCATTCAGGACCATTGCTTTCATAGCTTCATGCATTTTTTGTTCCTAATATACCCTAACCGGTGAAGAAAGGAATTGTTTTGGGATCGTGCACGGAGCTTTTCCTTCATCGCCATCCGAAAACAAAATATTCTCATCCTTTTCTTTGAGCAAGTGCTTTCAATACCCTTTCCCGGGTCATCGGAAGCTGGTACAATCTTGCCCCGGTGGCATCGAACACAGCATTGGCAATGAGACCGCCCATGGCAATGATAGCAGGTTCTCCACCTCCCTGGGGAGCAGCATCGGGGCGGTGGAGGATGACCGTCTCTATTTCAGGCAGCCATGAAAAATGGGGTAATGTATAACTGTCAAAATTATGATTGTGGATTTCACCTCCGGTAAATTTTACCTCTTCAGTGAGGGCATAGCCAAGGCCCATGGTAATGCATCCCTCCATCTGTATGGTCGCACCTTCGGGGTTTATGGCAAGCCCCATATCCTGGGCGCATGCTACCCTGACAACTTTTATATGTCCGGTCTTCTCATCCACCTTCACCTCTGCCATATGGGCTACATAAGAGCCGGCATCGGTACCACAGGCAATGCCCCAGCCTCTTCCCGACGGCGCTTTACCGGGAGTCCATCCGAATTTATCAGCCACAGTTTTCAGCAGGGTGATCATTTTTTCATCCTTCAGGTTTTTGAGCCTGAAATCAAGAGGATCCATCCCGGCGGCTGCCGCCATAATATCGATCTGGGATTCGCGGGCGAAGGTATTGGTATTATTCCCCGGTGCACGCCATGCCCCGGTACCGAAAGGATGTACTTTGCCTGTGCCCGACATGTAGGAGCTGGTTTTCTGATTCGGTACATCATAGATGGTATCCGAGCCACGTGAGCCGGCAAAATACTGGGCATAGTCCCACAGCATTATTTTTCCTTCCTTATTCACCCCTGAAGATATTTTAACGACGGCTGCCGGTCTGAAGGTGTCATTAAAAAATTCTTCTTTGCGGTCCCAGACCACAATCACCGGCTTACCGCTGAGCTTAGCCAGTCGCGCAGCTTCCTCTGCCTGGAGATTATGCGATTTCCCCCCAAATCCTCCTCCGACAAAGGGAGTAATGATCCTGACCTTTTCCAACGGGAAGTTCAGCAGGCGGGAGATCTCTTCCTGGGCCCTGAAAGGTGTCTGCGTAGAGGCCCAGACCGTTATCTTGTCCCCTTCGATATGAGCAACTGCAGTATGTGGTTCCATAGGAGCATGGGCGACATAACTGTTCAGGTATTCTTTTTCAATAAGGTGATCCGATTGCTTCTTCCCTTCTTCAAGATCGCCATCCTGTGCTACTGTTTCCCCTTCGCCGGCTACCTTCAGAAGATGATCGAAAATCGTCTTATCATCAACAGGCATTTCGTCAAAGGTATATTCTGCTTTCATTTTTGCAACGGCTATTTCAGCCATATCGGGAAAATCGTGAAGGGCAGCAATGAAGTCACCTTCCCGGATGATCTGCACTCCTTCAATTTTTTCAGCTGCAGAGGTATCAGCACTTTTAAGGGTGGCTCCGTGAGAAGGAGGACGGAGTATTTTTGCATATTTCATTCCGGGTATCCGGATGTCACCAGTAAACCTGGCTTCGCCGGTAACTTTCTCATAAGCATCCCTCCTGAGTTCCGGCTTACCCATGATAAGAAAATCCGATGGGTTTTTAAGCTCAGGTTTTTCGGTGAGATGCCGTTCGATCTTTTTACCCCTGGTAAGTTCAGCATAGGTCACCTTATGATCTTTGTTACCCGGATCATAGATGGTCCCGTCGCTGATTTTTAATTGCTTTGCCGGAATATTGAGGTATTCCGATCCAAGATTCAGCAGTACAGTCCTGGCTTCGGCGGCAGCTGCGCGGAGCGGTGGACCGAAAAAGCGGGTGGACATGGATCCGAAGGTACCCATATCCCAGGGACACAGATCGGTATCGCCCATGACCATGGTCACGTCATCAAAACTGACGTCAAGCTCATCAGCCAGCATCTGGGCCAGGGAGGTGATAATACCCTGCCCCATTTCAATTTTACCTGTGAAACAGCTTACCTTACCGTTTTCATCCACCCGGAGAAATGCATTGAAATCGGAAGGTAAACGGTGGCGCTGATCCTGTGCCAGCAAATCAAAAGGCTCGGTTGCCAGGAAAGTAACGACAATGCCTCCGCCAAGAATTTTTAGGAAATCCCGTCTTCTGAGATTATACCTGTATTGCTCATCCGTTGTGCCGGATCCGTTGATTTTCCCTTTTTTCATTGGATTTGATGTTGTGTCCGGTTATCCCGGTACCGGTTAATAAATTTGAATGAACGGCAAAAGTCCGGAGTTTATCAGGCCAAAACAGAGCTTCTGCCTTTGAACAACAGAATGATAAATGCTGAGAGTCATTTTTCATTCAGAACGTGATCTTTGCTCTTCATGACCTTTGCGGCGGACTGAATGGCTTCTACGATCCGTTTATGAGCCCCGCACCGGCAGAGGTTTTCTTCCATACCCTCAATGATTTCCTTTTCGGAAGGCTGGGGATTTTTCTCCAGGAGACCAACGGCAGTAAGGATCATGCCAGGAGTGCAGTAACCACACTGCAATGCATCATGATCCATGAAGGCCTGCTGAAGGGGATGTAGTTCACCATTTACCGACAACCCCTCGATGGTAATGATCTTTTTCCCTTTGGCATCGGCGATTGAGAGCATGCAGGACCGTACCGGCTCACCGTCGAGCAAAATGGTACAGGCACCGCAAAAACCCAGGCCACAGCCAAATTTTGTCCCCATAACGCCCAGGTCGGCGCGTAATACCCAAAGCAGTGTGCTCTGGGGATCAATGGTCAACTGAACCGGCTTGCCATTCAGCGTAAAGCTTATATTTTCTTTTGTCATAGCCAGTGTTTTAAATGAAGTTTTGTTGTTACGTTGTATATTGGTTTTCGCATCAGACCGTAGCCTGATGAAAAACAAAAATTATTCTTTATCCTGTGCCAATTCCCGCTGATAATCTGATGCATTATCGATGTCTCTCAGAATGGACGGGAAGTTCGTGTCCAGCTCAAAAATATCTTCGGCATGCCGGCTCATCAGTGAACGGAGCCCTTTTTCCGGATCCAGGTGAAGGACTTCATCCCGGTAACTGGCGTCGATCAGGACGGGATGACCGCGTTTGTTCTGATGAACAGGGATGATAATGCCCTTGCCGCTTTCCTGCCAGGCATTGATGATCCTGTCAATGAGCTCCGGCCGTACCATAGGCTGGTCACCCAAAAACACGATGATCGCACCGGCTTCCTTCGGAATGGCTTTGAAACCGCACATGACGGATGAATACATTCCTTCCTGGTATTCCGGGTTTACGCAGGTGCTGAGCTCACGTCCCTTTATTTTGTTTAAGACAGCATCCTTCCCGGCTCCAACAACCACCATGATGTGTTGCAAAGACGATTGCCCGATCCTGTCAATCACTGTTTCGATGATGGTGCTTTCGCCATAGGACAGCAACATTTTTGGTGTACCCATCCGTTTGGATTCACCTGCCGCGAGGACGAGACCCCAGATTTGTCTTTTCCCGGCTGTGTTCCGGTTCCGGTGTCTTTCCCTGATGAGCTCGGCTGCAATACTTACGGCGATTTCCTGAACAGTTTTGGAACCGATATCCAGACCAATGGGGGCATGAATACGATCCCACTGTTGTTCTGTAGCCCAGCTTTCATCCAGAAATTTTTTCCGCATCAGCCCTGTTTTTCGCCGGCTGCCGATCATGCCGATATAGGCTGCCGGCTTATTGATACACGCTCTCAGGGCATCAGCATCAGCAGCATGTCCGTGAGTGACGATGACAATGTAGGTGTCACGGTCAATGGGCAGATGGTCTATGGTATGACCGAAATCTCCGATGATAACTTCTCCGGCTTCAGGCAGATTCTGATGACTTCCCATCCCGGGCCGGTCATCGATGACCACGATGTCGAAATCGAGCAATGAGGCCAGGTGGGTGAGGGCTTTGCCGATATGCCCGGCTCCTGCAATAATCAGACGAGGCAGTGGAAAAACCGGTTCGATAAAAAAACCGGAGGGCAGGGAAGAGGGACCGGCTTGTTCAGATATGGCGATGAAGGCAGCCTTATGTTCTTGAAGGCAGGCTATTTTCTTTCGCTGGTCAAGCTGTTTAAATGGTTCCGCAAGTGAAGTGGTATCATTTGCAGCCTGCCAGCGGCGGCTGATTTTTACACCCTCACCTGGCAAAGATTCAAAATGCGTGATTAAAATTCCGGAAACTCTGTTCCGGAGGGAGGCTGACATTTTCCTGAATTCTGAGAGATCATTCATGGGAGAGGCATCGATAAGGATACCTGCCTTCCCTCCGCAAATGGCACCTTGTGTTGCAGTGATGTCATCATTCAGGTCAACATTAAAGTATGCGGACCTTCCGGTTTTCAGTGCATCTTTTGCGGCTTCAAGCGAAGCTTCCTCCAGAATGCCTCCGCCAAGCGTACCCTCAAGTAAACCTGTTGCCGTAATCAGGGCAGAACTTCCGGGAACCTGAGGTGCCGAACCGGTTTTGGATAGAAGTGTAGCAAGACACATTGAACCAGGTTCCGGAGAGATCTCAGCCAATTTCTGATACAGGTTTTTCATTACTGAACAGGTTTTAAAATCAGAAATTTTCCTTGCCGGTTTAAGAAAGAATCCGTGTTCTTTCTGCATTACAGCCGGTTCGGGATCACCAAGTTAACGCATATTAAAGAGGAAAGAAAGAGGGCCAATCGTTTTTTTAATTATTAAGACACATTTCAAATTATTACGTAGTGACAAGGTTCCTGAAAAGATGCCTGCAAAACAGGACAGGTCTGTTGGCCTGTCATTCAGGTACAAAGAGCATATTTCCAGGGCCTGATATTGAAGAAAAAGTAAAGAACGAATTACATAAAGTAAATAAAGCTTGACAAAATGTAAAGTATGAGTTACATTTGCAATACATTAATTTAATAAATTTCATCGTTATGAGAACAAAATTTCTTTTCCCATACTCGTTCAAGAGGATAGGATGGATTATCCTGCTTCCTTCAACAATACTCGGAATTCTGATCCTGTTTTTCAACCTGAAATTTGAATTCCTTGATTCGAAAGTTTTCGTCATTTACTCTAAAGAGTTCTTTGCAGAAAGGCCGACTTATTTTGGTTTGACGCCGGGCAATTATACACAAACGATTGCCGGGCTTCTTTTTTTGCTTGGTGCGCTCTTTGTGGCATTTTCAAAAGAGAGGCATGAGGATGAGTTCATTGCAAAGATACGGTTGGAATCACTGGTCTGGGCCATTTATCTCAATTATGCCATTCTGGCTTTTTGTTTTCTTTTCTTCTTCAGCCTGCAGTTTCTGACGGTCATGATTTTCAATATGTTTACCATACTGATCTTCTTTATTGTCCGCTTTTATTATATCCTATATCGCACCAACAAATCCCTGACAAATGAAGAACCATCTCAAAGTTGAAAGAGCTGTCAAAGACATTACCCAGGAAGATCTGGCCAGGGAAATAGGGGTCAGCCGGCAGGCCATCAATTCTATTGAACTGAACAAATATGTACCCTCTACAGTACTGGCGCTTAAATTATCCCGGTATTTTGAGAAAAGTGTGAATGAGCTTTTTTTCCTGGAAGACACGGATTAAATGAAGTTCGGGCTGCCGGTTCAAAACGGTATAATGTCTTATGATATGGCCGCAGGATGGAATTTTACGGCATTTTCGGAATGTTTCTTAATCTAAAAATTAAGCTCTCTGAGGATCTCTCTGAGCAGGATCTCACTGACCTCTTTTATTGGCAATTCCGTCCCAGTCTGTTCCTTCATCGAGGTGACACCTTTGTCGGAGTATCCGCACGGGTTGATCCACTTAAAATAGTTCAGGTCGGTGTTTACATTAAATGCCAGGCCGTGCATGGTGATACCGCGGCTGGCCCTGACACCGATGGCGCAGATCTTTTTATCCTGACCGGTTTTCCGGTCTTTCATCCAGACCCCGGTGATACCCGGAAGCCGGTAAGCCTCCATATCAAAGGATTTCAGTGTACTTATAACAGAGGCTTCGAGTTTTTCGATATAGCTGCGGATACCCAGGCCGAATAAATCCAGGTCGATAATGGGGTAACAAACGATCTGACCCGGTCCGTGATAGGTGATATCCCCACCCCGGTCGATCTTGAAGAAAGACGCGTTTATCGATTTGAGAAATTCATCCGTAATGAGAAGGTTGGCCTGTTCGCCGTGTTTACCCAGTGTATAGACGTGCGGATGTTCACAAACAAGGATGTAACCGGGTTGAGGATCGCCATGGATCTTGGTATTCACCTCTTTTTCAAAAAGGGTTTCCTGGTATTCCCATGCTTTTTTATACTCTACCAGGCCGAGGTTTTCTATTTCAGGATTGTTCATTATGGTTCAGTCCCTTAACGGATCGTTGATTATGCAATGACGTTCAGCATGATAAGAAGACCTAACCAACGGACCGCTTTCCACAAAGTCAAAGCCTTTAGCCAGTCCTTCTCTCCGGTAAAATTCAAAAATTTCCGGCCTCACATATTCCGTAACCGCAAGATAACGGGGACCAGGCTGAAGATACTGTCCTATGGTGAAAACAGAAGCGCCGGCTTTCAGGGCGTCATCCATACATTCCAGTACTTCATCAAATGTCTCACCAAGTCCGGCCATAATTCCAGTTTTTGTTCTGATGCCTGCGCCGGCTAAATATTTAAGGACCGCGAGGCTGCTATCGTATTTTGCTACACTTCGCACCTCAGGAGTCAGTCGTCTTACGGTTTCGAGGTTATGGGAGATCACCTCCGGACCGGCTCCGATGACTTGATCGAGCGCTGAATAATTGAGACGGAAATCCGGGATCAGCACTTCCATGGTTATTCCAGGATTCAGTTTTTTAATGGCCCTGATGGTTTCAGCCCAGTGGGTGGCTCCGCCGTCGGGTACGTCATCACGGGCTACCGAAGTGATCACCGCATGTTTCAGGTTCAGCGACCGGATGGCACGGGCAAGTCGCTCCGGTTCCTCCCAGTCGAGAGGTTCGGGTACTTTGGTATCAACCTGGCAAAACCGGCAGTTACGGGTGCATTTATCTCCCTGAATCATGAACGTAGCGGTACCCCTGTTCCAGCATTCTCCCTTATTGGGGCAGTTGGCACTCACACAAACGGTATGGAGTTTCTCTTCCGAAAGTAATTTTTTGATTTTAGGATAATTGACCACACGGGGCATCTCAGCCTTCATCCAGCGCGGTAATCTCCTCTCCGGCCCGTCAGGTTTTGTCATGTTCGTCGGTTTGTTTTGAACGAAGTCAAAATTAGTGATTTCATGCGACATTCACCAATGGCATGATAATCCGGTTGAAGAGGTATGTTTCAGACGGGCAGTGCAGTTACTGTATCGGCTAAAACTATCAGAAAAAGATCAGGAATCACGGTGTCTTTCACCTGTCTTTGCCTTTCCGTATCAAAAGGACATGTACACTGCAAAGTATTTCCCCGTTCACTAACATGTCACATGAAACAAGGCGATCGTTCCCGTTCCTGCACTGTTCCATATTTCTGCCGCCTGGGGGGTTGGGAAGAGATCCACCCGGCATTTCTTCCTTAAAAAATAGTCCTTTGCTTCATCGGAGAGGGTAACCATCCCATCCTGACCGGAGCCGATGATCAGACGATCAGCGCCCTCTTCAAAAATATATTCGGCTTCTTCGAATGAAAGGATATGAGAGGTACCGAAAACGGCCTTCGACAATTTCTTCTTTCGTTTTTCGATCTCCCCCGAGAGCCGGATAATGATGTCGTGCTCTATTTTCTGATCATCTGCAACAACAAAGCCAAAACCGGTTTTACCCAAGTACGGTTTCATAGTTCATTTCGTTTAATGTCTTGCTCACAGAACATTATGTTTGGACATACTCACTCGTTGTATCAATGATTTGAACTCCTCTTCCTGAGCCTGTCCGCTCGGCTGTTTGTCTAGGGTGAATTTGACAGGTTCACGGCCATAGCCAGATCCAGATCCAAATGTTTCATTTCCATGATCTTTGTTTTCATTTTCTCCGCTTTGTCATCCTGCCCTGTTTTTTTGTACAGCATACCGGTGTAATACAAAGTCATCGGATTATCCTGGTCGGCTTTAAGCAAACTGCTCAGAGCCTGGTCGTATTTTGCCTGCATCAGCTGCATCCGACCAAGGAGCAGGTTTTTGTAGCTGACCTCATCAGGAGTCTGGTTACCTGCTTTCATTTTCTCCCAGAGACTCAGTTCTTTGGTTGCATTTGCCACATCGCCCTTCTGAAGAAACCATTCACAATTCATGAGATGAACCTGCCGGCTCATTTCTTTTTTAACCACGGCCTCCACCGGTTCCTCCCGGCTGATCCTGAAGGCTTCGTCATAGTGTTTCTTTGCTTCATCGGCTTTACCGGTTGCCGTAAGGATTTTTCCCATAAAATATTCCGATTTCATTTTATTGTAGGAGCTGTTTTCCTCTGAAGCCAGTCGGTAATATTCGGCGAACTTTTCCATTGCTTTGGTAACTTTTCCTTCGTGCAAAAATGAAATACCCTGATACTCCAACGCTGTAAACTTATCCGTCACCCGGTCGGTACTGTCGCATAAATTCTGGTATGCATCCCTGGCTTTCATATAATCGCCCAGAAATACATAGTTGTCTCCAATGCCCTTATAGGGTCCGTTTACCAGGGAATCTTTTTCCAGGGCTTTCTGATACTGTAAAATGGAATTCTGATGATCGCCCCGCGTCATCAGGAATTCGGCATACGAATCATAGGGGTTTGAATCTTCAGGGAACAGTTCAATATATTTAAGAAAGGATTTTTCAGCATTCGGGAAGTCCTTCATACTCAGGTATAAATAACCCAGGTTATTATAAATGGCTGATACGGGATTTAGTTCGGCAGCTTTCAGGTAATATTCCAGTGCCCTGGAGTAATCTTTGGCAGTGTACTGGTAATGTTTGCCTGCCAATTCCTGAAACCAGGGGTCGTTGGGATAGAATTCAATAAGATCTCCCAGGTATTTCATTCTTTTATTCCAGTCCCGGTCAAGGCCCGCTTTTACATAACAGAGAAAATTCTTTTCCGAAAGGGGAACCTTATCCGCCAGGGCCAGTCCTTTATTGATAAAGGTAAAATATTCTTCGGTAGAAGCACTTGTCCAGGCTCTTAAAATATAAGCCATGGCAAAACCGGGATCCAGCTCAATGGCTTTATCAAATTCAGCTGCAGCTTTGGTGTTTTTAAGGCTGTTCATCCAGTCCCTGCCCGCACAATAATGTCTGAGGGCATCATCAGAATTCGTGGAGACAGCCATCTTTTGTCCTGTTACATCGGGAAGAGTGGAAAAAAAGAAAAGGAGGATCAGTATGGCGTAGTTTCGAAAATAAGGGGTGTTGGTTTTCATATGGCATGTAGTTATAGGGTTGAAGAAGGGATGGGGTTAACCGGACGAATGAAATATGGGGACTATCCGTTCCCGGGGGTAAGAATGGCGGGCACTGGCGTTAATACAGCAAGTTATCGAATACAGGGCTGCCATTCAAGAGCTGGCAAAGAAATTCATCAGCCACAAGAGGCAGATACGCACTACGAGGGGTTGAAATGGCATTAAATATTGAAGTTCAGAGGGTTATGTTTTAAAGCATATTATTAGGGAAGATGTCAATATTAACAGGTGAAAAAGGTTTATTTACTTTCAGGGGAGTTATTTTTCCCGGGTTGCATTTTTTCCATACGCTTTTTAAATTCCTCTTCATTGATCTGGCCCTTCCATCTCCGGCCGAAAATGATCTTCATGGTAGAATTGTAATTTTTCTGAAATCGTTTATTGCCTATTGTAATCCAAACGGCGAGTAAGATAAGTACAAGGAGTACGCCTACTCCGATGAGCCAGCCCCACCAGTTTTGGAGGAAGGATGTGTTCTGTGCAAGGATTATCATGTCTGTTTCAGTTTATTGAATGATATTTTGCCGGCTGATATTCTTCCACTCAGACCGGGAAATTTAAGGAATAACCTGCAGAGGGTGAATTTGTTTAAAAACCTGAAATGATCCTGGTTTTCGACTATTGTCTTTCCGGATTCCGTTTAGCGCATTACGGACAGATCCTATAGGCCGGTGTTTTAAAAATGGGGCAGGTTCCTCTTCAGCCTGTCCTTTTTCAAACTCCGAAGGATCCGTGCCTGACTTTTCCCGAAAAATTTGGCAGACCCCGGCTCATGATTGGGACCTGCTTTGCAGATGACCGGGTTACTATTTTATTGACGGGACATTTCGGCCGGACAACGTTGTTTCGGGGTAGATAACGTGGAAGTCTGCCAGGAGACACATCGGATGATAATTGTCTGCATCCTTCCTGAAAAGTCCGGGGTTTTTTATATCTTTCTCACTGTTAGTACTCTGACTAAAACAATCTCAACTGCTATGACCAGACCTGTTTTATTCTTGCTGTTATTGTGTTTAAGCATTGAGCCTGCGCATCTGACAGCAAGGAACAGTATAGGTGCTACCCCCGGAGAGCTGAAAATTGTCAGGACTACTGTCGGTACTGATGCCCAGACTCCACCCGACACTTTATCCAATCCCGATCCCTCTCCTGAAGCGGTGGCATTGTTTCGTTACCTCTGCGACATGTCGGGTAAGAAGATTCTGTCGGGCCAGATGTGGGCACCCTGGGGAGTGGATGAACTTAACTACCTCCAGCAGGTTACGGGAAAGTTACCTGCTGTAAGGGGGGCTGACCTGATCACGGAGAGTTCCAACTATGCGGAGATTCAGAATGAGATCAACTGGTGGAACCGGGGCGGAATCCCCACCATCATGTGGCACTGGGGTGCACCGGGCGTTGGAGAAGGGTATGAAAACAGCAAGGTTGAAATCGATATCGACAAATGTTTCCAGGTAGGCACTCCAGAATACACAGACTTTTGGCGTGAGCTTAAGCTTAAGGCCGATCATCTGCAGGTTCTGAGGGATGCCCATGTACCGGTTCTCTGGCGGCCTTTTCATGAGTTGAATGGCAACTGGTTCTGGTGGGGTAAAAAGGGACCTGAGCAATTCAAACGACTGTGGCGCACCATGTATGACTACTTTGTTAACGACCGTGGGCTGAACAACCTGATCTGGGTTTTATGTTACACCGGTTCGCCCGATGCTGCCTGGTATCCGGGCGACGAATATGTGGATATAGCAGGGGCCGACACGTATGACGGAGGTCAGGATGTTCATGCGGGCATGTACAACACCGTAAGAAATATTACTGGCAGTGAAACATTACCGGTTGCCTATCATGAATGTGGTGTGCCTCCGAATCCCGATCAGTGCCTTAAACAGGGAGTGATGTGGTCGTGGTGGATGATCTGGCATACCACCTGGCTTACCGGCAATGATAAAGACTATCTGAATTATGTCTTCAACCACGACCTGGTGATCACACTCGACGAAGTACCTGATATCAAGGCTGTTTACGGTTGGGATCATTCCTGCACTCCCGCCACAGTAACAGCGCAGTTGCGCGTTGACGACGGCGAATGGCAGCAAGGCAATACCATCTTTGTCGATTCGGGTACTACTGTAACCTTTAAACCCACAGCTGATATGGATGGTTCCTGGGCATGGAGCGGATGCGGATTTTCCGGGTCGGCGGAAGAACAGAGCACCGGCACCGGCAATTCCTGTATTTCGTCAGCCATTTTTACCAACACCTGTGGAGCTGTCACCACCCAGACCTTTAACATTGCAGGTAATTGTGAACCATACAAGGTCACCCCTTTCGTCCAGGTCGACGATGGGGCCATGAAGCAAACGTCGATCATCAATGTGAATTTCGGTTCTGTCATCATACTGGCGCCGGTTGCAGCCGACTTCGGCACTTGGAGCTGGAGCGGCTGCGGGACGTCGGGGACCTCCAGAATACAAAGTATTATTCCGTCTGAACCGTGCAAGGCTGTTGTACAATTTACAAATAATTGCGGGGAAACCGGTACCAGTACTTTCACTATAAGCCCCTGTCCGGTGCCGCTTATTACACCGATCGTCCAGGTATTCGGAGGTATATGGGAGTTAAAGACCGACGTGACTGTCGGTGCCGGCGTAGAGGTTATCCTGAGCCCCCAGCCTGCCACAGGCGGTACCTGGGAATGGAGCGGTTGCGGACTCTCAGGAAGTGCCAGGACCCAGTCGGTGAGACCTGACAGTTCCTGCACCGCCACCGTTATTTATACCAACGACTGCGGAGAGGAAAATACGCTCGATTTTCATCTTAATGTATATACTACCGACAGTACCGATGCTGTTCAGACCCCAACACATCCCCTCTTTTCCCTCTTTCCTGATCCCTGTTTTGACATCCTTTACCTGAACTCCAAATCTTTCCCGGTTCATTCCGGACTACTTGTAACGATATACACCATTTTTGGCGTTCCTGCCATGCAAACGGTAATCCGAAATTCGGACCTTTCAGTCGACGTCTCTGCTCTGAAACCCGATTTTTATATTATTAAAATCAGCAGCGACGGCCAGGAATTTACCGGCAGATTTCTGAAGGCCGAATGAATCTCTTCTGATGCGACTCCTGCTCCATTTCTCTC
Source organism: uncultured Bacteroidales bacterium (assembly GCA_963764345.1). Classification (GTDB taxonomy): domain Bacteria; phylum Bacteroidota; class Bacteroidia; order Bacteroidales; genus DASQZK01. The sequence goes on along the minus strand of CAVXSF010000009.1, from coordinate 681,426 downwards.
CCAAATAAACACTGAGCTAATAATATTTCAAAACACGTTAGATAATTTATAACTTGGACTACTTTTTCGGTCCCTGATATTTAGTATGACCAGACCCTTTTGAGACCATACTGATTTAAGAAAAATTACAGTGTTCCTGAAATGAGATTCTTCAGATCCATTGGTACCATTCATACTCCCTTCATCTCAACAGAGGGTATGCCCATTCAGTCCCGGGGTGCGGCAGGTGTGAAAGGAACGGTTGTGATAAAAAAGAAATACGCAAAAGGACTGCAGGATCTTGACGGCTTCTCCCATATTTTTCTGATTTACAGATTTCACAAGTCGAAAGGGTACAATCTGTTGGTAACTCCATTTCTGGATACGGTCAAACGAGGGGTGTTTTCCACCCGTGCTCCTAAAAGGCCTAATCCTATTGGTATTTCAGTTGTCAGGCTGTTAAAAGTCGAAGGGAACATTCTGGAGATTGAAAATGCAGATATGCTGGACGGAACTCCTTTACTGGATATCAAACCTTATGTTTCTGATTTCGATATCCACACCGTCGAAAGGGAGGGCTGGACTGCGGAAAACATTTCCAGGCTTGGAGAAATCCGCTCTGACGGAAGGTTTAAATGATTGCCGATATATTAATGACCAAACATGTCGATATGAAAAATTCACATAAAGTGTTAGGACTTGCCCTGCTTTCCCTGGCGGGCATCTCATCATGTAAACAGGAAGCATCCAAAGATCTTCCTAATATTTTATGGCTGGTAAGTGAAGATAACAGTCCGTTTGCAGGTTGTTACGGTGATACCTTTGCTACAACGCCCAATATGGACCGGTTGGCTTCTCAGGGCTTCCTTTACACACATGCCTATGCCAACGCCCCGGTATGTGCTCCTGCCCGCAATACCATCATCACCGGAGTGTATGCCTGTTCCAATGGCAACCAGCATATGCGAAGCAAATACAAAAAGTCGGATATTGTCCGCTTTTTCCCTCAATACCTCAGGGAAGCAGGATACTATTGCACCAACAATGCCAAGGAAGATTACAACATCGATATGGATCAGACCAAAGACGTCTGGGATGAGAGTAGTAATAAGGCCGAATATATGAACCGTAAACCAGGTCAGCCGTTCTTCGCCGTGTACAATTGCGGGATCAGCCACGAAAGCAGTATCCACAAGTCAATACCCACGGCTGAATTACGTCATGATCCTGCTAAAGTCACACTGCCACCATATCATCCCGATACGCCTGAGATGCGCCACGACTGGGCACAGTACTACGATAAGGTTGAAGACATGGATCAGTGGATAGGTCAGAAACTCAAGGAACTTGACGATGCCGGACTGACGGATAATACCATCGTTTTTTACTATGGAGACCACGGCGGAGTGTTGGGGAGGAGTAAGCGTTTTGTATATGAAAGCGGAACGAGGGTGCCGTTCATTGTCAGGATCCCTGAAAAGTACAAATACCTCTTTCCTGAAAAGAAGCCGGGTTCAAAAGTCGACCGGCTGATCAGTTTTGTCGATCTGGCCCCTACACTTTTGAGTATTTGTCATATACCGGTTCCGGAATGGATGCAGGGTCATGCTTTTCTCGGTTCACAAAAAACAGAAGATCCGCAGTATGTTTATATGTTCCGCGGAAGGATGGACGAACGCTATGATATGTGCCGTGCCGTGCGGGATCATGAATACCGTTATATTCATAATTATATGCCTTACCGTATTTACGGACAGCATATCAATTACCTGTGGCTGGCCCCGTCGATGCGCTCATGGGAACAGGCATATCTCGACGGTAAATGCGACTCAATACAGTCGGTATTCTGGCACACCAAGCCTGTTGAGGAATTGTACGATACGGAAAAGGATCCGTGGGAAGTTCATAACCTGGCCGGTGATACAGCATTTCATGATGTTTTGGTGAGAATGAGAAATGCCCAGGAAGACTGGTCGGCTAAAATTTATGACACCGGCTTTATCCCCGAGGCCATGCTTGTCAACCGTGCCGGTGATACCCCGTTTTACGATTATATGCGGTCGGGTAAGGTTCCTCTTGCCGGCATTATGGATGCAGCCAACCTTGCCACCATGGGTCAAAAGGAGAACCTTGACAAAATGGTCAGCTACCTGGGTAATGAGGATCCCGCCATACGTTACTGGGGGGCAACCGGACTGCTCATTTTGAAAGAGGATGCCCGGCCGGCAGTCGGTGAACTCAAAAAAGCCCTGAAGGATCCTTCACCCGATGTTGTGGTTGTATCTGCTGAAGCCTTGTATTATTTGGGTGAAAAGAAAGAGGGACTGGATGCCATGATGAAAGTTTTGCAGGACCCCAACGAATTTGCCCGGGTGCATGCGCTGAATGCCATCGACTATACCAATGAGGCGACGCCTGAGGTGAAACAGGCTGTCATAAAGATGTACAAACAGAAATGGCCGGTTAAGATGTACGGCGATTATGATCTTCGTCTTGCCGAATGGCTTTTTCAGAAGTGGGGAATAGATAAGGATAAAATCTGAGGGTTAACCTTTTTTTTAACCACAAGATTACACAGATTATCACAAATTGAAGAAGGAGTGAAAAAATACATAATTTTATAAACAGGTTCAGAGATGTTGCTGACCGGTACCAGCTTTAATGTCTGTTGTTTTGCTTCCGCCTTCCCAGACTATTTTCAATCTGAAAGGAACATTTGATCTTATCCTGATTTCTGGCTCATCAGTAACATCATTTCTTTTTTTGCAGAGTAGGTCCACAACACCATTTTGTCCGAAGGGATAATGGGACACCCCAAATTCATCAGGTAATCGAATATCCCAGACAATGGTATTGCCTGGGACGTCAGCCCGGATACCAAAAATGTATTCCAGCAGAATGGCTGTTCCCGTTAACCCACCTTCCCCGACAAAATTCTCTCTCCCACTTCCCGTCGGGAATTCGGGGGAATAATTCTCCCAGATAATACCTGTTTTATTGAAAATACCGGTGACATTGTCCAGGTCGTTCCTGGCGATCTCGAAGGCAAGCGAGTCTTCACCGGCCTTTGTCAGACCCCGTAATACCATATAGTTGGTCATGGCCCATACGGCTCCGCGCCAGTAACCCCCGGTTGAGTCGTATGAAGGGTTATCAGCGGAAAGGGTCGGTACCCTGTGAGGACGGTTAAATTCGGAGGGATCTGACAGGTGAGCCAGGAAAACATTTTTGCGGTCAGGGTCAATGACCTCTGCGAGTAATGCCCAATAAGCACCAATAGACTTGACGTTTGACAGGCTTCCGTCACGGAACCGGTCCACATAGAAATCCAGATCGCTGTTCCACATTTTTGAATTCACATAAGCTGTAAGGGCGGTTACATCGCGGGCAATATCCGTTACATCAGACTGACGGTCGAGTACCCGGGCCATCCGAAGGATTATCTTACCGGCTGCCACCTGTTGCAGGGTGGCATCGATCCACGACATATGCCCGTGACTGAATGCCGGGTTAAATCCTTTTGGCAACCTGGGTTGATTATCCATCCCGCAGCCCCAGCCGCTCGAGAAGTAACTCCCGTCAGGCCATGTTCTGTAATTGCTGTACCATTGATAGTTGGCAATAAGTACCGGGAAAACCCTTTTAAGGCGTTCCAGGTCATTCGTATTGCAAAAGTATTCCCATTCGGCCCAGGGAAAAATATTGATACCTGCACTGGACGGATCGAAACGTTCAAAGGCATCTTTACCGTTCGACCCGTGAATTTCACGACAAATAAACCCATCCTTGTGCTGAAGTGCGTAAAAATTGTCCAGTGACTTTTGAAAATCGAAAGCCCTGAACCCGTAACGGCCATACAGCATCATAAAACCGCAATCCTCCGTAAAAATGTTACCGTTGAATGCCGGATCGACGTAAGGGTTGATAAAGCCGTTCTCTTTGGTCACCGTTCGCAGGTTGCCAAAAGCTATTTCCCAGGTTCGCCAGTACAGTTTAATGACATCCGGGCGGGCAGGCCAGAGCGGCACAGGCAGCTTATCCCTTACCTCATCGAACCGCGGAGGTGTTGAGGTGTCCTGCCTGCTTGCGATGTATGTATTTTCCTTCACAAACTTGTTCGCAACGTGTGTGTCAAAGTAGGGTTGCCCGTTTAATCCGATACAATTAAAGATTATGAGGACAGGGATTAATAATTTTGTGGCGGTTTTCATATTTCTGGTTGAACAGGTATCTTTTTTTTGAATCAGGGAACTCGGAACACGACGATTAATGCCGGGACGGATCAGACGGATTTATGCAGATCAGGATCCGCGATAATCCGTTTTATCTTCGTTATCTGTGTTTTAAAATTACATTTTGATATTCAGAGATCATAATTTAGATCGTATATTCAAAATCTACTCGTACTTTAATTTGTAAGTAAAATTACTTTATAAGTTACATTTAAGTCACCTATATACAAATTAAATGAATACTGAAAAAAATTACAAAGACAGAGATTAGTGCGGTGATTTACTAAGGTCATTCCTCCAGTAGTCCAGGTGATAAGGTTGTCCCCGGTCTGCATTCCATACCTTGGATACAATATCGGTATCGCCGTCCCCGTCAACATCTCCCAGCTGAGCATCATGCCATCCCGGATTATCAACATGGATCAGGAAAACTTCAAATTTGGGATTTTTTCCGCCACTATTATACCAGATGACTCCCCGTTCTTTTAATCCACGAGGCTTCATGGCGACTTTTCCGGCACCTTCCATATACGTGTCGGGGTCTTCCTGCTCCCCGGCGAAAATGTCGGGATAACCGTCCAGGTTGAAATCCGCCACACCCAGCGAATGAAAGGATCCGGTGCCTGGAACATCGCCCTCCCTGGTTGGAGGGTCGGGAAGTTCATGTGATATCCATTTTTTACCGTTTTCTTTATTTTCCACCCAGAAGACGTGCGAACCACCCGTATCACAATTACTGTAAACGATGTCATTTTTGCCGTCGTGATTGATATCGGTTATCCATGCCCTGATGCTGCGGCCATAGGAAGCGTTAGGAACAGGATGATACGGCCATTCGTGCCGGGTCCAGGCAACGGTGTCACTGCCCGGATTTTCAAACCAGAAGCCGGGGATGACCAGGTCGGGGTCCCCGTCGCCATCCAGGTCCCCAACACCTTTTGGTGCGGTACCGCCGTGATCATCATTGCCTTCACTCACGATGGTTTCCACCAGGCTGTCGGTGGCAGTATTGTACCAGGCAAGTTTTTTTCCGTCGTAGATCACCAGGTCCTCGAGGCTGTCCCCGTTCATGTCGTACCTCAGGATATCATGACCGCCACCCCGGAAAGCATGTGGCTGCCATCGGTCATCCGGATTTTTGACCAGGTTGCCCGGATTTCTGAACCATACTTTTTCGAAAACGACGTCCATCCAGCCGTCGTGGTCCATGTCAATGGAGGTTGTTCCCAGTGTGCCGGCCAGATTTTCAGAATATCCCATTACATGGGGGATCCACACCGAATCGTTTCGCCGTTCATACCACCAGGCTTCTTTGGTTACCCGTCGTGATACCACGGCATCGAGGTCGCCGTCGTGATCGTAGTCCGCAAGTGCAGGTCCGCCGGTACCCCAGGAAAAGCCGGGAAGGATGGCGTCGATGTAAAAGTGAGTCCAGGCAGGTTTTGCAACAGATTGTGCCTGCAAGTTAAAGATGCCCGTGAAATACAGGATGGTAAGCCACGCGGGAATTTTTGAAATCATCGTTAAGTCAGGCATAGGCTCATTAATTTATGTGAACACTGACCGGCACAGTCCCGGTAGGATTCAGGGATCGCAGGATTTAACCGGTATATACAAATTTAGGCGGAAATTTCCTGAATTCAAATCACAGGCTGAAAGGTGGGGGAACAAGGGAAATCCCTTTCTTCCCACTAACTCCCTCAATCCCTCAATCCCTCAATCCCTAACTCTCTAACTCCCCGCGCTCACCCCTTAGTCCCCTTAAAGGGGAAACCCAGCCCACCGTAGCATTTACTGAATCCTTCTCCCTTCTCCGAATTCATGATTCGATATTCGATATTCGATATTCGATATTCAATTCCCCAAGAAGACGTGATGCATCACGTCTCTACGTTTTTGATATTGATATTTAACAATCAGAATTCCCGTTCACACTGTTCACACGGGTTCCCTAACCTCTAATCTCTAACTTCCTAACTCAATCCCTCAATCCCTCAATCCCTCAATCCCTCAATCCCTCATTATCCTAACTCTCTAACTCTCTCACTCCCCACGCTCACCCCTTAGTCCCCTAAAGGGGAAACCCAGCCCACCGTAGCATTTACTGAATCCTTCTCCCTTCTCCGAATTCATGATTCGATATTCGATATTCGATATTCGATATTCAATTCCCCAAGAAGACGTGATGCATCACGTCTCTACGTTTTTGATATTGATATTTAACAATCAGAATTCCCGTTCACACTGTTCACACGGGTTCCCTAACCCCTAATCTCTAACTTCCTAACTCAATCCCTCAATCCCTCAATCCCTCAATCCCTAACTCCCTAACTCTCTCACTCCCCACGCTCACCCCTTAGTCCCCTAAAGGGGAAACCCAGCCCACCGTAGCATTTACTGAATCCTTCTCCCTTCTCCGAATTCATGATTCGATATTCGATATTCATTATTCGATATTCAATTCCCCAAGAGACGTGATGCATCACGTCTCTACGTTTTTGATATTGATATTTAACAATCAGAATTCCCGTTCACACTGTTCACACGGGTTCCCTAACCCCTAACCTCTAATCCTTAACCCTAATTCCTAATCCCTCAATCCCTCAATCCCTCAATCCCTAACTCCCTAACTCCCTCACTCCCCACGCTCACCCCTTAGTCCCCTAAAGGGGAAACCCAGCCCACCGTAGCATTTACTGAATCCTTCTCCCTTCTCCGAATTCATGATTCGATATTCGATATTCGATATTCGATATTCAATTCCCCAAGAAGACGTGATGCATCACGTCTCTACGTTTTTGATATTGATATTTAACAATCAGAATTCCCGTTTACACTGTTCACACGGGTTCCCTAACCTCTAATCTCTAACTTCCTAACTCAATCCCTCAATCCCTCAATCCCTCAATCCCTAATCTAATCCCTAACTCCCCACGCTCACCCCTTAGTCCCCTAAAGGGGAAACCCAGCCCACCGTAGCATTTACTAATCCTTCTCCCTTCTCCGAATTCATGATTCGATATTCGATATTCGATATTCGATATTCAATTCCCCAAGGAGACGTGATGCATCACGTCTCTACGTTTTTGATTTTGATATTTAACAATCAGAATTCCCGTTCACACTCTTCACACGGGTCTCCCTAACCTCTAATCTCTAACTTCCTAACTCAATCCCTCAATCCCTCAATCCCTCAATCCCTATCTAACTCCCCACGCTCACCCCTTAGTCCCCTAAAGGGGAAACCCAGCCCACCGTAGCATTTACTAAATCCTTCTCCCTTCTCCGAATTCATGATTCGATATTCGATATTCAATGATTCGATATTCAATTCCCCACGAAGACGTGATGCATCACGTCATCTACGTTTTTGATTTTGATATTTAACAATCAGAATTCCCGTTCACACTCTTCACACGGGTTCCCTAACCTCTAATCTCTAACTTCCTAACTCAATCCCTCAATCCCTCAATCCCTCAATCCCTAACTCCCTAACTCCCTCACTCCCCACGCTCACCCCTTAGTCCCCTAAAGGGGAAACCCAGCCCACCGTAGCATTTACTAAGTCCTTCTCCCTTCTCCGAATTCATGATTCGATATTCGATATTCAATATTCGATATTCAATTCCCCAAGAAGACGTGATGCATCACGTCTCTACGTTTTTGATATTGATATTTAACAATCAGAATTCCCGTTCACACTGTTCACACGGGTTCCCTAACCTCTAATCTCTAACTTCCTAACTCAATCCCTCAATCCCTCAATCCCTCAATCCCTAACTCTCTCACTCCCCACGCTCACCCCTTAGTCCCCTAAAGGGGAAACCCAGCCCACCGTAGCATTTACTGAATCCTTCTCCCTTCTCCGAATTCATGATTCGATATTCGATATTCAATATTCGATATTCAATTCCCCAAGAAGACGTGATGCATCACGTCTCTACGTTTTTGATATTGATATTTAACAATCAGAATTCCCGTTCACACTGTTCACATGGGTTCCCTAACCCCTAACCTCTAACCTCCTACCCACTAACTCCCTCAATCCCTAACTCCCTTCCTCTCTTCTTAACCTTCCCTTTCTTCCCAAAGTACCGGATTACGTCAGGGCACAGAAAGGGGCTTCGTCATTCTACGGAGTCTTTTCTTGAAAAGGGATCCCACCCCCGCCTTCCAAACCCGCCGCCCTTAATGACTTTCACCCCCCTGATCTCAGCGTCCCCATTCCCACTTTTTGACGAAAAGTTATCAACTCACCCAAAATGATGACTCTCGTTTTGACGAATGACAGCTGAAATCATCATTTTTTTTTCTCACTGCAAAAATATTTCAGTCGTTTTTTGTATTAGACTTCTCAACAAAGGAATACCCCTCCTTCCCATGTTTGGCTTTATGAACAGATGTGAATGGTTATTTCACGCTTGAAAATGCTCAGGGCATTTAGGAAATTCCTGCTGCTAACATTTAAAGTGGCCTTCAATTCCGGATCTTATCCGCATGAAGCCATCCTTCTTATTTCCCTTAATGCTCCGGATACGGCACCTCGTACCCCTTCACCGCATGCCAGATGATCCGGTTGAATACATCTTCATCGATGCGGTCCACCTCGTCCAGGTCCTGTTCCATGGATTTTTGCGCCCAAAAGAGGGCATCACCCTTCAGGGCAGAAAGGGGGGGATTGATCTCTTCCAGCGGGATATTGTTTTCCTGTACCCGGTATGGCGTGAAATCCGGTGTTTCCTGAAAACAGTCGAACATGGGTTCGGACGAGAGGTCGAGCTGGTTCATCGGAGGCAGACCAAGAATGTTCTCGATGGTCCTGACCATATTGATCTGTGAATAGTACGTGGAGATTACACTCCCGCGGGCAGACCATGGACTGATTACCAGCCCGACGGTACGGTGACCGTCCACATGATCGAGTCCGTCCTGTGGATCATCCTCTGTGACGAAAATGCAGGTCTCCGGCCAGAACTTACTTCCGGAAACTGCTTCGACAATCCTTCCCAGTGCCAGGTCATTGTCGGCAACTGCAGCTTCAGGTGTCGGCCTTCCCGGTCTTGTTCCCGAAGTATGATCGGCGGGCAGGGCGATAATGATAAAATTGGGAAGCTCGTCATTCTCTTCATACGCATGCAGTTCTTTGATAAATTCGGCAGCACGGTAAACGTCAGGGACTTTGGTGGGAAAACTGACATAGGTGGGACAGGTATAAGGACCGAGCTGTTCAAGATTTACCTTCGACCTGATCGAAATGGTATGCAGGCCGGTCACGAAATCATCATAGATATCGGTGAATTGTGCATCAGGCGGGTTGATGACCGCCGTTACAAATTCACCGTAATTGCGAAAGGTCAGACCATGACGAAGGACATTGTCCCAGATGAAACCGGAGCCGGCATAGGCCAGGGCATCATTACCATCATACGGGTAGCTTCGGGTAAAATCGCCGAAGAACTTTTCGATATAATCGGTCACATAGGCTTCATCCGTCCACTGATGCCCGTCAGCACTTAACACCCCGCTGCAGTTGAAGTTGTCCATCAGGCCAAAGGTCTCTGCCAGAAGATGGTGATTCGGTGTCACATTCCTGCCGAACATCACCAGGCTGGTATCGCCATTGCCTTGTGTCATATCGCCGAAAACCTGGTCGTAGGTTCGATTTTCCTTAATGATGTAGATCACGTGTTTGATCGGGGAAGTCTGGCCGGGTAAATAGGGAACGGGTACTATTTTGGGAGCATTGGCTGCCCGTGGTGAATTTTCTGTTAAGGTATTGTTTTGCCTTACAACCGCTGTCATTTCATTTAACGTATGTTCGTCCGGAACGGGTATCAGGGAAATGGTGCCCAGGTAGTTATAGGTGCTGAAGCCGGTTTGATTCTCCCCTTTGTTCCTCGAACCAATGCCCTTAACATTGGCCACATACAGGAATTTTCCACGTTTATCCGTAATAACCGATCCCGGATACCAGCCGGTGGGGATATATCCTTCGACTTTACAGGGTGAAGTTGTGTTTATCTCACAGATGGCATTATCCGTGCCGTTGGCAACGTAAAGCTTCTTCCCGTCAGGAGAAACCGCAACCGCATTCGGCCCGCTTCCAAAGGGCATTCCGTCTTTAAAATGCACGGAAACCGTTTCGATTACGGAATCTGTTTTTGTATCGATAACCGAAATGACATCACTGTTGGCACAGGCTACGTATAACCGGCTTTTATCCGGACTTAATACCATTCCGGACGGGTGAAGGCCCGTTTCAATGTTTTTGATTTCTTTATTTTCTTTCAGATCAATTACGGAAACACTGCCATTGTTGGCAATACCGGTTTCAGGATCGACCAGGACTTCACTGCCCGAAGTGTTGTAGACGGTTTCCCCCGGCCGTGGCCGCCGGCCGCCCCAGTTGCTGACATAGGCTTTTTCTGTTGAGAAGAGTACCACATCGTATGGGGCGATGCCTGCCGGTATTTCTGTGACGGAGGAGTCGGCAAGTGTGATGACGGCGAGGCTGTTGTTCCGGCTCAGGGTCACATACAGTTTATCTTCACCCTGGTTCAGGATTAATCCCCCCGGAACCGGGTATCCCCCTATCTCAGGTTCCGGCAAGGTATAAGAGCCCGACCAGTGATATTCATGATTTTTTCCTTTTACTGCTGTAAGCACACGGTTTTCGGCAGTGGAGACAAATATCCTTTTACCGTCGGAGGAAAGACACAGCCCGGTGAAGGATGCAGCGCCGGTTGGATAGGGCAGGGACTGAATGATTTTTTTAGTGCGAATGTTTATGAATTTAAGATCAAAGGAATTTTTTACAATTAACGTATGTCTGTCAGGCGTAAGGCAAAGGTCAACCGGCCGGCCCGGCATGTACACCTGGTTGCCTGCCGGTCGCAGCAACTGGTTGGACGGGACGAGAATGCTGCCGTCGGGCTGGGGACCTACCTTCTGATCTCCGGGGACAAACTGCGACGAGACATTGAGCGAAAAAAGGAGCATGATCGGGATCATCAGGCGGCAATTTCTGATGGAGTGCTTAATCATGGCGGATCATGAGTTTAATGAGTATCAAATTCAATGAGGAATAAAGGTATAAAAGTCTTTTGGAATCAGTTATCTTTATAATGTCTTTCAGACAGAAATCCGGGATTTTATCCGCGGAACAGTAATAATTAATATTATATCGCATGACTTCCAGGTTTTTTTCCATGGTTTATGTCGGTCTTTTCTTTTTCGGGGTAATATTTGCCCAGGCCCCACCGCTTCAACTGATCATTGACGGCTCACCCCTTACGGGGAAAACCGACCTGACAAATTATTCCCTCGGACAGGGAGGGCTTTCCTCAGAACCCATGATTGACACCCATTTACCTCAACTGGAGCAGCTTCATCCAAAGACGATACGATTCTTTCTTCAGGAGTATTACAATATTTACCCGGCAAAGGGGCAGTATAGCTGGGACAAGCTTGACCGCATGTTTTCCGCTATTGTGGCGACAGGTGCACAGCCCATTCCTGACATCTGTTTCAAGCCGGCTGTACTATTCCCGAAAGTTGATCAGTTCATATGCCAGCCTGCAAACTACGGGGAGTGGGACGAACTGGTTTATCAACTGGTTCGTCACTGTAAGGAGAAGAATTACGGGGTTGAATACTGGGAAATAGGGAATGAGGTGGATATCGGGGAAGACGGGGGCTGTCCTTACCTTTTCAAACCTGAAGATTACCTGGTCTATTATACTCACACAGCCCGGGCCATTCTGAAAGCCGACCCGAAAGCTAAGGTTGGTGGTCCGGCTCTTGCCTGGTACATGAACCCAATCGGTGACTCCCTGATCGCTTACTGCGGAAGGGGCAGTGCACCCCTCGATTTTTTCTCCTGGCATGGATATACCAATAACCCGGATTTTTTTCGGCAGAGCATCAGGACCATTAAGTCAAAACTAGCGAAATACCCGCTGCTGAAAAATACTGAAACAATGATAACGGAATGGAACATGGATCTCTTCAATCCTAACCTTAATCCAGGGTTCCAGCCTGCATTTATTCTTGAGGCGACCAGTGTATTCAGTGATGAGGGACTGAGCCGGAGCGCGTACTATCATATCCGTGATTTTTTCGTCGATCCCGGTGAATTCAGGCCTTTCTTTTCCGAAAAAGGGACCGCGTTTATGGCCCATTGGTGGAATGTCATGCCCCAGTATAGCGGGATTTATGATAATCAGGGCAGGGTAAGGCCTTCCTATTTCGTATTCCATTGGCTCAGTCTTCTTGAAGGACAACAACTGAAGGTTAGCGGGACAAATGATGAGCTGAAAACCCTTGCCTCCAAAAATGGCCATTGGACGAATATCCTTGTCTGGAATTTTCCTGCCCGGGGGCAGGGGAAAACATACCAGGCCTCTGTCAGCCTCCCATCCATGAAAGATGGGACTTTTAGGCTTATCAGGCTTGATCCCGAACGAGCTGTGAACAATGCCGAGGTGCTCCGGTCAGGTTCTCTGAAAGAACTTGAAAATGATCCGTTGAACATCTCCCTGGCACCCTATGAGATCAACCGGATTGAGATCAGTCAGTAAAATACGGGTACGTACGGATATTTTCATTTCCCCGGCAGACGATTGTTCACCGTATCTTCGCTTACGACCGCCTGGAGAATTACAGAAAAGGGGAAGAAATGTTTACAAGCATTGACATAACCGGCTTCACACCGTAATCAGCAACGAAGGAATTTCCAAAGGTTATGAATAGAATGATATGGGCAGGGTTGCTGCATAAACCGAAACGATGTGCGATGGCTCCTTCAGCTATTCTCTTGAGGAGCAAATTTGTAATGAAAATTTAAATTTTCTTCTTCCTTCCCGTGATCTCGGCTCCATTTTTTTCTAAAATTATTCTTCTAACTTTGTGTTTGAATGGATATTTAAACGGAATAGCACAGACCATAAGAACTCCTTCAAGTCTTCATCATCCTTATTAATCCACTATTTACCATGACAGGAGAAACTATACGCAAATCGGTGAGATATCTGGGACAAAGTCTTAGTCTTATGGTTCTGGTGTTTCTGTCTTCATGCCAGCCTCATCCTCCAGCTGAATGGATCACCATCGCCGGTGATGCCGGAAAACCCGGCCAATGGATTTGTTTCCGTAAAATTGTTGATATACCGGATAGCATTGTCAATGAAACAGCCCGGATTGCCGTCGACTCAAAATACATGCTTTGGATCAATGATTCGCTTATCGTCAGGGACGGGGAGCTGATCCGGGACGTTAATCCGCGTGACACGTACTATGACGAGATGAATATCGGGCCGTTCCTGAAAAAGGGCAGGAACGTGATCGCCATCCTGGTGAATTATTACGGGCGTGACGGACTTAATCACCACAGCAGCGGCAAAGCAGGTTTATACTTCGACAGCCCTCACATCGTATCCGATGCGACCTGGAAGGTGAAGCGTCATCCGGCCTTTTATTCCCTGGCCGATACCTGGTCCAATTACAGGTATGCTCCGCAGGATATTGGTTTCAACGCTTCACTGGATATTGGATGGACCGGATGTCATTTCGATGATTCGGAATGGGACCATGCCACGGAAGCCGGACCTCCGCCGGTAGCACCCTGGCACCGGCTGGTTCGCCGGTCTGTCCCGATGGTTAAGGACTACGGACTTAAACCGTACATGAAAACGTACCGGCAGGGCGATACGCTGGTGGCCTGTCTCCCTTATGATGCGCAGGTTATGCCGTTTTTCAGGATCAGATCGGAAAGCTATGATACCATCCGTATTTTCTCCGATACATACTCACTGGGTAACCGGCGCCACCATAACGGCCTGATGACAGAATATATCTGCAGCGGGGGTACGGATGAATTTGAAGTACCGCAATGGATTTCGGGACAGAAGATCTATTATGTGATGCCGCCTGATGTTGATATCCTTCGTTTGGGGTACCGTGAGACGGGTTATAACACCACATTTGCAGCTGATTTTAACTGTGATGATCCCTTTCTGAATACCCTCTGGGAAAAAGCCCGGCGAACACTTTACGTGTGCATGCGGGATTATTATATGGATTGTCCCGACAGGGAACGGTCGCAGTACGGTGCCGATGCTTGCAACATGATGAACCAGTCGTTTTTTGCCTTTGACACCGCCGTGTATGCACTGGATAGAAAATCCATTTTGAATGTGTTCAACTGGCAGAGGTCCGATTCGACCATCTACATGCCTTATGGCGGTTGGTTCAGCGAAGAACTGCCATTGCAGATGTTAGCCTTTACGGGATATCATGGCATTTACCAGTACTTTTTATATTCGGGCGATACCGCTACCATCAGAGCAGTATTTCCGGCCATGGAAAAATATCATGCACTCTGGAACCTTGAGTCCGATGGTTTGGTGCATCAGCGGAAGGGCGACTGGTACTGGGTCGACTGGGGAACGAATATCGATGCACGTCTGCTCGACAATGTCTGGTATGCTGATGCGCTGAAAGGTGATATCCTGCTGGCTCACGTGCTGGGACTTCAGAAAGAGGAAGCCTCCTTAAGCCATAAATATGAACAGTTAAAAAGGGCTGTTAACCAGTATTACTGGAACGGAGAGGAATACCGGTCAGCCGGTTATACCGGTCCGGCCGACGACCGGGGTAACGCTCTTGCAGTATTGTCAGGGATCGCCGACAGTTCCATATATGAAAAGATCGCTGCGATCCTGACGAGAAATGAATTTGCCAGTCCCTATACAGAACGTTTTGTTCTTGACGCCCTTTTTACCATGAACCAGACCGGTTCGGCGCTTCAGAGAATGAAATCCCGCTATGGCAGTATGGTACGTCGCCCTATACAACGTTGTGGGAACAGTGGGAATACATCAGCCCCGCAAAGAGCACGTCGTCTTATAATCACGGATGGTCGGGATCACCGCTGCACCTGCTCCCGCAGTACGTTGCCGGGATTAAGCCTGTTGAACCGGGATTCAGCCGGTATGAGATCATTCCCAAACTGCAGGGATTGCATCGTGTTTCGTGTCGTGTAGAAACTGCCAGGGGCGAAATTAATCTCAAAATTGATTCCGAAGACTGGCAGTTCCTAACCGAACTTTATTCCCCACCAGGAACTGTGGCCAGGGTAGGAGTTCCTAAAAAGTTTTATCATAATGTGCTGAAAGTAAACGGCCGGATCATCAGGAATAACCTGGGACGAAAGAACAGGGATGTTGAACAGGCAACAATTACCGGTGAGGATACATGATTATATCTATCTTGAACTGAATCCGGGAAAATGGTTGATAGAGAGCTTTTAATACGGAGGTGTCTGAAGAGTATCCACGGAAAATAGTTTTCTTACAAATGGAAGGGTCGCTTCGATTTCTCACAGAAATTCGGTGGAGTATTTTAAAAAGGTTTCACCACAGATTCCGGGGATGCCAATTACAATCAGCACAGATTTCGATCATCGGGTACAGAAAAACTTTCCTTTCACGTAGAGCATCTTTCCATCCGGACCTGTTTTTTCTCCTGTCTCCTGCCTGCCAGGATGATTTAAGGATCGGGCATAGTAAGGGTTTTCGAGATTTTAAGGAGTCTTTATTTAGATAGGGCATCCCACCCCCGCCTTCCAACACTCCGCCCCTTAATGGTTTCAGCTCCCCAAATCTCAGCGTCCCCTTTTTCCCTTTTTGACGAAAAGTTATCAACTCACCCAAAATGATGACCATCGTTTTGATGAATCCCAGCTGAAATCGTCATTTTTTTTTCTCACTGCAATACTATTTCAGTCCTTTTTTGTATAGGATCAACCCGTCCACCCGACCTTTTGCGTAATGGTCCAACTGATGATTATCGGGAAACAGATTTCATCACCTCCGGCGTCAGGAAACTGTAATTCAGAGAATCTAAATATTCCTTCTGTCTTTTATTTAGAAAACAGATAAAACACAGAGTTATCCTGAATGCCTTTCAGGAATCGTTTAAAAGAGGAATTCATTATCCATGGAAATCTAAAGGTCACTCTGTGTTGCATCTCTTTGATGGATTTCACCACGGATTTCTCAGATTGATCTGCATAAGGCTGCAGTCTATGTTCAAGCCGGATTCCCAACGATGACCACCCTGTAGTTACTTACGGTGGTAAACTTTTCCTTCATGAATGCATCTGTGATGGTTGCCATATATAAATGGATTTGATTTATTCTTTTTTCCAGCATTACCCCAATTTTCGTAGCAGTTCTTCAAGCTCTCGCTTCCTGGATTCATAAATACCATTTTCCCAACCGCCGGCAAAAAAAGCAATCGCGAGAAACAACACTACGATCACCGCCAGCCAGACGGATTTTCCGCTGCCGATAATCCCCGCGAAAATAAGCACGCCGAGTGGAAGAATATTCCATCGCATGAGCCTGGATAGACGTATCTGGTAAGAAGCTGTGGAAATGGCATGCTGAAGGTCTCCGGCAAGCGACCGGTCAAATCTTTGGTCTGCTCTGATTCTCCGGATCCTGCTTACGATAATGTAAAGCGCGGTTAAAGCCATCCAGCCCGACATGAGATACATGAACAGTTTACCTTCCGGCTTCTGAAATTTCAGAGAGGCTACCAGGATTGCAGCGCCCAGGTTTACCAGGATCAGCATGATTTCGCTGAAATTGGCGATATGAACAGCGCTTCTCTTTTTGCTGAGAATCCTGTTATGTAATGCTTTTACGCTGAATGCGTAGAGAGGCTCATTGTTTTGTGAGTCCCATATCTGTTGGAGTTCTTCAAATTCCATGGGTTTTGGTTTTTTTTGATTTGGTGATGAGGCGTTTTTTGATCCGGTTGATCCTGACACCGACATTCGACTCGGTGATGCCGAGCATTTCGGCCATCTCCCGGTAGCTGAATGCATCAAGAAGCAACAAAGTGACCGAACGGTCTATCTCATCAAGTTTTGAGATTTCATCGTAGAGCCATTCCAGCCGCTCATTTGTTGGCATCCTGTTTTCCTGAAGGATTCTCTCGATTTTCATTGAATCATCGCGGTTTTGGTGATACTGCTGTTCCTTTCTTGCCCATTTGATGGCGGTATTCAGGGAGATTCGGTAGATCCAGGTCGACACTGAAGACATCTGCCTGAATGAGGGGATTGAGTTCCACACCTGGATGCTGATCTCCTGGAAGAGATCGTCCCGGTCAGTTGCATTGAAGGCATAGGCACGCACGGTCTTAAATATTAGTCCCTTGTACCTGCCAAGCCATTGTTCAAAAATACGTAGCTGTTCTTTCTGTTTCACGGATGAATCTATTTAACGGGTTAGTACCATGACAGGAGGTATTTCTTACATCTAACCCGGAAAATTTTAAAAGACTTGCAGAAGTCCCTTGCAATTCAACACATTATTTCACTCTATAACAATGCTGATAAAAAATGGGCGAAACTCTTTGCCTCCTGTGGGAGGGCTGTACACGTACGGATATGGTTATGATGTTCTCGAAATGTCGACAGAAGGTGCGAAATGACTGATTAATATTCAATGGCCGTCCAAAAAGACCCCATCGGGGTCAGAGAGCGATAGAATAATTGAGATAGAGGGATCCCGGGCGCCCCGTAGGGTGTGCAACCGTGGATTGCTAAAAGGATTATGGGAGATCTGAATTAAATTTCACGATCTTTGAAAATGGAAGGTTTTGAAAAATTGAATTCTGGCATTCAGGTTATCAGGCGATTCGCATGGATGAAGAATAACGACCGGAAAACTGAAGTAACTGTCCCTACCCTTAAATATATTCGTACTTTTTTATACTTTAGTGATGATGAAAAAATATTACACCATAATCTTCCGGATTGCCCTGGTTTTTTCTCTGATATGTTCAGGCATTACCCTCTCAGCCCAGAAAGTCTTTAGCGAGAAATATGCGAACCAGGCCGACGTGAAAGTTTATGTCGTTCAGTATGAAAACCAGGCCGACCTTTGTGTTTTTAAGGAGAAATATGAAAACCAGGCCGGGAAGAACAACGGCCGGTGGTTTTTCACCAAATATGAAAACCAGGCAGAGAAGAAGATCTATTTCGTCGATTATGAGAACCAGGCCGACCTGAAGATTTATTTCGTGGAATATGAAAACCAGGCCGGGTGGAAGAACAAAGAGAAGATGTACCTGATGTTCTGAAGTTTCCCCGGCAGGGAAGTAGTCTGATGAATATTGGCACACACCGTCCGGAAAACCAGAACTTTCATTCCTTTAAAATATCAGAGCATGTACCCGAAGGCTATATCTTGTACAAAACAGGTCAGTTTGAAACCGGGCTGGCTTCTTTTGTCAGTCATATTCATTCTGACACTTTCCGGTTCATGTATCCGGGACAAATCCGAAGTAAAGAAACCGGCTGAACAATCGAATAATATCCGCCAATACCTCGTCCGGGAAGCCACAAAAATTACAGATGGAAGTCTGGCAGGCATCAAAACCCTTGATGAATGGAAAACTTCAAGGCCGGCGAGATACCAGGAGCTGGTTGAGATGCTGAGTCTGGAAGATGTTCCGCTGGAAGGGAAGCGGCCGGATCTTAATGTCACGGAAACCGGGATTATCCAGCGGGACGGGTACCGGATTGAAAAACTGTATTACGAATCCTTACCGGGTTTATATGTCCCGGCCAACCTGTATATTCCCGACAGCATCACAGAGCCGCGTCCGGCCATCCTGTATTTATGCGGACATGCAGAAAGCCAGAAGGCCTACTACCAGGAACATCCACAGAAATTTGCCAGGCTTGGTTTCGTGTGCCTCATTATCGAGACGATCCAGCTGGGAGAAGTGCGCGGCGTACACCACGGTGTTTATGACCATGGCTGGTTCAACTGGTACAGCCGTGGCTATACACCCGCCGGCGTGGAAGTCTGGAACGGTATACGAGGTATCGACCTTTTATGTGAACGGCCTGAGGTTGATAAAGAGAGAATAGGGGTAACCGGAAATTCAGGAGGCGGTGCCCAGAGCTGGTTCATCCCCGCCGTCGATCCCCGTGTGAAAGCTGTTGCAGCATCCTGCGGCGCCAGCACTCTTGAAGCCCAGGTGTCTACGCAGACCATCGATTGGCACTGCGACTGTATGACGCCTGTCAACACGTATGGCTGGGATTTCCAGGATATCGGGGCCCTGATCGCCCCGCGGCCGTTTCTGATCGCCCAGTCTGAAGAGGACGGTTATAACCAGATAGAGTCGGTCCGGCGTCTGCACAGCGATCTGAATAAAATATACAGCCTCTATGACCGGACCGCGAATAACCGGTTTGTCGAATACCATGGCGGTCATGGATACCAGCCCGTTTCCCGGGAAACAATCTCCGCTTTCTTCCTTAAGGAGCTGATGGGTAAAGATGTTACCCCGGAGGAGGCTGGTGATGTTGACCATTCACCCGGAGCACAGCTCTCCGAACAGGAACTGAAAGTCTATACCGACGGTCCTCCTGCCGGTGACCGTACCACTACCATCCAGGATTCGTTTATAAAGCTTCCCGGGGCTCCTGAAATAACCAACGAAAAGGAACTGGTTGCTTTTAAGGATTCTGTCCTGGCCTTCCTGAAGGAAAAAACGTTCGGGGCATTCCCCGTTGAAAAAGCGCCTCTCTCGCCCCGGCAGGAGTTCAATACGCTGAACAGGGCTGAGTACGGCAGTAAAATATACAGTTTCGTTCCGGAAGAAGGCTGGCGGCTTAAGCTGGACATCCGCTGGAATTATCCCCCGGATCAGCACAAGCCTTTACTGATTGTACTGAGAAATCCTGAGGAAGAAAAAAATGAATCGGAATCATTTATCAACGGGTATATCCCCGAAGGCTGGAACATGGCGTTCCTTGAAGTCAGAGGAGTGGGTGAGGCCGGATGGCCGGATGATCTACAGTGGCATGTCAGGCGGGCTTCTGCATGGACGGGTCGTACCATTGCATCCATGCAGGTTTACGATCTTCTGCGGTGCCTTGAATTTTGCCGCACCCTGGAAGGAATCGATAACACCCGTATTGGCATAGCTGCCCGTGACGGAATGGGAGTGGTTGCTCTGTACGCTGCTCTGCTCGACGGGAATTGCAGCATGCTTTTGCTGAAAAACCCGCCGGAAAGCCAGGATGTTACCAGCCGTCCCAACGGAAGAGGGATCGCAACCGAAATGCTGAACTGCCTTCGTGTTACCGATGTGTACCAGCTTCCGGCACTCATGCCTTCAGTCGATATACGGTTTGCAGATCAGATACCTGAAGCCTATCTTTGGTCGGGAAACATCCGGAAGGCACTCGGAAAACCCGGATTTGAAATTATCCGGAGCCGCACTGTGTCTCCATGATACGGTATTCCGGATCGCAAAACACGAACTATTAATTCCAGATAGTACTTAATGAGACGCGCAAATTTTCTTAAATCCCCGACATGGACAGGCACGGCTGCGGCCGGAGCCTGGTGTGGCAAATTAAAGGATGCCGGGGGATCAGGAAAATTGGGAGATCTGAATCAGAATACTTCTTAAGGCCGTTACGTAAGTTTAAGCCTGGCATCCGGTAATGCCGTCTTAAACGTAAATTATGGTTTTGCTGCATTTTTTTTACAAATTCATACAATGATTTATAACTGGTCTGAAGCATACTATACCCTCATTTAATCATGAACTTATGAAAAGTGAAATCAACAAGGCTTACCTTGCATTATTAACTGCTGTGGCATCACTGGGAGGTCTCCTCTTTGGATTTGATATTGCGATCATCACGGGAGCAGGGCCGTTTATTGAAAAATATTTTCACCTGGAAAACAGTCATTTCGGACTTGGGTTTTCATTTGCAGCTCTTCTCTTTGGGTGCATGTTCGGGGCTGCATTCGCCGGAAGAGTCACGGATATATTTGGCAGGAAAAAGATATTATTATACGTGGCCCTGATCTTTGTTGTGACATCCGTACTTACAGGTCTGGCAGAAAGTTTCACTGTATTTGTTCTTGCACGGTTCCTGGGTGGTTTGTCGGTAGGAGCGGTATCCATGCTTTCACCGATGTATATCGCCGAAGTTTCTCCTGCCCGTAACCGCGGGATGCTGGTTTCATTCTATCAGTTTTCCATTGTTATTGGCATTCTCATTTCATACCTGATCAATTACATGTTGAGAAATATGGGCGACGACAACTGGCGGTATATGTTCTTCACCGGCGTAATTCCCTCTTCACTGTTTTTTCTGCTCCTTTTTTTCGTTCCTGAAACTCCAAGGTATTTGTACCGGATTGGTTCCGAATCAGAGGCTTTCAGAATATTAAAAAAGATAGGCGGTGAGGCAATGGCCCTTGCCGAAATGGTTGAGATCAAAGAAAGTTTCAAAGAAAAGAAGGGCAGCATCGCTGATCTTTTTAAACCCGAAAACAGGCAAATGATGCTTGTCGGACTCTTCCTTTCGGTGTTTGTGCAGATTACCGGGATCAATGCCATCGTCGACTATGCACCGAAAATATTTATCACGGCGGGATTTAAAATTGATGCCGCCCTGTTCAGCACTTTTGGACTGGGAATCACCAATGTCATATTCACCGTTGTCTCTATTTATTTCATCGACAGGATTGGCCGGCGGACCTTGTACATCATTGGTTCAGGCGGAATGACCCTGGCCTTGTTAATCCTTTCGTTCATTAGTTTTATGGGTCATTTCGAAGGAATTTTCGTCCTTATAACCTGCATCGTATACCTGGCATTTTTTGCCGCTTGCATCGGTCCCGCTTACTGGACACTGGTTTCAGAGATTTATCCCAACCGGATGCGTGGTACTGCCATGATATTCCCTGTTGTAGTGCAATGGCTGTTCAATGCCCTCATGGTCTGGGTATTCCCTGCCATGTTAATCGGCTTCCGTACAGGAACATTTCTTATCATAGCGCTCATGGCCTTATTTCAACTGGTATTTTCTGTGAAATGGCTTCCGGAAACCAAAGGAAAATCACTTGAAGAAATCGAAGGAATATGGTCGGTAAATAAAAACATTCGTTAATTTCCGGGCTGCAAGAGAAGGAGCACACCACGGGTTTACTTATAAAAAAGGTCCGTCTGACAGTATTCTTTACCTCAGGGAACCGAATGAAACGAGGGCCGAAAAGCAGTAAAAGGATGTTGAAATGAAGGGTCGTGGAGATGACCAGCCCGGAGACCGGGAGGACCGCCAATGGTTTGATCGGCTGACAGGGTGCAGGGCATTGAAACGGATCTCAGGATGAGATTTTAAGAAAGAATTGAATTTATACCAGCTTAACATGAAACGAAGAAATTTCCTTAAGTCCTCGGCAATGCTCGGGACGGCTGCTGTCGGAGCCGGAATGGTGACCATAACAGAATCCTGTGATCAGAACGGAAATGCGCAGAAATCATTGCAGTATGTCAAACTCCCGGATCATGTCGACGTTTTGCAGATTCTTGAAAATGATTTCATGAAGGTGCAGATCTTTTCCAATGGTGTTATTGAAGTCCTGGACAAAGTGAACGACCAACCCTGGAAGACCTTTTCGGCGGCCGTACAGGATGAGACGGTGATCGATGAAGGCAAACTGTGGAGCCGTCGTGACAGGGCAATGGGAGAACAGTTCCCGGGCAGGTTCATCGGTAAAAGGGAA
Source organism: uncultured Bacteroidales bacterium (assembly GCA_963764345.1). Taxonomy (GTDB): domain Bacteria; phylum Bacteroidota; class Bacteroidia; order Bacteroidales; genus DASQZK01. The sequence continues at coordinate 658,598 of CAVXSF010000009.1, read as the reverse complement.
GGTGAAAATCTGCGGTATACCTTATATGGCAGGGTCAACGTGTATTACGGGACTTTTCTTTGCAATTACAGTCTCAACGGTGAATGGCTGAAATTTCAACTGCTGGAAGTCGACGATTCCCTTCCCAGCCTTGTATTTCCGCCGGCCTTTGAAAGCGAAACACTGGTAATGCCCATCGACGGGGGAAAACTTATCCGGAACAAGCTGAAAGGGGAAAATAATCCGGCCGATATTTTTCAACGGCAATACCTCCAGTTTTTCAGTTCCCTGCCAATGCGGTTTACCGCCGGAATGAATGGTGAAAATGGCTGGATCTGTGCCTACGACAACAAGACCGTCGACGGCGGGCCTATGTTGTTTAACGGCCAGGTGGCCCCTGCCTGGGTGAGAGCTATGGGAAAATGGAAGGGTCATTATGTGGTGAATTACAGTTTCACCGGCGCTAATTATGTTGGCATTGCCAAGCGCTTCCGGCAGTTTGCGAAGGATAACGGTTTCTTCAAATCCCTGAAGGAGAAAATTCAGGAGAACCCCGAGGCAGCGAGGCTTATCGGCGGACGGGCCCTGCAGTTTATGAACCTGTATGGCAAGGGGTATAAAGAGACGCAGGATAATTACTGGATCGGCGATAAACAGTTTAAATACATGCAGAAAGCACATCTGAATTTTACCTTTAAGGATGTGATGAAGAAAGTTAAACTTGCCGAAGAAAACATGGGCTTTAAAAAAGGGATGGTCCTGCTTCGCGGGTGGATGCACGGTGGCATGGACAGTGCCCATCCCGATATCTGGCCTCCCGAACCACGACTTGGGACGGTTGATGAACTCGGGGAGATCATGGCCTTAAGCGATAAATACATCACGGCTCTTCACGATAATTACCAGGATTTTTATCCCACCGCCGCATCATTCCCCAAAGGCGTCATCGTAAGGAACGACGGAACACTCATGGCCGGGGGGCTGTGGGCAGACGGACATCAGTGTTACATGACCAATTCGAGCGACAGTGTAAAGTATGCCAAACGCAACTGGGAACAAGTCAAAACAGTGAAGCCAACCGGGTATTTCATCGACACCACCATCTGTAATGCCTTGTACCAGTCGTATGAACCGGACAATGAGCAGACGCGCCTCGATGACCTGGAGAATAAATTCCAACTTCTGAAAGTCTTCAGAGATCAAAAACTCCTGATTGGCAGCGAGAGTTTCGGGGACTATTTCGTGCCCGTGATCGACTGGATTGAACACAGGCAGGCTCGTGTCCAGGGTGAAACCATTCCCATGTGGCAACTGGTATTCCACGATGCCGTCTTTGCCAGCCGTTATGATGTCTTTCAACAGGGAAGTCCTTATCCGAGCTGGATGGAAGACATGTTCTACGGTAATTTCCTGCGCTTCTGGATACCTCGTGAATTTGGCGAGGGAAAACCTTACGAGACTGATCATACCACCGGCTGGGGAAACTGGCATTACACCGACGAACAGTTCAAAAATACTTATCATGTGGATGAATGGCACGCCAAAATTGCCCTGGAGGAAATGACGTCCCACCGGTTCCTGACCGATGATATGCAGGTGGAGGAAGTTGTGTACGGCGATAAGTATAAAATGATCGCGAACTTCGGCAGTGAGGATCGTATGGTGGACGGGAGAATGATGAAGGGGTACGGTTATATCCTGGAAGGGTGAAGCCGGGTCTCAGGAAATATTTCCATTTGTTTTTTTTTACGGTGACTGACGTTCCAATCTCTCAGTGCACTGATAACCCATCTTCGTGTATTTGGAAAGAGTGCGACCGGATAATACCCTGTCAGGCGTCTCATTTTGACAACCCGATTTTCATTTGATGATCTTAAAGGATTCGCCGCTCTTTAGCCAGTGCTTCCGGAGTTATTTCCGGGTGTGATTTTAATATGGCAGGATTTTTGAAAATCACACGTTCCAGGAATTTTCCGGTAAGCTGGTTACCCAACCGGGAAAGATGACCTTCCCGGCAGCCTGCTACAGAGGGACGCCGGAATCATCAGTGGACATGGGCTTTATTATTTCCCGTGATATCAGCTGAACAGGTTCTGACCTACAGTAGATTATGGAAGGTTTTTAACGTCAAGAAAATTATCATTAAGGGGGTTAAAATGGGACTAAATATTCAGGTATCATCAGTAAATGTGGGTAAATACATACCCGGAGTGTGCAATATCGGACCGGATGAAATCAGAAAACGCCGCAACGGGGCCTTGTATTCAGGCCTTATCATGGTCATCATCCTTATTCTTTTCCCTGTCCTGGAGGTGAACAGGATCTGGCGGCTGGTAGTCTTTTTACCTGCAGCTGCTTTCGGCATTGGCATATTACAATGGCAGTTGAAGTTTTGTGCCGGCTTTGGGATGAAAGGCGTTTTTAATTTTGGAAAAATCGGAAAGGTCAATACTATTCAGGAAAAAGAGAATTTACGGAGGGACCGGAATAAATCCATCAGGATGTTGATCTGGAGCATTCTCTTCGGACTTGCCGTTGCGATACTGTTTTACTTTATTCCGGGTTAACATAATACTTCTTTTCATTTACAGGTTAACAAAGAGTGCCTTAGAAGTCCCGGTGATCAATCTGACGTTTATTGGAGGAAGATGATTTCACCACGCTTACAAATGCTAATCTGTGAATTCCGATACAGACTTTTAAGGCACCCTCTGATATTCCTTCCTTAAAGACAACTATCATTCATTCCTCCCGGCGTTCCGAGATCCCCGGTGTTGTAGATGGAATATGAAGTACACCATGAAGTTCCGGAAACAGCTTCAACGGCATTCAGCATTTCCGGATTCAGGCTAATGGATGTTCCTGAACCGGAAGGGAAACCTGCCTCACCATAATCGACTGAAAAGATCAGCGGACCCGAATCTGCATTATAGAGGGAAAGTACCGCCCCGGTATTGGGAAGGGAGATGGCAGATCCGTATACATACATGTTGGGGATGTCTGCGGCGGTATCTTTTCTTGCCAGAACGAAATACTCCCCCGGTGCCAGTTCGATGTCATCAGCGATGGTATGACTGTTGGTGCCGTCCCGTTCCAGAACAAGGTTTTGCAGGTTAACCGGGTGATCCGAGTTATTATAGATCTCGATCCATTCACCGTCCGTATCCGATAGTGATGATGGATCAAACATAATCTCGGTGATCAGCAGTTCGCCATAGCCAATCGCACCTTCTTCTAACGGGGCGGGATCTTCACCAATGTTGACGGTTTCGACGGGAATCTCTGAATCATCCAGAAGGATTTGAAAAGTGCCTGCACCGTTATCAATGGCAGCATTCACCCGGATCTCGTAGTGGTGGTTTGCCAGTGGGTTAGGGATACTGCCCGATATAGATTTGGTACTTTCGGAACCGTCGGGATTCTGCCAGGTTAGGTCAACACGTATGCCGAGCGGCAGGGTCTGGAAGTATCCACGGCGGGTTTCATCTTTTGTGAACAACAGCGAATCCAGTATAGAGGATATCGTTGTCGAATAGTTGGTAAAGCTGCTCTTAAGCGTATCGGAATAGACCACGCTCACGATGGTGTTGGCCAGTTTGCACATCACCTGAACCGATTGTTGAGTGTTGCTGCTGATGGTGAACACATCCGAAGCGCCGTAATAATATGGATTTTCAAAAGCTGCCGGGAGGTTGTTGTCGGAAAATGCTTCCACGTAGTAGCTACCCGGCCCGAGTTCGATGATATCGGGCATGGCCGACGCTGTTTCAAATGTCAAAACTTCCGTGCCGTCATCACGGATTATTCTGACTGTAAAATCTTCGGTCCCCGCGGTCGATTTCAACCCGCTGTTTACCTCATCGACGTTGATCGATAATCCAATGTTAATGGAAAGTCTTCCGGACATCTCCTGGGATGAAGATTCTTGTTTCCGGCACGAGATCAGGATGATGGTCATCAGAATGACCAGGAAAGGAAAACGTTTTTTCATGGCTGATTAATTTTTATTAATAAATAATTTCTGTAGAGACGTGCTGATAGCGCGTCTCTACAGGTTAATGTGAAAAGTGGAAAAAAATCAGCGTGGGTTTTCCCGGAATTTTTATTTTTTTTTATAACCGGTCGGGAGGTGATCCGGTTGATGATCTTCTACCGTTCAATCACGAGTTTTTCATACAGCACCCTGTCCGTATCTGTGACAATCCGAAGGATATATATACCGTCTTTTAGGTCAGAGACGTTAACTTGATTTATTGCATACGTTTCAAAATGTTTAACGATCTGCCCCGACAGGTTTATGATAGCCAGCCTTCTGACAGTTAGCCCTTCCAGGTAGAAAACATCATTTGCCGGGACAGGATATACCTTCAGAACAGGAACTGAATTTTGGCTCGTACCTAAATTTCCCAGAGTGGTCACATTAATCACATCAGTGTAATCGGATACATGTCCGCCCAGGTCAATCGCTGCAACCTTTACTGCATATTCCATACCCCTTTTCAGGTCCTGCAGGGTGATGTCATTGATATACGCGGTATCGGGAATACCGTCATTTACTGAGATCAGAAAGCACTTAATGTACGTATCATCATCGGGAATATTCCATGTAAGTTTGAACGATGTTTCACCTATCGATCCTGCCACCAGTTTTGTTGGAGCAGCAGGTACCATGTTATCCGTGAAATTGGAATTCATTACGGCGGCACCTGCCCATACCGCATCGCTGGCATAGCCTGTAGTAACCAGTTTTAATTCATCCGCCTTTCTGATGTTGAGGAAAACAGCCCTTCTGCCCGCAGTTTTAAGAACACGAGGGCTTGTCAGGATCGTATCGCCGTCGGCAATGACAGAAAAAATGCCATAGCTCCCGGAGATCAGGCCCAGATCGGAAGCAAAGTAATCATAATTTCCATTCAGGTTCCAGGTAATTTCCGATACGGATGAGACGCCCAGTCCTTTCGGAAAATAGATGTGGCTGGCCACAATCGGTATGCCGTCATTTGCATGATCACCCCCGTTGGTCATATCTTTTTCTACCGGTCCGGCACCGTTGACCGAAGAGGCGAAATCCAGATCGGACAGATACACAAAGCCTTCCGGTTTTGCGGTTGAAAGGACGGATTCCTGGGACATCGATGAAAAATTACCCCCGTTATCCCGTGCTTTCACTGAAAAGGTATAGGGTGAACCAACCTGCAGATCGTTAACAATGAAGAAGGTATCGGTAACCGGCTCCTCATTCTGTTTGGCTCCGTCAAAATAAACATGATATCCCCAAATTCCTTCATTGTCCTGCGGTACGTTCCAATTGACTTTTATCCACCGGTATCCTGTTTCTTTTGCCAGCCCGGGGGCGTCGGGAACGGCCGGCGGGATGCTGTCATCAGAGTAGAAATTTCCTCCGAAAACCAGGACAGAGAACATCTGTGCAGGAGAGATGACATTCCCTTCCGCATCGTAAGCAATGGCCGTGAAGGGATCGCAAACCTTATTGAGGAGATGTTTTATCCTGTAATCAAATTCAAATTCATCCCCACCACCACGTACTTCTCCAAGTTTCTCCGACATTAAATAGAATTCAATTTTATCCCAGTTAATTTCCGTGTATGTCCTGCCGAGGATCCTGATCAATGTATCGCTCTCAAGATCGTAGGTGATCATGTCCGTATTCTGAACCGGTGCAATATCCCAGGAAACGGTGTCGGGAGTATTGATCTGGAACTTCTCGTTGCGTGAAGTGTACGCCCGGTCGAGAAACGCCATATCCTTATCCAGGCACCAGCTGGTGTTGGGGTCGCGGGGTGATTCGACCGAATCTATTGGATAGATCTCAGTGAAGCCGGAAGTCCAGGTAGTATCAAGGGCAATCCATCCGCTATCCTCACTGACGGGATTCAGTGTAACAGGTCCAAGTCTCGGATTGGCATCAACCGGCAATCGCAGTGCGATGCATTTTTCAAAGAAAGGGTAAAAGATGTGCATCGTTCTCCGGTGTTCATGGCCCATACCCTGCACTTCAATTTTAGACCAGAGGGCTCCTTTCGGCCTGTTGAGGGTCATCCTGTCGCCGATAGTGCCGTGTTCCACGTTCCCGACGGTCTGGTCAACTTCCCCGCAGATAAAGATCCCGGGGACCTTCAGGCCCTCATCCGAAGGCTCACGGGGATTGAGGGTGGCTGGTACATTGGCACCAAAACAGATGGTTCTTTCCGGTGCAAACATGGCTAATCCGTAGGTGAACGCGCCGGCACTCGAGTTCCCGGTAACGCACCAGGGAACATTCCTCAGTTCGGGGTGAATGCCCATTTCGGCCCATTTTTCAAGTGCATCGAGGAGTTTTGCGCCATAGAAACTGTAGGTGCTGGAGCCGGAAACATTCAGTGTGGCACACAGTCCGAAATGAAACTGTTTTGCATATTCCTGCATCTGTGGGTTCAGTACCCAGCCGGTATTATCGCTCGTTCCCGGGTTGCCGTTTATGAACAGACCACGGACGACCACGGTTGTATCATCAGACGGGATCCATAAGTTGAAGCCCCGCGTCATCCCGTTGTATTCAAAACGGTAAGAGTAGATCCGGTAATTTTTATTGTAACTGACATCCTGGCTGGTGGCAACGTTGACCAGTATGCCGCAGAGTAGCATGATGAGGTATAGTTTTTTCATGGTGGTTGGTGTGGGTTGGTTAAGTCCGGTAATTTGAGAATAATTATCTAAAATTATAGATTATAAAGCAAATGAAGGAAAAATAATGTAATTCATATTATCAAATCATAAATTTGATTTAATTTTTCAGTAAAAATCTGTATGGACTCCAAAATCAATAATACGGAAAAGAAAGAACGCTTACATTCCCTTGATGCATTGCGCGGCTTTGATATGTTCTGGATCACCGGAGGTTCAGTACTTTTTGCTTATATCGGACAGGTTACCGGACTGGAATGGCTTTCGAAACAAATGGATCACCCCGATTGGGGGGGAGTCCGGTTTTATGATCTGATCTTCCCGCTGTTTATGTTTATTGCAGGGGTTGCTATACCCTTTGCAATCGGCTCAAGGATCGAAAAGAAAGTTCCGAAAAGGAGATTGGTGGCGAAGGCTTTTAAACGGATGGTCGTTCTCGTGGTTCTGGGGATCATTTATAACGGCGGTCTGACAGGAGACCTGACAAACATCAGGTTTGCCAGTGTACTGGGGCAGATTGGGCTGGCATACTTTTTCGCCTCACTGATATTTATTTATACCTCATCGTTGAAAAGCAGGTTAATTTGGCTTACGGGTATCCTGGTTGCCGTGGCATGTGCCCAGCTTTTCATACCTGTTCCTGGCTTTGGGGCAGGAGTCCTTACGCCTGAAGGTTCAATTAACGGATACATTGACAGGTTGCTATTGCCGGGCAGGCTCGCCTACGGAGCGGACGGACGGATGACGGACGGCAAAGGCATCTATGATGCCCTGGGATTATTATGTATCGTTTCCGCCATCGCTATTACACTGATGGGAACAGTGGCAGGCCACTTTTTACGCGATAAGGAACGGACAGCCTGGAGAAAGGTATACTTATTAGCGGGTATCGGGGCTGCTTTGCTTATCCTGTCACTGCTCATCCACCCGTTTTACCCGATTATTAAAAAATGCTGGACCAGCTCTTACAATTTGTTTGCCGGGGGAATCAGTTTTATGCTGATGGCTCTTTTTTATCTGGTCATCGATGTGCTGAAGCGCGAAAAATGGTCCTTCTATTTCAGGGTGATCGGGATGAATTCCATCTTTGTCTATTTGTTCGTCCGTTTCATTCATGTTAATACCCTGGTCGATTATATCCTGGGCTGGACGACGGCCATTTTTGGTGACGCAGTGGAAATTGTCCAGCTCTTTTAGGTTTCCTGGCGCTGGTTTGGGGACTACTGTACTTCATGTATAAAAAGAGGATTTTTATAAAGGTATGATAGCTCTTTTGAAATACAGAACATACAACCTGTGTCGTGGAATGAGGGCTGATTCAGATTTTAATTAAGTGTGTGATTACCTCGAAGGACCTTCATAGGTCAGACGAAGGCCCCAGTCTTCGCCGGTAGGAAAACCGGGTAAGCGGATAATGCCTATTTTGTCAGACATAAGTTTGCCGGTACCGGCATCCATCCATGTCCCGTTTCGCGGATTAAACCATTGGGCACTGTACATACCATTAAGCATTGCAGCACGGATTTGTGATCTCGGACAACCCCTTTCGAAGTAGACCAGAAATATTTTTTTGTCGGCAGTGCGTGCGCAGTAGGCCCAGCCTTCGTAACTGAGGATATCATGCGACTTGTCTGGTGATACAAGATCGGCTATTGGCACAAGCTCCTGGTACCGTTTCCCGATGGAAAAGGCAAAGGTTCTCAAGTATTGCATCTCTGCACCTGACTTCCATTGGAAAGCCTCCCACATATGAGTTGGAGCATCAGGTTCGATATCCGCCCCCCAGATCCCTTCAGCACCATACACATGCCCGGCCAGTCCGCCTGAAAGAAAGCTGCCGTACATGGCTGAGCGTACATAAGCATTGTCCAGGTCTGTACCGCCAACAGCTCCGTGGGCGTAATTGACGGATCGTGCATCTTTGTACCCCGCGTAATACGGCTCGCCATTGAGGGCGGGCCTGGGATTTTCCTGGTTGAAGATCTCGGTCAAATACCAGTAATTGTTATGTTCACGCATATTCCCGATCTGGTGTAAGGTGACCCACGAGTCTTTTCCCCAGTTTTCAAGGGTTGACGGGTTGGCGTTGGCCGAGAGCAGTGTGCCGAAAGGTAAAGGACCATATTTTTTCTCCCTGGCATTTATGGCCTGGATATAGTCATCGGGGCTTACACTCTGAGCTATGATATCCAGGTGAACAGGACTCAGAACCGTGTTGTTGGCCTGATAGCGTGAGAAGATATATTGCATGTAGCGTACGTAGGATTCGGGCCAGGGGTAGTATTTATACCAGGCCATACTGGCATCACGGCGTGAAGCCTCTATAAATGGGATGAAACCGTTAGCGTTGAGGTAATCGATCTTACGGTCGAGATATTTGAAATATTCAGGGTTGATCCGGTCCATGTCGGGGAACTGCTCTTCGAATCCGGGTACTTTTCCGGGAAAGAAAAACGGGCGTCCTCCTTCATTATCCATATTTTTTGCACTTCCCGTACCGAATTCGAGCCAGGCAGAGCGGATGGTTGTTTTTGCAGAATCATCCATGGTCAGATGCCAGGGTTTATCGTCGGTCATCCAGTTTGGAAAGGCTGCGATCACATTAACCCAGTTATACCCCTGAGATTTCCGGTAACGGACATAATCCTTGAACCCGGCAGTCGGGCCTATGGGGCGTTCCTTATCATCGTCGTACCAACGAAAACGGTTTGTTCCGAGGGCGTACCAGGTGTCGCCGATAGCAAAAAATGGTGTCCCGTCGGCATATTCAAGGGCATGTTGGTTTGGGGTTGCACGGATAAAACCCCGCCGTAAGGGGTTTTCTTTTTTTTCCGCTTCTGTCCAGTCTGCCGCTGTAAAAGAACCGGACTTTCCGGATAATCCCGGATCTTCCGGATCCGAGCCACTCTTCCATGTCCATGTCCCGGGCCGGGTTGCAACAAGGCGTACACGGAAGATCTGACCGCCATCCCAGAATCCGTAAATCCGTTTACTGAAACCGGGTCCGGTGAGGTCAACCCATACTGTGACTTCCGTATAGGCATTCTTGTATGTATTCTCAGCTGAAAAAGTAAGTTGCTGCTTATCCCAGGTATGTATTACATCCTGTGCCTGTAAGATATTACTTACACAAAACAGAATGGCAATCATCAGTTTTACCGAAATTCTCATGGCGGAGGTTCGTTTAGGTTAATGGAACATTCCGGTCGGGCGGTATAACTGCCCTTTTTACAACAGGATTAAATTAGACAATTTTTACCAGATATTTCTATTTATGAATTCTGCAGGACTCATATTGTTTACGTGAAGCCGAAGGGCAGAGGGGATAAACCGATCCGGACATGAGATAAGCTCCCTGTTTTAACAACAGAATGGCTGTGCCTTCGAAAGCCATAGATCCGACGCCGTTTGTATTTACCGGGTTATGATCAGGTTTCAAGTGTATTATTGTTCCGGATCTGTTTTAAAAATCCGAAAAATGGTTAAATTTATATTCAGTAGGTGGCGCAAGCAGAAAAACTTCAGGCATAATACCAATCTTTTTCCCTGAACTTACTTAAAAGTTTAACCCGAATTCCTGACTGATAAAATTTTCTTCAAAAAAGTGTGATTTTTGGAACCATTGTGCGAATAATTAAGAAAAGACGATTATTTCTTAATTACATCTAAGCAAAATGGAGTACAATAACATCCGATTAATCATTATAAGCAGTTATGACATTTACAATTCTCTCAACAGGTTGCAGTATTACAGTAACTAAAAACATTTATAATGTGAAGCCAAATACACCACAAGAAACAGATTGTACAACCCAGGTGTTACAATTAGGTTCTCAATCACCCAAACCAAAAGATGGACAGAGATAGAACAGCCAATTTTCTTGTTGTTATTGAGAGTAATAAAGGTATTCTTTATAAAGTGGCGAACTCATATTGCCAGAACATTGAAGACAGAAAAGACCTCATTCAGGAAATTATCTTGCAATTGTGGAAATCATTTGACAACTACAACGAAAAATTCAAGTACTCAACCTGGATTTACCGAATTTCTTTGAACGTGGCTATTTCGTTCTATAGAAAAGAGAACAGCAGAAAACGGATTTCAAATTCGCTTACAACAGCTGTTTTTGATTTTACCGAAACGGAAATATCCGATGAAAAAGGAACCAACCTGGACATATTGAACCAGATAATTTCAAAATTGAATGATTTAGACAAAGCATTAATTTTGCTATATCTCGAAGAAAAAAACTATAATGAAATTTCAGAAATCATCGGGATTACGGAAACTAATGTCGCAACAAAAATCGGCAGGATTAAAAGCAAATTAAAGGCGGAATTTACTCAACTTAAAAATGAAAAAAAATGAAAAATATAGAATTTATCAATATTTGGAAAGAACAAAATGCCAAAATAGAAAAGACATTGGCGATTAACAAGCTACTGTTAAAAGAGACCATTGGCCGAAAGGCAGAATCCTCTTTAAAAGGCTTAGCTCGATTAACAACAGCAGGAATAATAGCTTTTGTATTTTATCTTCTCATATTGGGATATGCCTTGTTTTATGCTATTTCAAATTATTCTTCCGCAAATAATTATTTTATTGTTTCTGTTTTGGCAATTGCTTTGATAAACATAAAAGGGTTTGCGGACTATATTAAACATCTTGTTTGGACAAAAAATCTAAATTACGATGGTAGCGTGATGGAAATTCAGAAACAATTATCAAGACTTCAACTTTCCATAATTGACCACTCCAAAATTATGTGTTTGCAATTCCCCTTTTTCACAACATTTTTTTTGAGCGACGCATGGTTTCCACAAGACGTAGGATTACCCTACATTATCTTTCAAATAATGCTAACAGGTAGTTTTATTTACTTTTCCTTTTGGTTGTATAAAAACCATAAACCCGAAAACTTAAATAAAAAATGGTTTAGAAATTTAATAGCAGGTTCGGGAGGAAAGTACGTTGAAAAAGCCATTGAATTCTACAGAGAAATGGAAGAGTTTGAAAAAGAAAACTAACAGCACGGAAAAAAGCGAGCAGTGCCTGTCCCGCTTTACGGGAAATGTAATTCAGGCATTTGGATGGAACAAGGGAAGTTGCTGTTTCCCTGCAAAATGGTTACAGGAAGCAGGCATGCGATATTCGTATGAAACTGCGGTTGTGGACTAATTCGTATTAGTGATGATAGCTATCGAAAGGTAGAAGGAGCGAAGGGATTGGCTAATTTTTTCTGCATTTTGCAAAATTGAAAGAGAAAGAGCTTATTTTGCAGTATAGATTAGAAGAGACGTATGAGGGGAACCGTAGCGTAGCGGAGCTCATTACCGAAGGATATAAACTGTCACCCCGATAAGTATCTGGGTTTCTCCTGACTTACAGTATGGGACAGTTTGTGAGAACCTTGGGGTGAACAGCGAGGCCCTCATGAGTGGGCAGTTTGCCAGCAATATGGGTAACAAAAATTTCCCCTGGGGTAACTAGACTATGTGGTATTTTAATATACATCGCAGCATGGATAAGGATATTAAAAAACAAGAAGCAAGGATTGAAAAGGTTTTTCCAAAAGGGATTGAGGATTTTTCTAAAAATTCAGAAACCCTTTTAATTTATAAAGGATTTCTTGATATCAATCTTGATTTTCCAATTGAATTAACTGGCATTGAAGATTTTAACTGGGAAGAGTTTTATATTTTTGGCCCGGGAAGTAAAAGGGAATATGAGATATTAAAGAAGACCAGGCCATCTTATACTGATATTTACGTTTTGAATTCAATTGATAATGAATTTGATGGGCATTTCGGATTAATAGCAAATGTAACTCGTAAATCCGACAAAAAGAATTTTCAAATACCTCTTGCGGATTTAAAGGCTATAGATATTAAAACCAGGAATTATCAACTACTGGATGATTATTCAGTTTGGTGTGTTAATTATTAATTGCGTGATGACGGACTTACGATTATAGATTTAATTTTTTCTCATCATACTTTAAACTGGATTAATTATATATCCTTGAACACAACATCAAACTAATAACGAATACTTTGGAAAAAATATTTAAGGCAGAAGAATTTAGCGGTTTGTCAGAAGAGAAAGTCAAACAGAAGCTTGAAAAAGAAGGCTTTAACGAACTTCCTTCTTCGAAGCCAAAAGGCATATGGCACATCATATTTGGCGTGGTAAAAGAACCGATGTTCCTTTTATTGGTTGCTTGCGGCACACTATATCTTTTGCTTGGAAATGTACGGGAAGGTTTAATGCTTTTGGGTTTTGTTTTTGTAATTATGGGTATAGAATTTTACCAGGAGAAAAAAACAGAAAAAGCCCTGGATGCATTGAAAGACCTTGCCAGCCCAAGAGCATTAGTTATCAGAAATGGAATTGAAAAAAGGATACCCGGCAAAGAAGTAGTAACAGATGATATTGTAGTATTGCAAGAGGGCGACAGAGTTCCCGCCGATGCACTCGTTTTGTCGTGCATTAACCTTATGGCTGATGAATCGCTGCTAACCGGAGAATCTGTTCCTGTCAGGAAAAGGGAAGGAAAGGAAGGTGATTTGGATTTTAGCCCTGGTGGCGATGATATTCCTTACGTTTATTCAGGTTCAATGATTGTTCAGGGAAATGGCGTTGTAAAAATTGTAGCAACAGGACTAAACACCGAAATTGGGAAGATTGGGAAAGCATTGGAATCGGTAAAGGAAGAGCCTACAAAGTTAAAAAGGGAGATGGGCATTCTGGTAAGGCGTTTGGCAATTATTGGAATTGCGCTTTGTGTACTGGTTGTTGTTGTTTATACTTTAACCAGAGGTGATTTGCTGAACGGATTTTTGGCAGGCATTACATTGGCAATGGCAATGCTTCCGGAGGAATTTCCTGTAGTTCTTACGGTATTTCTTGCACTAGGCGCATGGCGTATGTCTAAAAATAAAGTATTGACCCGAAAGCCAGCTGCCATTGAAACACTTGGATCGGCAACTGTATTGTGTACGGATAAAACAGGAACCCTGACACAAAATAAAATGACTGTTACTCGATTGTACAATGGTAGTGATTTTTATAATGTTTCTGCTAATACAGAATTTCCAGAACCATTTCATGAGATAATCGAGTACGGAATTTTATCAAGTCAGGTTAATCCTTTTGACCCTATGGAGAAAGCCATTGTCAATGTGGGGGAAAAGTTCCTTCAAAATTCAGAGCATATTCACGCCGATTGGTTAATGGAAAAGGAATACTCTTTGACAAAGGAAATGTTCGCGATGTCGAGAGTGTATAATAGTACTGGTTCAAAAGGCAAAATAATTGCGGCCAAAGGGGCACCTGAAGCAATATTTGACCTTTGCCATCTTGATATTAACATGAAAGGCAAATATGAAAAGGCTGTTACTGAAATGGCTTCAGCTGGATTAAGGGTGCTAAGTGTTGCTAAAGCAATAATAGAGACCGGGAGTCTGCCAAAAACACAGCATGATTTCAATTTTGAGTTTATAGGATTAATCGGGCTGTCAGACCCTATCAGGGAAAACATACCTGATGCAGTTGCAGAATGCTACAAAGCCGGTATCAGGGTAATAATGATTACAGGAGATTATTCGCTGACAGCCATGAATATCGCAAAAGAGATTGGGTTGGAACATCCCGAATTATGTATTGCAGGTAATGAATTGCAGGAAATGACTGAAGAGGAACTTTGCAACAGGATAAAAGATGTGAATGTCTTTGCCAGAGTTATTCCGGAACAAAAACTAAAAATTGTCAATGCATTAAAGAAAAACAATGAAATAGTGGCTATGACAGGCGATGGAGTAAATGATGCTCCGGCGCTGAAAACGGCAAACATCGGAATCGCTATGGGAGAAAAAGGAACTGATGTGGCAAGGGAGGCCTCCTCGCTAGTGTTGATGGATGATAATTTTGCCTCTATTGTTGGAGCCGTAAAGATGGGCCGTAAAATTTTTGATAATCTACAGAAAGCCTTAGGGTATATCTTTGCCATTCATGTCCCAATTGCAGGATTATCTTTGATACCAGTTTTATTTGCCGATATGCCTTTAATTCTTTGGCCTGTGCATATTGTATTTCTTGAACTGATAATCGACCCGGCTTGTTCAGTCATTTTTGAAGCCGAAAAGGAAGAAATGAATGTCATGTCGCGACCGCCAAAAAAAATTGACGAACCCTTTTTTAGTGCAAAAAAAATAGTATTAAGTTGTGTGCAAGGTCTGGGAATCTTAATTATTTGTCTTCTCGTTTATTTTATTGGTAATAAAATGGGACACACCGAAAAAGCTGTCAGGACATTTACCTTTATTACCTTGATAATCTCAAACATCGCTGTAATTTTTTCAAATCGTTCATGGACCTCTAATATCTTTAAAATTCTCGTTACTCCTAACAAAGCTGTTAAATGGATTGTTGGCGGAGCCATTCTGTTTCTGATTCTCATCCTCAATATTCCTTTCTTACTGGACCTGTTCCAGTTTGAAAAAATAAGTATAATAGAAATAATAATTTGTTCCCTGGCAGGCCTTTTTAGTGTTACCTGGTTTGAATTATATAAACATTTTAACCTGATTAAAAAACCACTTCTATAAATTCACTGGGTTTTTAAATTTGCCTAAAACAAAGGATGATGGACAATATCGCCAGTTCAAATGTCGTGTGTAAGTAATGGCGGGGTTTGTATTGTATTTGAGCGTTCTTCCCCGCATCAAGTTCTGTGTAATTTGATAGGAGTGCTCGAAGATTACCACTACTCACACACACAGCCGCTATGCGCCATGCCTGAGCGACCTGCTTACCTGGAAGTAACTGAAAGAAATAAGAAGAAAAAAATAGACGTGGAAACTGCAAACCGAACTGATTCACAAACATAAAAGTGCGGAGTCAACACTATAATCACTGACTTCATGCACATGAGAAAAATAATCGGTTATCATTTATTTCTTTAGATGGAGTCATGCAGGCACCTGGTGGATCTGAGGAAGATACACCGGGCGACTGACGGCAGCTGAAGAAACACAAAAACATCAAAAAAAAATCACAAAAATCTTGCGTAGTTAAATAACTACACTTATATTTGTAGTCAAATAGCTACATAATGAATTTAAGACGAGACGTATTTCAAGCCATTGCAGACCCGACGAGGAGGGCCATACTTCTGTTGGCAGCCACACAAACCATGACAGCAGGGGCAATAGCCTCAAACTTTGACAGTGCAAGGCCGACGGTTTCAAAGCACCTGCAAATACTCACGGAGTGTGAATTGCTTAAAAAGGAACTGAGCGGAAGAGAAATTTACTATCACCTGAATCCCCAAAAGATAAAGGAAATAGAAGACTTTATTGAACCCTTTCGCAAACTGTGGGACGACAGGTTTAATAAATTGGAAACCATCATGAAGGGATACAATCCCGATAATCATCAGGAAAAAAAATCATAATAAGATGGAACAGAAGACAAAAATCAATGCCGAAGCCGGCATACAGGAATTGCTGATAACCCGGGAATTTGATTTGCCTGTGGAATTACTTTTTAAGGCGTATACAGAGCCCGGTATTGTTGAACAATGGATGGGAACGAAAGTGCTGAAACTTGAAAATAAAAACCATGGCGGTTACCAGTTTCAAACAACTGACCCCCAGGGAAACGTGGTATTTCGGGCCAACGGGGTAATCCATGAGTTTAGCCCCAACCGGAAAATCACACGCACATTTGAAATGGAGAATGCGCATTTCCCTGTTCAGCTTGAATTCCTGGAATTTGAAGGACTTACAGACGACACCAGCAAACTCAATATGCTTATCGTATTCAGATCCGTCGCAGACAGAGACAAGTTGCTGCAGATGCCCTTTGCCCGGGGCATAAATATGGCACATGACCGGTTGGAAACAATCCTTGGCAAACTAAAATGAAAGATCAGGATGGTTCGGGTTTATAAGTTATTGAATTATTCGGATCAGTGGGTAAAATGAAAGAGGTAAAGACAGAATGATCGTTAAATTAAACATCATAAGGAGGTAAGTCATGAATATTCTATTATGGGTTCTTCAAATCCTTCTCGCCCTGCATACCATCGTGGGTGCGGTATGGAAGTTTTCCAATCCGGCGCAGACCATCCCTTCTCTGGACGCTATTCCCCACGGGGTTTGGATAGTAATGGGTGTTATTGAACTGCTTTGCAGCCTGGGACTAATCCTTCCGGCAATTAACAGGCACCTGGGAATGCTGGCACCGGTTGCAGCGACCTACATTGTTGCAGAAATGCTGCTCTTTTCCGGAGTGGATATTTTTTCCAGAAACCCGGATTACAATCATGTAATGTATTGGCTCGTGGTGGCGGCCATAAGCGCATTTGTTGCCTACGGCAGGTTTGTACTCAAACCTTTTTCACCAGTTATAAAATAGAAAAATCGTTTTAGGTGATCAATACATATTTATCGATATGTTCTCAACGAACATTGAAGGTGAAAAGTGGGTTTTGTATTTTTATCAATAAATGAATCCAATGAATCCAAAGGTTGATCAATTTTTAAACAGAACAGAAAAGTGGCAGCAGGAATTTGAGAAACTGAGAATGATCATTCTTGACTGCGGGCTGACTGAAGAATTGAAATGGGGTGTACCCTGTTATACGTTTCAGAAAAGCAACATAGTGTTAATCCATGGATTTAAAGAATACTGTGCGATTCTGTTTTTCAAAGGCGCCTTGTTAAATGATGCCAACGGTATTCTCATCCAACAAACGGAGAATGTGCAGGCGGCCCGCCAGGTCCGGTTCACCAGTGTACAGGAAATCGTTGAAATGGAACCTGTCCTGAAAACCTATATTTATGAAGCCATTGAAGTGGAAAAGGCTGGTTTGAAAGTAAATTTTAAAAAGAATACGGATCTTGTATTTCCTGAAGAATTTCAAAAGAAACTGGATGAAATGCCTGCCCTGAAAACCGCTTTCGATGCTCTGACGCCGGGACGTCAAAAAGCATACATTTATTATTTTTCTCAACCCAAACAATCCAAAACGCGGGAGTCCAGGGTAGAAAAATGTGTGGTGCAGATTCTCAATGGGAAGGGGTTAGGGGGGAGTTAGAGAGTGAGAGAGTAGAGAGTAGAGAGTTAGAGAGTAGAGAGTAGAGATTAGGGGTTAGGGAGTTATGTAAAACGGGTTATTGGATCTGTAAACTGGCTTCTGTTACAAGTGAGCAGGGTGTACGATTGTAACACACACGTCGGGCTGAGGCAACGGAAACGGCTGGCGAAAGGCTGACTCCAATGCTTAATAACCAGTTCAAGTGGATACGGGATATAGGTTTGAAAGTTAAAATAACGGTTGCATGAACCATTCTAAATATTGGCAATATTTTCTGGTCGTTTTTTTGGTGCTGATAAGTTGTTCCAAAGATGAAAACTTCCCGGTTAAAGAGGTCGTTTTAACGTTTGACGATGCACCAAATTCGCCCGAAAATACGGGAAAAATACTTGATATATTAAAAAAGCATCATGCCAGAGCGACCTTTTTCTGCATCGGACAATCGTTAAGGCAATACCCTGATCTGGCAAATCGTATAGCAACAGAGCAATCTATGGGCAATCATACATACAACCATGTTAACGTTGGTAATTCAAGTTTGGCCCGGATTTATAAACCGGAGATTCTGCGGACGCAACTTCTGATCGACAGCCTGCAACCCGGCAATAAACACTATTTCAGACCGCCATACAGTGAATTAACGTCAAAACAGAAGCTCACCCTGCTTAGTAATGGTTATGACGTGGTTATGTGGAGTTTAAGTGCTGAAGAGTGGGACAATAGTGTCAGTACACAGGATGTCATTGATTATTTTCATCATAACTTATTTTCGAAATCCCGGATACCGGTTATTCTGTTTCATCTAAACAATTCCACAGTAGAAGCCCTGGATATTCTGTTGTATGAGTTTGAAGATGAAGATATTCACGTTATCTCACTCGATGAATTCCGAAGCAGATAGTGTTTTATTTTTTTTTGAAGACAGACCAAGCCTGCTTTTCGTGGTAAATTTAATAGTTGGTGCCGGAATGCCGAATACCTTTAAAGATGTGCTGACAATATGAAAATGATAACTACTTTCCTTCTTGCATTTGTACTTTGCTTTAGCGCAAAGGGACAATTTTCAAAAAGTGATATTTCAATCCAATTTGGTCCGGCCCTGTCTTTCTTTTTCGGCAACCCGTATCTGAAGGATTTTAAGCCGGCGATCACTTATTCCATGGGCACAACCTACAATTACCACTTTTCAAAATATGCTTTCCTGCAAACGGGCATTCTGTTTGAACAAAAAGGAGCCAGGGTGGGTGTCGATTATTTCGATGATGCCGGGAATTACTACAAAACCTCCGATATGATCTTCAGAAGAAACTATCTTACGGTACCTGTTGTTTGTTCGTTCGTTACACAGAAAAGGGTAAAATTTTATCTTGGAGGAGGTTTTTACCTGGGTTATTTACTCAGTGCGAAAGATATAAACAGCGAAGTACCGGGCAGGGAAAGCTACGCATCACAAACGCAGCCTTTTGACTTTGGAATGCGCGTTGGACTGGGTTTTTATATACCGCTTCATGGCCGGTTTTTACTGGACCTGGGCTTAAATGAAAATTTAGGTCTTTATGATACGCTGGTTCATGAACTTGCAACTAAAAATAACACGATTGGAGTACATCTCGGGTTTAAATATGATATCTGAAAGAACAGCGACACAGGAAGATTGGGGTTAACGGGTTGGTTCATCCTTTTTTCCGGTTTAGCGCCCCACAATAGTTTAATATTCTATGAAGAACTTTATGGTTTTTTTTTGTCCCGGATCATCAAACTATTTCACCATTGAAGGCACATCTCTCTCAAATCAACGCGGAATGTCGAAATTCAGAACCCCCGGTTTTTTAATTCCTTGTCAATATGTACTAAAACGTTTTGAGCACTTTTATATAATGGAACGAGATCTCCTATGTAAAATTGATCCTTATCTATAGTAAAAAGAATAGATTCAAATAGTGACTTGAACTCCGGGGAGTTGTAATCATCCATGTAGGCCCAATCTTTTGGATTAATCATAGATTGTAATAAAACAGTAGAATCGCCTTTCATATACTTTGCTATCGAAACGCCTTTCGAAACAGAAATGATCCGCAACTGTGTATCAAAATTATTTAAATCATCCAAATCCTTCTCTATAAATTGACAATAATTGTAATATTGAAATATCTCATTTTTCAGGCTGTCGTTTCGGAAAATGTTAATATTCCCGGTATTAATCAGATCCAGATATGTAGCATTATGAATTTGAAATGGAATGGAGTAGGAATTGAGCTGATCCACGAAATAGCGGAATTGTTCCAGGGTTTTTTGTTCGTCATAGGCGACTTTTAAGGCATTCTGATTCTGTTTAGCCATTTCTTTGCATAATTCCACACTTCTGTTAAAAAAAGCTGTATCCAGTGCAAGATCATTTTGTATACGTTTTAAGTATTTTACTTCCTGAATTGAATCTTTCCTGGCTTCGTTCCAGTTTTGTAAGGTAAAAGCAATTAATATTCCAACGATTACGACAATCGTTTCAAATCCATACGAGATCCAGTTCTCGATAAAATTCTTATAAATATTTTTTATCATTGCAATTCAAATTTGTCCCGGAAATGTCAAAGTTTCAAATAGGGTGCTCCTTGCGCATTCCTGAATTTTACAATACTACTATATTTAATTAAAACGATACAGCCGGATTCAAGTAACCAGTGAACGCCCCGACTTTTGAATCAAACCTAATGTGAACTGCCGGCTGGAATAAACAGCAATCCTTAATTTCTTTCCGGATTGCATATATTTTTACGTCCCTCAGGATACAAATTTAACACGTCAGGATGCGATTTTAAAGTATTAAGATACAAATTCTTCCATTCAGGATAAGATCCTGAACGGGAGAATCTGAATCCTGAAATATAAATTTTTCATCCTGAGGCCTTTTTATCGATTCTCACGCATCTCATTTGGAACCTGGGGCAGGTTTGCCCGGAATACTCACATAACCGGAAAACCCCCGAAAACGTTCAGAAAAATCCAAACCTCACTCCAATAAAAACCGGATTTTGTTAAAATAAATTGCACCGTAAGCCTCCGGCCCTTTTCCTCTAAATTTTAGCAAGGAGCCGGTTAACGTTTCTTTGGGACCGGAACCAGAGATTGATTATCGATCAGATTTAATTTCGGGATAAGCAGGTTCAGAATCAGGAAGGACTTCTTCCGGGAAATCTGCCGCTTTGGGAATAAAAACCTTCCAATCATTTATTTGGCAGAGGTGAAGATGGTTTAAGGGTTACGTTATAGCGGTACTTGATATTCCCACCCTGTCGTCCGGCGAAGTCCAGGCCGAACGGGTAATAGTCGTGTTGTTCAACAAACCGGGCATTGTTGTTTACAACCACTTGGGTATTTGACGGAGCGTAAACCTGACAGGTTTGTGAAGAACGTCATGGTAGATTCAAATTAGCATTTTTTACTACTGACAAAAAACTTCTGCAGAAGGGTTGGGTGTGGGAAGGATTACGGGCTCATTTTTTTATTTGTTTCAGGTTGCCAGGATCCCGGCTGGTATGGAAGATATCCAGGATAATAACTGTGTCAGAAGTGATTTCATAAACGATTTTGTAACTCCATATTGCCTTAAAACGGATATCCCCGGGCTCATCTTTTAAGTAGGGATCTTCGACATACTTGTGAGGTATAAATCCCAGATCTTTAGCCAGATCACGGATTTCATTCCGTACTTTTACCGCCTGATCAATGGATTCTTTCTTTTTAATATAATTGTATATCCTGTGTAATGAAACTTTGGCATCATCTTCCCAGATGACCTTATAATTTTTCTTTACCATTGCTCCATTTCCTTTTCCAGATCCTCCTGTGTAGTATAATACCCGGCTTTTACCCTTTCTCGGGCTTTTTGTATCCTGGTCTTATAATTTTCCACATCCAGGGAAGTACCCGGAAGAGTATAGTCTTCTTCATCGCTTTCGTAGGCGGTAACTACCGCATGCATCAGTCTCAAAAAACGCTCGTCGCCATTGTCGATGTAATCATGAAGCTCTTTCCTGATCTTTGTTGTGTTCATAATTTCCGGTACCATTGTTTCCATAAATTTAACGATTAATATTCACTTATAGTTTAACCCAGCGGATGATATTTATTTGTTCCGTCCTGCAGCTTATCCAGATTATTCAGCAGAGATCTCTCCGCCTGAGCTACATACTTATGCCCGGCCGTGTACTGCATCTGCCGGAGATAATTATTCTTCAGGCTAACCGCTAAGATGTATTATTTCAAGATGCCGTTGGCCTATGGCTTTCCAATGACTTGTCTTTTCTTGTCTGCTTAGAAAGATAAAAAGATGCATCACCTGTCAATTCTAATAAAAAGATTCTTAGATTTTTAAGGGAGAGAAGACGTTTCAAAATTGGCAATGAGGAAATAATGTTGATCATGGGAATGAGCGAATTAATTTCGTATTTTGGTCGGACGAACGGAAGTTTATGCCCGTAAAAACGAATCGATCACAATCCAACGCAAAGAGTCTCCGTTAAATTCGTAAAGCTGATCACATTGAAATTAGGGCTGTCTGATTATGGGCATCTTCATTTAACATGACTCAGAAATACAAAAACCTGTCAATAAATTCAGCATAAATGTCAGATCTGTCCGTTGTATATTTGATGATTCTATTCATAATGTAAGGGTTAAACCATGAAACGTTTATTTTACTTTTTGATTTTCAGCTTGTCGTTTACCACGTTATATTCACAAAATAACGCTGTAGAACTTTCACATTACCTGTTTCCTGAATTTACCCAGGGGACTATCCTGATGAAAAATGGAATAAAGAATAATGCTTTGCTTAATTATAATTCGCTGACTGAAGAAATGATTTTCAAAGATAATGGTAATATGCTGGCGATAGGAAAGACGGAGATGGAACTTATAGATACGGTTTTTATCAAAGACAGGAAGTTTATTACATTGAACAATAAATTTGTTGAATTAATATCTCATTCAACATGTGATTTGTATGCTGAGCACAAGTGCAGGGTGATACCTCCGGGCAAACCGTCTGGTTACGGAGGCACATCCCAGACTTCATCCGCTACTACATATTCGTCGATTTTGTCTGGGGGCAGGGCTTATGCGTTAAAATTGCCGGATGATTATGAAGTAATACCGTACTCTTATTATTGGCTGAAGAAAAATGGGGAATTGAACAGGTTTATCAACATGAAGCAATTGATGAGAATCTATGATGACAAGAAGGATTTGTTTAAGGCCTATGTCAAAAAGCATGATGTAAAATACGAGAATCAGGACAGCATTGTTCAGCTTATTGAATATTTGGAAGCTAATTGAAGGGATTTAAAATTCCGGCCGGATGCGATTGCTGGATTTTTGAAAATGTAAGGATTATATTCCTTTGGCTACAAGCCTTGTATCTTGATTGATATTTTCCGGAAATTAAAGCCCGCGATGGGTTGAAAATGAATGGCAGACTTTACCGGACGTATAATTTAAATATTAGCGGGGTGCATTCCGCCGGTGAAGATAACTCGTGTGAGGTTGAATAGAGAGAGGTGGTGAAGGAAAAAAAATACTTACCGGTGGGTAACGAGTTGCCCGGTTACCTGAAGCAATTTTCTTTTCCCTCCCTGATCAGTTTAAGAATTAACTCTCCAAAAATTGTATTTGCCCAGGCAAACCAGGATCTTGTAAATTTTCCGGGGTTATCCTTGTTGAATGATTCGTGCATAAAACCTGTTCCGGCATCCGTATCCCGGAGTGTTTTTATACAACTGGAAATTTCCTGGTCATCATCGCTTGTCATAGCATACATAATAATACTCATAGGCCATATCATGTTGTATCCTACATGCGGACCTCCAATTCCTTCACCGGCCTTCCCTTTGAAAAAATAGGGATTATTACTGCTCCAGACCAGCTTACGTGTGTTCTGATAAATCTCGTCATTTTCCGGCACACAACCCAGATAGGGCAGAGCCAACAGGTTTGGGGCATTGGCATCATCCATGAATGTTGCATTTCCAAAACCATCTGTTTCATAAGCATAAACTCTTCCATAAACGGGATGATCTGCAATCCCGTATTGTTGAATTGCCTGTTCAACTTCATGGGAGAGATCCCTGCATTTTTGTGCAAAGGTCATGTCGCCCGTTATTTTTTCACTGATTTCAGCCATCTGTTTCAGGCTAAGGACGGCAAAGAGATTTGAAGGGATCAGGAACCCAAAGGTAGTAGCATCATCAGAGGGGCGGAAGGAAGAATTTATCAGGCCAACGGGACGCACAGGTCTGCCGTACCCGTCGTTTGACAGGGTGTCCAATTGTCTCGTTGTCATTCTTTGAAAATGGTAGGGTCCGGGTCCGCTTTTCCTCTGTTGCTCCCTGAAGGTCATCAGCGTAAGGGCTGCAGCATTCTGCCAGTCTTTATCAAATACGGAACCATCACCTGTTTTCTGCCAGTAATTATAGGCCAGCCGGACAGGATAACAAAGTGAATCAATTTCCCATTTACGCTCATGCACTCCGGGTTTCATGTCTGTGAGATCATCTTTCCATTCACCTGTTACCTGTTCTTTATAGAATGCATTGGCGTAGGGATCCAGTAAAATACAACGAGTCTGGCGACGAATTACCCCGGAAAGTAATGATTTAAGTTTATCATCATCTGAAGCTAAGGGAAGATACGGCCAAACCTGGGCAGAGGAATCCCGGAGCCACATCGCGTCAATATCCCCGGTGATGACAAATGTATCAGATTCCCCGTTTTCTATATTGTAATCGACAGTGGTATCGAGTGTATTTGGAAAACAGTTTTCAAACATCCATGAGAGTTTCGGATCCCCGATCTTCTTTTTGGCTTTCTCTATGGTTTCCTCAACTGATTCCGAAGTAAATTTTCTGTCGGATGGAGAGGGTCTGTTGCTTACATAGTCGCTGTTATAAATTCCGGCTGCAAAACCTGATTTTCCCAATAGGGTCAGGCCGGTTGCAGAAATAGCCCCCGTTTTTAAAAATTTTCTTCTGTCAATCATGATAATGGATTGGATTTTACAAAAGCTTCTTATTTTCAAGATCAGCCATAATCTCAAGCATGAATTGTCCGCTCAACTGTACTGATAAATCGATAACCCTGGCAGGAGGTTGTGTCCAGTCGGAGGAAAACTGTATGTATGGATCCTTAACCGTCCCGTTATTCCATAGGGATTCGGCGTTTGTTTGAAGAAAACCGATGTATTTTTGCCTGATGGCGTCAGGGATCTCATCGACTTCAGTCAGGTTCATCAGATACCGTATGAATATTCCTTTAAACAGACCACCATCTCCTGTTCCCTCGTCTTTCAGGATTTCCGTTCCCGGCTTAACCAGGGAAATTATTGCATAATCTGCTGATTTGATAGCCTTTTCAATATAGGAATAGTCATTTGTAACCTGGTATTTCTCAACACAGGCGCCGATATATATACCATAGTTATACGTGAACTGCCATTCAGTATCTACCTGGTCGGTGCCGTTTCTGCCAAGGCCATCGTATACTTTGCCGGAATATTCATCAACGAGATTATTTTCCACCCAAGTAAGAATTTTGTTCCCAAAAATACTGTCATCCGCATTTTTTTCAAGTTGAAATAATTTATAGGAGAGGATGACAGCCGGAGCATTGGCGGGCATATTTTTATAATCGGTCTGCGTTTTGTTCCACGCGATTCCTCCATCATGGATGGTGTTCCAGCCTTTTTTTATATCCTCCCACAGATTTTTTGATTCATCCAGGAAGGAATGATCCCCGGTGATCTCGTAAGATCTGAAGAGTGCCAGTGCCATCCATTCCATATCATCATAGAATGAGTTAATTAAACTGTTGTCATTTGCCGATTTAATGCCGTCGATCAGTTGTGCCATCTCAGTGCCGGAGGTATCCTGCATCCTGATATTTTTATCGACAAGAGCATCAAGGGCATGGGCCTGCCACCAGTAATTCAGGTTGGTATTTTTAAAATTATCTGAATAGAACCGGTTTTCAGCCGGATTCCAGTAAACCGTTTGCAGATCATCATAAGCATTTTGTGCTCTTTCAATCCAGAGAGAATCATTCAGCGTGCTATCCGGGAAATTGTCAAGATTCACATCATTGGATTTATTGCAGGCAATAAGTGTCAGGAGGAGGAATATGTACATGGAATATATTTTCATATCAAAAACCTGTAGTAAAAAGAAGCAGTAATATCCGTATCCTGAAATTCAGTAAATAAATTTACAGAAATCCGGCTCTTAAAATTAAGAAATGATTGACCTCTTTAAACGGGTCAATCATTTCTTTCAGGATAATTAATTACGT
Organism: uncultured Bacteroidales bacterium; assembly: GCA_963764345.1. Lineage (GTDB taxonomy): Bacteria > Bacteroidota > Bacteroidia > Bacteroidales > DASQZK01. The sequence goes on along the minus strand of CAVXSF010000009.1, from coordinate 632,496 downwards.
GTTGAAACGATGGCGCCATCTTCCAGCTGCAGATTATTTTCTCCCTGTAGATTTTTGGCAGCATCAGTGATCAAAGTGTTTGATGTTGCCTTGGCGATTGGCCAGTATGCTACCAGTCCGCTTTCATCCCCGGTCAGAATATAATCTTTGTCGCTGGCAATTTCTGTTGCAGTTCTTGCCACGTTATAGAATCTTATATCAAATAGTTTTCCGACAAGCCTTCTTTCCGGCTGTTTGAATCCGGCGCTGTTGCCGAGAACCAGAGGCTGTGCTCCATCTAACGTGGCCGTTTGAGCGATGTTGGTTAGGACAGAGGCATCCAGGGACCCGATAAGATTCCCGTTGATATAGGATTTCATGGTTGTGCCGTCAAAGGTACATGCTACATGAACCCATTCATTTCTTGGAACGATTGCTTCAGGATGCTCAGTCACATCGGGTTGCAATCTGCTTTCTGCGCTGTCGGCTATTGCGAAGTCAAGGGCATCGCCATCACCGATCCTCAGGTTCCAGCCTCTCAGGCCGCCTTCATAAAATTCGGTGGATGCAATTTGTCCGAAGAATCCAGGTTTGTCAGTATAGTAAACCCATGCTTCGAAAGTAAAGACTGATAAGTTGAAAATCTCTGCCGAATTATCACTTTGTTCAACAGCCAGAGTGCTGTCGGAACCGTTGGCGGAGAACTCGAGAGAAGCGTCTTCAATCTGATTGGCCTGGAAGGAATACTGTGCATCCTGGAGATTTGTAAAAGCCTGATCCAGGGCGTCCTGAGTAGATGTTGCATCACCGGAAACAGTCTGAGCTGCACTCAATGCATCCTGAAGGGTAGTAACAGAGCCAAGTATGTAGTCGCCTACGGCATTTCCTTCCTGGGCGCCATTTAAAAGGCCCTGAACGGTCTGAATCTCAGTCAGAAGATCGGAGTTGTTTGATTTAGGAGAGGAGTCATCTTTTTTACAGGATGTTGTGAATGCCGTTAAAAGTATGGAAATGGCAAGAAACCTGCTTAAATTTTTAGAGCGAATGAAATTGTTTTTCATTTTTTTTAATTTTAGTTATTAATTATTGTGATGATTGTGGATAACCTTGATTTTGTTTCAGGTTAGGATTATTGTTAATACTTATTTGCGGAATGGGATACAAGGTTCTGAAGTCTTCACTGATTGGTTTGTCCCATCTTTTATCCGTGTAGTTTCCGAAACGGATCATATCAGTTCTCCGGAGACCTTCGTAGCACATCTCCCTGCCTTTTTCGGCAAGCAGCTCATTAAGGGTCAGATCTAGAGGAGGAGTATGTACTGACACCAGCTCTTTTTCGAATCTCATTTATTCCCAGAAGAGCATCCGGATTTACTGTTCCGTTCTGTCTCAGACTTGCTTCAGCAAGATTGAAATAGATTTCTGCCAGTCTGAAAATTACGATGTCATTATCAAATCCGTTTGAACCGTATTTAACCCTGTATTTAATATTCCTTGCACCTGATGCCTCATCTCCGTTTTCCATGTCAGGTACATCAAGGCTGAAGTTCAGTTGCTGACCGTTATATTCGTTTGTGCCCAGTACCGGAGAACCGTCTACCCCCCATTGAGGTCCCCACATAAACTGTCCGCGTGAAAATGTAGTGTCGTTCTCGTTGCCGGCTATTAAACTCCTCGAGTCAAAGAAGCACCGTTTATCATTCAGAGTATCGAAGGTTTCAATAAATTCTCTTACCGAAACCATTCCGTTAAATCCTCCGTTCCCTTCATAGGCAAACTGGGGAACTCTTTGTGCCCAGTGCGTTGTAAACTGGAACATCAGCTGATTCTCGTTGGCATAGACAGCATCACCCGGGATCACAAATATGTTTTCCCCGGAAACCTGATCATTATTGGTTGAGAATGGAGTTTGCCAGGAATTATCGAGTTTGAACACAGCCTCATTTATAAAACTCTGACTTATGTCAATACATTTTTGCCATTGCGGAGTGCCGGTGTATTTTTCTGCATTGAGGTATAATCGTGAAAGTAAAGCATTGGCGGCTTCGTAGGTAAAACGACCATACCATCCCGGATCTCCTGTTTTTAATAGTTTATCCCTTACATCAAGAATTTCAGTTTCAATGAAGTTATAGACTTCTTCGCTGGTATTGTTTTTTGGGTTGAACTGATCCAGGCTGGTAATAATCGGCACGTTTCCAAAAAGATCGAGGAGGTAATAATGGTAATATGCTCTTATAGCCCTAAGTTCGGCATTGTATTCAGTTTTTTGTTCATCACTGACGGCTTTTGTCTTATCCAGATCAACCAGCATATTATTACAAAAGGCGATTCCTTTATACAGATCATTCCAGGTATTATAGAAAGAACCGTCCTCAACTGTCCATTCATGTCTGTGCAATCTTATCCAGTTTCCGTTATCGTATCCGTCTCTGCCCTTGGTTGGCCAGGCAGCCTCGTCGGTTGAAAGCTCTTCTAACAGGTATACCCCGCAGCCATTGGTGGAAAAATTGAGATAAATCTGCCTCAGGTGGGAATAGGGTCGCATAACTGCTGCTTCAACTTCTTCTTTAGTCCGGTAGAAATTATTTGAAGTTACTTCACTGAATACCTGTTCATGCAGATCTGTACACGACTGATTCAAAAGGGCGGCCAGTGCAAATATGAAAGTTATTTTCCTTACCATGATGTTAAAATTTTATATCAATACCGAATAAGAATGTTGATGACCGGGGATAGAATGATCTGGTATCCCAGCCCGGAGTTAATCCGTCACCGGTACCGCTGCCCACTTCGGGGTCGATGCCGCTGTATTTCGTTAGAAGCATGATGTTGGTGATGGTCGTGTATATTCTCATCTGATGAATGACGTTTCTGATTTTCAGATTATATCCCAGGGAGACATTGTCCAGCCTCAGATAGTCTCCATTCTCCAGGTAGTAATCTGAAAACCTTAGACGGTCATGTAATTTGGAATTTGTATTGTCAAGGATTGAAACCAGGTAGTTAGAGGGAGAATTTGCGGTATTCTCGTACCAAAGTCTTTTTTCATTGAAAACTTTAAATCCCGCGGCTCCGATAAAGTTGAATGAGAGATCAATTTTTTTATAATGCATTATACCGGAAAGGCTGTAATTGTGCTTTGGCAGTCCGCTACCCAGGTAAGTGTAATCAATGTTTTCTTCAATCTTCCCGTCATGGTTAAGATCCTGGAAAACCCATTTTCCGTTGGCGTCAATCCTGTCAAACTTGTAACCGTAAAACGTTCCAATGGGAATACCCTGAGTCAGTATATAAAGGGAAGCAGCCACGTTTCCGTAATCCTGGTAAGGTATTTTCTCTACACCGAAATTCCCGTTCGACAGGGAAACCACCTCATTTTTATTATAGGCATATGTCAGACTGCTGTTCCATGAAAACTCACCGATATGAAGAACCGGAAAACTGAGGGACAGCTCAATACCCTGGTTTTTGACGGTTCCGACATTTGTAAAGATGGTGGGCTCGAGGCTGGGAGGTGTTTGTGTATTGAATACTCCCAGTAAATCGGCAGTGACTCTCGAGTACACATCGATGCTACCGCTAAGATTGTTATTGAACAGGGTGAAATCGGTACCTACATTAAACTCCTTACTTCTCTCCCATCGGAGAAAGGGATTCGGGTTGCTTACCGGCCCGTAGGTTGTAATCCAGGTATTATTATAATAGGCATTTCCGTCAGCTCCGATCCGGGCCAGCGACTGGTAGTTGGGAATTCCCTGGCTTCTTCCCGTAATTCCGAAGCCGGCTCTTATCTTCAGTTCGTTAATAAAAGATAAATTCTTCATGAACGGTTCTTTTGTTAACCTCCATGCTCCGGAAATTGCCGGAAACCAGCCCCACTTATTATTCACGCCAAATACACTGGAACCTTCCCGCCTGACACTGAGATTCAAGAGATACTTACCGGCATAGGAATAATTGAACCTGCCGAAAAAAGCAATAAGCCTGCTTGTTTCTTTATTACTTTCCATGGTGGCTTTTCCGTCAGTCAGATATGAACCTGAGCCGATATCATAAGCTCCCAGTGAATTTGTAACAAAGCCCCTGTTTGTCATGGATGAAGTAGAAAGCGTGTTTTCAATAAAGCTGTAGCCACCCATAACTTTAATGCTGTTTTTATTGAAGTTGTGGTAATAATTAACCAATGATTCAAATACGTTTTCAATATAAAAGGAAGCTCCTTTGGTTGCTGTTCCGGGAATCCCTGTGAAAACACTATTCCTCGAATCAATATCTTCAAAAAAGGTATTTTCGGTATCCTTGATGAAAGAGGAGCCTTTAATTGATAAGTTCAGTTCAGGATTAATCGTAAAGGTTGACCGGAGACTGGCGTTTAAACGACTGTTAATGGCAGAATTGTTTACCTGGTCCAGCAGGGCGACCGGATTTGAAGGTCCAACCCCTGGATATTCATAGAAGGTACCGTCGGGATTGTAAACAGGAGCTGTTGGATCATACTTCATGGCCTCATCCAGAGCGCTGTAATTTGTAAATCTCTGATTAATCCTGCTACCTCCGACGATGCCATTAATCTTCAGCCATTTATTTATTTCATTATTGAAATTAAGCCTGAAATTTGCGCTTTTATTATATGTGTTCAGGATAATCCCGTTTGCATCCTTGTAGCCGATTGAAATTCGATAGTCCGATTTTTTACTTGAATTCATAAAGGAAAGGGAATGGTATGAACTCAGTTTGTCAGACATAAGCTGATCGATCCAGTTTGTGTTATATCCCTTATCAATTTGGTCTGTTTTATATCCCAGCCTCCGCATAACTTCGAGATACTGATCCGCATTCAAAACCTGTGGATTTCTCCTGGGTTTCTCAAAGTAGAAATAACTGCTATATTCAAGAGCAGAAGTATCACGTAAACCACTTTTCGTATCAACAATAATAACGCCGTTACTTCCACGAGTCCCGTATATCGCCGCGGATGCGCCGTCCTTAAGTACATTAAAGGATTCAATATCATTTGGATTAAGCATGTTCAGATCGGAGATGGTGCCATAAACACCGTCAATAATTATAAGGGGCTCATTATTTGCGCTGATGGTGCCGATTCCTCTAAGATTGACCTGGGGTGTGGAATTGGGATCATTCCCGGCCTGGTTGACTATTGTTAAACCCGGGACTTTTCCTTTGATAAGGTCAATGGGATTGTTAACAGCAGAAGGCTGAAAAGATTCCGGTGTCACTTTGAAAACAGAGCTGGTCAGTTCCTCTTTTCTTGCCGTACCGTATCCAATTGCCACTACTTCTTCAATGCCTATACGGTCTTCAGTCATTACAACATCTATCCGGCTTTTCCCTTCAACCGGAATAGTCTGGGTTTTCATTCCCACGAAAGAAAAAACAAGCTCTGCGTCCGGGGGAATATTCTCCAGTTCATACACTCCGTCAAGATTGGTGATCGTCCCCTGCGTGGTCCCCTTGATGCTTACAGTAACACCAATAATTGGTTCCCCGGATGAATTTGTTACCCTTCCCTTGATAGAGAGAGGCTGTTCTGCAATTTTGCGGGTAATAACTACATTATTCCCTACAAGTTTGTAACCGTAATGATCGGAATCAAGTATTTTCCTGAGGACAGTCTCGAGTGGCGCATCTTTGAAAGACATGTTGATTTTGTGTTGATCCTTTAAAAGATCGCTGGGTATCAGAAAGCCTACACTTAGCTGATTCTCAATTTTATCAAGTGCTTCAGCGAGACTTGCGTTCTCAAAATTTATTGTAAGTTTCAGGGACTGGGACATAACCGTATTCGCGTTTACCGTAAATGCAGCAACGAGGATTAGAAACACTGTTAATCGCATAATTCGGGATATTTTTTTCAAGTAATAATGGGAAGTCAATCCATTGAATACCAGATTTTTTTTCATAGTTTTGTTTCGTTTCCTAGTGTTTAAAATTTCTTTTTATGGAATTTTAATCCATCGGGAACGGGCAATATTCGCAGTATTGTCCGTTCCTTTTTTATACCGTTATTTTATGATAATCGTGTCCGGCGCAGGAAATGCCTGTTTGAGTGAAACGTGCATTGGTATCGATATTTTAAGCATGGTTATTACTTCATTGATCGGGGTTTTAGCATAGAAGGTTCCTGTAAACCGGTATTTGTCAGCAATATCGGTATTCTCGTACTTGAATTTCACGTCATAGAACTTTTCCAGTTTATCAGTAATTTCACCAAGTGTCTCGTCCCGGAAAATTATTTTTCCGTCCTTCCAGGCGATATAAAGTTCAGGATCTACTTTTTTAAGCTGAGCATCGTTCGTTTTAGCATTAAAGGCGATCATTTCATTGGGCTGCAGGACATACTTTTTACCGGCGTTTGTCTCAAATTCAACTTTACCTTCCACCAGGGTGGTCTGGGTTAAATCCGATCCTTTTTCAGCCGAAACATCGAATCTGGTTCCAAGGTCCCGGATCTGTGCATTTGCCGTACTTACGATAAAGGGATGATCCTCATCATGACTTACTTCAAAATAGGCTTCGCCTTCAAGGTAAACTTTGCGTTCCCCCGATGTGAATTCCGGATCGTAGCGAAGAGATGAACCCTGGCGGAGATAAGCCACGGTTTTATCGGGAAAGGTAATCACCGAATTAGAATTGTTGTTTGCAGCAATTGTATATTCCCGGATTTCCGAAATGACTTTTTTTCCTGTGAAGAAATGGTTACCCCACCATCCTATACTTATTAAAATGAGAATGGTGGCAGCATACCTGAATATAACATTAAGTTTTCTGGTTTTCGGAATTTCCGTGGGCCGATTATTAATTATTTTCTGCCAGGTATCTGAAAATTCTACCTGTGGAGACCTGCTTTTTAACTGTGCCGACCAAATCCATATTTTCAAATACTGAATTAGTTTCTGATGGTTTTCAGGATCCTGGCTCCACTCGTTCAGTTCTTTTAACTCTTCAGGACTTAGTTTCTGCTGAAGAAAACGAAGTAAAATATTTTCAATTTTTTCCATATTGTGCTGTTACGATATAAAAACCCCGGAATCGTGAACAACCCTATATGGATTTTTAAAAAACTGAAAAAAAATTTACAGAAGGGAAATTAAAATATTAAAAATGAAATCATTACCAGACTTTTTCTTTTGAGCCAGGTATGGAGCAAGTTCAATTCTCAGACTTTTCAGCGCACGTGTAATATTTGCTTCGACAGATTTTAGCGAGATATTTAATTTCTGTGCTATTTCTTTATTGCTCAGATCTTCGGTACGGCTCAGTTTAAAAACCTGTCCGCATTGCGGAGGTAAAGAGGAAATTGCTTTCTGCACTTTTTCAGATAGTTCCCGGTACAATAGGATATCTTCCGAAGTTTCCTCAAGTAATTTATAACTCAGGGAAGCAATATGGCGTTCATAATTATCTTCCTGAATCATTTTCTTTTTATCTCGGAGCATGTTCAGGCATCGATTACGAATCACGATGAAAAGATAATTTTTGATTTCCAGGATATCCTTTCTATAAACGGAATTCTCCCAAAGTTTTATAAAGGCATCCTGAACTACCTCTTTCGCGTCTTCGCTGTTGTTTAAAAAATGAAAAGCGATCTGAAAATAAAAATCAAAAAGTCGACTGTAAACCTTTTCAAATTCCCTCTTATCGTTCTTTATTTGTTCATTTACAGGCATTTTCTATAGCTCCTAATTGCATCAAAAATAGAAAAAAAGATTACAAAAGGAGAAAATTTAAATGATTATCCCTGACAGGGTCCTGCTCCCCGACAGGGTTTCAAACCCTGTCGGGGAGCAGGACCCTGTCAGGGATTCGTAATTCCAGCCATTTTTCAATTTTTTCGATTTCAATGTTATTGTTATGCATGGTCATGAAGTTAGCCTTACCGTCAAACCAACCGAGGACCTTATCCCGTTTTAGATTTGTTGGCGTTTTCGAAATACAGTCGGAAAAGCTGCACCACAGGTATTCAACGGGATGGGTGCAAAATCCATGATGGACCGGGTTGTTATGGATGTAAAGCAGGACCTGTTTCAAATATTCTTCTGAATCGATCAGTTTTCGTTTAAAAGGTCGTTCGAACAGTGGTCCGCGTAATTTGAAGCGTCTGTTGAAAGCCTGGGCGTAGGAATTAAATAATTTTGAAAACTGCGATGAAGGCAGGTTAACGTTTTGTCTATCCCTGACAGGGTCCTGCTCCCCGACAGGGTTTGGAACCCTGTCGGGGAGCGGGACCCTGTCAGGGATGTTGATGCGCAACAAAAAATGAAAATGATTTGGCATTAACACCCATGCAAACGTATCGGCTACCGGCGTGATGTATTTGTCGTACAGATTGAGAAAATGCCTGTAGTTGTCCGGTTCGCGAAACAGGTTGCGTTCTGCCACACCATGGTTATAAATATGGTAAAAGTTGCCGGTTTGTAAGGGTTTGAAATGTTGCATGATTTTTTGTCTTTAAACTTGATTAACATGGTTCTTTACCTCTTAATGTAAAAAGACGTAAAAAATCAGCGTGATGATTTCGATTTTTTCAGTTATGGTTATTAAAGAACACATTTTGAACGAGTTAAAATTGTATTTCATGAAATATAAAATGCCCGAAATCAAAAAGACTGCTTCCGGCAGAAGCCGGCAAAGTTTACCTTGTGCATGTAATCTACCGTTCGATGTGAACGGGTCTACAATAAGCCTTTAGCGGAAATGAAGTCCGGATCGAACAGCCAGGATTCACTTTTCCGGACTACCTGTCCTAATGGTAACGGAGTATGATTTCTTTAACTGGCTAAATAAGTTATAAAAACTTGAAATTGTGACTTGTGAAATTAACCCGTGTTTGCATTTCTGATTTACAAAATGTAAATTGCATAATGTAAATTACAAATTGCATAATTGAATGAAAACTCCGGAAACGCCTTTTCCAACAACAGGCTATTTTGGTCCTGAATATTTCTGCGACAGGGAAGATGAACTTGCTCAACTCAAATTGAATATCAAAGGCGGGAACTCCACGACCCTTATTGCTTTGAGGAGGCTTGGAAAAACTGCGCTGATAAAGCATCTTTTCCACTATCTGCATTCCAAATACAATACAATTTATCTGGATATTCTGTCCACAGAATCACTGGGTGACCTGGTGAACCGGTTGTCGACATCAATTGCCTCCCAATATTCGGAGAATACATCTTTTGGTAAAAAGGTGTGGTCTGTGATCAAATCTTTTCGTCCGGTAGTCAGTTATGATCCGCTTAGCGGTGCGCCTTTGATCAGCATAAACGCTTCGGCCGACGAGGGTAAAAAGACGATCGAACATTTGCTGGGTCTGCTTGAAGGGGAATCCAAACCGGCAATCATAGCCATAGATGAGTTTCAGCAGATCCTTGCTTATCCGGAGAAGCAAACAGATGCCTGGTTGCGCTCAATTGTTCAGCAGCTCAGTAATGTGAACTTTGTTTTTTCAGGGAGCCAGCAACACCTGATGAAAGACCTTTTTTCCAATCCAAACCGGCCATTCTTCAGAAGCGCCCAATTTATGAAGCTCGAAAAACTTGATGCAGGAAAATACCGTGATTTCATTATTAAGCAGTTCAGCCGTAATTCGAAGATAATTTCTGAAGAAACGGTAAAAGAAATACTGGACTGGACAGATCTGCATACCTATTATGTCCAGCTTTTATGTAACCGTGTATTTCTTTCTTCCGGGAGAAAGGTTACAAATGAAAACTGGAAAGATGAAGCAGGCAAAGTACTGAAAGAACAGGAGTTTGTCTTTTTCGGTTACCGGGATATGTTAACCAGACCACAATGGGATTTGCTAAAAGCTGTTGCAATGGAGGGAAGAGTGTACCAGCCGACTTCGGGAGATTTTGTTTCCCGTTATATATTAGGAAACCCGGCTACCGTTTTAAGATCTTTGAATTCTCTTCAGAAAATGGAGCTTATATATCGTGAAACCGATATAAACGGAAAATCATATTACGGGCTTTATGATATTTTGTTCAGGCGGTGGGTTGCGAGGTTGTGAATAAAAAAATATTTTAAGTGTATGGACGGAGTGAAGGAGAAAATGCCCGGACTATGATGGGAATCCCGTTAAATAAAAAGGCCCTCCTTCGCCCATGATAGAGAATCGGGGAGAAGGAGGGCGAAGTAGTCCGTAGGGGAATCGAACCCCTGTTACCAGGATGAAAACCTGGCGTCCTAACCCCTAGACGAACGGACCATGATGTTTTGTGAACTTCCCGTTGACCACTTTGCTGAAGCAGATGATTTCGGACGGGAGTGCAAAGATAAATTTAGTTTTTTTCCCTGCAAAGCTTTTCGAAAAAAAATTCTTCACCCGGTGTGTTTGCCACGAATGCACGAATGAATTGCAGGAGGAAGAGGCAAGCCACGAATGCACGAATGACATGCAGGAGGAAGAGGCAAGCCACGAATGCACGAATGAAATGCAGGAGGAAGAGGCAAGCCACGAATGCACGAATGAAATGCAGGAGGAAGAGGCAGGCCACGAATGCACGAATGAAATGCAGGAGGAAGAGGCAGGCCACGAATGCACGAATGAAATGCAGGAGGAAGAGGCAGGCCACGAATGCACGAATGAAATGCAGGAGGAAGAGGCAGGCCACGAATGCACGAATGAAATGCAGTAGGAAGAGGCGCGCCACGAATGCGCGTCTCATTCGGTATCATCATGCAGCGTCACCCAAAACCCAATCATACGCATGACTCACCGCTAAATCACACGATTCACGAAATCATTTGCATTAATTCTGCAGTTCCTTCACCGCCTCGCCGGCAGCCTTCAGCAGCGGCCTGGCTGTCAGATCCTCGCCGACGGCCTTATTCATCCATACCTGCGGGGTAAGACGCCCCTGGCTGAAGATCCGCTCAACCTGCTGTCCGAAATCCTTGCCTTTCATGTACTGTCCAAGCTGGAACTCGATGAGGGCTCCGAAAGAATAAGCGGAGAGATATAGCGGTGAATTTACCATGTGCGAATAGATGGCCAGGATAGGCTCGTCTTTCATGCCAAAGGCACCGGCAAAATACGTGTTCCAGACCTCCCTGGCGATGACCATGGTCTGATCCTTAAGCTGCTCCGGGGTAGCATCCGGATGGTCGTACATCCATTTCCACATCTGCATATCAACCATCCCGACACCCATGATCTCAAAGGTGGACCAGCAGATGTCGAGGGTCTTCATGTTTTCAACTGACGGATCGGTGTTTTTGAATCCGAGCACCTCGAGATCGCGTTTCTGGAACAGGAAGGCCAGGGCTTCGGTGAAAGCGGTATTGGGAACACCCGACATAATATAGTAGGGTACATCGTGGAGCGAGATGGTCTGTTCCACGTTATGCCCGAATTCATGGATGGCGATGTTATAGCCTTTGTAGTTCATCCCGGTGGCCGGCACCCTGGTGCGGAGATGTGATTTGGCAGTAACCATCTGTGCCCCCCAGGCATGTCCTGATCCGCGGGCAGGATCGACTTCCACGAAGGAGGTGATGTCATCGGCTTCTTCTTTGGTAAAGCCAAGTTTCACCATGATGTTGGGCAGGTCTTTTTCGAATGCGGCAGGGGTGGGGTAACGATGTTCGGTGATCTGGTTCAGCTTTTCCTCAGGAATGGTCCCCCTGGATTTAAAGCCGTCATACCAGATGTCATAAGGCTGAAGATCACGGCCAAGGCGCTGCCTGATGATCGTGGCGATCTCACCCAGCAGCGGGGAACGAAGGTATTCATCGAAGATCTTTTCTACCTCCGGCTGGCTTATCTCCATTTCACCGGAGAACTTCCGCTGGATGTAGGTATTCATTTCGGGATGGTACGGATCGGTAGCCTTCAGGGCATGAAAATTATCGAGTATCATGGCATACCGGGTGTCGGGTTCGGCTTTCAACGTGACTTCTTTACCGTCCTGCCAGGTTTTGTTGTTGTAGGGATCCCAGGTATAGTCCTTATTGTTGATCACTTTTTCCGGAATATCCTGTGCGATGATGCGTTTCATGACCTCATAGATCATCTTTTGTTTGGCCTGACCATTTTCCTTATCGGCATAGTCCGACTTCAGCTCGTCACGCAGGTTCCAGTGGGAGAGAAGCACCATATCGTCGGGGAACAGCTGCTTTCCGTCGTTGTCCTTAAGGCTTCCCATGTAAATGTTATACTGTGAGATATAAATTTCGGATGCCGTTTCGGCGTCGCTCACTTTTTGCTGAAGATCTGCCGGGACACGGGCAACGAACAGATCACCCATGCGGGCATAAGCCCATTCCTTGTTCGTCCACGTTTTGCCCAGCTCATTTTTTTCCTGCAAGGGTATAATACGGAAAATTGAGGGCGATCACGAAGGCGATTTTGTTGGCAAAGAAATCATCGCTGAAATGTGCTGACGGGCTGTATGAGCCGAACATCTCATCGATCTCGGTGAGCGCACCGGTGTCCTCATCGAGGTTCTTCCTCAGGTCGAGAGTGAGCTGATTGTACCGGCCAAACAAGGATTCAAAATATCCGGAGGCTTTTGTGAAGGTGATGAAGAGTGCCGTGTCACCGGTTACAAAATGCGACAGGCAGAAGGTGTTGAAATCGTTCTCTGTTCCGTCGGCAGCCCGCCACAGTGAGCCGGCATGTTTAACGCCTTTTTCAGCGCGGACCTGAATAGTCGTTGCCATATTTTGCCGTAAGATCCTGGATGGTTTTAGTGATCATCGCGGCAGAGATCCCGGAGTTCATAGTAGTTTCTTTTTTTTCAGGGGTGGTACATTGTCCTAATGTTAACACCACTAAAGCGAGTATTGTTAATTTTTTCATGGCCGGAAAAGTATAAAAGTTTACATGCATTTCTTACGCTGACGAATGTACAAAAAGTCGGGCAATCGGGGATGGGAAATGTCGTAAAGCAGGAGCCGGGGTGATGGATGTAACAGAGAGTGGAGGGTAGTAAGTTCACGCAAAAATATTCCCCTTTGTGATCCGGAATGACTTCATTTACCTCCCCACCACAGGTATTCCTGCGGAATTTATTTTCTGATCCATGCTTCCCAGATCTCCGGATTCAGATAAGCTGCTTCGCGGTATACATTGTCCCGTGAGTTACCACGAGGTGAGGCTCCGAATTTTACTGTTGTGGTTTCGCCTGGTTTGCTGATTTATTTTAAACATTCAAAAATCAGGGCTGAGAACCACTGACAACGGCCATCGGATTAATAAGGAACCGCATTTGAATATTTTCATCAGAATCATCGTGCATTGTTTGTTATATTCAATAGATTTTGTAATTGGGTGATGTATATTCTTCACAGATTTTAATTTGGAAATTACGGAAATCAGAATCAATGCTGTTTACCACGGGATTGCAACCTATGGTCATACAATGAAAAGCGCTTCGCTGTTGGTATATGTTACTGCAGTGAAATTGACATGCATAACATATTATTTTTATTCTAACTTTTACGCTTGAGTGTTGTTAATTTTTCATTCCCCATTGTAGTATTAATAAATGGTGTTAAAACATTGCAATGCTGATTTGAATAATTGGCTTTTAGCGGAAAGTCATTCTTTTTGCAGGTATTTGTAAAACTGGGTATCACGGCATGTCAAAAAAGCAAACAGAGCAAATAGAGACGGAGAACACTGAAAAATTACGTGGTAAGGAATCTTCTGCTGAAGAGCCCAGGGGAACCTCGTTGTGGATAGCTGGTATTGCCGTTCTCGGCGTCGTATTTGGAGATATAGGGACGAGTCCGTTGTACGCTCTTCAGAAATGTCTGTCCGGTACTGATTCCGTAAATGCTGATCCTGCAAATATTCTCGGACTGTTGTCCCTGATTTTCTGGTCGCTGGTGATCATCATTGCCGTCAAATATATCGTATATGTAATGAGGGCGACGAATGAAAATGAAGGAGGCATCCTGGCGCTTATGGCCCTCATCGAGCCTGCTCATCCAAAGGACCGGAGCAGGAGGAAATGGCTGATTTTTCTTGGTATTTTCGGTGCGGCCCTGTTGTACGGCGATGGCATGATCACCCCTGCGATATCCGTCCTGTCGGCCGTAGAAGGTTTAAAAGTAGCAAATCCGGGACTGGAGTATTTTGTCCTGCCGATTACAATCGGGATCCTGATTGGATTATTTTTATTTCAGAAACAGGGTACATCGCTGGTAGGACGAGTGTTCGGGCCTGTCATGATGATTTGGTTTTTAACTCTTCTTGTGACGGGGGTAACCGGCATCGCACAGAATCCCACTATCCTGCGGGCCACGAATCCTGTCTATGCCGTAACTTTTTTAACCTCAACAGGTTTTAAAGGCTTTCTTGTTTTAGGAGCTGTTTTCCTGGTGGTAACAGGGGGCGAGGCTCTCTATGCGGACATTGGTCACTTCGGCAAAAAACCGATCCGGTTGACCTGGTTTGCAATCGTTATGCCTGCACTGGTGGCCAACTATTTCGGCCAGGGAGCTATTTTACTGGGGGACCCGGGGCTGGCAGGGAAGCAGATTTTCTTTTACCTCGCTCCTCACTGGGCTTTATATCCGTTGGTGGTGATGGCAACAATGGCTACCATTATCGCTTCACAGGCTATTATCTCTGCTTCGTTTTCATTGACACGCCAGGCTGTTCTGCTGGGGTATCTGCCTCATCTGAAAATGATACAAACTTCAGAAGATCAGTCGGGTCAGATTTATATTTCAGGGGTAAACTGGATCCTTATGATCGCTACAATAGGTCTGGTCCTGGGATTTCGAAAATCAGTCAATCTGGCCGGAGCATACGGCGTTGCCGTCAGCACAACAATGGTGATCACAACCCTGTTAATGTTCATTGTAGCCAGGGAGAAATGGAGATGGCCTTTACCGGTCATCATTGGGATTACCCTCTTTTTCATTGCGATTGATATTCTTTTTATGGCTTCTAATATGTTCAAGATCTGGCAGGGCGGATATTTTCCTTTGCTTGTTGCAGCCATTGTCTTTATACTGATGACCGTCTGGCGGTCGGGATCAGTGCATATGGCACCTGTTGAGGGTAAAAGAAAAAGGTCCACCAATACCTTCATGAAAAGCATCAAAAAGAAATCGCCGGAACGTGTACCGGGTACTGCAGTGTTTTTAACTGATGATCCTGAAAAAGTTTCATTATTATTGATGCATCAGTTGGAGTTCTTCAATTCAGTTAACGAAAAAGTGATCCTGCTTATGCCCGAAATTATGGATGAGCCAAAAGTGCCTCCTGAGAATCGGATTAAAATTAAAGAATTTGGAAAGGGCATTATCGGTTTAATTGTTCATTTCGGATTTATGGAAAATCCGAATATCCCGAATATCTTAAAAGATACCGATGTCCTGGGGAAAAAGGCTGAACTTGACAAGGTTGTCTATTACATCGAATATCCCAGAATTGTATTTGGTGGGAAGTGGGGGAGCAAAAAGTTCATTTCCAAAGTTTATTCTTTCATGGCCCGAAATTCTGCAAATCCGGTCGAATTTTTTAAAATACCTCGCGACCAGGTGCTGGAAGTAGGGGTAAGGGTCCATTTTCAGTAGAAATACTATCATTATTCAACAAAACCTGTATATACAAATACATTTGTATTGACCATGAAGTTTTAGGAATGACAGGAATAGTTGTTGTACGAACTTCGGGGGCTCAAAGAGATCAAGACACATGTAGGGGAGTTTACGACAGACGTTACTCATTCTGTCTGTGGTCTGATTTTCCCAAGATCCATCCCTGAAAAATTTCCCGATGACATCAGCAATAAAATTCCATCATCGTTTGATTTTTCTGTGATAAAACCTTCAAGTTCTTCCTTGTTGTCAATAACCTTCAGACGCTGCAAGTCAAAGCTTTCGCGGATAAATTCAGCGGATAGCGGCTCCATTTTTTTATGGGCCACCACGTCGGGATTATAAAAAAGCGCGGCTTCGTCCGCCTTGTCCAGGCTGCCTTTGTATTGTGGCAGGAAGTTTTTGTTGAGGCTGCTGTATGTATGGATCTCCAGGCAGGCTGTAAGTTTTTTGTCCGGGAACATTTCCCGGAAAGCTTCAACAGTGGCTTTGACTTTTGACGGGGCATGGGCAAAATCGAGATATATTTTTGTCTTCCCGTTGTCGGACAGGAGTTCCTGTCTTTTTTTGGCGCCCTTGAACGATGTCATAGATGTGAGAAAATCCTGCTTTTTCACCCCGAGCAGACTGCATATTTTCATGGCGCCGGCGAGGTTCTCCATGTTGTGTCTTCCGAAGATGGAGAGGCTGACCTTTTTACCCTCTTCATGGACGGTAAGCCCGTTTTCATCGACGAAGTAATTCACGGCGTGGTATGGAATGCGGTGGATACCCCCGGGAGCTGCATTGGCAATTTTACGCGCTTCTTCATCGGTTTCGTTATAGATCACTGTTCCTGTGTCGTTCATTTTGCGTGTTAAAAGCATGAATTGCTTCAGGTAGGTTTTATATTCCGGGAAGACGTTCATATGGTCCCAGGCAATGCCGGAGATCAGCGCAATATCGGCTTTGTAATGCAGGAACTTGGGCCGTTTGTCGAGAGGAGAGCTGAGGTATTCATCGCCCTCAAACACGGCAATCTTATTTTCTTCTTCCAGGTTAACCATGGTGTCGAAGCCTTCCAGTTGCGAACCGACCATATAATCAAAGCGAATCCCGTTCTCCCTGAGGGCGTGCATCACCATGGAGGTGATGGTGGTTTTTCCGTGGCTGCCTGCGATAACTACCCGTTTTTTCTTTTTGGTCTGCTCATAGAGGTACTCCGGGAAAGAATAGATCTTTATCCCGAGCTTACGGGCTTTTTTCAGCTCCGGATTGTCTTTCAGGGCGTGCATGCCCAGGATGACTGCCGACACGGATTTGTCGATCTTTTCAGGGTGCCAGCCCCATTCGGCGGGTAAAAGACCATAGGCCTCAAGCCGGCTTTTCGACGGTTCGAAAATTTCATCATCCGATCCGGTGACGGTATACCCTTTCTTATGCAGGGCGATGGCCAGGTTGTGCATCACAGCCCCGCCAATGGCTATGAAATGAATATGCATGGTAGTGTGGTTCATGGAACAAAGGTAAATGCCAGTTGTATATAAACGTAACAGAAAGGAAAAATTTTAAAGGAGGACGGGAAAAAGGGAAAATGGGGAGGTTGAATGGTGGGATGGGGTTGGTGTTGGGACGCAATGTATCGTAAATGTGTAATATATGGTAGAGATGCAATGCATTGCGTCTCTACTAAAAATACGGCAGAGGTATCCGGAATTTTGCAATTTTTATTTAGTCTTAAAATGCATGAATTATATTCCTGAAACCTGACCGGCGATATATCCGTTTTGGGATAAAAATATATTTGATTTTTCAGTATTGTTTATCAGAATTATTTACTTTTATATCTGGTAAGTAACCTAACTAAAACATTTATGATATTTATTGAAGCAGGTAATATCATTGTAGACACCCATACAATGTATATAACCGTGAAAAACGGTGATGATGCTTCAGATGCTGTCATACCTGTTAGTGAGGAATCCTCCATATCCATGAGAGGGCTATATTGTGAACTGAACGATAAAAAAGTTTTGTTTGACCCGGGGCCCGGGAAGTGGATCGGATCATTTTTCCCCGGATATCATTTCTCCTCTCTCCGCAATGCCGGCAACATTCTGGCCGATGAGGGCCTTAACAGTGAAGATGTTACTGATATCTTTCTTACTCATTTGCATTTTGATCATTGCGCGGGTATTTTTAAGAAAAAGGGCGATCTTCTTTTGCCTTCTTTTCCAGGTGCCACGCTTCATATGAGCAGATCACAGTATCATCAGATTGAAAAGCCTTCCCAGGAAGAGAAGGATTCCTTCCTTCCCGGGTTTAACCGTCTCATCAGCAAATACTATGATGCAGTTTATTATGAAGAGGGTGAACATCCTGATTTTCTCGAAGATGTGATCATTTCGGATGGTCATTCCCGGGGGATGATGCTGCCTGTGATCAGCGATAATGGAAACCGTTATATTTATGTTTCGGACCTGATTCCGACAACGGTAAACCTGAACCCTGCCATCGTGTCGGGCTATGACACGAATCCGGAGGTTCTCTACCGGGAAAAGCTGGATTTTTTCAGTCAATATAAGGATTCCAATTACCGGCTTATTCTCTTTCATGAGCCGGATCTGAGCAGGCGGGTGATAAATTTATGATGAGGCATGGGGGAGAGTCTCCCGTCATTTTTTAAGGCTGTCGGTTTCCGTGCCCGTACTGTCCTTCTCAAGTTCTTCCATCACTTTCTCCATTTCCTTCATTTTTTTTGACTGATCAGCCGGAGGGACGGCGGGTTCAGCGGAATTTAGAATGATAGATGTTCCATTTTCCTTACCGGTAAATTTTGA
Source organism: uncultured Bacteroidales bacterium (assembly GCA_963764345.1). Classification (GTDB taxonomy): domain Bacteria; phylum Bacteroidota; class Bacteroidia; order Bacteroidales; genus DASQZK01. The sequence continues at coordinate 614,110 of CAVXSF010000009.1, read as the reverse complement.
TGCATTACCAGACCAGATCAGGATAATGAATGTTCCCAGAATGGTGATGATCAGGACCGAAAGAGCAAAGGTTCGTGGTCCGTCAGCCCGCCGGGCTTCAAAAAATCCGGCGGCTGCCATGATAGCTGAAAGAAACGCTACAATGGAAGCAATTAGGGGGTTGGTAAAATAAAGGATGACAAAAAACGCGAAGGCTATGAGAAGTATGCTGAACACGGCCAGTCCGAAGCCATGATTTGACTTTTCTTTTTCCATTTGAATTTATTTTTTCTAAGATAAACAATCCTGGATAAAAAGTAAAGACGTCATTCACCCGACAGGATATGAAGCAGATCCTGTTCTACAGAATCTTTCGGTGACTCAATGATACGGCCTGTTTCATGGCCATTCATGCTCACGATGAGTGTCGGCACCTTCTGAATGTTCAGCTGTTTCACCGGTGTGTGCTTTGCCCTGAGCTTCCGGTCCACTGAATAAATTTGGATATTTGATGAAGGAACACCCGCCTCATCCAGGACTTTGATCATACGGGGGACTTCTCTCCGGCTGTCGGGACACCACGACCCCATGACGATCACATACGTGTATTCAGGGGCCATAGCATTGATCAGCCTTATGAGGGTTTCAGTATCGGGGCTGTACGCCGAAAATGCCGGTATATACCATTCGGAAAAAGGTGGAAGACTGAAAGCTGCCGTGTCGGTCTTCCCATACAGCATCTCCTTCCCGGTCAATGGGTCTTTGACGGTTTTGGTTGTGGTCTGGGACATCACCACCGGGATGGTTACCATAATCCAGAACAGCATCAGAAGAACTTTCTTTTTCATACTCCTGAGTTTTTCTAATCAAAGGTACAAAATCGGGACTGAAATTGTTTCGTTCTGCAGGCTTTTGCTCCGTTTCGTTCTGCAAACGGGTCTATCGGTATCGTACCGAATTTTTTACCTGAAGGCGGAAAAGCCGTCACCGGCAAAGAAGTCCGGGGCTTCGACGGAGTCTTTCAGTTTCACCCGGACTATTCTTCGATGCTGCCTATCAGGATCTCAAGTATTTTAACGGCGGTCAGGGCCACTGACGTTCCGGGGCCGAAGATAGCCATTACGCCGGCCTTGTAGAGGTATTCATAATCCTGCTTCGGGATGACGCCTCCGGCAATGACCATGATATCTTCACGTCCCAGCGCTTTTAGTTCCTCAACGACCTGGGGGACGAGGGTTTTATGCCCTCCGGCCAGGGATGATACTCCCAGGACATGAACGTCATTTTCCACGGCCTGTCTTGCTGCTTCACCCGGCGTCTGGAATAAGGGTCCGATATCCACATCAAAGCCAATATCGGCATAACCCGTTGAGACGACTTTAGCTCCGCGGTCGTGTCCGTCCTGACCCATTTTTGCGATCATGATCCTGGGCTGCCGGCCTTCGAGTTTAGCAAATTCGACAGCCAGTTCACGGGCTTTTTTGAAGTTGGCGTCTTCACCTGTTTCTGATGAGTAAACGCCTGATATTGATCTTATCACAGCTTTGTATCTCCCGGTTACGTTTTCAATGGCATCTGAGATCTCTCCCAGTGTGGCCCTTTGTAAAGCGGCCTCGACAGAGAGTTCGAGAAGATTTCCCTTTCCTGTTCTGACAGCTTCGGTGATCTTCTTCAACGCTTCCATCACCGCGACGGAATTTCTTTCAGCTTTCAGGCGGGCCAGTCGTTTAAGCTGGGCTTCTCTTACAGCAGTATTATCCACTTCCAGGATATCGATGGGATCTTCTTTATCCAGCCGGTATTTGTTAACTCCCACGATGATGTCTTTACCCGAGTCGATCCTGGCCTGTTTCCTGGCAGCCGCTTCCTCGATCCGCATTTTGGGCAGGCCGGTTTCTATGGCCTTGGACATACCGCCAAGATCTTCGACTTCCCTGATCAGCGACCAGGCTTTATGGGCTAATTCATGGGTCAGGTATTCAATATAATAAGAACCGGCCCATGGGTCGATGCGAACGGCAAATCTCGGTTTCCTCCTGCAGGTATATCTGTGTGTTCCTTGCAATCCGGGCTGAGAAATCGGTTGGAAGGGCAATAGCCTCATCCAGGGCGTTGGTATGCAGCGACTGTGTATGTCCGAGGACGGCGGCCATGGCTTCTACACAGGTACGGGTTACGTTGTTGAACGGATCCTGCTCGGTAAGGCTCCAGCCCGAAGTTTGGGAATGTGTCCGGAGAGCCATGGATTTTGGATCTTTGGGGTTGAACTGCTTCACTATTTTTGCCCAGAGAAGCCTGGCGGCTCTCATCTTGGCAATTTCCATGAAATGGTTCATGCCGATGCCCCAGAAAAACGAAAGCCGTGGTGCGAAGGCATCGATATCGATACCGGCATTGATCCCGGTACGGAGGTACTCAAGGCCGTCGGCAAGGGTATAAGCCAGCTCAATATCGGCGGTAGCCCCTGCTTCCTGTATATGGTATCCGGAAATACTGATGCTGTTGAACCGCGGCATGTATTTCGAAGTATACTCGAAAATGTCGGCGATGATCTTCATGGAGGTCTCCGGAGGATAAATGTAGGTGTTCCTCACCATGAATTCCTTCAGGATATCGTTCTGTATCGTGCCGCACAGATCCTCAAGCTTTGCCCCCTGTTCCAGGGCAGTGACGATATAAAAGGCCATCACCGGAAGTACGGCACCGTTCATCGTCATGGATACCGACATCCTGTCGAGAGGAATCTGGTCGAAGAGGATCTTCATATCCAGGACGGAATCGATGGCGACGCCGGCTTTACCGACATCCCCTACAACCCGTTCATGATCGGAGTCGTAACCCCGGTGTGTTGCGAGGTCGAAAGCGACGGAGAGGCCTTTTTGTCCGGCTGCAAGATTCCTCCTGTAAAAAGCATTGGATTCTTCAGCAGTGGAAAAACCGGCATACTGACGGATTGTCCAGGGCCGGGTGACATACATGGTAGAGTAAGGGCCCCTGAGAAATGGCGGCAGCCCGGCCGCATAACCAAGATGCTCCACGTCTTTGCAGATCCTCTGCGGTGAAGACGGGTTTAACCGGGATATGCTCGGGGGTAAGCCATTCTCCACCGGGCACAGCTGCCGGCGCCTCTTCCCTGCTCACGCTGCTTCTGATATTGATATGATGATAATTTGGTTTCATGATCTTTTCGTTGAATGAGTGCCCGGTTAATCTATCCCAAGCAATTGGTGATACCTCTCAATCTCTTCAATGAGATTCGACCGGATATGGATGAAATTTTCAACGCCTTTGCTCCTGAGTTCTTCGATGCTTTCTTTGGGATAACCGGCTACCACCAGGAGGGCCTTGCCATGTATCGCGTTCAGGGCCGCAGGAGCGGCTTCCGTATATTCATCATCGGAACTGCAAAGAATGATTAGGGAGGCTTTTTTGGCCAATGCGGCTTCCACGCCCTGCCCGATATCATCGAATCCCGGGTTGTCGACGATCTCGTAACCCGCACATGCAAAGAAATTGGTGGCAAATGTTGCCCTGGCTTTTCTCCAGTTGAGGTTCCCGAATGTCAGCAGAAAAACAACCGGCTTCTTCGGCAATTTCGCTGTTCTTATCCGGAGTTGTTCAAATGGCTGCGCTCCACGATATTCCTGAAGAGGTTCCAGGATGTGACCTGATTTTTTTCCCTTTTCAGGAAAAGCTATTGAAGGATCAAGGTCAGGCGGAAAATTTTCGCTGACATTCGGATATTGGTTGGTTCCCAACAGAATCTGCCGGCGGGTGGCAAAATTAAGATCCCGCCGGTTCGCGGAAAGTTTTATCTTATCCTGGATGATCCCTTCTTCGAGAGCTTTCAGATAACCGCCGACCTCGTCCACTTCAAGGAATAATTTCCATGCACTGGCGGCGATGGAATCCGTTAGGTTTTCAATATAGTAAGAACCCGATGAGGGGTCGGAAACCTTAACGAGCGAGGCTTCTTCTTTCAGTACGATCTGGGTATTGCGGGCGATCCGTTCGGCAATGGCCGAAGATTTTCTGAAAGGATGATCGAAGGGAATAACGGTCAGTGAATCGGCACCGCCGATGATGGCAGCCATGGATGCGGTGGTTCCCCTTAGCATATTGACAGAAGGGTCGGCTATGGTCTGGTTCCATTCAGCGGTAACGGAATGTATGTAGCAGGTAAGTGAGGATTCTGCTTTGGGATTCCACGCTTTCAGGAGATGTGCATACAGTACCCTGGCAGCCCTGAGTTTGGCAATTTCCATAAAATAAACCGGACCTGCAGAAAAATTTAGCCTGAACGAACGGGAGATGTCATCAATACTCAGAGCTCTTCCACTCAGCTTATCGAGATATTCAGATACAACAGCCAGGCTGAAGGCCAGCTCTTCCGCCAGGGTGGATCCCGCATTCGCGAAATGCAAACCGTTTACCCCGGTAATCTGCATTCCTTTCATCTTCACCGTTGCTTCCCTGATGAGGGCCGAAAGGTCTTCAAAAGCTTTCTCTGTACCCCCGGGGTAATCACCGTGTGTTGTCAGATAACCCAGCGGATCAGCGTTGATGGAACCTGTAATCTTCTGCAGGTCAAAGCCTCTCTCGGTTCCTGTTTCTGCCAGGAGCTTGAAAACCCGCCCGGCCTGCAAGGTGGTGATGAAATTCAGATCTATGCAATCGATGTATATATCATTCAGCAGATCACGCATACCGTTCCCGTCCAATTCGAAGGTATCCGGGATGACGAATCCCAGGGCCGTAGCGCCGCTGTTCAGGGCATTGAGTGCAACGGCATTTGCCTCGACGCAGTTGTTGACTACAATGTCCTGCCTGATCTCCCAGGATTTTTGGCCGGCGGACCGTGTATTTATAAACGGTGAATTGCCTTCCACAGCTTTCAGGTATTCCAGACCCTCAAGGTCTTCCTGCCTGTAAAATGGCCTTACTTCAAATCCTTCCGCGGTGTCCCACAGTAGCTTGTCAAAGGATAGGCCCTTCAGATCCTGACGGATCTTTTCCTCCCACTCATGTGTGGTGACAGGAGCAAAACCGCTGAAAAGTTCGTCTCTTTTACCCATATATGTCTGTTTCAATTCACAATGTAAAGTAAATCATTTTCGCCTGAAGAAGGAAATGATTTTTATCATTTGAAAAGAGGGAGACTATGGGATAGTTATTACAAGATAACAGTATTACTTTTCGTCACTTTCATTCTGTTGTCCTGCTTTTGGCTGCATCGACTGCCCGGATCCCATGCTCATAAAAGTGTAGCCGCTTGTGCTGATGGATTTGGGCTGGTTTCGGTTAACCTCTGTGACTAGCATGGAGGTGTGCTCCTCGGAGTCTTTCTGTTTGGAGTCCATTTGCATGACGAATCCACCATAATATCCCATGGAGGTTGCCGTATAGGTATTGGCACTGAACATATTGGCCCATAGTTCCGGGGGAAGTTCGTCAGTCATCCAGAGAGTGCCATGGGATTCTTCGTCATCATAGATATATTCGTCGCATTTGTAGCCGGCAATCTTCTTGCTGTTACCGGTTTTCTTCAGATGTTCGTTGAATTTGGAGAAGTCTTCGATCTGGTCATTCTTTGGAGGCTGGCTGTAATCCGAAGTTTGGGTGCTGTCCTCCATACCCTGCCAGTTCATGACCATTCCCGTTTTGTCGTTTCCGTCATTTCCCATGATGATCATCCGGCCTTCTTTGTAATCGAAAATCATCGTTGTTTTTCCTTTCTCAGGCTGGACTGAAATCCATGGCAAATCCTGAATTATCCTTGTTCACATAAGTCGTATACAATATCTTGCCTTCTGTATCCCCGTTTGCATCCCAGTTCTGGACGTCCATGACAATATTGCCGGTATAATTATAGGCATCGTTAACTTTAACATTGGTGGAGATACCCATCCTTTTCATCATGGCGTTGGAAGCAGCCTGATTCCCGGCATTGGAAACATCCTCTGAAGGAGAAGATGGCTGTTGGGAAGCGTCACCCTGCTGTTCCTGTTTTTCATTATCATTCTTATTATCATCACCCCAAAGTTTGTTGAAAGCACTATCCACTTTTTTATCCACTTCACCATTGATCTTGTTGTTCACATTCTGATCGGCACGGTTAGCTGCGTGATTCCCGGCCATATTCGCCTTTCTTCTGAGATAGTTTCCAACATTCTGGCCGCTGGATATTTCTGAAATACCTGTTGCAAGAATGATCAATAGTAAAAAGGATTTGATTTTCATGACAATTTCATTTTAGTTGACAACTTAAATGATTACGCTTCTGTAAGTCAGTTTTTTTTATTCTGGCTTTAGAAGATCAAAAATAAAGTATTTGATCAAAAGATGTGTTCTTTGAAGTGTGTTTTGTGGTAAAAGGTACATGAACCGTGACAAAATCACGATCGAAGTTGACCAGGAAGGCAATTTTTTCAACCCATAGCAGTGATCATTTTCAGGACTTTTCTTCCGCGAGCCCTGAATCCGGGAGAACTTCTGTCATACTGATCTTCAATCACCGCCCTGAGCTCATGCCGGAGTTCAGGGTACAGCCCGAGGTGATTGGCTATAATCTGCATACTAAACACTTTCACTGCGACAGGCTCTTCGTCGCCGAGCATCCATTCAAAGCAATGATCGATGAGAATGCCCTGCAGTTCTATAGGTATTGGGATCCGGCACAGCATTTTCAACACATTCCTTCTTGTTCCTGTGTGGGTAAATGAGGGCAGGTTATGGATAAGTGCTTCAAGGTGTTTCGTCGCCAGTTCAGGGTACCTGGCACTAACACCTTCTGCAACCCATGATGCACGTGCGGGCAAAGGGTCCTTTTCATTCAGAAGAAGTTCGATGATGGAGTCAAAATGCACTTCACTGTCACCCACGACATGAATGACGTAATTGACATTTTTCCTGGACAATTCGGAAAGAAGCTGTTCACGGAAATTCATTTTATTCCTGTTGAATTGGTTATTGGGTTGATGATGAAATACTTGTTTCATCGCAACAGGCAGCAAAGCCGTTCAGTGCCTCTGTGCAGCATCCGCGATTATTCCCCGGTCATCTTTTTCGGATCGACCCATTCATCAAATTCCTTTCCGGTAAGGTAGCCGAGTTTCAGCGCCGCTTCTTTTAGGGTCGAGTTGTCTTTAAAGGCTTTTTTGGCAATTTCGGCTGCCTTTTCGTAACCAATATGCGTGTTTAGTGCTGTGACCAGCATCAGTGAATTATCGAGGTTTTTCTTTAGATTGGGAAGGTTCGGTTCGATGCCGGTCACGCAGTGATCTGTAAATGAGTCACAGGCATCTCCCAGAAGGCGTGCCGATTCGAGGAAGTTTCTGATCATCATCGGTTTGAAGACGTTCAGTTCAAAATGTCCGTTGCTTCCCCCGATGTTGATGGCCACATCATTGCCCATCACCTGGGCACAGACCATGGTAATGGCCTCCGTCTGCGTCGGGTTTACCTTACCAGGCATGATTGAAGACCCTGGTTCATTGGCAGGGATGATAATCTCACCGATACCGCTCCGGGGTCCCGATGATAGAATGCGGATGTCGTTAGCGATCTTCATAATACTTACAGCCAGTGTTTTCAGTGCGCCGGATGCTTCTACGATGGCATCGTGAGCCGCGAGGGATTCAAACTTATTTTCGGCGGTACGGATGGGAAGGGCGGTCAGTTCTGCGATTTTTTGAGCAACCAGGACCGCATACCCTTTCGGAGTGTTTATGCCGGTACCGACGGCAGTACCGCCCAGGGCGATTTCGGAAAGGTGGTCGAGCGTATTCCGGAGTGCTTTAAGGCCATGGTCAAGTTGTGAAACATATCCGGAGAATTCCTGACCAAGGGTAAGCGGGGTGGCATCCATCCAGTGTGTCCGGCCGATCTTGACGATATCCATGAACCGGGCAGATTTTACTTTCAGTGCATCCCTCAGTTTTTCAACGCCGGGAATCGTTGTATTCACCAGCATTTTGCAGGCCGCTATATGCATGGCGGTGGGAAATGTGTCGTTCGACGACTGTGATTTGTTCACATCATCATTGGGGTGGATCAGCAGCTGTCCTTCTCCAAGCTGATGTCCGGATAAGACGTGAGCCCTGTTGGCCACCACTTCGTTGACGTTCATGTTCGATTGTGTTCCGGAGCCGGTTTGCCAGACCACCAGAGGGAACTGATCGTCGAGGCTTCCGGTAAGGATCTCGTCACAAACCTTTGCGATAAGACCTGCTTTCTCCTCAGTCAAAACGCCCAGTTCAAGGTTTGTCAGGGCGGCAGCTTTTTTCAGGTAGGCAAAAGCCCTGATGATTTCCACAGGCATTTTACCATCACCGATTCTGAAATTATCTTTTGAACGCTGTGTCTGGGCTCCCCAGTATTTGTCGGCAGGAACTTCGACCTGCCCCATGGTGTCTTTTTCGATCCTGAATTGCATGGTATCTTTTTATTTATCTGGTATATTGAGAAACAAATGTGTTACGTAAGCAGCACCGGCATCATCGTAAGAAACTCCGACTCCCGACTGGGTGTAGGTCTTCGTAATGATATTGGCGGTTGCAGTATCGGAAGTCATGTATTTCACAATGGAATCGGCATTGGCATAAGAGCTTTGAAGCACCACCCATCCTTCGGTAGTCCCACCGATCTTATCTTTAATGGAGGTAAAGCGGTCTTCGATGCCTTCGCCGCCAACAGGGATAACCCCGTTAGCCATCCGGTCACTGTGGACCCTGGCTTCTGCAAACATGATAGGCTGCAGCACCAACTTGTCGAGGCCTTTTGATACTCTGAAATCATTGATACGGTTGTGGATCTGAGTTTCGATAGCTGAGATCTGATGAAAACCGGTTTCATCTTTTTTGCAGGAAATGGCTATGAAAACCAGGATCACTACAAAGGACAGGTATTTGTGCTGAAGAGAGACTTTCATTGTTTACAGATTTAGTTAAGCAATTTCTCTAGCTCATCCGGTGGATCTCCGATGATGGCCTTATGTTTACCTACTACGACAGGCCTCCGGATAAGTTTCGGATTTTCGCAGAGGATGCTTATCCATTCTTCGTTCGTGAACTGTTTTCCTTTTAGTTCCTTTTTATAAAGTTCTTCCTGTGTCCGTACCAGATCCTTCGGGCTAACGTTCATTTTAAGCAGGATTTCCCGGATTTCTTCAACGGTGATCCCGTCTTTGATATAATCGATAATTTCAAAACCTGTGGTTCTCTCCCTAAGATACTGCAGACCTGCACGGCTCTTGCGGCATCTGGGATTATGATAGATTTTCAGCATCCTTTACCTGGTTAATATTTTCATCATCAAAAGTACCAAAAAATGTTATTTTCCTCAAGATATATTACCTTTGTCGACTGGAACGGGAAATTTTTACCCGTCTTATCAATTCCCGGTATCATCTTCAGGCCCAACTCAGGTAAAGTGAAAAAGTTAGGTATTGCATGGAATAATTTCAGACAGTTTAGCACTTTTTCACTTTTTACCCGTTACAATAGTATTGCATCGGGATCTATTACCGGGAAAGTGAAATGTACCAATTACCAGCTGAAAAAGAACCTAATTAACCTGTAATGAAAAAGAGGACAAATGTAATAATTGTAGGGGTGGCATGTGTCATCCTGATTTTTGCTATTATTTATCTTCTCAGATTTATTTTACCGGCAAAGCTTATCCGCGGGGGCTTTGAAACCGCAGTTGTCGAACGCGGCCAGGTCATAAAAACGGTACCCGCCGAAGGGGTCGTTGAGTCGGAAAACGAAGTACTCCTTCACAGTCCGGCATCCAGTGTGATCGAACGTATCCTTAACAGCCCGGGCAGTCACGTTAAAAAAGGTGAAGTGATCCTTACCATTGATCAGCAACCGGTTAAGGATCAGATAGAAAAAATAGAAGACCAGCTCGAGGTTAAACGCAATAACCTTCACAAAAATCGGCTCAATGCCAGGAGTACACGGCTGGATCTCGATTACAACGTGGAAATGAAAAAACTGAAGATCGCATCCATCAAAACGGAGTTGGACGATCAGAAGCAGCTTCTGGATGTGGGGGGGATATCGCCCGCAAAGTTTGACGAGACGAAGCAGGAACTGGTTTTTGCCCAGAAAGAACTGGAAATGATACAGCAGAAAAACTCAATCCGGCTTAAACAGCTCGATGCTGAAGAAGAGGGGATGCAACTGGAGATCCAGATCCAGGAAAAAGACCTCGAAGACATGCAAAAGGTCCTGCAGAAGATGATTGTACGCGCACCCTCATCAGGCATCATACTAAATATATATGAAAAAGAAGGAGAAAAGGTGGATCCGGGAAAGATCATCGTCAGGATGTCAGACCTTTCATCCTTTAAGATTACCGGTTCCATTGACGATAGCAATGCCGATGTGGTAAAAACTGGCAGGCAGGTCTTTGCCATTGTAGACGGGGAGAGGCTGCCTGGTCAGATCGGCATTGTCAGGCCGGTGGTAGAGAATAACAGGATTAACTTTGATGTCCATCTGAAACAAAACAGTCATCCCAAACTTCTGCCCAATATGAAGGTCGACCTGATGGTTGTAAAAGACGAGGCCGACAGTGTGCTCAGGATCAAAAGGGGGCCTGCATTCAATGATAATCATGTCCAGGTTGTATTTGTCGTGAACGGAGACAAGGCCATCAGGAGGGAAATTCATACCGGGCTCGTTGGGATGGACTATATTGAAATCCTTTCCGGGGTGGAGGAAGGGGACCGCCTGGTCATCTCTGATGTCTCTTCTATCCGTCACATGAGAGAGGTCGAGATTGTTCATTAAAAGCATCCTGTTCATACAGGGAAATGTTTGGAAAGGTGTTTCGTTTATTGTCCGGGCAGGAGGAAGGCCAGACGAGAAAAAATGTAAAACATGAAGAGGTTTGGAATTATAATCATGATGATCTTTTTATACTGTGCCGGGGAATTTCATTTATCAGCGCAGGATGAAGATCAGGACATTGTCAAAACTTTGAGTTTGCAGCAGGTTGTGGACCTTGCTATCACGCAATCCTCAGATGTGAAATATGCTCAGAACAGAAATGTCAATTATTACTGGCGGTGGAAAAATTTCCAGAGCAGTTTCCGGCCCAGTTTAACCTTAAACGGTGACCTTCCGGATTACAACAATTCTACCGAGGCGGTAACCCAGCCCGACGGAAGTATTGTGTTTCAGCAGGTATCCAATGCCCAGACCTCGGCAAACATCGCTCTCAGTCAATCCATTCCCCAGCTGGGGACATATGTATATGCGGCCACTTCCGTATACCGGGTACAGGATTTTAAACTGAATTCCGTGGATTATTCCGGAAGTCCTTTTCTGGTCGGATTTTCTCAGCCGATTTTTGCCTACAACTGGATGAAATGGTCGAGGAAAACAGAACCTCTGGTTTATGAAGAAGCCAAAAAGGACTTTGTCGAGTCTGTTGAGCAAATTTCACTCAATGCTACCAGGCGTTTCTTCAATTACCTGAAAATACAGACCAATTATAATCTTGCCAGGAGTAACCTGAAGAACAGCAGCGTAAATCTGAAGATTGCCGAGGAAAGGAAGAAGTTGGGTAGGATTTCCGAGAACGATTTCTCGAGGATCAAATTGTCGGTTCTCAATGCCCAGAAAGCGCTGAATACCGCCAGCATGAATCTCAGGAATGCGGATTTTGAGCTCAAATCCTATACCGGTCTTGATCAGAACCAGAAAATCAAACTTCTTATGCCGCTCGAGATGGTGTTTTTTGATATCGATCCGAAGAAGGCCCTGGAGGAAGCTAAAGCAAACCGCAAGGAAACACCGCAATACGAACGGCGTAAGATCGATGCCGAACGGCAGCTGGTTCAAGCCAAAAGGAACAGCGGTCCGCAGATATCACTTAACGGCCGGTATGGTGTATCGAACAGCGCCAGTACGCTTCATGGCGTGTATAATAATCCGGAAAAGGAACGAGTCCTGAAATTAACGGTCAGTTTGCCGCTTCTCGATTGGGGCAGATCGGCCTCCAAAATCAAGCTGGCAGAATCACAGCGCGACCTGGTTATGTATGATGTTGCCAAGGATGAACAGGATTTTGAACGTGAAGTGGTGGTTCAGGTTGAGCAGTTCAGCCTTCTGAAAGACCAGATGGTAACAGCCAGGGAGGCTGATAAGGTGGCAGAAAACGGCTATGAGATCGCCCTGAAAAAATTCCAGAACGGGGAGATCAGCATCACCGATCTCAATATCTCTCTTGCAGAACGTGAATCAGCCAAACGGGATTACATCGATTCCCTCAGGGAATACTGGGTGGCCTTTTACAATTTGCGGATCCTGACCCTGTATGATTTCGAGTTCGACCAGAAAATCAACTATTCAAACCCGATGCTGGAAAATTGATCCGGGAACAGGTATGGTATCCCACGGCATGGGTATAAGCTGACATCCTACCGGTGCCGTGCAGACGACGGGTCTTGGTTTAAAGTGACGGGTTCCGGTTCTGAGAAGAGACAGGTTGTACCTTTCCCTACTGTCCAAATTCCATCAGAAACGCTTTAATAAACGGGTTGATGTTTCCGTCGAGGACATCCTGGACATTGCCGGTTTCCACGCCGGTACGCAGATCTTTCACCAGTTTGTAAGGATGAAGGACGTAATTCCTGATCTGTGAACCCCATTCGATCTTTTTCTTTTTACTTTCAACCTCGGCCTGTTTCTCCATCTTTTTTCTCAGCTCCAGTTCATACAGGTGAGATTTCAGAATCCGCATGGCATTCTCGCGATTTTTCAGCTGGGAACGGGTCTCAGTATTATCAACGGTGATGCCTGTCGGAAGGTGCTTAACCCTGACGCCGGTTTCTACCTTATTGACATTCTGTCCGCCGGCCCCGCCGGAACGGAAAGTATCCCATTCCAGGTCGGAAGTATTGATGACGATCTCAATGTCATCATCCACAACCGGTGAAACAAAGACGGAAGCAAATGACGTATGACGCCGTGCGTTGGAGTCGAAGGGGGAGATCCTGACCAGCCTGTGCACCCCTGTTTCGGCCTTCAGGTAACCGTAGCCATATTCCCCGGTGAATTCGAGGGTGACAGATTTTATACCGGCTTCTTCACCGGCCAGAAGACTGATCTCTCTTACTTTATAATCGTTTCTCTCTCCCCAGCGGATGTACATGCGCATGAGCATCTCCGCCCAGTCCTGGGATTCCGTACCACCCGCCCCTGCATTGATCTTAAGGATGGCACCCAGCGAGTCTTCCTCCTTGCTGAGCATATTCCGAAACTCAAGATTTTCAATACTGCTGAGAGTCTTCTGGTATTGCTTTTCAACCTCTTCCGCCGATCCTTCATCTTCACTGAAAAAATCCATCAGGACCTGCAGGTCTTCAATATTGGTCTTATTCCGGCTGAATGCATTGGTCCAGCTTTTCAGACGAGCAATTTCTTTAAGCTTCTTCTCAGCTTCCTTAGGATCATCCCAGAAATCAGGCTGCTGGGTAATGAGTTCCTCCTCTTCTATCGTTTTTTCTTTTCCGTCGATGTCAAAGATGCCTCCTCAGCGCATCCTGGCGCTCAACAAGCTCTTTCACCTGTTCCATTGTAATCATGCGAATCTGTTTTTAGAATGAAAGACAAAATTAACAAATTTTACCGAAGTATACTCTTCTGACTAAACTATTGATCAGGGGAGGGGGGAAGAGCTATTTGCTTTGAGTCATAAGCCAAAAGTTATGGATTCCAATCATGAAGGGAAAAGAGGGGACTCAAATCATTTTTCAAATAAAATGATAGGATGGGTGAATTCATCCTATACAAAAAAGGACTGAAATAGTATTGCAGTGAGAAAGAAAGATGATGATTTCAGCTGGCATTCGTCAAAACGAAGGTCATCATTTTGGGTGAGTTGATAACTTTTCGTCAAAAAGGGGAAAAGGGGACGCTGAGATCAGGGGGGTGAAAGTCATTAAGGGCGGCGGGTTTGGAAGGCGGGGGTGGGATCCCTTTTCAAGAAAAGACTCCTTAGAATGACGAAGCCCCTTACTATGTCCGGTCGTAAGATCAGGTTAGGGAAAAGGAAGCATGTACAATAAGCGAGGAACGAGGGAAAGGGTCACAGGAATATAAATAACAAGAATACCGGGATTTTGCCGAATGGAAGGGTCAGTTTTTCTTCAAATGCGGGAGTGTAAATAACAAGAATACCCGGAGTTGTGGTTCTGCAATGCCGGAGGCGTTGAATTATATAATCGGGACAGTCACGCCCGTGGTGGGAATGCAACCGGTCCCCAAACAACCGGGAGTGGGCCAACCTGTCCGGATGATTCACAGGATAAACATCCCCTGAATTGAGGTTTCCCCGTTAGTGCTGTTGTGCCCCTGGAATCTGTAAATATCATGGATATTGCTCTCATCCCCCAACCACTTCATCCAGCACCTCAAAGATAAGCCCGGATTCAAATCCGCGGCCGGAGGCAAACTGAAAGAGCTTGCCCCTTCTTTTAAAGTCGTTGCTTTCTTTTATGGAACGGTTCTTCTTTCGTATTTCTTCTTTCAGAACCGAACTATATTCTTCCTGGTCAATCAAGGAAAGGGCTGATTCAAGAGTATCCGTGTCGATTTTTTTTTGCTGCAAAGCATACCGTATTTTCAGCCTGCCCCAGTGATTCAGCCTGAATTTGTCTCTGACAAAAAAGCTGCAATATCTTGATTCGTCGATAAAGCGGTCCTCTTCAAGCTTGTTAAGCACCCATGCGATGTCATTCTCATTCAGGCGGAGGGCCAGAAGTTTTTCCGTGATTTCAGATCTGCATTTTTCCCTGGAGGAACAAAGTTTTTGCATCTTCAGCAGGGCTACTTTCCTGTCGGCCGTTCTGTCGGTGCTCATATTTTTTTGGTTTGAATAAAACGGTCTTTGCCGTGCAAATCCTTTATCAGGGTTGTCTGTTCAAAATCAGGGGCTTTGAAAAGGCCGGCAGTCTCAGGCCCGAGGTTTTCGTTGATTTCAAGATAAACCACTCCCCCGCTTTTCAGCCTGGTGCAGCTGAAATCCCTGATTGCCCGGTAATATATCAACGCATCGTCATCGCTTACAAAAAGTGCTTCGTGAGGTTCATAGTCCAGCACATTCTTCTTCATAGCCTTTTTTTCGGAAAGCCTGACATATGGCGGGTTACTGACGAGGATATCTATCGGAGGGAGTTGAATATCCGGAGAGGGATGCAGTATGTCATCCCTGAGAAAATGAACGGCGCCCTTATTCTGAAGGTTATTTCTATGGGCTGTCTCAAGGGCCTCAACGGAGATATCTGTGGCATAGACATCTGCATCGGGGATGGATACAGAAAGGCTGACGGCAATACATCCGCTGCCGGTGCCAATGTCGAGAATGAAAGGATGACGGAACGGGCAATGCCTGATGATGTAATCGACAAGTTCTTCCGTTTCGGGCCTGGGAATCAGAACCGACTCATCCACCCCGATTTTCAGGCCGTAAAACCATGCATACCCCAGGATATACTGTACAGGACGTTCGGTATTCAATTCATCCACGAATTGCCACAACCGGTTCAGAGCCGTTTCGGTCACAGTGACATCATCACCGGCAAGGATTTGAGTCCGGCTGTACCCTATCTCGCTGAAAAGAAGGTTCATAAGGCTGGCGGTTTCCTCCGGTCCAAATTTGTGCTGAAGCCTCGAATTCACAAGGCGGTATGCTTCTTTTATGGTCAAAACGTTTACTTTTGTTCAAAAGTAATAAATCGGATGCATCCTTTGGACATTCACGTGAAATATATGAGGCGCTGCCTGGAACTCGCCAGGAAGGGAATGGGCAGGACCCGTCAGAACCCTTTAGTGGGCGCGGTGATCGTACATGACGGCCGGATCATCGGTGAAGGGTATCATCATGAATTCGGAGGGCCTCATGCCGAAGTCAATGCCGTGAATTCCGTCAGTGATCCGTCATTGGTACGCGAATCGACACTGTATGTGAATCTTGAACCCTGTTCGCATTATGGCAAAACCCCGCCTTGTTCGCTGCTTATCAGGGAGAAAGGCATTCCCAGGGTGGTTATCGGAACCAGCGATCCGAACCCCCGGGTTTCAGGAAGGGGTATTGGTAATCTCCGTGAGAGCGGTGTTGAGGTTATAACCGGCATTTTATCCGGGGCCTGCCTGGATCTGAACCGGCGTTTTTTTAAATTTATCTCTACCGGTAAACCTTATGTTATCCTGAAATGGGCAGAAAGCCGTGACGGATTTCTTGACCGGCTGAGAGTTAGTGGAGAAGAAGCCCGCCCAAACTGGATCACCAATGAAACTGCGAGGTTACTGGTCCATAAATGGAGGGCGGAAGAAGCCGGCATAATGGCCGGCGTAAATACAGTGCTGATAGATAATCCCAGGCTCGACGTGCGGGACTGGACGGGCCCGAGCCCGGTAAGAATTATCATCGACAGGAACGGCCGGACAGAAGGGGATTTTCATATCTATGACGGAAGCCGGAAAACGATTGTCTTTACCACTGCGGCTTTGAAACCCCGGGCAAATACGGAATACCTCAATCCGGATGATGATTTCAGTCTTGATCATATTCTGCAAATTCTCGGTAGCAGAGGCATCTGGTCTGTCATGGTGGAGGGGGGAGCCCTTCTGATGAACAGTTTTCTGACTGCCGGCCTCTGGGATGAAGCAAGGGTCTTCACCGGAAAGGCTGAATTTAAGGCCGGTATAAGGGCTCCTGTAATGGAGATGGAACCCAGGGAAAAGATCTGGTTCAGGAATAATCTGTTTAAATTATATCAACGGGCTGATATATAAAGCATTTTGTGTATACATTATATTACAAAATCTATATATTTGTCACTAAGGAATGATTCCCCGGCGGAATCTGACCGGTCGAAATGATCATGCTTGAAAAACAGGAACATTTAAATCATAGAGATAAGGGGCGCCATGTATATGTTCTAATACCTATGGTGTGCCGTATACATTCATAAATCATAAACCATTTTTATGATGAAAAAATTTACACTGCTCACATTTAGTTTTTTATTCCTTTCAGCCACATGTATTACTCATGCTCAGAATGCCAGGCAATACCTCAAGGTTGGGTCTGAGTTCCTGGAAAATTCGAAATACCAGGACGCCATCGATCAGTTCTCCAAGGCGATTGAAGCGGACCCTGATTATGAGAAGGCCTATTCGGCCAGGGCGCAGGCCTATTCATCAATCAAGGAATACGCCAAAGCGGCTGAGGATTACGAGAAGCTTGCTATTTTTGATCCTAAAAATGAAACATACTTATATGATGGAGCAAGGATGTCGTTTAACCTGGCGAACTATCCTCTTGCCCTCGTCAAGCTCGACAATGCCCTTAACATAAAACGTTTTTATATCGAGGCTATGCAGCTCAGGGTGTTGACACTCATTGAAATGAAGAAGTATATGGAAGCCCTGGATCAGTCGAAAGATGCTTTAAGATTTAAGGAATCCGATGTGAACTATTTTAACCACGGTCGAATCAACGAGCTTCTGGGGATTAATGAGGAAGCTGAGAAAGCATACGAAAGTGCACTGAAGAAAAATAAAAGCTTTCTCGAAGCTTACGTGGCACTTGCGGATCTTCAGCGAAAGGAGCATAAGCTCGATGTCGCCCTTGAAACGGTCAACAAGGCGCTGTCCATAAACAAGAATTACGTGGATGCCTACCGGGTGAGAAGTGCTGTTTATGCCGATCAGCTCAAATATGCCGAAGCCATTAATGACGTATCAACGATCATTCTTATTCAGCCCGAAAATGCAGACATGTATTTTCTCAGGGGTAAATATTACCAGGGGTATGCCCAGCACCTGAATGCCATTTCCGATTTCACAAAGGTAATCTCCCTGGATCCCACCAATGCCCAGGCGTATTTCAACCGGGCATACTCGTATGAACAGATCATGAAATTTGATGATGCAATCAAGGATTATAAGAAACTGGCCGAAGTGGCTGAGAATGATGCAGAGGCCAAGGAACTGATGTCTCAGGCCGAGAAGCGGTTATTCGAACTTAACCGGGAAACAGATAAGCCTGTTGTTGTACTGGTTAATCCTGCAGAGATGGACAGTCACATTCTCGATGTGCCCCGCGGACAGGATGTCATCCCTATCGTCGGGAATGCCAGGGATGAGAGTGCCCTAAAAGAAGTTAAGGTTAATGGTATGCAAATTCCTTTCAGCAAGAAAAAAGGAAATTTTGAGTTTATGACCAGTGTAAATCTCGCTGAAAATAATATGGTGAGTGTGGATGTGACCGATGTTTATGACAATACCACGTCGATAAGCTATAAGGTGGTCAGGACGGAGGTTGATCCGCCGAAAATTCATATCATAGCTCCATATGCTTCAGATAATAACGTGATCTATCTTGACTCCGACGATCCGTCCATTTATGTTGAGGGCTCGATCAATGATGAGAGCATGATAAAATCCATCTACATTAATGATGTGATAGCCAGTTATGTCCCAAATGAAAAAAACCCCAATTTTCAGGCAATGATCAGTGTTCAGAACCGGGATAAATTTACTGTCAAAGCTGAGGATATTTTCGGGAACATATCAGAGAACACATACAGACTTAACCGGGAGGCAGTAACTCTGGGCGCTGACAACCCCATGGGCAAAACCTGGGTGGTATTCATTGAAAATTCAAATTACCAGAATTTTGCCAGTCTTGATGGCCCAACCAAGGATATCACCATGATGAAGACTGCCCTGGCCAAGTATTCGGTCCATAACTTTATTCAGAAACAGAACATGACCAAGCAGGAGATGGAGCGGTTTTTTGCCATCGAACTCCGGGATCTTCTGCGGAGTAACCGGGTAAATTCTCTGCTGATCTGGTATGCCGGTCATGGTAAGTTTGTAAATCAAACCGGCTACTGGGTTCCCATTGATGCCAAGAGGGACGATGAATTCACTTATTTCAATATTAATGCTCTTAAGGCTTCCATGCAATCCTACCCGTCAACCCTGAACCACACCCTGATCATCACCGATGCCTGTGAATCGGGGCCCAGTTTTTACCAGGCCATGAGGGGAGAACTGCCCGACAGGAGTTGCAATGACTGGGCTTCGGTGAGGTTAAAGTCCTCACAGGTCTTTTCTTCAGCCGGTTATGAACTGGCCGTTGATAACAGTCAGTTTACCCGGACATTTGCCAATGTGCTGGCCAATAACCCGGATGCCTGCATCCCTATCGAAAATGTTGTTCAGAGGGTAACCGATGCCGTGGAGAAAAGCCAGCAGCAGAAGCCGCAATTTGGGAAGATCTCCGGGCTGGAAGATGAGAACGGTACATTCTTCTTCATTGCAAAATAAGGTATAATGGTTTTACCCTTCCGTCATTCACGGATGAAAGATATACTGCAATTCCCGATAAGGCTGATGTTTGATTGTGGCATTTGGCCTTACCGGCGAATCTTTCCGCGCAAAACTTTTTCTTCGACACTTACAATGTCTCGGATGGTCTTGCACAATCTACCGTTTTCTGCATTCTCCAGGACCAGAATGATTATCTCTGGCTGGGTACCCGTGCCGGGGTAAGCCGTTTTGACGGGAAAGAATTCATGAATTATACGATGGAAAATGGTCTGGCAGAGAATGGCGTGAAAGTGTTGTACCTTGACCGGAACGGGCTGCTTTGGCTGGGCCATGCCGGAGGCGGGATTTCCATCTACGACGGACATCATTTCAGGATTTTTTCCGAACCGGGAGCTATGTTCAACAGCGACATAACATCGATTATGACAGGTCCCGGCGGTGCTTTATGGATTACAAGCGAACTCTCGGGGGCCGTCAGGATTACCCGGGTGGGCACCACCATGGATGAATCGGTCAAAGAACAGTATATCGGCGATAAACTGAGCGACCGGATATTTGGTGCGTATAGTGGCAAAGACAGCACCATGTATTTTATTACGGATGCTTTTATTAAAACATATAACCCGGATACTGATGATTTCTCAGGATTTCACATCGACGGAATGCCCAGCTTTTTCCAGATTACCGTTATGTTCGAGGATTCTAAGGATGATCTCTGGTTTGGCACGTACCATGGTGGCCTGTATAAGTATGAAAGTACGCTGGATACCTTCAGGGTATATGATATCCGGGACGGTCTGGGATCAAACTGGATAAGTTCTGTCAATGAAGATGAGGACGGTAATATCTGGGTCGGCACCTGGGGTGGGGGCTTATCCAGGATTGGCATGTCGGGAGTTCAAACATTCGATAAATCCAATGGGCTTTCGGATGAGATGATCAGGTGTATGGCAGCCGATAAAGAAGGCAATCTTCTCATAGGTACCAATGAACATGGCCTCGCCATCTTTAAAGGTGAACAGTTCATCTCCTTCTTTCGCGATGACGGTCTTACCAACCCCCAGGTATGGTCGGTACTGCAGGCCGGCGACGGGAGGTTCTGGTTCGGAACCAATGACGGAATCAGTATTTTTGATCCGGACAAAAAAGGCCTGGCTGCCTTTTCCAACTTTTATAAGCTCAAGGGTAACCGCATCAGGATGCTCAAGGAAGACAGGAAAGGCCGGATATGGATAGCTACCGATAACCAGGGCGTGTTTACTTTCGACAGCAACAATGGGGCATTTTACATATGAACCCGGTCTGAATTCCTATCTCTCCTCCCTCGTGGTCACCGCGATGGAAACAGGTAAAGATGGTAAGATATGGACTGGTACGCTCGACGGACTGGTCGGCTATGACTATGATACCAGGTCAGCCTCCTATTTTACCCAGACGTCCGGTCTTGCCGGGAATGTAATAACATCAATTTATCAGGCACCCTCAGGTGTCCTGTGGGTTGGTTCCGACGGAGAAGGGCTGAGTTACATGGAAGCTGACTCGTTCAGGGCTTTGCCTCTTTCTGAGGAGCTTCACTCCTACCTGCATGGTTTCCGATAAATCTGGCAGGCTTTGGGTCGGAACAGAAGCCCGTGGAGTTGTGGTGATAGACCCGGTAGCGGGGAAGATCCTAAGGGAGTTCAAGGAAAGCGACGGACTGCTAGCCAACCTGATCAACCTTGTGGATACCGACCCGGAAGGGAATATTTATATCGGGACCAATAAAGGTCTGAATATCTATCATCAGCAAAGGGATAAGCTCTACTCGTACACCAGGAAGAACGGATTCGTGGGTATCGAAACCAAACCCAATTCAGTTAGTGTCGACAACAAAGGGTTTATCTGGTTTGGTACCGTATCGGGCGTAACCAGGTTTGATCCGTACATCGCCGCAAGAAGAGATACCACGCCTCTGACCCATATCATCAGTTTCAGGGTCAATCTTGAAGACCGGGCGATGACCTCAGGTTTGCATCTTAATTATACTGAAAACGATATTATCCTCGATTATATCAGTATATGCCTGACAAATCCCGATGCAGTCAGATACCAGATCATGCTTGATGGTGCCGACAATGACTGGCGACCGGTGACTGAACAAACGACAGTGACCTACCCTGCCCTCGCTCCGGGCCGCTACGTCTTTAAAGTAAAGGCCAGTAACAGTGAGGGCTACTGGAATGCCAATCCGGTGACCTTCCATTTTCAGATCAGGCCCCCCTTTTACAAGGCCTGGTGGTTTATCCTGATCTGTATCTTTACCGGGGCATCCGCCATCGTTCTCTATGTTAAGATCCGGGAAAGAAACCTGGTCAGGGAGAAGTGGATACTCGAAGACAAGGTCATGATACGTACTGCAGAAGTAGTGGCGCAGAAAGAGGAACTGGCCCAGAAGAACAAGGATATTACCGACAGCATCCGGTACGCCAAACGTATTCAGTTCGCGATCCTTCCACCGAAAATTCCCTTTTCAGATACCTTCATTCTCTTTAAACCCAAGGATATTGTCAGTGGGGATTTTTACTGGTTCGATGTAATCGGTGACCGTGAATTTATGGCTGCGGTCGATTGTACCGGGCATGGAGTTCCGGGAGCACTGATGTCTATTATCGGATACAATTCACTCAATAAGGTGGTCAGGGAAAAGGGAATCCTCGAACCCTCGGATATCCTCAACAGCCTGAATGAGGAAGTGATCTTCAATCTAAAAGGTCATGACGAAGACGGAACCATTTATGACGGGATGGATGTGGCCCTGGTGTGCTATGACCGCAAAAAGAAGGAAATAGAATTCTCCGGGGCATACAATCCGCTGGTCATCTTGAGGGATGGGGAGATTATCGAAGTCAAAGCTGACCGCTTCTCCATCGGCAGATCTTCTTCACTGGAAGCCGACCGGAAATTTACACCACACAAGGTGAAGGTTCAGAAAGATGATGTGATGTATATCTTCTCCGACGGTTATGCCGATCAGTTTGGGGGTGAGACCGGAAAGAAATTCAAAGCCGGGCCCATGAAAGAACTGTTCAGGAATCTCGTTGACCGTACCATGGAGGAACAAAAAGTCATTCTCGACAATACTCTTGAAGCCTGGCGCGGGAATATCGAACAGGTAGACGATATCCTGATCATCGGGCGAAAGTTCAGTGCTTAAGCACTGCGGCATATTTTATGGCCGCACTGTCCCAGGCCGGTGAATTGAGGATGCCACTCACAACCTTATCCGGCGACTGCACTACCTGCCATAAATTTTTGTGAATTTCCCGCATGAATTTCTGTTCAGACATATTCTGTAAAAGCTTCAGCAAGGGATCATAGAAATGGTTTGTGTTCAGAATGAGGATAGGTTTGGTATACTGTCCGAGTTGTTTCAGGCTGATAACCTCCATAAGTTCTTCCAGTGTACCGACACCTCCGGGGAGTGCAATAATGGCATCCGCATCTTTTCTCATCAGGTACTTTCTCTCATGCATATCCCGTACCACAACCAGGTCGCTGACTCCGGTATGAGCCCATTCCATTTCCACCATAAAATGCGGGATGTACCCCGTTACCTGACCTCCTTCAGCAAGCATGACATCGGCTATTGTCCCCATGAGACCCACACCTCCGCCACCGTAATTTATAGCAATGTCGTTTTTGACAAGCTCCCTTGCCAGAATTTCCGCCGCATCGAAAAATTCCTGGTCAATGCCCGGGCTTGAGGCACAAAATATACAAACCCTTTCTAATCCTGTCATACGAGTAATAAATTCATTGATTCACCAAATCCCGCCAGGGTTATACCCCGGTTTAAAACCGAACAAAGAATGCAAAGTGCCGGTCATTCACCCTGCATCATCTGTTCGTTGCCGCATTACTGCAGTTAAGGTATAAAATTTTTCCTTAAAAGAATGGGAGGTCTTAAAGCAAGGCTTCCAGTTTATTTACCAGCACACTTTTTGCAGCTACACCGACCTGCTTGTCAGCAACTTCACCATCTTTGAAAAAAAGAATGGTGGGTATATTCCTGATTCCGAACTTCTGCGTAACTCCGGGATTACTGTCAACATCCAGTTTCCCCACAACAGCCCGATCCGGGTATTCCTCACCAATTTCGTGTACGATTGGGCCCACCATACGGCAGGGGCCACACCATTCTGCCCAGAAATCGACAATGACGGGCTTTTCAGATTTAAGCACCAATTCATCAAAATTACTGTCTGTCAATTCAATAGCCATGATTTATCTCCTGTTTATGTTAAACAATGTTTTTATAAATGAACAGCTAAAAATAGCAAGTAAATTAGTTTAACCGGCAATCAACTTCCGGAAAATTCAGAACAAAATCAAAAAACTGATCGGATATATCGATGTACTGATTTCTGGAAAACATGTCGATTTTCAGGTTGGTTTCACTATCAACAATCTGAAAACGCAAAAGTTTTTCGTTGTTTTTTCTCACGCCTTTATTAATAAAGGGTTGAAGGCCTTCCATCAGTTCATCGGTTATCCCTTCCAGGTTTAGGGAAAGTTTCACTTCCTTGATCAGCTCATTCCTGGCTTCTGAAAGCATGTGAATTGATTTGAGTCTGACGGAGACCCCTTTCCTTCCGTCTTTCTTGGATTCCCATTCCTCCACAAAGCCTTTAACGAGTAGAAGCAGACCCGGGGTGAAAAAATTTTTATAGTTGATAACATCATTCCCCCACAGGCCCAGCTGGTACGTATCGTTATAATCTTCCAGGACAGCATTTCCAAAGGGACGGTTATTTTTTTGAGAGATGCCCTGCCGGAATGATTTCACGATTCCGGGAAAAACGATGTCCTTTCCCACGAGTCTCTGAAGGTCATTGTTCAGGGTATACAGGTTGGTATTACAAAGGTTATCGATGATGGGTCTGAACTGGTCGAGAGGATGAGCCGTGAGATACATGCCGATCAGTTCTTTCTCCTTGTTGATTTTGTCGAGGAGGTTCATCTCTTCGGCAGGAGAAGGTTCGGGACGGAAGACGGTTTCGGTGTGTGTTTCTCCGAACAGCGACTGTTGAGAACTCATTTTTTCGTTGCTAACCAGGTTCCCGTAACGGATCAGGCTTTCGATAAAGCTCTGATCATTACCTGCCGGGAGCATATACTGTGACCTGTTGATTTCGGGGAAACAGTCGAATGCTCCGGCCAGGGCCAGACCTTCGATGCTTTTCCGGTTAACGATGCGGAGATCGACACGCTCTATAAAATCGTACATGTCTTTAAATGGCCCTTTTTCCTTTCTCTCTTCGATTATTCCAGTTACCGCAGCTTCACCGACTCCCTTGACAGCCCCAAGACCGAACCTGATATTCCCTTTCCTGTTGACGGTGAATTTCACTTTACTTTCGTTAACATCCGGACCCAGCACAGAGATTCCCATGCGGCGGCTTTCATCCATGAACAGTCCGATCTTTTTAATATCCGTAATATTCCGGCTGAGAACGGCTGCCATAAATTCGGCGGGGTAATGGGCCTTAAGATAGGCAGTCTGGTATGAGACGAAGGCGTAACAAGTGGAATGGGATTTATTGAAAGCATACTGGGCAAATGCTTCCCAGTCGGCCCAGATTTTAAGGACCACTTCCTCGCTGAAATTATTTTTACTGCAGCCTTCGACAAATTTTTCCTTCAGCTCATCCATCATTTTTTTGATCTTCTTCCCCATGGCCTTCCTCAACGAATCGGCTTCACCACGTGTAAAGCCGGCGAGTTTACTGGAAAGTCGCATCACCTGCTCCTGGTAGACGGTGATCCCGTAGGTCTCTTTCAGCTCTTCCTCCATTTCCGGGAGGGCATAGGAGATCTTTTCCCTGCCATGTTTCCTGTCGATATAATTGGGAATGTACTCCATCGGCCCCGGTCGGTAAAGGGCGTTCATGGCGATCAGGTCCTCAAAACGGTTAGGCTTAAGGTTCCGAAGGTGTTTTTTCATCCCGGGAGATTCAAACTGGAACAGTCCTGTAGTATCCCCGCGGCTGTAAAGCTTGTACGTTTCTTCATCTTCGAGGGTAACATTCTCTATATCCACGGTCTCATTCCTCGATTCTTTGATGTTCTCCACGGCATCTTTGATGATGGACAGGGTTTTGAGCCCCAGAAAGTCCATTTTGAGCATGCCGACATCTTCAACATGTTTTCCGTCGAACTGGGTAACCAGGAGGTCGGAATCCTTTGAAGTACAGATGGGGATGTGATCGATAAGGTCATCGCGTCCGATGATAATTCCGCAGGCATGGAGCCCGGTATGTCTGACGGATCCTTCAAGGGTCTCGGCATATTTCAGGGTGGAGGTGACCAGTTCGTTTCCCGACTTGCGTTCTTTCTGAAGTTCGGGTTCCTCCTGATAGGCCTTTTTAAGGGTTATGCCGGGCCTTTCAGGAACCAGTTTGGCGAGACGATCGGCCTCGGAGAGGGGTAGCTTCTGGATCCTGGCAACATCCCGGATGGCCATTTTGGCGGCCATTGTCCCGAAGGTGATGATCTGGGCGACCCTCTCATGACCATATTTATTCACAACCCAGCGCAGAACTTCATCACGGCCGTCTTCATCAAAGTCGATATCGATATCGGGCATTGAAATACGGTCGGGATTAAGGAACCTTTCAAAAAGGAGGTTGTACTTAAGAGGGTCGATATCGGTGATCCGGGTACAGTAGGCCACTACCGATCCTGCCGCCGAGCCGCGACCCGGGCCGACGGCAACACCCATTTTCCGGGCGGCATTGATAAAGTCCTGTACGATGAGAAAATATCCAGGGAAGCCCATCTTTTTTATGGTCTCCAGTTCGAAATCAATACGTTCCGTTATCGGCTGGTCCATTTCGCCATAACGACTCTTAGCTCCCTCCAGAGTAAGGAAACGCAAGTACTCATCTTCATCACTGAAGCCTTCGGGCAGTGGAAAATCGGGCATAATGGGCTTACGGTTCAGGTCGTAAAGTTCTACCTTATCCACGATTTCCTGTGTGTTTTCAATGACTTCGGGAACATCTGCGAACAGTTCCCTCATTTCAGCCTGCGTTTTGAGCCATTCCTGCCGGGTGTACCTCATCCGGTTTGGATCGTCCAGCTCCCTGCCGGTACTGAGACAGATCAGCCGGTCATGGGCAGCGGCATCTTCAGGATTTATAAAATGACTGTCGTTGGTGGCGATGCATTTAATATGGTGTTTTTCCCCCAGTTGTAAGAGAATACCGTTAACATATACCTGGTCTTTGTATACCCGCTGATCAGTTTCCGGATCCCCTGAGTGATGCCGCATCAGCTCGAGGTAGAAGTCATCTCCGAAA
Source organism: uncultured Bacteroidales bacterium (assembly GCA_963764345.1). Taxonomy (GTDB): domain Bacteria; phylum Bacteroidota; class Bacteroidia; order Bacteroidales; genus DASQZK01. The sequence continues at coordinate 587,436 of CAVXSF010000009.1, read as the reverse complement.
ATTTCCTTGTATTCAAGAATGACTTTTTCACCTTCTTCAACACTGCTGTTCATGATCGTACGGGCCACCTCACCACCCAGGCAGGCTGAACAGGCAATCAGGCCTTCATGGTATGTCTTCAGGAGATCCTTGTCAATACGGGGTTTATAATAAAAACCTTCGGTCCATCCAAGTGAAACGATGCGGGTAAGATTCCGGTACCCGGTTATATCTTTGGCGAGAAGGATAAGATGATCACCGCTCCCGTCATTCTTATCTTCCTTGTCAAACCGGGTCCGCCGCGCCACATATACCTCGCAACCAAGAATGGGCTTGATCTGGTGTTTTTTAGCCTCATTGTGAAAAACTTTGGCACCAAACATATTCCCGTGATCGGTAAGGGCCAGGGCTGTCATCCCGTCTTCCCGGGCCTTTTTTACCAGGTCGGAAATCCCTGCCGCACCATCCAGAATGGAATACTGGGAGTGTACGTGAAGATGAGTGAAAGGGATATTCAAGACTTTCGTATCCGGGACCGTTTCCCCGGCCTCCGGAAGGATGGGGATCTCCTCAGGACTCCTGTTTGGTGTGACGGAAATATCTGCAGGCTTAACGGGTGCCGGATTCTTCTCCAGGAATATCCGGTACTCTTCGGGGGTGAAATGAAGCTTATTTTCCCGGATAACACCCAGCCTTGCAAGTTCGAGGAAACATCTTGCCGTTGCGATGACGTCGCCGGAAGCATTATGGGCATCCGAAAAGTCTTCGTCAAAAAGCTTACGGTGCAGTTCCGACAGGTTCGGCCACTTGAACCGTCCACCTTTTCCTCCCGGCAGAGCACAGAAATCCGTACTTTCAATTTTGGTGCAGAGTTTCGGCTTCTCGAGAAACTGGTTGAGAATGCCGGTTCGGATAAATTCAGCGGCTACAATATTGACATCAAAATCGATGTTATGGCCAATTAAAAGCCTCGATTGTTCCACATCAAGGGCAAATTCCTGCAGGACTTCAGGAAGAGGTCTGCCCTCGGTCAGAGCCCTTTCTGTGGATATCCCGTGAATTTTTTCGGCACTATAAGGTATGGTGAAGCCCTCCGGCCTGATCAGATAGCTTTTAGCAGCATTCAGTTTCCCTTCAGGATCATGGAGCTGCCAGGCAAGTTGTACCAGCCTTGGCCAGTTTTCAAGATCCTCAGGAGGAGCATCATTTCGTAATGGTAATCCGGTTGTCTCAGTATCAAAAATCAAAAACCACTCCACGGAATCTATCTTTTTTATTTGTAAAATGCTGAATAACAGAATAGTTGAGTTTCTGGCATCGGCGCTTTAAAATTACGACTTTTGAACGGGATTAAAGACGGTTGTTGATAAAGATTTATAAAAAGGAAGAGGTGAGGAAGTTAAGAAGTTAAGAAGTGAGGAAGTGAGGGGGGGAAGAGCAGGAATCGGTATTTCTGCGTTGACTTTACAGATTAGAATCTATTTTTATCTTTCTCCTTTGAACTTAAGGAATTAACAATTATCTTTGCGACCACTTTAAAAATTGTAGGTTTTAATCATTTATTATTAATTAGAGTATGCCTGTAAAAATCAGATTGACAAGACAAGGCCGCAAAAGAAAGCCGTATTATCACATTGTTGTAACTGATAGCAGGGCGCCACGGGATGGTAGATACATTGAAAGGATTGGATCGTATAATCCGAATACTAATCCTGCTACGATTGAACTGGACTTCGACAAAGCACTTGATTGGGTTCAGAAGGGCGCTCAACCTACAGATACATGCAGAGCTATTCTTTCATACAAAGGTGTTTTATATAAAAAACATCTTGTGGAAGGAGTTAGAAAAAATGCGTTTTCAGATGAGGAGGCCGAAAAAAGGTTCACCGAATGGATGACCGCGAAGGAAGCCCAGATTCAGAACAAGGTTGATTCACTGGCCAAATCCAAAGAAGATGTTGAAAGAGACCGTCTGGCCAGGGAATCCAAAATTAAGGAAGCAAGAGCCGCAGAGCTGGCCAAGAGGCTTGCACAAATGAATGCTAAGGAAACTGAAGCAGCCGAGGAGCAGGAACAGGTTGAAGTTGCTGAGGAAACGGTAGCTGAAGCTGTTGAAGAAACACCTGCTGAAGCCGTTGAAGAAACACACTGCTGAAGAAACGTCGTTGAAGAAACACCTGCTGAAGCTGTTGAAGAAACACCTGTTGAAGCCGTTGAAGAAACACCTGCTGAAGAGGTGAGTCCTGAAACTGCTGCTGAGGAAACAACCGAAGAGCCTGTTGCCGAAACTGCTAAGGAAGAAAATGCAGCCGGACCTGCTGAAGATAAGGACGCAGAGGAAAACTCAGAAGAAAAAAAATCAGAAGCATAGATCCTGAATGATCAGGGATAACTGTTCCAAAATCGGGTATATCACAAAACCTCATGGTATTGACGGAAGCGTGGTTGTCCGCCTGAATGGTCCCTTTGCTGATGATATTGAACCCGGGGAACCAATGTTCATCGAAATTGATGGTACACTGGTTCCCTTTTTTATTGAAGAGATAAGGCCACTGACTGATATGGCCTATATTAAATTCGGCTTTGTGGATTCGGAAAAGGATGCTGGTAAACTCAGGACATTCAGTCTGTATACATACCATGAAAAATCCCATCACCAACCCTTTCAGCTTAGCTGGGCAGCATCTCTGCAGGGCTACCGTATTGTTGATGAAAACAGCGGTTTTTCAGCCATCATTGATGAGTATATCGATAATTCTGCTAATCCGCTTTTTGTTGTACAGATGAGTGACCGTGAAGTGTTCATTCCTGTTCAGGAAGATTTTGTGGTGCGGATCAACAGGAAGAAGAAGATTTTATATGTGAAGCTTCCTGAAGGGTTAACCGATCTATGAAAAGCTAATTCGGATTGACCGGGTATTTCAGACTGATGGTTCCATCAAAGCGAAGGATATCCGATTTCCAGTTTTCAGGAATTTGGGTTGTGATCCCCTCCTGTCGTGAATAACCAACGAGTATCGCCCGGTTAAATGATTTCACCTCACCGGTTTCGGAATTGTATAATTCCTGGATCATGGTCAGACTTTTTTCCCCGATTTGTTCAATCCTGGACCGTACGGCTGCCTTTTCCTGTAGAAGTACCGGACTGTAAAAATCAATGTGAATGGAAGCAAGGACAATGGTGAAGCCCTGCCAGTCAATATCTTCCGTCAAAACAGCTTTAAAATAGTCCAACCTGGCTACATCGTAATAATTCTGATGAACGGAATTATTCACATGTCCCATAATATCAATATCGTTGAACCGGATCTGTATGGGTGTCGTATGCCTGTAATGCCCTGACTCTGAATTTAATTCTGTCATTCTTTACCTTTTTGCTTTGCGAAAGTTTATCATTTATTTTTTAATATGCAACATGCAGAAAATTTTCGCGTCTTTAGGATAAAATCATTATTATATTGATAAATAAAACCATGAAAAGAACTACAACATTTTTTACATTGGTATCTGCGATCCTTTTACTCTTTCTTAGTGGATTTACATTCAGCACACATGAGGAAAAGCAGATCAAAGGGGATGATATCCTGAATGTCGATCCTTTTACGAAGATCAGTATTTCTCTCCCTGCCGGCGTCAACATTGAGCAGGGCACTCCCCGGAAATTATCCTTCGACACCGATGCTGCTACCATGGAAAGGATTGAGGCTAAAGTGAATGACGGAACCTTGTATTTAAAACTCAAAAAGCCGTTTGACAAGATTAAAGGAGAGGTGACCATTAACATTACCGTTCCGGATCTGAATGAGATATCTGTTTCAGGATCTGCCACTGTGATGACCAAATCCACCTTCAGGACAGATGAGTTGTCATTGCGGATAAGCGGCAGCGGTGAGATACATTTTGATGACCTGATCAGCAGTGCACTTGATTCGAAAATTTCGGGATCGGGGAAAATCATTTTAACCGGGCAGTCTGATGAGTTCGACGCGGCTGTGGCCGGTTCCGGAAAGATTGATGCCTTCGGCTTTGAAGTTCGGGAATTTGACGGAAAGATCAGCGGTTCCGGAGAATGCAACGTAAATGTCACCTCTGAACTCGGTGCGACCATAGCCGGCAGCGGAAGAATCATATACAAAGGAAATCCAAAGGTGAATTCATCCGTTTCGGGCAGCGGTAAAGTAAAATCTGCTGAATAATTACCTTTCCGGAAAGATACCGGATAAAAAGTTTACCCGGGTTTAAAAAACCTTAAAAAAGAAATTTGCATCGGCCGGCACTCTGCCTATGGAAGAGTGCCGGCCGATCTTTTGTGCCAGGGTGCAGCCAATTCCGATCTTCTTATTTTCTGATGATCTGTATCTGCCCGCCAGGGCCTAGCTTGATGATGGACGAAGGAGAGGACTTTGAATGATCCTCCTGCCGGTACCTGACGACATAATCAACCCCCTTAAGGATGTCTTCGCTTATCTCTTCAAAACAGGCAGGCGAAGGCTTGCCCGAAATATTGGCTGACGTTGAGACAAGGGGCCGTCCAAGACGTCCGACGAGGTTCCGGCTGAAGTCTTCGGTGGTGATCCTGATGCCGATACTGCCATCGCCGGCCACCAGGTTTGGGGCTAAATTTCTTGCCCCGGGGTAGATGATGGTCAGGGGTTTGTCACTCACACCGATGAGTTCAAACGCTATGTCCGGAACTTCGGTAATATATCTTTCCAGCCTCCCTTCATGATCAAGAAGGACCAACATGGATTTGGAATCCTCACGGTTTTTGAGATTATAGATACGCTTGACGGCTTCCTGATTAGTTGCATCACAACCAATGCCCCATATGGTGTCGGTGGGATACAGGATGATACCGCCTTCCTTTAAAACAATGACGGCCTGTTTTATGTCTGCTGAAAAATCAGATGAGGGATTCATAAAGCTCATGTAATTTTCTCGTTGTGTTTTCTCCGGAAAACTGTTCAGCAAAACGTTTCCCTTTTTCAACCATGGTTCGCCTCAGATGTTCGTCCCCCGCCAGTCTTTTTATCTGGACGCTGAGTTCTCCAATATCGAGGGGATCGACATAAACGGAATCGGGGCCTCCGGTTTCTTCGAGACAACTCCCTTTGCCAGCAATGACCGGAATTCCTGAAGTGATGGCTTCCAAAACGGGTATTCCAAAACCTTCATAAGAGGAAGGGTAAACAAACAGTATGGCAAGCTGATAGATGGAGGGTAAATCATCTGACGGGACATTTTTCAGGAACAGGACATTTCTGACATCGTGCTTACGGATATAGGCATGGACTTCTGAAGCATACTCCGTTTCCCTTCCGATGACAACAAGAGGCAGGTCCACCCGACCCTCAACCATTGCCCTGACGACATTCAGGAGGTTTTTTCTTTTCTCGATTGTGCCTACATACAGCATAAAATCTGCGGGGAGATTGTAGCGGTCGCGTATGCTGCTCAGATGACGGGAGTCTGATTTTTTACCGAAGGCCGGATCAACAGACTGGTATATTACACTGATCTTCTCCGGTTTTATGTTGGTAAATTCGATAATATCCCTTTTGGTCTGTTCGCTGATGGCGATGGTTCGATCGGCTGTTCTAACAGCATAGTTCACCTTTCGCCGGTATATGTTGCGGTCAATCCTGTTGTATAATTCGGGGAAACGGATAAAAATAAGGTCGTGAATGGTCACGACGGAGCGGACTCCGGTACCTTTGATTTTCAGCGGCAGCTCATTACTCAGGCCGTGGTATATGTCAATTCTGTCTTTCTGCAACGATTTGGCAAGACAGACACTTCTCCATACCGACCCGAATTTTTTCGAAAGAAAGGTTTCGGGTGTTCTGAGAATGGCGCCGGAAGGCAGGAACTGACCGGTATTCTCCCTGATACCGGGTGTGTAAAGGTAATACTCATCGGAAGGATAATACCGACTCATCAGGGTGATGATATTCCGGCTGTAATTCCCCAGTCCGCTGAGATTGTGGAACGCCCGCTTGGCATCGTAACCTGTTCTCATGGCTTATCAGAAGTCAACGTTATATTCCCGGAGGGCATTATTCAGTGATGTCTTCAGGTCGGTTGATGGTTTTCTTTTTCCAATGATCAGGGCGCAGGGCACCTGGAAATCGCCGGCCGGATAACTCCTGGTATAACTACCTGGAATGACTACGGAGCCCGAGGGCACGAATCCCTTGTATTCGGATCGTTCAGGGGTGGTCACATCAATGATCTTCGTTGAGCCGGTAATGACCACATTTGCGCCGAGTACTGCTTCTTTTTCTATCCTTGCTCCTTCAACGACAATACATCTCGAACCGATAAAACAATGATCCTCAATAATCACCGGCGCAGCCTGAACGGGTTCAAGCACACCTCCGATGCCTACGCCACCGCTGAGATGGACATGTTTACCGATCTGTGCACAGGATCCTACGGTAGCCCAGGTATCGACCATGGTGCCCTCATCCACATACGCTCCGATGTTGACATAGGATGGCATCAGGATGACCCCTCTGGCCAGATAGGAACCGTAGCGCGCAACAGCATGCGGCACCACCCGGACGCCAAGCTCCTGATAGTTCTTTTTTAACGGGATCTTATCGTGAAATTCAAAAGGAGGTACTTCAACCGTCTCCATCGGCCGGATCGGGAAATACAGGATAACCGCCTTCTTCACCCATTGATTTACAATCCATCCGTCGCCGGTCTTCTCGGCCACTCTGATCCTTCCTTTATCAAGCTCTTCGATGACGGCCGCAAGGGCTTTTCTTGTTTCTTCTTCCTTTAACAATTCCCGGTTGTCCCAGGCATTTTCAATAATATACTGTAGATCTGTACTCATTTTTCCCGTTCATGTTTCATAAAGTGACAAAGGTAAGATATTATGAATAAAGTATGGAGGAAGGGGATGAGAAACAAGACCTCATTATGTCAGGCCAGGTTTCGCTGAAGCCCCGCACTTCTTATCATACTTTTTATGACCCTGAGAATAACATAGAGCAGGGCCAGAGAAAAAATAATGGTGGCACCACTGGGAATATTCAGATAGTACGAAATGATAAGTCCCGTTATTGATCCGGCAAAACCTATAAGAACAGAGAGAAGGATGATTTTCTTGAAATCCTGGGTGAAGAGGTTAGCTGCATTTTGTGGAATGGTGAGGAGTGACAGCAAGAGAATGATGCCGACGACTTTGATATTTAATACGATGGTCAGAGCCACAAGGATGATCAGCACATAACTGAAAAGTCTGGCCCCGGTTTTAAGAGTGGAGGCATAACTTTCATCAAAGGAAATGTACAGGATGTACCGGTAGAAGAAAATGAAAAACAGGATCAGCACTATAGCTAAAGCCAGAAGCAACATTAAATCTGTTTTGTTTACGATCAGGATGTTTCCGAAAAGGTAGGTCATCAGGTTGGGAGCATACCCCGGTGTGAGGTAAACGAAAATGATTCCGATGGCCATCCCGAGCGACCAAAGCATCGCAATCACGGAGTCATTACGGATGTTTCCCTTTCTGGTGAAAATCTCAATGCCAAGACCGGTGAGGACGGCAAAGACCGCAGCGCCAAAAATGGGATTCATTCCAAGAAACCAGGCAATACCTATTCCGCCGAAAGAAGAGTGGGTGATGCCTCCGCTGATAAAAACAATCCGCCGTGAAACCACATACGTTCCTGCCAGACCGCAGGTAATGGCCGTAAGCGCCGCTGCCAGGAAGGCATTGGTAAAATACTGGAAACTGAATAAATCCATGAGGCTCTCCATAAAACTTTATTTTTGATGATCCTGTAAAACCCTGTGCGGAACGGTTCCGTGCGTGATGATATCTATCGGGCAGTTGTACACTTTGAGCTCCTCATTACTGATCTCGTTGGAGGGATGATAATGCAGGTTGCGGTTGACGCAGGCAATCGTTTTGATATAACTCGAGATCGTACCGATATCATGAGAGACCAACAAGATGGCCATTTCACGGTTCAGATCACGAAGCGCTTGATACAACTCATATTCAAAACGGTTATCGACAAAGGTTCCCGGTTCGTCAAGGATGAGCAGGGAGGGTGAAGAGATAATTGCCCTCCCGAGTAAAACCCTTTGCACCTGACCTCCGGAGAGCTCCCCGATGGCAGTTCCTGACAAGGGAAGGAGGCCGATCCGGTCGAGGATTTGGTCGGCTTTTAAAAGGTCTTCACGTGTATAACGCCGGAACAGGGTCTTCTTGGACAGAAGTCCCGAGAGAACCACTTCTTTTACAGGAATGGGAAAATCACGGTCGATGTTGTTCTGTTGTGGCAGATAACCGATATACCTGCGGTAATCCTTTGGATTTCCTTCAAAAAAATAATGGACAGAGCCTGAATACGGTTTTAACAGGCCCAGAATGATTTTCAGCAGAGTTGTTTTTCCACCACCATTGGGGCCAATAATGCCGATAAAATCAAGACTTGTCACTGTGAAATTGACGTCCTTCAGAATCACGTTTTCACCATAACCGGCATCAATTCCTTTCAGTTCGAGAATGTTTTCCGTCATTGTCTATTCATTTATGAGGTCATTCAGAATTTGTTTCATCTCCTTCTCCCAGTCTTCCGCCAGTGGGTCAAACGACACTATATCCGCGTTTATCACTGGCAGCCAGTGATTTGGCATTGTCTGTATTGAACTGTTTCTGAATAAATATTTTGTGGATCTTTTTTTCCCGGGCTGTTTGAATGACCTGGCGGATATAGGCAGGCGGAGGTTCCTTGCCTTCATATTCCAGAACGATCTGGTCCATATCATAATCCCGGGCAAGATAGGTCAGTGCCGGATGATAGATCAGAAAGGAGAAACCACGAAGCTGAGCGGCATGTGCCTGGTACATGCTGTCTGTTTCGTTAATTTCTTTAAGAAAGCTCCGGTAATTTAGCCCGAAAGCCGCCGAATCCGAAGGGTCTTTAGTAACAAGAGCATCCAGGATATTTTTTGCGATAATCTTTACATTGGCAGGTGACAGCCAGATATGCGGGTCGGCATTCTCCGGGAGACCCATATGACTTTCAAGACCCTGTTCATCGCGGATAAATTTTATGCCCACGGAAAGGTCGATAATCTGCAGGCGGGGATTCAGTTCTGCAATTTTATCCATCCAGACATCCTCAAAGACAATCTTTCCTATCCGGAAATACATCTCCGACCGGCCCAGACGGGTCATCTGTTGCGGGGAAGGTTCATACGTTACCGGAGAAGCCCCAGGCGGGATCATGACATTCACCATGTACCGGTCTCCGGCAATCTTTTCAACGAAATATTTCTCTGGCAGAATACTGACGGTAATCGTTTTCTTCCCGGTCTGCACCTGATTGTTATTGCAGGATGTCAGGATCAGAATGAACACGGCTAACCAATGCAAACGCAACATACTATTTGATTTTTTTAAAGCTGAATATTTTTGTGCCCTTTGGCGGTACCGGGTCGTAACCCTGTCCTCCCCACGGATTACATCGTGATATCCTGGCTGCAGCCATAATGGTTCCCTTAATAAATCCATGAACCTTCAGGGACTCGATGGCATACTCTGAACACGTGGGAGTATACCGGCATGCATTTGGTAGCAGGGGTGAAATAAAATACCGGTAAAATCTGACCAGCAAAATCATGATCCCCGTCATAATCCATCTCAGAGCCTTTGAAACCGGGTTCTCCAACAGGATGTATTTAAACTTTCCCCACATAATTACACTCTTTGCATATTCCCACAATCAGGAACTGATTTTCCATCTTTGAATACCCTTCGGGCAGATCATAGTCCTTTACTGTAAGATTTTCCATACATATTACACGGTTGCAGGAACGGCACTGAAAATGGACGTGATCGTGTGTTGGCCCGGGAAGCTTCTGACTATCAAGAAGTTTATATTTCACTGAATTGTCAGAGAGAATTCTTTGCACCAGCCCTTTCATAACCAGGGCACCAAGGTTCCGGTAAACCGTTGTCCGGTTGCACGATTGTCCCATCTTCTCTTCAATATCCTTTTCAGAAAGAGGTATGCCTGAATCTTCAAGTACCCCGAGCAATGTCAGGCGGCTTCTCGTTAAACTCAGGTTGTACTCCTTTAATATCTCCTTATATTCCATCATAGATATTTTTGCAACTGAATTGCAAAATTAGTAATAATAATCTGATAATTTAGAATTTTTCTAACCTGTTTTTACAAAAGATATAGCGATATTTGTGAGCTTTGGAAATTTGTGTTCTGCAGCATGTCTTTATTCCTTTTTCCTGAAAAAAACCGTGGTGAAATGCAATTCTTACCTGCCATTCTGGTTATATTCTGATACCCGCATCTTCAGAAAAAAAAGGAAGAAGGTCTGAATACAGGCGGGGAATGAAAAGCTCTTATTTCAGAATTGAAATGATTCACAATACAATTATCGAATTTCGTTTAATTAAGTAAACAGATCATAGTATATGAAAGACGCAGTAGCCATTTTATGTGCAGGGGGACCTGCTCCGGGAATAAATACAGTAATCAGTAGTGTTACTAAAATTTTTCTTCAGAACGGTTATACGGTAATCGGTCTAAATGGGGGTTATAAATCGTTACTGGCCGATGAACCGAGTTATGATTTTCTTGATTTTGATTTTGCCGACCAGATTTACAGCAGGGGAGGATCGTCCCTGAAGATGTAGCCGCTACAAGCCTAAGGATGAAGAGTTCAAAGTGGATTTCTTCAAGAAAAACAATGTTAAGCTCATTGGTGACCATCGGTGGTGACGATACGGCATCCACAGCCAACCGTTTAAGTAAATTTCTTGCAGCTCAGGATCTTGATGTAAAAAACATTCATGTTCCAAAAACAATTGATAACGACCTTCCTCTTGCTGAAGGGACTCCGACATTTGGGTATCATTCGGCCAAAGAAGAAGGTGTAAGGCTGGCTACAACAATCTATGAAGATGCCCGTACCAGCGGAAACTGGTTTGTTGTTTCTGCCATGGGACGGGAAGCGGGGCATCTTGCCTTTGGAATCGGTACAGCCTGTCATTACCCGATGATCATCATTCCGGAGATGTTCAATAAAACCAAGATCACGTTTGAAAAAATTACAAACCTGGTCATTTCTTCCATGGTAAAACGCCGGCTGCTTGGTATCGATTACGGTGTAGCCATCATTTCAGAGGGCGTTTTCCATTTCATGAACGATGAGGAAATCATTGCCACAGGCATTAATTTTACCTATGATGATCACGGCCACCCCGAACTGGGAAATGTAAGCAAATCCCATATTTTTAATATGCTCGTTCAGCAGAAACTCAAATCATTGCGGATCAACGTGAAAAGCCGGCCCAATGAAATGGGCTATGAGCTGCGTTGCTGCCGGCCGATTGCTTACGACCTGGCCTATGCCACCAGGCTCGGACTGGGTGTTTTCAAGTTATTTAAGAACAACGAAACCGGTTGTATGGTAACCGTCGGACGCACAGGGGATATCTCCCCACTGTATCTGAAGGATGTCGAAGATGAGTCGGGAAAGGTGATACCCCGTCTGGTAAATGTGGAATCTGAAAAAGTCCAGCTTATTTACAAAAACAACCTTCACTACATCACCAGAGACAGACTATCGTGGGGCCAAAAAATACGTCAAAAACCCTGAGGAATTTGATTTCTATAAAATCCTGGAATGGGAAGAATAATCCCCGGACAGTCGCATTAATATGAAAAAGAAAGGGCTGTATGGCATGACCGTGAGCTCGGGAACCATACTCCCTTTTCCATTTTATCTGCCCGTCCATATTCATTATCCGGCTGTCAGTTACCTCCTTGACCGGATCTGTGAGTCTTCCTTTTTCACTATGTGGGAGGGACCTATTATTTGTTTAAGCCAAACATTGTTATTTATAACGATTTCGTTTAATTTTATAGGGAATTCTTATAAACTGTAATTTAAACATGCAAGGCTATGGCAGAAGTCAGACGAAAAAAAAGTACCATTGCCATTCTTACCGGTGGTGGTGATGTTCCCGGATTGAATCCAGCCATCAGGGCTATAACCATCAGGGCTTTACGGGAAGGGTACCAGGTACTGGGTCTCAGAAGCGGATGGGCCGGGATCATGGAACTTATCAGGGATAAAAAGGCGGATAATACGGATAAGTATATGATCCTGACCGAAGAGATCGTGAATAAAGTCAGGCAGGACCGGCGGCACTTTTCTGCATACCTCGAGGACCAGGCCCAGCCATGTTCCCAAAGGACCATGTTCCGGCACATCTGAAGGAGACATATAATAAGGATGTGAATGATCTGACGGAAGAGGTTCTGAAAAACCTTGATTTTCTCGGTATTGATTACCTGATTCCCATTGGTGGAGATGATACGCTTTCTTATGCTGTCAGGCTTATACCAGGAAGGGCTGAAGGTTATTGCCATTCCCAAAACCATGGATAATGATGTGCCGGGGACGGATTATTGCATTGGTTTCAGTACCTGCATCACGCGCACCATCAATTATACCAATACCTTACGTACTTCTGCCGGTTCTCATGAAAGGATACTGGTACTTGAAGTCTTTGGCCGATATGCCGGCTTCACGGCCATGCTGCCCACCATGGCAGGAGCTGCTAACCGGTGTGTCATCCCTGAATATAGATTCAATGTTGAAAAACTAACCAAACTGCTGGTTGAAGACCGGGCCATGGAATCCCAGCCGTTATTCCGTTGTCCTGGTTTCTGAAGGGGCAACCTTTGAAGGGATGGAAGAGATGGCCTTCAGTCGCAGGAAAAAGATATGTATGGTCATTCAAAACTGGGTGGGATCGGAGACCTTGTGTCGCGCAGAATAAAGGAGCTTTCTCCGAAATTTAATAAAGGACAGGCTATCAATGTTATTGAACAGCAGCTGGGCTATCTTGTCAGAGGCGGAGACCCTGATGCAATCGACTCCATTGTGCCCATGGCTTATGGTAACCTGGCACTTGATCTGATCATGAAGGGCATTCATGGCCGTCTGATTGTACTCAGAAACGGTCGTTACGATAATGCCCCTATCGAGGTGGTTACCAATTCTAAAAAGCTTGTCGATATCCGGAAACATTACAATGTCGGACCGTTACCGGCCGCATTATAAAAGTTTTGAATTTCAGCCGTTGTTCATCATGACCGGAAGCTCTTCCTGATCCGGGTTTTCTTACCCTTCGTCAGGAATACTCCAACGGAGAAAATGAAATACTGACCTGCACTAATCATGCAAAAAGACCTGATGGTGACAACCGTCAGGTCTTTTATATTTTTGAAATGCATTAAAAAACGGGATTTCAGAAAACCTTACTTTTTGAAAGTATACCCAGGATTCTGTGGCCACACCCGATCTGGCGTTTTGGAGCGCCGGAAGAGAATTCTTCAGAGTGGTATAGGTCCCATAAGTGACCAGGTGGAAGTTATTTGGTCCTTCTACGATCAAGCCTTCATGCCCCATGGATTTGATCTTCTCCGAATAGGTCCCGGCATATTTCATGTTTTTAAAAGCGCCGACAACAACGTAATACACATGATTGACGTCTTTTACTTTCCCTGTTTCAACATTCTTTTGCAATTCATTCAGCTTACTGTCATACGAATCCTTCATTGCCTCCAGCTGCTGTGAATATTTTACCGAATCATCATGGATCTTCTGCTGCAAATCACTGTTCTTCCTTGCCAGAAGAGAAAGATCATTACTTCTTTTTGAAGACTTTCCAAACAGGCCATTCGCTTTTTTACATGAAGTGTCCAAAGCAAAAAGGGCTAAAAATATTAGGACTAAATGCGTTTTCATATCCGGAGTTTTTTTTGATTTAAAAACAAAAATATGAATAAAGAATACAAAAGTCCATATTCTTGGTATAAAAGATCGTACGAGGCACACCGCTAATTCTATTTCTGATCCCAAAAACATATGAAATGAGGGTCGGGCAATGGCTGGTCCGATCGCAGGATGTCTATATTTAGTTCCGGTATATCCATTACATAATCAGGTATATATGTTTTGATTTTCGTACCTGTCGCACCTATTTTGGTTTATTATTGTTTATTAAGAAACCAAAGCAATGTAACTATGATAAATATTTCAACGAGTTATATGGGGCTTGAACTGCAGAGCCCTTTGATAGCTGCTTCTTCCGGGCTTACCGATAATCTTTCCAATCTTAAGACGCTTTGAAGAGAGCGGGTGTTGGGGCCGTAATCCTGAAATCCGTCTTTGAAGAAGAGATCCGCCTCGAAAAGCAGGCTTCTATTGGCCAGCATGAGATCGGATCGGATTCCTCTATCCTGAAACGCTTGAATTTTATGACTACCAGGATGAGAAGAATCCGGAAACGACCATGAAATACCTTGAATTGGTCAGGGCGGCAAAATCCAAGTCTTAACATTCCTGTCATACCCAGTATCAATTGTGTTACTGCCGACCAGTGGACTTTTTTCCCGCATGAGATTGAAGTTGCCGGAGCCGACGGCCTGGAGCTTAATATCTTCATCATGCCTTCCGATTTACAAAGATCGAAGGAAGACAATGAAAAGGTATATTTTGATATCATCCGGAAAGTGACCCAAAACATCAACATACCGGTCGCTCTGAAAGTCAGTTATTATTTTTCTGATCTGGCTGTGATGCTAAAAAAATTTTCCGGATCGGGCATCAAGGGACTCGTGCTGTTCAACCGGTTTTACAGTCCGGATATTGATATCGACACCCTGGAGATAACCACCTCCAGTGTTCTTAGTAATCCTGCCGATTTTACCAATACTTTACGCTGGATGGCCATCATGCATGATCATGTAAAATGTGATCTGGCGGCTTCAACCGGTGTTCATGACGGAAAGACACTGATCAAGATGATCCTGGCCGGAGCATCTGCAGTACAGGTGGCTTCTGCATTTTACAGGAACGGAGTCGAGCATGCCCGGTGTCATGATCAGATGATCTGAAGTCAGTGGATGGAAAAGAAAGGGCTATACCTCTCTGGATGATTTCAAGGCCTTGATGAGCAGTCATGGTACCGGGAACCCGGCGGCATTTCAAAGGGTCCAGTTTATGAAATATTTCAGGGGGCAGCAAGGTCCGGATAAGATCTGATGTTCACTGAAAAGTTCAAAGATGCAGTCCGGGATTACCGGTTTCTGCTGGACAGATCGTATCCGCAGAAGGCCTCGATTAAACTTGTGGGCGACAGGAACCAGTTAACCGGGCAGGAACGCTCACTGCTTTACCGTGGTGTGTCCGACCGGATCTCTGCCGGATTGACGGCGGGCCAAAATTGTTGATGATCGCGGGAACGGGTCCACTTTACATATCGACGGGTACAATATCCTTTTTACCATTGGGAACTATCTTGCCGGCCGTCCGGTTTACCTGTCTGATGACGGCATCTCAGAGATACGGGTGAATTGAGAGGACGGTTTGGGAATAAGAAAATCTTTGAACGGACTCTTGAACTCGTCGAATGAGTTTATGATGAGCCATGCCGGTCATTGAATATCCACTTCTTACTTGATGCCCCGGTGTCCAACAGCGGCAGACTGGCAGCGAGGCTGAATTCCTACCTTGAAGAAAACGGGATTAAGGGAAATGCACGTACGGTGAAGTCCCCGGATCACGATCTGATCCTAACAAAGACCGGTCTGGTATGTACAAGTGATTCCGTCATTATGACCAAAGTGCAGACAGGAATTTTTGATTTACCAAGACATATCCTCTCTACCCGCTTTGTTGCTGGATTTTGATGATATTTCTGAAATTACTGGACTAAGTGATCTCCGACAAACCGGGTCAGATCAGGTCGCAGGCTTCAACGGGCAGTCCAGTGTTTATCCTTCCCTTCCCATTTTATGCTGCAACCGATCGGATTGGTCTTTTTAATGGTAATTTCTTCACCTCTGGTCAGTTGATCGAGGGTGCGATCGAGGTCATTCACCGTAATCCTTGAAGCATCCCTCGGATTGTCGACGCCACGCCCGGTGTACACGAGCTTCCGGTTTTCATCGAAGACAAAAAAATGCGGAGTTCTCAGTGCCCCGTAAGTCGCTTGCCGCAGCCTGGGAAGCATCATGCAGGTAAATCCATGGAAATTTTTCCTGTTCCATGCGTTTAACCATGTTCTCAAAACTATCTTCTTCGTAGGTATTTTTGCTGTTGGAATTGATCGCAACAAACTGTACGTCCTTTTTTGTAAATTTCTCAGCCGTGGTCCGGGTCAGATCATCCGACCCGAGAACATAAGGACAATGATTACACGTAAAAAATATGACCAGGTATTTATCCTTAAAATCGTTTAACGTATACGTTTTGCCGTCGGTTGCCGGTAATTCGAATGCCGGGGCTCTCTCTCCGATATCCAATGTAAAAGCCATGACTCCTCCTTTTGTTTTTCTACTATTAACAAATGAAAAAGCGTTAAGTTTAGTTATTTCCGGAGGGTGGAGATGATCGGGTAGTGATCGGATAAATGTGCTTCGACTTTTTCAAAGCTTATAGCATTGAACTCATTGCTGTACAGAATATAATCTATTCTGAAGGAAAGCCTTCCAAAATAGGTATTCCCCAATCCCCTGCCTGCACTGATAAAGGCATCGTTAAGGCCGTTTTTCATGGTGTGGTAGGTGTAAGAGACAGGTGTGTCATTAAAATCACCGCACACGATAACCGGATAAGGGGAATGGCTGATACTGGCCGCCACTTTATCTGCCTGCCGGGCTCTTTTGATATAGGCAGATTTTAGCTTAGAGGAAATCTCCTGTAATTCTCTCAGTTGTTTTTCATTATACTGCAGGTTGAGACTGTCGATGAAGCGGTAGCTATTCGACCTGAAATTCACCGACTGCAGATGGTTATTGTAGATTCTGATCGTATCATCCATAAAGGCGATATCCGTGTATATGGTCATGTTGCGGGTGCGGTCAAAAGAAATGACCCCTTCGCCTACGATGGGATATTTACTGAAAGTGGCAATGCCATATCCTGTATTTTTGCCGGTTTTTATGCTATAATGAATATGATGATAAGGCGTTTCACCGAATATTTTATCTATATTTTCCGGACGAAGGGTTGACTTATTATTGGTATAGAATTCCTGTATACACACAAGGTCAGGATGTTCGCTCCGGATGAAATTAAAAATGCCTTTTTTGGTATTGGGGTCTGTCAGCCATTCATAAATATTGAAAGCTCTGACATTGTATGACATAACCTTCAGCTGATGAGCTGAGCTAATGGTCCCGGGAGAATTCTTTTTTACCAACAAAGGGAAATAGTCATTGATATATCCAATACCGGCAAACAGAACAAAAAGCGAAAGCAAAGCGATCTTTTTCCATCTCACGATCCAGTAAATAAGCATGATGACATTAGCAATGAGGAGGTAGGGGTAAGCCAGACCAAAGAAAGCGAGAGGCCAGAATTTTACAGGTGATATGATAGTTGAAAGATAAGAAAGGACCAGACCTGCAGCGGCCAGAATATTCAGGTATAGCAATATTTTATGTGCCAGTTTTCTCAAGGATGATCAATTATTTTGTCAGGATCACTATTTATTCATCCTGAACAGCGTTTCTTTTTCCTCTGCTGTGAGACTGTCATATCCTTTCTTGGAAATTTTGTCGAGGATCCGGTCAATCTCTTTTTGTTTTTCAAGCTTGATGCGGTTGTATTCCAGGTCGTCTGCAACAGGCCGTTTATGGGTTACCCGCATCTTATTCCCTGACCTGAACAAAAAGAAGAATTTATCTAAAAAACGTGAAAAACCCATGGTAAAATCCTGTCCGTTTTTATATCTGAGAGTAAAAAGATAACCGAAGGCTGCCCCACCGATATGGGCAATTTTTCCACCGGTATTCACAGAGAAATCGATGAGTGAAGAGAGAATAAATCCGGCAAGTGCCACATAGATGATTTTTACCGGTCCAAGAAATACGATGTATATTTTTGTATCCGGTACCAGGGTTCCGATGGCGATCACGACAGCCATGATGGCTGCTGAGGCGCCGATGGCCACCAAGGCCGGATCTGAATGATTTAGTCCCGGGAAAATATTGTATGAAAGTATATAAAGGGCTGCTCCGGAAATGCCACCTAGCAGGTAAACACTCAGAAGTTGCCGTTCACTCAGGTAGGAGAGAAAAATCTTCCCGAACCAATACAACCACAGCAGGTTAAAGAGGATATGGAGGAAGTTTTCGTGAACGAACATATAGGTAATGATGGTCCAGGGCCGGGTGATCAGGGTGTGAAGATCCCAGGGCACACCAAGCCATGTGATGGCTTCATAGATAAAGTCGCCGCCATTGAAGAGGTGAATAAAGATGATTGCGATCTGTATCAGGAAGAAAACACCCAGATTGACATAGATAAGCCGGGTCAGTGTACTGCCTGTCTTAAAAGAAGCCTTTATTTCATCCATAATATTCATGGCACACTCCTCGGATATTAGAAGGATTAATAGAATTTATTCCTGTTTTGCCCCCATATTTTTAAAAGGATGAAACCGAATAACATGCCTCCGATATGGGCGAAATGCGCAATGTTACTTCCAGGCTGGGCGAAACCGAGATAAAGTTCCAGTAAGCCGTAACCGATAACAAAATATTTAGCTTTGATGGGTATAGGAGGGAAGAGCAGGAACAGTTGGGTATTTGGAAAAAGTACACCAAAGGCCAGCAAGACACCGAATACCGCCCCGGATGCTCCGATAGTTGGGATATAAAGCCCCCGGAGGACTTTCATGGCCATCGGATCATTGGTGTTTGCCAATTTCTCGAGGATCTCGGGGGTGAACTTGTCTATCCCATACATCTGGCTAACTTCGTTCATAGCTTTGGCAATCTCGAAATGAATCGCCACCTCATTGAGAAAGGCGGCGCCCAGGCCGGTAATCATATAATAAATAAAAAACCGTCTGCCTCCCCACACCGTTTCGAGAGCTCTCCCAAACATCCAGAAAGCAAACATATTGAAAAAGATATGACCAATAGAACCATGCATAAACATGTGAGTAATGAGCTGGTAAGGTTCGAAAAAGGGCGACTTGAAATAAAACAACCCCAGTTCCCTGTCCAGATCAATGCCGAATGCGCTCTTGAACCCCACGGTTGCGAGGTACATCAGCACATTAATGATGATCAGGTTTTTAACTACGGGCGGGGTACTCCCCATCCGGCCAACATAAGCGTTACTCATTATCCGTTAAGTATTTTTGTGATGTCTTCAGTTTTTATGATATTGATGATCTGCCTGCCGGAAGGTGAATAGTTTGGATTTGTACAACCGAAAAGCTTATCGACCAGTTCACGCATTTCTTCCATTTCAAGAACCTTGCCATAAGGGATGGCGGAAGCCCTGGCTATTGACCTGGCTATCTTCTCACTCATTTCTGCTGCGGGATCCGCCATATAGGCCTTATAATTTTCAATCATCTGCTCTATGAGTGATTTAAGATCGGAATTTTTGGCAGTCTCTGGAATGCCATGGATGACAATCGAATTTTTTTCCGATACCCTGATGTCGAATCCAAGCCGGTTCACCTCCTCCTTGATCTCCGTAAAAATAACGAAATCGGAAGCATTAAGTTCAATGACCTCAGGAAAGAGCGTTTGCTCAACAACTCCCGCATGACTCCTGAGAATGATAAGGTTCTGTTCATAGAGGATCCGTTCATGCGCTCTTTTCTGATCGATAACCATAAGCCCTGATTTTACAGGCGTCAGTATATATCTCCCTTTAAACTGCATGAACTTAACCAGGCCGTTGACAGTATCCTCATCCGGATTGTCCCTGCTCCCGGGTTCGGGATGAACGTCGTGATGCCGTTTCGGGTAGAGCAATTCCCAGTTATCGGGCAATCGCCTGTTTTCCTGGTAAGGATTTCCTGTACTTCCTGACTTTCCGTCATTGCTGTGAAAAGGATTGAAATCGGGGTTGATGTTGATCTCCGGCATCCTGAATTCCGTATCCTTCTTCAGGACCGGAATATCAACCACACCTTCGGTCCGGAAATCGATGGACGGTGAAAGGTTATACTTGCCAATGGATTCGCGGATCACGGCATGGAGGATTTGCCAGATTGCATGTTCATCTTCAAATTTTACCTCGGTTTTTGTAGGATGAATGTTAATATCGATTTTCCCGGCATCGATTTCAAAGAATATGAAATATGCAGGGATGGCATCAGCCGGGAGGATCTGTTCATAGGCCTGGATAACGGCTTTGTGAAAATAAGGATGACGGATATAGCGCCCGTTCACAAAAAAATACTGTTCACCATAAGTTTTTCTTGCATACTCAGGCCTTCCGATAAATCCTGCTATACTCACCAGCGTGGTTTCCGAATTTACCGGGATCAGGCTCTGATTGACCGATTTCCCGAAAACATTGACGATCCTTTGCCGGAGGTTGCTGACAGGCAGGTTGAATATCTGGGAATTATTATGGATAAGTGAAAAACTCAATACCGGGGTGTGCCAGGGTCACATGACTGAACTCATTGATGATGTGTCGTAGTTCTGTGGAATTGGCTTTCAGGAACTTACGGCGGGCAGGTACATTGAAAAAAAGATTCTTAACCATGAAATTGCTGCCGTCCTGACAGGCAACCGGCTCATTGTTCTGGACCTCGGAACCGCCAATACGGATATGCGTACCGAGTTCATCGTCCATGCGTTTGGTCTTGAGACTGACTTCAGCTATTGCCGCGATGGAAGCCAGTGCCTCCCCCCGGAACCCTTTGGTCCTGATAGCAAAAAGATCTTGTGCAGAGGTGATCTTTGAAGTTGCATGCCTCTCCCAGCAAAGACGGGCATCGGTACCCGACATGCCACAGCCGTTATCGATGACCTGGATCAGTGTTTTCCCGGCATCCTTTATATTGACGGTAATGGAATCGGCTCCTGAATCAACCGCGTTCTCAACTAGTTCCTTAACCACGGAAGCAGGTCTCTGAATAACTTCACCTGCTGCGATCTGGTTGGCAACGGCATCGGGGAGAAGATGAATAATTCCACTCATGGTTATCTGAAGAGAATGAGATAAGCCACAAAAAATAAAATCAAAATGATCACTACCAGACGGAAATTGGACTGTTTTCTGGCTTTCTCATTTTTATGAAAATAGTGACGCATCGACCCTCGGGTGATCGTGGTTTTGTATCCCGTCGAATCCTCCAGGTGTATGCCCATCTCATGTTCAATCCGTTTCCTTCTTCCTTCCTTCTCCTCTTTCTCCGGATTATAATACAGTGGCTGATAGTTGAATTTTTATGTCTGGGCAATTTGAAAAACTGTATGATTGCCATGTTTTCGTCCTGTTAAAAAATGTAAAGTTACCAATAATTTTACAGATGCATCTCTGGCCCTGTTTTTTATTAAGAACGTGGATTCATAACGATTTGTTGAGCAACAGGATATCAATTTCAATTTTTCCCCTTACAGCCGGTCTGACTGATGTTCCGTCGCGGAAAATGCATCTTGTGTGATACGGCTGCGGTCCTTTACGGAATGGTCAGGACTGCTTTTTTAAAGGTTTTACTTTCACATTTGAATAAAAATAAAGAATTTTGGACGGCTAATCATGCCATCATCTCATAAAACCAACAAAATGGATATTATCCGTAAGAGCCTGGCTGAGGCCTCACAAGTTTTGACATCCTTTATGCAGGATGAAAGGAATATTGACTCAATCAGGAACGCTGCCATGATTTTTACCGAAGCCATTCGGTCAGGCGGGAAAATTCTTTCTTTTGGGAACGGAGGATCGATGAGTGATGCCATGCATTTTGCCGAAGAACTGACCGGAAGATTCCGCGAAGACCGGCCGGCACTTCCTGCTTTGGCTATCTCCGATCCTGCACATCTGACCTGCACGGCGAACGATTATGGCTTTGAGGCTATTTTCTCACGGTTTATCGAGGCTCACGGCAGGGAAGGGGATGCCCTGCTGGCGATCAGCACCAGCGGTAGCTCGGCGAATGTGATCAATGCCATTGAAGTGGCAGAAAAAAGAACATGAAAGTGGTTGCTCTCACAGGCAGGGACGGTGGAGAAGCCAGCCGTCTGGCCGACATTGAAATCCGCATTCCATGGGACGGATATTCCGACCGGATCCAGGAGATGCATATTAAGATTATCCACATTTTAATTCAATCCATAGAAATTTCTTTGTTTGACTAGCTGATTTTTTGCCATTTTTCACATTAAGGGTTAAAAGGCAAAAAATGTAAAGCGTATGTTGATAAAAGCATTCGGTAGTTCCGTGCATGGTATTCATGCGACAACTATTACTGTTGAAGTCAATATTGGCCAGGGAGCCAAATATTTTATTGTGGGTCTTGCCGATAATGCCGTCAAGGAATCGCAGCAAAGGATAGAATCGGCACTTAAGAACAACGGATTTTCTGGCCCGGTCAAAGGGTGGTGGTGAATCTTGCTCCTGCAGATCTCCGGAAAGAAGGTTCAGCATATGATCTTCCACTTGCTGTGGGGATACTGGCCGCCTCATCTCAGATTAAGGCGAGAAAAATTGAAAGAATTCGTGCTCATGGGTGAACTCTCGCTTGACGGACAACTTCAGAGGGTGAGAGGTGTATTGCCAATGGCGTTAACTGCGAGGCAGGAAAATTTCACAGGACTTATCCTTCCGGCTGAAAATGCGATGGAAGCTGCTGTCGTGGAAGGTATCAAAGTGATTGGTGTATGCAATCTGATGGATGTGGTGGGTTTTCTCAATGGAAGTCTCGATCTCAAACCCGTGCATAGTTGATACAAAAAAGGAGTTTTTTGACCGGGTGAATCACTTTGATACGGATTTTTCGGAAGTCCGGGGACAGGAAAATGTGAAAAGGGCGCTGGAAATCGCGGCGGCAGGAGGTCACAACATCCTGATGATAGGGCCCCCCGGAGCCGGGAAGACGATGCTGGCCAAAAGACTGCCGTCGATCATACCCCCGCTTACCCTCGAAGAAGCACTCGAAACGACCAAAATCCATTCGGTGGCCGGAAAAACCGGGGCCGACAATGCGCTGATGACCTGCCGGCCTTTCCGGAACCCGCATCATACCATTTCCGATGTTGCCCTTGTTGGTGGAGGCACTTATCCTCAGCCGGGAGAGATATCACTGGCTCATAACGGTGTCCTGTTTCTTGACGAACTCCCTGAATTCAAACGCAATGTTCTGGAGGTGATGCGGCAACCCCTTGAAGACCGGATCATAACGATATCCAGAGCTAAATTCACCGTAGAATACCCGGCAAGTTTCATGCTCGTAGCCAGCATGAACCCCTGCCCCTGTGGCTATTATAACCACCCGGAGAAATCCTGCCAATGCGGACCCGGGATTGTAAAAAAATACCTGAACCGGATATCGGGCCCACTGCTCGACAGGATAGATATTCATATCGAGATCATCCCGGTTCCGTTCAGGGAACTGTCGATGGCTCGTGATGCAGAGAAGAGCATCGTCATCAGGGAAAGAGTGATCCGCGCCAGGGAAAGACAGACGCTGCGCTTCGCCGAATCGAAAGGGATCTATAACAACGCCCAGATGAACAGCCGCCTGTTAAGAAAATACTGCCGGCTTGACGAAGCCGGAGCGAAGATCCTGAAAAATGCCATGGAACGCCTGGGACTCTCAGCCAGGGCATACGACAGGATACTGAAGGTGTCAAGAACCATCGCCGACCTCGATGGTGAAGAAAATATCCTGGCTCACCATATTTCTGAAGCTGTCAATTATCGAAACCTGGACAGGGAAAACTGGGCCGGTTAAAAGGAGATCGAAAAATTGATCCGGATTTCCGGGCAGGCAGGCAGGATGGACTGCTGAGGATACTAAATTCCCAGCTTAATATCAATCAGCTTCTCAAGGTCCCCGAACAGGGAATCGTCCCTGACCTCAATTCTTATGCCACGGCCTTCAGCATATACCCTTGCCGATCTGAGCTCTGCCTTTATTCTCTCGTGAACACCGGAGGCCAGGATTTTGTCAGTAGCCTTCTGACCGAATACCATGGCGACCTTGAAAAAATTGTCGCGGGGAAGCAGATAGAGGATCGCTCTCCTCTTATCTTTTATCCTGAAACTCCATCCGTATTTCTGTCCGGGATAGTTCCACTCCTCCACGGCAGAAGGGTATTTTTCGAAAACAAGGTTCCGGACCTGTTTCCAGAATGGATACGTCCCGCCAAGGGCCAGCGATAAGGTTTGTTCAGTGGGCACGACTGATTTTTCTGTGAAGATACTTGTTTCCATAGTGTTGCAGGATGAAAAGGTTTGGTAACGAGAAAGCCGAACCTGTAATTTCCCGGTCTGTTAAAAACGTCAGTTGTAATAAAACATCGCCGTAATGATGGCATCGTGACTGGTGTTCATTTTAAGTCTGACCCATTGTGCCGAGTAACCATCGGGGAAAATATAGCTGGTATATTCACCGCCTGTCAGATCGAACTGCCTGAAATCTGTCCATTCACCATCTCCCATAAAGTCTACCTGGATTGTGACCGTGATATTTTTCGTATCGTCATTTTTCAGATGGAGCATCTTTTTATCAAATCCGTTCATCAGAAACGGATCGGAACATTGACCCGATTTCACGGTATCGTTGAGCCAAACGGCGCCCCAGCCGGCCGGTTTACCGTAATGCCACAGATCGTCAATGTTCTGAAAAAGAAGTCCGGATTGTGGCTGACCGACGCCATGGTCCGTCTGGTCGCCGGCCATGACAAACATGCCCCTCCAGAAACAGAAATCAGGGACGATGCGGAGATGATAGGCGATGGGTTTGATGCCCCAGACATTACCCCCGTAAGTCATCATCGGAAGTTCATAAAAAAGGCCGAACACATCCATGATGAAACGTTCTGTCTGGGCTTCGCGAATCCTCATCCACTCTGTGTTCCAGCCGTGATCGAAGGAATGGCTGCCCTTGGGAAGCCGGTAAGTCTGCCACGCATTGGATCTGTCGTTATAGCATTTCAGTATGACTGATTTCCTGTCCCATCCCGTGGCAAAAATGGGATTCCCGAAGATCGATTTACCCTGGAAATCCATACTGTTCTTTCCGCCAATACCTACAAAGGCCGTTTTTGCCAGGATCTTCCAATGATCACTCTTCCCGTCCCATTCAGCCAGGCGTCCGGGTCCTGTTCCGTTCAGATAGTCCCTTTCATCGTAAGAGTTGTTAGCTACCACGACCCTGCCGTCTCCGGTATACCCGTCTTTAAAATGAACATAAGCCGTTGAAGGAATGTCCAGTTCGTCCACCAGGTTAAAAAGCAGGTGTGTTTTCAGGGTGTGAACATCGCATTCAAAGAAGAGGCCTTCCATGGTCAGGAAGTACACTTTGTTTTCCGGATCGGAGAGGTGTTCCATAGTAGCGGCCAGACGGTATCCGGCGAGTTCTTCACATACCCTTACCCGACCGGTTTTGTCAATGAAGTAAGGTCCGATGATGGCCTGTTCGGAGGGATTGTGGATCATCCGGTTGGCAAAAGTCCCGGTGATACTGCCGGGAAACTTTTTCATGGTCATATCGTCGCTGATCTCATATAACCCTATACCGGAGCCCTTGATGTGAGCGACATAACCTACCATCCAAAGTTTGTCTGCCCAGGGTATCAGTGCTCCGATGCCGCTTTCACTGCGGTTTTTGTCTGAAGGGCCAATGACGGTGAGGTTGGGAAAGACGCCGTTGATATCAACAGGTTGGTTCAGAACAGGTGGAGTGTTTTGGGCCTTCAGCAGGGCTGGAAAAAGGAAACTAAACAATAAAAGAATCAGCAATGATTTTTTCATGGTCACATATTTAGGGTTAGCCGCAATACCAGGCATTACCCTGCTTTCGGTGATGGTGGAGGGTATGAGGAAAACAGGGTCTGATAACAGGTAGATTCGTCATGATAGCTTATCAAAGCTACAAATTTTTATCATTTTCCATTTACCATGCCAGTTGTTTCCCCATTTTTCTCAGGACCTCACTGAGTGAAGCTTCGGGTTCAATGGTGTTGTAATTTCCCCAGAAAGCCGGATCCGGAGTGAAGTCCATGTCGGAAAGGATCACGCCGGAATTCAGGGTTTCATTATTGCGGAACCTTTCTTTCGTACCTGTCCTGACGTCGGTTACCGCCATTTCAATATTCAGGGAGTAAAGTGAGCCTATCCACTTTCCCTTCAGCCGCATTTTAAAACGTACCTGGCCCCTTACCTGGCTGAGATGATAGCGGCCATCGCTTTTCCGGTAATCAACATGGTACATGGCGGTCAGAGGTCGTATCTTCAGGTGCGGACTTTTCCGGATGACGAAGGTATTTGTTTCCTTTCCAATATATCGCGGATCGAGTTGAAAATCAGCTGCTACTATTGCAAGATTTTCCATGTCGAGATAAATCTCCCCGGTGAAAAGGGCATCCCGTACCTCCGGCTTTTGACGAAAGCGGATCACGTAAACCAGATGATTTTTATAACTGACGATATCCGAGAATTCGTAGTTAAACAGGTGACGTTCTTCCGTCGTAAGGAAATATGGCAGGTTCTTGACAATATCGAGCTGAAGAGAACTTCTTATCCCTGATTTTATTTTCATGGCAACCGTGTCCTCTTCATTGATGTTTATGAATTTACGTCCCTTCACAATTTTAACCTTGTCATCCCCGGAAGTGGGTTTGTAGGGTTCCTTGAGGATGTTGATCACGGCTTCGGAGAAAAGAAGGAATTTTTTGTTTTTCTGAACATTCTCCCTGTAATAGGCCGTCATGAGGGAATAGTCGTCAAGATAATTTTTTGGGATTCTCTTAATGGCTTCATCAAGAAGTTCGGAAGGATCCTTATACCGGATGATCACTTCCTGGAGCGAGACCAGATCCTTTTCCAGGCTGATCTGCACTTCTTTTTCTGAAGGCAGGGGCACCGCGAAGTACTGATTGTGGTAGCCGATGAAGGAAACCATCAGGACCGGGTCGGCGATACTACGCGGAATATTCAGCGTAAAATACCCCGATTCATTGCTGATGGTTCCTTTGTTGGTACCGTATAGGGCAATGGTTGCATAAGGAAGGGCTTTGCCGGATGTCACGTCGGTGATAATGCCCCTTACCCGGTTCGTATTACAGGTATCCCCTTCTGACAGTCTTTCGATATTCCTGTTTTTCCTGAAAATGACGATATTCTTGTCGATCAGTTTATATTGGAGGGTTGTATCATTCAGTAATGAATCGAGGGCAGCTGTAAGACTGAGATCCCTGACTTTGAAGGGTACCCGTATTTTAGAAGGGAATAGACCGGCATTGTAGGTAAAATAATACCCGGTTTGAAGTGAAATATTTTCGAGGATATACTGAACCGGTTTATTGGATACATCGATGGAGACAGAGACATCGGGGAGTTGTGCTCCCAGGCCGACGGGCATGAAAATCAACGGCAGGAGAAAAGCTGTTCTTAAGGACTTGAATAAGCGGTAAATATTTCTGAATTTCAGGTTATTCATGCCACATGTTTTTTCTGCATTCCGGATCGCCTTGAAAGACTGAGCCATGGGTTTCCCGGAATGAACAGGCGTTCAGAAGAAATGCGTCCGGGGACGGGAAAAGGACCAGGAGCATTTTCATCCATTTCACCGGGGATTTATCCTGTATCCGGAATCCGTTCTGATGTATGACAGGTTAAAAGCGGTACATATTGTCTGGATAATGGATTCGAAAGACTGATCTTTATAGGTCGAAGTCAGTTTCATATCAGCCAGATTCAGACTGCCGGTATCCACCTTCACATGGTAAGACAGCTCAAGGGTGCTAAAGACTTTATCGAGACCTGAATTGACAAACCGGAACGTCCTGGTTTTCCATGAGAGATAATTGACATCCTCCTGAACATCCAGCACTGTCTTCTTTCCGTCCGATTTGCCAAACTGTCCCGGCAGGAGGGTGATGCCTGATTCGTCCTGTTTGTCGTGAACTCTGACCCTGCCTGATTCCACCAGTACTTCAACCATACCATCGGATTTATTCTCCTTCACATTAAACGTAGTTCCCAGAACGGTTATTACGGTATTGTCAGCATAAATTGAGAAAGGTCTGGAAGGATCATGAGTGACGTCAAAATATGCTTCTCCGCTTAGTTCAAGTGTCCGGTTTTGGGTGAAGTTATCTGGTATTTTTATTTCAGATCCCTCATTAAGAAAAACGTGACTGCCGTCGGCTAACACATAGCCGGATACCGAACCGGAAGCGTTGTAGCTGATGGTCTCGTATTGAATTGTCGTCCGGTCAGAGAATATGCGGGAGATTCCAACCCAGATTATGGAAAGGATTGCGATTCCTGCAGCAATGCGGAGGATATACCATCCTGGGGTATGGGGAGGGCTGGCTGGTTCGCTGAGCAGACTGTCACTATAAAGCCTGTTTTTCAGTTCCTCCCATGCTTTCCCGGTATGGTTGAATTTTCCGGAAGGTATGGTATCCATGTTATTCCAGGTCTTCTTCATTTTCTCAAATTCATCCTGCATAGTCCTGTTGTTCTTAAGTTGATTTAAAAAAGCAGCTTTCTCACATTCACTCATTTCTTCCGCCAGAAAGCGTGCAGATAAAATGGCAATATTATGGTTGTTCTTCATGAATGACGGTTTAATATGAACTATACTCATTCAGTGAGTTTCGAAGGGCCTGTAATGCTTTACCCATATTGGATTCGACCGTTTTGACGGATATGGAAAGCTTCTGGGCAATATCCTTATATCTCAGACCTTCCATCCTGCTCATAATGAATATCCGTTTGGTACGTTCGGGAAGTCTGGTAAGTGCCTCTGTTATCAGACCGTTCAGTTCCTTTTCATTGATTTGTTCCACAGGTCCCGGTTCCCTGTCAGCCTGGATCGAAGCCCAGTTCTCGTCCATTCTGACTTCCCGCTTCGTTTTTCGCAAATACATCATGGAATGATTATAAACGGATTTGAAGAGGTAACTTTTAAGACTTGTTGTGATCGTTATATCGTTTCTGTTTTTCCATATATTGTAAAAGACATCCTGAACGATTTCCTCAGCCGGGCCTTCCCGTTTCAGCAACGATTCTGCGTATGTGCATAATCCCGGGTAATACCTGTGAAACAGGTTTTCGAAGATCCTGATATCTCCACGCTTTAATCCTGCAATTATGAATACTTCTCTGATCATGTAAGTGCTGCCTCTGTTTCACTTTGTCAGACATTTCCGAAGAGTGTAAAGGTAAAAAATTCCCCGGACGAGCTGTTATTTTCCTGTAAATATCAATGGGCAAGGGACACAGGGTGAGACACTTTACGATCGATTTGTCCTGCCTTTTCTCAGCAGCCTGTGCCCCTTTGCTTTTTCAACTGTTCATTCACTCTTCATGAGCTTGAATTAATTTTTTAACCTGCGATTCAATTTCCTGATCGCTGATTCGATAGACTGATCAGGTTCGATGACATTATAATCGCCCCAGAAATCAGGATCGAAATAGGTAAAAACCATATCATCAAGAATGTCTTTTCTTTTGAATCGTTGTTTTGCGTTAATTTTTTCCGGATTAATGGTTTTCCGGTCGGTGACAGCTATTTCCGACATGGTGGTGTAATTGGTGTTGAATAGTTTTTTATCCCAGTTCACTTTGAATTTTACTTCTGCGCGGGCATAGCTGAAATACCATTTCCCATCCTGCATGGTATATTTAGTATGGTAGATGGCTTTTTCCGGGATGATCTCCATCCCCATGGGTTTCTTCTGGATGAAAATATGTTCGGTTTCCTCCTTGTTTTCCATGTTGAGGGCAAATTCAGCTTCGGTGATGGCCAGGCTCTCGATTTCAACATAGAGTTTGCCATGATAATAAGGTGCATCGATGCCCGGCTTCTGATCGAAACTGATGACATAGTGGAGTTTGTCGTTCAGCGATACGATATCGCTGATGTAAAAATCATAAATATTGGCATAATCGCTGGTCAGAAGGATATAAGGATTCTTTACGATATCGAGAAGCAGGGTGATTGTCGGTCCCCCCTGAAGCTTGAACAGAACGGTATCCATTTTCTGCACATTCCCGCTCTTCCGTCCCTTGTCAATTTTCACCTGGTCATTGTCAAATTCACTCTTATATCCCGCTTTATAGATATCCACGACGGCCTCAGAAATAGCGACATAACTCCGGCGATTTTTAATGGTCTCCCTGTAGAATGCTTTCATCATTACAGGATTGACGCTGTAATTCTGGGGAATCCTGTTGAGAATATTATTTATAAGATCTTTTGCATTCTCCGGTCTGATGGTAACCGCCTGAAGATGAAGCGTGGAAGGACTGAGTTCGATGGTATGCATTTTATTCATTACAAAATCCTTTAACGGGACATATTTGTTACCATACCCGATATATGAGATCTTGAGTGAGGATGCATTGGTATCCTTACCGATTTTCACGACAAACTCGCCATCGATATTGGTAATTGTGGCAATATTGGTTCCGTCGACTTCGATTGTTGCAAAGGGTAAAATACTATTATTACTCTTGTCGACTACTTTTCCGTGGTAGGCGACATAATTGAGAGAATCTGTACTTCGGCCGCCATGTGGCAATGAAACAGCAGATACATTAAGCTGAAACGCTGAAAGAAGGATTGCCGCCAGGAGCAGGAAGAAAGGAAATGCATTTTGCTTTTTCATGGATTTCGGATTTTTATGTTTTTTGTTTAATCTCAGGATTGTCCTGCTTTCATCATAAAAGCGATTTTCACAAGAGAAAATGAAGAATGAGAATGCGATCATTTGACATGTTTTTTTAAGAGCTCTTTAGTACTAAGATGCACGAAAGTAATTTTACCCTATTGCGCGGAGAATAAATTTACAGATACCGGAACGGAAAATTATGAAAGGCCGGCCAGCAAGGGAAAGGATTAGGGGCTATAAAAATTGGCTTAGCAGAAGCAGACCGTATCTTACATTAAAACGAAATTTCCGGGAATGGGTTTTTAAACAATTTCCATAGCCCGAACAGGGAAGTCCCCGGGGTATATTAATAAGGTATCACACTGTTGGTTCATGAGGATCTCATGAGGGTGGATGATGTACTTCCCATTTTATTTTTCCCTATAAGGGATTTGTTTCACTGCTAAACAAACAAATAAAAACGGAACTTCAACACATTCTTTTTTGGTAGAATAAATAAAAAGCCGGGATCATACCCGGCTTTAAAAATACTTAAATGGAGAACAGGGAAAGAATTACTTTTTCAGTTCTTCAATCTTTTTCTGAAACTCGTCTATCCTGCCCTGGTAGTTGGTAATAAGCTGCTCTTTCCTTTTCGTCTGTTCTTTATCAATCACAGACTGAAGTTTGAAGAAATCCAGATCCTCATTCTTGAGCAGATAGTTTAACAGAATCTGTTTTTGATCAGAGCTCAGATTGTTAAAAAACGTTTTGAATTTGATACTTCTGGCTTTGTCTTCAATGATCGTTTCCTTGAAAGCGATGGCTAATTTTGCGGGGGTTAACTTTTCTTTCATAATGTGTTTTTAAATCCTTGATTAATAATTACTTTTTGACAGCTTAAATATATGAAAAAATTTAGTTATCAACCAAAAAAAATATTTGGATATTTATATTTCTGTTTGAAGATCGCGTTATTTAGCATCTGATATTTATACATGTCACCGCATATATTTAAGTGGAGAATATTGGCATAATATCAGGTTCTTTAGGGATATAAACCCAGGTTTTCAGAGGAGCATTTATCCATAGTTCTGCATACGTTCATTTGATAAATAGTTGGCACTGAGTTTTGATAATCCCAACTATTTTTCATTATCTTTACGCCTCGAAAATTGGAAAATGAAAGCTGGGGCCGATATATGCTTACTGATTGATAGCAGCAAAGTTCCGGTTTGGCAGAGAAACCTAAATATCATTTAATAAAGTAACTACTAAACAAATAAAAGGAGAAGTCTAATGGAAGCACTTAATGTACTTCAGGTGGCAAGCGTCAACGCAACACAGCAGGAATTCTGGTTAATCCCGTTTTCGGCTATCCTTGCACTTGTATTTGCCTGGTTTTTCTTCAAAAATATGATGAAGAATTCTGAGGGTAATGATAAAATGAAAGAAATTGCAAAATATGTCAGGGATGGTGCAATGGCTTATCTCAGGAGACAATACACTGTAGTGACCATTGTTTTTCTGGTATTGATGGTTCTGCTGGCCATTCTGGCGTTTTTTGGTGTTCAGAATCCCTTTGTGCCTATTGCTTTTCTGACCGGAGGTTTCTTTTCCGGACTTTGCGGTTATCTGGGGATGCGGACAGCCACATTTGCATCAGCCAGAACAGCCCAGGGAGCATCACAATCGTTAAACCGCGGGCTTCAGATTGCCTTCCGGAGTGGTGCTGTGATGGGACTGGTGGTTGTTGGTTTTGGATTGCTTGACATTGCTATATGGTATACTGATTCTTACCAAGCTTGTCTATACTCCTGAGCATATTGCAAACGGCCTGACTTTTCTCGGTCTTGATTTTGTTCATGCCGGCATCAGTCAGCATCAGAAAATGATTGAGATCACTGCTACGATGCTTACCTTTGGCATGGGAGCTTCCACCCAGGCCCTCTTTGCACGTGTCGGAGGCGGGATATTTACCAAGGCTGCTGATGTTGGAGCCGATCTGGTTGGTAAAGTGGAAGCGGGCATTCCCGAAGACGATCCGAGAAACCCTGCAACCATTGCCGATAATGTTGGTGACAATGTAGGTGATGTTGCCGGTATGGGTGCCGACCTTTACGAATCGTATGCCGGATCAATCCTGGCAACAGCAGCACTGGGTGCCGCCCTTCCCGGGCTTACAGCTGAGGAACAGGTCACCAAAGTTGTAGCCCCGATGATGGTTGCTGCGATTGGGATCCTCCTTTCGATCCTGGGTATTTTCATGGTCCGTACCAAAGAATCCGCAACGCAGAAAAACCTTTTAAATGCCCTTCTGATCGGAACCGGCGGAAGTTCAGTGCTCATCCTGGTTGCCATGGCTATCATGGCTTATTTTGATTGGATCACCTGGGGTATTTTTGGGGCTGTCGTTTCCGGTCTGCTTGCCGGTGTGATCATTGGCCAGGGAACAGAATATTTTACCTCCGATGAATATAAGCCCACGAGGGGAATTGCCGCACAGGCCCAACAGGGTCCGGCAACCACTATAATTGATGGTATTGCTGTAGGTATGTTTTCAACCTGGATCCCGGTGGTTACCATCGTGTTGGGCATTATTGCTGCTTACGGATTTGCCGGCGGGTTCAGCAATTTCTCCAACGGTGTGTATGGTATTGGTTTTGCCGCTGTCGGAATGCTGTCCACCCTTGGTATTACCCTGGCTACCGATGCTTTCGGTCCTATCGCTGATAATGCAGGTGGAAATGCCGAAATGTCTGAACTGCCCCATGAAGTGCGTGAAAGAACGGATGCTCTTGATATGCTTGGAAATACAACGGCCGCCACTGGTAAAGGTTTTGCCATTGGCTCTGCTGCTCTTACAGCTATGGCACTTCTTTCAGCCTATATGGAAGAAGTTAAGCTCTGGATCGGCAGAATGGCTGGTGAAGCCGCCGATGGTATCAAGCAGGTTGGTGAAGTGGTTTTCTATAACGGTACAACTCTACCTGCCGTCGCTGAAGGACATCATGCTGTTTCGATAGCCGCTGCACATATTAACGATTTCGTTGAGGCTTATAATCTTACCCTGTTTAACCCCATGCTTCTCGGTGGTCTTTTCATCGGAGCCATGATGGCCTTTGTTTTCTGTGCCATGACCATGAAAGCTGTCGGTCGTGCTGCCGGAGCCATGGTTGATGAAGTAAGACGTCAGTTCAGGGATATCCCGGGAATTATGGAAGGCACGGCAACTCCTGAATATGCAAAATGTGTCGCTATTTCAACTAAAGGTGCCCAGAGAGAAATGGTTGTTCCTTCACTGCTGGCCATTATTGTACCTGTCTTCATCGGTGTTACCCTCGGTGTTGCCGGTGTGGTTGGCCTGCTTGTGGGCGGACTTACCGCAGGTTTTACCCTGGCCAGTATGCTGAATAATGCCGGTGGTGCATGGGATAATGCTAAAAAATATATTGAAAAAGGAAATTATGGCGGAAAAGGCAGTGAAGCCCATAAAGCCGGTGTGGTTGGTGATACTGTTGGCGATCCGTTTAAAGATACATCCGGACCTTCACTGAATATCCTGATCAAACTGATGACGATGGTCTCAGTTGTTATGGCAGGACTTACTGTAGCTGTCGGACTGTTTTGATCCGGATAATTGATTGCATTGTTTAGGAATTGTATGTTTTCTATTATGTAAGGGTGTAAGATTTTACACCCTTACATAAAGAAACGTATAATTTGAAATGCCAACTGATTATACTCCGACTTTTAAGACACTCTCCATTTTGTCCCATTTCCGATCCACTGACCATGCGGATCAGAACCAGTTCTTCCTTTTCATATAGAGAAACATAAGAATGCTGAGCAGGAGAGTTATCAGCCAAAAAGCAGGATATCCCCATTTCCAGGCCAGTTCGGGCATATGTTTAAAGTTCATCCCAAAAATGCCGGCCAGAAAGGTGAGCGGAATAAAAATAGTGGCCACGATGGTCAGGGTCTTCATTACCTCGTTCATGTTCCGGCTGAGGTGGGCAAGGTGGAGATCCATCATGTCTTTCAGGATCTCACGGTAATTATCTAACGAAGAGATAAGATGGTCCAGGTGGTCGATGATATCCCGGAAATAGGTAAGGGTTGACTTTCTGAGCAGTCCGGACGGGTTCGTAAGCAACCGCCCAAGATCTTCCCTCAATGGTACGACAATACGGCGGAAATTGTTAATCTCACGTTTGATATCCAGGATTTCGGATGAGACTTCCTCTTCTTCACCCTGGAAGGTTTTGGTGTCCATCTCATCAATTTCCTCACGGATGACATTGGAAATATTCAGGTATTCATCTACCGTGAAATCCACCAGGCGGTAAAACAAGTGGTCGGCTTTCAGGTTCCGCAGATTGCCAATGCCCTTTAATATTCGATCCTTTACATTGACAAGGACAGGATTGCTGGTTCCTTCATAAAAGGATAGTACGTAACGGTCTTTGAGCAGGAGAGAAAGATGAAAAACCTCTGTTCCGCTCTCCCGTGTGTATTCCATGTATTTGATAGTGAGAAAATAATAATCTTCGAAAGCTTCGAATTTGGGAAGATGTGTGGTATTCAGGATGTCTTCAACCGTTAAAGGATGAATGCCGAAATGTTCCCCCAGTTTGTTTATCATGGTAATATCCGAGATCGGGGTATTGATCCAAACGATGTTTTCGTCTCCGGCTACCGGGATATTTGTGACCGGATCTGTCTCAGAGAGCTGTAAATTCAAAGCATCGAGCTTGTTGTAATTTAAAATATCAGTCATACAGGCCGGATTAGAAGTTAATAATGAATGTTCTGCAGGTGAATATCTGGATGATGATGGCAGAGCATGAAATCGTGAATATAGGATACATCGTCAACAGCAAATACAACTTCCTTGTGCATGGTATAAAAAAAATAAGCCGGAATTGTTCATTTTTCCGGCTTTAATATAAGGATGTTGACAGCATCAGAATGATATTTTTTTGTCTTTGGGATATTTTACCCAATAACCCAGGTTAAGTTTTTGCGTCTCACCGGGTTTCAGCGTCAGGGACCATTCTATAATCCCGGTTTTGTCATCAAGCTTTCCGTTGGAAAGGTTGGTTGCTGTCACGGTAATGTCCTTATTTTTCGAAACCGGGATCTGGTCTTTAACCATGATATTCACAGGTATTTTTTTAGTGTTCCGGATGGAAATCTCGAAAGAACGACTTTCAATACGGTTACCCCCGATGAACTGATCGCTCGTATAGTCCTTTTGTTTTTCCCTTTTGATCACGATACTCTGGTCACGGCCGAGTGAAATATTCAGGGTGTCCTTAACGTTATGGACATCCAGCATCGATTTACCAATATAGGTATTTTCAAAATAAATGCTGGCCTCACCCGGAAGCAGATCGTACTGTTCCCATTTATAAATGCCGGCCACCAGGAAAGCTTCATTGTCCAGTGCCGGAACCGTCTGGTACTTATAACTGGCCGGAAGTGACAGCCGCATCATGTCGATACTCTTTGGCTTGCCAACAGATGCAATGGTATACGGCACATCAATATTGAATTCGATGCTGGTTGCTCTTTCCGATGTTGCTGTGCCAACCATGGAGGCTTCAGGCAGTTCGCCCAGGGTTTTATCTTCTTCCCGGGACAGATTCATATCGGCAACAGCCGGAGCTGCCTTCTGTGCACTCATTGCGTAACCTCTTACATTCAGGGTCTCAGACTGAAAGTCAATATACCAGGGGTAGAGTACCGGTATATTACCTGACCGGTCGGGAGTGGCATTTGAAAAACTGAGCAATACTTTATTCCATTCCACACCGGTGGTCTGGTATACATTAGCTTTATACACAAGTTCTGCCGGCTCTTCCAGGTTTTCCACCCTGAGATCATAGGAGGGATACCAGCCGGCATTGTTTACAAGGTAATTTATAGTGAATACTGCTTCGGTTTGTGCATCAGCTTTGACTGTGATTTTCAGCACACCTGAAGGCAGTTCTTTTACAGACTGGAGTTGGTTGATTTCCTGTTGAACTTTCGCCTGTTCATCCTTCAGTTTTGCGATTGATCGGGTCGTTTCGAGGATCCCTTCCCTGATTTGCTGCATATTGGTCGAATAGAAATCATACAGGGATTTGAAATTTCCGGCATCCAGGCTCTGGTCTTTTCCGCCAATAACTTTATTGGAGGTAAGGAAGGATTCCTTTTCTTTCAGCAGGTCCAGTTGCATCTGTTCATCACCGAGCTTGTCATTTACCGTGCGGAGCTGAGTACGGAGAGAATTCATTTTCTCCGTTTCTGCCAGGTTTTTCATGAAATTTTTCTCACTGCTGACAGACAGGATGGTAAACTTCCCCTTCCCTTTCACCCTCACGCTTTGTTCATTGATATAGGGTGACAATCCTGAAACGGTCAGAACTGTTTCTCCGGATGTCAGCGATGTTCGGGCATCACGTGTTACCAGTGCTCCGTTGGGGTAAACAACGACCCGGGATATTTCCGTCTTCAGGATGTTCTCCTCAGCAGCAGCCATGACATTTACGCTATGGGCTGCTATTACGCTCAGAATAATGAGCTGAAACAGATTAACTGATTTTTTCACTGGGATAAATTTAAGGTTAAGGATCCTTTACTGTGTCGTCAAACCGGAAAACCATCATTTTGGCTTTTGCAAAATCAGACGACTAAAAAAGGAGAACAAATATTATGCCTCGAATTTCACCTTTACTTACTCAGGTAATTCAGGAGTTTTCACATCTTCGCCATCGTATTCCGCAAATGTGAAATTTACGAACCAGTCGCCGAGGTATATCACCCTCGAATTATTCTCCAACGGCCAGTCGAGAGGAATATGCCTGTGACCATATATAAAAAAATCGAAATGTTCACGGGCCAGGACATTTCTGGAATGCATGATCAGGTGTTCTTTTTCCTCTCCCAGAAACTCAACAAAATTACCTTTCGAAAAACGGCTGTGTTTAGACCAGCGATGGGCAAAACCTGTTGCACTGTTAGGGTGTATGCGTGCATAGAGCCACTGGAGGACTTTGCTAGTGAAGATGCCTTTCAGAATCTTGTATGACCACTGGTTGGGTCCAAGTCCGTCACCATGGGCAAGGTAAAATTTCCGGCCGTCAATTTCAAGTTTTTGAGGCTCGTGGTAAACGGTGATACCGGTTTCTGCAGGCAGGTAATCAAAAACCCAGACATCGTGGTTCCCGGTAAAATAGTAAACGGGAATTCCGCTGTCGGTTATTTCGGCTAATTTCCCGAGGAACCTTACAAAACCCCTGGGTACAACCTTTTTGTATTCGAACCAGTAATCAAAAATGTCACCCATGAGATAAATAGCCTGGGCATCGGCTTTCACCTCATCGAGCCATCTCACCAGGAGTTTTTCGCGTTCAAGGCTTTTTTGATAAGGAGGAAGACCAAGATGTGCATCCGAGACAAAATAGATCTTTTTTCCCTTTTTGAGAATTTCCGACATTATTTGAGCATATTATCAAGCCATTTTTGAAGTTCTTTTCCGTAAATATCACGGGCCACTACTTCGCCCTTACTGTTCAGGAGAAAACTTGTAGGTACCTTATTCACATTGTAAATAGTAGTGGCGCTTGATTCAGGAAAGCTTAACTCCGATACATTGATCCAGGTCAGTTCATCATATCTGACGGCCTGACGCCATTTTGATTTGTTGTTATCCAGAGAGACGGCATATATTTCGAAGCCTTTATCCTTATTTTTCTCGTAAATACTTTTCAGGGCAAGGTTCTGCTGTCGGGAGGGTGCGGAAGTAGAAGCCCAGAAATATAACAGAACGGTTTTGCCTTTCAGCGAGGAAAGGGCAATGGTGTCTCCGTCCAGATCAGGTATCCTTAGGTCGGGCAGGCCGTAGCTGGCATCTTTGAGTTTCTTCTGGAGTTCGACGGCCGTGTAATATTTCTGTTCCGTTTTCCTGGCATCACTGACAAAGGATTTTACCAGCGGGGCATCGGGATAGCTGTTGGACAGGGAATCAGCCACGATTTTCATGTACTGAATATCACGGGTCTCCCCAAGCACATACTGACCGGGACTTATCGTCTGATAAACGGCATATATGCTGGCCAGTGAATTGAGATGCTCAATGATAAACTGAATGGAAAAATTCCGTTGTTCATTGATTATAGCTTTACGCTGATTGATGTAATCGCTGGCCTGATCTTCCGTGACATTTGAAAGAGAGTCGTATCTGGTGTCGAGTTTTGTCAGCCTGTCGCGGGTGTCGTAGATTTTTTCGATAAGTTGCCTGAGGAATTCAGATTCTTTTGAACCGGAGACGGAGTACTCGCGATTCATTTCTTTATACTCTGCCTGAACAGAAATCTTTTCCCCGGGAGACAAGATCAGGTTGATCAGTTTGCCTTTTTCGTTCCTTAACAGATATATGCCCGGGTTTTCCAGATGAATTCTGAATTTAAAAGAATCGTTTTTCCTGATCCTCAGTGAATCTATTTTCTCTGGTTTGTCGATGTTCAGATAATCAAGATACAGGAATTTTCTGGATCCGTTTGTCAGGCTCCCCTTAATGACCGCATTTGGTCTTTTTCCGCAGGAAGTCATGAAAAATACGAACAGGACAGAAAATAGCAGGTATTTTCTCATGTGGTTATTGGTTAAATATTTGATTCAGTTTTTGGCTGAGGGCCTCTCCTCTAAGATTAGCCGCAAGAATTTTGCCATCCCTGTCGATGAGGTAATTTGTAGGTATACTGTTGATATTATACAAAGGTACCACCATTGAATTCCAGTATTTAAGATCACTTACGTGGATCCAGTCAAGATTGTCATCTTTAATGGCCTTAATCCAGCTGGACTTTTCCTTGTCAAGGGATACCTGGTATATTTCAAATCCTTTTGAATGATATTCACGGTAATTTTTTACCAGGTTGGGGTTCTCACCACGGCAGGGCGGACACCAGGATGCCCAGAAATCAAGGAGTACGACTTTTCCCCTGGTGGAACTGAGCGTAATGTTTTTTCCGTTGGGGGAAGGGAGGTTGATCTCCGGGGGAGTATCACCGGCAGAGAGCATGCCGGCTACCGGGGCAGAGGTATTGTATTGATTTTTCAGGGTAACTAACTGGTCATGGAGTGCCTTGACCGGCTCATTTCCAGGGTAGGCCGCATAGAGGACTGAGTCTGTTTTTAGAAAAAGATCCATGTCATTCACCGGATGAAATACGTAAAAACGCGGACCCAGCTGATTTGAAAGTGCTAACAGTGTAATGAGTGATCCCTTGTTATTCTCAATAAATGTTTTTGAAAATTCCCTCAATTCCTCAAAGGACTCTTTATACTCTTTGTCGATTTTGAGTTTTAAACTGGCATAATCGGGACTTTTAGTACTGTCGTTGTTGATGGCGGCAAAACCTTCCATCTTGCGGAGAAAATCCTGGGTCTTTTCATTCAGAAGGGTGATCTGATCCAGATCCCGTGATCCACTCAGGGTAAAATACCTGAAATCATAATAATTTCCTTCGACATTCACGGTATCGTTTCCTCCGTCAACGAAGGTTATCCCCTTCCCATCCTCATTTCTGAGAGCATAAAATCCGGGTGCATCCACTTTTACCCGGGTACTGAAAGTGTCGTCTTTACCTATCTTTAAGGTGTCGATCGTAATAAACCGGTCAGAAACGATCGACTGCAAGTAAAGGTCGTGATTTTTTCCCTGTTCGAATTTACCCCTGATAAGGGACGTGTTTTTCAGCCCTGCCAAATCCTTCCCGGGACGGGAATGGCTGCATGAAAAAGCCAGTAATATCATCGGGATCAATCCTGTTATTTTTTTCATTCTATAATAATTTTGATTCTATAGGTAGCATATCTTGTCCCACTCATGCGGGAGAACCACAAATGATCAATTATGATAAGGTTACTTTTAGCTCCGCTGTGATCGAAGGCCCGGTTGTGCTGTTATCACTCATGTGGGTTTCATTTTACTTTTAATTCAGATTGCTAATTTATTTAAAATATCCGGAACTCATGAAGGTGAATTATTCTAAGGATTAGAATGAACGAATTGTTCTTTGTATTTGTTTCCTCTTGGGTAGAATTAATTTAGCATTAAATTAACGTAAACATAATGATTACTGTTGCTAAACCATTGATTTTGAAAAAATAAAGTCTGAACTTTGCTGCGGATAAGATTTATCTTCTTCACACAGTTAACAGCTTATATTTCAAAGGATTAATCATTTCCCTTCTTTTTTAATTGTTATTTATAATGGGTTACCTTCAGTTTGACAAGAATCAGTTAGTCAACCTTGAATACTCTCTTAGTCGGGAGTTGATAAGGTCAAACCGGGCAGGATCTTATGCCTCTACGACCATTGTTGGTTGCAATACGCGGAAATACCACGGCCTGCTTATTTGCTCCTGCCATATGGCCAACGACGAAAAATACCTTTTACTCTCATCACTGGATGCAACCGTCATTCAGCACGGACAGGAATTTAACCTGGGCATTCATAAGTACCAGGGAGATCTGTATATTCCCCGGGGACACAAATATATCAGGGATTTTGAGGCGGAGACAACCGGCCTTACCACCTTTCGGGTAGGAGGCGTGGTTCTTGAAAAAGAAAGCCTGCTGGTAGAGAAAGAGCAACAGATGCTGATCCGCTTTACACTTACCGAGGCCAATTCACCAACCTACCTGAGATTCCG
Source organism: uncultured Bacteroidales bacterium (assembly GCA_963764345.1). Classification (GTDB taxonomy): domain Bacteria; phylum Bacteroidota; class Bacteroidia; order Bacteroidales; genus DASQZK01. The sequence continues at coordinate 546,094 of CAVXSF010000009.1, read as the reverse complement.
TCCATTTCTCGCTTTCAGAAACATTCATCAACTGAGCAAGGCCAACCTGAACGTCAATACAAAATACAGGAAAGTGGAAAATGGCATTATGACCAGACTATATGAAGGGTTCCCCGGACTTTACATGCAATTTTCCAAAGATGTCGAGTATATACATGCTCCTGACTGGTATTATAATATTGAGTATATGGAGGAGCAGAAAAGAGGATATGAGTATAAAGAGGACCTCTATGTCCCCGGATATTTTGAGTGCCAGATCAGGACTGGGGAGAGCATTATCTTCTCGGCCTGTACCAATGAGGTGAAGACGTCTTCGCTGAAAAGAAATTATACGGCCAATAAAAACGAGAGGATCCCGCGTGACAGTTTCATCAACTGCCTGTTGAATTCTGCCGATCAGTTCCTGGTCAAGAAAGAAAAAGGGACGGAGATCATCGCTGGTTATCCATGGTTTGGTTCTTGGGGTCGTGATACATTCATCGCATTACCCGGGCTTACCCTTTCAACAGGAAAGATAAAAATTGCCGGCGAGATTATCGATACAATGATCAGGCGGATGAAAGGCGGCTTGTTTCCAAATACAGGGAACGATGATGATACCGCTTATAATTCAGTCGATGCTCCTTTATGGTTTATTTGGTCGTTGCAGCAGTATGAAAATTACAATGGTTCACCCGACATCTGGGAAAAGTACGGTAAGACGGTCAAGCTGGTACTGAATGCCTACCGGCAGGGTACGTTGTTCAACATCAGGATGCTTGATAACGGACTGATTTATGCTGGCGAGCCGGGGATAGCTCTGACGTGGATGGATGCCATCACCCCGGACGGGCCTGTCACTCCAAGGATCGGGATTCCGGTGGAGATCAGTGCGCTCTGGTATAATGCGGTAAAGCAATGCCTTGTTTGGGCCGAAAACGCCGGTGATCATAAGTTCGTTAGTGAATGGGAAACAATCCCTGAATTGACCGCCGCCTCTTTCGTCCGGGAATTCTGGGATGATGATCGCGGTTACCTTGCAGATGTGGTCAGTAACGGAACTGTCGATGATAACGTACGTCCCAACCAGGTCATCGCAGCAGCCATGCCTTTCACTCCACTGACCAAGGCTATGAAAAACAGCATTCTGGAGGTGGTGAAAAGCGAACTGCTTACACCGAAAGGTCTGCGAACGTTATCCCCGAAAAATCAGGATTACAAAGGCGTATATTACGGTAACCAGGTCGAAAGGGACGGGGCATATCATCAGGGAACGGTATGGCCCTGGCTTTTAGAACATTTCGTTAAGGCCTATCTTGATGTGCATAAGAATTCGGGACCCGGTCTGGCACGTCAGATACTTAACGGATTTCACGATGATATGACTTTTCATGGCATAGGGACGGTATCAGAGATTTACGACGGTGACCCTCCTCACAATCCCCGCGGAGCTGTGAGCCAGGCCTGGAGCGTAGCGGCGTTACTCCGGATCAATGAAATGATTGCCAAACACGAATTTTTACAAGAACAAATGAATACTAATATTAATAAAGCTGTACAATGAGGGTGTTAATGTTCGGCTGGGAATTTCCACCACATATCTCAGGTGGTCTTGGAACAGCATCCTTTGGTCTGACCAGGGGACTTACAAAAATACCTGGATTACAGATCCGATTTGTGATCCCAAAAGCTTTTGGTGATGAAAATCCCCGTAAGCTAGAACTCATTGGTGCCAACCATGTGGCATTGACGCCGGCATAAAAAGAATTATGAAGGCTTTCTCAGAGAGATCGAATATATCGAGGTAGATTCAATGCTTGTGCCCTATACCGATCCTGAAGAATATGAACGCAAGGTAAAGGAAGCCAAATCAGGTAAACGATCCTACATTCAGACCTCATTCAGGGGCAAAATTGATTTTTCCGGTGGTTATGGTGACAATCTTTTCCAGGAGATTGCAAATTATGCCATCGTAGCCTCCGTACTCGGCGAGAGTGGGGATTTTGATATTATCCATTCTCACGACTGGCTTACGTTTCCGGCAGGCATGGCGGCAAAAAAGGTATCGGGCAAACCGCTCGTTCTCCATGTTCATGCAACCGATTTCGACCGTAGCGGAGGTAGCGTCAATCCGGCTGTTTTCGAAATAGAGAAAAAGGGAATGGATGCCGCCGATGTGATTATCGCTGTCTCAAATTTAACCCGGAACACCATTATTGAAAAATACGGGATTCCTCCCGAAAAGGTCCATACGGTTCATAATGCCGTTGAACCCCTGGGTGAATTGGAAAAAAAGGCTCTAAGGAAATCTTTCAACGACAGGATCGTAACCTTCCTCGGAAGGGTTACCCTTCAGAAAGGCCCCGAATTTTTTGTAGAAGCGGCGTACAAAGTTCTTCAGAAAATGGATAACGTGCGTTTTGTCATGGCAGGATCGGGGGAACTGTTTAACAGGATGGTCCTTCGTGCTGCTTCACTCAGAATTGCAGATAAATTTCATTTCACGGGTTTCCTGCATGGTGAGGATGTATACCGGATGTTCTCGATCAGCGATGTGTATGTTATGCCTTCAGTATCGGAACCTTTCGGGATCTCACCACTTGAAGCTATGCAGTCTAACGTTCCTGTCATTATCTCCCACCAGTCCGGCGTGGCAGAGGTATTACATTATGCCCTGAAAGTGGATTTCTGGGATGTCGATGCTATGGCAGATGCTATTTACGGACTGTTGAATTATAAGGCACTTTCCGATATTTTCAAACATTTTGGAAAGGAAGAAGTCGATAATATGAAATGGGAAAATTCGGCTCTGAAAGTGAATGAGATTTATTCAACATTGTTAAACCATTTTTGATCCCTAATAATTATGAGAACAATCTGCCTGTATTTTCAGATCCATCAACCGTTTCGTTTCAGGCGTTACCGTTTTTTCGATATCGGGAATGAACACTACTATTATAATGATTTTCTCAATGAAAGTATTATGCAAAAAGTGGCCGACCGCTGCTACCTTCCCGCCAACAGGCTCCTGCTGGATCTGATCCGTAAGCATGAGGGGAAATTCAGGGTGACGTTTTCCATTTCCGGCATCGCACTGGATCAGTTTGAGCTTTATGCCCCTGAAGTAATAAGCTCCTTCAGGGAACTGGCTGAAACAGGCCATGTTGAATTCCTTGATGAGACGTATGCCCATTCACTTATCTCACTAAAGGACAAGGATGAATTTGTGTCTCAGGTGAAGCAACATCATGATAAGATGAAGGCCCTGTTTAATTACGAACCCGTTGTTTTCAGAAATACCGAGCTGATCTATTCGGATGAGATCGGTGCTCAGGTGGCAGAAATGGGATATAAAGGCATTCTCACCGAAGGGGCTAAACATGTGCTCGGATGGAAAAGTCCGAACTTCCTCTACGCTAACTCAATCAATCCAAAATTGAAAGTCCTCCTGAAGAACTTTAAACTGAGTGACGACATTGCCTTCCGGTTTTCAAACAAAAGCTGGTCTGAATACCCGCTGACTACTGAAAAGTTTGTCAGCTGGCTGAATAAGACCCCTAAAAATGATGAGACCATAAATCTCTTCATGGACTATGAAACATTCGGTGAGCACCATTGGAAAGAATCGGGCATTCTGGATTTTCTCAAGTCCTTTCCTGCAGCGGTATTTAAGAATTCCAAATTTACCTTTTCAACACCGTCCCGGCTTATTGAGGAACTTCAGCCTGTATCGGTCTTGAATGTGCCTTATCCCATTTCATGGGCCGATGAAGAAAGGGATCTGACTGCCTGGCTTGGAAATCCTCTTCAGGAGCAGGCCTTTAACAAACTCTATGACCTGCTCGGTAAAATCCGTGAAATTGATGATGCCAGGATTAAAAGGGATTTTACTTACCTCCAGCAAAGTGATCATTTTTATTATATGTGTACTAAGTTTTTCTCCGACGGAGACGTTCATTCCTATTTTAATCCCTTTGATACTCCTTATGAGGCTTTTATTAATTATATGAATATCCTTAGTGATTTCGAGATACGGGTGAATGCTGAGTTGTCGGCCAGGACTGATGATGAAACGATAAAACTTAGCAAGATCATAGCCGAGAAAGATATCCTCATCGGGAAATATGAAAAGCAGCTGGCAGAAATACGGGTATCAGCATCAAGCGGTTTACAACATCTTTCGGGTGAGGAACTGATGAATAAGCCCGGACCACAGATAAAGACGGGTAAAACGACAGTTGCAGCTAAAAAATCTTCAGGAGCACGCACCGGCAAAAAAGCCGCAGTACGGACCGATGAAGGAAAACAGGGAAAAACGATCAAAAAAACTACTGTTTCCAAGTCACAAAAAAAGTAATTTCGGACCATTGTTAAAAGAAAAAGATGAACAACGATAGAAAAATGCCCAACCGATTATTTGAGGTTAGTTGGGAAGTTTGCAATAAAGTCGGGGGAATACATACGGTCATATCAACCAAGGCCCTTACGCTTGAAAAAGAATTTGGTGACAATTATATATTAATCGGGCCCGATGTCTGGCGTGAGACCACAGAGCACCCCGAATTTCAGGAAGATCAAAGCCTGCTGCAGGGATGGAAGAAAAAGGCGGCAGCCCAGGGACTTCGGGTAAGGGTGGGCAGATGGAAAATAAAAAGCAAGCCGCTGGTTTTCCTCGTCGATTTTACCACATTTTTCTCAAAGAAAGATGAAATCTTCAGTAAATTTTGGGAGTTATATAAGCTGGATTCAATCGCCGGGGCCTGGGATTATATTGAACCCTCCCTTTTCGGATATGCTTCGGGAAAAGTTATCGAGAGTTATGTCAAGTATTTCCTGACTTCCCAAGAAAGCGTGGTCGCTCAGTTCCACGAATGGATTACCGGGGCCGGTCTGTTGTATCTGAAGACAAGCATTCCGCAGGTCGGTACAGTTTTTACCACCCATGCAACAGTGGTTGGCCGTGCCATTGCCGGGAATCTCCAACCTCTGTACAGTAAGCTTGAAGAATATAACGGCGACTTAAAAGCTACGGAACTTCATCTTACCAGCAAACATTCGATGGAGAGGATCTGTGCCAAAAATGCTGATGTTTTTACGACGGTAAGCGAGATCACAGCCAGAGAATGCAGGCAATTCCTTCTTAAGGAAGTGGACGTCATCACTCCCAACGGATTTGAAGGCAGTTTCATTCCTCCTGAAGAAACCTTTCTTCCCGGACGGGAAAAGGCCAGGAAAATATTACTCGGCGTGGCTGGCACGCTGCTTGAAGAGAATCTTCCGGAGGACACCTTTATTGTGGCCATTTCGGGCCGGTATGAATTCAAGAACAAAGGGATTGATCTGTACCTCGATGCCCTCGGGGCGCTGAACTCAGGGAAAAAACTGAAGAAATATGTGCTGGCGTTTATCCTTGTGCCGGCCAGTCATTATGGTCCGAGAAAGGACCTGGTGGAGAAGATGAAGGATCTCTCCCTGGCCCTGACGGGTGACCGCTTTTTAACCCATAATCTGCACTATGCCGATCATGACCCGGTGATGAGCCGGATTAAATCGGCCGGAATCACTAATAAGCAGGGCGATAATGTCAGAGTGATCTTCGTGCCCTCCTATCTGAACGGCAATGACGGGATTTTCGACCTGCCCTATTATGAATTACTTATCGGAACGGACCTCACCGTCTTCCCGTCTTATTATGAACCCTGGGGTTATACTCCACTTGAGAGCCTCGCTTTTCATATCCCGACCATTACCACCAGCGTTTCCGGATTCGGGCTGTGGGTGAAGGAAAACTTCACCGATACGGACGATGCCATTTATATACTCGACCGGGACGATCACAATGACGGAGAGGTGGTTGAGGGAATATCGGATGCAATTCGCAGAATGGAAAACATGTCGGCAGCCGACATTTTGAATGCCCGGGACAAAGCATCGGCCATTTCAGGTTCCGCCCTCTGGAAAATTATGATAGAGCATTACCGGGAAGCCTATAGCATTGCCCTTGAAAAAGTGGATGAAAGGGTGGATGAGTTTATTGAAACTGAACGTGTTGAACAACTCCCCGAAGTGACTTTCCTACCCGGACAAATTCCCTTCTGGAAGAAAGTCATCATTCAGCAGAATATCCCTAAAAAGCTTAAACCTCTTGAGGAGATGAGCAAAAACCTTTGGTGGAGCTGGAACCCTGAAGCCGTCGAGATGTTCAGGTCTATCGACACCGAATTATGGGATGAGTGTGCCGGGAATCCGATCCTGCTGCTCGAAAAGCTGGCTTATCAGCGATTATCTGAGCTGGAGAAAGACAATAACTTTATCGCCAAAATTGAAAAAGTCTATTCCGAATTCAGAAACTATATCAACACTACGGAAAATAAGCATCCCCAGGTAGCCTATTTCAGTATGGAATTCGGATTGCATGAATCGCTCAAGATTTACTCGGGAGGACTTGGCATTCTCGCCGGCGATTACCTGAAGGAAGCCAGTGATTTTAATTATAATATTGTGGGCATCGGATTATTGTACCGTTATGGATATTTCAAACAAGACCTTTCGGCCGCAGGCGAGCAGATCGCAGTGAATGAAGCCCAGATATTTTCCAATATTCCGGCAACTCCCGTACAGGATGAAAAGGGAAACTGGACGAAAATCACCATCGTACTCCCAGGCCGCGACCTGAAGGCAAGGATTTGGATGGTTGAGGTCGGCCGGGTAAAACTTTATCTCCTCGATACCGATTACGAGGACAATCAGGAACAGGACCGGGCTATCACCCATCACCTTTATGGCGGGAACAACGAAAACCGGTATAAACAAGAGCTTCTCCTGGGTGTCGGCGGGATCAGGGCATTACGGGCCCTTGGACTCGATCCCGATATTTTTCACTGCAACGAGGGACACGCTGCCTTTATCGGACTGGAAAGGTTAAGGGAATTCATCCAGGAGCAAAACCTGACCTTCCCGGAATCACTGGAGATCGTCCGTTCATCCACCCTTTTTACAACGCATACGCCTGTGCCGGCAGGGCACGATTATTTTGATGAAGATATGATGCGTACTTATATGGCACATTACCCCAACAGGATGAAAATCACCTGGGAGCAGATGATGAACCTTGGCCGGATGCATCCAAATCAGAGGGGTGAACGTTTCTCCATGAGCTGCCTTGCCGTAAACCTTTCACAGGAGGTCAACGGTGTCAGTGAGATTCACGGGAAAGTTAGCCGGGAGATGTTCGCAGATATGTGGAAAGGCTATATGCCCGAAGAAGTACCTATCGGATATGTCACCAACGGGGTTCATCTTCCGACCTGGATTTCCGGTAAATGGAGAGAGCTCTATAAAAATCATATCGACCCGGAGTTTTGTAGCAAACAGCATGACCGGCAGATCTGGGCCCGGATCCGGGATGTGGATCAGACGGAGATTTGGAAGATCAGAAGCGCAGAACGGAAAAGCCTGATCGACTTTATCAAGGTTCGGTTACGTCAAAATTCTACCAGGACGAATCTGAATCCCAAACTGCTCGTGGAAATCCAGGAACGGCTGGATGCCAATGCCCTGACTATTGGCTTTGCCAGGCGGTTTGCCACCTATAAAAGAGCGCACCTGCTTTTCCGTGACCCGGAAAGGCTGTCCTCAATCCTGAACAATCCTTTTATGCCGGTCCAACTTTTATTTGCAGGGAAAGCACATCCCAACGATAAGGCAGGTCAGGAGCTGATAAGGAAAATTGTAGAGTTTTCTTCCGACAAAAGGTTCCTGGGCAAGGTGATCTTCCTTGATAATTATGAAATACCTCTGGCTAAAAGGTTAATCCATGGCGTCGACATTTGGCTGAATACACCTACAAGGCCCCTTGAAGCTTCAGGAACAAGCGGTGAAAAGGCCTTGCTGAATGGTGTACTTCATTTCAGCGTCCTCGACGGCTGGTGGGCAGAGGGTTATAAACCCGGAGCAGGATGGGCCCTTCAGAAAGACCGGTTTTATGAGAGCCAGGACTTTCAGGATCAGCTCGATGCTGAAACCATTTACAATATGCTTGAAAATGAGATAGCACCCCTGTTCTATAAACGAGATGCAAGAGGCGTTCCTGTTGGCTGGGTGAGTATGATCCAGAAATCCATTGGTGAAGTGGCCCCTGAATTTACCATGAACAGGATGTTGCGCGATTATATCGACAAATATTACGTGAAGCTGTATAACCGTTCATTGAAATTGCGGGAAGAGGAATACGAAATGGCCGGCAGGCTGGCACACTGGAAAAGAAAGATTCTGAATGCATGGAGCCAGATAGAAGTGGTCTCCGTGGTCTATCCCGATACAAACCGGCAAAATATTACCGTGGGTAACAAATATGTCAGCGAAGTGGTTCTCGACCTGAAAACACTTTCCCCACATGAAATCGGAATTGAATATATCACAGGCGATATCGATGAGACAGGCGACTTCATGAAAATTGTCAGTATGCAGGAATTTGAGCTGGAGAAAGCTGAAGGGTCCAGGGCCTGGTACCGCCTGGAGACCATCCCTGTTGAGCCGGGTATTTTCGACTATGGCATCAGGTTATACCCGAAAAACGATCTTCTTGCACACAAGCAGGATATGGGACTGGTCAGGTGGATATGATCCCGGCAACAGGAATGGCTGAATAAGCAAAAAAGCATCCTTGTCTCAGCCCAGGTCATATACACTTTTTATCCGTTCCCGCTTAAATACCAGGGCTGTTCTGGAAGGGAGGTAAAGCTGCAACATCTGGTTTGGAGCATAATTTCGTTCCGGAACGGTTCTGTATGTCAGATTTTCATCTATTCTCGACTGACCACCGAAAGCAGAATTGTCTGAATCGAGAATGATTTTGAATTTACCCGCCGGACATGAAATACCATAACCGAAATAAGAGTTTACAGGGTGAAAGTTAAACACGAATAAAAGGTTCGCCCTTTCAAATGCCAGGATATGGTCCTGATTATTAATATGCCTTGGCTCCGGCCTGGTAAAATGAAGCAATTTGCTTTCCTTTATTATACGGATCATTTCACGGTCGAAATCCCCGAGATAATGATATTTCAGATCAGGGTTATTCATAAGGCTCCATTGCCTGCGGGCATAATGGTAAGACCAGTTGTTTCCCTGCCTCGGAAAATCAATCCATTCAGGATGGCCGAATTCATTTCCCATGAAGTTAAGCCAGGCATCTCCTGCAGTCGCCACGGTAATCAGACGAATGAGTTTATGAAGCGCAATACCGCGGTCAACGGCGAGATTCTCCGATGACTTGTTCATATTGAAGTACATCTCCTTATCCATCAACCTGAAGATAATGGTTTTGTCACCAACCAGTGCCTGGTCATGAGATTCAGCATACCCGACAGTTTTTTCATCGTTCCTTTTGCTGATCAGCTCATAGAACATTTCATCCATCTGCCAGTTATCGTCCGACTTTTCCTTAATAATTTTTATCCAGTAATCAGGGGTTCCCATTGCCATTCGATAGTCAAAACCAATGCCCCCTTCCTTCACGGCAGTTGCCAGTCCGGGGTAACCACTCACCTCCTCAGCTATAGTGATGGCTTCTTCATTCAGCTCATGAACAAGTTCATTTGCCAGTCCGAGATAGGTTATGCCATCTTCATCTGCCCCGTTGTCAAAGTACAAGTCATAAGAGTTGAAATTTCTTCCAAGACCATGATCGTAATAGAGCATGCTGGTCACGCCGTCAAACCGGAATCCGTCGAAACGAAATTCCTCTATCCAGTATTTTATGTTCGAAAGTAGAAAATGCGTGACTTCATCTTTGCCATAGTCAAAACAAAGTGAGTCCCAGGCAACATGTTCACGTCTCGGTCCGCTGTGAAAAAACTGGTCAGGTGTTCCGTCATAACGACCCAGGCCTTCGACCTCATTCCGAACAGCATGTGAATGTACAAGGTCCATGATCACCCTCAGTCCCATGCCGTGGGCCTCATCGATAAGGTCCCTCAGTTCATCTGGTGTGCCGAACCGTGAGGAAGGAGCAAAAAAGCTGGACACGTGGTATCCGAAAGAGCCGTAATAGGGATGTTCCTGGATGGCCATCAGCTGAACGGTATTGTAGCCGGCTTTTTTTATGTGAGGAAGAACTTTATCCCGGAACTCCAGATAGGTACCTACTTTATATTCCTCGGTAGCCATACCGACATGAGCTTCATAAATCAGTGGTGCATTGTTCCCGAGTCCCGGGGCTGAATGTTTCCATGAATAAAGGAGGTCAGGATGCCAGACCTGCGCACTAAAGATATTTGTGCCCTGATCCTGTACAATCCTTTTTGACCAGGCCGGCAGCCGTTCTCCCGACCCTTCAGGCCAGTATATTTTAAGTTTGTAAAGATCACCGTGATTCACCAAACCTGCAGTTAGAACAAGTTCCCAGGTTCCGTTCCCTGTTGAGGTAAACCTGAAATCATCGGATTCCTGCCAGTTGTTAAACGTGCCGATCAGGCAGATACCGGTCGCATTGGGTGCCCATTCACGGAAAACCCAGTCGTCCCCGTTACGGTGAACATCGAAAAACAAATGTCCGTTGGCAAAATCGGCCAGCTTTCCGCTTCCACCAGTAAGATGGTTTTTCCTTTTTTGAATATTTTCATTTCTTCTGTTGATGACACGGCTGTAAGGTTCAAGCCAGGGATCTCCCTCAACAATTCCGGGTTTATTCATGATGGTACTATTTATGCTTAAATTTAAGGAAATTCCGTTGTATTAGAAAGGAAAGGGGTCAAACTACCCAAAATCTTTAATTTCACTATGAGAAAACAAAAACCACTGGAAATTGGTTCTCATGCCATGGCAGATAATAATTCAATTGTCACCCGCATAATTTTTATTATTTTTGCAGACGGTCACGGATATGAAGATTTGGAATAATATATCGGAATTCAGGGCGGTCAGACCTGTGGTAACTATAGGCATTTTTGACGGTGTTCATACGGGTCATCATTATCTGATTGCCAAACTCCGTGAGAAAGCTGACATATTACAGGGTGAAACCGTGGTGATTACGTTGTGGCCTCACCCGAGGGAAGTCCTGAATAAGGATCCGGAGAACCTGAAGTACCTGAGTACCATAGAGGAGAAAAAAGAGCTTCTCCGGGAGGCCGGTATCGACCATCTCGTCATCATTCCCTTCACTCTTGAATTTTCGGGACTTCACTCCTGTGAGTTTGTGAAAAAGTATCTTGTTGATCAGATACACATCTTTCATCTTGTCATCGGTTTTAATCACAAATTTGGCAAGGACAGGGAAGGAGATTATCACAGCCTGAAACCATGCGCCGATCATTATGGTTTTGGTTTTGAAAAACTAGAACCGGTTGAGATGGGAGGTGAAGCTGTCAGCTCTTCTCTTATCAGGGAATTACTCGTCCGCGGAGATCTTCAGAAAGCCAATCATTATCTCGGCTACGACTATTTTCTGCAGGGGAGGGTTGTGGGAGGAAACAGGATTGGAAATAAAATAGGATTTCCTACGGCCAACATCCGGCCTTTTGACGGGCATAAACTGATTCCCGCTGACGGGGTATATGCCGTTCAGGTTGATTTTGAGGGAGAACGGTACTCCGGTATGCTGAATATTGGATATCGCCCGACCGTTGAAACTGCCTCTCCTGAAAAGACTATTGAAGTGAACCTGTTTTCCCTGGATGACGATCTTTATGGTAAAGAGGTCACGGTTTACTTCCGGAATCGGATGAGGGATGAGAAAAAATTCGAAAATATTGAACAGTTAAAAGCCCAGCTGGTTAAAGACAGGGAGATGGCCATTGAATTACTGAAGGATATAAAGTAACTTTGTACACTTTTCTTGACAGGATACCGCATGGTAGGTGTGAAGGAAGTACAGGAAGAAATTCCGGCAGATGACCGGAAGTATTAACTGTTAAACATTAAAATATGGAAAATTTAGTGTCAAGGATTGATAGTTTGCCTTACAAAGTCAAAGATATTAACCTTTCAGATTTCGGAAGGAAAGAAATTGATATTGCAGAAAAAGAAATGCCGGGCCTTATGTCGGTCAGGAGAAAATATGCGGATGAGAAACCCCTTAAAGGAGTCAGGATTACAGGTTCACTGCACATGACCATACAAACGGCTGTTTTGATTGAAACGCTTGTAGAACTCGGTGCCGATGTAAGGTGGGCAAGTTGTAATATTTTCTCGACACAGGACCATGCTGCTGCTGCCATTGCCAAAGCGGGGGTACCCGTGTTTGCCTGGAAAGGTGAAACTCTCGAAGAATACTGGTGGTGCACAGCACAGGCGCTGAATTTTCCTGATGGGCAGGGACCGAACCTTATCGTCGATGATGGAGGAGATGCGACACTTTTTATCCACAAAGGTTTCGAAGCCGAAGGTAACCCTGACATCCTCAATGCAAAACCGTCCAATAGGGAAGAAGCTATAATCCTGAAGCAACTTAGGCTTATGCTGAATGAAGATCCGAAAAGATGGCACGAAGTCGTGAAAGAGATTAAAGGGGTATCTGAAGAAACCACCACCGGTGTTCACCGTTTATACCAGATGCAGGAAAAGGGAACCCTGTTATTCCCGGCTATTAATGTGAATGACTCGGTGACGAAATCGAAATTTGATAACCTGTATGGTTGCCGTGAATCGCTTGCCGACGGCATCAAACGCGCCACGGATGTGATGGTGGCCGGAAAAGTGGTGGTTGTCCTCGGATATGGTGATGTGGGTAAAGGATGTGCCCAATCGATGCGATCTTATGGTGCACGGGTCATCATTACGGAAATCGATCCCATTTGTGCCCTCCAGGCAGCTATGGAAGGTTACGAAGTGTCTACCATTGAAGACGCCCTCCCAAAAGGAAATATTTATATTACCTGCACTGGCAACCGCGATGTGATCACCCTTGATCATATCAGTAAGATGAAAGACCAGGCGATTGTGTGTAACATCGGGCATTTCGACAACGAAATACAGGTGGATGCCCTGAATGACTGTGAAAATGCCACTAAGCTCAACATTAAGCCCCAGGTGGATAAATATGTCTTCGACGACGGGCATGCCATTTTCCTGCTGGCTGAAGGACGTCTGGTCAACCTGGGCTGTGCCACCGGCCATCCCTCATTCGTAATGAGCAATTCCTTTACAAACCAAACCCTGGCCCAGATCGAACTCTGGAAGAACAATTATGAAAAGCAGGTTTACCGTCTTCCAAAACATCTGGATGAAGAAGTTGCCCGCTTACATCTCAGTCAGCTTGGCGTCAAAATGACCAGGCTGACCCCCGAACAGGCTGAATATATAGGAGTACCCCAGGACGGGCCTTATAAACCCGAACATTACAGGTATTGATACCGGTGGACCGGACCCGGTATAGGAGACAAATCCGTTGAGAACGATCCATTGATAAAAATGTCCTTCCTGCACCAGTCTTTCTCCCCGAATGGGGAGAAAGGACGCTGCCTTTGAATAATGAAACCAAAAATGAAAAGAGTTTTACCGATTTTACTGCCGGTCCTTTTCCTTGCCTGTGCCAAAGGTCCTGTACATCCACTGCCCGTCAATCCCAATGCCAGTTCCGAAGCCAGGGAACTTCTCAGCTTTCTTTACTCACTAAAGGGAAACTACACCCTTTCGGGGGTTCACAATTATGCCGAGCACCTTTCCATCTATTCAGATTCCTTCAGGGCCATCACCGGGCATTACCCGGTGATCTGGGGAAGCGACCTGAGTTCTATAGGAGAGGGTTATTATAACCGTCAAAAAGTGATCGATGAGGCAGTACGGCAGTACAAGAAGGGCTCCATTATCACCCTGATGAGTCATCAGGCCAGACCGTATGAATCTGAACCGGTTGATTTCAGGAAATCGGTTCAGGGTTCTTTTTCGGATCTGCAGTGGAAGGAATTGGTTACCACAGGCACAGAAATGAACCGTATGTGGCTCGGGAAGATCGATACTCTCGCCGGTTTTCTTAAAGAACTACGGGACAAACATATTCCTGTTCTCTGGCGCCCATATCATGAGATGAACGGGATCTGGTTCTGGTGGGGTAACAAGAGGGGCCCAGACGGGTTTAAAAAGCTATGGGCCATGATGTACGACCGATTCGTCAATTATCATAAGCTCGACAACCTCATCTGGGTCTGGAACGCCAATGCTCCGCGCGACTGGGAGAATGACCAGGCCTATTCGTACAGCCTTTTTTATCCGGGTGACTCTCTCGTTGATATCCTGGCGGCCGATGTTTATAAATACGATTTTAAACAGTCACACCACGATGACCTGCTAAAACTCGCCAATGGAAAACTGATCGCACTGGGCGAAGTAGGTAAAGCTCCCTCACCTGAGATACTCGATAATCAGCCGGACTGGAGCTGGTTCATGATCTGGTCTACCATGGTCTGGTCGAGGAATAATTCCGACAGTCTCAGGGCTTTGGTAAATTCACGCCGCGTACTGGATCTGGACGATATCCGTCATATGCGACATTGAGCTCAGACAGGCAGTATCGTCCACAGGAATTTAAAACTAAATCTGAAGCCTTTCCGGTGGAGTTCCGGTTATATTACCTGATATTCAAGTCCTGGTTCCGGGTGTTCCATTTAAAACCCGGGCTAGTTCGTAATATGAAGATTTGACCCTTCTATCTGTGTATTGTACTGTACAAGCGGATATTTTGCCGGTCCTTTGAATACATAAGCCACGTCCTGATCGATAAAGTATTCTGAACCACAACAGGGACATTTTACCAGAAAAACATTGGCAGTGTCTTTGCCTACGGCGCAATCATAATTCGGTTCGTAGGTACAACTCCGGTCGAAAACGAAATATTGATCATCATAGTTCCGGTAAATGAGCAGACCATTCAGTCCGGCATTTTGGAAATAGAATCCGAAGCTACCCACTCCAAGATTGGCCAGGTCGGAATACAGGCCCGCGTAAATATCGATGTGAACATACGGAAAGACGAATTTATCTTTTTTACATGACGGGAGGATCACAAAAAGAAGAACAAGAAAAAGTAAATTCCTATATGGACGTAAACTAAACATATTCTTCTATATTTATTTTATAAAGGTAAAATTTTGTATATTTATCAGTACGGATACAACGTAATATTCCTTCATTTCTTTTACTCGTTCTGTGTTTTTCCGGAAGGTAAGGAATGTTTTACATGAGACCGTGTTTAAATTAGTATGTTATTCGTAATTTTCAGGGATTTAAAATCTGACAGCCATGAAGATCGACCCGGGAACTTTAGTTTATATTTTTATAGCCCTGATATTTGCCGTTTTAGGTGCAGCAGGGAAGAAGAAAAAACCTGTTGTTACAAATCCAAACCTGGATCAGGAAAATGCCGGAACCGTGGAACAAGAGGAGCAGTCCGATGTACTGGCAGAAAACCTGCGCAGGTTTATGGGAAATTTTGGTAACTACGGGTTGAATGAAGTTATTACAGAGGACGAAGAGGTCGAACCTGAGATCTCTGTGATGAAGAGCAGTGAGTCAAAAAAAGCCGTAGAGACTACATTTGACAGACTTGATACGGTGGAAGGTGCCATCGATTCAGCTAACGCCGAATCTGCCTATGCATATGTTTCTGACACCATCAAAAGGGGTGAATTCGCAGCATATCAGCTGGACGCGGATCTCCACCACGATATGGACGGATTTCTGTTAAACTTCGATATTCGTAAAGCGATCATCTATTCTGAGATAATCAATCCTAAGTATTTCTGAGATAGCTTTTTTCAATCAGGGATATGATCAAAAGACATACTAAAAAGTTTTCATTAGAATAAAAAATACTTTAATTTTGTTGATCAGAAGAGTTCAGGTAATCCTGGATTCTTTTTTATTTTTCTAAATAAAATCAGGAGGTTAAAGATGTCAAAAGTTATTTATGTAACTGAAGAGGGCTTGCAGAAAATGAAGAAAGTTCTTGAGCATCTTGTTTCGGTTGAACGGCCGGCTATTTCAAGGCAAATTGCCGAAGCCAGGGAGAAGGGAGATCTGTCGGAGAATGCGGAATACGATGCTGCAAAGGAAGCCCAGGGCATGCTTGAGATGAAAATTGCCAAACTGGAAGACCAGGTAGCCAATTCAAGAATCATTGACGAATCGCGAATCGATACGGAAACCGTTCAGATCCTGAATCGGGTCAAGATCAAAAACAAGAATAACAATACTTTGATGGAATATGTGCTGGTTTCGGAAACAGAAGCGGATCTCAAAGCCGGCAAGATCTCAGTTACCACTCCTATAGCCAAAGGCTTGCTTGGAAAACGAGTAGGCGACGTGGTATCGGTCAGGGTACCCGCCGGCATGGTTGAATATGAAGTAATCAGTATTTCACGATAAATTCAGTAAGGCTATGGCATCTATATTTACAAAGATCGTCGCAGGGGAGATTCCTTCCTACAAGATAGCCGAAGACGAAAATTATTATGCCTTTCTTGATATCAATCCTCTTGCGAAGGGTCATACCCTCGTTATCCCCAAAAAGGAGGTAGATTACCTTTTCGATGTTGAGGATGAACTTCTTGGTGGTATGATGATTTTTGCAAAAAAAGTGGCGCGAGCTATCGATGAGGTAATCGATTGCAAACGTGTAGGTATAGCCGTTCTCGGTCTTGAAGTTCCTCATGCTCACATACATCTCATTCCGATAAACCATCTCAGTGACATTGATTTCAGTCGTCCCAAGCTGAAATTTTCGGATGATGAGTTTCGTGAAACCGCAGCTAAGATCAGGTCTGCACTTTAGATGCGGTTTCTAGTGGACCCTTCCGGGATTTTTTTTCAGAAATTCTTCCCAGTTACGGTACCCGCCTTCCGTTTTGATGGCTTTGTCCTGGTAAAAATGACAGAGGGCTGCAGCCAGGGCATCCGTCGCATCCAGGTTAAGGGATTCGGTCTGGAAGGCGAGGATTTTGGTCAGGATGACTGCCACCTGTTCTTTAGATGCAGCTCCCTGGCCTGTGATGGCCATTTTTATCTTTCTGGGAGCATATTCGTAAATGGGTAGCGACCTTGACAATGCTGCAGCTATGGCCACCC
Source organism: uncultured Bacteroidales bacterium (assembly GCA_963764345.1). Classification (GTDB taxonomy): domain Bacteria; phylum Bacteroidota; class Bacteroidia; order Bacteroidales; genus DASQZK01. The sequence goes on along the minus strand of CAVXSF010000009.1, from coordinate 529,051 downwards.
CCTGGGCTCGTCCGAGTTTCAGCATGCTTTGTATATTCTTTCCGAAAAAAGGCGATTCAATAGCCAGTTCATCCGGATGATACTTGTCGATAAGCTCGATAGTTTCAGAAAAAATTTGATTAAGTTTGAGATAGGGATCACGCATGCGTCGCATATCCACTATACCGAGTGAAATGACGTATGGCCCGGTTTGGTTAATACCAAGGATACCGAAGCCCATTATATTTGTCCCCGGGTCTATGCCAAGAATAATTCGGTCAATGTCTTTCTTCATATCCGACTTTTCAGTTTAAGCCGCTGGAAAAGTATCCCGCCGACAATCAGTATCAGACCGTAAACGGTGGTCAGGTAAATGGGCTCACCCACGAAATGATGGATGAAAAATAGGGAAATAAAAGGAGAAATATAAATCAGGTTACTGATTTTATCGGTTGTTTCTGTCAGTTGAAGGGCTTTAAGCCAGAAGATATATGCTAATCCCATCTCGAAAAATCCCACCCAGGCAGCCCATAGCCAGGCGTGAAAGCCTTCCGGAAAATGTTTGTCACTGAAGGATACCGCTACCAGAAGAAAGATCAGAGCAAATGCAAAGTTCAGGAAGAGTTTAATTATTTCGTCGCGTTTGTCCCTGACGTTCAGGATCCAGAAAAATGACCAGATCACGGCACTGCCGAGACATAAAGCGATACCGGGTAGTTGTGCTCTGTTAAATGCCTGTCCTCCGCCCTGTGATGAAATGAGGATCACCCCGCTAAAACTGATTACCAGTGCGGCAATACTTTTTAAAGTGATTTTCTGACCCAGAAGGGGAATGGAGATGATGGTCAGCAGAATGGGCCAGGTCATATTGATAGGTTGTGCCACCTGTGCCGGAAGCAATGAGTAAGCCCTGAAAAGGACCAGGTAATAAAAGAAAGGGTTAAGAAAACCTAAGGCGGCAGAGAAGAGGTATTCCCTAACAGACATCCGGCGCAACAGGGTAATCTTGCCCAGGGCAAGGACGGTGAACAATAAAATAATGAACGACACAAGTGCAGCTCCGGCAAGGAGACTGAAAGGATCCTGGTACCGCAGCCCGAATTTAAAGGCAGTGGCTACAGTGGACCAGCAAAGAATGGTCAGGCCGGCAAACAAATAGGCCTTTGACTGGTTTTTCATCCGGTTTTTCAGTCGATCATACCGAAGCCGGTATAGGGTCTGAGCACTTCAGGTATGATAATACCCTCCGCTGTCTGGTTATTTTCAAGCAATGCTGCAACAATTCTGGGAAGGGCCAGGGAGGATCCATTGAGGGTATGAGCAAAGCTGGTCTTTTTATCCCCTTTTTCGCGGTATCGTAATTTCAGTCTCAAAGCCTGGTACGATTCAAAATTCGATACCGAGCTCACCTCTAGCCAACGGTTTTGTGCAGCCGCGAATACTTCAAAATCATAGGTAAGTGCAGAGGTAAAACTCATGTCGCCTCCGCACAGCCGGATGATCCGGTAGGGGAGTTCAAGGCTCCTGACCAGGCCTTCTACATGATTCACCATCTCTTCGAGTGTGTCGTACGATTTGTCGGGATGCTGAACCTGGACGATCTCGACCTTGTCGAACTGATGTACACGGTTCAGTCCGCGGACATCCTTTCCGTAGGATCCGGCTTCACGCCTGAAACACGGAGTGTACGCGGTATTCTTAACCGGGAGCTCATCCGATTCCAGGATCACATCCCGGTAAATGTTCGTCACCGGGACTTCAGCGGTGGGGATAAGATAAAAATTGTCGGTTTGCACATGGTACATCTGGCCTTCCTTGTCGGGAAGCTGTCCGGTACCGAATCCCGAATCCTCGTTGACCATCAGCGGAGGCAGAATTTCACGGTAACCGGCCTTCACATTTACATCCAGGAAATAGTTAATAAGCGCACGCTGAAGCCGCGCTCCCTTTCCTTTGAAAACAGGAAAACCGGCGCCGGTGAGCTTGGTGCCCAGATCAAAGTCGAGGATGTCATATTTTTTGCCGAGGTCCCAGTGAGGAAGGGACTGCCCGGGAAGATCAACCTTTATCGAATTTCCCCTCACCAATTCATTATCTTCCGCTCCTTTTCCCCGCGGAACGGAATGGTGAGGAAGATTGGGAACCTGAACAAGTAAGCGGTTCATCTGCTCCGAGGCTTCGCTGAATGCCTGCTGCAAAATCCGGATCTCATCCTTTAAGCCTTCGGTTTTCTCCCTTGCTGATTTTGCTTCTCCGGCTTTTCCCTCCTTCATCAGGAGACCAATGTTTTTTGACAACGTGTTCATCTCAGACTGGAGATGATCGGCTTTTGCCTGGGAACTGCGTCGTTTTTCGTCGGCTTCGAGAATTTCGCCGATGATGTCTTTCGCATCGAAATTTTTGATCCCAAGCCTTTCAATGACCTGATCTTTGTTTTCCCTTATAAAATTGATATTGAGCATAGGATGTATTCTTTGAAAGATAAAAAATCTCCTGAAAACTGCATAAAGGTAACAGTTTAAAGGAGATTTAGGAATACCGGATTTATAATATTTTAGTCTTCTGTCGTAATAATGTTTACGTAGGATTTATCGTCTGTTTTACGTTTAAATTCCACCTTGCCGTTAGTCAGGGCAAAAAGAGTATGATCTTTGCCCATTCCGACATTAAGTCCCGGGTGATGCCTGGTTCCCCGTTGGCGAACGATAATGTTACCTGCTTTTGCTAACTGACCACCGAATAATTTTATTCCAAGTCGTTTGCTTTCTGATTCGCGTCCGTTTCTTGAGCTGCCGGCTCCTTTCTTATGTGCCATAATTGTAAGGTTTAAAATATTTTGATAAACCGGGGTACCGGTTATTCCGTATCTTTTTTGCTTATTTTGGGCTTACTGGCCGCAGGTTTTTTTGCTGTTGCGGCTTTTTTTGCCGTTGTTTCTGTTTTACTGCCCGCAGCCACGGCCGGTTTCTTTGCCGCAGCCGGTTTTTTTGCCACGGCCGGTTTTTTTGCTGCAGCCGCTTTGGTTTCGGGAACAGCCTGTACGTCAGTTTCTGTAACAGCTTGCTGTTTTACCTCAGTGGTTTTGGCTTCTTTCTTTTCTGCATCAGGTGTAGATTTTGCACCCTTCTCAATGATGTCTTCAATCACGAGTTGTGAAAGGTACTGTCTGTGACCGTTGCTTTTCTGATAACCTTTCCTCTTTTTCTTTTTAAAGACAATGACCGTGTCACCCTTCAGATGACCGAGGATCTTTGCAGAAACCAGTGCACCCTCAATAACAGGGGTTCCAACAACAACCTTGCTGTCGTTATCAATGAGCAGAACCTTGTTAAAATCCACTTTGGAACCTTCTTCTCCTTTGATCCTGTGGACAAAGACTTTCTGATCTTTTTCAACTTTGTACTGCTGTCCGGCTATATCAACAATTGCGTACATTATAATGAGTTTTACAATTTTTTTTTCACAAATGGGAGTGCAAAAATATAAAAGTTCTCTTGATATACAAACAATTATGGCTAATAATTGTAAAAACTATGTGCAAATCTATTTTATATTCATTCTCAGATTAATGCGGGGCACCGCAATTTATATAATTTTGAATTAGCAGCAAAGATCATAATCTTTCATGTAAGAAGTATTTGATTATATTTGTGTGGTCTCTCTTTTTGATTTTGGATGCAAAGTAGTAATTTATGGGTATGATAAAGCTTAATGTCTTAGGAATTTCATACAGTCAGACACAATCGGGAGCCTATGCACTCATATTGACGGAAGAAAATGGTGAGCGACGTATACCCATTATTGTTGGAGGTTTTGAAGCCCAGAGCATAGCCATCGAACTTGAAGGTCTTAAACCACCAAGGCCCCTGACCCATGATCTTTTTCTCAGTTTTGCCAAAGTTTTTGGAATAGCGGTCAAGGAGGTGGTCATTTATAAACTTGAGGAAGGGGTTTTTTATTCGCAATTACTTTGTGATAACGGCATGGAAAAAATTACGCTGGACGCCAGGACTTCCGATGCCATTGCACTGGCTCTTCGGTTTAAATGCCCGATCTATACCACCGAAGAAATTATTACCAAAGCCGGCATAGTCCTGGATTTCGATAAGGAAAACAGCCCTGAACCGGAGGAAGAAGATGAACCCGAAGTTACTGAAAAAAAGCCAGCCGGGAAAAGCTTTACCGACCCGGGAGAGCTAAAGGGTCTTCCCATGGATGAACTGAAGAAACTCCTTGAAGAGGCTGTTACTAACGAAAATTATGAGAGAGCATCAAAAATCAGGGATGAAATTCAACGCAGAAAAAGATAAACATCAATGAGAAAACCGACTTTCGGCAGGTTGATCAGCCGGCTCCTTCTACTCCTAATCCCATTTTTTGTAAGTCTTAACATGATGGCCCAGGGTAATTTACCTGTTAAGGGTGTGAAGGATTCCATCGCCAGAGAATCTCCTGACAGTATTTATTCCGGCACCTCAGATTATCAGGTTCAGCAGGGTCCCGCTGTTAAGGTAAATAAGAGGAATATAATTCCTGTCAAAACAGCAGTTTCATTTCAGCATGACAAATCTCCTCAGGGGATTGCTGGGAATGATCGTGCTGATATTTATCGCGTTCCTGTTCTCCGATAACCGGAAAGCCATATCCTGGAAGGTTGTAGGTCTGGGATTGCTGGGGCAGATCCTGCTGGCCATCGGGGTTCTTGAAGTGCCATTCATACAGGCGTTTTTTGAATTTGGAGGGAGGTTGTTCGTTAAGATCCTTGATTTCACCAATGAGGGTACCAATTTCCTGTTTAAATCCATGGTGATCGGGTAAAATTGATGCCTCTTTGCAGACGTTCGCCATCACCATTCTTCCTACGATCATTTTCTTTTCCGCTCTTACATCGGTTTTGTTCTATTTTGGCATTATTCAAAAAGTCGTTTGGGTCATGGCCTGGGTGATGACACGCATTTTGAAGCTCTCGGGTGCGGAAAGTCTTTCAGTGGCCGGCAATATTTTTCTGGGCCAAACGGAATCTCCGCTTATGATAAAGGCATACCTGGAGAAAATGAACAAGTCCGAAATTCTCCTGGTGATGTCAGGTGGCATGGCCACTCTGGCCGGAGGAGTGCTGGCCGTCTATATTAATTTCCTGGGAGGCGACGACCCGGTTCAGCGCCTGGAGTTTGCCCGGCATCTGTTGGCAGCTTCCGTCATGGCAGCTCCGGGTGTGGTGGTTATTTCGAAGATCATTGTTCCCCAGACCGAAGATGTCAGTGAGGAAGTTCATATCACCCAGGACAAAATCGGGAAAAATGTACTGGATGCAATTAACAACGGGACTTACCAGGGTCTTAAACTGGCAGTGAACGTGGCAGCCATGCTTTTGGTTTTTCTGGCGTTCCTGGCGATGATCAACTTTGTCTTTATCAAAATCGGGAGTTGGACGCACCTTAACGGCTGGATCTCTCAAGTGACCAATGGCAGTTATCATCAGCTTTCACTTCAGTTTATGCTAGGGTATGCCCTCTCACCTCTTATGTGGCTGATCGGAATAACTTCAAAAGACATTACCCTGGTTGGTACGCTTCTGGGCGAAAAACTGATCATGACCGAATTCGTTGGTTATATCAGCCTTTCTGAAATGAAGGCTGCCGGAGCCTTTGCCGATCCAAAATCTATCATCATGGCTACCTATATGTTATGCGGATTTGCTAACTTTGCATCTGTGGGTATTCAGATTGGCGGCATCGGAGCTCTTGCCCCGGGGAAAAGAGTACAACTTGCAAAATACGGTATGAGGGCCCTTCTGGCCGGTACTCTGGCCTCTCTGTTATCTGCAACAATTGTTGGAATTATTCTGGCTTAGGAGAGATGCTCAATGAGAAAAGGTGCTAAAATCCAAACACAAAAATCAGGAGCGGCTACTTCTGATGAAGAGACTGAAGTCGTTGCGGGAAGAGCTGGAAAACCTTCGCTCTGAGAATCATGAGCTAAAAAAGACCCTGTCTCAAAAAAATCCATCAGATGCTCAATCCGGCAATTTCGAAAGGGCCGAGATAACCGACAACCTTAACATTCCGAATTTTAATAATTCTTTTTTTGATAAGATACCCTTCATGATGTGGGTAAAGGATGTCAATGGCCGTTTTCTCGCTGTTAATTCAACTTTTGCAAACAGTTTTGGTAAAGAGGTGTCAAGAATGAAGGGGCTCACTGATTTTGATATTTGTCCCAAAATATTTGCTGAAAAATTCAGGGCTGACGATAATCTCGTTTTGAAGACCGGGCAACAAAAAACAATAGACGAACAAATACCGGTTGATACTGGCTTTCGGTTTTATGAAACCACAAAAATTCCGCTTACCGATTTAAATGGGAATATCATCGGAATCGCAGGTTTCGCCCTGGATATTACCGACAGGAAGCAATATGAAACAGCGCTTAAGAAAAGTGAGGAAAAATTCAGGGAGCTGGCGGAAAATACAACGGATTCGTTTATCCTGAGCAGCGGGAATAAAATCATTTATGTGAATCCGGCTTTCGAACAGGTTTACGGGTATTCCCGTGAAGAACTGATAAAAGACCCTGACCTTCAGAAAAAATGGATCCATCCTGCCGATAAGAACCGGATCATCGAAATCATGAGCACCGGTCATTATAAATATACCTATATTTTTAACGAACAATACAGGATTATCAAGAAAGACGGGACGATTTCATGGATATGGAACCGCAGCTATCCCGTATGGAATGAAAAAGGGGAAGCATACCGTATTGTTTCAGTTACTACCAATATATCGGGGATAAAGATCCTTGAGGAGCGCCTGACAAAATCCCAATCCCAGCAGCAGGCTATCCTGGATAATATTCCCCATCTCGCCTGGCTTAAAGACGTTGAAGGACATTACGTATCAGTCAATGAATCTTTCTGCCGGTTCTTTAATCTGCGTAGCGATCAAATCGTAGGGAAAACCGATTATTTCATCTGCCCCGAAAAACTGGCCGATGACTATATCAGCAAAGATCAGGAGGTGATCCGGGAACGCAAATCGAAATTGTTTTTTGAAGTTGAAGAAGGGAGGTTTGGAAAAAGATATTCGGAAACCCATAAATCCCCGATCATCAATGATGTGGGTGAAGTGATTGGTATCGCCGGGATATCCCGGGACATCACCGAACAGAAACTGGCAGAGCAGGCCTTGCTGCGGAGTGAGGAAAAGTTCAAAGACCTTGTGACGCTCCTTCCCGAAGTCGTTTTTGAAACCGATTCGAAAGGCAGAATTACTTTCGTCAACCTTAAAGGCTATGAACTTTTAGGCTATACTCAGACTGATGTTGACCGGGGTATGAGCGTTTTTGATGTGATTGCTCCTGAAGACGAGGAACGTGCCAGGCGGACATTCAAAAAAATGAAAAAGGGGAATGAAATCAAAGGAAATGAGTATAAAGTGATCACCCAGAGCGGGAGAAATATTTCCGTGCTTGTCTTCACAAACAATATGTACAATGATAGCCGGTGGGTTGGGATCAGAGGCGTTATGGTCGATATTACCCGTCGCAAACAGTCTGAAAACCAGGAAAAGGAGTACCAGACCAAACTACTTTTTCTCAGTAACACAGCACTTGACTTCCTCGGATTACCTAATGACGCGGATATTTTCCAGTATATCGGGAAGAAGCTCAGGGAGTTTATTGCGGATGCCAGCATCATCGTTTCCCAGTACGACGATATAGATAAAAAATTGAAAATCGCCTACCATTCCTTAACCGGAAAAAAAGCCGATGAGTTGACGGAACTCCTTGGAACTCCTGTAACTCAGATGGCCTTTGAACTCCAGCAGGCCGATATAGATGACCTGAAAATGAATACCGAGCACCTGAAGCGTTTCAATGACGGGATGTACGATGCCGGATTCGGAAAAATTTCAAGACCCCTTGCACTGCAAATCGATAAATTTTTCCAGGCCAAAAAGACGTTTGGAATGGCCCTCATGCGCAGTGGTAAACTTTTCGGTAGCGTTCTGATCCTGTCACGAAGGGAGGATCTGCAAGACCAGCCTTTTATTGAAACCTTCCTTTACCAGGCTTCAATTGCTCTCCACCGGCGGCAACTTGAACATGAACTACTGGAGGCAAAAGTGAAAGCCGAAGAATCGGATATGCTGAAGACAGCATTTCTTGCAAATATGTCCCATGAGATACGTACACCCATGAACGGCATCCTGGGACTGACACAACTTCTGACCCGTAATCAGCTCACCAACGAGGAAAGGGAGGAATACCTTGCCATGATAAACTCCAACGGTAAGCTGCTTATGAACCTGGTTAACGATATCATCGATATCTCAAGAATCGAATCGAACCAGGTTGATCTCAATGAAGGCGAGTTTTCTCTGAATGCCATGATGAATGAACTTTTGTGCTTCATCCAGTCGGAAAAAATGGTTAAAAAGAAGGATGCGGTGGAGCTTATTATGCGAACCGGACTGGCCGATAACAGTTCAATCATTATTGGCGATGAGTCCAAACTTAAGCAAATACTGACTAACCTCATCGGGAACGCTATTAAATTCACCTACACAGGTACCATCGAATTCGGTTATTCAATTGGTGACGAGGATACGTTGGAATTTTATGTAAAGGATTCCGGTATAGGTATCTCTATTGATAAGCTCGAAGTGATTTTTGACCGTTTTACCCAGGTTGACCAATCTCTCACAAGGCCTTACAGTGGATCAGGCCTCGGTCTGGCCATCAGCAAAGGTTTCGTGGAAAGAATGGGTGGAACTATCTGGGCTGAATCACAAATCGAAACCGGCGCTGCCTTTTATTTCACTATTCCATATAAACCATCAACCTTAGAGGATACCCAAAAGGAAGATCACCCACAGGAACCGGATCAGTTTAACTGGGAAGAGATCAGCATTCTCGTTGTGGAAGACAATTACGTGAGCTATAGACTTCTGGAGATATCTCTCAGAAAAACAGGCATCGGGATCATTCATGCCGAGAACGGCCAGGAGGCTATTGACAAGGTTGTCCAGCATCCTGAAATAGATATTGTTCTCATGGATATTCAGTTACCTGTTCTTAACGGTTACGATGCGACTGCAGAAATTAAAAAGCTCAGGCCCGACCTGCCGGTCATTGCTCAAACTGCCAATGCCATGGACGATGACCGGTTGAAATGTCTGAACGCCGGATGCAGCGACTACATTACCAAACCCATCATGATCGAAAAATTGTATGACGTCATCAACAACTATGTTGTCAGGAGTAAATAACACATAATGACAGTCATTGCCCTGGTTTCATTTCTCTTTTTGATCCTCTACATGCTTGTATTTTACCGCTATTACAAAATCTGGGATAGCCTGGATTTATACACAGTTCCTGAGGATCCTTCTGTCTTACCATTTCTTTCAGTGGTTATACCGGTCAGAAACGAGGAAATTCATCTGCAGGCGTTGTTTGAAAGTCTTCAGAAACAAAATTATCCTCAAGACAAAGTGGAGTATATTTTTGTGGATGATCATTCCACGGATCATACCGGTGAACATCTTGAAAAAGGGGCCAGTATTCTTCCTGAAGCCAGGATTATCACGCTTCATGAAGGGCAACGAGGTAAAAAGCAAGCCTTACGGGCAGGGGTGTCGGAAGCTAAGGGCCGACTGGTTGTAATTTCGGATGCCGATTGTATTCATCGTGATGGCTGGCTGAGGATCATGGCCGGTTTTTATTCTTCCGGAAAGATGAAACTTATTTCCGGCCCGGTACGGATCTCACCGGCAAAGGGCTTTTTTCAGCGCTTTCAGGCTCTGGAATTCACCTCGCTTATGGGTACGGGAGCCGCTTCTTTTCTGGGGGGTTCTCCCCTGATGTGTAACGGGGCAAACCTGGCTTTCGAAAAAGACCTGTTCCTGGAAGCCTTCGGTGAACTTCACCCCGAAGTATCCACGGGTGATGATATGTTCCTGATGCTTTATGCCAAGAAGCATTATCCCGGAAAATCTATGTTTGTAAAACATCCGGATGCCCTGGTCGACACTCTGCCGGTTAAAAACATAACCGCTTTTTTAAACCAGAGAGTAAGATGGGCCTCCAAAACAGGCCTCTACCGTGACCTGCGATTGGTCCTTACTGCATTTCTTGTGTTTGGTGTAAGTATCGCCTTCATCCTGCTCACAGCCCTGAGTTTTTTAAGGTACCGGATGATCTTTGTCCTGGTCGTCTTTGTTCTGTTCAAATCGCTTATCGATTATAAATTTTTGAAAAGCATTTGCCGTTTCAATTCTCAGGAAAAGTTGCTGAAAATCTTCATACCTTCGCAATTGCTTTATCCGTTTTATATCCTGGCGGCTGCTGTCGGCGGCCAGTTAATGAAAGGGATGTTCAGGAAAAAATGAAAAATGCCGTGGAAATATCTGCCTCAGGCCATGGATGGAAACGATTCAGATCCAATCCTGTTTCGGTGGTCAGCCTTATGGTCATCATCCTGATGATTTTTACGGCAATATCCGGTTATCTCTTATGCCCCGACAAATCTCCCAATGCCAATACCCAGCATCTGGAACTTGCGGCAAAAAAGCCGGGGTTCACCATCACGATGCTGAAAGTTCGCAGAAATAAACAGATCAGGGTAAACGGCTTCATAAAAACGATGCTATTTGGACAGGAACCTTCAATGGATATGCTGCCTGTTTTAAGTTACCGGTTCAGAGGAGACAGCATCGTTGTCAGAAACTATACAGAGATCCCGGAAAGGGAAAAAACCTACCAGTCGTTTTTTTTACCCGATGTGGTGTTCGCACTGAAGGAAGGGGCGAGAGTCATGATCAATTCTGAAGGTTATTCTTTCCGGGATATGTCTGGGCACATAGTCCGGATTTCACGGCCGGAGCTTGAGAAACGAATAAAAAATGAATATCTGGTAAAGAAAAAATTTCTGCTTGGAACCGACCGTTTTGGAAGGGACATGCTAAGCAGGATGATTCTCGGAGCACGGGTATCCCTTTCAGTAGGCAGCATCGCGGTACTTATCTCCCTTGTTATCGGGATCCTGCTGGGAGCTCTTGCCGGTTATTACCGGGGATGGGTCGATGATGTCATAATGTGGCTTATCAATGTAATATGGTCGGTACCCACTCTGCTGCTGGTCATCGCCCTGACCATGGTCCTGGGGAAAGGGTTCTGGCAGATTTTCATCGCCGTAGGGATTAGCATGTGGGTTGAAGTGGCACGTGTTGTAAGGGGGCAGGTCATGAGCATCCGTGAAAAAGAGTTCATTATGGCTGCCAGAGCCCTCGGGTATAATGATTTCAGGATCATGTTCCGTCATATCCTACCCAATATCTTTGCCCCGGTGATCATCATTGCCGCAGCCAATTTTGCTTCAGCCATCCTTATCGAAGCCGGGCTGAGCTTTCTGGGTATCGGCGTCCAGCCCCCGGTTCCTTCATGGGGGACAATGGTCAGAGACCACTATGGATTTATTATTGTGGATAAAGCCTTTCTTGCCTTTATCCCCGGATTTGCCATTATGATCCTAGTCCTGGCTTTTACCTTATCGGGTAATGGCCTGCGTGATGCGATGGATGTAAAGACATGACTCATCAGTTAAGACGGCGCTTCCTGAAAATGTAAGCCGAAATGGAGAGAATGATGCCCAGGAATACCAGGGTAAGGATGAGATTCTGCCAGATCGGTACCCCTTTCGGAATAATCCTGTCAAAATTGGACAATTCTTCCGGGGAAGCCTTATCTGCATTCTGGAGTTTCTGCTGAACGAGCTCAATGATGTCGGGCCGGGGTGTAAGACTGGTAATGAATTTTGTCGGGAAAAACCAACGGTATTCCTGATGGACCAGCGACCGGATAATAGGTTCGAAGAAGACCCGGTAAAACCCAAAAATCAGAACAGACAGGATCGTGTTTTTGAATAGCATTGCAAAAAGAATTCCGAGGGACAGGAAAGTAAAGGTTTGCAGGAACGAGTTCAATACAAGCCATGAACGTTCGAAGATGATTCCAAATGTGATCTTGTAGCTGTATATCAGGCCTGAAGCGATGGATGTCAAAAACAAGAAGCACAACGACGTACAACGACAGGAAAAATATCAGAACGAGTTTTTCCATAAACAATTCACGCCTGCTCATTCCGAAAATGGCCTGTTGTTTATAGGTCATGTTGCTAAACTCCAGGGTGGTCATCATGATGACCAGTAAAACCAGGGTGATATTATAATAACCGGCGATCCAAGTGGTGAAATTCCATACATGCGGGAACTGGTATAACGGAATGATGGAAAGGAACGGTATTTTGATGTTGATCCTGGGCAGAGCAAAAAGCCCGAGCAGGAAAAATAAAAAGTGGAGAATAAGAATGATTCTGAACGGGTTGTAATTGATAGACTTGGTGAACTCAATTCGAAAGAGTGTTTTCATCAGGCAGGGTCTTTAATCTTCTTTAACTAATTCGAGGAACTGGCTTTCCAGGGATTTTTTATGATTGATAAGCTCTGAAAGGCGAATGCCTTTGTTGAAGAGAAACGCATTAAGCTCGGCCGAAGTTTTGTCATGCGCTAAGGTCACCATGATGCGCTGGTTATTTTCTTTAACAGAAGTGACGAAATCGCAGGTAGTGAGGGCGTTGTTCAGGGCTTCCTGGTTTTCTGCCGAAACTTCGACCAGCAATTCTCCCCTGATCAGTGCATTGACATCTCCCTGTTCGAGCAGGATACCCCTCTTCAGGATGGCAACATGCGAACAGACTTTTTCCACTTCGCTGAGGATGTGACTGGCCATGATCACGGTTTTTCCGCGTGACGCTTCATGGATAATCAGATCGCGTACTTCGGCAATGCCTTCGGGGTCAAGCCCGTTGGTTGGCTCATCAAGGACCAGAACTTCCGGATCACCCAAAAGGGCAGCGGCAATGCCGAGTCTTTGCTTCATGCCCAGGGAAAGGGTTTTAAATTTGGATTTCCTGCGTTCAAAAAGTCTGACAGTATGCAGTACGCGATCTATATCATCAATTCCATATCCCTTAATTTCGGCCACAATTTTTAAATTCTGCAAAAGGTTGAGGTACGGATAAAAATGAGGGACCTCGATCATCGATCCGACACGCTTCAGACTTTTGGATGTAGGGCTTTCACCAAACCAGAAATGGTTACCCGAATTGGCTTTCAGAATTCCGGTTACGATGGATAGGGTGGTTGTTTTCCCGCTGCCGTTGGGTCCCAGAATGCCAAAAACCTGCCCTTTATTAATCTGCAGGTTAAGATCATTTATGGCTGTGATTTTTCCATAGTGTTTTGTCAGATGACGCGTTTCCAGAACATTATTATTCTCCATAAAACGATTAGTGTTAACCATTATCTGATTTCCGGTCCTGCTTGAACCGGCTGCCTGAAAGGTCTTTGCTTGCTGTATTTCACCCGGCGGTCAGTACATGCTCAGGGATAAATCCAAAGCAGGCCTGATATCCCGGTAAACTGACAAATGACGTTTCAAATGATTACAGCACCGAATGGCATTTTGTTTCAATATCCGGCGGTTATGTGACGGCGACCACGAAATGCTTCAAAAAAAGAACAATGGTACAGGATGATAAAGGCATTATCAATGTCCCATCTCAGCCATGAACTTAATACGCATTAACCGGATCTCTTCCTCGGTATAGTCTTCTTCCCCCAGTTCTTTCAGGGCTTCATCGAGGGATTCCGTCTCGGCTTCTTCCCTGAAATAGGTATAGACTTCGTCCTGACGTTCGTCATCAATGATCTCATCGATATAATAATCCAGATTAAGTTTTGTTCCGCTGTTAACAATAGCCTCGATCTCACTGAGTAATTCAGACATCTCAAGATTCTTTGAATTGGCAATATCTTCGAGGGGCAATTTGCGGTCGATGCTCTGAATGATGCTTACTTTCATTCCGGATTTATTCACTACCGATTTTACCACCATATCCTGAGGTCTGACGATTTCTTTTTCCTCAACATATACCTTAATAAGTTCGAGGAATTCTTTCCCGTACCGTTTGGCTTTTCCTGCGCCCACGCCGGTAATGTTCTGGAGTTCTTCAAATGTTATGGGATAATGGATGGACATATCCTCCAGGGAAGGGTCCTGAAAAATAACAAAGGGCGGCAGGTTCAGTCGCTTCGCTGTTTTTTTCCTGAGTTCTTTCAGAATATTGAATAGTTCGGCATCCATGGTTCCGCTGCCGGCACCTCCGCCTGAACCACCTTCATCCTCAGGTCCTGTATTCTCAAAGTCATGATCCTGGGTCAGCATATAGGAAACAGGATGGCTGAGAAATTCATTCCCGGCATCGGTGATTTTAAGTAAACCGTAATTTTCTATATCCTTGGTAATGAAGTGCCCGATCAGGGCCTGCCGGAGAACCCCGTTCCAGAACTTAACATCTTTGTCTTTACCGCTGCCGAAGATTTCAAGCTTGTGGTGGCTGTATGCTTTTATGGCCGAATTAGCTTTCCCGGCAAGGATGGCAGCTATATGATCAGCTTTAAACTTTTCTTTTACTTCCAAAATGGCATTCAGTGCTGTGACAATATAGTCCTTTCCTTCGAACTCTTCTTTAGGATTCAGGCAGTTATCACAATTGCCACAGGTCCCCTCCATGATTTCCCCGAAATAATTCAGCAGCACTTTTGGCCGGCAGACCGATGATTCAGCGTAGGATACCGTTTCAAGAAGCAGTTGTTTTCCGATCTCCTGTTCAGCAATAGGTTTACCCTGCATGAATTTCTCGAGTTTCTGGATATCCTTGTACCGGTAAAATGCGATACATTTACCTTCGCCTCCGTCACGCCCGGCACGGCCTGTTTCCTGATAATATCCTTCCAGCGATTTTGGAATATCATAATGAATGACAAAACGTACATCAGGTTTATCGATGCCCATGCCAAATGCAATGGTGGCAACAATAACATCTGCTTCTTCCATCAGGAACTTATCCTGGTTGCCTGCCCTTGTGGTGGCATCCATTCCGGCATGATAGGGCAGAGCTTTAATTCCGTTCACGACAAGCGTCTGAGACAGCTCTTCCACTTTTTTCCGGCTGAGGCAATAGATGATACCTGATTTACCTTTGTTATTCAGTATATACTTGATGATCTGCTTGGCGGCATTGACTTTGGGCCTGACTTCATAGTACAGGTTTATCCTGCGGAACGAGTCCTTAAACACCTCCGCATCAAGCATCTCAAGGTTTTTCTGAATGTCGTGTTGTACCTTGGGAGTGGCAGTAGCCGTCAGGGCAATGATGGGTGCTGTGCCTATTTTATTAATGATAGGCCGTATACGCCGGTATTCAGGCCTGAAATCGTGTCCCCATTCAGAGATACAGTGGGCTTCATCGACAGCATAGAAGGAAATCTTCACTTTTTTCAGAAAATCAATATTCTCCTCTTTCGTAAGAGATTCAGGAGCCACATATAAAAGCTTGGTTTTACCGGCAAGTACATCCTCCCTTACTTTGTTGATCAGGGATTTAGAAAGCGATGAGTTTAAAAAATGAGCCACGCCGTCTTCCGTACTGAAACTGCGCATCGAATCCACCTGGTTCTTCATTAGGGCGATGAGCGGTGAGATGATGATTGCCGTTCCTTCCATGATCACGGCGGGTAACTGGTAACAAAGAGACTTTCCACCACCTGTGGGCATCAAAACAAAAGTGTCTTTTCCTCCCAATACATTATTTATGATTGGTTCCTGATTTCCTTTAAAACTGTCAAAACCAAAGTACTTCTTGAGATATTCCTTAGATCTGTTATTACTACTTTCCGTCATTTTAATCTCCTGTTTTTCAATAAAATACATGTAAAAAATTGCTAAAAACAAACCGATTATCCAACATTTACTATGACAAATGTCTTGTTTATTGCAATTTTTAAACCCGGTAAATCGTCAGTCGTAGTGGTTCGTACTTTGTTTTCGTCAGAAAAAATAAATTTAACCAATATTTTTCAATTAAAAAATCATCAATGTTAAATTGGGTGTTAAATGACACAAAAATTTGTTTATTTTGCGGTCTTATTGATTCGATAAACGTAAAATTTCGGGTAAAATATATAACATGGCTAAAAAGAGTCAGGATGAAATGACGTTCCTTGAGCATCTTGAGGAGTTGAGATGGCACCTTGTCAGGTCTTTTCTTGCTATTTTTGTGGGTGCGGTCGTTGCGTTTATTTTCAAGAATATCATTTTCGACAAAATTATCCTGGCCCCTAAATCTCCTGATTTTCTGACCAATGTGATGCTCTGTGACCTCGGTAAACGTATTGGCGTGCTCAAGTTGTGCATCAACACTCTTCCGTTGGAGATCATTTCCATAAAAATGGCCGGTCAGTTTTCGATGCATATCATGGTTTCGCTTATTGCCGGGTTGATCCTGGCATTTCCTTATGTCTTCTATGAGTTCTGGAAGTTTATGGTTCCGGCATTACACAACAAGGAGAGAAGGTATGCAGGCGGTGCCGTTATTTACAGTTCCATCCTGTTTTTAGTGGGGGTTCTGTTCGGCTATTTTCTCATTACACCACTGACAGTTCAATTTCTGGGTAGTTACAGTGTCAGCTCGCAGGTGACCAACCAGATAAACCTCATATCCTATGTGTCTACCATAACTTCAGTAGTTCTTGCCAGCGGGGTGATCTTTGAACTGCCGATCATGGTTTATTTTCTGACTAAAATTGGCCTTGTCACACCGGAATTTTTGAAGAAATACCGGCGTCATTCCCTGGTGGTCATCTTTGTTTTGGCCGCCATCATTACCCCTCCCGATGTTTTCAGCCAGATCCTCGTGGCCATACCTCTTATTGCCCTTTATGAGGTCAGCATATTTATTTCGCGACGGATCGTGAGAAATCAGCAAAAAGAAGATAAGGAAAGGGAAAGACAGGGAAATAATAGCTAACAAGATCCGTTATCTTCAATATGAAGCTGTACACCGAAAACCTGGTCAAAAAATACCGCTCCCGCACCGTGGTGAAGAATGTTTCTATCGAGGTGGAAAGAGGTGAGATCGTTGGCTTGCTGGGGCCAAACGGTGCAGGTAAAACCACTTCGTTTTATATGATTGTTGGCCTGATATCACCGAATGAGGGAAAGATTTATCTTGACGATCTTGATATCACCCGCGAACCTGTCTATAAAAGGGCCAGAAGAGGAATCGGTTATCTCGCCCAGGAAGCTTCAGTTTTCCGTAAACTGACTGTCGAAGACAATATTAGGGCGGTTCTTGAAATGTCGGAAATGCCCAGGGAAGACCAACAGGAACGACTTGAAAACCTGCTTCAGGAATTTGGCCTCCAGAAAATAAGAAGGAGCCTTGGTATCCAGCTTTCGGGGGGTGAAAGAAGACGAACCGAGATCGCCAGGGCACTGGCTCTCAATCCTAATTTCATCCTTCTTGATGAACCTTTTGCAGGCGTAGACCCTATTGCGGTTGAAGATATTCAGAATATCGTATCGAAACTGAAACAAAAAAATATTGGTATTCTCATTACCGATCATAATGTTCATGAGACTTTGTCTATCACCGACCGTGCTTACCTCCTTTTTGAAGGTGAAATCCTTAAGGCAGGCACCGCCTTTGAACTTGCAGAGGATGAACAGGTCAGGAAACTGTACCTGGGAAAAAACTTTGAACTGAGAAATTACTGAGCATTAGCATTTTCCTTATTCAACGCCGCTTTCCCCCGCCTTACCGTCCTACTTTGTCAACTCAGGCTACTCTACTTCATCCGATTCTCCGGGTTATGCTTGTTTTGCCGGTTCTACTCTCACGCGGCCGTCAGTTGGCCGTCTTTCAGGTTAATCATGAAAAATGGGCTATTTTATTAAAATTATTCTAACTTTGCGGAAATTTTTGCGGGTGTGGCGGAATTGGTAGACGCGCTAGACTTAGGATCTAGTTCCGTATGGAGTGGGGGTTCGAGTCCCTTCATCCGCACATTATGAAAAAACCGCTGATACTTAGAGTTATACACCTAAAGTAAGGGCGGTTTTTATAACTTATATTCATTATTTAAAAACGTTTTGCAGAATGAACATTTCAAAAGATCAGGTAGACAATCTCAATGCGGTACTGACTCTGAAGGTTGAAGAAGAGGATTACATACAGCGTGTCGAAAATGTGCTTAAAGATTACAGGAGAAAAGCCAATGTTCCGGGTTTCAGGCCCGGTAAGGTCCCCATGGGTATGATCAGGAAACTGTATTATAAGCCGGTTCTTGCAGATGAAATAAACCGGCTTGTGGGTGAAAACCTGATGAAATATATCCAGGATGAAAAACTTCAGATCCTGGGTGAACCCATGCCTCATGAAGGCGAAGATGACTCCCGGATCGACTTTGAGAAAGATGTAACCTTTGAATTTAAATTTGATCTTGGCCTGGCACCTGAATTTGATGTTGAAATTAACGACCAGGTCAAGTTTACCCTGGTACATAATAGATATCGATGATAAGATGGTGGATGAATCCGTCGACAACCTGGCCAAACGACATGGCGAATTTGTTCCTGTTGATGAAACTACCGGCGACCAGCTCCTGAAAGGAAATATTTACCAACTTGATGAATCCGGGGAACATTCCGCGGAAGGTATCACGGCTGAGGAGGTGAGCATGTCGCTCGATATGATGAAAGATGAGGATCAGAAAGCTCTTTTCATTGGGAAAAAGAAGGATGATAAGGTGGTTTTCGAGGTAAGCAAAGCATATCCCAATGAGGCAGAACTTAGTTCTTTGCTTAAAATCGACAGGGAAGCTGCCAAAACTTTATCCGGGAATTTTGAATTTGTTATCACAGAAGTTCTTAAATTTGAAAAACATGAAGTAAACCAGGAATTGTTCGATCATGTTTACGGTGAAGGAAATGTCACATCGGAGGAGGATTTCAGGAATAAACTGACGGAGGAACTGAAGGCAAATTACGAAAGGGAGTCCAACTATAAATTTGGACTGGATGTCAGAGAGCATTTCGTAAAAGAAGTAAAACCCGATCTGCCGGCAGATTTTCTAAAAAGATGGTTGGCTGAATCCAATGAAAGCCTGACCAAAGAAAAGATAGACGATGAATTTGGCAGTTATGAAGAAGAATTCCGCTGGCAGCTGATCAAAAGCAAGATTACAAAGAAATATGAAATCAGTGTCAGTGATGAAGAACTCTTTGAATATTCGTTAATCCTGGCCAGGAACCAGTTTTATCAATATGGCCTCTACAATGTTCCCGATGAACATATCGAATCATATGCACGGGAACAGATCAGCAAGCCTGAAGAAGCACGCAGGCTGCGTGAACAGAAGTATGACGATAAAGTGGTTCAGTTCGTGAAGGAAACCGTTAAGCTTGATGAAAAGCATATTTCGGTTGAAGACTTCCGGAAACTATTCGAAAATTAATTTGTTTATTGAAAAAATTCAATACTATGAACAACGACGACTTTCGTAAATACGCGATTAAGCACAGAGGTATCAGTTCCATGACCCTTGACAGTTTTACCTCAGTGTATGACAACAATTATATTTCTCCCACGATCATTGAAGAGCGTCAGCTTAACATTGCTACCATGGACGTGTTCTCAAGGCTTATGATGGACAGGATCATTTTTCTTGGCACGCCTATCGATGATTATGTGGCCAATATCATTCAGGCTCAGCTTCTTTATCTTGAATCTACCGATCCTGCAAAAGATATCCAGATCTATTTCAACACCCCCGGGGGAATGGTTCATGCCGGTCTGGGAATTTACGATACCATTCAGTATATTACCTCCGACGTAGCGACCATATGTACAGGGATGGCGGCCTCGATGGGAGCTGTTCTGCTTACTGCCGGAACTAAAGGAAAAAGATCAGCCCTGCCGCATTCAAGGGTTATGATCCATCAGCCCATGGGCGGCGCCCAGGGCCAGGCTTCGGATATCGAGATCACAGCCAGGGAAATTCTTAAAACCAAGAATGAACTCTATCAGATCCTCGCCAAGCATACCGGTAAGACGCAGGCAACAGTCGAGAAAGATGCGGACCGTGATTTCTGGATGACGGCAGATGAAGCCAAGAAATACGGGATGATTGATGAAATCCTTACCAGAAACTCTGGTAAAAAATAATGCTTAACATGGACAGATGCTCATTTTGTGGAAGAGAGAAAAAGGATACCAATCTTTTAATTGCCGGTATCTCCGGTCATATATGTGATCGATGCATTGAACAGGCTTACAGTATTGTCCAGGAAGAAATTGGTAAAAAAGGCGAATTCGATGTCAACAAGATCCAACTGCTGAAGCCGGCAGAAATCAAACAATTTCTCGATTTGTATGTGATCGGCCAGGAAGAGGCCAAGAAGTATATCTCGGTTGCTGTATATAATCATTATAAAAGGCTCATGCAGTCGAACGTCAGGGATGCTGACGAGGTCGAGATCGAAAAGTCAAACATTGTCCTTGTTGGTGAGACCGGTACCGGTAAAACCCTTCTTGCTCGGACCATTGCCAAGCTTCTTCATGTGCCCTTTACCATTGTCGATGCTACCGTCTTAACGGAAGCAGGTTATGTGGGCGAAGATATCGAAAGTATTCTCACACGACTTCTCCAGGTAGCCGATTACAATATTGAAGCCGCTGAAAAAGGCATCGTCTTTATCGACGAGATCGATAAGATTGCACGGAAAGGCGATAATCCTTCCATTACGCGGGACGTTTCGGGAGAGGGTGTGCAACAGGGTCTTCTTAAATTGCTGGAAGGCAGCATTGTCAATGTACCTCCCCAGGGTGGACGAAAACACCCCGATCAGAAAATGATCCCCGTAAATACCAAAAATATCCTGTTTATCTGCGGCGGTGCTTTCGACGGCATCGAAAAAAAGATCGCCGGAAGACTGAATACGCAGGTCGTTGGGTACAGAGCCAGCAAGGATTCATGGGAAATTGACCGGGAGAACCTTCTCCAGTATATCGCCCCTCAGGACCTGAAAGCATTCGGCCTTATCCCGGAAATCATCGGCCGGTTGCCCATACTTACCTACCTCGACCCACTTAACAGGGAGACTCTCCGGCGCATTTTAACCGAACCTAAAAATGCCATCATCAAGCAATACGAAAAATTGTTTGAGATGGACAATATCAAGCTGGACTGGGACGAAAAAGTTCTTGATTACATCGTAGAAAAAGCAACTGAGTTCAAGCTTGGTGCCCGCGGACTGCGTTCCATCTGTGAGGCGATCATGATCGATGCAATGTACGAATTGCCATCCAGAGACGAGAAGGAAATCACCATCGGTTTGGGTTATGCCCGTGAAAAACTTGAGAAAGCAAATATTAAACGGTTGAAAGCCGCTTAATCCTGCATAAAGTATCAATCTCCCTCAGGCTTCTTTCATTGCCCGGTTTTCCGGGCAGTTCTCGGAAAGAAACCGGAGGGAGATTGTTTTATAATCCGCCTCCCGGATCAGCAGCTTCTAAAACAGCCTCCCCCCTTTTTCCTGAAGCAATATCTTATCTGTGCAGTCTGATGGTCTTTGTGACATCATTCACCGTCACCGTGGCAATACGGTCGCAGGTACCATCACCATAATCCAACAGAACGTCGGGATGACTTTCAGAAACGAGCTTAACGCTGCCTGACAGGATCCACCGGCATTGCTGACTTACATGAAGAGGATCTATGATGGTACGGGTATAGGCTACACCTTTATGATTCACTCCGGTTGCTTCACCTGTAATAAGATACTCATCGTCCCATCTGTAGCGTGGAGTGTCCGACCCGGCCACCCATTCCCTGACGCGGTCGTAACTACGTGTCATCTCAGTTCCGTCGGGGGCAATCACTTTCCCGTCGGTGAGAACCACCGAAAAGGTGATGTTTCCGCTGTCATTCCGGCCTTCGTTGGTTACCGTTCTGGTTCCCTCGATCTTATAATTGTCAACATAAAAATTATCGAAGGTTACGGAACGTGAATAGCCTTCGTCGGCATATCGGCCATTGACCACCACTACGATCTTCCCTTTCCTGGTCCTGCCGTCAGGTCCCGTACACCCTTCACCATAATCGATGGTTACTGTCCTGGGCCAGAAGGTCGAGTCATCGGGCTGCTCAACGGTGATGGTCTTGCAGGTTATTTCGGCTGCGGATTTGAGCTGTCCGCCATAAATCGAGTTCTCCATAGATGACATCGCATCCTCGACTTCATTGTACACATCGTCAAACATCAGGCTGGCCAGTGCATCATCCTCTGCGGTGGTCAGATCGGGTGTGTTATCCGTTGTCTTGTCACAGGCAGTAAAGACCAATGCAAAAAGGAATAAGCCTGCCAGGGTAATGAGAGAATTTCGTGTATTCATATTTTTATAATTTTAATAGGTTATGGACATTCATTTTTTATTCTTTGACGAAGGATCAGCGGAAAGGTTTAAGCGAGGTTTTCATTTTCCCGGGTCATCATCAAAAAATGGGAAACCGGTATTTCATCTTCGAAAGGAAATCCTTAGGCCGGCTGATTGACGGTTGATCAATTTCATTACCTTTGCTGACCGGGGTTAACCGGGCAATTCAGAAGTGCAGGCGGAACAGCCGGATACGGCTTTCAGATATCTTGTTCCGCATACCGGGATCATCAACGCCTAAGGATATTAAGGATGAAAACATCGAAAACGGTTATTTATTTTAGTCTTGTCCTGACCATGTTATTCTGGGGGTTGACGTTTGTGTTTTATAAATTCGCATTTGAATCCTTCCGGCCGGTGACCGTCATATTCCTTCGTCTTATCATTTCCGTACCTTTCATTGTGATTTCTGCCCGGATCCTCAAAAAGCCGGAAAAAGTTGATCGGCGCGACCTTCCATATATCCTTTTGCTTTCTGCCTTTGAGCCTTTTATGTATTTTATGGGAGAAAGCTACGGACTCACGTATGTTTCTTCAACCATGGCTGCTGTCATTGTGGCCACTATCCCTCTGATAGTGCCTGTTGCAGCATTCCTGGTGTACCATGAAAGGCTGAGTCCCTTCAATATAGCAGGCCTGATGGTCTCTTTTCTCGGAGTACTCACCGTGGTATTCTCCGGTGAGATGCATTTCGGGGCTACCCTGAAAGGTGTACTGCTCATGTTCGTGGCCGTTATTGCAGCTGTGGGGTATGCCATCCTGGTAAAAAAGCTCACCGGCAGGTACAACGGTTTTACCATCACTGCCTGGCAGAATTTTTTTGGCATTTTGATGTTTTTACCCTTCTTTCTGATTTTTGATCTGGGGACATTCAGGGTCACCCTCCCAACTCTGAAAGCCGTGCTTTCCCTTTTATACCTGGGCATATTCGGATCTTCCATCACCTTCATCATGTTCACCCGGGGAGTCAGGGAGCTGGGGGCTTCAAAAGCGAACATCTTCACGAACCTGATACCCGTTTTTGCTGCTGTGGCTTCATTTTTTCTTCTGAAAGAGGAAATGCCTTCCCTGAAGATCATCGGTATTGTTCTCGTCCTTGCCGGACTTATTATGTCGCAGGTGAAGTCAGTCAAACTCCGTAAAGGACAAACCCCGCCAACCATTCAGTTTCCGTAATACTCCAAAGGCATGACTGAGCAAAATGACCTGAAAAAGAGAGCCGACGGCCGACGGAAGCAGAACCGGGATCTTTTCCGGATGTTGAAAAAAAAGAAACCGGCTGACCTGGATAAAACGGTCAGAGAAATACATGAGGATGTTTTCACCAGAGTGCATTGCCTGGAATGTGCCAATTGCTGTAAATCCATCAGCCCGGTGCTGAACGACAGGGATATTCAGAGAGTGTCATCCGCCTTAAGGATGAGACCCTCGGAATTTACGGAGAAATATCTTCGGGTGGATGAGGATGGCGATTATGTGTTCAGGGATACTCCCTGCCCTTTTCTCATGGAGGACAATTTTTGCATGGTCTACGAAAATCGTCCCAAAGCCTGCAGAGAATATCCGCATACCGACAGGAACCGGTTCATACAGATTCTTGATCTGACGCTTAAAAATACCGAGATTTGCCCTGCAGCATTTGAGGTTGTTGAGCTTCTTGGAGAACATTATAAATAACGTTGCCACAGTCAACCAGAAGATATGACATATCTCTTCATCGTTCAGGGAGAAGGCAGAGGCCATATGACTCAATCGGTGACCCTGGCGGAAATGCTTGAGGAAAAGGGCCACCGCATAGAGGCGGTTTACCTCGGTGTCAGCCCGCAGCGCAAAGTTCCAGGGTTTTACAGTGAGCTTTTCGGTGACAGGCTCAGTACTTTCCGAAGTCCCAATTTTATCAGATCAACCGATAAAAAGGGAATCCGGGTTTCCATATCCATATTGTATAATCTTTTATACGGGCCTGTATACCTCTTGTCCATCTTCAGGCTTGCCGGGACTATCCGCAGGTCACAGGCTTCGACCGTGGTCAACTTCTATGACATGATCGGTGGCCTGGCGCATCTGGTATCTTTTAGCCATAAGAAGATGGTGATTGTTTCCCACCATCTCTTTTTTGAACGGCCGGAATATACCTGGCCACAAGGACACCGGCTGATGCGGTTGTTTCTGCGTCTTCATACTTTTCTGGTTTCACTGAGTGCCGGTACGAAGATCGCCCTTTCTTTTTCTCCGGTGGAAACGGCAGCCGGAGACCGCATCAGGGTTGCACCCCCGCTCATCCGACAGGCGGTAAGACTGCTAACTCCGGAACAAGGTGATTACATTCTGGTTTACCTGCTGAACGGGGGCTTCCTTGCGGATCTGGTCAGATTGGCATCTGGTCACCCCTCGACAGGATTTCATATTTATACAGATGACGACGATCAGGTTGACATTGCCCTGCCGAATATTACCCTGTCGGGACTGGGTGGCGATGACTTTCTCCGGGATATGGCAGGGTGCCGGGCCGTGATTTGCACCGCAGGATTCGAGACCGTTTGTGAATCGGCCCTCCTTGGAAAACCGGTGATGATCATTCCTTCGAGAAATCATTTTGAACAACTCTGTAATGCTGAGGATGCCAGGAGATCCGGTCTGGCCTTTAAGCTCACCGCGCTGGATGATTCGCTGCCATTTTTCGAACCGGATAATAATTCACTTCATCATTTTAAACTCTGGTGTGAGTCGTCCCGGGAAATTTTTACCGGACTTGTGACGGGTTGAAATGTACTTTTGTACACTAAGAAGATTTTTTATACGTTTAAGCTTTTAAACGACCCTATCTTTCATGAAAAGGAAAACGCTGGCCCTGCTGTTGATCCTCACTGCGTATATGTCAGGGTATTCTCAGATCGGAGGTACCTATACCTACGCTTTCCTTAATCAGACCAATTCTGCCAGAGTGGCTGCACTGGGTGGTAAATCCGTAGCCATTCCGGATCCTGACCTTAACCTGCCGTTTCACAATCCGTCGCTGTTATCCGCTGAGATGAGCAATCAGCTTGTACTGAATTATGTTGGGTATTTCGCTGATATCAAATACGGATACGCTTCATATGCTCGCAGTTATGAAAAATTGGGAAATTTTGCTGCCGGCATTCACTATATCAATTACGGTGATTTCCCTTATGCTGATGAGAGTGGCGTACGGAACGGCCAGACCTTCACTGCCTCCGAATATTCCCTGAATCTCATTTATTCCAGGGCCATAGACTCGTTTCTGACTGTTGGCATCAACGTCAAACCAATTTACAGCGAGTTGGAAAGTTATCATTCATTAGGCATTGCCGCTGATATAGGCGTTACCTGGTATAATCCGGAAAAACTTTTTACGGCTGCACTGGTATTGCGCAACATAGGGACACAGATTACCACCTATTACGGGAATGCCGGAAGAGAGCATATACCTTTCGAGATCCAGGCCGGGCTTTCTCAAAAACTCGCACACGCTCCGTTTCGGTTTTCTGTGCTGTTCCAGCAGATGCAGATGTGGAATATGGCTTATCAGAGCACTCTCGACAATTCTGTGACCTATGATCCGTTGATGGTAAACACATCCTCCAAAAGCAAAGTGGAAAAATTTGGGGATAATATGATGCGACATACCATCTTCGGACTGGAATTTATCCCCGGTAAGAATTTTTACGTTGACTTAGGCTACAATTACCAGCGGCGGCAGGAAATGAAAATTGCCCCACGAGTTGGAATGGTAGGCTTCTCCTGGGGATTTGGCATCAAGATCTCGAAATTTCATTTCAGCTACGGAAGGGCAACCTACCACCTTGCCGGAGGTTCAAATCATTTTTCACTTAGTACAAACCTTTCCGATTTCTACCATAAAAAGCAGGAGTGACCCTATAAATTTATTTCCCTTACTGATCAATCATTCGTATCCTTGCAACGGACAGTATAATTTTAGTAATTTTGCCGGTATAAGCCGTTAACCCTATTTGCTCCCGGCGGTCCGGCAGTCAATAACCTCCTTTAACCGAAGCAGGGTGCAGGATATAAACAAAATTGTTCTGCATCGTTTTTCAAAATGTCTCCTTTATGGTAAACCAGAGCATATCTAAACTGACCATTGCCGTTGACGGATATTCTTCATGTGGCAAAAGCACTTTTGCTAAACGAATTGCCGAAGAGCTCGGCTATATTTATATTGACAGCGGTGCTATGTACAGGGCAGTAACGTTATATTGCATTGAACAGGGTCTGATACGGAATGGGAAAGTTGATGAGACCGGGCTGGTGAGTGTTCTCGGCAAGGTGGCTATTGATTTTACCGAGGACAATACACCGGGCCGATACCTGGTTCGTTTAAACGGACGGATCGTTGAAGATGAGATCCGTAGCATGAAGGTTTCGGATTTGGTAAGTCCCGTTAGTAGGATAGGTGAAGTAAGAGCCAAAATGGTTGGATTGCAGAGGTCTATCCAGGGTGAAAACGGTGTTGTCATGGATGGACGTGATATCGGTACAGTAGTTTTTCCTGATGCTGATATAAAGATTTTCATGACGGCGGATCCTCATATACGGGCAGAACGACGGTACCTGGAACTGAAGGAAAAAGGTGTACCGGCAAGTCTGGAAAAGGTTGAGCAAAATATCCGTGAAAGGGATGATATCGACGAAAACCGGTCGATAAGTCCGCTGAAAAAAGCCGCCGATGCATTGGTGCTCGACAACAGTCATATGAATGTAGAAGAACAGATGGAGTGGTTCAGGAACCTGTTAAAAATTCATGGACGTGGAAATACGGATTGAAGAGAAATCGGGATTTTGTTTTGGTGTTACCCGGGTTATCAGTAAGGCTGAAGAAATCCTGGATACAGGAGAACAACTCTATTGTCTGGGACAGATCGTTCATAACGAGAGTGAGGTGAAGCGGCTCATCGCCAAAGGGATCCATTTTATTGAAAAAGAAGATTTAAATCATCTGCACGATGTCAAAGTTCTGATACGGGCACATGGTGAACCACCGGAGACTTACCGGATCGCCGAGAAGAACCATATTGAACTGGTGGATGGGACGTGTCCGATCGTACAGAGACTTCAGCAAAAAATAAGACAACAATACAGGAAGGACGATGAGGAACAGCCAGATCATTATTTACGGGAAGAAGGATCATCCTGAAGTAGTAGGGCTGACCGGTCAGACAGAGAACAGTGCGGTGGTTATCTCAGACCCCGAAAAACTGGATGAACTCAGGCTGAAAAGGCATGTGACCCTCTATTCACAGACTACCATGGATACGGACGGGTTCAGGAATCTCAGGGACGAATTGCGGCGGAGAGTGGAGAAAGACGGTAAACCGGATCCGTCACTGGAGATCAACGATACGATTTGCCGGCACATATCCCATCGTCAGCCTGGGATCCGTAAATTTGCATCCGGGAATGACGTGATCCTTTTCGTGGCGGGTAAGAAAAGTTCAAACGGAAAAGTACTTTTTGATGTATGCCGGTCTGTCAATGCACGCAGTCACCTGGTCTCCTATCCTGAAGAGGTAAAGGAGGATTGGTTTGTAAATGCTACATCTGCAGGTATTTGCGGGGCAACTTCAACGCCCCGCTGGTTGCTTGAGGACGTCGCCCGGAAGGTTGCTGAATTCACGAAAAATTAAACAAAAAATATCTTTGAATATTGTGACGCTATTTTTTTTTGAGTTTACTTTGCAGGCTCAATAAAGTGCTGATCATTATTGGTATAATGGTTTTTTAAAATGCTTTTAAATGGGAAAAATTAAACGAATCGGAATTCTGACTTCCGGAGGTGATTCTCCGGGTATGAATGCAGCTATCAGGGCTGTTGTACGTACGGCAATCTTCAATAAAATGCAGGTTGTTGGGATCAGGCATGGCTATCATGGAATGATCCATGGCCATTTCAAGGAACTCAGATCCTACAGCGTGAGCGATATCCTGCAGCGCGGAGGTACCATCCTCAAGACGGCCAGAAGCCAGGAATTTCGCACACCTGCTGGTCGCAAAATGGCCTACGACAATCTTAAAAAAGAAGGCATTGAGGCTGTTGTCGTGATCGGGGGTGATGGTTCTCTCACCGGGGCAAGGGTTTTCTGTGATGAGTACTATGACATTCCATTTATCGGTATTCCCGGAACCATTGATAATGATATTTACGGAACCGAATATACGATCGGGTATGATACGGCACTTAACACAGTTGTTGAGGCTGTGGATAAGATAAGAGATACGGCCAGCAGTCATAACCGTCTCTTTTTTATTGAGGTGATGGGGCGCGACGCGGGATTTATTGCTGTCCATAGTGGTATTGCCTGCGGTGCGGAAGCCATTTTCATACCGGAAGTCAAAAATCAGGTAGAAGGTCTGAAAGATTACCTGGAAAAAGGGTTTAAAAGGAAAAAATCGAGCAACATCATTATCGTTGCCGAAGGGGAAGAAGAAGGCGGGGCCATGGCTATTGCCGAAAAAGTGAAGGATGACTTCAATGAGTATGATGTCAGGGTATCCATTCTTGGCCATATTCAACGTGGCGGCACGCCATCGGCTTATGACCGTGTTATAGCCAGTAAGTTTGGCTATTATGCTGTTGATGCACTCCTGGATGACCAGAAAAGTGTCATGGTGGGAATGAAGGACAATGAGATTATCAATGTACCGTTCAGCAAGGTGATCAAGATGCATAAAAATGTTGATTCATCTATCCTTGAAATGGCCGAGATACTCTCTGTCTGATTTTCGGGGAGAGCGGTTTTTACCGGATTGACACCGGGATCCGGTCAGCCTGACCGGAGTATACAGCGTCTGTGTTTTACTTTGCACCACATACCCCGGTTGCGGCCGGAAGGTCCTTCTTTTTTCCCGGCAGGTTGGGGACCTCCTTCTTCATTACAGACCAAATCACTACCTTTACCTGAATTCTGATTTAACCAGGAGATGAACAATAGGATGCTGTTCGCCGAGATCATACTTCCACTGCCGGTGCGGCAAACCTATACCTACAGGGTGCCGGAAAATCTTCAGAAAGAGATTCAACAGGGGAAACGGGTAATCGTACAGTTTGGCCAACGAAAAATGTATACCGGGCTCGTACATTCCCTTCATCATACTACCCCTGAACCGGATCATATCAAAACGATTCAGTTTATACTTGATGATCAGCCGCTGATCAATTCTGTCCAGTTTAGATTCTGGGAATGGATGGCTGATTATTATATGTGTACAGCCGGAGAGATTTATAAGGCAGCATTGCCATCGGGACTGAAACTTGAAAGTGAATCGCGAATCCTTGTCAATGAATATTATGAAGAGGATATCGATGAAGAAGGCAGCCTGGTTCTGAAAGTGATTTCTGAAAACAACGGACTGTCGGTCGGAGACCTTTCCAGGATAACCGGCAGGAAGGATGTCCACCGTGCGGTACGAAAGCTGATGGAAGACGGTGCAGTTTACATCGAGGAAAGACTTAAAGACAGCTATAAACCCCGGATGGAAACGTTTGTTTCCCTTCAGCCAGCTTACACAGACCGTGAGGCTGTTCATGACCTTCTTGACAGACTGTCGCGAGCCTACCGGCAAAAGGAGGTCATGAACGAGATCCTTTTGCTCTCCATGAATGACGACGGCATAATACGGCCGGTTGACATCCCACTTTCCTCGTTGAGGCCGCGCTTTGATGTTTCTGCTATTAACAGCCTGATCAGAAAAAAAATCCTGTTAAAAACCAGGAAAATTTCCGGACGCCTGACCGTCTATGATCGGAACACCATACCCCCCAATATACTGAACGACAGTCAACAGGAGGCGTATAACACCATCACCGAAAGTTTCAGGGACAAAAATGTGGTTCTTCTGCACGGGGTCACTTCAAGTGGGAAAACGGAGATCTATATTCACCTTATCAGGGAATACCTGGATGCCGGTAAGCAGGTTCTTTATCTACTGCCGGAAATTGCGCTTACTTCGCAGATCGTGGAACGCCTGCGACGCGTATTCGGAGATATGGTTGGCATCTACCACAGTAAATTCAGTGATTCGGAACGGGTTGAAGTATATATGCGCCTCAGGCAAAAAAATGAAAAGCAGTACAGGCTGATCCTCGGTGTCAGGTCGGCCATTTTCCTGCCCTTTCAGGACCTGGGACTGATCATCATCGATGAGGAACATGAGAATACTTTTAAACAGCACGATCCGGCTCCCAGATACCATGCCCGGGATGCTGCTGTGATGCTGGCTTCGCTTCATGGCGCAAAAGTCCTCATGGGAACAGCTACCCCATCGGTTGAAACCTATTCAAACTGCCTCAGCCATAAATACGGACTGGCCAGGCTCACCGGGAGATTCGGCGACGTTCTCATGCCAGAGATCCTGGTGGCCGATGTGAGCAAAGCCAGGCGAAAGAGGGAGATGATATCGGTATTCACCCCAATGCTCTTAAAGGCTGTTGACGAGACCCTGGCTGCCGGAAAACAGATCATCCTCTTCCAGAACCGGCGGGGTTACTCTTCTTTCCTTCAATGTAATAACTGCGGATGGATTCCCAGGTGTGAAAAATGTGATGTCAGCCTGACGTATCACCGTTATGAAGAACGGCTGATCTGTCATTACTGCGGGTATTCGGTCAGGATCCCTCATCAGTGTGATGAATGTCAGGGCACCGGAATGGTCACCCGGGGTTTCGGAACCGAACTTGTGGAGGATGAGATCTCTTTGCATATCCCGGGCGTCAGGGTGGCCCGGCTCGATCTCGACACATCCCGTTCGAGGAAAGCCTATGAGAACATTCTTGAAGGTTTTGCGGCCGGACGATATAATATTCTTGCAGGAACACAGATGCTTTCCAAAGGGCTTGATTTTGAGAATGTGGCTCTTGTCGGAATCCTGAATGCCGACCAGATGCTTAATTTTCCTGATTTCAGGGCTTTTGAGAGAAGCTTTCAGCTCATGTCCCAGGTGAGTGGAAGAGCCGGGAGAAAAAAAGAAAGAGGGAAGGTGATCATCCAGACCTCGGATCCGTCGCATCCTGTCATCCGATATGTAATAAATAATGACTTCGAAGGTCTCTACCGGGACCAGATCATGGAAAGACAGGCATTTGCCTATCCGCCCTTCGTCAGGCTCATCAAACTAGTGATCAAAGGACGGGAGAAGGAAAGTGCCGACACGGCAGCCAATGAGCTGGCAATAAAACTCCGGAAAATTTTCGGAAGACGGGTTCTGGGTCCGCAACCCCCTGTGATTGGCCGGATTAAAAATCTT
This sequence comes from uncultured Bacteroidales bacterium, assembly GCA_963764345.1. Taxonomy (GTDB): domain Bacteria; phylum Bacteroidota; class Bacteroidia; order Bacteroidales; genus DASQZK01. The sequence goes on along the minus strand of CAVXSF010000009.1, from coordinate 497,388 downwards.
TATCTTAATCAGATCATCCTGAAAGTCGAGAAGAAATCCTCTTTTACCCGGGCCAGGAAACTTCTGCAGGAGGCTGTGGACGAATGTTATCAATTCGATAGCTTTAAAAAAGTAAGAATCAGCATTGACGTTGATCCGATGTAAAACTTTATATTTGTCGGATTAATAAACCGATAAAATGAATTACCGGTATGTTTGAAAGTCCTGATCTGGAAACACTGTTTGACCAATTCACCCGGCAAAAGGTCCTTATCATCGGGGATGTCATGATCGACTCTTATCTGTGGGGCAGGGTCAGGCGGATTTCTCCCGAAGCACCCGTGCCCGTCGTTTCGGATATTTTAGTTGAAAAACGACTTGGAGGTGCGGCGAATGTTGCTCTGAACATAAAGGCTATGGGAGCCGTACCTATATTATGCTCTGTAATTGGCAGTGATCTTCGCGGACAGGAATTCCTGGACCTGCTTGGTGAACAAAACCTTAGTGATGTCGGCATTATAGTTGATCATGAGAGGGTCACCACACAGAAGACAAGAATTATCAGCAATAACCAGCATCTTTTGCGGGTGGATGAGGAAATGGATAAACCGGTATCCTCAGAATCGGAGCTGCGCATGCTCGATTTTATCAGCAGCTTCATTGAGGATAAAAATATCCACTCCATCATTTTTCAGGATTATGACAAGGGCGTTATTACACCTTCCCTCATCAAGGCTGTCATCAACCTGGCCAATAGCCTGGACATCCCCGTACTTGTCGATCCAAAAAGAAGAAATTTCCTGAATTTTAAGGATGCAGCCCTGTTTAAGCCTAATTTCAAGGAGCTGAATGAAGGTCTGAAAGCCGATATTCAAAAGACCGATCTGAAGAAAATTGCCGGAGCCATACAGAAACTCAGAAAATCCGGTAATCATCGTATGGTTATGGTTACCCTTTCCGAACAGGGTATCATGATCGCTGACCGCAGCGAATGTCATCATATTTCTGCTGAGGTACGTGATATTGCAGATGTCTCCGGTGCCGGAGACACGGTGGTAAGTCTGGCTGCGCTCTGCGTCGGTGAGAACCTGTCGCCGCTTCAGACTGCCGTACTCTCAAATCTTGCCGGCGGACAGGTCTGTGAACACTCCGGTGTCGTTCCGGTAAACCGCAGCCAGCTGTTACAGGAAGCCAGACTCATTTTCCCGGACAGTCATACTTAACTATCGGGCAATTGATTGTGAGGCCACGCCGCTCAGCAATTGCAGGACTTTCTCTGTCCGCATTATTTAGCATTTATTTAGACTGAATAAATTTGACTTGATTTTTTTTTTGATGTAAGTTGCACTCTCAAAAGGTATATAAAATCAGACCTTTTATAGTAACTGGAGGAAGATGGCAAGAGCAGGATTAAGATTAAGAAAGTAATTTAGGTAAATCTGTATAATTTAGTAGCGTGTGAGAGTAGATGCATTGTTTTTTTAGGTTTATTTTTGGGGAAATAGTCTCAGGTTGGAAAAGGGTTTTCTTCTTCGGAAGAAGACCCTTTTTTTCTGAAAAAAAAGACCGGGAAAGTCCCGGTCTGTATCTGATAAAGAAATTCATTCTTCTTATAAATATCTTACATTTTCAGGGCAATACCAAGGGTTAGATAGGAGATACCATAACCTACCTCAAGTAAGCCGGCAAGATTATCGGTAAAATAGTAACGGCCGCCGGCGAACCATGAAAACTGAGCACCACTTGAGGAACCGGAGTAATTAAAGCCGTAATCGGTGCCATAGTATTTACTCGAGACTACTCTGAATCCTAACATTATACCGGTATATGTATCAAGTTTGTCCAGAAACGGGTAATGAAAAACGCCTCTTGCACCAATAACCAGATTAGAAATTTTCCAGCCGTAGGAAGTACCATAATTATCGTAAGTTGATTTGAATGCTGAATACCCGAGATAGCCTCCAACGCCAATTGATCCGACATCAAGTACATTATCTTTAATTCCAACTTCGTAGGATGCTGATAAAGCTGGTACCGAAGTATGATAGAATGAACCTGAATAAAGAGCCGATCCGAAACCGATTCCAAGGTTCAAAACTTTGTCTCCCTGTGAGAACATAGGATCCTGTGCCATAAGGGCAGCTGAGAGAAATACCAGGAGAAAGCCAAGTGAAAATTTCCTTTTCATGTTTTTTTGGTTTTTTTTATTAGTAAATGAAAGAGTTGTGTTCATATGGGTAAAGGTATGTAATTATGTAAACAATTAGAAAACACAAAATACCTAATTTGAGGATATTAAGCTTATTGAACATCAATTGCACATTTATCGCATTTAAACGGGCGTACGAGGTGATATAAATAATGAACGATTCATTGTAAAAAACCAAATTGATACTACATATTACAATAACGAAGGTAAATTGTTCAAGCCTTACGTAAATTCCATTTTGTCTTTCTTTTCAGTTATGACTCCTTGCAGGGCAGATAATCCATTCAGATTATCGGTGTACCGGGAGTTAAGGTCTCAGCACCAAAGCTTTTTTGACGAATGAAAATGGCTGTGAATTATGGGTAAGCTACAGTAGAATAATCAGTTGATATAAGTCTTCCTTCCTAAGCTTCCGTTTCAGAATTTCCGATTGGGGATTTTATTTGTAAAAAAAGATTTTTTATTAACTTTAAAATACGAAGGCTGATCTTCAAGAATTTCAACGATACAAAAAGGAACTTCCATACCACGAAGATAAATATAGATGGAGGTGGCACGATCGGACATAAACTTAGCGAAACGATCTCACGACCAAAGGGAGTAGCTTATGCTTAAATCAGGAAGCCTGGTGATTGGAAATTCTCCCGCTGTAGAGGGACAGTCTATGAGATCAATAACCTAAATAAACTATTTTCGAATGAAACGATTTTTACCCTTACTGTTGGCTGGTTTCATACTGATTGCCTGTTCCAAAACCGATGAAGAGGCAATTTACCGCAAAAATACTGCTTACGGAGTTGCTGAAACCTTTAACGAATTTGGTTTGAGAGACTCGTTGAACCGGGTAAAGGTTGAGCTTAAAAGCGGCAATGTAACCTTTGAAACTGTTTCCGATGATTCAGGACATTGGGAAATACCGGATGTCCCGACCGGAACCTATTCCATTCTTTTTTCGAGGGAAGGTTATATTGCTGCTGAAACATGGGGCCGCCAATGGCTGATGTGGGAAAGGACGAATGCCGGTTATTTCTTTGTCATCAAAAAGTTTGACCATCAACTTGACTATTTTCATTACGATCCTGCCGAGCCTGGCAGAGTGTATCTTTCGTTTGCTGATGACGGATGGCCTGCCGGCGGAATCATGTCGTACCATATTAACATAAACACTTCTTTCAGGGATATCGAAACCGATAGTACCCTGGAGCATTATTATGGAAGGATATACAATACGGAACCGGGTAACTATCAGTCTTTCACATGCAATTCTACAGATACTGTCTATAGCGGGTTGCCTGATTTAAGCAGATATTTCAGTGCAGGAGCAAAGGTGGAAATGACCTTAAGAGCCAGTGAGGATAACAGCAATTCGGTCAGAGATATCTATAAAAGCCAGGATGGCGAAATCCTGATCAATAAGAGTGATGTGCTGGCAACCGATACCATTACCGTACTTTAAAAATACATTATCATTATGAAAATGAAACTCATATTTTTGGTAGTCTTTACAATTGTTTTAATTGAGGGTTGTAGAAAAGAACCCGACCTGATGGAGGCATCGGTAACCGGGTTTGTAAGGCTTGGGATCACCGATAATTCGGGTGTTACAATAACAGCCAGATCCGGAAAGTCTTCAAGGACAACCTATAGTGAGAGTGATGGTTCTTTCATCCTTGACGGGATCAAAACCGGGACCTATAACCTTACTTTTCAGAAGGAAGGCTATTTAACAGGAACCCTGAAAGGCCTTTCCGTCATCGGTGGAAATGAAAATTATTATATAAGCAGATTCACTCTTTTCCCTGTTGAAGACATGAAGGTGATTAGTGCCGGCATCACGGTTGAGCCCTTTATGCCGGGTTATTTCGATAATGAGTCTGCCGGTTGGACTGGAACAGTTACGATTGAAACGGATCCTCAATATTCTCCGCAATTAATTCCGTATCTTTTTATCTCTGAAAAGCCTGATGTAGCATGGAACCGGTATCATTGGATTTTCAGGAACACTGGCTTTCAGCTGGAAAAGCCTGTTTTCAGTAAAGGTCAGCATCTTTATGCACGGGTATACATGGCTAATTGGTCTGTGAATCTGGATTTCACCAACTCTTTCAACCAACCGGATCCGGTGACCGGTGCAATGGTATATTATGGAATAGACCCTGAGAGTGGCTCGGAAGTCGTTGAATTTACCTTAAATTAATTTGTCAGTTGTTATGAAAAACTTTCTGTATTTTTCCTTGTGTATTTTTTGTTTGGCAAGCTGTTCCAAAAATGACAAAAACGGACTGGAAGGCAGCCTGGAAGGGAATGTCGAACTGGTCAGTGTGAATGGTCAAAACGTCCCGGAACAACGCGGGGTCAGGGTTGATGCCACTGAAAACCTGATGAATAAGGGTGTTAAAGCTTCAGGATCTACCAATGAATATGGCCATTACAAAATTAATGACCTTTGGAGTGGCTCGTATGAGGTTACCTTCCGCAAAGCAGGTTTTGGAACTGTGACGAATAGTATCTCACTTTTGGGTGGAGATGAATCACGATTCCTGGACGCCACAATGTATGAGATTCCTGATTTTATTTTTAAGACATGTGAAATATCCCTCGATGAAGAGGGTGAATTGCAATATACTTATACTCTCAATGATTCTCTGAAAGGAGAATATGCTATAAATCTCGTCCTGGCTTTTTCAAAATCTTCCGGATATAGCATGGAAAATATCGACCAAAATTTTATCTGGCAATCGGTTTACATATTCGGGTCAAAGATATCAGGAGGTTCCTCTGTTGGTAATGCTCTGGATGTTGCACGACAAAAGTTCTATCCGGAAGGCGGAGAGTTTTATGTCACTTTGTGCGTGGCGAACGGTTATGAATCGGGATACAAGAATATCATTACCTCTTTATACCCGATTTCAAATACACTTAAAATAGATTTATAACTGTGATGGATGATCAGAAATCCGGCAAATGATCTGCTCAGCAAAAGGACAAAAAGGCTGTCGCGATCTTTTCCATTTTCGATTTCTGTACTCTTCGGCATTACTGCACGGCGAATCGATGGATTTATTTTATGACATACACGTTGCACCCGGAATTTAGTTCCAGTCCAGCTGTCCGATATTGTTTAACTGCAGATTATCAAAATAACGGGTAGGCTCCCCGAAATTGAAGGGGATCGTCATGTAGTACCTGACCTTTTTACCGTTCAGGATGGCAGGTACCCATTCACCGGGCAGTGTGGCCACCAGTTTTACCATAAACCGGTTCAGCTCCATCGATTTCCCGTAGACCACATGGACCCCGGTAAGCTCGCCCTTTTCGGTAATCACCCAGCCCAGGATGATTTTGTCGCTGTACTGGGTGAGATCCATCCCCGATTTTTTCAGGCCTGCGAGAATATACTGACTGAAATAACCGTTGCCTTTTGAATACTCAGGGACGTCATCGGCGGCATAAAAAATATTGTCGATATAGGCTGAGCCATCCCGGAGCCAGTTCTGATTACCCAGCATCTGGTTGTTATGATACAGTGCAAGTGTCCTGATCTGACCCGTTTTATAATACTCCTTAACCGTATCTTCCAGCAGGAGTGGAACCAAACGGGTGGCGCTGCCTTCCCGGATAAGGTCATCCCTTTGGTATTCCCTGAAGGAATACAATCCGGGTGAAACTTCCTGGTAGTAACGGTGAATGATTTCAGGATCCAATAACTTGTTGCTGATCGTTATAACCTGTTCACCTTTTTTTACCGTTTTTACTTTACGTCTGGGCTGAGGTTTCCATGTATCATCTTCCCGTTCGAAATATTTTATGATATGAACTTTAGGTGACCTGGTATGGATCCTTTCCATGAATCTTGCTTCTGAAAAACCCGTTACCTGCCGGTAGTCCCCCCCGTAGTAATAAATGCTGTCCTGCGCTGATACCAGGAGAAAAGTAAATAATATTAGGACTGTCAGAAAGGCTGTCTTTATCATGATAAAGCTTTTGTGGAAGAACTTATTTCAAAATAGTATGCATCTCTCAAAACGTGGGTCGGTATCCATATGCGTAATACTAAATAAAGAATAATTTCTTTAAAAAACAATTTGTATGAAGACTATCCAGGCGATCTCTGCAGGGCAGGTACATCATGATCATCGGTTGTCAGGCTGATACAGGAGGTTGTGCAAAATGGGGGTCCACAACATACCCGGTGGCCGGGATTCCCTTTTTGGTGGTGTGAGTTGTGTTTAAAAGAGAGGAGGATGCTTAAAAGGCATTTGAGGTCGTCAGTTTCAGGATGAATGGACGACAGACACAGACGGCGGATTCCGCAGGGTCTGAAGAACCACACAATAGCGTTCGGTACGCCCGATCAGTTTTTCGATTTGATCTTCCGGTATATCAGTATTAAAAATAAACGTAAGGTGAATATTCATGAATCCTACCGGTGCTTCTTTAGAAACGCCAAGAGTCCCCCTGAAATCGAGTTCGCCCTCAGCTACGATCCTGGCATTGCCGATATCAATCTCCATAGCCGAAGCCACGGCATTCAGGGTGACCCCGGCGCAGGCTGCCAGGGCTTCAAGTAGCATGTTGCCTGAACAAACCATACTTCCGTCACCCCCTGTGGCCTGATGAAGTCCGGCCTTAACCAGTGCTTTCCCGGTGTCAATACTGCACGTAACGCCTTCGCCCGTTTCCCCTTCTGCCCTGAGCATCACCACTGCTGACGCCGGGTCTTCCCTGTATTGTTGTTTCAGGGGAGACTGAATTGTTCTGAGCTGGGTGGAATTCATACGTTTTTTCTATAGAAACAAAATAGTATGAAAAATGGTAAGAGGGAATCAGGAACTTTTCAGCTTATCTGATGGCTATCTCTCCTTAAAGGTATAACAGGCGGCAGGTAATATTGTAAAGCCGAAGGCTGGGGCAGGGGTAAGGCCGTTCCTGCACAGATCCGGTAAGTCAGAACATAAATGACAGATGGCACATTGCCCGCATCCCGGGGTTGGTCTGTCCGCTCGAAAGATCCGAAGCCAGTGGAACCTGGGCATTACATCCGAATACTGTATTCCTGTACTTAACTTCTATCCCTGCTGCCGTTAAAGCATCACTTCCGCCGGTGTCGGCTACTTTCACGTTTTCGTTCCGGTTTGCAGCCATGCTTTCATACAGCAGGCCGATGTTTGGGCTAAGAGAAATGTTCCCGAGAGGGAAAGTCCGGAAAACAAAGGAGGTCAAATTCAGACGGTTGCCAAACCTGTAGTTGTCGGCAGCATGGTTAATCCTGTAATTTGAACTGAAATTCAACCCCCAGCTTTTAATCTGAAAAACATACAGCAGGTTAAACATATAGCTAAAACTGCCACTCCCGGGCTGCAGATTGGCTGATGTTACGAGTTCTTCCGGGTCAACCGAAAATTTGCCCGTGGGTAATTTTACGCCGGCACCGATCCATAACTGGTGAAAGACAGTTACCGTATCCTTGTTCAGATATCTCGTATCCAGCAATTTGTAATTACCCATCAGGGTCATATCACCCAGGCCGTTGTTCCGGTGCGTGCCATCATCCGATTTGCTATAGATGAAATGATAAGGCATAAACATCATCACCTGCCACTTTCTTTTGATGATCGCCGCAGCCATCAGTTCCGTTGTCTGGTAGAGATCGTTGCTGAACTGGGTCTGATCAGAGCTGAGGACAGTTCCGTAGCTCTGGAATGAATACCGTGTTCCCACGAAATACCGGTTAAATTCAGGAAACGGACCTATGAAATAATTACCGGAATTACAGCCGCATATATCGCAGGCAAAGGTGGGAAACATGAAGAAAATCAGCAGGAGACTGGTAAAAATTCTTTTCATATTTTTATTGTTCATTGATCAGGTGTTCGTTCAGGAGAACAACTGGGTTGTAAAAAGGTTCCTGTAAACGGACTTTAACCCTGACAGATTTGAAGCATCCACTCCATCCATTGTAAAAGTCGGGCAGCAGGAATGATAAGATTATTATTTGGCGGAGTTATTGCCGAAGTGACAAGAAATGAATAAATTAGCACAGTAACACCTTTCCGTTTAACAACTTCATCTAGCTTATTCAATGAAAAGAATCCTGCGAATTTTATTTTACGTGGTAAGCGGATTAATCGGACTGCTTATGATAATGGTTCTTTTGCTTTTCATAAACTCTCCTGGCAGGACGAAGCCTTTCCGGGACAAAGAAGGCAAAATGCTGCCCCGCAGTCAGGCTTTGCTCAGAATAATATCTTTCATCTGAATAATAGAGTCATCCTGATTGTCTAAATATTCGTTCTTCTGGAAATCTTTCAAGTTAGAGAACCAATCTCTCGAGTTATGAAACTACCGGATTTTCTGGCAACACTGACCTTGTTGGTTATGTCGCTCAATATTTGCGCTCAGGCTCCGACACTGACAGGGAAAATTCTTGACCGTTCCGACAACACCCCCATGGAAGAAGCGAATATTGTTGTTAAAACTCAGAGCGGGCAGGCGGTACAGGCTGCGACCACCGGTAAGGACGGGGTTTTCACACTGAACGGACTTCAAAACGGACAGACCTATGTCTTATCCATTTCCTTCGTGGGTTATGAAACACTGGAAAAGTCGGTCACCATAAACAATGGGACCCAGAACACCGGAACCCTGTTCCTGGTAAAAAAACCATCTGAGATCGGTGAAGTCAGTGTAACAGGTAAAGTACCTCTCGCAGTTCAAAATGGGGACACGGTAGAGTACAACTCGGATGCATATAAAACCAATCCGGATGCACAGGCGGAAGACCTGGTCAAAAAGATGCCGGGTGTTGAGGTGGATAACGGAACCGTAAAAGCCCAGGGTGAACAGGTCAATAAAGTAACAGTGGACGGGCGGCCGTTTTTCGACCAGGATCCGACCCTGGCCTTACGAAGTCTTCCTGCCAGTGTGGTTGAGAAAATTCAGATTTTTGATGAGCAGAGCGATCAGTCCAGGTTCACCGGTTTTGATGACGGGGAGACGACTAAGACGATGAACATTGTGACCCGCAGGTCGATGCGAAACGGCAGCTTCGGTAAACTGTATGCCGGCTATGGTACCGATAACCGTTATATGGCCGGGGGAAGTGTTAATCTCTTTAAGGGTACTCATCGTATCAGCCTGATCGGCATGGCCAATAACATTAACCAGCAAAACTTCTCCACGGAAGATATCCTGGGAATGATGAGCGGGGGAAGCCGGAGAGGTGGAGGATTCAGGGGTGGAGGAGGAGGCGGCGGCAGAAGAGGCGGTGGCGGATATCGCGGCGGTGGCGGGATGGCGACAGGAGGATTCGCCAGCCGTAATAATTTCATGATTGGGCAACAACCGGGTATTTCGCAAACCCAGGCTCTTGGTTTGAACTATTCCGATACCTGGGGAAAGAAGATCAATGTTACCGGCAGCTATTTCGTAAATCATGCCTCGAATTCCAATGACCAGGAAATCGTTCAGAATTATTTTACAACTGAAACCGGCAAACCGTATTATTCAGAACAGAACAATTCTTCGGCCGATAACCTGAACCATCGCCTGAACATGAGGCTGACCTATACGATAGATTCATCAAACAGTATCCTTTTTATCCCCCGGCTCAGCTTTCAGAAGAATAATTCGGCATCCGTGATTTCCAGCAGGAGTTACCAGGACACAACATTGCTGAACCAGACAGATAATGCCCTGCATTCTGATTTCAGCGGGTATAACTTTTCGAATGAACTGTTGTACCGGCACAGGTTTGCCAAACAGGGACGGAGTCTTTCATTGAATATCAACGGATCGATGAATGATAACTCGGGACATAGCCGGCAGAATTCGCAAAGCACTTTTTACACCGATACTTCTTCAAGCGAGGTACTGGATCAGTATAGCCGTAGTGCAACATCCGGATCCTCTTACAGCACCAGGCTGGCATATACCGAACCTCTCGGAAAGAAAAGTATGCTCATGATCACGGCCGGGAATTCCGGATCATGGAATGACGCCGATAAACAGACGTTCAACTTTGACGCAAGTGCTTCAGACTATTCCCTCAGGGATACTGCACTCTCAAGTGTATACAAAAGCAAATATTCAACCGGTGAAGCAGGTACAAACTACCGTTACAGAAACGACAAGTTTTCCCTGATGGCCGGAGTCAGCTACCAGGTAGCCCAACTGAAAAGCGATGAACAGTTTCCGGCAGAGGATCAGATAAAGCATTCGTTTACCAGCATCCTTCCCCAGGCCATGCTGAGATATGATATCAGCAAATCAAAAAACCTGAGGCTTTTTTACCGCACCTCAACCAATTCCCCCTCCATCTCACAGCTTCAGAACGTTATCGACAACAGTAACCCGGTGCAATTGTCGGCCGGAAATCCGGATCTGAAGCAGACATACCAGCATTCCGTATTCCTAAGGTATTCATCCGTGAATACTCCAAAAGCGTCAGCGTTCTTTATCCTGGTCGGTGGCGGCCTCGGTTCGGATTATGTGGTCAACAGTATCTTCCTGGCCGACAGGGATACTGTTTTGGCAAACGGCATCGAACTTAAACCCGGAACTCAGTTCGTAAAACCCGTAAATGCCAACGGGTACCGGAATATGAGGGTATTCGCCAGCTATGGGATCCCGATCTCTCATATCAAGACGAACCTGAACCTGAACACTTCCTGGAATTATACCCGTTCCCCGGGCGTTATAAACAATGTAACAAGCTATACCGATAACCACAATTTCAGCCTCGGGATGGTACTGGCCAGTAATATCAGCGAAAATGTGGACTTCACGGTTTCTTCGGCATCCAACTATTCCCTGGCAAAAAACTCAGTGCGGCAGGAGATGAACAATACCTATTTCTATCAAAAATCGGAGATCAATCTGAACCTGATCTTCTGGAAAGGGCTTACTTTCAGCAACCAGCTTTTACATCAGTATTATTCAGGACTGTCGCAGAATTTCAACGAAAGCTATTTGTTATGGAACATAGGTATTGGGAAAAAAGTCTTTAAGGACAAACTCGGGGAAATCAAATTGTCAGTATTCGACCTCCTTAACCAGAACAAGAGCATCTCAAGGAATGTAACCGAGCTGTATATAGAAGACACGAAAACACAGGTACTGCGACAGTATGTGATGTTGTCGTTCACATATAATCTCAGACGGTTTAACATGCAGGGGGAGCCGGGGCAGGGCGGATATGGAAACCGGAACAGGTGAGTACCGGCTGTGATATTATTAACCCCCTTTCTTTTTTTTGCATTGAAGTTGCTTCGTTTTACCATGAAGTTTGAGTAGGCAGCAAATGCGATTTCGCTTCCAGGAAATGCTTCTGCCATGTCAATGAAAAGCTGTTCGATTTCTTCCTCCGTGAAGTATGCCAGGATTCCGGCAGCTATGAAGAAATGACAGGATTTTACCTTTCCGGTTCGTAATCCTTTTATTGGACCTGTTTCGACTGAAGCTCACAACCTTTTTTACTTTACGGTTAACTGTCTAAAAGTCTGTATCGGCGCATCATTTGCTTATCGGTACTCAAAATACTGAAGCAGAAAGACAATACCGGTGAACAGGAATTTTCCGTCACTCCGGGTCGACCCCTTGGATATATGAGAGCCTTTCATGCAGGGTTTATTTATCGGGAAGGGATTAATACCATTATCTTTTTTTATTCCGGTGAGACCGGAATGACGTTTGATCACGGCTTCTAAAGGATCGAACAATATTGTATTCAGCATGTTATCTGTACATGTCCCTGAAAAACCTGGTCATATCATCTCTGTTTTCAACCATACTCGTCTTTCAGCCGGTCATGCCCTGGGTGGAATATTATACATTTAAAGATTATATCATCAAAAATATTTGTGTGAACCGCGGTAATCCCGATTCGCATTGTATGGGCAGGTGTTACCTTCAGAAAAGACTTAAAGAGGTCAACCATGAAAATCAAAAGGACAAAAACCCTTCTCCTTCCACAAAAACGGATATTCTTCTTTATACTTTGCCGGTTTTGCAAACAGGAATCATCATCAGGTCTGAGTTGAAAACCCATCATGTTTATTGCAAACCCCTTTACTTCTTCAGGCTCGTCGACAGCATTTTTCATCCTCCCAAAACAACATAATTCTTTTTTTTGAATCACCGTGACCTGTTGAGCCTTATTTTCAGCAATCTATCAGGATTAATCTGTGTGGCTGATAATCATTGCCCGATCGGTGACTTCCTGGTCTTTATTCCTTCATTTATTTCGGGAGGATATTCTCAATGATACGTTTTTGTGCCGGAATAAAGATCTTTTATCCGAATTATGATCATTTGTCGTCACAATTATAAAGAAATATAAAAAATGAATGATTTAAAATGGTTGGGCGTGCTTTGCATCGTACTGTCAATTTATTCCTGCAGTAAAGATGATAACCATCCGGTTAAGGATTTAAATTCGATGGTACTCATATCTCAGGCAGATTCCAGAGACGGGAATTTTCATGTTGAACTTCTGGCAGAAGACACCTTGTTTGCCGGATACAATAAACTATACTTAATGCTGACTGAAAATTCGAACGGGCAGAAAGTAAGTGAAGCATCCCTGAAGCTGTTTCCCCTGATGAACATGGTAAATAAGCAACATGCGGCACCTGTGGAAAACCCGGTTGGGACTACGGATGCAGATGGTTATTTTGAAGGTGCCGTGGTTTTCATTATGCCCGACAATCCGGATGAACACTGGAGCCTTGGGATATCCATTGCCGCAAATGGGAACGGCGATTCTGTAAGTCTGGCCATTCCTGTTGTCAGAAATCTGGATGAAGCCCGGATAGTCAATGCAATTTCACCTGTCGACGGGAAGACCTGTTTTATTGCTCTCCTCGAACCTTCAAAGCCGATTGTAGGCATGAATGATTTCGAACTGGCTGCTTATTACCGTCAGGACATGATGAATTTTCCCGCAGCGGGGAACCTCACTGTCGGGTTTGAACCCGAAATGCCCTCAATGGGTCATAGTTCCCCGAATAATGTCTCACCGGTATATATGGGAAACGGGCATTATAAGGGAAAGGTTAATTTTACCATGACAGGGTGGTGGCGCATTCATCTGAACGTTGAACAAAACGGTCAGCTTTTATCAGATACCCTGTCGTTCAATATTACATTCTGAGCAGGCAGATCAATCAAAGGAATAGGCCGGCTTCGGGGCGATAGAATAAGATAGAAAAGTCTGCTACATCTGTGGGCAGGTTCATATCTTACCTGTCAGCCATCCTGAAAAAGTGGTTGACGCTTAAACTGGTTACTTATGAGAAGGAATGTATGCCTGTTTTTCATATTGTTTTTACCGTGGAGTATTGTTTTTTCACAATACCAATCGGTTTTTCTCGGCGATACAGTTAAAATTGCTGAGGTGGTGGTGACACGGTCGGTACCCCTGAATGATGAGACGGTGATTAACTATTATCGTAATTCCCATGCCTCGAGCATGGATGATATCAACGCCAGGCTTGGAGGGGTTTCACTGATAAGCAGGGGAGAATATGCCATGGAACCTATGCTGAACAGTTTCTCTGCCGGACAGATTAACGTGACGATCGACGGAATGAAAATGTTTGGGGCCTGCACGGGGAAAATGGATCCGGTAACCTCCTATGTTGAACCGGCGAACCTTAAGAGCATCGAACTGAGTCATGGTTCCAACGGGGATAAAAATGGGAGTACGATCGGCGGGTCATTGAATATGATCCTTCAAAAGCCTGTGAAATCAAAAGTCTCTTTTGAAACCGGGGCAAATTACGAGACAGCAGCAGAGGGGAAAACTGCTTTCGTGCTTTTTAATTATGGCAGGGATACCTGGGCATACCGGCTAAGTGGTGTCTATAAAAATTTTTCACCCTATACCGACGGGAACGGCATGGTTGTCCCATTCTCACAGTTCAAAAAAAATAATCTGCAACAGTCCCTGGTCTATTCTCCGGTAAAAGGGCAGAACCTAACTTTCGACTGGATTATCGATAATGCATCCGATGTGGGTTATCCGGCACTGCCAATGGATGTCAGCAATGCCCGGGGCAGAATCTACTCGGTCGGCTATAGTCCTGAAGGTAAATTCTTTAATATAAACGGGTTTAATGCTAAACTTTATGCAAATACGGTTTATCACCAGATGGATGATTCTCACCGCGATAGCCTGTATTTTATTCGCGATCTCCATACCGGTGCGAGCGACAGTGTTTATATGAGGATGAAAATGCCGGGCCGGAGCAACACGTTCGGGGGATATGTGGAGGGAAGGATCATCTGGTCGGAGAGGAACCTGCTTAGTTTTAAGGTGGAAGATTATCTGAACCGGTCACAGGCTGAAATGAATATGCGTATGAATAATCCGGAAAATCCAGGAGAACCTCCCATGCACACCGAAACATGGCCTTTTAACCAGCGGCACGTGACCGGTCTCTACCTTAAAAATAGTTTTCAGGCGGGTACAAGGACGGTTCTTGGTCTGGATGTCAGGATTGATCATAGCCGATCAGAGATTTTATCACGGCAGGGAATTCAGGAATTTACCGCTCTCAATTACAATATTGGAAAGATTTACAGAAAATTCGTGACCTCAGCCAACCTTAACCTTGACCTTACGGTTAAAAAATATCTGAAACTGAAAACAGGTATTGGTTATGGTGAACGGTTGCCAACACTGTCAGAACAGTTTGGCTTTTATCTTTTTAATGCCCTGGACGGATATGATTATATCGGGAATCCGGACATACGAACCGAAAAAGCCGTTCATGTATCCGGGATACTGAATTATACTGCAAAACGGTTTAAATTTTCCTGGGAAAACTATTTTAACCGGGTTTTCGACTACATCTACGGGTCTTATAAACCCGGCTATGAAGCCATCACCCTGAATGCATCAGGGGTAAAGCAATATGTAAACCTGCCATTCGCCATTATTTATTCTACGAATATGCAGGCTATGTGGAAACCACTACCGGTATTCGAATTTTTGGATGTGATAAAATATAATTATGGAGAAATGAATAACGGCCAGCCACTGCCTCTCATTCAGCCATTAACAAACCTTTTATCGGTGACCTGGCGAAAACCGGAATACTATATCCAGGCTGAAGCTGAATATTCAGCTGCCCAGAACCGCATCAACCGTGATTTTGGTGAGATTCCTTCCTCTGCATTCATGATTCTGAATTTCAGATCAGGACTACAGATTAAAGTCAAAGATTCTGTGCTTAAATTTTCTGCTGGCGTCGAAAATGTTTTTAACAAAGCCTACTCCGAGCACCTCGATTGGGGAAACTATTACCGGCCGGGCCGAAGCGTGTATTTAGGGCTCAGTATCAGGATATAAGCATAAAAATGGTGATATAAAGGGAGGAGAATATCAGGAAACTTGAAAACTGCCCTTAGAGGTGCGACCAAGAGCTGTTATTTAAATTTTTCAGATGTTGAAAGAAAAGAGAACCTGGCTGAAACGATAGTAAACACTGCTAATCCTTCATCTTCTCCCCAGGTTGAAACACAGTCTTTTCAATCCTGTTGTTTACCGGGGCGAGGGTATGCAGGTATTTGTACAAAGCCTTCAGTTCAATGTCGTCCATCCTGGCAAAGGCTTCCCAGGGCATAGGCGATCCTTTGTAAACGCGTCCTCCGTGGAGCCGGTTCATAAAAGTTTTTTCATCCCAGGCCGCCATGACCCCGCTTGTTTTATCCGGGGTCAGGTTGGGGGATATGAATGAATAGCCCTGACTTAATTTATCGGGTTCAAACTGCATACCCCCGGCAAAGGGAGGTCCGGTAATCTTCCCCGATTTCATGTCCCTTGCTGTATGACAACCGATGCAGTTGGCAACACTGTTGGCCATGTACGATCCATAGGCAACAGTGCTGTCGATTACTTCAGATTTTGGGGGAGTGCCAATGGGTCCCACCGGCTTAAGAGCTCCAAGGGCCATCAGGGCCTTGCCAAGAAAGCGGTAATGGTCTGGTTTGACAGCATGTTTGACGGGTGTCTGCGATCTCAGAAAGGAAAGGATGGCGACGACATCTTCATCGCTCAGATTTTGAAACGGCATGAACGGGACCATATAATCACCATTGTGTTTTACGGAATATCGAAGAGCCCTGGCTATCTGGCCGTCAGTGAAATTGCCAATGCCGGTTTCCGGATCGGGAGTCAGGTTGGGTGTTACGAAAATACCTGGAGGAATGTCGAATTCAAGCCCGCCGATCAAAGGGACTTTTGCGCCTCTTCCCACTTCGGCGATTCTTTCAGGTGAGATGTGACAATCTACACAATGAGCAGGCCCATACGCCAGGTGCTCTCCCCTGAGAATGTATACCGGATCTGTACTTGCTTTAAGATTGGGCATTGGTGCTTCAAAGGTTTTTTTCCAGGAGGAAAGGATGAAGATGACCATTCCTGCAATGATGACCACCAGGGAAGAAAGGATAATCAACAGAATTTTTTTCATAGTTCAGGGTTTTATCGTTAAAAATTCGTTTTTACAGTTTGATCCTTATGTGATGATAACAGTGAATACGGATGTACGAAATAACCTTGAAAATCCTTCAATACCCGATGACCTGAAACTATAACCCCCTTAAATGGCCCGGAGAATCAGTCTACTGAAATCGTTTTCAGACCACTCCCGGTCGTAACTCGATTAATTTGCAAGATTATAAACATTGAAACGGTCTATTTTGTTTTTAAGAGCGGAAAACCTGGACCATCTGGTATGAGAAGGCTTACATGCGGACAGGGTTTGGATGTGGATTCCGGACAGTCGATCGACCTGTTGTTTCCTATGGGAACTTATTTTTAAAACTATAGGTAAATCTTAAGGTTTTTTATATTTTTGTGTCCGCATTGCAAACCCCTGAGGGGGAATAAAAAGCTGGAGTCATTCGTTTCGGGGTGTGGCGCAGTTGGCAGCGCGCGTCGTTCGGGACGACGAGGCCGGAAGTTCGAGTCTTCTCACCCCGACAAAAGAAAGTGAAAGCCCTGCCGGGACCACCGGCAGGGCTTTTTTGACTTCAGGCCTACCCAAAATGACATCCTTCAATAATACATCCCCGGATCATTCGTTTATAACCTGAATGATTCCCTGTACCACTTTGCGGACATACATTTCTGAATCACCTGTTCTGAAATATTAAAACATATAAGTGGACCCGCATATCCATAAAAAGTTTATTTTTGTATAATACTAAATTGAGTCGTCATGAATATTACATCCCAAACTCGCGTGGGTGATATCGTACGGGAAAATTTTAATGCTGCTTCCGTGCTCACCCGCATGAAAATCGATTACTGTTGCGGAGGTAACAGAACGCTGGTCACGGCCTGTGATGAAGTTGGAGCCGACATCGGCAATGTGATCCGGAAACTCGACCAGGCTATGATCGTGAGAGACTTTGATACGGGGCATGTTCAGAGCATGCCCCCTGATGAATTGTGCGATTACATCATTAAGAGACATCATATGTATGTACGGGATAAAATCCCTGTTCTTACCGTCAGCATTGATAAACTATGTAATGTCCACGGTAAGAGTCATCCTGAAATATTCAAGGTAAAGGATCATTTCCTGACTGCCGCTACCAACCTTGTGAAGCACATGCAAAAGGAAGAGATGATTCTTTTTCCGTACATCAAACACATGTCTTTTTGCGGAAAACAAAATACCCAGTTAAAAACGCCATCTTTCGGTACTGTGGCAAATCCGATCCATATGATGGTTTCGGAACATGAGAATGAAGGTGACAGGTTCCGGCAACTGAATGAAATTACAAAGGGCTATTCACTTCCTGAAGATGCGTGCAACACTTTTAGAGTAACCTATCATATGCTTAGTGAGTTTGAGGAAGATCTGCACAGGCACATTCATCTCGAAAATAACATTTTGTTTCCGGAGGCGAAGGAAATGGAGGCCCGGCTGTTAAAAAGGTAATTACATTTGAAGGAAAAACATGATATCCAAGGGAACGGAATATGCTATCAGAGCTCTGGTTTATATTGAAATGATAAACCGTGATGGTCTTCGGCCGGGATATCGGGAGATCGCCAGGGAGATAGAAGCGCCTGAGCAATATTTGGCTAAAGTACTGCAAAACCTGGGGAGGTTCAGGATTCTGGGTTCTGTGAGGGGACGTGGTGGTGGGTTTTTTCTTGAAAAGGAAGCCGGGCAGATTTCTGTTTTCGACATCATTAAAATCATGGAAGGTGAATTATTTTTCACCAAATGTGGTTTTGGTCTGGGCAAATGCAGTGATCTTTCTCCCTGTCCGATGCATGACCGTTATGCCAGGATAAGGGGCGCTTATTTAAGACTGGTTAGTTCGGAGACTGTTAAGAGCCTGGCCGAAAGGGTTAACAGTGGTGAGGCTGTACTGAATCATATGTGAGGCTATGAAAAAGGGATTGTGAGAAAGAGAAGATGAGTAACAGTGTAGTTTTCACAGCAGTAGCATCTGTAGCGACTGTCACCATTAGTCGGGTTAATCACGGCACAGTGATCTTCTGATTTCCCCGGATACACCTCGCGAACCGGTTTCCCGTTACTTTTGCTCCTTTCCCTTCAATCCTTCGTTCCAGTCCTTCAGTGGGCTGAATTATCCCGGTGCATCTCCTCAGGTGTAAAAAAGGAATATTGATAATCCATAGGTAGGATGCTCAGGTAATCTTTAATCTGGGCATTATCAAGGCAGGCCTCAATAATCTTATGCCCGGTTTCTGACAACTCCTGAGTGAGATATTGGGGTAGTTCTTTCTTGAAAAATTCAGAAAGTATATCCGCTCCGGCATCATAGCCTTCTTCACCCACTTCAGTCTGGCGATAAACTTTAAGAAACCGGGACGGGATCTTGGCACCTTCGATTGTAACATAGTTCAGTTCGAAACCCAGCAGACTGCAGCGTGCCGGCTGGTACTGATCCGATCTTAACTTTGCATTTCCGCGACGGGTGAGATATTCTCTCATCATGAGCTGGGGCTTGAATCCTACTTTCCAGACTCCGATATGCTGATTTGGGGTGAGTGTGTACCGCACCCGGGGGGTATGTATGATCTGGTCGAGAAGGAGATTGGCGTGCTTAACCTGTTTCCCTGTGGCAAAAGGCCAGTATGATCCGACACCTTCGCTTTCCAGTCCTTCCGAACTGGTGATGCTTGGGTTGGCATAGCCTCTTGGCGAAACAAGCCTCCACAGCCAGGCCAGGGCAGGAGGGAGGATATGGAAAAGGCCGATGATGGCGTATGATGGATTCCCGGGTGAGAAGGGGGGTGTCCGCACACCGAAACTACGCACATCAATGGATACCGGTTCGTTCACTACTCCGGGTACAATATCCCTGGGCAGCACTACTCTCGGATTGGGACATCTCTTTCCCGGGGCATCTTCCGTATGATCCCATACCAGTGCCGTACAATCCGGCATGGTGTCCAGGTTGAGGAAAAGCAGAGGTTTTTTTGCGTTTATGGTAATACTCTCAAGGAACGGATCATCACCATAATTCCTTATTCCGTCTACCCTGATAAACCAGGCATTTTCTGCATCGAGGACAGACAGTTTCCCGTTGTTCCTCTGAATGGAAGGATGGCAAAGCGCCATATCATCGGTAACCGGGTTGAATTTACAAAAAGTCGGGATGGAGATTAACCGGCGTTCACCGTTGATCATGTTTTCGCCAAGCAACACCTGCCCTTCAGGCTCCCGGACGATATGCTGAAGCATCTCGCTTTTGCCACCTCCACTGGCACCTTCATGCATATAGGTAGTGATGTTATCGTACGGACTAATAACCTGTACGGTTGAACAATGCGCTGTAATCCAGTTTTCTTCCTCCCCTTTGGTTAGCAGCACACCGTACAGTCCTTTTTTTGCACTTGGTCCGGGATAAAGGTTATAGGCATACATCTCGTGAAGACCTGGCAGCCTGTTGTGAACCACAATCTGCCTGCCCTTAAAGTGAGAATGCCTGAACGGGGGTGCAACATAGATGACAGATTCCAATTGGTAACCGTCAGGCAGTTCATCAACCGGAACAATTTTCTGAAGCATGGATAAGCCCATTGAAAAGAAGGCTGCGTTCGCCGGTGCTATAGCCATGCCAGTACTTCCGATGCCCTTTTGTCCGGCGAAATAAAAAAATATCCCGAGTTCCTGTTTTTTCAGCCATTCAAAGGTCTGATCGCGCAGTACACTGAAATCATATCCGAAACGCTCTGTGAATTTCGGTTTGTCGGTCGGGAGATCATCTGCAATGACCATCGTGTCGGGATCCCTGCGCCTCATATACGCTTCGGTATAATTGGCAGAAATGCCGTTTTTCACTTTATGAATAATGGCTTCCGTGTAAAGGCCTTTACCTTCTACCTCATACGAGACTTCAAAACTGTTTTTTCCGTCAACAGAAGCTTCCGCAAGCTCTTCCGATGAATTGAATACCGTGAATCGGGGGCAGTTCTCAAGGATATCCACAATCACTTCGGGCAGGACTATTCCTTTCCCATGCAATGAGTTTAAAAAATCTGTCATTTTAGTCCGTTTTTTTGGGGGAATCGACCCGCAAATTTAATAATGTTTGATAATAATATGATATGTGAAAATTGAATTTATCAGGAAACGGCTTGAATTAATGTTAAATTAATACCGGGTGAGCCGGGTGAACGGTTAAATAAAATTTTTACAGTCTGTCGGGTTTCAGCTTGAAAACATGATTTTCCGGCTGTCGTCTCCAAATTTCATCGTGCTTGTACTCTTCTGCGACAAGCGGACCGGAAGCCGAAGAAAGGCACTTAGGCAAATACCCTCTACTTTGCAAGAAGCTGAAAGATAGAATAGTATGGGGTTTCTTTCCCCCTTCAGATTCGGATCGGAGGCTCACCGGGAAGGGATTTCCTTTGTATGCAATCGCTCTCGAGTTGGTTCATGATCAGTAAAGCTTCTTCCCTTGATGTTCCGCAGATCAGCTCTTCGGCCACAAAGCGGCCGCAAACTTCCGGACGATCGGGATGATTGAAAAGTCCGCATCGGTAATCCGGTTTAAGATGAATGCATTTTACTCCTGCAGGTTTACCTGAAGGCATACCCGGAATGGGGGAGGAAATGGAAAGTGCAATGCAACAGGCACCGCATCCGGAACGACAAATCATAAAGATCAGGTAAAAAAGATCCTTCAAAAGTAATGAAAATATCCTTTCCGGCTACACCGATAAAACATTCCCGGCCTGTAACTCATCCATCTTATTCAATAATTCCCTGGGATTAAAAGGCTTTGAAAAATAAGCATCACAGCCGGCATCCATTGATCTTTTGCGGTCCTCTGAAAAGGCATGTGCCGTTAGCACAATGACCGGTATGGAATGGTAATCCGGATTGTCTTTCAGTTTTCGGGTGAGTTTAAGTCCATCCATTTCACCTTTAAGGGAGATATCCATCAGGATTACCGACACATGTTGCCTTAATAGCATTTTCAGCGCTTCATCCGCTCTTTCAGCGATTAATACATGGTAATTATCAGCGAGAATGGTTTCCAAATAATCCTGACTGAATGGATCGTCTTCAACTACAAGGACATAGTTTTTTGCGACAGTCACCAAAGGATTAACATGATCAGGCTCCTGTTTATTTTCCTTCTGTGCCTTGACGGTTTCCTCGGTGGAAGGTCGCTGATTGAAATGGATGGTAAAAACAGAGCCATGATTTTGTACACTCCGGAACGAAACGGAGGCGCCATTCAGCTCAAGATATTGTTTGACCATGGAAAGGCCCAGACCTATCCCTTCATAGCTTCTTGTATAACCGATGTCTTCCTGGGAATAAGGTCTGAAAAGCTGGCTGAAGAATTCTTCCGACATGCCAATCCCAGTGTCGGCGACGTCCAGATTCAGGAAGCCTTCCTCGTTTGTGTACAGGATTAAATGAATCGAACCTTCATTTGTATATTTTAGTGCGTTATCAATAAGGTTCGCGATTGCCTGCATGGTACAATATTCGTCCAGTTTGAGGCGTACGTCTCCGACTTTATTTTCAAAAGAAAGTTCCAGAGATTTGTTCAGGGCGCTCAGCTTGTTCTCATCTACCAGTTGTTCGACAAGTTCAGGTAATTTGAGTACAATAGGATGTATGTTGAATGCGCCAACCTGGAGTCTGGAGAAATTCAGGATCATATCCACCGTTCTCATCAGGCGGTGACTCGACTTGGTTATATTTTCGAAATACCTGTCCAGTTCTTCATCCACTTGACCGGCGAGGGTATCGCGTATCAGTTCGGAGAATCCAAGGATAGAGTTTAAGGGTGTCCGGATCTCGTGGGATATGTTAGCCACGAAGGCATCTTTCAGCCGGTTTGATTGTTCGGCTTCTTCCTTGGCCCGGATCAGATCCTCTTCCCATTTTTTTCGTTCGGTCACATCCTGTGCAAGGACGAGTACTGCCTTATGACCTTCATATTCAAGAGTATGGGAAGTTATATCAACATCAATGGTGGATCCGTTTTTAAGATTATGTTTCCAGGTGCCGGAATGCCTTATTGGTTCTCTTTCACTGGACATAAGAGTCAGGAATTTTTCGCGTTCCTCTTCCGGTCTGATATCGGAGACCTTGATTTTGCGGAATTCTTCCCGGCTGTACCCGTATTTTATCACCGCAGCATCGTTGACTTCCAGGATATCCAGGCTATCCCTGTCGTATACAATCATCGGGTGCGGGTTATTTTGAAACAGGTACCGGTACCTGGCTTCACTGTCCATGAGTTTTCTTTCTGCCATTTTCCTTGAGCCGATATCCTCCAGTACTTCAATAATGCCGCTTATATTTCCGTTTTTATCGTAGATGGCAGATGTGGAAAGGCTGACAAATATCTTACTGCCATCTTTCCGCTGACGTATCAATTCGTATGCGGTGTAACTATTCCCGGCGAGGACATGTTCACGGATATCCTTGAACTCGTTTTGTTTATCCTTTTGCACGATTGGCAGGAATTTGCCCACCACTTCTTCATGTTTCCAGCCGAAGATCTTTTCTGCTGCATGATTCCAGAGGAGAACCTTACCTTCAGGGCTAAGATGAAGAATGGCCAGGGGCGAAGCTTCAATAATCGCCCCGAGAGCATTTGTCGCTTCAAGGAGCTTATTCCTGTAGATCAGATTTTCTTCCTCCTGGCCGGCAAATTCGATGGCATAAGAGATGTCAGCTGAGAGCTCTGTAAGAAGTTTGATCTCATCCTCATCGAAAATTCCGGATGACTTTGAATAAAGATTAAAGACCCCTTTAACCTGTCCTCCGGCAACAAGAGGGAAACAGGCCAGTGCATTATATCCCAGTTCAAGAAGAGTTTGGGGATCGCTGTGGGTGTCTAAACCGGTCCGGATATCCCTGATGATTACCGGTTGTTCAGTTCTGATAGCCTGACCTGTCGGACCCGCGATATGATTTGTTTTCTTAAGACGTTCGCTGACCACGTCTATGGTTTTGACATTACTGCCCGCATAGGCCAGGATATCGATCTCTCCGGGAGATGATCCTGTAAGGCCGATCCATGCCAGGTCAAACTGGCCGTCATTTACTGCAATCTTGCAGGCTTCATTAAACATTTCCGGCAGTTGTCTGATCCTGATAATAGACTGGTTAATATTGCTCAGCACAGTGTACAATCTGTTTAATCGAAGGATATGGTGTTCCGACCTGATACGGTCCGTTTCATCAAAGTTAATCCCGGTAACGCCGACAGCTTTTCCGTCCGGACCAGTATGCACAAGGCCGTGTATCTGGATATACCTTACGGATTGGTCGGGACGGACAATACGGTAATCAGTATGAAAGGCATTTTTTTCTTTAAGAGCCTGGTTATAAATCGCCAGGGTTTTAACGGCATCATCAGGGTGGATGAATTCCTTCCAGGAGGGTGAAGCGCCATCCCTTTCATCGGGACTGACACCATAAATCTCATACATCTTGTTATCCCAGGTCAGATTTCCTGTTTCAAGGTCCAGGACCCAGATGCCTATGCCTGCAGATTTTGCTGCAAGGGATAGTCGTTTAAGGGTGACCTGAAGCTCTTCCTCAGCCTTCTTTTGTGATTCGATGTTGAGAACGAGTATCCGTCTTTTTTCGACATCACCTTGTGCATTCCTTTCCGAATTGATCGTCATCCTAACCCATACCGTGTTTCCGTCGGCCCTCAGAAGCTGGACTTCATTGACCGGTAATTCAACCCAATTGTCCAAACGGGAAAAAATGCTGCCGGCTGCTGGTTTTTCCCCCGAACTGCCGGTGAGAAATTCATCAAAGTCTTTTCCGGGAAGAGTGCCGTCGGGATATCCAAGGAGGGAATAGGCTTTCTTATTGCAACGGGTGATTTTACCATCGGAAGAGACAGAAAAATACGCTACCGGTGCATTTTCATAAAGGCTCCTGAATTTCTGTTCGTTCTCTTCTTTGGCTATCTCAGAGTGCTTCCATTTCGTAATATCGGTGATAAAACCTTCCAGGGCTTCTACGTTACCCTTGCTGTCAAATATGCCACAGCCCTGTTCCCAAACCCATTTTTGAATACCCGAAGCATCCGTGATCATGTAATCCAACGTAAATCTCTCACGGTTTTTCAGTGACTTTTGTATGACCTTGCGTATCCTGTCCCGGTCTTCTTCCGCAATAAGATCGTTCCAGCTTAAATGTTTATTAGCAATGAAATCTTCAGGAAGATACCCTGTGAGCTGTTTTATCTCACCGGTTAAAGCCTCCATGGTATAATTCCGATCGTTCTTACACCGGTATACGGCACCATTCAGGTTTTGGACCAGTGTGGAATAACGACGTTGATCTTCCCGGAGAGTCTGCTGTTCTTCTTTTAACTTTTGAATCTCCCTGAGCAATTCGTCCCTTGACTTATCAATCTCTTTTTTCATCTTCGGAAGCGTTGTTATTACAACGGGGCGTTCATACTATTGAGGTGGTTGTAAAATTATAAAAAAAAATGAAAAAATGTGTATGTTTCAGGTTATCAGAAGTAAAACGCGATAACATTACTTATATTTGAAAAGAAAAACCGAATTATGAAAAATCCAATCATCATTACGTGGTTATTACTTACCCTTTTCAGTGGTTCGTGCACCGGGAAAAAACATGCTAAGCCTGTAAATCCGGACGCCAGCAGCCGTACTGCCAGGTTACTGGATTTTATGTACGAAATCTCGGGGCATTATACCCTGGCCGGTCAGCATAATTATATAAGTACAGGATCGAAGTATACACGCTTGATGGAAGAGATGACCGGGCGATCCCCTGTTGTATGGGGTTCAGACTTTAGTTTTTGTTACCAGGGTGATCATCCCCAAAGCTTTCAGCATTGCGGTCCGCTAAATCTGTCCGACCCGTCTGATAGTGTATATTTTACCGGACTTACCATGGATGTTGCAAGGCAGAATATGATAGATGAAGCAAAACGCATGTACGCAAAAGGGCATATCATTACACTGATGTGGCACGGTTGTTTCCCCTCCGACGGCGACTGTTGCGAGGGTGAAAGCATTTGGGCCATGGAAAACCGCCCTGGTGATTCGGTATGGAACGATCTGGTAACCGATGGCACACCTTTGAATACAGACTGGAAGAAGGGGGCCGACAAGGTGGCTGGTTATCTCGCACAGCTTCGTGATGCCGGCATCCCGGTATTGTGGAGGCCTTATCATGAGATGAACGGTGTCTGGTTCTGGTGGTGCGATCATCCGGGTGATAAGGGATTCAAACGGTTGTGGATTATGATGTACGATTATTTTACCCATCATCATAAACTGAACAACCTGATCTGGGTGTGGGATGCAAATGCACCGCGAGATATTCCCGGTGATGAAGCTTACCCGTACCGTCTTTTTTATCCGGGGAACCAATATGTTGACATTCTTGCCGCAGATGTGTATCGCAATGATTACAAGTTGTCGCATTATACTGATCTGCAAAAGCTGGGCGAAGGGAAGCCTGTTGCACTGGGTGAAGTAGGAGAACTGCCTTCTGAAGACATCCTGAAAGAACAACCCGGCTGGGCATGGTTCATGACCTGGGCCTACCATAGCCTTAGAAAAAATTCGCCTGAAACATTCAGGACCCTGTACAATGCTGACAATATTCTCACCCTGGATGAGATAATTCGTGATGAAGAAGGGACCTATAGCATAAAGGTGAAGAACTCCGGCGAAAATTAGTGCCTGCTTTTTTAAAGATAAAACAAACCGGTTTTCTATCGGATTGTTTGACATATAGGATTGATTAAATGAACTGGCCGATGGGTAAGGTTATGCTGCTTTTACTATCGCTATCCTGGATACCGGGATCCCTCCGGGCTCAGGTCCGCGGTATTTCCGCTTCCAAAATAGGGGCATACAATGCTCAGTCGGTGCCCGGGAAAACCGTTGAGTTTGAACCGGAGTTTTCAACCGGATGGTCAGATATGATCAGGAATGGCGAGGGTAAACGGGTAAGACGGTTCTCTGATCCCGACAGTATCGAAAGGTTCACCAGCCTGGATTTCAGGATGACCTACGGCATCACAAACGGGTTTGAAGCTGGCATTTTTCTTTCCGGTGATTTTGAACTCCTCTCCATCGGACTTAAAAAGAGGATTTTTGAAGGCACTGCCACAGCCCTCTCTTTCATTGCCGGTTATAATTACGCTGCGGGAAACGGCATTATAACCCTGAGCCATCGGGGAATTGAATCACATTCTTCCCTGCCGCTGGGCCTTTCAGCAACGTTCAACCTGAGTCCAAAAGCAAGTATTGACGCTGATATTCAGGCCGAACCGGTCATAAAGCTGGGCGACGCGATGAATACGATCCCCCATTATTATCTGGATGTAGATGCGGGCTACTACCCTGTGCCAACCCTTCAGCTGATCACGGGACTTGCACTTAACTGGGGAACCCGCGATTTTGCAGGACCCAGGGGATATCAGCTGACTCTGAATCCCGGTGTGACCGTCGAAACCGGTAAAAAATTTATCATCGTGATCTCTGCACCTGTATGTATAGCCGGCAGAACTCATTACTGCTTCAGGAGACTGGAACTTGACCTGACCTTATCCTTTGATTGATCCTGTTAGGCTGATCAGGCAGGATTATCACTCACTGGTTAGCGTAAGACGTAGTTACCAACCTCTAAAGAATATGGGATATTTTCAACCTGATCATGTTCTTCAGGAGACCGTAAGGAAGATGTTTTTACCGGTAAAAGTTGTTTTTATATTCGAATATATGAATGAAAACCTGTAATTCATCCGTGTGTTTTTTTACCCCTGACCTTATACTCAGGATATATACATTATATTGACACAACCCGAAACCAAAGTCGATGCTATTCGTACACCATTTTGAATTTGCATTTGCTTGCCCAAACATTTAACTTTGAGTAGAGTTATCAATTTAAACCGTTATGAATAAGAAGAATAAGGTATTGATATATGCCCTTATCATAGGTATTATTTTTTATATTGCTGATGCTCTTATCTACTATTTTTTGTTTACCGATGAAAATACCTTTCTCCAGGTGCTTGTCACAGCTGTCCCGTTAAATGAACTGTATACCCGGCTTATCATGTTTGTGGCCGTGATGATCTTTGCATTTATTGTGACGGGGATGATGAGCAATCTTGCACTGGAGAATGAATTTCTGAAACATCAGCCTTCCCAGGGAGTGCAGACTAAACCTGATATAAACATAATATCCAACCTCTCTTACCAGATCAGAACCCCCTTGAATGCCATAGTAGGTTTTTCTGAACTGTTGAAAGATCCCAATCTGTCGGCCCAGTCAAAACAAACCTATGTCAATCATATTCATTCCAGTGGTAATTATCTCCTTCAGCTGATCAACAATCTGGTCGATATATCCCGGATCGAATCAGGTCAGCTGACAGTGAACAAAGAACAGACGGCTCTCAATGTTCTCCTGGAAGACCTTTATAAACAGTTTGAGGAACAGAAAAGAGAGATGGGAAAATCTGAAGTTGCCCTTGTACTCAAGAAAGCGAATACAGATATAAACTTTTCTATCCTTACCGACAAAGAACGGTTTAAGCAGATCATGTCTAACCTGCTTGAGAACGCTTTCAAACATACTGAAGAAGGCATGGTTGAGTTTGGCTATCGGATCAGCGAGGAAAATATGCTGGAACTATATATTAAAGATACAGGTTCCGGCTATTCCATGGAGCGTCTGGAAATCATTTTTAACCGGTATAAAAAACTGTCAGATAACCAGAATCATCCGTTCGATGGTGCCGCTCTTCTTCTGACGATTACCAAAAATCTGGCAATTCTTCTGGGTGGTAAGTTATGGGCTGAATCAAAATTCGGTAAGGGATCAACCTTCTATTTTAGCCTACCTTTCAAAGAAGTCGAATTCAAAGGTCATGAAGAAAAAACCAAAGTGAAAACCAACAAACCCGGAGAGCACGACTGGAGTGATAAAACAGTGCTTATTGCTGAAGATGTGGAATCCAATTTTATTTATCTTCAGGAATTGTTGAGGCCTTCGGGAATCAATCTGATCTGGGCGAAAAACGGGAAGGAAGCAACCGATCATGTGAAAAAAAATCATGCCATCAATCTTGTCCTGATGGATATCCTCATGCCGGAGATGGACGGATATGAAGCTGCCAGGGTCGTTAAATCGCTGCGAAAGGAACTCCCCATTATTGCTCAAACGGCTTATAGTCTCGAAAGTGAAAAGGATAAAACTGCCGCGCTGAATTTCGACGATTATCTCATTAAACCCATATGGTCACCGCAGCTAATCGCTGCCATGGGAAAATATCTGAAATAACAACCCAAAATCAGAATTAAACGGACAAAGCCTGATAACCCGAGAGACAGAATACATAGAATTTCAGATTACCCTTTGCATTTTTTACCATTGAAGATAAAAGGTAGCAGGAACCTGATGATACAAGTCACTGCCACCCTGGTTTTTTATAGATCCCTTACGATATCGATATCTGTCGCGGACCTTTTTGAACGGCTTCGGGTTTTTTGGGAATATGAACCTTCAGAATGCCGTTGGCATGATCAGCTTTGATCTTGTCGGCATTTACCGTTTCAGGCAAAGTGAATGATCGGCTGAAGGACGAATACTCGAATTCCTTACGCATATATTGATCATCCTTATCTTCATGCTCAATTTTCCTGTCATAGGATATGGTCAACACATTGCTGTGAAGGTCAATTTTTATGTCCTTCTTATCTATTCCCGGAGCTGCCAGTTCAATCTCATACGAGTCTTTGTTTTCTGCAATGTTGACCGCAGGAACACTGTTTGAATAATCCCAGTTGGCCCTGTCATTAAACCAGTCGCTGCCGAAAAAGTCGTCCAGCAATCCCGGTAACCTGAATCTTTTATTCGTTGTAGGTAACATGGTTCTGCCCTCCTTTATTTTTGGTTTAACATAGTGTTTAATCACTTCCCGTGATCTCAAATTGTATACCACAGGCACCCCAATATTAAAAAACAGACAAAATGACATGTTGTACAAAATAAATAAGACAAAATGGCATTTTTTAAGTTTCGGTGTACTGAGGACATAGTGGCAATCAGGATTCGTAAGTAGCAGATATTCATTTCAATGCAAGGTAAAAGCTGACTGGCATAAATTTCCGGTGGCAGGTCCTGGCGGTCGGGCATCTCATCTGTAAGCGAATGAAGTTGTGGAAATTTTTCCCGTTATGGAAGAATGATTTTCCACGGTTACTGCAATGAGGGTTTTGGGGTGATCATCAGGGTGATAAAGGAAGGATTTTCTGCGATCACAGACGCAGTCGGCCACGAGTTCGATGAAAGTGTTCTGGGGGTTTCCTGGAGATTTATCAGTGCATTTCCCAAATGGTCAACATGGCTCAGGAGTTTGAAACGGCTTCACTTTTTCTCTGGCTAAACATACATAATAATCTATTGAATTCTTCTGACGGCCGCTTCAAGAATGTCCAGGGCTCCGGCAAGTTTGGGGCGGGGAAGAGCAACATTCATCCTTTGAAATCCACTTCCTCCGGGTCCAAATTGGGGTCCGTCGTTCAAACCGAGTCCTGCTTTCTTAATAATAAAATTCTTAAGGTTACGGTCGCTCATCCCAAGGCTTTTAAAATCGAGCCATGTGAGGTACGTCGCCTCGGTTTTTGTCAGATGGACAAGCGGAATATGCCGGTTCAGGAAATTTTCCAGAAACCTGATGTTTTCCCGGAGGTAGATCAAGAGTTGATCCAGCCATTCTTCTCCTTCGGTGTATGCGGCAATGAGGGCTTCATTGCCAAACAGATTACCCATTCCGATGTGGAGATTATCCAGTGTTTTTTCATATTTCTGCCGGAGTTCAGGATTAGGAATAATTAAGAAGGATGTGGAGAGACCGGCAAGATTGAATGTCTTGCTTGGTGAATAACAGGATGTTGTTATTTCATCTGCGTTATTAAGGCTTAGCAAGGGAGAGTGCCGTTCTTCTGAGAGGATCAGATCTGAATGGATCTCGTCGGAGAGGATCAGGACATGATGGCGCAGGCAGATATCCAGGAGCGATTCCAGTTCTTCTTTTTTCCATAAGCGGCCAACCGGATTATGGGGATGACAGAGAATAAGCATTTTCGCGGTTGCAGCTTTCTTTTCAAGATCTTCAAAATCCATGTAATAATTGCCATCCCTGTAGATCAGCTCGTTATAGGCCACTTCCCTGCCGTGATTTTTTACAGCTGTGAAGAAGGGAAAGTACACCGGTGGCTGAAGTATAATCCGGTCGCCTGGTTCGGTAAACGCTAGAACAGCCATGTTTAGGGCCGGGACGATTCCCGGGCTGAATGAGATCCAGCTTTTATCCACCTCCCATTGGTGTCGTCGCGACATCCATGAAAGGATACTTTCGTGAAAGACAGATGACCTGAACGTATAACCATATACCGGGTGCATGGCCCGTCTAATGATTGCTTCCCTGATAAACGGGGGGGTGGCAAAATCCATGTCGGCTACCCACATCGGGAAGACATCAGGGGTGCCGAATACATCGTTCCTCAGATCGAATTTTACCGAAGAGGTATTTTCCCTGTCAATGATCTCATCAAAATTGTAATTCATTCTTCACCTTTCCTGTTTTATATAAATGTCTCCTTGCCAGGATAATACAGTCTTTCCTTTGCGTCTTTTTCTGGGAAAATGAAGTAGTCCACTTCACCTTCGGAACAAAGTTTCCCGTTGTTATCCAGCAATTGAACTTCAACAGTGACAAGCCGGCGGACGTTGGATTTAATCCTGGCTCTGAGCGTGATATTACCTTTGTTGGTAAGAACCGGGTGCCTGTATTTTGCTTCCATCCTGCGGGTCACACCGCCGGTGCCGGCCTTTACATAGATCGTCCAGCTGGCGATTTCATCCATAAGTGTAGCCTGTATCCCTCCGTGAAGGACATTGTTATATCCCTGAAATTCCGGCCTGGGCGTCCATTCAGAGACAACGCTGTCACCCTCTTCATAGAATTTCATCCTAAGGCCGGAAAGGTTGCCCGGCGAACATCCAAAACACTGATATCCTTCGAGGCTTAAAAAGGGATTTTTAATTTTTTTCATGTTTTCAGAAAAGTTTGACGCGATAGGCTGTTGCTCAGCTCAAAAATAGTAAATTCACACAAAATTATTTAATTGAATAGATTATCCATCATGTATTCGGCAGAAGCTTTAATAAAGGCGCATTTTTGTGCCGCATGGCATTGTCGTTATGCTGAGGGATTATTTACCAAACAGGAATGGTCAGACCAAAGAAAAATCTGGGGCAGCATTTTCTGACGGACCCCGGGATTGCCCGACGTATTACGGGGAGTCTGCAACTCAGGCAGGTTGAGACGGTTCTGGAAGTAGGACCGGGGAAAGGTGTTCTGACTCAATTTCTGGCGGAGCAGGAAGATCTTGACTTTTACCAGGTTGAGATCGATACCGAAGCCGTGGAATATCTGCATCAACATTACCCCGGCCTGGGCAACCATCTGATAACCGGTGATTTTCTTAAGATCGATCTGAACCGTTTCGGGAAGAAATTTGCGGTTATCGGGAATTTCCCTTACAATATTTCAAGCCAGATTTTTTTTAAAATACTCGAAAACAGGGAACTTGTGCCTGAGGTGGTATGTATGATCCAGAAGGAAGTGGCTGAAAGGCTTGTTTCAGGTCCGGGATCAAAGCGTTACGGTATCTTATCGGTTTTTCTTCAAGTCTGGTACGATGTTACATACCTGTTTACGGTGAATCCGGGTTCCTTTTTCCCTCCACCGAAAGTGAAATCTTCGGTGATCCGGCTTGAAAGGAATGCCCGCTCTAAGCTTGAATGTAGTGAGGTCTTGTTCAGGCAGGTGATTAAAATGGCATTTAATCAAAGAAGAAAGATGATGCGTAACTCCTTAGCGTCACTTTTATTAAATTTGGACCGGGAGGATCCTATCCTGAAAAAAAGGCCGGAAGAATTGAGTGTGGAAAATTTTATTGAATTAACGGCCAGGATTGAAGCCCGGGAACTATAACTAAACATCATCAAAATGAATTTTGAACTGACCAGGGAATACATCGAACGGCTCAGGGAAATCATCGAAGCCCGGGATGAGGCCACGGCCATTACCATGATGCGTGAGCTTCATGCAGCCGACATCGCTGAAATTTACATCAGTCTTTCCATAGAGGAGGCAAGGTTTCTTTATCTGCTGCTGGAAGGAGAGAAGGCTTCCGATGTCCTGGCCGAACTCGAAGAGGATGACCGGGAGAAATTCCTCCGCGCATTACCCTCGGAAGTCATTGCCGAGCAATTTATTCATAACATGGATTCGGATGATGCGGCGGATGTGATTGCAGATCTGCCCGAGGAAAAGAAGGAGGAAGTTCTTCAGTATCTTAAGGATGTTGGGCAGGCAGGCGACATCGTGGATCTTCTCAGTTATGATGAAGATTCTGCCGGGGGATTGATGGCCAAAGAGATGATCCGGGTGAATGAAAACTGGAACATCAGCACTGCGCTGAAGGAAATCCGGAAACAGGCCGGCGAAGTGGATGAGGTCTATTTTGTTTATGTAGTCGATGATGACGGGATCCTCAGGGGTACTCTGTCACTTAAGAAGCTTCTCCTTTCCGAACCGCACCAGAAGATCAGGTTCCTGTTCAAGCCCGATGTCATCTCTGTTCGAACCGACGCTCCTACTGAAGAGGTGGTTTCCGTGATGAGCAAATATAACCTGGTCGTACTTCCTGTTGTTGACTCCATCGGCCGGTTGCTGGGTCGTATTACCATAGACGATGTTGTGGATGTGATCCAGGAAGAGGCAGAGCGGGATTACCAGATGGCTTCCGGCCTTTCCGCCGATGTTGAACCCGGTGATTCCACCTGGATGATGACCCGGGCACGACTGCCCTGGCTGCTGATCGGCCTGCTGGGGGGTATCCTGGTGGCCCTGGTGATCAGCCGGTTTGAGGGAGATATCAAGATTAACCCGCAGGTGGCTTTTTTTATCCCTCTCATCGGAGCCATGGCCGGGAATATCGGGATACAATCGTCAGCCATCATCGTTCAGAGCATTGCCGCCAATTCACCGGGCATAGACCGGACGATGCGCAAACTCGCCAAGGAGTTTCTCGTGGCACTCATGAACGGTACCGTACTGGCCGGACTGATCTTTATATATAATTTTCTGACTGCCGATTCTCTGGCACTGACATTTACAGTAGGTCTTTCCCTTTTTGTGGTCATTATTTTTTCATCCCTGTTCGGAACTTTCATCCCCCTTGCCCTCAACAAGTTAAAACTCGATCCTGCCCTGGCGACCGGACCTTTTATCACCACTATGAATGATATTGTGGGTCTGGCTGATTTATTTCGTGATGGGAAGGATCATGTACGGGATGTTCTAGAAGCTCGAGTTTATTGCAGTCACAGGATCGAGGCGGGCAGCCGAATACGCCGGAGCCAGACCTGATATCAGCCCGATAAAGGACGATATTCCCAGTCCCAGGATGATATTTCCCAGGGTAAGCGTTATGCTGAAGCTGGTGGTCAGGTTGATAATGGCCGTACCCGTGAAAATGAGAAGCAGTCCGACCACACCTCCCGCAATGGCCAGGAGTACAGCTTCGAATACGAATTGCATCAGGACAAAATACCGTTTTGCACCAAGGGCTTTTTCAATGCCTATGATATTGGTCCTTTCCCTGACGGAAACGAACATGATGTTTGCGATTCCGAAACCTCCGACCAGCAGTGAGAAAAGTCCGATGAACCAGCCGGCAATATCCAGGGTGCTAAAGATCTTGTCGAGTTGATTATTGATCATGCTCATCTGGTTCAAAGCAAAATTATCTTCCTCTGCCGGCTTAATCCGGCGTATGGATCTCATTGCCATTCTGATCTCATATCTCAGATCTTCAAGCGGCAATCCGGGCAATGCCTGGACCTGGATGGTAGGTTGCATGGATTCGGTCCTGATATTGACAAGGTTTCTGAAATAGTTTATCGGCACAATGATCCCATCATCCAGGGAATTCTCAAAGGCACTTTTCCCTTCCTTTTTCAGAATACCGATCACCTTGAGTTTGCTTTTCTTCACCACAATGGTTTTCCCGAGAGGATCAGTATTGGGAAAAAGCTTAAGAGCGATAGTATTTCCGATAACTGCAAAATTACGTCCCGACTTCAACTCAAAGGGGGATAAGTATCGACCACGTTCGATGTCAAAATTCTTGATTTTTTCAAAGCCTTCGGTCACACCATCAATGGTGGCATCGTCTACCTGGTTGTTACGGTACTGGATAGACGCCTTTGGACTGACAATAAAACAAATGGCTCCTGCATTCTTAAGCCTGTCTTTAAGTTGCTGGTATTCCTTTATGGTGGGTAAGGGCCGGTTCAGATACTTCCACCACGGGTAATCCTGACCGTTTTCACTGGTCCAGGGCCATTTACCAATATAGATCACATTGCTGCCCATGGAAGAAAAGCTTTCCTTGATATTCTTCTTCAGAGAATCAAAGATGGTGAATACCGAAATAATGGCGAAAATTCCGATCGTAATCCCAAGCAGTGAAAGTGATGTCCTTAGCTTATTGACAAACACCGACTTCAGCGAAAATATGAAACTCTCGATAACCAGTTTTAGTACTTTCAGCATAATTTGCAAATAACTGTTGAAAACTTTCTTAAAGTCAGTTGAAACTGTTTCCTTTGTATAATTTTAACGGCAGGTAATTCCCTGTCTAAAATACCATATTTTTGGCAGATTATGATATTTTTAACGTTTAAATCAACGAATTATAAATGAGTAATTTAAAAAAAATTAAAACCGCCCTTATTTCTGTTTACTACAAAGAAAATCTTGACAGGGTCATAAAAATATTGGAAGCGTTAAAGATAAATATTATTTCCACAGGAGGAACAAAGACTTTTATCGAAGATCATGGAATAAAGGTTACCTCGGTTGAAGATCTTACATCCTATCCTTCCATTCTGGGAGGAAGGGTAAAAACTCTTCATCCCAAAGTCTTCGGAGGGATTCTTTCAAGGCGTCATATTGATTCCGATCTCAGTCAACTGGCAGAGTACGATATCCCGGAAATTGACCTGGTGATCGTGGATTTGTACCCGTTTGAGGAAACGGTAAAATCAGGTGCGGAGGAGCAGGCTGTGATAGAGAAGATTGATATCGGCGGCATATCCCTGATCAGGGCCGCAGCCAAAAACTACCGCGATGTACTCATCGTTTCTTCACGCAGCCAGTACGGTGAGCTGGTTGAGCTTCTGGAGAGCAAATCGGGTGTAACCGACATTGAAGACAGGCGTGACTATGCAGCAAAAGCCTTCGCCGTTTCGTCCCATTACGATACCATGATCTACAATTGGTTCGACAAGAATGAGAACCATGAATTCAGGCTAAGTGCCGGTCCGGGGAAAGCCCTGCGTTATGGCGAAAATCCCCATCAGGAAGGATTCTTTTTCGGACAGTTTGAAGAGATGTTCGATCAGCTTCACGGGAAGGAAATTTCATATAACAACCTGCTCGATATCGATGCTGCTGTTGGCCTGATATCGGATTTTCAGGAAACCACCTGTGCCGTACTGAAGCATAACAATGCCTGTGGTCTGGCTTCACGTCCTGTCCTTTTGGAAGCCTGGAAAGATGCACTTGCCGGGGATCCTGTTTCGGCTTATGGTGGTATCCTGATCACAAACCGGGAGGTGGACAGGGAGACGGCCGAAGAGATGAATAAAATCTTTTTCGAGGTCGTCATCGCACCCTCTTATGCCGGAGATGCACTCGACATACTTAAACAGAAAAAAAACCGTATTATCCTGGTGCAGAAATCAGGAAATCTTCAAAATAGAACTGCACGATCCGTTTTAAATGGTGTGCTGGTGCAGGACCGGGATGTTAATGTTGAAGAGGCCGGTGATCTCAGGGTGGTGACGAAAGCAGAACCCACTGCCGGCCAGGTTGAAGACCTTATATTTGCCAATAAAATCGTCAAGCATACAAAATCGAATGCTATTGTTTTAGCAAAAAATAAACAGCTGATTGCCAGTGGTGTGGGACAAACTTCCAGGGTAGATGCCCTAAGACAGGCGATTGATAAAGCAGGAAATTTTCATTTTGACCTCCATGGTTCGGTCATGGCATCGGATGCTTTTTTCCCATTTGCCGATTCAGTGGAAATTGCTTTCAACGCCGGTGTAACGTCGGTTATCCAGCCCGGAGGTTCGGTAAGGGATGAGGATTCTGTGGAATTTTGTAACCAAAATGGCATTAGTATGGTATTTACAGGAATACGACATTTTAAACACTGATATAACTTATGGGATTGTTTTCTTTTCAGCAGGAACTGGCAATAGATCTGGGTACAGCCAATACCATCATCATTTATAATGATAAGGTTGTTGTGAATGAGCCGTCTATTGTTGCGATTGATCAAAAGACGGGGAAGCTTATTGCTATAGGTGAGAAAGCAAGACAGATGCACGGTAAAACCCATGAATTCATCAAGACCATCAGGCCTTTGAGGGATGGTGTCATTGCTGATTTCGATGCCGCAGAGCAGATGATCAGGGGAATGATCAAACTGATCAACAAAGGGAATCGTCTGTTTACGCCTTCCCTGAAGATGGTGGTTTGTATCCCTTCGGGTTGTACCGAAGTGGAGCGCAGAGCAGTGAGGGACTCTTCCGAGCACGCCGGTGGCCGTGATGTTTACATGATTTATGAACCCATGGCTGCTGCCATTGGTATCGGAATCGATGTGGAAGCTCCGAACGGGAGCATGGTTGTTGATATTGGGGGGGGAACGACAGAAATTGCGGTGATCGCACTGGGCGGCATTGTTTGTAACCAGTCGCTGCGGGTGGCCGGTGACGGGTTTACTGCCGATATTCAGACCTATATGAGGCATCAACATAATATCAAGATTGGAGAAAGGACCGCAGAAGAAATTAAGATCAGCGTCGGATCCTCACTTCCTGAACTGGATATGCCTCCCACCGATTTTAATGTTCGCGGACCGAATCTGATGACGGCCATGCCCATTGAAATTCCGATATCATACCAGGAAATTGCCCACTGTCTTGATAAGTCCATTTCAAAAATCGAAACGGCTATTCTCTCGGTTCTCGAACAAACACCTCCGGAATTATATGCAGATATCGTACAGAGTGGTATTTATCTTGCCGGCGGTGGTGCTCTTCTCCGGGGACTGGATAAGCGGTTCACCGATAAAATTAATATTCCTTTCCATGTGGCTGAAGATCCCCTCCAGGCTGTTGCCCGGGGTACAGGGATCGCTCTGAAAAATGTGGACAGGTTTTCTTTCTTAATGAGATAAAACAGGCATTGCTGACAGAATGAGAGATCTTCTGCGATTCATCGTAAGAAACTACTTTGTTATTCTGTTCCTTCTGATTGAAGGAATATGCTTCGTATTGATCATTCAGTTCAATGGTTTTCAGCTTTCCAAGTTCATGGGTTTTTCGAGAAGTGTTACGGGCGCTGTTTATGCAGAGCTGGAGGGATTCCGCGAGTATCTTCATCTTAAAACCGAAAATGATGCCTTAGTCTATGAGAATGCCAGGCTTCGGAACAAGCTCGACCGGGATGCGGAAATAATATATATTAGCCGGAATGATTCCGCGTCTTTTGATACTCTCAGGGAAAAGCAGGAAGGACGGAAATATTTCTATATCCCGGCCAGGATTATCAATAACTCGGTAAACCGTCAGTACAATTATATAATGATTGACAAGGGATCATACCAGGGTGTGAAGAAAGATATGGGTGTTATCTCGGAACAGGGAGTTGTTGGTGTGGTGACGGATGTGTCAAAAAATTATGCTACGATTATCCCGATCCTCAACCGGAATTTCAGACTTAGTGCAAGAATCCTCAGAAATAACTATTTCGGGATCATTGAGTGGGGACGGCCGCGATCCGGCCCAGGTAAGGCTTCGTGAAATCCCGACCCATGTTACGGTGATGCCTGGAGATACCGTGGTGACCAGCGGGTATTCGGCCATTTTCCCGCCAAACCTTATGATTGGCGTGGTAAATTCAGTAAAGCCCGGCGAAGGTAATTTTTATGATATAATTGTCAGTCTTTCCACAAACTTCAGGAACATATATCACGTAAACGTGATCAGTAATTTTCAGCGACAGGAAAGGAAGGAACTGGAGAACGGGCAGGGAAATGATTAGAATATATATCAGAAATATTATCCGGTTCTTCACGGTGATTCTGCTTCAGATTCTCCTCTTTAACAATATTGAGGTGAGCGGTTACCTGAATCCTTACTTCTATGTGATTTTTATTTTACTGTTACCGTTTGAAGTTCCGGGATGGCTGTTACTTTCTACAGCCTTTGCCCTGGGATTTACAATGGATATGTTTATGTCTACACCGGGTATGCATGCCTCAGCAACCGTATTCATGGCATTCCTCAGGCCTTTTGTTCTTAAGAATTTTTCGCCCCGCGATGGTTATGAACCAGGAACATTCCCCAGGGTTCACTATTACGGCATTAAATGGTTTGCGAAATATACACTGATACTTGTCGTTGCACACCACCTGTTTCTTTTCATGGTGGAAATGTTCAGATTTAGTGACCTTCCGCAAATACTTTTAAGGACAATTCTAAGTTCATTAATTACGACACTCTTAATTTTAATAAGCCAGTTTTTTATCTATCGCAGATAATGAATCAGTTCGTGGAGAG
Source organism: uncultured Bacteroidales bacterium (assembly GCA_963764345.1). GTDB lineage: Bacteria > Bacteroidota > Bacteroidia > Bacteroidales > DASQZK01. Next base: position 457,944 of record CAVXSF010000009.1, on the reverse strand, counting down.
GAAATATATTATAGGGGCATTATTGATTCTGGCTTCATTGGTCATCCTTGCCCGGCTTTTCAGTATGCAGGTCATGGATTCATCCTACAAGCTGTCTGCTGAGAATAATTCCCGCAGGGAAGTTATTCAGTATCCGGCAAGAGGACTTATTTACGACCGCAATGGTAAACTTATTGTGTCAAACCAGGCTGCGTATGATATCATGGTCAACCCTTCGCAGCTCGAACCCTTTGATACTGCAGATTTTTGCAGTATCCTTAATATTACCAAAGAAAGCCTTGAACAGAGAATCCAGAAGGCGATCAGTTATAACCGGTATGCCCCTTCCATTTTCATGAAGCAGATGTCTGCAGAGATCAGTTCTGTTCTTCAGGAGAAACTTTATAAGTATCCCGGCTTTTTCGTTCAGACACGTACCCTTCGTCGATATTCGAAGAATATTGCTGCTCACGTGCTGGGTTATGTCGGTGAAGTCGATCGCAAGACGATTGATGAAGACAATTATTATCAGATGGGTGACTACATCGGTATCAGCGGTGTTGAAAAAACGTATGAAAATCTTTTAAGAGGTGTAAAGGGGAAGAAAAATTACATGGTTGACGTACGTAACCGGGTAACCGGTGCATGGGAAGGCGGAAAATATGATGTGCCGGCAAAACTGGGTACCGATATAACCTTGACCCTCGATGCCGATCTCCAGGAATATGGTGAGAAACTGATGGGTAAATTTACCGGGAGTATCGTGGCGATAGATCCCTCAAGCGGTGAAATTCTGACCCTGGTCAGTGCTCCTTCCTATGATCCGGGACTTCTCGTTGGCAGGGGATTAAGCGATCATTTCCAGGAACTGACATCCGATACCCTGAATCCACTGTTCAACCGGGCTGTTGCCGCAAGCTATCCTCCGGGTTCCACCTTTAAGATCATCAACGGCTTGATTGGATTACAGGAAAAAGTCCTGGTACCTTCCGACGAGTTCTACTGCAACAGGGGTTATTATTACAAAGGTATTCATGTCGGCTGTCATGATCATATGTCACCGCTTGACCTGCGAGAGGGTATCCAGATCTCCTGCAATGCATACTTTTGCAATGTACTCAGGCGTATCATGGAAGATCCGAAATTTTCGGGTACCGATTCAGCTTATAATCACTGGCGGCGTTATGTTACTTCATTCGGATTCGGCGAACGGCTAGGTTCAGATATACCCGGTGAGCTTAAAGGATTTGTTCCCCAATCGACGTATTATGACAAATATTATGGTCCCGGTCACTGGAGTTTTCTGACGATCATTTCACTCGCCATCGGACAGGGAGAGCTCGGGATCACACCCATGCAAATGGCGAACATGGCAGCCACCATTTCTAACCGGGGAAGTTACTATGTACCGCATGTCCTGAAAAATGTAAACAATAATGCCCCTCCCGATCCGGCTTTTACGACAAGACATTATACGCATATCGACAGTGCCAATTTTGAAGTGGCAATCGATGGAATGGATGCTGCCGTAAATGGTGGCCCCGGAAGCACGGCCAGAATCGCCAAACTGAATGATGTTGAGATTTGCGGTAAAACAGGAACGGCGCAAAACCCGTTCGGGGCCGATCACTCCATCTTTATTGCCTTCGCACCCAGGGAAAATCCTCAGATTGCCATTGCCGTCTATGTCGAAAATGTGGGATTTGGAGCTACCTGGGCAGCCCCCATTGCCAGTCTGATGATTGAAAAATACCTGAATGGTGTGGTTAAGCGAACATGGCTGGAAAACTATATTCTGAACGGCATGCAGAAAAAAGAAAAGAAAACGGAGGAGGTGGCTGCAAGGTGAAAAGAGGGAATATCATAGCGAACGTCGACTGGTTCACCATTATCCTTTTTCTGGTGATGATCACACTGGGCTGGCTTAATATCTTTTCTGCCATTTATTCCGACCAGCATCCCAGTATTCTAGACCTGAACCAACGATACGGGAAACAATTTTTGTGGATTTGTGCTTCAATTCTGATCGCCATAGTGGTGATGACCATCGATCACAAATTTTATGATTTTTTTGCCTACCTGATCTACGGTATTGTATTGCTTTTATTGATTGTCGTTCTGGTCGCCGGTCGGGAAATTAACGGTGCCAGGAGCTGGTTTGTGATCGGGGGATTCCAGATCCAGCCCTCCGAATTTGCCAAACCTGCTGTTGCCCTTGCCCTGGCGAAATACCTCTCGGGGTTCAACATCAACGTAACTAATTTCAAGACCTTCATCAAAGCTGCCATTATCATATTTACGCCGGCGGCTCTTATCCTGTTGCAACCCGACACAGGCTCTGCCCTGGTTTTCTTTTCGTTTATGCTGCCGGTATACCGCCAGGGATTTCCTGCAGCGATCCTGATGTCCCTCATTGCACTCGGGGTATTGTTTTTTATGATTTTGCTGCTGAGTAATTTTATTTTACTCCTGATCATCCTTTTCTCCGGGTTTGTAGTCTGGGGTTTCCTTACCGGGAGCTTTAAGAATTTTTTAAGAGTTACCGCCGTCTATATCGTTTCTTTTGGAATAGTTTACGGTCTCCTAAAACTGACGGGACTTCAGAAGGATTTGTATTTCACTGGACTTGCCGCCTTAGTTCCCTCAACTGCCTTTTATCTTGTTTATATATATAAAAACAGACTCAAAAAGGCGTTTTATGTTTTTGCCATTGTAATCACCGGAATTGTGTATACGTTCTCAGTGGATTATGCATTTCATCATGTGTTGAGCAATTACCAGCAAAACAGGATCAACATTCTTCTGGGTGTGCAATCTGATCCCAAAGGTGCAGGTTACAATGTAAATCAATCCAAAATTGCCATTGGCTCAGGAGGAGTTACAGGAAAAGGTTTTCTGAAGGGCACCCAGACAAAGCTGCATTTTGTGCCCGAACAAAGTACCGATTTTATTTTCTGCACCGTTGGCGAAGAATGGGGATTCCTGGGTTCAATGGTTGTGGTGGGTCTCTTTGTCACTCTTCTGATTCGCCTGATCCAGTTGGCAGAGAGACAACGAAGCGTTTTCGCCAGGGTATTTGGATATGGTGTTTTCTCGGTCATCTTCTTTCATTTTACCATTAATATTGCCATGACCATCGGGCTATTCCCCGTCATTGGGATTCCTCTGCCCTTTTTCAGCTACGGCGGCTCTTCGCTTTGGGCATTTACACTGCTACTTTTTATATTCCTGCGACTTGATGCTGCCAGGATGGAGTATAACCGGTAAAACCGTTTGTGGGTGTTTTATACTTTGGTGATTTTTAAGTCAGAATCCGGCCGGAACGGTAAAGACCTTCGCATCCAGACTGCATAAAAAATATCAGGACTTTTTATGCAGCCTTAAAAGGACAGCCGGTCTTTATTCCAAATGTTTCATCTACATAAGTCCGGATACAGGTGAAAAATTCATTGAATTCCTGTCGCATACCTGATTCTTCAGTTCTCAGGACCTTGATGGCGAAATCGGTGAATTCCGGGAGAGATGTCCTGCTGGACATACGGTGAAGCACATTCTCAATTCCTTCGATGGATGAATTGGAGATCAGCCAGTTGTCCTGGATGAAATTAGGAAACCAGATCCTTATCCCGGGAGGCAATATATCATAATGCTTTCTCAGCAGGTCGTGTACCTCACTGGTGAACTCATCAAGAGGAGTAATGCAGTAATCAGACCAGTTGGTGGCCAGAAAATAATCATAAAAAATATCGATGATGATCCCTGAATATTTCCGGTAAACACTTTCGATCCTTTTCTTGCTGTTTTTTACGATGGGGTGATTATCCGTATAAAAATCTATTTGCCGGTGTAAAAGCAGGCCTTTGCGTATGTCTTCAGGATATTTAAGATAGTCTCTTCCTTTCACATAATCTCCCATGAAGTTTCCAACGAGAATTTTCTCATCTGTTCCCGACAGGTATATGTGAGCCAGAAAATTCATTTTTTTGTTTTTGTAGTAACTGTCTGTCTTACATAACGCTCAAACTCATCAAAAGTTATAAAAAATTATCGATTTTCCCTTGCTGTGACGGGCTTTTCAGCAATTCAGTCAATATGTTATAGAACGGTTTTCGACCGCTGTCATCCTTATGGTTCAGAGCTCAATGCCGGTCATGATCTTTTTTCGACTGAATAGTGACTTTCGTTCAGATATGTTTTTTAATAGATTTTATATGTCTTAAATGTTTCTCAATTTTGTTTGTTCATCGAATCAAGTCATTAACTTAACATTTATCTTATGGCCAGAAAGAACGTAATTATTATTGGCGCCGCAGGAAGAGATTTTCACAATTTCAATACCTTTTTCCGCGACAATGAAGATTACAATGTTGTTGCATTTACCGCTGCACAAATTCCGGATATAGAAGGCAGGAAATACCCTTCCGGACTTTCGGGGAAGTTGTATCCTGACGGCATCCCGATATTTGCAGAGGACAGGTTAGCTTCCCTGATAAAGGAAAAGAATGTTGATGAATGTATATTTTCATATAGTGATGTACCCTATCAACGGGTGATGAACCTGAGCGCCCTGGTGAATGCTACGGGAGCAGACTTTCTCATTCCGGGATGGAAGGGAACCATGATAAAAAGCAGCAAACCGGTTGTAGCTGTCGGAGCTGTGCGTACCGGTTGCGGAAAAAGTCAGACCTCAAGGCGGATCATTGAAATTCTGATGGAAAGAGGGCTTAAAGTTGTAGCCATCCGTCATCCGATGCCTTATGGGAACCTGGCTGATCAGAAAGTGCAGCGCTTTGCTAAAATATCTGATCTTGAGAAACATAAATGTACCATTGAAGAGATGGAGGAATACGAACCACATATCGTCAGGGGTAATGTGATCTATGCCGGCGTCGATTACGGGGCTATACTGAAAGAGGCCGAAAATGATCCGGACGGTTGTGATGTCATTTTGTGGGATGGCGGAAATAACGATTTTCCCTTTTATGTCCCCGACCTTATGATCACAGTTACCGATCCACACCGGGCAGGTCATGAACTGCGGTATTACCCTGGTGAAGTCACACTTCGAATCGCCGATGTCGTGATCATTAACAAGATCGACAGTGCAGATCCGGATTCGGTGCAAATCGTCAGGAACAGCATTGACAAAGTGAATCCTAAAGCTGTTGTCATCGACGCGGCTTCACCTATCAGGGTTGATGATCCGTCTGTGATCAAAGGCAAAAGGGTACTGGTTGTGGAAGACGGCCCGACACTCACTCATGGTGAAATGAAGATCGGTGCCGGCGTGGTTGCAGCCAGGAAATACGGTGCTTCAGAGCTCATCGATCCGAGGCCGTATACCGTGGGCAAGCTTACCGAGACCTTTATGATCTATCCGGGTATCGGTACCCTGCTGCCTGCTATGGGCTACGGCGAACAGCAACTCAGGGATCTCGAAGCCACCATCAATAATACCGACTGTGATTCTGTTATCATCGGAACGCCCATTGATCTCAACCGGGTGGTAAAGATCCAGAAGCCCAACACCAGGGTGTATTATGACCTTCAGGAAATCGGGGAACCGGATCTCAACCAGGTGTTAGATGAGTTTATCAGGAAGCATGAACTGAAGTAGATGCGAGCGGGAAAGATGAAAAGAGAGCCACAATAATTGCGGGGGTAGGGGTTCTGTGCTCTGGATATCCTTACGGAGGACACGGGGCATAAGCATGAAGAGAAAAAGAAAAGAGGAAAAGAACAGGTTGGACACTATGTCCAACCTGTTTTGATTCATTGGTGAAAATATTTTCCTATAGTTTTGCTTTTATCTTCCTGGTTTCTTCTTCGAAACCGGGTTTTTCCAGAAGAGCAAACATATTTTTCTTATAGGCTTCCACACCCGGCTGGTTAAATGGATTGACTTTCAGCATATAGCCGCTTATCCCGCAGGCTTTCTCAAAGAAATAGATCAACTGACCGATGTTGTATTCGCTGATCTCTTCGATCTCCACCTTGATATTCGGAACCCCGCCGTCAACATGGGCGAGCATGGTACCCAATTCAGCCATTTTATTGACCTCGTCAACACGTTTTCCGGACAGGTAATTCAGCTGGTCGAGATCTTCCTTATCGGAAGGAACGACAAGATGGTGGGCTGGTTGCCTGACGGAGATCACGGTTTCAAAGAGATGACGTTCTCCTTCCTGGATATACTGGCCCATGGAATGCAGGTCGGCGGTGAAATACACACTGGCCGGAAAAATACCTTTGTTGTCCTTCCCCTCGCTCTCACCGTAAAGCTGTTTCCACCATTCGGAGAAATACACCAGTTTATCATGATAGTTGGCCAGTATTTCAATTTTTTTTCCTTTTCTGTAAAGGGCATTTCTGGCAGCAGCATATAAAGCGCTGGGATTTTCTGCGAAGGGGATACCTTCGGCAGTTTGTTTTTCCATAGCGGCGGCCCCTTTGACAATGTCCCGGACAGAATATCCGGCAATAGCAATGGGGACGAGTCCAACCGGGGTGAGTACCGAGTAACGGCCGCCCACGTCATCCGGGATCACATAGGTTTTGTATCCCTCATCGGTAGCCACTTTTTTCAGTGCACCCCTCTCCTTGTCGGTGATGGCAATGATCAGCCCGCGGGCTTCTTCCTTTCCCACTTTCCCTTCGAGATGATCACGCAGCAGGCGGAAGGCCAGGGCCGGCTCGGTCGTCGTTCCTGATTTGGATATCACCACAATACCGTATTTTCTGTCATTGAGAAGTTCGAGCAGCTCGGCAAGATAATCTTCCACGATATTCAGTCCGGCAAAAATAACCGTAGGGTACCCGGGTTTCGGTTTAAGCCATTCAAAGCTACCACTCAGGGCTTCGATCACGGCTTTAGCTCCCAGGTAGGAGCCGCCAATGCCAACCACCACAATGGTATCCACCTTTGCGCTGAGGTTCTTTGCGGTTCTTTCAATATCGCTAAGCTGTACTTCGGTGATCGAAGAAGGGAGGTTCAGCCAGCCCAGAAAATCGTGCCCCTCACCGTTTCCTTTATGAAGCTTTTCCTGACAGGACATCACTTCCTGTTCAAGATTTTCAATTTCATTCTTCTTAACGAATTCATAGATCCTGCTGATGTCTAACTTTAACGTGCTCATTGCAATTCGGTTTTAGTATTATTAATTATCCCGTTTGAATAACCGACAAGGTTACAAATTGTGCGATCTGAATAAAAAAATACAAATTTAAAAATCCGCAGGAAACTTCGATGCACGGGGAGTAAAATAAAACCAACCTTAATTTTATAGTAGCCACGGTGAAAAAAGAACCATCAGAAAAATAAAAATAAATTTTTCTTTTGCGCAGAATGATTAATTTTATTCTCAGGAATTACCAACTTTATGAACTAAATTTCTGATCATGACAACTTCTGAAAGTCCAAAAGTAAGTACCCGGCTCGTCTCCATCGACTTTTTCCGGGGCATTACCATGTTTTTGCTGATTGGTGATTTTACAGGTCTGTTTGAATCCCTTCATGATCCGGCTATACAAAACTCAATCGTGAGATTTCTCGGGATGGAATTGACCCATCATCCATGGCATGGTCTGCATTTCTGGGATCTGATACAGCCCTTCTTCATGTTTATCGTCGGGGTGTCGCTGCCTTTTTCGGTTAGTAACCGGCTGAAAAAGGGAGCCAGCCGTTCCTCAATCTTCCGGCATGTACTTCGGCGTTCTCTCTTGCTACTCCTTTTCGGATGGGCTCTCTATTGCATCGAGCCCGGACGGATCACCTGGCGTTTCCAGAATGTGCTGGCCCAACTGTCGGTCACCTATTTCGTGGCCTACCTGATCATGCAAAAAAAACCTTCCATACAGATCATCATAACTCTTCTTATCCTGCTGGCGACCGACCTCGCATACAGGTTTTTCCCGGTGGCCGGATTCAACCAGCCCTTCGTTCCCGATCATAACCTGGGTGCCTGGGTCGACCTGAAGATATCCGGAGAACTGTCGGACGGACACTGGGTATCACTGAATGCCATCCCGACGATTGCGCATACAGTGTGGGGAGTCCTGGCCGGACAACTGATCATGAGTGACAGGAAAACATCTGTAAAGCTACGCATTATGCTGATCGCCGGGTTGATACTTGTTGTTGCAGGCTATGCCCTCGATCCTGTGACCCCCATCATAAAGCGTATAGCCACCAGTTCATTTGTACTTGTAAGTGGCGGATGGAGTATCCTGGCCTTGTGTTTTTCTTACTGGCTCATCGATGTCAAAAATGTCAGCAAGTGGGCAAAGGTATTTGTGGTTGTGGGCATGAACCCGTTATTCATTTACATCTTTGCGCATGTCGGCGGAGCACAGTTTATAAACCATATGTTTATTCCGTTTACTGCAGCCATCTTTTCTTTCACCGGTACGATGGGAATAACGATTATCACCGATATCCTGGTCTGGACGGCTCTGTGGTATATCTGTTACTGGATGTATGAGCAGAAGATCTTTATTAAAATATAGCCGAGAGCCCGGAGTAAGGGGCAGGAGGTAGAAAGGTAGTCGGCGGGCGGATAGAACTGAACAGAAAATTAAAGGCTTCATGCTAACCCGTGATTGCTCTGAAGAATTAGATACGGGTTACCATGAAGCCTTTATTTATATCCGGATTGCCGGGATAAAAATGTTTTGGTCTGCGATCACTCTCCTCCGTCCATCTGGTGCTGCAGCATATTGATCTCGTCGATCCGCTGTCCCAGGGCATAACTGTAATCCTTGGAGTCCTTGTTTTTATATTTTGCCCATGCATCCTGCGCCCATTTCTTTGCCTGCGGGTAATCGCCAAGGATCTCGTAAACCACGGCCAGGTTATGGGAAGCACGGCCTTTGACTTTCCTGTGCCGGTCGTTCATGGCATTGGTGAGTGATTCGATGGCGGAATCCCAGTCGTTGACTTCCATCATCCGTGCACCAATCTTAAGATCATCATTTCCTTTACCACGTTTGTAGTAAATTCTGGTTACCCTGAACCAGTTCGGGGAAATTCTTTCTCCGTAACGGATACCGGACTGATAAGATGCGTCGCGTATAGCGTCGTTTTTGTCCAGGATCCTGTTGATGGCCGTCTGAACCGAAGTTATGGGCTGACCGAAGGCCATTTTCTGGGAATACCTCACCTGGTCGATCACCGTTCTGGTGGACGGGTCATAAATCCGGAAGCCCACCTTGACCTGGGCATAATTGACGAGGAAATCGGAATCGAAGATGTCGAGTGAGACAATGGCATCTGCGTTAAATTCCCGGCACAGGGCATCAATCTCTTCCCAGTCGAGCGGATCGGGGAATTCAACGCCCAGACCTGAATTTTTGTACACTTTCATGGTACGGATAGCCGAATAACGGCGGGAGTTGTTGAGCTTGCTGACCAGACCGTCGATGCAGATCTGGGAGGCCAGCTTATCCTGCCTGACACCTTCGCCGGTGAGGGTGCTTTCGATAAGGTTTGCCTTTTTATTATCTGTCTGGCTGCGGTCTATGATGGCAAGAGTCTTGATATTTGCAGGGATCGTAAGTTCTGCCGGATAGAGGGCATCAAAGGATATGGTTGGCGCTCCGCAAACGAGAAATACTGCGGCACCAAGGACAAGAGTTTTAAGACTTGTTTTCATGTTTGATGGGGATTAGGTTATTTGGGATGTAGTGCACCCTGGTGCATTTACAGCCTCATTTTACTAAGGTTACTTTTTAATATTTGGTTCTTATGCCTAAAGAAACAAAATGCGTTCCATAAATCAGCCGGAAAATATTTTTCCGGAAACAAAGGAAACAAAGGGTTGTACGGTATTATTTTTCAAATGTTTTATAAATTTTGATAGGGGCGGATTGAAGATATAGAAGTTATGGGGTAATTCTGACCTGTATCATTTTTCTTTCTCCTTCCTTCACACGCCCCCTTACCCCCAGAGTGGGGGAACTGCCAGCGCCTGGTTTATTCTGTATCATTTTTCTTTCTCCTTCCTTCGTACGCCCCCTTACCCCCAGAGTGGGGGAACTGCCAGCGCCTGGTTTATTCTGTATCATTTTTCTTTCTCCTTCCTTCACACGCCCCCTTACCCCCAGAGTGGGGGAACTGCCAGCGCCTGGTTTATTCTGTATCATTTTTCTTTCTCCTTCCTTCGTACGCCCCCTTACCCCCAGAGTGGGGGAACTGCCAGCGCCTGGTTTATTCTGTATCATTTTTCTTTCTCCTTCCTTCACACGCCCCCTTACCCCCAGAGTGGGGGAACTGCCAGCGCCTGGTTTATTCTGTATCATTTTTCTTTCTCCTTCCTTCGTACGCCCCCTTACCCCCAGAGTGGGGGAACTGCCAGCGCCTGGTTTATTCTGTATCATTTTTCTTTCTCCTTCCTTCACACGCCCCCTTACCCCCAGAGTGGGGGAACTGCCAGCGCCTGGTTTATTCTGTATCATTTTTCTTTCTCCTTCCTTCATACGCCCCCTTACCCCCAGAGTGGGGGAACTGCCAGCGCCTGGTTTATTCTGTATCATTTTTCTTTCTCCTTCCTTCACACGCCCCCTTACCCCCAGAGTGGGGGAACTGCCAGTGCCTGGTTTATTCTGTATCATTTTTCTTTCTCCTTCCTTCGTACGCCCCCTTACCCCCAGAGTGGGGGAACTGCCAGCGCCTGGTTTATTCTGTATCATTTTTCTTTCTCTTCCTTCACACGCCCCCTTACCCCCAGAGTGGGGGAACTGCCAGCGCCTGGTTTATTCTTCTCCCGTCTCCGAATCATTCGATATTCTCCCTCAATCCCTCAATCTCTCAATCCCTCAATCTCTCAATCCCTCAATCCCTCACTCCCTACGCTCACCCCTTAATCCCAAAGGGGAAACCCACCCCGCCTTGACTCCTTCTTCATCTACACCCTTCTTCCCAAAGTACCGGATTACGTCAGGGCACAGCAAGGGGCTTCGTCATTCTAAGAAGTCTTTTCTTGAAAAGGGATCCCACCCCCACCTTCCAAACGCACCGCCCCTTAATCCTTTCACCCCCCCAAATCTCAGCGTACCTTTTCCGGCTTTTTGACGAAAAGTTATCAACTCACCCAAAATGATGACATCCGTTTTGATGAATGCCAGTTGAAATCATCATTTTTATTAGTTCACTGCAATAATATTTCAGTCCTTTTTTGTATAGGTACAATTCATAAAATCCACTTTGGGTATAACCGTTCCGATAACAACCGGATACTATAATTCAACGCCTCCGCGTCAGGGAAACCCTAATTCCGGAGTTTTTTTTAGTTCCGGTTTCCCTCCAACCGTCTATTCCTGTCTCCTCTCAAGCTCTAATCTGTGGAGTGTACAGGAAGTCAACCCTATAGCACCATAGCTCTTCCCTCCAATATTTTCTGCCCCTTCCCATATTGCCATTTCCCTAAAAAATCTTAATTTGATCATCCAATTAAACTACTCCTGATCATGAAAAGAAAACTACTCACTTTTACAACTGCGCTGGCTTTCTTTGCCTGCGGGGCGTTAACTACCGGATTCATCTTAAATCATAAACATAATATGACATTACTCGATAACACAAAAATGGCCCAGGTGGCTATCATTGTCAGAGACATTGAAAAGTCTGCTGCTGCCTATGCGGAACTGTTTAACATGCCGGTGCCCGGAATATCCCTTACAGAAGAGCCTGCTGACAAACCCAGTTTGTACAAGGGTAAGCATACTGAGGCTCAGGCTAAACTGGCTTTCTTCAACCTGGAAAATATTCAGATCGAGCTTATCGAACCGGTTGGGAAACCCAGCACATGGGATGATTTCCTGGAAGAGCACGGGGAAGGACTCCATCATATCGCCTTCTGGGTTGACGGGATGCAAAAACATGTAGAGCTCTTCCGGCAGAGTGGCATGCCTGAGGCACAGAGCGGCGGATGGGATGGCGGAGAGTACAGCTATATTGATGCCGGAAAAAAACTTGGCATCGTTATCGAATTGCTTGAAAATCATAATAAGGCCCGTGACTAATTCCGTATTTTTCCATAGACCTGCAGAGCCTTGCGGAGAGGCAAACCTAACCGGTTAAGTACTTTGTAAAGGGTGCTGACCGGAAATTCAGGACATGAGGAACCATTTAAACCCTTTACCATGGTAAAACGAAAAGTTAGAATGGGCATGGTCGGCGGAGGCCCTGGGTCCTTCATCGGCATTGTTCATTTTAATGCCGCCGTTCTCGACGGACAGATTGAACTGGTATGCGGGGCCTTCAGCTCCGACCCGGAAAAGTCAAAGGTTGCAGGAAGAGGCTATTATCTCGATCCCGCCAGGGTATACTCCGGTTACAGGCAGATGTTCGAAAGGGAGAGATCCCTTCCGCCGGGTGAACGAATGGATTTCGTCTGTATTGTTACACCCAACCACCTTCATTACGAACCCGCCAGGCTGGCTCTTGAAAGCGGCTTTCATGTGGTCAGCGACAAACCTCTCACCTATACAACGGAGGAAGCTGAGAATCTGGCAGGGCTGGTGGAATCGACCGGGCTTATTTTTGCCGTAACTCATGCCTATACCGGTTATCCCATGGTTAAGGAAGCCAGGCATCTTATTGCAAAAGATGAGCTGGGAAAGATCAGGAAAATCGTTGTGGAATATCCGCAGGGCTGGCTTAGTAAATCGGTAGAGTCTGAAGGCAATATTCAGGCTTCCTGGCGCACCGATCCGGAAAGATCGGGGAAATCGGGCTGTATGGGTGATATCGGAACTCATGCTTTGAATCTCGCCGAGTATATTTCAGGATTAAAAGTAACCGAGTTGTGTGCCGATCTGACCACTTTCGTTCCCGGCAGGAAACTCGATGACGACGGTAACGTGTTGCTTCATTTTAATAACGGGGCCAGGGGTGTTTTATATGCCAGCCAGGTTTCTGCGGGTGAAGAGAACAACCTTTCCATCCGGGTATATGGGGAGAAAGGCGGGATTGAATGGCATCAGATGGAACCCAACACACTCATGATCCGGTGGGCTGAACGCCCTAATGAAGTGAGACGGGCAGGAACACCCTGGATCAGCGATGCTGCGAAAGCAGGTACACGCCTTCCCGCGGGTCACCCCGAAGGACTGATCGAGGCGTTTGCCAATATCTACAGGAACGTGGCAACCTGCATCCTGGCTCGTGAAGAAGGTGTCACACCTTCAAAGGAGGCCGCTGACTTCCCGGGTGTATATGATGGATTAAGAGGGATGAAGTTCATTGATACACTTATTCATTCCAACCAGAGTGCATCAAAATGGACAACTTTTGCCGGGTGACGCCGACATGGAAAAAATAGGGGCATTGAACAGAAAGCAGTGTATTCCGCGAGGAGAATGGAACCGAGCGGGGAGAGAGGAATAGAAGAATCCTGAATTCAGTAATAGAACATCATTGTTTATAAACCAAAAATTCACACTATGGCCCGACCAGTAACCTTATTCACAGGACAATGGGCTGACCTGCCGCTTGAAAAAGTATGCGAAAAAGCCCTTTCATTTGGATTCGATGGCATTGAGCTTGCCTGTTGGGGCGATCATCTTGAAATTGACAAAGCCGATCAGGCGTATTGCGATGCCCGGAGAAAATTGCTTGACCATTACCAGATGAAACTCTTCGCGATTTCGTCCCACCTGGTTGGCCAGGCGGTATGCGATCCCGTCGATGAGCGGCACAAATCTATATTGCCCGATCATGTCTGGGGTGATGGTGATCCGGAAGGAGTAAGACAGAGGGCGGCGGCAGAGATCATCAGGACCGGGGAGGTTGCTGCACGGCTGGGGGTGGATACGGTTGTCGGATTCACAGGCAGCGCGATATGGCATGTCTTGTATTCTTTTCCTCCCGTGACAAGGGAAATCATTGATCGTGGATACCAGGATTTTGCCAGGCGATGGTTACCTATCCTGGATGCTTTCAGGGATTTGGGGGTGAAGTTTGCCCTGGAAGCTCATCCCACTGAGATTGCCTTCGATATCGTCACGGCACAGCGTGCCCTTGAGACTATCGGACATCATCCGGCCTTTGGCTTCAATTATGACCCCAGTCATTTCGGATACCAGGGAGTGGACTATATTGAATTTCTGAACCGCTTCAGCGACCGTATTTTTCATGTCCATATCAAGGATGTTACCTGGGCCGACAAACCCTGTGAGGCCGGGGTATTCGGCGGACATACCGAATTCGGTGATCCCAGGCGTTACTGGGATTTTGTAAGTCCGGGAAGGGGTAAGATCCGCTTCGGGGAAATCATCAGGGCGCTGAATCGCATAAAATACTCCGGTCCGCTGTCAGTTGAGTGGGAGGACAGTGGTATGGCCCGCGATCACGGGGCCAAAGAGGCCTGTGAATTTGTCAGGAAAATGGATTTTGAACCTGCCCATCAATCGTTTGACGACGCCTTCAAAACAAAATAATGTCCATCATTCTATTCATTAACCTTAAAGACCCGCAACTATGAGCAATCAAACTTTTAATTTTAAGGCATTTCTGGAGGAGTCGAAAGAGACCCTTCTGAATCCTGCCGGTTATTTTGCCAGTATGAAGACGGCAGGCGGACTTACAGAACCGCTTATTAAGGCAGCCCTCTATGGCGTGGTTGCAGGAGTATTCTCCTTTCTCTGGAGTATTCTGCATCTCAGTGCAACGACCGGAGGACTGTTTGGTGGAGCCATTGGTATCATGGCATTTTTCTGGAGCGTGATTGGTGCAGTGATAGCCATGATTATTGGTGCCGTCATCATACTGATTCTCTCAGCTATTGCTGGCGGAAATACAGATTTTGAGGCCAGCGCCAGGGTTAGTGCGGCTATACTGGTTTTATTGCCTGTAATTGTCTTTCTGGGATTCGTTTCAGGTATCGGACGCACCCCCGGCCTGATTGTCAACCTGATTGTTAATCTGTATGGCCTTCTGATGCTGTATTATGCCCTCACCAAAACGTTAAAAGGAAAAGAGAATACTTCGAAGGTCCTTACTGGTATACTGGCAGCAATCGTGGTGATTTTTTTGATAGCTGCACTCAGCACGCGCAGGATGGCAAAAAGATACATGGATCGGTACGAGAGCCAGAATGAGCAGGTGGTGAACACCATGAGCAGACAAATACCGCATGCCACAAAGGAGTTGGGCTAAAAATAATTCCGTACGACGGGAGAAAGAGCATTAAACGGCCGGCCGGAGACCAGCGGACAGGTAAAATGCATCCTGGCTGAATCGTGAATCAGGTGGCCTGATATCCTTGAATTGTAATGATCAGTATAATATTACAAAATCACTGCTGTTATCGGTAGGTGAAGTATCAAAATTGGTTTTAAACTTCGTCATCAGGTCGGCCACTTTGCGGCCGGCTTTTTGAAAAGCCGGAGAAGGCTCTCCGGAGTTGTCAGGAAAATAGATGCTTCTTCTTTGATAGGTATCGAAGACTTCGAGAACGGCATACCGTCCTTTAAATTCACCCCTGTCACCTTTCAGCAGGTACATGTAGTACCCGTCAATATTGTTCTGAAGGGCATTATTCAGTTCCCCGGCTACGAATTCCTCGAGAGCTTTTTCAGAGCCCGGTTTGACTTTTGGGTAGCTGAGAGATATGACTTCACCGAGCTGGGGGTTCAGCATCTGATCATATCCGACCACGATAAAATCGGTATAGTCAGTCATATCTTCGACCAATGGTTCCTCGGGAGCCTGGAACTGGAAACGTTCCAAAGCAGCATTCCATTTCGGATAGTTGGTTTTGTCTGACACAGGAAAGTAATAATCGCGGGTTTCCATATAATTGAATCCCCAAACCATATTAAACAATCCGGTTCTTTCTCCGCGGTCACCCTTCATTATCCAAGCATTCACACCTTTGGTGTGAAGCCTTATGTCTTTACACCATTTATTATAATAATTCTGAAAAACGATTTCATTGGTTTCCGGTCTGAGTTTGAGCTCCCGTATAGAAATGATTTCGGGCAGATCCTGAGCACCAACTGACGTACAGGTGAGAAGAAGGATCACAGACCATAGAATTGAAGTTCTTATTGACTTTCTCATCGTGTCCGGATTTAATATTCAAAAATTGTTCGGATAACCTTTCCTGTAAATGAAAGAAAAGAGGGTTAGCCTGCTGTATGCAGACATTAAAGGGTCTCAGGTAGACGGTTAAGATGTAAAGGTAGTTCTTCCCCTGTGGAATGTCAAATTTCCGGAGGTGTTTGAAGGTATAAAGGAAGGTTTAGTCCGACAATCCTGGCTGTCAGGGTTTGTGTCATAATTCCTACCAGGAAGGTTAACGTGTGCCGAACAGACGGTCGCCGGCATCACCAAGTCCGGGAACGATATAGCCATGATCGTTAAGCTTTTCATCCAGAGCGGCAAGATAGATTTCCACATCGGGGTGATCGCGGGTGATGCGCTTGACACCTTCGGGTGCACCCACCACACAAACCAACCTGATCACTTTGGCGCCATGGTTCTTCAATTCGGTGATCGCTGCACTTGCACTACCACCTGTTGCCAGCATGGGATCGAGGACCATAACGATCGAATCCGGCAGGCTGGGGGGCAACTTGGTAAAATAGGTCATGGGTTTGAGGGTTTCCTTATCGCGGTACATACCGATATGGCCGACTTTGGCTGTGGGTATCAGGTTGGTAATGCCGTCAACCATTCCCAGCCCGGCACGCAGAATCGGTACAAGAACGATGTCCCTGGCCAGTTCACGGGTTCGGCAAAAACTCACCGGCGTTTCTATTTCAGTATCTTTCATGGGAAGATTCCGCGTAATCTCATATGCCATGAGACCCGCTATCTCGTCGAGATTCTGACGAAAGTCCTTGGTGCCGGTTTCCTTACGGCGCATCTGGCAGAGTTTGTGCGTGATCAATGGATGTTCCAGAACGTTAAGCATAGGAAGAAAATTCAGATGATTTCTCACAGTAAAGATATACGAATTTAAGTAAAATTTTTATTTTACTTTGTTGATCAGCCTCTAACGAATTCTGAATTTAGTACAAATTTATATTGAAACCTGTTTGCATAACATTGATTATATTTTTAATATGCTGTAAATTTCGGGGATAATTGAGAGTGATTAAAACAAGCGAAGTCTTTCAATCCAATTTTCCATTTGGGTTAAAAACTATCCTTGTTAATGCACATAATTCATGGACTAATGGCAACAAAAAAAACGACTTCAGCAACCGGAGGCACAAAAGCTAAAACCACTTCCAAACCTAAAACCGCTTCCAAACCTGGATCTTCAGCTAAAGCTCCGACTCTGGATGAGATTCGTATGAAAGCAGCTGAAATTTACCATGACAGGATTTCCAGGGGTGAGCATGGGAGTGCCGAAGAAGATTGGCTAAAAGCTGAACAGGTGTTAAAAGCCGGGAAAAAATAGGCTCCTTCCGTAAGGTCCTTTTTTCATATGGCAATGCTCTGTTATTTCTTTACCGGGGCAACATGGAATGGTATGTTGCCAAGTGCGATTTTGTGTCCTTCATCCCTGATGTAAACGAACAACCGATAATCGCCGCTATCTGCCGGACTGGTAAACAGGATATAGGGTTTATAACGGTCCTGAATCAGTTCATTTACCGGCGCGGGTCGCTGTTCTCCATGCCCTGCATAGCCGAAGGTCGTATTTACGGGATAAATCTCCCATTCGTATTTCAGCTTGCCTTTTTCCGGATCAGAGGCTTCCACCCGGGCTTTGTTTATTGTCCGGGGTTGAAGGAGAATATCAGCATTTTTTGGCAGTCTGTTCAACATCAGTGAATCGATCTGCGGGGCCCTGTTGGCAGGCCATTTTCCCGACCATAGGTACTGCATCACATCGACAGCTTCCGTTGGTTCACCTTCGTCATAAAACATGTTATACCAGGTGTGGGTGCGTTCCTGACGATTCTGCGTCCAGAGAAAGGAATAACCGCCCAGGCAGTACTTATCTTTCTCAATGACTTCTTTTTCACGACTGTAATAATCAGCTGCTTTTTCGGTGCTCGTTTCCTCCACAGGGATTCCCCACTTGTTTTGATGCACCTGCCAGTGCCCCGTAGGACCCCATTCGGTGATAATATAAGGTTTATCGAGATGATATTTTCTTATCCAGCCGGGGATCTCATTGATATCACCGTAAGTATTGATCCCGAGGGCATCAATGTCGGGCAGCATGGCGACGATGTCCTTCATCTTTTTCTTATTGCCGGTGCCGGTAACGGTTATGACCGGGTGAGCCGGGTCGGCTTTATGAATAGCTTTAGCAATATCATTAACGGCACCCCATAATTTGAGATTATATGAGGGCCTGTCAGGAACATAATCCATTTCATTCCCGATGGCCCACATGAGAATCGCCGGGTGATCCCTGTATTTCTTGACAATGTCCATCACCTTGTCAAATTGTTTTTTGACCGCAGCCTCATCATTGTAATCGAATCCATTCCTTTCTGAAGATACCGGCAGTCCAAACAAAACTGAAAGGCCGTACTTCTGCGCGGTATCCAGCTTCGCCGTGACATCAGGTCCGCCCCCGATACGAACGGAGTTCCCGCCAACAGAGGCGACTAGATCCATATATTGCGTTCCGAGGGTCCTGGCGCCCTTGATAAAACAGGGTTCATTATTCCGGTAAAGCTGGAAACCCATGGCTGTCCGTTCAATTTTTACGTTAACCGGGCCGGCCTTTTCTGCTGTGCGATCACAGGCACTTATACATGGAAGGAGCAGGAATATCAGGTAGTGAAATTTCATGGTATGGATCCGTTGGTTACATTCCGGAAGCTTTCACTGTTGTGAAACTCCGGCTTTGAAGATACATAAAATTCAAACATTTCTCAAGCCTGACCAGCAATCCGGGATGGATTTCAGGAGGCTGGATGCTGAATACCCCTGCGAATATTTTTATATCCTTCCCAGTCGAATTCGTTCAGAAATTTAAGGGCTTTGGCTGCCCCAAGACGGAACAGCCCGAGTTGTTCCTCCCTGGAAATGTTAAAATCCAGCCAGTTGAATTTTTTGTTGGCATTGATCATGCAGATCAGCTTGCTGAAGTCGGGGTTCTGCAGCAGGAAATCATAATCGTAGATCTGACGCATGGTGCTGATCATGGCACCGCTGAACCCAAAAAGCCGGCCTGTTTTGCTGTAGTTCTGGCGATAGGTGCTGAGTCGTACACCAAAAGTGGGTTTGCGGGGTATCCGGGCTCCCGGACGGTGAAAAACATTGATGGGAAAGTTAGAAAGCAAGCCTCCGTCGACAAAACGGACTGAAGGAGGAACTTCGCCGAAATATTTGGCCATGCGGTTCCATTCAGGATCGCCGCTTTTTCCGGCATTCGGTACATCTTTAACTTTCAGCGGCTCAAAAAAGTAAGGGATCGACATGGACGCTCTTACAAAGAGGGCAGGTGGTACACGGCCGGGATCCTTCCAGTACAATCCGGCCATTCTGGGAAATTCGGCTTTAGTGTGCGTGGTGATTTCAGAGCTGATGATAGCCAGCAGGGCATTGAACTGATCATCATCAGGTCCGGTGAAACGTAGTCCGGCCGGCATTTTTGTTCTGCGTTCGTTCAGATGTTCAAGGGTGAAAATCCCGGCCTCATTAAGGAGCCCCGAGATCCAGGCTTCAAATGTGTTGCCCGGATTCAATCCCAGGTTTTGCTTTAAGATCCGGTATATCCTGACTGCATTAAGAACAATGTCAAGGGTGGTATTTCCTTTTTTCTCAATGATTTTCTGGATCAGCCGTTTAATTTTGGGGTTACCGTCTACAAAGTCAAAAAAACGAACTTCAGTGATTGCATCGATAATTTTTTCGGATACAGGTTCACCGATAGGGGTGAGCCCCGCGATCAGCATGGCGTTAATCGCTCCGGCAGATGTCCCGGCCAGGCTGAAAAAGCGGATACCGGCCTTCTCGAGAATATAGGTGTATCCGACGAGGGCAATACCGAGTACCGCTCCGCCTTCCTGGACAAGATCAACATACTGATGGCCCCTGTCATCCGTGACGTCCGAGAACTTGCGCCCGCTTTCCCTGAGTTCAGCGGCTTTTATGGTAAGTTGAACAATTTCGGGATCATTTGTGAATTCAGAATGCATACTGTTAAATGGTTAACCGATTTAATTCAGGCTTGTGCAACCAGTATCCTGGAAAGATTGTTCTGCCGTATTTCCTACATCCGCTTAAGATCTTTTCACTTTTCATAAAGGTTTGTAATTTAGTGGATAAGTTACAAAACCAATGCTGAATTTCAAATACTGAACAGCACATGGCTCTGCTGCAACGTTAAAAACCTGCAGGGAAAGAAGTTCCGGTCACTGTCAGGTTGCGTCTAAGATCTGTTAGCGGCAATCGAGGTGGACGACAAAACATACCGATGGATTTTATGTTTATTAATTAAAAATAAACTATTGGATTATGGCAACAATATTAAAATCTGACCAAAGAGAATTTCAGGAAAGCCCTAATAAGATAGACAATTACAGAATATTCACAGATATTTCAAGAATTAAAAAGGGACTAAACCCTGAGAACCTGAACTTTGACTTAAGACAATTAAATCCTGACCAATATTCTGCGCCCTACCATTTCCATCGATTTGCAGAGGAACTTTTTATGATTGTCTCAGGCACTGCCACATTAAGAACTCCAAATGGATTAGAATTTGTAAATAGTGGAGATTTGATATTTTTTGAAAAGGGGGAAACCGGAGCGCATCAACTGTATAACCATACGACTGAAAAATGCGTGTATCTTGACATAAGGACTTATATTGGATTTGATGTAGCTGAATATCCTGATTCGGATAAAATATTATTGGCCCCAACATTTGAGATCTATAAGCAAGACTCACAAGTAAGCTATTTCGAGGGAGAGAAGAATATTAAAGATAAATGGAAACAAATTGAGAATAAAAAGGAATAGCACCAGCCGATACAGCAAATATAATTAATCCGGGAAAAGGGCTGATTTTAAAATGCATACACAAAACAAATATCGTAACAGTCTGATGGGCATGTGGCTGAGAAAACCCAGCCTACTCATCTTTACGGCCTGCTGCAGGCATTTCAGGTTCTGACTTTCACTTTACCCAATGCTCGGGTCTTTCTGATATCGGAGTCAGCATTATATGCATCAACGATAATACCCTTTTCTCCTGATTCAGATTCAATGGCATACAGTACTGACGAATCCCCCGGGTTTGTCATTCCCTCGAAACGGTAAGATTCAACAATGGTGTATTTCCCTGTCTCGTCATTGAGTATGGCTTCGGTCAGATCTTTTTCATACCCTCTTTCTCTGATACCATTCATGGCTTCAGAGAGTGTTTCGTAATCATTTCTTTCCATAGCCCAGTTGTTTATGCCGTTTATCGGGCAGACCTTCAGTTTACCTTAGCAGGGTATCCCGGCGTTTTTATCCTGCAGGTCTCAGGAAATAAACAACTTTGGGACTGCTTTGTTGAGGAGAGGAAATATATTGGGGGATCCCGTTTTTATTCTATCGGGACGACAACCTAACCGCATATCCTGTTACATAAGGAGTCTCACGGGGACCAGGAAAGGATTCTCCGGGTTTCTGTGATATCCCGTCCGGGGGGGTGTTCAAATTATTGCGCCGGCATCAGGCCGTGGTATCCTGATATCAGGATGCCGACCCGGCACGCCTCCATCGACATTTCCGGCCCGGGATCTCAAAATGCTGACGGGATGCATTCCTGAACAACCTCCTTCGTGCCTACTTGCTTTTTGACAGGATATCATCTAACTTATGCGTTTATTCATATTTACTTTCCTCAAACTTACATGCTAACTAAATTTACAATCCATGAAAAAGCTTCGTTTGATATCCTTTCTGGCTGTACTTCTGTTCAGTCTTCCCCTCTTCCCGCAGTCGAAAGAAAACAGTCCGCAGATCCCTTCTGATTTTGTCTCTCTTTTCAATGGTAAAGATTTCACCAACTGGGTAATACCCGCCGGCGATAACGGTCACTGGAAAATACTTGACAAGGTTATTGACTATGATGCCATGAGTGAAGCCGTGAAAGATAAAAGCCTGTGGACAGAGAAGGCGTATAGGAACTTTGTGCTTTATGTTGACTGGCGCATCAAGGAAACTCCCTACAAAAATCCGAGGGTTCCTATCATTCTTCCAAGCGGTTTGCATAAGCTCGATGAGAACGGGAAGGAGATACAGATGGTTGTGCCCGATTCCGATTCAGGGATCCTGTTGCGTGGACAGGGAAAATCCCAGGTAAATATCTGGTGCTGGCCTATCGGATCAGGCGAGGTTTACGGTTACCGTATGGATGAGAGCATGCCTGCAGATGTCCGCAGGGGCGTTACTCCTACTTACAACGCCGACCATAATATCGGGGAATGGAATACCTACAAGATCACCCTGAAGGGTGACCGTCTCACGGTGGAACTGAACGGACATGTCGTGATCGAAAATGCCGAGCTTCCTGGCATCCCCGAATCCGGCCCCATAGGCCTGCAGCATCATGGCGACAAGATGAACGGTGAATGGGTCAGCCCGCCGGCCCTGTTACAGTTCCGGAATATTTATGTGAAGGAACTGTAAAAAAATTAAGAAGATAGCAGAATGGCAATATGAAAAAAGACTGTCATAGCAGGTGACTGGCTGGAGGAAGAATTAAATCTGTCCCGCAAAGTTATCGGGATCCGTGGTGCATCTCTATAAAAGGTTTTCACCCCAGGTTACATACATATAAACGAACTATTTACTGAATTTTTCATACTAAAACTACTGAACATCATGACAAAAATAAACCGAAGACAGTTTGTCGGCACAACGGCCAAAGCTGCGGCTTTCAGTATCGTTCCCGGGTATGTTCTTGGTGGAAGGGGCCGCATTGCCCCGAGTGATAAACTGAATATCGCTTGTATCGGGAATGGCACACAGGGGACAAGGGTAATGCTTGAATTGCTGAAATATCCTGAACTTCAGATCATTGCGGTAGCGGACCCTGTTAAGCAGGATGACCGTTACCTGAACTGGGGTAAAAATGAATTACGCAATCTCATCCGCAGATCCATCGATGAGCCGCAATGGGACGAGGGCGTTGAAGGTTGCAGGGCTGGAAGGGAACCTGCAAAACGCATCGTTGAGGCCTGGTACGGCAAACAAAAAGATTCGCCAGGATATAAAGGATGCCGGAGTTTTGAAGATTACCGTGAATTGCTTGAGAAGATGCCTGAACTGGATGCCGTGATGGTAGGTACCACGGATCACCAGCATGCACAAGTCTCGGTGAGGGCGATGGAAAAGGGTAAACACGTGATGAGTCAGAAGCCGATGACAAACTCCGTCCATGAGGCCCGGGTGATGGCTGATACAGCCCGGCGAACGGGAGTTGCCACACAGGTGCTGACTGCCAATTCCTCAGCTGAATCAACCGACGAACTTTGTGAGATGATCTGGACAGGGGCTATCGGTCCGGTGCGGGAAGTACATAACTGGTCCACCCGGCCTGTCTGGCCTTCAGGATTTACCCAACTTCCTGCCCCGGAAAAGATACCGGAAGGTTTCAACTGGGATCTCTGGCTGGGACCGCGGGAATATCGCCCCTTCAGTTACCAGTATGCCCATACCATCTTCAGGAGCTGGTACGATTTCGGAACCGGGGCTATAGGCGACATGGGCTGCTATTCTTTGGATGTGATTTTCAGGGCACTGAAACTGGGATTCCCCGAAACCATCCAGGCCAGCGCCAGCACATACTGCGACGTCATCAACGGCATCCCCACACACATGGATAACCACATTGCACAACCCAGGGCCATGACAGCCCATTTCACCTTCGGGGCACGCGAAGATATGCCGCCTGTTCAACTGTTCTGGTATGATGGCGGTATAAAGCCGCTGGTTCCTGAAGAGTTGGAGAAAGACGGCAAAGACCTGCCGGCCGAAGGCATGCTTTATGTCGGCGACAAAGGAAAGATCCTGGCTGAATTCCACGGAGGCAAACCACGCCTTATACCTGAAGCTGCAAATAAGGCTTACCAGGCACCCGAACCTTTTATCGCGAGATCGAAAGATCATATCGGTGACTGGATAAATGCCTGCAAAGGTGGAAAGCCCGGAAGGGCGCATTTTGAATTTGCCGATCCG
This sequence comes from uncultured Bacteroidales bacterium, assembly GCA_963764345.1. GTDB lineage: Bacteria > Bacteroidota > Bacteroidia > Bacteroidales > DASQZK01. The sequence goes on along the minus strand of CAVXSF010000009.1, from coordinate 433,817 downwards.
GTCACCGAGACCCTCAACCTGGCAATTATCGCCATGCGTACCCGAAAAAAACTGCACTGGGATCCCGTGAATATGAAAACGAATGTCGAAGAAGCTGACAGGCTGATCAAACCTTACTACAGACCAGGGTATGAGCTGTGAGGGAATAGGTTGCTCATAGACGTATGACGAAAAAAACATGCTTGTGGAGTCGGGTTTTCAAGTGTCTAAATGAGAAGCTGACTGGGAATGTGAAGGTGTGGACATCGGTCTGACGCAACCTTCTTTCCTTACTCCTGCTGCCATTTAGCCATTCAATGGCGGAGCTGACTGACCTGCCTGTAGCTCTGTTGCAGGAGTCCGTTTTGCCGACTTTCCGAAACTCCGGGTTCCCGTCACGCGTAATCCAGGTCCAGCAGCCCCCTACCTGAAATACTTAGGATCCACCGTCCTTACTCCGTTCACAAACACCACTACAAAAGCCTGCGGATAACCGGCTTTCCGGCAGGTGTTCTGCAGGTTTTTCGCCGGTTCGAGGGTGTTGTATTTGCCGATGCAGGACCGGTAGGCCCCTTTGTAACGATATTCCCACGTTTTCCAGGCTTTTCCTTCCACCCTTATGGTGTAACTTCCCTTGGGTTTTGTGCTGGCGGCAAACTGAACCCTGTAAACAACCACATCCTTTTTCGGCTCTGGTTTTGGGGCAGGTGTTGTGACTGTCGTTTTCTCAGTTTCCGGTTTAGCTAGGGTAGGTGGCTTTTCAGAAACTGTTGCTTTATTCGTTTGAGCTGGTGCCGTTTTTTGCTCTTTAACGACAGGTGTTGTCTCTTTCCGTTCAGTTTTAGCAGTGGTCGTTTTGGGAATGGCATGTGTTGCGGTATCCTTGATGATATCAGGCTTTTTTATCTCTGCTTTTAATGTGTCAGCAGGTTGAGTGCTTACTTTCGTGGGAAACTTTTCTGCAACAAGATCCTTGCTGGTCTGGGCAATATGAAACAATACACTGGATAGTCCCTGATTTTCCGACAGTTGGGGCTGCCTTTTCAGGGTAATTTCATACAGATGCATATCCAGCTTCGCCGATTTTTGCCTGACGGTATAAAAGGCGAGCGTGTCGGCTTCCGGATCGAGGGTGAAGGCGATATCATCGTTCTCAGTGTTAACGCGGTCAGACATATTGACAGGCTTATCCCAGGCCCGTCCATTAAACCGGCAGATGAAGATGTCGTAACCACCATAGCCAGGTAGTTTGTCAGATGAATAGTAGAGGTTATTATCATCATCGAGAAACGGAAACATCTCATTTCCCCTGGTATTGAAGGAAGAACCCAGGTTTTCGGGTGGAGACCATTCTCCGGTGGTTTTATTGGTGACGTACAGGTCCATACCGCCCATCGAGCCGGGTTTATCTGAAGCAAAGATGAGGAGGTTGCCATTGTTCGAAAGAGCCGGATGTGTATAACGGAATGTATCGGTACAGAAACTGAGGGGTTGGTTACCCCAGGACCATCCCTGCCGGTTATTCCCTGTGGTATACTGATCAGCCTTATAGATTTTTTCCTTATGGTCGCTTTTAGAGATCTTCGTAAAGTATAAAGTATGAAAGTTCTTACTGAACGTCATGGCTTCGGTGGGAAAGGAGAAGGGCATGGAGGAGAAAGGAGAAAAAACACGGTGGGGTCCGGTTGTGGAATCAACCACCGGAGCAAAGTAGGCCTGGACGGTTCCGAAAGACAGGTGGCTGGGAGACATTTTCAATTCATCTTTTGAAATGGAGAGGAAGACCAGGTTTCCTTCATAAAATCGCACACCAGAGGAGGGAGGGATAATTCTGAGATCAAACGAATCCACAACGATATCCAGGTTCATGAACTGCCGGTCACCGGTTTTTCCCGTATCTGCCTCCACCCTTGTGACCTTTCCGGAAGGTCCGGTCGCCTGCGCCTGGGCCGCCGTCCCGTATGCCAGAAGGTAAATGATCAATCCCGTAAGAAATGCCTTCATAATGTTGGTGTAAAAACGTTTTTACCAGTGACTATGGCCGGTAAACCTGGACTTATCGCTGGAAAAATTTATACCTGCCATAATTTCGACGATCACATCTTTTGAATAATATGGGGATTTTTTCGGAAGGGCAAAAAATCCGCCGACATAAAACCTGGGATACCGGTACTGGAAAAAGAAAGAGTTCTTCTCTTTATCCTGGAAATACGTTCCCATACAGAAATTCTGAAGATAGAGTTTTATTACCGGCCTGAACTGTTTTCCGGCTTCATGAAAGGTCAGACTGTCAAAGATGCTGATAACAGATGGTTCAAGCAGGATGTCCTGTGATTTTGAAAGCTGGATTTTGTAACCAGCAAGCAGAACATATTGCTGCGACACCGGGATCCTGAACTCACCCGGGGTAACGGGAATCTGCGGACTCCCGAACAAATTTGAGGAAGAAAAGCCGGTAAACAGATGTGTTCCATAGTAGTATATACCCACATCCATATTGGTGTGAGGACTATTGGATGAACTCCCGGCTGGTTCAACACCGCCGGAAGCACCCGGTGAACTGAAATATCCCTTCATGGCTATTCCTAAGGACAGAAATGAAAATGAACTGCGGCTGAGCGGGATATGATAGGCGAAGGATACTGCGGCGCCCGTATTTTGAGACAGCGGGTTTTTCTCATGGAAAAAATAACTGCCAATAGCAGTATTTCTGAAGGTTACCAAATCCGGTGATGAAAAATACCCGGGTTCTGTCCTTGTCAGCCTTCCACTCAAACTGACTAGTTGTGCATTCGATTCACCCTGAAAGGCTGAGGTAATGTCCAGTGTGGAATAGTCATGGCTCCCGGTGATGGCCGGATTAAAAAGGAAAGGTGTGAAGACCCTGTAAGAAACGGGTTTTTGGGGAATTAGCTGTCCGTTTGCCAGAGTGATCAAAAAAGAAATGAGAGAAATCAGGCATATAATTCTTTTGTATATATGCATTGGCATTATCGTATCTGGATAAATATTCACAGTGCCCGGGAATCATTCCGGCTGACGGACATATTCGACAAACCGGATCAATTCTCTTTCGACAGACAATTTATGAAATTAAACGGCATCACATCAAGGTAAAGGCCGAATTCTTCAGGTACGGGTGCCTGCAAAGTCGTTGAGCTAATATAGACAATTATCCGGGTAGCCGTGCGGACTGTCCCCGGATAGCAGAGTTAAAGAGAAAAAGGAGATCCTGAATCCCTAAAGCACCAGCCACTGTGTGGTGGTGAAATCCGTTTGTGCGATTTTGTAGAGTTCACTTTCAAGGGGCATCATCTTTTTCAGGCAGGCTTTTGCCATCTCACTTAATTCACCTTCCTGCGGTGAGAATTCTTTCCATGCCTTCTCATTTTTAAATTGTATGAAAACAGCATACTCACCCTTATATTCTCCTCTTTGCCCCTTTACCAGGAATACTTTCACGCCTTTCACATTCTTCTCAAAGGCAGGGATATAGTTGTTCAACATGAAATTCTCAAATTGAGTTGGGGTAACATCTTTTTTGAGAACCACACTCATGTTGTGAATACAAACCAGGTTTCCCTTTATTAAAGACTGTGCATTCAGTGAAGCCAGTGAAAAGGCAAAAAGGGTTGCAATTGTTATAATTCGTAATGTTTTCATGGCTGGAGTAATTTTTAAATTGTGATAATATAGGAATTTGGAGGGAGAATATCAATTAAATCGGATAAAACCGCTTTGCAAAATCCATGAATAAAGAAAGGGAGGGTGCGGACGCGGGATGGAACGAAAAGGCAGGCATTCTCTATTATTATAAATAAGGAGTGCCTGCAAATTGAAGGGAGGAGATTTATTTCCTTATTGTATCCAGGAAGCAACAGTTTCCGGGCTCAGTCCCGGCAGGTCCAGTTTGTTTTTCTTTTTAAAGCCGTTGAGGTCATTGGCCAGTTTTCCCGGCTTTTCCACTTCCTTAAGTTTAGCTACGGTGGTGTATCCAAGCTTCTGCAGTGGCTCCACCCATTCTTCCGGGATGCCCAGACTGGTGTATTTTGAAGGGTCATCAGTAATCAATTGCTGTCTTTTCTCCGGCTTCATCTGCGGAAAGAAGATTACATCCTGGATGGAAGTACTGTTGGTCATGATCATGGCCAGCCGGTCGATACCGATACCAAGCCCGGCGGTAGGCGGCATGCCGTATTCGAGGGCGCGGAGGAAATCCTCGTCAAGGACCATGGCTTCTTCATCACCGCGTTTGCCGAGTTGGATCTGCAGTTCGAACCGTTCGCGCTGATCGATGGGGTCGTTCAGCTCGGAGAAGGCATTACAGAGTTCCTTTCCGTTACAGATGGCTTCGAAGCGTTCGACAAGACCCGGTGCAGAACGGTGTTTCTTGGCCAACGGCGACATCTCGATGGGGTAGTCGGTGATGAAGGTCGGCTGTATAAGATTGGGCTCGCATTTTTCACCGAAGATCTCGTCGATGACCTTGCCCTTTCCCATGGTTTCGTCAAGCTGCACACCGAGCGTTCCGGCCGTATTACGGAGTTCAGCTTCGTCCATTCCGGAGATGTCGATGCCGGTATATTCCTTTATGGCTTCGAACATGGTGAAGCGTTTCCAGGGACGTTTGAAATCGATGAGGTGTTCGCCTACCTGCACCTTCGTAGTACCATGAAGTGCCAGGGCAACACGTTCAACCATCTCTTCCACCAGCTCCATCATCCACACGTAGTCCTGGTAAGCCACGTAAAGTTCCATCTGCGTGAATTCCGGGTTATGGAAACGGTCCATCCCTTCATTGCGGAAGTCTTTGGAAAACTCATAGACTCCTTCATAACCGCCGACGATCAGCCTTTTCAGGTAAAGTTCATTGGCGATCCGGAGGTATAATGTCTGGTCGAGAGTATTGTGGTGGGTCTTAAACGGCCGGGCTGCCGCACCGCCGTAAAGCGGCTGAAGTACCGGCGTTTCCACCTCGATATATTTTTTTTCATTCAGGAAATTCCGCATAGCGTTCACCAGCACTGTACGCTGAACGAAGGTTTTTCTGACCGAAGGATTCACGATAAGGTCGACATACCGCTGACGGTAGCGTTGCTCAGGGTCGGTGAAAGCATCGAAAGTATGGCCCTCTTTTTCCTTGACGACAGGGAGAGGCCTGAGAGATTTACTGAGGACCTTGAATCCCTGCACATTTACCGTGATCTCTCCCATCTGCGTTCTGAACACATTCCCGTGAATGCCGATGATATCTCCGATGTCGAGCAGTTTTTTGAACACCGTATTGTACATGGTTTTATCCTCTTCCGGGCAGATGGTGTCGCGCTGAAGATAGATCTGTATCCTTCCTGAGGCATCCTGGATTTCAGCGAAAGAGGCGCTGCCCATGATACGGCGGCTCATGATCCTGCCGGCCAGGAATACCTCGCCGAACGCGTTGTCATCGTCCTTAAATTCCTCTTTTATCTGTGAAGCAGCAGCGTTCACCGGGTAGCCCTCGGCGGGGTACGGATTAATGCCCAGTTTCCTGAGCTCCTCCAGTGAGGCCCTCCTTATTTGTTCCTGCTCGCTAAGGTTCTGTAGGCTCATAATGGTTGTATGATAAGAATTTCTGCAAAGATATAAAGATAATGGATAACGGGAAAGACGAAAGGCGAAAGGCGAAAGGCGAAAGGAAAAATTAAAAATTAAAAAGGAAAAAGGAGGAGGGAGACGAATAAATTATGTTTTTTTTCGTAGAGACGCGCAATTATGCACGTCTCTACGAAAACACGGAAATAATCATTCGGGCGAAAGGCGAAAGGTTATTATTTAGGATCATCAAAAAAAATTTTATTTTTTGCGTATCGGGACGCTGATTTTTTCCCAATATTCACATTAAGGGGTAAAAAGGAAACCATACAGGATGGGTTAGGTGTTGGATGAAAGGGACTTAAGACATCCCTTGCCGGTTTGTTCTGTTTAACAATAAATATTGGCTGGATATTTATACTTTTGTGTAAGAATATTTTTTTCAAAATAAATTCGGGACGGTGATGTACAAGAACTGGGTAATCAGGCAGCAGGGCAGTGATGCGGATGTTAAACATTTGCAGGAGGTGCTGAAAATTGAGCGTCCTATTGCAAACATGCTGGCTCATAGGGGGATCACCACGTACGATGCGGCCAGGGCTTTTTTCAGGCCGAATCTTACACATCTTCATGATCCTTTCCTGATGAAGGATATGGATAAAGCGGTTGACCGGATCAGCAAAGGAATCGCGCAGGAGGAGAGTCTCCTTGTTTACGGCGACTATGATGTGGATGGGACCACAGCAGTAGCCCTGGTGTACAACTATTTCAAAAATTACTTCAAGAACATCGATTATTATATTCCCGACCGGTATAAGGAAGGATATGGCATTTCATACACCGGCATCGATTATGCTCATGAGAATGGATACAAGCTGGTTATCGCTCTCGACTGCGGCATTAAAGCCAACGAGAAGGTAAAGTATGCAAGGACCAAAGGTATCGATCTGATCATCTGTGATCATCATACACCCGGGATTGAGATTCCGGAAGCCGTTGCCGTCCTGGATGCCAAACGCCCTGACTGTCCTTATCCGTATAAAGAGCTTAGCGGTTGCGGTGTCGGATTTAAACTGGTCCAGGCTTTTCAATCTGCGCAAAATAAACCCTTTGAAGACCTGGTGAAGTATCTCGATCTTGTGGCTGTCAGCATCGCTTCAGATATTGTCCCGATAACCGGAGAAAACAGGGTTCTTACCTTTTTCGGTCTTGATTGCATCAATCATAATCCTTCAACGGGTATGAAGGCGATCATCAAAATTGCCAACATCGGAAACAAGGAAATCACCGTTGAAGACATTGTGTTCCGTATCGGGCCCAGGATCAATGCCGCGGGCAGGATGGAATCGGGGAAGACCAGCGTCGATCTGCTTATTTCTGAGGATATTACCGAAGCCATCTCCATGAGCGAGACGATCGACGTCTTTAATTCCGACCGGCGTTTCATAGATACTAACATCACACAGGAAGCCCTGAATATGATCGGCGCCGATCCCAACCTGAAAAGCATGAAATCCACCGTGCTGTTCAATCCCGAATGGCATAAGGGAGTGATCGGCATCGTGGCGTCACGCCTGCTTGAGCATTATTACCGGCCCACAATCATCCTTACCAGGTCGAATGGTTTTGCCACCGGCTCGGCACGCTCCGTCAACGGCTTCGATCTTTACCAGGCTATCGAAGAATGCAGCGACCTGCTTGAAAATTTCGGCGGACACAAGTATGCTGCCGGTCTCACCATGGAACTCGGAAACGTTACCAAGTTTCAAAAACGCTTCGAGGAAGTGGTGACTGATAATATCCTGCCCGACCAGCTTATTCCTGTCGTCGAGATCGATACTGAAATCCAGCTCTCAGAGATAACCGACAAATTCTACCGTATACTTAAACAGTTCAGGCCATTCGGTCCGGAGAACATGGCTCCTGTATTCCTCACTGAAAATGTCTCTGACAACGGTGAAGGCAAAGTGGTGGGAATGAATGGTGAACATCTCAAGCTGGCCCTCGTCCAGGAGGAGGATCCTTTCAAAGTATTTCCCGCCATCGCTTTTCAACAGGGTGATAAATACTCCGCTATTGCAAATGGCCACGGCTTCGATATCTGCTATTCCATCGAAGAGAATGTCTTCCGTGGCGAGATCAATCTGCAGCTGAATGTGAAGGATGTGAAGACGGATTAGGAAGGAGAGAGGAGAGAGGAGAGAAGAGAGAGTAGAGAGTAGAGAGTAGAGGGTAGAAAGTAGAGAGGAGAGAGTAGAGGGTAGAAAGTAGAAAGTAGAGAGTAGAGGGTAGAGAGTAGAGAGTAGAAAGTAGAAAGTAGAGAGTAGAGAGTAGAGAGTAGAGAGAGAAAAGAGAGAGAGAGAGAGAGAGAGAGGAGAGAGAGAGAGTAGAGAGTAGAGAGTAGAGGGTAGAAAGAGAGAGGAGAGAGTAGAGGGTAGAAAGTAGAGAGTAGAGAGTAGAGGGTAGAGAGTAGAGAGTAGAGAGTAGAGAGAGAGAGAGAGAGTAGAGAGTAGAGAGTAGAGAGTAGAGAGTAGAGAGAGAGAGAGAGAGAGAGAGTAGAGAGAGAGAGAGAGAGTAGAGAGTAGAGAGTAGAGAGTAGAGAGAGAGAGAGAGAGAGAGAGAGTAGAGAGTAGAGAGTAGAGAGTGAGAGAGAGAGAGAGTAGAGAGTAGAGAGTAGAGAGTAGAGAGTAGAGAGTAGAGAGTAGAGAGTAGAAAGTAGAAAGTAGAGAGTAGAGAGTAGAGAGTAGAAAGCTTATATATACAGACCGTTGGAGGCTGGAAGCATCAGGGTGAAGATCTTAAAGCACAATTTGCAGATTTTTTGAATTTTGAAATTTCATATTTGGCTTTGTTGAACACTTCTTCTTTTGGGTATTTCTTCCTTTGGAATTTATCTATGATTTGTTATTTGTGATTTGGAATTCAATGTCGTTTAGTTAAGCTCAATCCACTGATTTTATTAGTAATTTGTCAGTAATTAATGTCATAGTCAAGATGATATCAGTAGTTTTCAATCTATCTTGTAAGGGTATATAGGGGGTAATGCAAATAGGCCCCAAAAAGTTGAATATCGTGAACTTACCATTAAAAACATAGATTATGAACTTGAAAAACAGGAGTTTATCGGCCGTTCAATAGACGGCCAAAAAGGGGTGTTTTCACGTAACAGAAAATTCAATCAAAAAATCAATCGTTCAAATGCTCTTGCGATTACCAGAGATATAATGATTGGTTTATTCATTAGAAGAAGATCCAGTAAGGCACTTGAATCATTTGATAAAATCACGGAGGGAACAAGGGAAATTATCCGGCCCGGGAGAAAATTGCCCCGAAAACATCTTCGAAAAAAACCCTATTGTATGAATTATAAACCTCTATGATCTCTTATCTAAACGACATTGAATCCCATTACCGCAAATTAGGAATATTTTCAAACTCTCCACCCTCCATTTCCCAATTCCCATTTCCCAATTCCCATTTCCCATTTCCCATCTCCCATCTCCCATCTCCCAATTCTCAATTCCCATTTTCCAATCCCTAATCCCTAATCCCCAATCCCTAATCCCTAATCCCTAATCCCCAATCCCTAATCCCCAATCCCCAATCCCTAATCCCTAATCCCCAATCCCTAATCCCCAATCCCCAATCCCTAATCCCTAATCCCTAATCCCCAATCCCCAATCCCTAATCCCCAATCCCTAATCCCCAATCCCTAATCCCTAATCCCCAATCCCCAATCCCTAATCCCTAATCCCTAATCCCCAATCCCCAATCCCCAATCCCCAATCCCCAATCCCCAATCCCTAATCCCCAATCCCTAATCCCCAATCCCCAATCCCCAATCCCTAATCCCCAATCCCTAATCCCCAATCCCTAATCCCTAATCCCCAATCCCCAATCCCTAATCCCTAATCCCTAATCCCCAATCCCTAATCCCAATCCCTAATCCCTAATCCCCAATCCCTAATCCCCAATCCCTAATCCCCAATCCCTAATTCCCATTTCCCAATCCCTAATTCCCATTTCCCAATCCCTAATTCTCAATTCCCAATCCCTAATTCTCAATTCCCATTCATTTCAAGCTCTATCTTAGTAATTTGTCCTTATGTTATTGAAATTGTGTATCTTTAATCCGGTATTCGTTACTCGTTTGCATGATCAGGATTAAAAAAGTCTGGAACCGGGATGTCATCAACCAGACATTTAGAATCTGAAAGGGCTGCACTTCATAATATGTGACATTAAAAAGATCATTCCATGAAAGCCGTACACCGTTCAAAATACGGTCCGCCGGAAGTTTTAAGTATTGGGGAGACGATCATGCCTGTTCCTGCAGATGATGAAGTCCTGATAAAGGTCATTGCCTCTACCGTTAACCGTACCGATTGCGGCATACTCCGTGGCAAGCCGTTTATACTTCGCTTTTTTACCGGATTATTCAGACCTGCATCGAGGGTTCCGGGAACTGATTTTGCCGGCATTGTAGAACAGATCGGTAAAAAGGTAACTTTATTCAATAACGGCGACAGTGTGATGGGTTTCGATGACACCGGTCTGGGGTCGCATGCCCGGTATTTTACGATGCGTGAGGATAAAACATTGACCATCATCCCCGGTGACACACCCTTTGTACAGGCGGCAGCCAGTCTGGAGGGTGCTCATTATGCCCTGAATTTCATTAAAAGGATGAAACATCATGCCGGGCAGAAGGTCCTGGTCAACGGCGCCACAGGGGCGATTGGTTCGGCAGCCGTTCAGTTTTTGAAATATTACAATGTCTATGTCACTGCCGTTGGACCTTCCAAAGCAATTGACCTTTTAAAATCCATGGGTGCGGATAAAGTCATCGCTTACGACAAGGAAGATTTTACCCTGGATAATGAGACGTATGATTTTATCTTTGATGCCGTTGGCAGGAGTACGTTCAGCAAGTGCAGGCCATTACTGAAACCGAAAGGAATATATATTTCATCCGAACCTGGACCGTGGGCTCAGAACCTGTTCTTCGTTCTGTTTACAGCGATTACATTCGGTAAAAAAGTTGTCTTTCCGTTTCCCTCGGATATTGCGGGAACTCTAACATTCGTCAAAGATCTGCTGGACCGGGAAAAATTTCAGCCGCTGATGGACCGGACCTTTCCGCTGGAGAAAATCCGTGAGGCATACACGTATGTTGAATCCGGGCAGAAAATGGGGAATGTGATACTTTCGTTTGAAGATGCCAAATAAACAGCTTCCTGTTTCCTGAGCCTTCATCAACAAACAATGATCTCAGACTGATAAAATGATGTTTCTCCAAATTTTATAGTACGCATCAGGATTTCAAAATTAAATTATTGCAATTTACGAAGATCAGGCAATACCTTGTTCCCGGCAACCCTGGAGGCGTTGAAGTATAACTAGTGCAAATTTCAGGATAATTCACTTCTGTGGTAATATTACTTCCCATGTGTTTCCCGGGATCACAAACCATTATATTTTAAGACATTCCGGGGCAGATTAAGACAGCGATCCTTTCCTCCTTACCTCCTGAAAAACCTGATTCAAACATTATGAGCGGACAGGTTTAAATTTCAGTAAAAAATACTATATTTAATTTTCATTAGACCATAAAAGAAAATTCTCCGGTGTGACGGCTGATAAGATAACATTCAATTCACGTGAGCAGATTACCGGGCTACCTGGAAGCTACTTTTTGACTGGTATATAAAGATTTTGGTCTGTTTTTCAGGGCATTAGCCAGATTTAAGAGTGGGTACCGGTCAGGATAACCTGATGATGATATTATGGTGAAAAGATTTTTAAAACCGAAGGTTTTACACGATTCACACATGGGTATTGTAAAAAGTGAACCGTTGGGTATCTTTTGGTTTTTACATATTTTAAAATCTGAGATTTATTAGTTTGACATAAAAATATTATTATTTATGCCATATAATATTAGGCTTTTGAAAAACTCTCATATCAGATTACTGCTATTAAACTTTCTATTTTTAATCCGCGTAAACGGATCAGCACAGAATATTCAGATAAGCACTTTGTCTGAGGACATACGAATAAGGACTGATACTACCTTTGTAAGGGATGTAAATGTATTCTTAAAAAAGAGTGACAAAGGTATAATATACCCGGTTTTTTATGATAGTAAACTTGAAAACTTATCCGGCATCAGTGTAAGTATAAAAAAAGGAACGCGGTTTAAACCTTTAAAGAATCCGGTTATACAAGAAGAAAACGTTAACATTGACCTTATAAGCAGTAAAAAAATAAAATCTGTTTTTATCCCTCCTGATGTTGATGCAAAAATAAGCTATAGTGTTGAATGCAATGAACTGATGTATTTTTCCGACCTGCCTCTTTTTTCATATGATGATGCAGACACATTGAAATATCAGGTCACTGTACCTGAAACATTTTGGTTTTTACATGATATTATTTATAAAGATTCTCTGGATTTCCTGTCTGTTGATTCCCTGAAGTCCGATCGCATGATGAAGTGGAATATTAAAGTTGTTCCCGGAAAAGTAAACCCCGACCCTTTAATGTATTTTGGTATTTACAAAAACCTGAAGGTACCGTTAATGAGGACGATTGTTGTGCCGGCAGCCTTTAAATACAGGGAAAAGGAATATTTGAATGATTGGTATCTGAGTAAGTTGGAAACAACAAGAGGACTGGATTCTGCCGCTACCCAGAAAATTGATGAATTAACGGGGGGAATATCTGATCCCATGGAAATATTGGATATCCTGTATAATTATGTGAAATCAAAGTTTAAGTATGTCGCCATTGAACTGGGTATGGGAGCCTTTATTCCAAGTCATACAAATGAAGTATTTGTCAATAAGCAAGGTGATTGTAAGGACTTATCTAACTTTCTTTCAGATGCTTTAAACTATAAAGGCATTAAAACTGATGTTGCATTGGCGGCTACATTCAACCACATCAGCGACTGTGATTTTCCTTCGTTGTGTTCAGCCAATCATTTTATATGTGTAGCTTATATAAACGATAAACCTGTCCTGTTAGATCCCACTGATCCCATACATTTACCACAAACACCGGTTGAAAGTATACAAAAACGTTCGATATTTATCATTAACCGGAGTGGCGGTGAGTTTTATAAAGTAAATGGATTTTCTCCACAACAAAATGCGATTAATTATAGAATAGCATTACAAGCAGATTCTGGTCTGATGGTTATGCGGGGTGATTTTAATGCGGATTATGAAGGTATCTCCGGAAACTTTTTAAGGCGTCAATTTATCGATCTCAGCAATGATGAGATGAATACCACCGGGGAAAAACACTACGAATCGGTTTTTGGCAATCAAGTTGTAACTGATCTTAATATTAGCGAGCCGGAAAATTCTGTTGAAGTACAAGGGAAATTAACAGTTAAAGGAAAGATCTTTAATGATTCCGGCCACCGGTATTTATTTATTGATTTCTTACCTCATCTTATTGAAAATGTAAGCAGGGAAACGTTGCTGGAAGGCATCTATCTTGGCAGCACTTTCGATAAAAAGGTTAATTTAAGGGTCATAATGGATGCACCTTTTGCATCATTTGGTCCGGTTGAGCATACTTTCACCAACAAAGGCATTTCACTGGACATCAAAATTTCAAATCCTGAGGAATCTGTTATTGAATGTGAATATGAATTTATTCTTGAACATACCTTAACGGAAAAAAATAACCTCGACATTATAAACGAGATTCTAGAATCATTTAAAAAAATCACCAATGAGCCTATTATTCTTAATGACTAACCTTAAGAAATATCTTATCATCTGCATGGCACTGCCATTTTGTACTGTTGTTCCTGCCATTGATAATGCCCCGGATTCGACGTTTGAGGTTTATTGTAAAACTTCTGATGCTTATTTATTATATTCATACACTGATGTTACTTACTTTCCACCATTATGGAATAATTACAGGAGACAGACCTCCGTACAAAGCAAAATTGTTGTAAATAACAGGACCGGGGTTGAGAAATTTGCATTTGTGAATTTAAGAAAGCTTATGTATGATCATTTGAAAATGATCCGGGTCGAGACCTTAAAATCTGATGGTACCGTAATAAAATTAGATTCAAGTCTTATTTTTAATCACCAATCAGACGGCAAACATTCCGAAGACATTAACTATCCGATACCCGGTGTTGAGCCGGGTGATACCATTGAAATCTCTTACGTGTACACGGAAAACCTTGAGGATTTTGAGCTCAGAGATTTTGTGAGTTTGTATCATCCTGTACCCAGTATCAATACGGAGTTTACAATCAGAACCAGGCCAGATCGTAAAGTAATATATAAAACATACAACGGTTTTCCAACTCCCAGTATAATATCAAATGATACGATTTTATATTGTGTTTTCAAAATGGAAAACGTTAAGGGCTTGAAGGAAAACCAGTATACCTGTGAGGCGTGTGAATTACCCTATGTGTATTATTCTGTAGATAAAAAAAAGGATGAAATCAGAACCTGGAAGGAGGTTTATAACCAGGAATTTAATATCATAACCCAGCCTTTTAAATTGGACTATGAGAAATCATCTTACTATAAGAAATGGAAAAAGACGGTAATAGGAGAGGCCGAAGACAGCAGTAAATTTTACAAGCTTAATCTCCTGCTTACCGATATTTATAAAAATATACGGATTGAACCTTTGAAGGAAGAGGAACTGATTAAATCAAACGGGTATTTTCTGAAGGAGAGACGTTTTGATCCTATTAGTATACGAAGGCTTTACCGGCAGATATTGGAAGATCTTGAGATTGATTATTGGGCGGTTTTTGGCCGGAGTAAACGATCAGGAAATATTGACCCTTATTTTATCAGAAAAGGAGAGTATGACCACATCTTTTTTGCGTTTAATAACGCTCAGGGTAACTTAAACCTGCTTTATCCACCCAACGAGTCTTTCATGTACCAGGTTGATGAAATCCCGACTTCTTTGTATAATACTGAGGCCATTATGGCAAAACCTTATTTAACAAAAAAAATCAGCCGGAGAGATAAGTTTATTAATGCCGATTTTAAAATGGCGGAAGTTGATTCGGTAATTGTGGAAATGGTTAAAATACCCGGGTTGGGGGCGAATCGTAACTATTTAAGGCAGATATTTTATTGTGATGTTGATGTTAGTAATAAAAATGTATCATATTTATCAAATTTTTCCGTGTCAGGGGGATTGTCTACCGATTTAAGAAGCTTTTTCAGTTTATTGAATAAAAACGCGGAAATGAACGAATTTTACGATGCCCTGTCTGAATTTGAAGATAATGAAACTGCTCTGGAAATTGATACTGTTATAAAGATAGATCTAAAGAATCTCAAACCTTTTATTTTCAATATAAATGCTCAAGGCACACTTAAAAAAGGACTATCCTTTATTAATGACAGCATTGTGAGTTTAACATTGGATAATATAATTCAGCACAGCCAGATCGAAAGTGATGAAGATTCTACAGATTTGAATTATTATCTCGATTACAGCTATTCCGACATTTTTATGCTTATTCTGAAATTTCCGTGTGATATTGAATTGTTGAATGTTGACCGTAATAAAAGGGAAATTATAAATAGTTACGGGGCGTATTTGTTTCATGTGAGCCTGGATAACAATAATCAATTGATTATACAATCGAGCTATGAAATCAGTAAAGATGTGATTCCCAAAGCTGACTACTTGCAGTTAAAAGATTTGAACGGGCTGGTGAAGGAAGTTAAAAATACACGTTTACTTATAAAATTAAAAGAACCGAAAGCAACATCTGCAAAAAATGGTTAAAGGATAAGCCGGTAAATGACTTAAGGTAAATAGTTGTCTGAAAATTTAAAATTCGGAGCGTTTGGACCATTTAAAAAGGGCAAAGATTTTTTAGAAGAATCTATGAGAGCATGGATTGAAAATGCATGAAAAACGAAAAAGTTAACCTAAGTGAAGTGATACCCGTTTTCTTTTCCGGAATTTTGCAGCCAGATACTTTCACAGAAAAATGACAACTACTAAAGCCAGAGTATTTACCGCCCTGATGCGCCACCGGCATATACTGAAAGGCAAGCTGAAGAAGGAGACCTTCACTTTTGACACATCCATTGCCGGTTTCAGGGAAGCCTGTGAGAAGGGTGCAGAGCGGTATGCGAAGATTCCTGCCGGGGTATCGTTCAGTCCTGAAGTGCTTGCCGGAATTCCGGCGGAATGGATTATTCCCGCCGGCACGGACCGTGAAAAACTGATCTTTTATGTTCACGGTGGCGGGTACGTGTCGGGATCGTGTCATGATCACCGGGCGTTTGTGGCTAAGCTGGCACGTGACACGAACGTCACCACCCTGCACTATGAGTACCGTCTTGCCCCCGAACATCCTTTCCCTGCGGCCCTGGATGATTCGGTGGCTGTATACAAAACTGTGCTTGAAAAAGGCTATGCACCTGAAAACATTGTTATGGCAGGGGAATCTGCCGGCGGCGGGTTGACCCTGGCCATCCTTCTTGCCCTGAAAGAACAAAAGCTTCCCTTGCCAAAGGCTGCCGTTGCCATCTCACCCTGGACAGATCTGACCTGCTCGGGCGATTCATACCGCACGAAGAATAAGGTGTCGGTGGCGCCACTGAATTCATGGAACGTTTTCAGGCATTATTACGCTGGCTCGAATGACCCCCGGAATCCGAAGATTTCCCCGCTTTACGGAGATCTGAAAGGACTGCCTCCCCTGTTCATCAATTCGGGTGAAGATGACGAGTTGTTTGACGACGGCCGGCAGTTTTATGAAAAAGCGAAGGCGGCAGGCGTTGAGGTTACTTTTAAAGCCGGCAAAGATATGGTGCATTGCTATCCTTTATTGTCGCCTATGTTCAGAGAAGCGGAGGAGGCGATGCAGGAAATCCTGGCATTTATCGGAAGGCAATTGAACCGGGAACAGCCAAAGAAATAACCAGCCCCCATCAACGCATTTAATTTTGTATTGGCATCCAATCCCCTTCGACGGATTTAATTTGGTATTTACATTCAACCCCTTCAGCGCGCCGGGAAGAGGCAAGGCATGCTTTGCCTCTTCCTTCCAAATACCCCCGCCCCCGGAATTTAACATGAATCCCTATTTCGTCATTTCAACGCCATGGCAGGTCGTGGTTTCTTTCACAGCCTCACCACCATCTCCAACCCAAGGTCCCTGTAAACCGCCCCCGCCCGTTTATCAGCACCGGTGCCCGAAGTATATGGTGCAGTGTAACGGGTGACACCGTATTTAAACCACAGGTCAACCCGCTTTATCAATTTAATGCGGCCGGAAAGATACATCCTGCTGCCTTTTTGATAAAAAGCCGGCGTGGAGAAGCTGTAAAGGATATCGTTCTCGTAGGCATAGATGCGGGTGGACCAGTCGGGGGAATCGAAGAGGGCATACCGTGCATTTAGCGTGATCCGGTCATTAAAAAAGTGACAGCCGATATCCTGGCAGAGGAAGATACCGTGGTATGACATTGTCTCTCCGGGAACCACCGCCCACCGGTAATCGACCTTTGTGCGGAAACGCATTGTCTCATTCATCTCATAAATGCCTTCCACCATGTATCTCAGATCCTTCCGGTTACCGGGAACGCCGATGCCGGGTTTATCCCTGACGGCGCCGGTCTCTTTTGCCTCGTACTTCAGCAGGCTGGTAACATTGAAATCCCTGCCGGCTTTGAACTCACATTTCATCAACATATCATGACCCCACTCCGGGGAGATGCCGTTATATTTCAGCCAGGGAAAACGGTACTGGTCGAGATAAGCACTGACTTTAAGGAAAGGGAAAGCGTATGCTTCAATCCCGAGGTAAAAGCCTTCCTCGTTACGTACATCCGATTCGGCGAAAGCTGAGGCATTCAGGCTGACATATTCGGGATCGTAGTACCGGTAGCTCATACAAATTGTCAGTAGCGGGTGAAGCCAGGCTGTGAAGGTGTTGAGTGTGGCCGGGTGACCGTGCCGGTCGAGGGCCGTTTCACCGTTGATCAGGAGTCTGCTGTTTCGAACAGTGTAGTCGAGTGCCTGGCAATAAAAGTCCTTCTCATCGCGGGTGTCAGAGAACCGGTCGGGCCTGATCCTGTACCGGTACGCTTTGTCAAAAAACTGCGCCATGATGTTATAATCCAGGGAGAACTTCCCGGTGCGGTAGCCGAAACCGGCCCCGGCCTGTTTCTCTTCCAGGTTGTGCCTGAAGGCAGTTTCCTTTTCATTGCGGAAAAGTCCGGAGAGGTTCAGAGTGGTAAACACTTCGGTGCTGTCACCCGTCATTTCCGTATTAGCCGAAGTTTTAACGGCTGACAGCATCATCCTGGCATTCCAGTTGCCATGTGTGAACATGGCCGCCAGTCCGCGGTTGATCCCATATTCGGCGGCTGAGGCAGACCTGCTGACACCGGAATTTTTCTGTTTGAGGATGACCTCCGAAGACTTGCTCTTCCGGCCAGTGCCGGCTACCAGTCCGCACCCTGAAGCATACCTGAAATCCCCTGCAACGAGTTCCTGCAGCGGCCCCTTGTCGCGGATTTCGAAGAAGGCAGATGAGAAGTCGAAACCTCTGCGGAGGTCGTTCCAGGCTAGCGGTTCACCCGGATCACTTTCCATGGTAAAGCCTGCACGGAGATCTTTCCCGGCTTTCAGTTCGTACCTGATGAGCCTGGATACCGGCGGACCCTGGAATCTCAGGGAAGAATCCGCATCCTTTCGAAACCCTTCCCTGACCGGCCATGTGAATTTTGTGCGTAAGAGGATATTCTGACGGGCATGAAAGGATTTGGTGCCGGAATATACCGGGACCAGGGAAGGATTTCCTGTCGTGACATAGGGCAGGATATGCCCGATCAGGTCTTCCCTGAGTCCCGGTATAAGTTGTAGCTCGCTGAGGCTGAGAAGGACACCGTATGATTTCCGGTAATCGAGGATGCTGAAGATCTGAAAGTCATTCAGATAGTAAAGTCGTGCCAGGTCTTCTTCTGTTGCGGTATTGATGTTGAGAGGGTTGGAAGCCAGGAATAACAAATCTTCATATACCTGTGCGGCATACGTCTCGTCATCTGTTTCCTCCATGATCTCTTCCAGGGTGATATCAGGCATGGGGGGATCGTCTTGTCCGGAGGTCTGGGCGGAGGTCATAATTGTCCATCCTGTCAGCAGCATTAGGAGGATTCCGGTTTTTGGAAACATGGAAGGTTGATTTAGTTTTTACCCTTAATAGGAAAAGGGGGTGAAAAATCAGCGTAGAGACGCGCAATTATGCACGTCTCCGGGAACCACCCCGGAAATTATCATTTGGGTGAAAGGCGAAAGGCGAAAGGCGAAAGGCGAAAGGAAAAATTAAAAATTAAAAATTAAAAAGGAGGAGGGAGACGTATAAAGGATGTTTTTTTTATCGTAGAGACGCACAATTATGCACGTCTCCGGGAAACCCGGAAATGTCATTTGTGGGCGAAAGGTGAAAGGCGAAAGGCGAAAGGAAAAATTAAAAATTAAAAATTAAAAAGGAGGAGGGAGACGTATAAAGGATGTCCTATTTCGTAGAGACGCGCAATTATGCACGTCTCCGGAAACCTCTTCCCTAATCAAACCGCATCTGAAACGAAAAATGCGGGGTGAAGCCAAGGATCCTCGTGTGGGTGAAGGCTATATCGACATTGATCTTCTTGATCAGGAGTCCGAACCCGAAGGTATTCTGGAGGGGTGCTGTGGAGATGCCGGTACGGAGGAAGAGATTTTCATAGGCTTCATATTCGAGGCCGCCTTTCAGGGAAAGTTCCCTGTCGAGGACTTTCTGTGTTTCGAAGGCCATGAAGAACTTGCTAAACGGCCGGTAGCCGGCTCCCAGGCTGAATGTCGTTTCTATGGTATCCTGAATAAAGGAGATTTTGGCACGCGTCGGGTTGAAGACATGGGCGCCGATGACCAGGTTGTCGGCCGGTTTATACTGGATCCCGCCTTCAACGGTCAGTGCGTTACGTTTACCATATTCATCCTGCTGGTAAATATGATGGAGGTTCATCTGTATGCCGGCGGCAAAACCGTTCCCGAACTGCCGGCCGAAACCCAGGCCTACTTTACTCTCATTATGCACGGAATAGCCGTAGTAGGTGTAGGAGAGGCCAAAGGTCCCGGGTTTGGTGGGTAAGGTAATGGCCAGGGCATGGATGGCAAACTCCTTCAATACGTACTTGTTTTCGTGGTGAAAGCCGATGGCGAAATGGGGATAAAAGCCCAGCCCGGCCTGGTTATGCTGTACCGACCATATATCCGATTCCATCACGTAAGCATTGGCCAGAGCGGCCGGCCGGGAGCCGATGGGGTTGTTCAGGATCATCTCCTGTGCTGACAGTGTGGTGCTTAAAATGAGAAGGGCAACCGGGAGAAGAAAGAATCTCCCGGTCCGGGTGAGGGTATATCCCGGTTTGTATTTCAATTCAGTTGGTTTTGAAATGATATTTTACCGCTTTCAGTTCCTCATTGGCTTTGATGATCTTGGATTTAAGGGTTTCCTTATAAGCCATAACCTTTTTCATGAGATCAGGATCACCGGCAGCCAGGATCTGGACGGCCAGTATCCCGGCGTTCATGGCGCCATCGAGACCAACGGTGGCGACAGGAATGCCCGGAGGCATCTGGACGATGGACAGCAGGCTGTCCCATCCGTCAATGGAAATGGAAGCCTTGATGGGCACACCTATGACAGGGACGGGAGTGAGGGCGGCGATCACACCCGGCAGATGGGCAGCGCCGCCGGCACCGGCAATGACCACACGGATACCGCGGCCGTAAGCTTTCTTTGCAAAATCAGCCGCCTGGTCCGGAGTACGGTGTGCGGAGAGGGCATTGATCTCGAAGGGAATCTCAAACTCGTCCAGAATTTTGGCAGCCTTCTCCATAACCGGCAAATCGGATGTGCTGCCCATGATGATGCTAACTTTAGGGTTCATATTTTTAGTGGGTTTGTATATTAATGTGATTTTTCCGAAAAAATCAGCTACTATATTACGAAAATTTTCACGGAAGGTATTAAAAGTTTATCTTCAGGATAACACTCAGATTTGCCGGAAGGTTGAATATGTATTAAATTCGTGGCAATAATTCCACCCTGTATGAAAAAAATAAAAGTTCTGGACAAAGAGTTTGAGATCTCCATCCCCTCCGAAAAAATACAGTCCCGGATTACCGAACTTGCCAAACAACTATCGGCTGACATGGGTGATAAAAATCCTGTTTTTATCGCTATCCTCAATGGCTCCTTCATGTTTGCATCTGATCTGTTTAAACAGGTTGATTTTGATGCCCAGATCACCTTCCTGAAGCTTGCCTCATACCAGGGAACCAGCACTTCCGGCAGTGTAAAACAATTAATAGGTCTCAACCAGGACATTAAAGGTCAGCATGTCGTGATCCTGGAAGATATTGTCGATACCGGGATCACCCTTGAAAACATCATGCGCCAGCTCGACGGTTTTCAGCCTGCCTCCATAAAAATTGTTACGCTACTTTTCAAACCCGAATCTTTTAAGAAAGATATGAACCTGGATTACGTGGGGTTCACCATCCCCAATGATTTTATCGTCGGTTATGGTCTGGATTACAACGGTTACGGCAGGAAATACCGGGATATTTATACGGTTGTTGTATAGAATGGCTTCGTTGGATGTTGTTTTTTGACATTGTTTATTGAAGGTGGAGACTGTTTCAAAATAATCATTTGGGAAAATTGGAGATTGGAGATTGGAGATTGGAGAAGGGAGAAAGGAGAAATTGGAGATTGGAGATTGGAGAAAGGAGAAATTGGAGATTGGAGAAAGGAAAAATGGGAGATTGGAGATTGGAGAAAGGAGAAATTGGAGATTGGAGATGGAGATTGAGAAAGGAGAAAGGAAAAATAAAAGGCGAAAGGAAAAAGGAGGTGGGAGACGTATAAATGATGTTTTTTCTTCATAGAGACGCGCAATCATGCACGTCTCCGGAAAACACGGAAATAATCGAATCTGAGAGATAAATCTAACGGTACCTGAGCGAAGCCGAAGGGTGTACTTTGTAACCTGAGTTCTTCAGAATAGAACTTTTAAACAGTCTCCTGCGACAAAAAATTACGACAATAAATAATGTCAAACATTCAATAATTACCGTCGTTATAACGGTCTTATGACAAAAAACCGACCAACAACATTGGAACGGTTCTGTTCGCTGAGACAAAATTTTTAACCAGGTAAAATTCAACCGGTCAGGCATCAATAACATCAATGATTTAAACGTTCAACCATGAACCGCAGAAATTTTATTAACTCCACCGTGCTCGCAGCAACGGTATTACCCTTCAGTAAAGTATTTGGAAATGACGAGACCGCTGTACGAGAGATGCTCACCATCTATCCGGACAGGGAAGTCCTGCAGCAACTGGAAAACGATTTTCTGAAAGTGCGCATTTACAATGATGCCTCAATGGAAATTACC
The DNA here is from genome assembly GCA_963764345.1 of uncultured Bacteroidales bacterium. Taxonomy (GTDB): domain Bacteria; phylum Bacteroidota; class Bacteroidia; order Bacteroidales; genus DASQZK01. The sequence goes on along the minus strand of CAVXSF010000009.1, from coordinate 411,785 downwards.
GACAAAAAAAGGAACCAGTCCTGGGTCTCAGGGCCGGTGGCGATGCAGGAAGAAGGGCCCATTGACAATGGCTATGTTTTCAACCGGACCGACCGCTCATTTGCGAAGAATACCCGGGACGTTTTGCCGGCACAAAAACCGGAGATAACATCCGCTACACGCTCATTGGACGTCAAAAAGAAAATATGGGCGGATTTGTGGTAAATTATCAGCTTCAGAACGATGAAATGGTGGTGAAGATCGTGGAGATTGATGACAGCATCCCCAGCCTGTTTTTCCCGCCGCCACTGTTTTCAGATAGTATTTTAATTCCTCATCATACCGGCAGATGGTTTAAGGAACCTGACAGCTACTGGACGCGGACGATCTATAAACTCCATCAGCACATCAGCATGCGCTGGTTCGGCGGACTGCAGGAACAGAACGGCTGGATGTGCATCCTCGAAGATGGATGGGCAGATTCCATTTTAATGAAAATTTCCCTTACCGTTACTGCGGGCTGGCTGAAAAGTCTGGATAAATGGACTCCGCGTTCCGTACGCTATTGTTTTACCGGGAACGGCTACGTGGGGCAGGCTAAAAGGTTCAGGAAATGGGCTAAGGATCACGGCCTGTTTCAGAGTTTAAAGGATAAAATCAAAGATCTGCCTCAGTTAAATGACCTGATCGGCGGGCGTATTGTAGGCCTGTTCCTCGCTTACGGGAAAAGTACCCGGTTCGATCATGAGAACAACCTGACCCCGATCACTGAAGAACTTGAAAAGACACTTAACAAGGTTAAGGTGTACAACAATTTTGCAGATGCAAAAAAGATACAACAGTTGTATATCCAGGCCGGGATGAAGAAAGGGATCTTTAATTACCAGGGCTGGCTGAACGGCGGATACGACCATTCACACCCCGATGTGTGGCCCCCCGAAAAAGCCCTCGGTACACATTGAGGAATTTAAAGACCTGTTGACCATTCCGGAGGATACTATTATTTCGTCCATTCACGATAATTACCTCGATATTTATGAAGATAATCCCAGTTTCCCCGGGGGCGTTATTGTCCGTCCCAACGGACAATATATGACCGGCGGCATCTGGTCGGCCCGGCAGTGCTATATCTTAAACAGCCGGAACAGCCTGGGCTACCTGAAACGTAACTGGGAACATCTGAAAACCCTGAATCTCGTTCCATGTATATCGATACCCTGACCACCATGGAGCTGTACCAGAGTTTCGAAAAAGGAAATACCCAGACACGTGAGCAGGATTTTAACCAGCGGCAGGAGATCATCAAATTCTTGTATGACAACGGGATCGCCATGGGCAGTGAAAATATCAGCGAGATCACTGTGATGTATGGTGCGTACGGAAATATACATCATTTCGAACGCATCCAGGGCGAGAGCATCCCGCTTTTCCAGCTTGTATTCGGCGACAGTTGCCTGATCAATGTCAGCTCACCCGTCGATACAACGGGAAAGGACAAGGCCATTAATAACCGGTACTTAAATAAAATAGCCAATGGTTCTTTTGTTACCGTTGGTTGCTGGATGGAAAAATGGAACAATACCATGCTCGAACCATTTAAAAACTCGTTCCATGTGGATGAATGGCACGGGAAGATCGCCACTTCGGAACTTCTTTCCCATCGTTTTCTCGATGAGAGCTTTCTGGTAGAAGAACTGGTTTATGCCAACGGACATAAAGCCATCGTGAATTTTGGCGGGGAGGACTTTACCATTAACGGGAAAACCGTAAAGGCCAACGATTATATCACGGAATAAGGGGAAATTAATAGTTTTTTTGATTGTCAAAGTAGAATTATAAATGATATATTTATATCATCTGCATAACCTTTAATCATTTACGATGAGAACCATCTTCATTTATGCACTATTTTCTTTAACACTTAGTTCGCTTTTTGGTCAGGCAAACCAGAAAAGCAGGGCAGTCATATTATCGGATATTGAAGCGGACCCGGACGATACACAATCGTTCGTCAGGCTGATGCTATATACTGACAAGATAGATATAGAAGGATTGATTGCTACGACATCCGTCTGGAAAAAGACGAGTGTTGCGCCCGAATCCATCAAGAGAATAATCAGGGCCTATGGAAAGGTACAACCGAACCTGAAGCTGCATGATCCGGATTTCCCGGATGCAGAAACACTTCTGGGAAAAGTGAAACAGGGTTTGCCGGAATACGGAATGTCGGGCGTTGGCAAAGGAAAAGATTCCGAAGGTTCCGACTGGATCATAAAAATTCTGGAAAAAGATGATGAACGCCCGTTGTGGATCTGTGTATGGGGTGGAACGAATACTCTGGCCCAGGCCTTGTATAAAATTAAAAATACAAAAACGAAATCGGAAGCTGAAAAATTAATTTCTAAACTGCGGGTATATGCCATATCCGATCAGGACGACAGCGGGATATGGATCCGGAATAATTTCCCCGGTTTATTTTATATAGTCAGTCCGGGAGATGATTATGGCAGCGCCACCTGGAATGCCATTAACAGTTTCGTAGATGATATGGATAACGAAGAAATCAGCAATACCTGGCTGGCCGATAATATTCAGCAGGGCCATGGTCCCCTTGGAGAATCCTATCCGGATGTTTCCTGGGGAATGGAAGGGGATACCCCTTCATGGCTGTCTTTGATTCCCAATGGATTAAATAATCCGGAGCATCCCGACTGGGGAGGCTGGGGAGGCCGTTATGAATTATACAAACCTGATTTTGCAACAGAGAAGAAAGGTGGCTCAGGCGTTCCTTTTGAACCTGAAACCCGGAAAATTTGGTCTAATGCATCGGACAGTTATACCCCCTTTGTCTTTAGTGATTATGGACGTGCAGTTAAAGCCGGTAATAAAACGTTCAACGGTAATAAGGTAAGTCTCTGGCGCTGGAGAGATGATTTTCAAAATGACTTTGCCGCACGGATGGACTGGTGTACAAAATCTTACAAAGAAGCCAATCATCCCCCTGTACCGGTACTTGGCGTTCCTGAGCATATCACGGTCAGGTCGGGTGAGGGCTTTGGTCTCGATGCTTTTGATACTACTGATCCTGATGGAGATAGTTTCAGTTTCCTTTGGTTCAACTATCCGGAAGCGGGCACCTATAAAAAGCCGGTAAAAATTTCTTCACCGGAAAATTCCCACGGGATCTATGTAGTAGCCCCGGAAGTAGAAAAGGAGGAAACCGCCCATTTTATTTTAAGAGTGACGGATAAGGGAACACCTCCATTATCAAGCTATAAAAGAGTGATCGTTACTATTCTGCCCAAATAGGGTTTCTAAAGCCAGGTGAAGATGTGCATGTCCATTCCGGTTTAAAGTATAAGGGAGTCTGTTTGAAGAACAATTTATTTCCGGATACACTTAATGAAAGACTTGCAGAAGTTACAATAGCCGGAATCCGGATAATTCTGGTCCCTTATTTTTTGGTGTCCTTACAATTCATAAGCCGGACTATACCGGTTCTCCCATATCCCTGACAGGGTTCCGAACCCTGTCAGGGATAGTTTTTTTATTAAACCATTTTCCTGCCCGGGAAGATGCTGGCCGGCTTAATTTTGATTAATTTATAATATGACCGTTAGATGAATAACTTTAGAGCCTGACCAGGTTCAGGAAATATACATCGTTTTCACGCAGATCAAGTTCCTTTGTAAATGGTTCCCCCGGATTGATCCGTATAAATTTTTTCAATACGGGTGAACCGTCGTTTTGTTGTTTAATCTGCTCAACCTGTGTGCGGGTTAACTGCGATGGTCTGCCCAGGTCGAGGTAAGAGGTATAGGCATCATTGCAACGGTACCCCACTTTATAAATCTCAAGGGCATAATTACCTGCCGGTATGCCGGTGAGGTTGATTTTTAGATTTCCTTTCGGTTTAGCGGGTAAATCCCGGATATAGTAGGCCTGGTTGTTGACCGAATCTTCGGGAAGGGTGTATGTGAAATCCCATGCCAGCACCTGGATATTTCCGGCGGAATCTTTGCAGGTCCATGAATCTTTATCGTTGTTGACCAGTTCGGTGTTTCCGAGGTGATTCATGAATTGGTAAGCGTAAAAAACCGGCTTATTGATGCCCTGGATGGTAAGCATACCAAAACCACCGTGAAACGGAGTAAAGCGTGGTCCGGCTTCCTCAAAGATATCGGTGAATACCCAGTACGACATTGAATTGGCCGCATCGCCCACCTGCCTGATTTTTGTTAAAACATAGGATGCCTCGTGATAACTGTCGTGTATAGGATCGGCCGGGGTATATGACGAGCTCCATTCGGTATAATGCAATTCAAGGCCGGGCATGGACGATTCAGCAATCTCTTTGCGCGACTGCAGTACATCGCCGCTCACGCTCATCGTGTTTTTATCCAGCACGGTGCCCGAATTCCCGTACTCATCGAGATATCCCTGCTTCACGCCATAAGTATGTGTGCTGATGAAATCGATGGGAACATGATTTTTACTGCAATAATCGATCAGCTCTTTCTCCCAGGCTGCTCCTGCCGTTGCCGGTCCTCCGACACGGTAAGCCGGGTTAACACTTTTAACGGCTTTTGCCGTGTAACCGTAGAGTTTGAAATAATCAGCCTGGCTGCCGCTCCAAAAGCCGGGCGACAGGTTTGGCTCATTCCAGACTTCAAAATACCAGGTCTTCACTTCATCGACGCCATACCGTTCCGTAAAGTGCATGGTAAGGTGCCGGACGAGGTCTGCCCATTTGTCATAATCTTTCGGCGGTGTAACATTACCGCGCCACCAGAAAATGGTCTGTTTACCGCTTGCCAGCGCCGAAGGCATAAAACCAAGCTCAACGAACGGCTTTATGCCGATACGTTGGAGGAAATCGAACAATTCATCGATGTACATGAAGTTGTATTCGGGATTCCCGTTACGATCTTCCTTATAAACCCCCATATCGTCGCTCAGCAGCCCATGCATGCGGATATACCGGAAACCGCAGTTTTTCTTCACATAAGCCAGCTGTTGCTGCCAGTCGGCCCGTAAACCTTCGTTTGCCCGTCCGGCCCCTACACATTCATTGAACATCGTGTTCAACGGACCCTTTTCATTGTTGAAATCAACGCTGATCACCCTTTCGGATTGTCCCGGTTCCACTTTGGTATTGCGCTGTCCGAAGACCGTTCCGGAGATAATGAAAAGCAGGAGGAGATGCAAGCTGTGGGGTTTCATTTTTTGTATGTTTCGTTAAGTCGATGATTAATTCCCGGAGTCAGTCTAAAAGTATAAATTTTAATTTATAAGCAGGCATTCTCTGTTTGTTAACAGCTGAATGTCTTCCTGGGAACTTCTTTCGGAAGAATATTAGCGTACATTTTTTTCACTCCAGATTACACAGATGCCGATGGTTATCGGCACAGATTTTAGGAGTTAGAAAGTTAGAAAGTTAGAAAGTTAGAAAGTTAGGGGTATAGGGATTAGGGATTAGAAAGAGTGCCCCGAATTAAAAACTCCATAACTCCATAACCTAATAACCTCATAACTCCCTATCTCCACCCCACGTTCTTTATTAATCCTTCCCTGAGAACCTTTCTTTACCAACATAGTTTGTATATTTGCATCTTCTTTTTTGTAGAATACTTAAAAATTTAAACATGCTTAATCTTATACTTTTTGGCCCTCCGGGATCGGGAAAGGGAACGCAGTCGGAAAAGATCATCGACAGGTACAAACTGGTACACCTGTCAACCGGGGATATTCTGCGTAATGAACTTGCCAATAAGACAGAACTCGGACTGAAGGCCAAGGCCATTATGGACAAGGGCGAACTGGTATCTGACGAGATCGTCATCGGGATGATTGAAAAACGGATCGATTCAAATAAAGATGCCAAAGGCTTTCATTTTCGACGGCTTCCCCAGGACGGTGAAACAGGCTCAGGCTCTCGATCAGCTTCTGACTTCCCACGGTGAGAAAATTACCTTAATGATCGGACTTGAAGTGGAAAAGGATGAACTGGTAAACCGCCTGCTGAAACGCGGTCAGGAAACCGGCAGATCCGATGATAATCTTGAAACCATCACGAACCGGATCAATGTTTATCATGAACAGACTGCTCCGGTGATGAACCATTACAAGGCAGTTGGAAAATATGAAGGCATCGCTGGCATGGGAACTATCCAGGAGATATTCGAAAGAATTCAAACCGTTATTGAAAAAGTTATCTGAACCAATTTACCGGGCCCGGGAGTCTTCTTTTTTCTGAAAACTATACCAGGATCATAATCTACTTATGGCAGGAACAAATTTCGTTGACTATGTGAAGATTTTCTGTCGTTCAGGTGACGGCGGAAGGGGCTCGGCGCATCTGCGAAGGGAGAAGTTCATGCCTAAAGGCGGACCCGACGGCGGCGACGGCGGTCGTGGCGGGCATGTTATACTTAAAGGCAATGACCAGTTATGGACACTGCTTCACCTGAAATTCCGGAAACATATCTTTGCCGGGAACGGAGAAGCCGGGGCGCGTGCTCAAAGAACCGGTGCCGATGGCGAAGACGTTACTATTGAAGTGCCGCTGGGGACCGTCGCCAGGGACAGTGAGACTGGCGACTTCCTGTTTGAGATCACGCGGCATGACGAAACCAAAATCTTGTTACAGGGCGGAAGGGGAGGACAGGGAAACGAACATTTCAAGTCACCAACGAACCAGACACCCCGCTATGCACAGCCCGGTGAAAGCGGGGAAGAGGGCTGGAAGATCCTTGAGCTGAAACTCCTGGCTGATGTGGGACTCGTCGGTTTTCCCAATGCCGGCAAGTCGACACTGCTCTCGGTTCTCTCTGCTGCAAAACCAAAGATCGCCGATTACCCGTTCACAACACTGGTGCCGAACCTGGGCATCGTCTCATACCGCGATGAGCGTTCGTTTGTTATGGCCGATATTCCCGGGATCATCGAAGGAGCCAGTGAAGGCAAAGGCATCGGGACACGCTTTCTCCGGCATATCGAGCGTAACTCCATGCTGCTGTTCATGGTTCCTGCCGACAGCGACGACATCAACAAAGAGTATAATATCCTCATCAATGAACTCAGGACCTATAATCCCGAGCTCCTTGACAAGAGACGGCTTCTGGCTATCACTAAATCCGACCTGCTGGACAAAGAGCTCATGGATGAAATCAGCCGCGACCTTCCGCCTGTTCCCTGGCTTTTTATTTCTTCTGTCACCAACTACGGTATTACGGTATTGAAAGATAGACTCTGGGAAATGTTAAATGCATAATGTCATGTTAGACTGGTTACAATACCTGGATGAAAAGATATTCCTGTACATAAACGGGCATAATACCCTGCTCTTCGATAACATGATGTATTGGGTAAGCGGAAAGCTGAGCTGGTTGCCTTTGTATCTCCTTCTGATCGTTCTTCTGGCCTTCCGGCAGAAATGGAAGGCGGTTATTACGCTCCTTTTTGTTGCAGCACTTATCACGCTTTCCGACCAGAGTTCCGTTCACCTTTTTAAAAACGTGTTTCAACGTTTAAGGCCCTGTCATAATCCCGCTCTCGAGGGCATGGTCCACCTGGTAAGGGGACATTGTGGCGGGCAGTATGGTTTCATCTCCTCTCATGCTTCCAATACCTTTGCAGTGGCTGTCTTTCTCAAGTCAGTTTTCAAGATCAGGGAGATCACCGTGCTGTTGTTTGCCTGGGCAGTGCTCGTGTGCTACAGCCGTATTTACCTGGGTGTTCATTACTTTGGTGATGTGTTGGTTGGCGGACTCTGGGGCGCTTTGCTGGGATGGGGGATGTATTACCTGTACAGCCTTGTGATGAACAGAAAGCAGGCAGAGAAAGATGAGTGAGAATGAACAGGCAGTAAGGATATTGAAATACTGTCGACGAATGGTATTATACCTGAATGAAGATTGAAATCCTGAAGGAGCGGGATAAACCATGAGCCTGGTACACCGTATGACGGTAACTTCAGATTAAAACAGCCTGATCACCCGAAGCATCATTAAATTATGCTATCCGGACCATAATTCTTATTTTTGCGATCAAAATCTCCAGATTATGTTATGCATTAACCTTACCAGTGTCGACCCCTATTTTAATCTGGCCACCGATGAATATCTCCTGAAACATTTTACTGAAGACTGCTTCATGTTGTGGCGGAATGAAAACGCCATTATCATAGGTAAGCACCAGAATACCCTGTCGGAGATCAACCTGGATTATGTGAGGGAAAAGAAGATTAATGTGGTACGGAGGATTTCGGGTGGCGGTGCTGTATTTCACGACCTGGGAAATCTGAATTTCTCTTTTGTCATGACCGGCGAGGATGGCAACCTTGTGGATTTCAGGAAATTTACCCTTCCGATAATCGAGGTACTTCAGACGATGGGCGTAAATGCCCGGTTTGAAGGACGTAACGATCTGACCATTGACGGCAGGAAATTCTCGGGGAATGCAGAGCATGTCTGGAGGAACAGGACATTACATCATGGTACGCTCCTGTTCTCCTCCGAGATGAAGGACGTTTCCGGAGCCTTAAAAGTAAATCCCCTCAAGTTCAAAGACAAAGCTATTAAATCTGTTCGGTCGAGGGTCACCAATATCAGTGAACACCTCAGGGAGAAGATGGATGTGATGGAATTTCGTGACCGGATCATGGCGTATATTATGGAACGGTATCCCGATTCCAGGATGTATGAGTTCACGGATGAGGATATCAGGAATATAGAGAAATTGAAGGAAGAGAAATTTTCGCAATGGGAATGGAATTTCGGATATTCACCACGGTATGACTTTGAGAAGCTGATCCGCACGGAAAAAGGCGGAAACCTGGAATTCCACCTGAATGTGGAAAAGGGCATCATCAAGGATATCCGGATCTTCGGTGATTTTTTTCACAAATACGATATTGATGTCGTGGAAAAGGCACTTATCGGAATTCGTCATGATGAAGAGTCCATCCGGCGCACCCTGTCGGGCTTCCGACTTGACGATTATTTCAGGAATATCACGGTGGATGAGTTTGTAGAGGGGATGTTTTGAGGGAGGAGGGAGGAGAGAGTGGAGATTGGGGATTGGAGATTGGGGATTGGAGATTAGGGATTGGGGATTAGGGATTGGGGAGTGGAGATTGGGGAGAGGAATCGGTATTTCCGGCGTGATTTGTTCCGCCGGGTAGATATCCCGTTTGGCGAGGAGACACTCCTTGAAGCTTATCTCACGAATGAACACCAAATTTACCTTTCGGGAAGCAGGTACGGGAAGAAGGAATTTCCAATTCAAAAATATTTCAGTTGTAAAGGACATAGCCGGAGTATTGGAAGTCGGGTTTTGATCTCCCTTTTCCTTTCAGGGCGTGAGAAATATTATGTTTTGAAATTGACATTTGTTTCAAGGGAAATCCCGGGAATTGAGATTTCACCAAAGCGGCAACTGTAACTCTCATAAATAAATTGTTTTTCAAAAAGCGGATTTACATAGTTGAAAATAAGATGATGCACCATACTATCTCTGAAATCGGCTGCAAAAATCTATGACTTTACAGGTTTATCAACGATAAAAGCAATTCAATCACTTACTTTCATTCAAATTTTTTTGTATATTTAGTTTGATTAAAACCTGACCTATGTTTACTCAAGCTATTCACAAAAACCATTTTGTACTATTTTTTGTCATTTTTCTGATGATAACATCTTCGTGTAGTACACCTTTGCGTAAACTCACCTATTTAAACCATATAAAAACCAACACTTTACTCGACAATGGGCCACAACCCGACGTATATCGCATCCGCCCCAACGATCAGTTGTTCATACAGGTCATCAGCGACGACCCGTTAAACGCAGCCTTTCTTAATCTGACCGGGACGCAGGCACTAACCGGAGGGGCAACCAGTTCAAATGGTATGGAAATTATCACTTACCTTGTGGATGAAGCAGGGAAATATTGAGTACCCCTATCTTGGGCAGATTGAGGTTGGAGGGTTAACTCTGTTCGAAGTAAACACAAAAATTCAGCAGCGGGTTGATAAATACCTGGAAAGCGCATCTGTTTTTGTTAAACTGGTGAACCGAAACATTACAGTGCTTGGTGAGGTAAATTCTCCCGGACAAAAATTAATGGTAAAAAACCAGCTCACCATCTTTGAAGCTCTAGGAACAGCTGGTGATATTACAGACTACGGGAACCGCCGAAATGTTAAAATAATCCGTGAATTTCCTACGGGAAAAGAAATTGCAGAGTTGGATCTTACTGATCCGAATCTTATTTACTCACCATTCTATTATATATTACCTCACGACATTGTATATGTAGAACACAGTTCAAAAGTTTATGGTGCCAAGAATATGCCCTACGCAGCCCCAATTACAATTGCAGCGTCATTGTTATCCATCGTTTTGCTAACCCTTAACCTTATAAAATAATGGTTCATCAGGAAATACAAAATAACCCTGTAAATCATCGGACACAAGACCAATCAAAAGACATTGAAAAAATATTGTTCAAATTACTGAATAACTGGTACTGGTTTATATTGTGTGTTGCCTTAAGCGGGGGCATTGCTTTTGTGTACAACCGTTACACAACTCCTGTCTATCTTATTAAATCGACTATCCTTGTGGAGGAAGGAAAGGTAAACTCTCCACTAATGGGAGCCCAGTCCGGTCCGACCGGAGATCTTTTCGGAGGCCTGGGCATTCTGAATAGTATGAGGAATATTTTCAACCAGATGGTTATCCTGAATTCTACACCTATCGTTGCCAAGACCATCGAGGAACTTGACTTTGAGGTGAGTTATTACGCCATTGGCCGGGTGGCTACAATTGAACAGTACAAACAGGTCCCCTTCCAGGTTGTCTGGGATGAACATCATCCGCAGCTCATCGAAACAGATTTTATGCTTACCATCCTACCCGACGGAAAACTATTGATAAGTGCTGATGAAGAAGATGCCCAGGTATATGATTATGCGAACGACAGGTACCTGAAAAAAATTCCTGAAGTATCATTTATTAAACAAATTGACCCGGGCACAAGACTGACTGCCGATGAATTTTCGTTTACCATTTTGCTGAATGAACAGTTTAACCCCAAAAAAGTCAATAACTATAAATTTCGTTTCCAGTCCCGCCCTTCTCTTGTTAAACAGTATCGCGAGAGATTGAGTATAGCTTTGCCAGAGGAAAAGACCTCGATACTCGAATTGAGTCTTCAAGATTACAACATTAATAAGGGAATTGATTTTTTAAACAAACTGATAGAAGTATACCAGCTGGACAATCTGGGTGAAAAGAATGAAAATGCCAACCGTACCATTCAGTTTATCAATTCACAATTACAAAACATTTCCGATTCACTGAATAATTCGGAAAACCGGATGCAAAATTTTCAAAGCAAGAACAAGGTCCTCGACATTTCCATGCAGTCGCAACAGTTGTTGCAGCAGATGAATGATCTGGACAAGGAAAAAGTTGCATTGGAAACGCAAAACAAATATTACCACTATCTAAAGAATTATATTGAAAACAACCAGGAACTGGAAACAGTAATTGCCCCTTCTGCCATGGGAATAAACGATCCCTTGCTGAACAGTTTAATCCTTCAGCTAAATGAGCTGATTACCCAGAAATCGAGCCAGACCTCCATCCGTCAGGATTCGAAACATCCCACGATTCTGCGGTTGAATGCACAAATTGAGAGTGTTAAGAGTTCACTTCTGGAAAATACATCCAATATTATTTCTCAGTCGGACATTGCATTGCAAGATCTGAACAACCGAATCAGGCGCTTTGAAGCACAGGTACGTCGCCTTCCGGCCACCGAACGGAATTATGTAAATATTGAACGTATCTACAAACTTAACAATGAAACTTATACTTTTTTACTTCAGAAACTTTCAGAGGCACAGATTGCCAAGGCTTCGAACATTCCCGACAGCCAGGTTATAGAAGAGGCCAGCAGCGAGACAAAGACCAGCAGCGAGACAAAGGTAAAACCACTGACGAAACGAGTTTATTCCATTGCCCTGTTGCTCGGTTTGGTTATTCCGGCGCTTATCATTTTCCTTCGCGATTTTTTCAACAATAAAATTATCTCACAGGATGAAATCGAAGCGATTACTGATTACCCGATAGTAGGGCACATTTTTCACAACAAAAAGGAATTCAGCAGCCACACGCTTGTGCTCGACAAGCCCAATTCCCCGGCCAGTGAACCTTACCGGGCCATTCGGAATAAGCTTATTTTGATGACAAAAGGCAAGGACCATCCCGTAATTGCTGTTTCTTCGGCATTCCCAAAGGAGGGAAAATCATACAATGCCATAAATATTGCTTCCACTTTTGCCCTGATGCGCAAAAAATCAGTGGTATTGGATCTGGATCTGCGTAATTCAAAAATGGCTGAAGAATTTCAACTGAAGTCCGATATTGGAGTCGTAAATTATATCATTGGTGACGCGTCGCTCGAAAATATAACCTTTGACACCAAACATCCCAATTTAAAAATAATCCCGGCCGGCCCCATTCCACCCTATCCGGCTGAAATGCTAACCGATGACAAAATGTTCAGTCTGATTGAAAGGCTGAGGGAACTGTATGATGTAATAATTATAGATACACCGCCGGTGGGCTTTGTTGCCGACTTGTATCAGTTGAACGAGATCATCGATGCAAACCTGTTTATCGTCCGCCATAAATATACCTATAAACATGGGCTCAAAACAGTACTGGATGAGGTATCAAAACACAATTTGAAAGGTGTTGGGATCATCGTAAACTATATTCAGCTCGGGAAGAGGAATCACGGTTATGGCTACGGTTACGGATACGGTTATGGTTATGGATACGGTTATAGTTACGGGCAAGATCAGAAAAACAGCAAGCGTAAAAAACTCGAGATGGAAAACCTAACAACTAAAGTGGCGGAAACGAACGAATTGAGTAGTTAATTATTTTATTGTACAGTTGTTTTAGGTATGTTTTTTATTTTCTTTTTACTCCTTCTCTTTTCCTTATATGAACGTTCCTATATTTCCAACTCATTCAATTGTTGTGTTGCCAAATTAACCATTTGTTTTAAGTTTAACTGAGGCTTTAAGTGGGTTATGAAAATATTCTTATCGTTACTGTCCATATAAGGTGAATTCATGGAAATATATTCAGGTACTATCAATTTCATATGTTCTACCATTTTGTGATTTTCTAAACCATTTAATGTCGCCAGCAGGAATTCTATATGTTTAATCACAATCTCATAGTTATGTTTAACAACTTTCCCAATCAATATTTTTTCATTATGTGTAGGTAACAAATCCTCCTGCTTGTGTAAAACTTCTTCATATAATTTTTCACCCGGGCGTAAATTGGTAATTTTAATTTTTATATCCACATGTGGAGTATAACCTGACAGATAGATCATTTTTTCTGCCAAATCGTAAATTTTAATTGATTCACCCATGTCAAATACGAAAATTTCGCCTCCATTTCCCATAAAGCAAGCATCAAGCACCAGCTGACATGCTTCGGGAATGGTCATAAAAAAGCGTGTAATTTCGCGGTGTGTAACGGTAACAGGCCCTCCATTGGCAATCTGTTTTTTGAAAAGTGGAACTACCGATCCGTTTGAGCCCAAAACATTACCAAAACGCGTTGTTATAAACTGAGTTTTACCCAATCTTTTTTGTGCCAGAGATTGTATATATATCTCCGCTATTCGTTTGGATGCTCCCATCACATTTGTTGGATTTACGGCTTTGTCGGTAGATATCAATACAAACTTTTCAACTTTATATTTTAGCGATAAGTCTGCCAGAATTTTTGTTCCACCTACGTTCACATGAATTGCTTCCCCAGGAAATTCCTCCATAAGCGGGACATGTTTGTAAGCTGCTGCATTCAATACAATGGAAGGAGCGTAATCTTCAAACAATTTCTCGCATCTTATGTGGGTTGGTAACATCGCCAACAATCACTGTAAATTTGGGATTATCAAATTTTGCCAGAATTTCGTTTTGCAAATCATATAAATCAGATTCCGCCTTATCGAGAAGAATTACTTTATATGCATTAAAAGATATGAGCTGTTTTACAATTTCCGATCCGATAGAACCAGCAGCGCCTGCTACCAGTACAACAGAATTTTTAACACCATCTTTTATTTTGGCATAATCCAGTTGAATGGGGTCTCTGCCGAGTAAATCCTCAATTTTTATCTGTTTAATCTCTCCGGCTTTCAGTTCTCCGTTTATCCATTTGTCTATTGACGGAACTTCCTTAATTACTATTTTTAGTGGTAAACAAAGATCTACAATCTCCCGTTTCAGTTTCGGAAGCGATTCCTGGTTGTCTAAGGCCAGGATTATTTCAGTAACATTATTTCGCGGAATAATTTTTTTAAATGAGTAGTTTACGGAATAAATAGGTATACCTGCAGTACTCTTATGTTGCAATGTGCTGTTATTGTCGATAAACCCGATTATATTAACTCTTTCTGAGCTATTCATCATCAGTGCGTTCCTGGCAATATGTCCCATGCTGCCCGCACCGTAAATCATAACCTGTTTTACATCTCTTCCTTTAACAAACAATTCATTGTACAACGTTTTAGCCCAATTCCGCGATGCAAGTAATATATTTGAAATCAGGGCAAATTGAATCACGATAACCGAATAGGGGATCATTAAAAAAGAGTCCTGATGGTTTATCCTTACCAGGAATGTTATGGTACTCAAGACACTACTGCCGACAATCAGCGACAAAATCACCCGGGCCATGTCTTCCGTTGTGCTATGCCTTAAAATACCTGAATAAGATTCAAAAAACAGGAAACTAACCAGAAAGACAAATACAACCATTGCCATTTGTGCGAAATTTTGATAACCAGCCGCAAGGGTTATATTAAAATTAAACCGAAGGATGTAAGCCAGTAACAACGTGAACCAAACTGCATAAAGGTCAAAGAGCAGCACCAGCCATCTGGGCAAATATCTTTTAAAAAGAAAGGCTCTTAATTTTAGCAACATTTGGTTTGGGTTAGTTAAAAAACCACTGCTGTCCGGTAAAACCAGGAGTATTAATATTTAACGTTTAATTACCTGATAATCAATCTGGCATTTTTCATTCTTTAAAAGTAAGCCCCCTTATTTCCAGGGAAAAGGAATTTTTATGATCATTCGCGCTCAACTTCATTAGTCTATTCCAATTTCCTTTTGGATTTTCCAGTTAACTGTATATGTTGATATAATTCATTAATTGCGTCTTGATTATCGATACCATAAAGGATAAATATCTATTTAATGAAAACATCAATTCTCTTAAATCCTTAATAAACTCAAGTGGTCTCCCGTTTTGTTAAGTGTTTGTTGCTCTAACTTTTGTAAATATCAAGTTAAGCGAAATGAAGATTTCATAAAATATTAATTGCCATTATTTTATAGTCTGTGAGGTTAAACAGTATAAATGAAATAATTATTTGCATGAACTAGCTAATTTCTGTGATTAAATGAAAAGGAACTAATACTAATAGTATTTTCGGTGAATTAATCTAAATCTACTACGCTGATAAATTTGTTGCTAAGTAAATTGCATATTCGGGAGTTTCCATATTATGAAAAGGAGCTTGCGCAGGTTGGGGTAACATTTACATGTTTTGGGAGGAATACAAGGAAGGTAATGATGGTTTTAGCTACTCGCGTTTCTACTACCATTACTGCATGTGGGAGAGTAAACTAAAGGCAGGGATATATATCGGGCATAAGGCTGGTGATCTGATCTATGCCGATTTTACGGGTAAGAAAATGCTGCAGGGAGATTGATTCGTTGTCAATTAACTCAATCCATAAGGATTGCACAACAGATGCAAACTGGAGCGGGCAGGGGGCTTATCAGGGATTGCAATATTCAGGTTCATTTTGTTTCCTGAAGGTTGAAGCCTGAAGCCGACAGCTCAAAGCTGATTTTACCTAAACACCTTATCAAGGACAGCAAATATTCGTTCAAAATCCTCATCCGTCAGGTTGGAACCTGAGGGGAGGCAGAGGCCATTATCAAATAGTTTTTCAGAAAAACCATTCCCGTAGTATGGCGCTCCGCTAAATACCGGCTGGAGGTGCATGGGTTTCCACAGCGGACGCGACTCAATGTTTTCATCCTGCAGCGCCAGCCGGATTGTTTCACGCGAAATGCCGTTATTTTTTGACGGATCAACAACAATACAGGTGAGCCACCGGTTGGAAAAACAGCCTGCCGGTTCCGGTTGAAATTCCACCTGAAATCCGCGGGATATTATTCCGTCAAAATAATTCCTGTAGCGTTCATAATTGGAGCGACGTGCTGCTACCCGGTCGTTGAGCACTGTCATCTGGCCGCGGCCTATTGCGGCCACTACATTGCTCATCCGGTAGTTGTATCCAATCCGGCTGTGCTGGTAGTGTGGTGCACTATCGCGGGCCTGAGTGGCCAGAAAGCGGGCTTGTTGTATCCAGTCAGCATTATTTGAGAGCAATGCTCCTCCTCCGCTGGTGGTGATAATTTTATTGCCGTTGAAGCTCAATATTCCGAATTCACCAAAAGAGCCACATGATTTTCCATCAATTTTTGCTCCCAGCGCTTCGGCGGCATCTTCAATAACAGGTATGTTGTACTTACCGGCGATAGCCATTATCTCCTTCATTTTTGCCGGCATCCCGTAAAGGTGGACAGGGATGATTGCTTTTGGTTTTTTCCCTTTTTTTATCCTGTCCGTAATGGCCTCTTCCAGAATAGCGGGATCCATATTCCAGGATTCTGTTTCGCTGTCGGAAAATACAGGGGTGGCTCCCTGGTAAACGATGGGATTGGCTGATGCGGAGAAAGTCATGCTCTGGCAGATAATTTCGTCGCCGGGTTTTACATCCAGCAGGATTAATGCCAGATGGATGGCTGCCGTACCGGAACTAAGTGCTGCGGCGAAACGGACTCCTGTATATTGTTGAAGGTCGGCCTCAAAACCGTCGACATGTGGCCCCAGAGGGGCAATCCAGTTGGTGTCAAAGGCTTCCTGAACAAATTCCAGTTCCTTTTTACCCATGTGCGGTGATGAGAGCCAGATTTTTTTTGACATATTTTTCAAGGTAATTTATTTCTATTGGTTGTGGCGAATTCCGGTTTGTCATTAACTGAATACGCGAATCGGAGTTCCCATCACCCGAATAATAAATCCTTCAGTTTCTTTCCCAATACCGTAAATATTATAATTTTCAAATTGAGCCAATAAATTCTGTACTTCAGGTATTCCAGGTTGATGTAAGACTTTAAACAAGTAACAATTAATCTACCGGAATCAATATATCGCATTTTGCAAAAACCTGATCGTAATTTTTCGTGAACCATTCATCTTTTAATGGTTTATCATTTAATAATGCATAAAGTGCAGCAGGAAAATTGGCACCTGACATTTGTGAGAATGGATAACCTCCACCGAAGCGAGGGTTCATTTCCAACAAATAATATTTTCCACCTTTTTCGAAAATATCGCAATCAAGATTGGCGATGTGCTTTAGCTTTTCGCCTATTCGTTTACCAATTTCTTCAATTGCAGGATGGTTGCGTAAAACTGCTTTATCAGTCTCACCGGCACGCATGCCTAGTTTTTCTTTTACATAAACCGAAAGATTCTTTCCTTCCAAATCGTTAAAAATATCAAGACCGTATTCAACACCATCGATTTTTTCCTGAATAAGAATTGCGTTTTGTGCATCTGTTTTGCTTATCTCGGCTAACATCGAGCGAAAAAGTTTTTTCTCAAGTAAGGCATAAGCAATTTTGAGTTCTTCGAAGTCTTCCGGGAATTCAATGCCAATTGAGGCACTGCCCCATCGGGGTTTAATTACCAATGGGAAATTGAGTTCTCTTTTTTTTAAGGATGTTAAGGTACTTTGTAAATTCAAATAAGTTTTAGGAGTTTCAATGCCAATTTTATTTGCAAATTCAATTGTTTTACATTTGTCAAAACAGATGTCGATAACTTCTTTGCTGCTTACAACAACCCTAACTCCCAACTTTTTGAAACTATTTTCATTTTCAGATACGATAGGGAGTTCCAAATCGTTTAATGAAATAATTGCTCCTATTTTTTCTTTTTTGCAAATTACCATAAGTTCCTCAATATAATTTGTAGCATAAACAGGAGGCACTACATATTTTTTATCAACAATTGCCATGGTTGGAGCTGATGATGACATATCGGCTCCTACAATTACACTGCCTTTTGGTTTTGCTTTCTGAAAATAGTCAATAAGGTAGTGCCTGCGACCAGCACAGGTAAAGAGTATATTCATTTTGAAATTATTTATTTGTTCGGTAGTCAATATTTGTTCGGTAGTCAATTAAAGAGGGTTCGACTTCTGCACTGTTTACAGAAATGTTTTTTGATGAAATAACATTAGCAAAAGTTTTAAACAAAATTTTAATATCCAGTTTAAGAGAAAGGTTTTCAACATATTCTACATCTAATGAAAGTCTTTTATCCCAATTTAGAAAATTACGCCCTGAAACCTGAGCTAAGCCCGTAATTCCAGGTTTTACACTGTGGCGCTTCTTCTCTTTTTCTGTATAATACGGTAAATAACTTATTAGCAATGGTCGGGGGCCAACCAGCGACATATCCCCTTTAATAACATTAACCAATTCAGGCAATTCATCTAAACTTGATTTGCGTAATAAACTTCCAATTTTAGTAATTCTTTTCTCATCTGTCAGCAAAACCCCTTGATCGTCGGTTTTATCAGTCATTGTCCGAAATTTTAACATTTTAAATATTCGTTCATTTTTGCCTGGACGTTGCTGGCTAAAAAATACCGGGCAGCCGTGAAAACTAATTATCAATACTGAAATAATGCAATATATTGGCAATAATATTAAAACACCTATTAAGCTAAAAGAGAAAAATCAAAAAAACGCTTAATATATGGATATATTTCAATCTCTTTCATTTAAAGCTTCTTTTCAAAATATTTTTCTGATACAAAACCGAATGCATTGAAGGGAGCAATATTGTATATAAATGAAATAGTCTCTATTCATTAATCTTATATTTATTGCATATTCCTTTGCATTTCTCATTTTCATCATTTTCTAATTATTTGTAACAAGACGTCAATGTAAAATATTATACTCCTGTAAAACCTTTAATTAGATCAATTATTTTAATGTATGTTTGCTTTCTGTTGACTTTTTCTTCTGCCAATTTACGATGATTATTTCCCATTCGACCTCTCAATTCATTATCAATAATCAGCTTTTCTATTGCTTCGGCGACTTGATTTGTATTTTCACATTCACAATTAAAACCACAGTTATACTTTTCTATTAATTCTTTATATTCCTGCATCCCGTGTATTAACCACTGGTAAACCTGATGCAGCATAATCACCGTGTTTATTAATTATGCTCTGCGCTGCACCTTTGCTTATAGGATTAACTGCAATATCTGAGGCCGACAAATAGCCAATCATCTTATTATAATTAACACGTCCAACAAAATCACAATTTATTCCCAAGGTTCTTGCATACTCTATGAAATCATTAAGCATTGGTCCATCACCCAACACCTTGAATACTAAATTCTCGGTAACCTTTTTTTCTAACAATGAAATTGCTTTTGATACAATATTAATATTATAGCTATGCCCTAAAGTACCAACATAAACAATCCAAATTTCATTTTCAGGCTTTTTTATATAATTTCACGCACGTGTTTATCAAAAGTAGTAAGGTCCGTGCCTAAAAATACAACCAAACCATCTTTGTCATTTTTATTAACTAAAAGACCACGTTTGAGATAAGTTTCTGATACTGCTACAATATTATCGGCGCTCTCATAATAAACGCCATTTTTGAAAACGGATATAATAATATATCGCTTAAAACAGGAATATGTAAGGCTAATTTAAATGCTTCAGGCGATAAATCTTGTATATCGATTACTAAAGGAATATTTTTTTCTTTGCAAACATAGCAGAAAAAAAACCAACGCTAATAGAAGGAACTTGCGACATAAAGGATGTCAATTTTGTCTTTTACCAGATTCAGTTGCTTATATAGGTTTATTCCAAAAATGAAGTGACTCCATAATCTGAAAACCGAAATGTTTTTAGAATAACCAGGCTCTGGTAAAAAAATAAACTTATAGCTAAGAGTATTTATTTTACTATCATTAATTGATCGTTGTTTCTTAGTTTTATGTGCAAAAGTAGTTGTAATAATTTCAACGTTATGACCTTTGTCAACAAGTAAATTAGCCAAATATAAGAATCGATTATTTCCAGGCTCTCCTGGGATTTGACTATAATGATCAATTATAGAAATATTTAAAGACATTGGAATGATTTTTAATTTAATGCACTTACCTCTTCTAATTTGACATTATTAGAAAAGTATTTTCCGAATTGCACATCATAAGATGCAGGTTTAAATGGAATTAGACCACCACCAGGGTGAAATGTTAGTTCACTGAATATCATTCCGATCATTACCTATATATATCTACCCTTACAAAGGCGAAAGGATAAGATAGCTTCTCCGCTATTTCTAATATTTCATCGGTTTTATTTGGAAATAGTGTTGGACCAAAGTTTGGATATCCATAAATGAGTTCAA
The DNA here is from genome assembly GCA_963764345.1 of uncultured Bacteroidales bacterium. Classification (GTDB taxonomy): domain Bacteria; phylum Bacteroidota; class Bacteroidia; order Bacteroidales; genus DASQZK01. The sequence goes on along the minus strand of CAVXSF010000009.1, from coordinate 391,164 downwards.
TAGGTATTTTATTTCTATCATAAATATTGGAAAAATCTCTTCCTTCATCATACAAATTCAACTGAAAGAACTTAGGGATTCCGTAAAAACAAAACACTTTAAATTCAAATAATTTATAGTTCTCAGGTTCTAATAGTTTTTCAACAATAAGTTTTGGCTGGATATTTTTATAGTTCAGTTCTCTACCTTCAAAGTAGTAGTTACTTTTCAGGATCTTGTGAAATAGTAATTTAGTTTCTTCAGATTGTTTGTTTTATTTTTATCGAAAATATAATTATAACCTTACCCACTCATTTGTTTTAATTACAAATTTTTGAGGTAAAACTTCAAAATTTATATCTGAAAAATTATTATGCACACAATAAATTTTATTCAAATATATTTCACCAACCTTGGCCTGAACATAGTCTCTTACTAAAACTTTGTCAGTATATTTATTGTAATCTAATACTCTTCTCATTAAGTTTTAGTTTTAAAATATTTCATTAAATGTTTTTGGATTTTTTGTATCCGGCGATTTTAAAAATACAATAAAATATAAAAATTTAATATAAATATGATTTGGAATAATAGCGGAGCGTTTAAAAGAAAGTATGAATAATTGTTTTAAGCTAATTTTTATTTTCCATTCAATCGTATTATATACTCTCAAAAAGTTTGGCATAATATATTTTGAATATTTCAACATTAAATTTGCGTTTTATATAGGTGGAGACTTCTACGCATGCATCCTGATATTGGTAATCATCTAATTCATTACAAGTATTTTAATAATTAAGGAAATCAAACTTCTTTTCCAAATTAATTGCTCTACTATAAACTGTATTATTAATCTCATTCCAGAGAGTATGATTACTTATTAGAATTGGACAACTATTTAGCAACGATTCCTTAATAGAATGAACAAAATTCTCAGAAAATGTTGTGAATACCAATAAATGCATTGTTTCAAAAACACTACTAATTTCTGAATTGTCAATATACCCCATGTAGTAAACCTTTATGTTTCTATTTAATTACGCGATTTTAGATTCACATTTTTACCAATAATTTTTATCGTCAATGCTACCGTAGATGTAATAATATAAGTTGCCGTCAAAATCATTTCTATAGTCCTTTAATAATATTTTAGATAAATTAAAGATTAAATAGAAGGTTTCTAAATTAAATATGGCTTGATTTATTGTGTTTTGAAATACCGATGTAAATACACTTTTGCTTTGTTTGCCTTCATTGCAATTTCACATATTTTTTGGTTAATAAACGTAGTGTTTATCATGGATATTTATGTTAAAAGTATCTTTTACTCCTTATTTGCAAGCTGAAGAGCATAACAGTAAATATTTTTTTGCCTTTCTTCTGCCTGATAAAAATTCTTTGATTCTAATTTTTCCATTTTTCACAAGACTTTGCTTGAGCGCATAATTTTAAATTAGTTGTTCAATCGTATTTAATGCATCTGTTGGTTGGTAAGGACTAAAATATAATGCAGAATCTTTGCAAATTGACCTGGCAAAACCTGAAATCTGATGTTATTATAGGTTTCTCCATTGCCATTGCTTCAGGATAGGCGGCTGAAAAGCATTCAAGTGTTGTAGGTAAAAAAAGTGCATCGCATTCTTCATAAAGACCAGGAACCTCCCGCTGGATTAATAATACCGGCATTTAAATATATACTTCTAATTTCCTTTGGAGTAATCTTTTCATATATGCTTTGATCAAGTGTAAGAACAAATCGAATAGAATTTTTTTGACTTCGGACATACTTCTCATAATTTCTGGAATTATCTCCATGTTTTTATGATCATGATAAGCGGAAATACAATAATAATCTAATTTCACCTTTTCTTTTGGGTTGTAATTTTAAGTTATTGTGCAGTGTTTCTCGGTAATAACTGCTACAGGTATTAGAAACAACTTCTATTAACTTATCTGTACTTAGCCAACTCTTTAATCGTTTTTTCACATCTTCTGTTTGTACTACATAGGCATCAGCTCCCTTGATAAATCGATATTTAAAAAAATAACCTTTTGCCTTCCATTTAAAATTTTGAAAAATGAATATTTTCAAAATATGGTGAATCCGGGCAAATATAGTGAGCAAGATTATAGCCTACCAGATGAGGGGCTTTGGGTTTCCAGTATGCAGGACCGGAGGTGGTAAAGACAACATCTGGTTTAATACTATTTTCTAATATTTTAAAAAAGGAATCTGGCGATTTTAATGAAACAACTCTTTTGGATGGTTTATATGGAATTGAATAAAAAGAAAAATTAGCCGGAAACAATTCCGGTTTGATTTTTTGTTGTAAAGTAAGTCCTAAAATTATGTGATATTCGTTCTCCGAGTATTTTTTGCATTCTTCAATAAATGAATTTGCAACCTGAATACCTCCACCCTTAAACAAAGTTGCTGTATTTATAAGTAATTTCATTCGAAATTTTATTAGTTAAACTTCAATAATTCAATTTTTTAGAATATAAGTTAAGAAAATGAAATTTTCGTTCTTTGCTCAAGGCAATACTCTTTTATGCTTTACTGATAAGGCAGTTTCTTAGGCGTGATATATTACGTACAATAAAAATCGACCTTTATAATATATCAGGCTACATCCTTTTTAAAGAACTCTAAGTTTGGATCAGTCTCTCTATTTGTTTTCTATGTATCTTAGCCTTAATGGGAAATCAGTTTACTTAAAATTTAAAATAAACCGGCGCGGGTATGTCTTTCTCCCAAAAAAAATAGTAATTATCTACACCACTTCCCGGCCCCGCTATTACAAACAGAATTATTAATAGTGATATCAATACAAAGTTGATAATTTTTTTTCCCCTGTCATCAAAAGCTGAAATCACTTCAGGGATTAGCAAAACTGCGTAGTAGTGCGAAATACATCTGCATTCGCAAAAATATCGTATTTTGCAAGGTCAGGGTTTGAAAAAAGATTCCGATTGCAAAGGCAAAATAATAAAAGCTCAACTTTGGTTCTTTTAATCTAAAGGTATCTGTATAAAACAGCAAAAAGTTAATGGCAATAAAAACAGTCATATAAAGGTAGTAATACAAAAAGCCATATTCTTCCTGGTTTTTATTCCAATTGATATATCCTGCGTACTGGGAGGAACTTGGTAATAGATTTAAGTGCAGAAGCGAAAGAATCCTTGAAAACATAAACGGCTGCCAATATCAGGATAGTTAGCAGAAATGAATATCTGTTCAATGTAATGAATTGCACAAAATATAAGGGTAGTAAAAACAATGCACTTTTGTGCGCAAATGACGCTATAACAATGGCTGCAGCAAATTTAATAAATTTTTTCTCGAAAATAAACCTGGTGGAATACAAAACAATTGCAAATGCTAGTGCCTGCCTCAATGCAGTCATGCTATAAGGGAAATATCGAAAGGTTAATAAAATTAAGAAACTTAATGCAATATTTTTTGAAAATCGATATAAAGTGGCCGATACAAGTAATGCGTAAAGGAATGCTACAACTGCTAAAACGAATTGTATGTCATTTGTAATTTGATATATGCTTTTTGCAAACATATAAAAAATGGGATCCCTGGAATTTTCAAACAATTGAGAATAGCTTTGATTTATTGCTTCCGGGATTAAATATTCCACATAGTTCGGAGTATCAGTTCCTACATATTTGTGTCGTAGTGCCCCTAGCAAAAACATAATGCCACCCATGATGATAGCAAAATTCTTTTTCGATTGTTGGCTAAAATTTGTATTGTCGTTATCAACAAATGCTGCCCCGAGAATACAAACTAATATATAAAAATAATAAACCATTTATTGGCGATAAATTTAAGTACGAGTTTTATTTAGCCTAAAGTAGAATAAAAAAAGAGAAAGCAGATAGAAAAAATTTAGTGTTAACGAACTATAGATTACAACTATTGCGCCTTTATCTGAATATTTCTGTAAGAGAAAATACGAAAGAACCACTATTCCCAAATTTCTCAAAGCAGTTATAATAAAAACCAACCAGTTATTGCCCTTTGAATAGAATGCCTGAATAAAAACACCGCACGAGCTGAGTAGTAACGGAATAAGCACCACAATACGTATTAGTTTATCGACTCCTGAAAAACTCGATCCATAAATAAGTACTATTTTATTTAAGAAAATATAAATAAGTATTATTAAACCAGAAACTGAAATGATATTTATCATTAATGCTTTTTTTAAAACATTTTCATATTTTAACTGATTTGTTTGATTGGATGAGAAGTGGGTTAGAAATACATTCCGGAGTATAATCGGAATAAAATTTATAATAGCAAACCACTGGATTGCAGCACTATACATACCGAGTTCTGCATACGATGCGAATTTAATTATTAGTAAACCTATTATCCACGCTTGTAATGAATCTATCCCTTCCTGCATTGCAATGGGCAAAGAAAACCTTAGAATATCCTTTAACAGCCATTGGTTTTTATGACCTGTCGAGCGTTCCGGCAAAACACGAATTAACAATAAATAATTCAAATACCAATTCAATACCTGAGAAAGCAATAAGGCCGTTAATGCACCAACTAATTCCCAATAATAGGTAAAAATAAAACTGCTTATAAGTGTTGTAACACCGACTATAATATTTACACGGCTCATTTCCTTAAATGAACCGAAACCAGCCAGAACACCTATCTGGGTTGTTGTTACCGCATTAAAAACAATCCAAACCGATGTAACTCTTAGCGGAATAGTGAGATGTGGAGATTCAAGAATTTGCACCGCTACAAATTTAGCACCGAGAAAAAGTCCGGTTGCCATGATGCCACTTACTACTAAAGTAATATTTCTGGCATAATATAAAATTGCAGAAGTGTTTCCAGCGTTGTTAATCTTATTTTCAGATACATATTTTGTAGCTGTGAAACCGAGGCCAAACGTTGAAAAAACTGCAATTGAGACTAATGTATTGCGAATCATTCCATACTCACCATACATTTCTTTGCCTAAAAAACGAGCAACAACTATACCTGCTACAAGAGCCAGCCCTTTTCCAAAGCTATTTCCAAATAAAACCCAAAAAGAATCATTTATCAGGCGGCTTTTAAAAGCACGTTTTTTCAAATCTAATAATGCTAACTATGTATTTATTCATCAAAAAATAAATAGTGACCTTGAATTATATAATAGGTAATATTAATATTAGTAGATTGTGAGATTATAAAAAGGAATAGCGCTGCAACTCTTTTATTTCAGATTTATACTATTCGTCAGACATATTTTTCGTGATGTCGGTCACCTGGATTTTAGTCGTGAACAACAGGTTGGAACAATTGATTGCTTGAATAAAGACTGTTCATAGTTACAAGTTTGTTTGTCCAAATATTTGTTGCGAGATCGGATAAATACAATTAGTTTGTCAACTAACAATGAATAACATCTGCTAATTTTAGAAATGAAATTAAAACAGTCTTTAAGGAAATATAATTTATTCTACCTTACACCGTAATCAATTAATGATTAACGAATTTAATATTGTTTCTTGCATCTTGACTTTTGCCTGCAACTTCTGTTTCTTAATTATCATCTTCCTTCCAAATCAGCAAAGTTGGTTTATCCTTAAGGAAATGCGACATCTGTTCCGAAGTGAGGACGAGGTAAACCATTTTACGATCGATCATCTTTTCTGCTTTCTCCACCAGGTTTTCGATGTAAGCGCGGTCGAGGTTCTCTCCTATCAGCGCCAGCTCAATGGTATCGGAATCGCGGCCCGAGGCAAATTCGCCTGTCAGGTAGGCCGACTCAAGGTTTCCAATCTGGCTGGTTATGCGATCTACAATTTTGTCGATGCCCACCATTTTTCGCAGTATGCTGTTGATGTCGGCAAACAGCGGGTGGAGGGTGTTAGCTTTGTAATATCTTCGGTTTTTAACGTTTTCGGATGTCAGCAGCCCTGCATCAATAAGCCGGTTGAGCTCGATACGGATGGAGTTACTCGATTCGCCAAACTCTTTTTCCAATCCGCGCAGGTGGCTGGTGGTTTTGGCATTCAAAAACAGTTTTAACAACAGTTTTACACGCGTTTTCGACGTGATTAATGATTCCAGCATGTTCCGGTTTTCAAATTTGATTCATGGTTTTAAATCCGTCCGGGGTTTACATGCCAGATGGGATGTAGGCATTTTTTCAGTTTGAATGGTACTGACGGATTTAATTTTGTGTTTATTACATCATGTGGCAAGCCACGAGGAATTATTTGATGAAAAGGCCGGGAAAAGTTCTGGTTTAACACTGCTCCGCCTCCTCGGTCACATCTCTGGTGTTCAAGTTGAGTTTGAGTTGTTGAGTTATTGAGTTATAAATTAACTCAATAACAGGTATTAAATTAAAAAATAATTTATTAATTACCAACACTGTCGTCCGGTAAAACCGGAAATTATTAATTTCTTTAACTTAATTGCTTGAAAATCAGTTACACTTTTCTTGTGTTTCAAAAGTAATCCCTCCTTAACCGTTTAATAATCATCGAAATACACGCTACGGAGCAGGTCGAAAAGTGTCACATACATTTCAGAGATTCGGTTCAGGATAGCTCAGCCTTTATAATGTTGGGATGTACTTTTACAGGAAGCATAGGAGCTGGTTCGCAGTGAAGCTTTTTTAATAGACAAACCATGATCCAGCGCCTTATTCAGGGAAATAGTTTGGCGCAGATTCTGGCGCTGCGCCAACAGGTTTTTTATGAAGATCTAATTGGTATCCATCCTCCAATGATTTGTTTATCTGCTGAATGATCCGGCGGGAGTAGGTTTTGCAGTCACGGATGGTGTCGGGGTGATTGATATCACAGGAACGTTTCGCACGATTTTACCCTTTTAGGCGTCAAATGGCCAGAACTCATTAGACCTACTCTTGGTGAGCTCGCCGTTACGAACAATCAGCCTTACTTATTTAAGGGGTACATAGGGGCAAAGGAGGGTTTTTTTAAATCGAATTTGAGGCAGGTTGCGTCAAAATTTGTGCAAAATCGATTTTAAAAATTTCAACAGGCTAATGGTCAGCCTGTTGAAAATCAGTGGGGTGGAAGATGGGGCTCGAACCCACGACCTCTGGAACCACAATCCAGCGCTCTAACCGACTGAGCTACATCCACCGTTTGGGCTTGCAAATTTAAATATTTTTTTGATCCCTGACAGGTTTAACGAAAAAAAATTATGCCCGCTTTATAAGATTTACGAAGTGTTCTGCCGAATCGGCATACCATTGGATGATAAGTGAAAGGTAAGAATTTCCATATAACCTGATCTTTTTGCCTTTCCTGGTGAGGTCTTCTTTAAAGTAACGCGTTATTTCGCGGTAAAAAAGATCGTCTTTCCGGTTGATGAAAAGTCGTTTGACCCATTCCGGCAGCAAAGCCTTAATCCTGTCTTTCTGTTTGGCACGGCGAATGACCAGTTCATCAGCCCGGAATTCATGGTTGAAATTGATGTTGTAAGGTAAAAAATAGTCGTTGGTGAGGATATCGTCGTAAAGGTATTTGTTGATCTTTGCCTGGAGTGGAAGCTTCCTGAAAAAATCAACGAGTTCGCGATCACAAAACGGCAGACGGAATTCGTAACCGAAAAAGGAATAGGTCGAAGTGAAATTGGTAATGAATTTGGCATACCGTTCCTTAAAGTCGTAATCTTCCTGGATGGAATACGCCAGGTCCGATTCTTTTATGAATTTCTCCTGGAGGCATTTTTCTATCCTGTCCTTAATTTTCGGGATATGTTTTTTCCAGGGTGATTTGAAGGTATATTTAACATTATAGATGCGTTCTGCAATTTGGTCTGTTTCTTCATTGAGACTGAGATTCCCGTTTTTGTTCAGCATGCCTCCGGCAAGGAAGTCACCAAACAGTCCGGGAACAAAAATGCTGTCAGGCGGGATAAGGTTCTTTTCTTTCAGGTACTGAACTGCGAAATATTCCTGCATAGGAAACATTGAGGTCATTTTTCCTGCACCTTGCACATACTCCATGAACTCATTTTTATTCAGGAAGTCCCTGATCAGTTCAACGTTGTACTCCGCAAAGATCCAGGGATATCCTAGTTTTTCGGCTACCCGGGAAGAAATATCCACTTCAGAGTTCCCTTTTCTCCCATAAGTAAAGCAAATCACTTTGTCGTATTCATAATGCCGGAGCATGGTGGCTACCAACCTTGAATCATAACCGCCGCTCAGGGGAACTACGGCAGTTCTGCCACCCAGGCTGGCAATAAAGCGGGGAAATGCTTTGGCAAAGATCGTTTTTGCTTCCTCTCTCAGTTCCTGATAGGGGTCTTCTCTGACTGTCGGGCAGCGAAAAGAATAATAGAAGTGGGCATCGAGGCTGTTTTTCCTGAACCTGATAATTTCTCCTGCCTGGATCTGTCTGATCCCATCTACCAGGGTACTGCTGCCGGTAACATAACCCGTAGCCAGGAATTCCGTAACGGACAGCTGATCCATATCTTTATGGTCTTGCTGAAGGACAAGAAAATATGGGTCGTCGGAAAGGATCCATTCCCCTTTTCGCCGGATATAAAACAGTGGGAAAGTACGGTGAGGATCCGTTGCCGTGAAAATTTCCCCGTCCTGTTCATAGATGACACTGAACAGGCCGTTGGCATAGGATATCCGCTCTTCAAAGTCGGAGAAGGTTTCAATAGCTTCAAAATAGGTAAGGAGCTGGCTGTCCGTATAGAGGTTGTCCGAACGGTCGAAGATGTAACCTTTTACATGGATTTTTCCGGTTTCAAACCATTTGAACCCGCTGTTTTTAAGAAGGTGTATTTTTTTCATCCAGAATTTCATTTATCAGATTGTGGTATCTGTCCCGAATGACTTCAATAGCATAATTTTCCTCCACATCCTTTCTGATTTTTTCCGGGTCATAATTTTCATAGTTATCGTAGATCTTTTCCATTGCACTGGTCAGATCTTCAATACTGTCAGGTTCGACAAGCAGACCGTCCGTTTCTTTCACGATAAACTCCGGGCCACCCGAGTAAGTGGATATTACAGGGCAGCCTGTTGACATAGCCTCGAGCAGGACCACTCCAAAAGCTTCAAAACGGCTGGGAAGGATAAAGAGGTTTGCCATCTGCATATCCCTTTTGACCTCTTCCCTCGGGACGTACCCATGAAGTGTGACCATGTCGGCCACACCGAACCGACGGGCCAGTTGTTTGAGTTTATGGTATTTTCTGCCTCTGCCGCCTATTCTCAGAAAGAACTCACCTTCGTGATGTTCCACGAAACGGGCAAATGCCTGAATCAGGATATCGAAACCTTTCACATATTCGAGGATGCCGAAACCCAGGAAAATGAAAGGCTCTTTTTGACGCCTTACCGGGGGTGGCACAAAGAAATTGGTATCGATGAGGTTGGGTATGGTTAAAATTTTGTTTCGTATGCCGGGGGAGATAGAGATCAGCTGGCTGTCTATGGCCTGGCTTACGGTTATGATCCTGTCGGCATGTGCAAGGCTCCTGCGTATATAGGGGAAATACCATTCCCTGATCATTTTCTGGGTGGCTTCTATATCCCGGGCGAAACGACTTCTGTGTTCTACGAGAATATACGGGATCTTGTATTCTTCCTTTATGATCGATGCCACATATCCTGCCCAGATGGTGCTGTGTGCAATGATGATATCGGGTTCTCCGTAACGCTTCACATATTCAGCGAATAAACGGAGATATTTTTTTACCCAACCTCTGACGTTATACTTTTCCATTTTCGGCCACAGAAGGTACCCCGACCGGATGACCTTCAGAGGGCCTTCAATGTTTACTGAAAAATCTTTTGATCTGATGATCTGGCTCAGGGTATGAGTAGTAAGGCCCAGTATCCTGTTTACCAGCACGTCCACTTTAAAATTATCATGATTCAGCGCCTCAGCGTGGTCCTTAAAAAAACCACCGCCGTCGGGCAGATACCAGGAAGGCAAAATCAGAATTTTAATCTCGTTTTTCAACGTTTTGCGGTTTTATATAACTAATCTTCACTTTATAATGAAAATCGGGCTTCACAGGTTCCGACAGTGTAGCTGACGGAATTTTTTTTCTGATCAAAACCGCCGATTTAGTATTCGATACATGGTAAAGAAACGGATGCCATTCAACGGGTGTACCATCCAGTATTCCTGCCAGGACTTCATAACGGACATGTTCGGGTGTTTCGCCGTAATCGTGCCATACCACAACGGTCTCAGGATGGACCAGATACCGGAAAACCTTTTGGGTATCCTCCCTGACAAAATCATAATGATGGTCACCATCGATAAAGATAAGATCAAATTTCCGGCCTAAAGAACTGAAATCGAAGGTACGTGAATTTCCCCTGAGATGGACCACGTTTTTCAGTCCTTTGGAGAAGTAACCCTGGAGGCTGATATATTCTTCACCGAGGTTATTTGCCCTTAGTTGTTCGTCAGACAGATTCAGAGTAAAGCATTCTGCTGCGACTTCAGAAACGTTCGCGACGCTTTCCCCGCGCCAGGTTCCTATTTCAAAGAAAGAACAACGATCAAAGCCTGCCGCCAGATTCTTCAGCAAAACGATGTCCGTCACCAGGGATCCGCCGTCGAGAAAGGTAAATATACTGAGTTCCCCACCCGGATCTTTCCCGAATAACTGGTCGGGATAAACCAGGGGCAGTCCGTTAGTGAACCCGTATTTTCTGACGATACGATCCTTCCATATATCCGGATCCTGAAGAATCCTGTTGAGTAACCAGGGGTTCCGGATAATATGTCCGGTGGCTTTCAGTGCTTTAGTAATTTTATTCATTCTGAGAACTTCGTATTAACGTTACCCGGCTTCTTCATCCCGGGTCTGCTGTCGGCACGAACCGACAAAGATATATACCAAAACAAATTATACGACACAATGATGAAACTTATTCCACTGAATAAAATCAAAGCAAGGTAAACGTTGTGTTTCAGAACACCAATTTCCAGGGCGGCGAGCCTCAGGACAAATTTAAGAATATCCAGCCACATTGCCTTCCTTTGTCTGCTAAGAAGATCGGGGAGAAAGGAGAGGGGTGAAGATGCGAAAACGACCAGAAGCCACGGAAGCAGTATCTGCATGAACTTTCCTGCCTCAATCCATTCTTTTCCAAAGACAAAAGAAAAGATCGCCGGTCCGAAGAAGGCGGCGGCAAGGAAGGGTCCGGCAGCCATGAGTAAAAGCCTGGTGAATAGTTTTTTGACATCCGTACTGATGATTTGTCCGAGATTATACTTCTCGATAATCCTTTGAGAGAAAACCTGGGTAAATGAACTTGTAACCAGGTTGGCCGGACGGTTTATCATCATAAACCCCAATGAATAGAACCCGACTATGGCAGATCCGAAGGTAGCACTCAGGATAAATACAGGAAGATTCGTTGAAAAATTATTGATGACATAATGGGCCATATTGTATTTTGGGAACAGTTTGTATTCGCGGGCCAGTTTCTTTAACCCCGCCAGCTTTATCCCCCGAAAATACTGACGGTCTTTTTTCAGTATTCCGGTCAGATACCAAATGGTACCGGCCAGTTGTCCGGCCAGGGCACCCCCTATCAGTCCGCCTCCTGACGGGATGACATTTGCGGTGGATAGCTTGACACCGGAGTTGACCACACTCTGTCCCAGGTTTGCCCCAGCCATTCTACGGAATTTCTTTTTCCGGTTCGACCAGTACGCAGAGATCTGGAAAGTGGCGACGAGGAAGGTCGATGCCGGAATATATACAAGCCACTTTTCAATTTGCGGATTCCCTAACCAGACGGCAATATCCTGTTTCAGGAAAAGTATAACGGCAAACAGGAAAATGCTGAATAACACGGCAAGGATTGTAGAAAGGCCGGCGAGGGAGTACCCGTCTTCATCCCTGGAGGGGATCATGACAGCAAGCTCATATTTCCCGGTGGCAATCATTGAAGTTATGGTAACGAGGCTCATATAGAGGGCAAAAAGGCCAAAGTCTTCGGGATTGTACAGCCGGGAAAGGACCGGATAGATCAGTATTGCAATGCCCTGGGCAACAGAGGTGACAGAGACAAGGGTGAATACATTTTTCAGGAATTCACTTTTGTGTATCCTGTCTATTTTAAACATCTTTTCAGAAACTAAAATCATTGCAAAGGAACAAAATCTTAGGGAATACGGGTCAAAATTGCAGGATTATTGACCGGCACATGACATTAAGGATAGTATGTGTATTTTGGCATATCCTTTGACATGTTTTGTTTTTGCTAAAAGATTTATATTTGAAACCAATTTAGGAGAGAAAGATGAATATTAACAGATCTTCAAACCCGGTTCTTAGTGAGAACATTTTCAAGAGGTCGGGGATAGCGGCTGATCGTAGTGAGGCCATGACGGTGAAGGGTACTGTCAATAAAATTTTTATTATGCTGTTGCTGGTTGTCCTGGGAGCAGGGTATACCTGGAAGCTTATGCAGGCCGGTAATCCCGCATCAATGGGAACCTATATGTGGATTGGGGCTATCGGTGGGTTCATTATTGCACTGGTGACCGTTTTCAAACCCAGCTGGTCACCATTTTCGGCACCGGTATATGCCGTTCTGGAAGGACTTTTCCTTGGAGGTATTTCGGCATTTTTTAATGCTCAGCCCCAGTTTCACAATATCGTGATTAATGCGGTTACATTAACTTTCGGGACACTTTTTGCCCTTTTGTTCGTGTACCGGACAGGTCTTATCAAAGTTACAAACAAATTCAGGCTTGGCGTAATGGCTGCTACCGGCGGAATTTTCGTGGCATACCTTCTGGATTTTATCCTTGGCTTTTTCGGGATTGACATCGGCTTCCTGTCGTTTGGCGGCGGTACTTTCGGGATCATAATAAGCCTTGTGGTCATTGTTGTGGCAGCCCTGAACCTTATCCTTGATTTTGATTTCATTGAGAGGGCCTCGGAAGCCGGTGCACCGAAATATATGGAATGGTATGGCGCGTTCGGCCTTATTGTCACACTGGTATGGCTTTATATTGAATTTCTGAGATTACTGGCAAGGTTTTCAAGCAGGAACTGATTGAGGATTCAAAAAATGACACTTTTTCAGGTGCACGACCTTAGGGAACGTTGCACGAAAAAAAGAAGGGAAGGCGGCACCAGGAAGAATAGAAGATTAATCAGCAGAGATAAAGGCTCCTAAGTGATATTGGAGCAAGTAGTCCGGAACACCTCAAATGAGGAAAGATTTATTCGTTTTTTGTTTGAAATAAAGCCTTTAACGCGAATTTTCCATGAGTGGCATACATAATCTTGAGCAGTATTTTGATCAGTTCCGGAAAAACATTGTGGGACAGGATCAAGTCTTTGAGTCGCCTTATGGTACTATGAAGATCCTGTATGCCGACTGGATTGCCAGCGGGCGGCTGTATGAGCCGATTGAACGGAAGCTTCTGAGCGACTTTGGCCCTTACGTGGCTAATACCCATACCGGGACCAATATCACAGGCTCCATGATGACAAAAAGTTATCATTATGCCCACAGGTTAATCAAGAAGCATGTCAATGCATCAGCGGGTGATGTGATCATCACAGCAGGTTACGGGATGACATCAGTGGTTAACAAATTGCAGCGGATCCTGAGCATGAAGGGTTGCGGACGACGGTTCATGAAAGACTGTCCCAGGATAAAGAACAGGCCCGTTGTTTTTGTCACTCACATGGAGCATCACTCCAACCATACCTCATGGTATGAAACGATTGCCGATGTGATTCAGCTCGCACCCGATAAAAACCTTCTGGTCGATCCTGAGGAACTCAGAAGACAACTTGAAATATATAAGGATCGCGAATTCAAGATCGGTTCATTTACGGCATGTTCCAATGTCACTGGAGTCAGGACACCTTATCATAAGCTTGCGGCGATCATGCATGAATACGGTGGGTTATGTTTTATCGATTTTGCTGCCTCCGCACCCTATGAAGATATTGATATGAACCCGGGTGACCCGATGGAAAAACTGGATGCCATTTATTTTTCCCCTCACAAGTTTCTCGGAGGTCCCGGGGCTTCAGGTGTTCTGGTCTTTGATTCCACCATGTATAAGGCTGATGTACCCGATAATCCAGGGGGAGGGACTGTCGACTGGACAAATCCCTGGGGTAAGTATAAATACGTTGATGATATTGAAGCCAGGGAAGATGGAGGTACGCCGGGATTCCTCGAATCTATACGTGCTGCGTTGGCAATAGGGCTCAAGGAGAAAATGGGTGTGGACCATATATTGGCAAGGGAAAGAGAGTTGCTGACTATTGCCTTTCCTTTGTTAAGGGCCGTTCCCGGTATAAAGATTCTTGCCGATCGTGTTGAGGATCGTCTGGGGGTGATCTCTTTTTATCACGAAACGATACATTTTAACCTGCTGGTGAAAATGCTCAACGACCGGTTTGGCATACAGGTGCGCGGGGGCTGTGCTTGTGCCGGTACTTACGGGCACTACCTGCTTCAGGTCAGCTATGAAAAATCGCAGGAGATCACCGATATGATCAGTCATGGTGATCTTTCCGAAAAGCCCGGATGGGTGAGGTGGTCGTTACATCCGGTCATGAAAGACAGTGAGGTGTATTTTTTCATTGATGCATTGAAGGCAATTGTCAAAAATATCGGGATATGGGAAAAAGATTATGTATATTTAAACCGAAGGAACGAATTTGCCCATAAAAGAGAGATTGAAGATAAAGATCAGGACAGGTTGGTTGGAGATTGGTTTTCACTTTGAAAAGCCCTGCGAAACGATGAAACTGATTGAAGTAACTGATAAAAATCTCGAGAGGGAATTTCTCAATGTACCGAAAATCCTGTACAAAAAAGATTTGCATTGGGTTTGTCCAATGGATAATGATTTGACGGCACAGTTCGATCCCGCTAGTAATCCGCATCTACGCGATGGTGATGCCATAAGATGGATTCTTAAAGATGAGAGGGGAAACCTGACAGGAAGGGTAGCTGCTTTTTACAGCATGGAAAAAGCAGGCGCTGAAAAGATACCTGCCGGGGGGCTGGGGTATTTCGAGTGTGTCGAGAATAAAAAAGCAGCCTTCATACTTTTCGACGCTGCAAGAAATTGGCTGCGTTCAAAAGGACTGAAAGCCATGGATGCCCCTGTAAATTTGGGGGAGAACGATAATAACTGGGGCCTTCTGGTGGACGGATTCACTCACCCGGGTTTCGGGATGCCTTATAATTTCCCTTATTACCAGGACTTTTTCGAAGATTATGGCTTCCGGATCTATTTCCGCCAGTTCAGCTACCATCTGGACCTCACTAAAACTTTTCCTGAACGCTTTTGGAAAATAGCCGAATGGATCGGTAAAAAGCCGGATTTCAACTTCGTACAATTTTCCTTCAGGGAAACCGATAAATTCGTTGCTGATATGGTCCTCATTTACAACGAAGCATGGAAAAATTTTAAGGAGAACTTTACACCGCTGAAACCGGAGGATGTACTGGCCGGGATGAGAAAGGCCAGGCCCATCCTCGATCCCGATCTGATCTGGTTTGCGTACTACAAGGAGGAGCCCATCGCATTTTTCATTATGTTTCCGGATATTAACCAGATCCTTAAGAAACTTGACGGAAGGATGCATTTTCTTAACAAGCTGAAATTCCTTTATTACAAAAAGACCGGGACACTCACCCGGATCAGGGCTCAGATTGCCGGCGTAGTGCCCAGGTTCCAGAATTCCGGCGTCGAGTCCGGTATTTTCTGGCATATGAATGAAAAGATGAAATATAAACCCCAGTACAACGAGATCGAACTCTCCTGGGTAGGTGACTTTAATCCTAAAATGATCGCGCTGTACGAAGCTGTCGGGGCCAGGAAGGCCAAAACACACCATACATACCGGTATATCCTCGATCCTTCCATACCTTTTGAACGGTTTATGCCCGGAAGTGAGGAAAGCGCGCTTGGGAAAAAAATAAAAACGGCAGAAACTCAATAATTTGATCCGGCTTTACAGGGGTAAATAGTTGAAAAATTATCACTGTTTTTTTGTTTTTCTCATATTGTTATATAATTTTGCAATCCGTTTTGTGAACGAACATAAATAGGGAAAAACAAAATAAGCCGGATTTTCAGCCTCTGAAACGAATACTGGAAGCGAGCGATCCGGAGAATCCAGCCCGAGGGCGGGAATCTATGTTAAAAAATACATGTATGAAAAAAGATCTTCATCCAAAAAATTACAGGCTGGTTGCATTTAAGGATATGTCCAACGGACAAACCTTTGTTACCCGGTCAACAGCGAACTCCAGAGAAACCATTAAGCTTGAAGACGGAAAGGAATACCCATTGATTAAACTGGAGATCTCCTCACAATCACATCCTTTCTATACCGGTAAGATGAAACTTGTGGATACTGCTGGGCGTGTCGATAAATTCATGAGCAGGTATAAATCACACTACGATAAGAGAAACAAGGAATAAATATTCATAAGATAATTATACTGATACTCCGGTAATGACTTTGATTGCCGGAGTTTTTTTGTCTGATCATGAATGAATAACACCATTGAAAAAGACTTTGGAGTGTTTGTGTTATTTCACTACAGGTCCGCGAAGGCGGTTTTGAGGAATCTCGGTTTTAGTGGGAAGTAATTCTGCGGTAAAGGATTTAATTTCGAATGAACCGGTTCCGAGTAGAACCTTTTAGAACATCTCACGTTATTCAGAAATACCAAGTCCTCTGTTATGAATATCATACTCTTTGATGACGATAGCAGGAGAACCCTTCTCCCACTGACATTCACAAAACCTGTTGCCTGGATTCGTATCGGCATACTCAGGATAAGTGAAAAATGGGAGAAACTGGCCGGCAGTGCCGTTGGTTTCAAAACAGAACCTTACCTCGCTGTAAAGTTCAACTGTTCCCTGACGGATGACAATTTATTCATTAGCGGGGCAGTTATTCCCGACAGGAAATTTTTCAATTCTGTACAGGGGATGAAAAGGGGAAGCGCTCTTTTCAGCGGGCAGAGGCTACTGGCCTGCCGTTTATCCGGTGAGGAAGCTATGAACTTTGTTCCTCAGAATTATTCAGGCAAGTCAGGCCTTCAATACAACGGTGATCTTCGCATAATTGATTATCCCTGGCAGATATTTTCATGGAACGGGGAAGCGATGCGTCAGGATTTTGAGCTACTGACCGCAGGCCGTCATTCGCTTAATCTCAGCTCCAGGAACCACCTGTCTGGGGGAGGAAAATATATTTGTCGAAGAAGGTGCCAGGGCTGAATTTGCCATCATCAATGCCACAACAGGACCGGTTTATCTTGGAAAAGACAGCGAGATCATGGAAGGCAGTGTCATTCGCGGTCCCTTTGCACTTTGCGAAAATTCCACCGTCAAGCTTTCGGCAAAAATTTATGGTCCTACCACTGTCGGACCTAATTCCAAAGTGGGGGGAGAACTGAATAACTGTGTTATTCAGGGAAATTCCAATAAAGCTCATGACGGTTTTCTCGGCAATTCAGTCATCGGTGAATGGTGTAATATCGGTGCAGATACCAACAATTCCAATCTGAAAAACAATTATGCCAAAGTCAGGGTGTGGAGCTACGAAGAGGAGAAATTCATTGATACGGGTCTCCTTTTCTGCGGACTGATCATGGGTGATCATTCAAAGTGCGGAATAAATACGATGTTCAATACCGGTACAGTGATTGGAGTGAGTGCAAATATTTTCGGTTCCGGTTTTCCGAGAGCATTTATACCTTCTTTCAGCTGGGGCGGTTCTCATGGTTTCACAACCTTTTCACTTCAAAAGGTATTTGAAGTGGCAGAACAAGTCATGAAGAGAAGGGATATCAATTTTGATGATACTGAAAAACAAATTCTCACTGAAGTCTTCAATCTGACTGCAAGGTACAGGAAATAAGATACCAGGCTGTCAGAGGCTTTGGCATAAGAGTTGCCATAACTACTTCGCCGGTTAACCCGGTAAAAAAAGAAAAAGAATCGGACGATTTGTCAGAAGAAAGGAGAACATTTTTTTATGAAGAAATTCTCAGAATTGAACTATAATCATTTTCTGTCACAGGATAGTTTTGACCAGGATGCAGAGTTCATACCCCTCATATCGGAAGAAGAAGAACAGGAGGTAACTAAGCTTAATGTGCCTGATGTGCTCCCGATTCTTCCGCTCAGGAATACAGTGCTTTTTCCGGGTGTAGTGATTCCCATAACTGTTGGACGGACAAAGTCCCTGAAACTGGTTCAGGATGTATATCAAAAGAATAAGATCCTGGGGACCATAGCACAGAGGGACGCTGACGTCGAAGATCCAAAAGCTCTGGATCTTTTCAATGTGGGGACGGTGGCTCAGATCCTCAAAATCCTCGAAATGCCGGATGGGTCCACTTCCATTATTATCCAGGGCAAGAAAAGGTTCCGGTTGCTGGATGTGGTTTCGGAAAAACCCTATATGGTAGCGAGAGTTGCCGTGCAAGACGAAAAAAAAGCGGGTAACCAGGATGAACTTAAAGCGATCATCGCATCACTTAAAGAACTTTCCTTAAAAATCATCAAGCTGTCTTCCAATATTCCACCGGAGGCCACTTTCGCGGTAAAAAATATTGAAAGCACCACTTTTCTTATCAACTTCCTGTCGTCCAACAATGACATGGAACTTAAGGATAAGCAGGAACTTCTCGAGCTTGACAATCTCAGGCAGAGAGGCATTCGACTTATGGAGTACCTGACAAGGGAGGTTCAGATGCTTGAGTTGAAGAATGATATCCAGACCAAGGTAAAACATGATCTCGATCAGCAACAAAGGGAATATCTCCTTCAGCAACAGATGAAAACCATTCAGGATGAACTTGGTGGCAATCCCATTGAACAGGAAATCGATGAGCTGAAAGAAAAGGCATCCAAGAAAAAGTGGGGCAAGGAAGTAGAAGAGTATTTTACAAAAGAGGTGGACAAACTTCACCGGTTGAATCCGGCTTCCGGAGAATATTCCGTACAGGTGAATTATGTGCAGACTCTTCTGGACCTGCCATGGAATGTTTTCACCAGGGATAATTTCAATATGCAGAGAGCTGAAAAGGTTTTGGAACGCGACCATTTCGGTCTCGAGAAGGTTAAGGAGCGGATCCTGGAGCACCTGGCCGTTCTGAAACTTAAGGGTGATCTGAAGTCGCCCATATTATGCCTTGTCGGGCCTCCGGGAGTAGGTAAAACCTCACTGGGAAAATCGATTGCGGCTGCCCTGGGCAGGAAATATGTGAGAGTATCTCTTGGCGGACTTCATGACGAAGCTGAAATTCGCGGACACCGCAAAACCTACATCGGGGCTATGCCCGGAAGGATCATTCAAAACCTGAAAAAAGTCAAGTCATCAAACCCTGTTTTTGTTCTTGATGAGATTGATAAAGTAGGTAACGATTTTCATGGCGATCCCGCATCTTCACTCCTGGAAGTCCTGGACCCAGAGCAAAATTCAGCGTTTCATGACAACTACCTGGAAGTGGATTATGATCTCTCCAGGGTGATGTTCATTGCCACCGCCAACACAACGAGTACCATCAATCCGGCCCTGATTGACAGGATGGAGATTCTTGAAGTATCAGGATACCTTGTTGAGGAAAAAATTGAAATTGCCAGGCGTCACCTCATTCCCAAAGAGCTGGCTGCTCATGGTCTGAAGAAGAATGATGTAAAGTTTGAAAAGAAGGCCATTGAATATATCATAGAGTTTTATACCCGGGAATCGGGAGTGCGCCAGCTCGAAAAACAGCTCGCTAAAGTGATGCGGGTCGTTGCCCGTAAACTTGCTTTCGGGGAGGAGTACAAAAAGATCATTACCGTTGCCGATATTGGCGAAATTCTTGGGCCTCAGCAATTCCTCAAGGACAGGTACGAAAATAATGATTTTGCCGGGGTGGTTACTGGACTTGCCTGGACGGCCGTCGGGGGAGAGATTCTGTTCGTTGAGACCAGCCTGAGCAAGGGAAAGGGAAATCTTACCCTCACCGGAAATCTTGGTGATGTAATGAAAGAATCTGCCGTTATAGCCCTCGAGTACCTTAAGGCTCATACGGATATTATCGGCTTGAGCCCTAGTACTTTCGAAAACTGGAACGTACATATACATATTCCTGAGGGAGCCATACCCAAAGACGGTCCGTCTGCAGGCATCACCATGCTCACTTCCATCGCTTCTGCTTTCACACAGCGGAAAGTAAGGAAAAATCTGGCTATGACCGGTGAAATAACCCTACGAGGCAAAGTGCTCCCAGTGGGCGGGATCAAGGAGAAGATTCTTGCAGCCAAAAGGGCCGGGATTACAGATATCATCATGTCGAGAGAGAATGAGAAGGATATTCTTGAAATCAAGGATATTTACCGGAAGGGAGTCACTTTCCACTACGTTGATACTATACTGGAAGTCCTTGAGCATGCTCTGCTTAACGAGAAAGTCAAAAAACCGCTCAAAATCAGTTAAAGCCCTTTTGCCCTGGGAAAGATACACCGGTAAGCCACTGAACACGTTCAGAGACTTACCGGATTCTCTTGTTATGAAAATTTTTCATCCCGCCTTGTTTTTCAGCGCATAATGCTGGTTTTTTCAATTCATTTTTCAGTAACTTTGGTTCAAATAACAACTAAACACTATGAAAATGGGTCCTGCACTGTTTTGGGGTTTATTACTTATAATCCTCGGATTAAGCCTTGTTTTTCGTATTATTTTCAACATCGACTTTCCCCTTCTCAAGATTATTCTGGCATTCGTCTTTATTTTTATAGGCATACGGATGCTTTTTGGCAGTTTTGGTGTGGTTCATATGAGAGGTGGTGAGCATGATGTCGTATTTGGTGAAAAGAGATATGATGCGTTCGAGAATGGCAAAGAATACAATGTCATTTTTGGAAAGGGCGTTTATGACTTCAGGGATTTTAATCTTGACGGCAGAGTAAAGAAGGTCAGGTTGAACACCGTGTTTGGCGGATCTGAAATCAGACTGCCCAGGGATCTTCCCGTAAGGATAAGAGTGGACGCCGCTTTTGCAGGGGCAAATCTTCCTAACGGCAATACTGCTGTGTTCGGGAACACCCTTTATGAAAGCCCCGGACTGGATCCCTCCTCAGCTTTCCTGGATCTGAAAATTGATGTAGTCTTTGGCGGTGTTGATGTGAGATTGTACTAGAAGTATTCCCATTTTGGCAGGAATTCCGACTGATCAGGTGGTAATTCTGATCGGGGATGTTACCTTTGCATAAAAATAAGCGATATGGAAAAGATAGCTGTATTCCCCGGCTCCTTCGATCCATTTACCATTGGACACCAGTCCGTTGTGAACCGCGCGTCACCCCTCTTTGACCGGATAATCATTGCTGTGGGACATAACGCCGGGAAACAATCCTACCTGAAACTCGAGAACAGGCTCAGGCTGATCAGGGATGTTTTCATCAATAATCCCAAAATAGAAGTAGATCATTACGACAGCCTGACGGTGGACTATTGTTTTGAAGTTGGGGCACAATACCTGCTAAGGGGTCTGCGTACTGCTGCCGATTTTGAATACGAAAGGGCTATCGGCCAGGTGAACAAGGCTATGCGACCTGAGATTGAATCCGTATTTCTCCTTACCGCACCCGAATATACTCCGGTAAACTCCACCATTGTCCGGGATATCCTGATGCACGGAGGTGATGCCAGCAAATTCCTTCCCAGGGGCATCAATATCAAAGATTATGTCTGAGAAGATGCGTCTCTTCATTTTGTGGATTCTCCTGTCTGTACCAACCGGCTTATTGTCGGGTCAGGTATCCCATGTTAGCGGGTTGGGGAAAGATTTTGCGGGCGACTCACTTATTTTTTTCACTTACCGTGACCCTCTCTTCAACATAAAGTATCCGGCTTCATCTGTAATAGTTGCTGAAGATGGCACTTTCTCCTTTGTGATCGATCCCGGATCGACGAAATGCCTGTATGTCGAAACAGGTCCTTACCTGGGCTATTTTTTTGTTCGGCCTGGTCGTAATTATAAGGTTGAATTGCCCCGTATTTCGGGATTGTCGGATGAATGGCGTCACAATCCATACTTTAAAAAAGCGCCCCTGCATCTGCAGACCATCTGCACAAGCTGCGGGAGTGACAGCCTTAATGAAATTAATCAAGCCATAAGGAAATTTGATGAACAGTACGCTCCGTTCCGCGACAAGCAGCTGCTCAGGTATTATTCCCCCTCATACAGCAAGGCCAAACTGGATTCGTTTGAAACAGCCAATCCTGTCCCTCCGGGCATCCCCGACAGCCTGTACTATTCCAGATACCGGTTTTACAGGTTAGGGATCCTCGAATTTACTGTCAATGCCTATAATGCTGATACTCTCATTTCGAAGTACTTTTCAGGCCGTCGTGTGGATTTTGGTCTTCCTCCTTACCGGGAACTATTTAACCAGGTCTTCGATGATTATTTTCAGCATCTCTCGAAAGAGCCGGCTTTGCGGGATATATACAAGGTGTTCAGTCATATTTCCTACGATGAAATAAAATCCTATCTGAGCACTGATCCGGTTATGCGAAATGATACACTGTTTGAAACCGTGCTTCTGGATGAGATCTATCAATCGTATTATTCAGGTGATTTCCCGAAAGAGCGGATGATGGCTTTTGCCGATAGCATAAAGGAAGAAACCAAAAATACGGTTATACGGGATATGGCGGATACCCTGATAAAAAAGTTCAACTGGCTGCAACCGGGGCAACCTGCACCCGGTTTTCAGCTGAAGGATGCAGAGGGTAACACTCATTCCCTGAGTGATTTCAGGGGAAAATATGTTTACCTCGGATTTTGTGATACACAGAGCATGATCTGCCTTCGTGAATTTGAATACCTTAAGGCACTCTCAGCCCGGCATGCATCCTATCTTTCGGTCATTACCATCATCCGGTCTGACGATTTGCAGAATGTGAAGCAGTTTATTACTGAAAATAAGCTCAACTGGACGATTCTCATTGCAGGACAGGAAGATCACATCTTTCAGGCTTATAATGTCAGGGCTTTACCGGTTTTTTACCTTATCGGAAAAGATGGAAAACTGGTTAAATCCCCTGCTGCAGATCCTTCGGCCGGTTTTGAACAGGTGTTATTCCGGGTAATGAAAGACAGGGGCGAGATCTGATGACAGGTGGCCGGAAGTGCATAGCACTTCGATGATGGACGGATAGGTATTCTCTCTTATTTTACCGATTTCTTTCCGGGTAAACCAGACGGTTTCGGTGATGTCTTCTTTAATCTGAGGGTGGGGCAGGGAGGTATCATCCGAAAGCATTTTAAACCAGGATATTTCTTTAAGCACCGGTTCTCCGTGCAGCATGTAGGTATGATACGTTTTAGTAATCAGGTCACCGATTTTCAAACGGTCAATGCTGCATTCCTCCCTGACTTCACGAAGGGCTGTTTGTTCGGGACTTTCACCTTTCTCCGTTTTACCTTTTGGCAGGTCCCAGAGACCATGGCGCTTGATAATCAGGATCTGGTTTGCAGGATTTGTCACTACCCCTCCAGCGGCAGTAACCCATCTGAAACAGGATTTAAATTCCTCCCTGATAAAGTCGGGATCGTTGTGCGAGATATAAAGACGGGGAATTTTATCCAGATCGAAAAAGGCGTCCACCAGGGCTTTTAGTTCATCCCGGTTACCAAATCGGTAAAATAATCCGGAATGTGCTTTAAAGGCCTCGGGAAAGTCGTTCAGGAAAAAAACAATTCGATCCTTGAAAAAAACTTTATACATTTGCCGAGTTATGAATCAGAAAGAAAAGTTGGTCAGTTATCTGCTGCAAAGTAACGCAATTAAATTACAACCTGCAAATCCATTTACATGGGCTTCAGGCTGGAAATCGCCCATATACTGCGACAACCGGAAGACTCTCTCCTATCCTGATGTCCGGTCCTATATCCGTGATTCGTTTGTAAAACTGATCGTTGAGAAATTCGGGAGACCTGATGTCATTGCAGGGGTTGCAACAGGAGCCATCGCCCAGGGCGCTCTGGTGGCCGATGTTATGGATCTGCCTTTTGTATATATCCGTGCCTCGGCGAAAACTCACGGTCTTGAAAATCTTATCGAAGGGGATCTGCGACCCGGGCAGAAAACAGTGGTCGTGGAGGACCTTGTCTCCACCGGCGGCAGCAGCCTTAAGGCGGTCGAAGCCGTTAGGCTGGCCGGGGCCGAAGTCACCGGTATGGTTGCCATCTTCACGTATGGTTTTCCTCGTGGCCGAAAGAAACTTCAGGGAAGCAAAATGTATTCTTCATACCTTGAGTGATTATAGCACTCTTCTTGACTTCGCACTGAAAAGCAGGCGCCTTAACGAATGACCAGGCAGATATCCTGAGATCCTGGAGACAGGATCCGGAAAACTGGATGAAAAAGTAAACGAAATGAGTAAGATAGAGAGCAGAATTGGGAAAATTGAACATTGTGACGAAAGGATCTACGGATTTCTTTCAGACTTTGATAATTACAAACAACTGATCCCGGAGGAGCGGGTCAAAAATTTCATTTCAGAAGGGGATACATGCTCTTTCAGTGTCGAAGGATTAGGGAAAGCCGGCCTGAGGATCATCGAAAAGGAACCTTACAAGCTGATCAAGATCGTATCCGAATCAGGCACACCGGTGAGTTTTTCATTATGGATCCAGCTCAAAGGAATGGCTGATTATGATACCAGGGTAAAAATCACTTTGGAGCCTAATGTTAATAAGCTGATGATGGGGATGGTAAAAAAGCCGTTGCAGTCTTTTGTTGACACTATCATGGATAATCTTGAAAAGATTCCGTTTTAGGATTTTTATGAAACAAAACTTACTTCCTTAAAGCCAAAGCGCAGAAGTTCTTTGTTTTCCGTTTCGAGCATCAGGTAGCCGTCGGTTTCCACACCCACAATACGTGCACGGAACTCATGACCCGGGATTTTGTATATGGCAAACCGGTTAAAGCGGTACATAGCTTCCAGATAATGGGAATCGATGGTCTGCCATCTCTTTTCTTCAAGAACCCCATACCAGTAATCAAACTGTTCCAGCCATTTTTCGAAAACCTCCTCTGCCGGGATGGCCAAGCCGGTTTCGATCAGAATGCTGGTCGCCTCCGGGGAAAACGGGGGAAAGGATTGTCTGGTTGATATTCAGTCCGATTCCGAGAATACTGCCCTGTCAGTTTTTGGCTCTGCAGTATATTTTCTATGAGAATTCCTGCAATTTTACGTTCATTGACCAGAATATCATTTGGCCATTTGATTTCAGTCTTGGGGAGAAAGCTTTTCAGGGTATCGTGCAAAGACAGCGCAGCCATTTTTGACAGGTAAAAATGATTTGAGACATCGAGAAAGTCTGGGAATACTGCAACACTGCAAAGGAGGTTCTTGTCTTTTTCAGATATCCAGGTATTCTTAGTTTGTCCTCTCCCTGCAATCTGAAAACCAGTACGTACGACAAAAGGTTTTTTATCCTTTTTCTCTGACAAAAGGGCAGAAGCCTGTAAATTTGTCGAATCCGTTTCCGGAAGATAAATGATATCAAACCTGTCTGCGGCCATATACGTCTTGTATGTTTAAAACAAATTGCTAATATGAATGTTACTTAAATTCAGGATTTTCATTAATCTTTCCAGCCATTAAATATATCACATCCAGTAGATTGAAACAAGATTACTTTAGCCATGAAAGGATAAAATGATTAACTTTGCAAAGGAGATAAAAAATTTTGAATGAAAAAAAAGGATTTTGAACAGGAAGAACAACTTCTAGATGTCATAATTGAAACCATTAAAAGTAAAAAGGGCAAGGAAATTGTTAGCATAGATTTGACAAAAACAAATAATTCAGTTTGTGATTATTTTGTCATCTGCCACGGGGACTCTACAACACAGGTTGGGGCTATCACCGATGAGGTCAGGAAAACGACAAAGGAAAGTCTGAACGTTACCGTTGATCACATTGAAGGAGAACAAAACAGTCTGTGGGTCCTGATGGATTTTTCAAGTATTGTTGTTCATATCTTTCTCAAGGAGCAAAGGTTATTCTACCATCTTGAAGATTTATGGGCTGACGGCATTATCACCAAGCATGAAGATAATTAAATGAGATTAAGGATTTAAAGAATATGAATGAGAATAATAATGTAAACGACAGCGGTAACAAGAATTCGACACCGGGCGGGCCACAGAAGCCCAAGTTCGGCGGTTACTGGATTTATATACTTATCGCTGTGGCTTTTCTCAGTTTGCAGTTTCTGAATTTTGGCAGTAAGCCCGAGGAAATAGATTTACTGAAACTTGAGACGCTGATCAAAGAGGGAAAGGTAACAAAATTGCTGGTTGTCAATAAGGAATCGGTTGAGGTTTTTCTCAAGAATGATTCTACGGCAACTCAGCCACATAAGGGTATTGGTAGTTTTGGACAGGAGAGTCCGAAGTATATCTACAATATTTTTTCACAGGATCAGTTTGCCACGACTCTCACCAATCTCCAGAAAGAGGTCGGTCCCGACAGGTGGCCGGATGTCAAGACGGAGACCCGTAATAATTACCTTGGAGAAATATTAAGCTGGCTCATACCCATAATTCTGCTGGTAGTGGTCTGGTTGGTCATCTTCAGGAGGATGAGCGCCGGTGCAGGAGGTGCTGCCGGCAGCATTTTTAATGTCGGCAAATCAAGGGCCCAGATTTTCGATAAAAACACCAATATCAAAACTGACTTTAAAGATGTAGCAGGCCTTGAAGAGGCCAAGATGGAAGTAAAGGAGATCGTCGATTTCCTTAAGAATCCAAAGAAATATACGGATCTTGGCGGGAAGATCCCGAAAGGTGCATTGCTTGTCGGCCCTCCGGGAACCGGTAAAACCCTTTTGGCTAAAGCGGTTGCCGGTGAGGCGCATGTACCCTTTTTCTCCATTTCGGGTTCTGATTTTGTTGAGATGTTTGTCGGGGTTGGTGCATCCCGGGTTCGGGACCTGTTCAAGCAGGCAAAGGAGAAAGCACCCTGTATCGTTTTTATTGATGAGATAGATGCTGTAGGACGTGCCAGGGGACGGAATCCCAACTTCGGGTCCAATGATGAAAGGGAAAACACCCTGAATCAGCTTCTCACTGAAATGGATGGTTTTGGTACCAACAGCGGTGTGATCATCCTTGCAGCCACCAACCGTGCCGATGTACTGGACAGGGCACTCCTGAGAGCAGGTCGTTTTGACCGACAGATCCTTGTTGAACTTCCCGACCTGAATGAACGGAAAGAGATTTTCAAGGTACACATGAGACCTCTGAAACTGGACCGGGATATCGATATCGATTTCTTTGCAAGGCAAACTCCCGGATTTTCAGGTGCCGATATTGCAAATGTATGTAATGAAGCAGCCCTGGTGGCAGCGCGGAAGAACAAGAAGAAGATCGGCCGTCAGGATTTTCTCGATGCTATCGACAGAATTATTGGCGGGCTGGAAAAGAAAAATAAGATCATTTCACCCGGGGAAAAGAAAACCATTGCCTACCATGAAGCCGGTCATGCCACCATCAGCTGGTTGCTTGAATATGCCAACCCGCTGGTGAAAGTCACCATTATTCCCCGTGGGCGAGCCCTGGGGGCAGCATGGTATCTTCCTGAAGAAAGGCAGATCACCACAACCGAACAGATGCTTGATGAGATGTGTGCCATACTCGGTGGACGTGCTTCCGAAGAAGTAAACTTCAACATGGTTTCCACAGGTGCACTGAATGATCTTGAAAGAGTTACTAAGCAGGCCTATGCCATGATAACCTACTTCGGCATGAGCAAACTCGTGGGTAACCTGAGCTATTACGATTCATCGGGGCAGGGTGACTATGCCTTTACCAAACCGTATTCGGAAAAAACGTCCGAGCTGATCGATAAGGAAGTCAAACAGCTTGTTGATATACAGTACGAGAGGGCAAAAAAGGTGCTTCGGGATAACAAGAAAGGACTGACCGAACTGGCTATGAAACTCCTGGATAAAGAGGTGATTTTCAGTGAAGATCTTGAAAAAATCTTCGGAAAAAGAAAGGGCGGTAATCCTGAAGAAAGGGAGAAGGCCACGATGGAACACAAAGCTGCTCTACGAAAGCTGAAAAAAGCTGCTGAGGAAAATCTGGAGGCTGACCTCACTGATGATATCGTTGTCCCTGCAAAAAAGACCGCAAAAAAAACCAAAACGCCAACATCTTCCGGTTCAGCTCAGGAAGATTTTAATGCGTAAATATGGACTGATAACTTGGTCATGGTGTATACGACAAACCAGCTCTACCATGCGGAATTGCTGAAGCAATTTTTATTCGACAACGGAATTGCTGCCTTTTCCATTGATAAAAGAGATTCAAATTACCATTTCGGCAGTATTGAGGTGTATGTGAACCGGGATGATGTTATCAAAGCCAAGATACTCATAAAGAAATTCGAAAGTTGAAAGAATTCGTCCAACGTACACTGAGCGGGGCCTTCTTTGTAGCCATCATGCTGGCTGCAATATGGTTTCATGAGGTTACACTGCTGGCATTGATCCTTTTTATCATGGTCCTTGCCCTTGCAGAATTCTTTACGCTGAACAGGCAACCCGGAGGTCTTTGGGTGAAGATCATCAGCATCTTTGCCGGGGCAGTTATCCTGGTTATCAGTTTCCTGACCGCAGCCGGCCTGACCAGCCCGGTAATCTTGCTGGCTGATATTGGCATTTTACTTATTCTACAGGCTTATCTTCTGTTCCGTGACCCCGGCAAATTCATGGAAACTTGGGTATTAACAACTTCCGGCCTGGTATATGTCCTGGTGCCGTTGTCACTTATTCCTTTCATCTGCTTTCTGAATGGCCATTATGATTACCGGCTAATGTTCGGATTTTTCATCCTTCTCTGGACGTATGATTCGTTTGCTTACATTACCGGAATCCTGATCGGAAAACATCGCATTTTTCCTTCCATATCACCAAAAAAATCATGGGAGGGCTTTGCCGGGGGACTCCTTTTTTCAATGTCAATGGCATATGTCGTATCACTTGTTTATCCCGTGTTGTCTTTTCCGGAATGGATTGGCGTTGCCTTTATTATTGTGGTGACGGGAACTCTGGGCGACTTCATCGAGTCGGCCATGAAAAGAAATGCCGGAGTGAAAGATTCAGGGAAGTTCCTTCCCGGTCATGGTGGAATTCTTGACCGTTTCGACTCGGTTCTTTTTTCTGTTCCGTTTGTTTATCTTTACCTTGCTTTAATTATTAAATAAATCATGAAAACCCGAATTCATCATGAGGGTTACAGGATCATTATAATCCTGACACTCCTTCTCGCCATTATAAATCTGCTTACCGGCTATCTTTCCGGGTCGGGAGGTTTTGCCTTCTGGGTTGTTCTGGCGGCCAGCCTGTTGCTTATGTTGTTTGTCCTGCGGTTTTTCAGAAAACCGGACAGACAGGCCCTTCATGATGAAGGAGTGCTGTATTCACCTGCTGACGGAACCGTGGTGGCTATTGAGGAGACGGTTGAGGATGAATATTTCATGGATAAACGGTTACAGGTCTCTATTTTTATGTCGGTTTGGGATGTACATATAAATTGGTATCCAACATCGGGGCTTGTCCGGTTTTTCAAATACCATCCCGGGAAATATCTTGTTGCCCGGCATCCAAAATCATCCACTCTGAATGAGAGAACCACTGTTGTCCTGGAGACAAAAAACCGGCAGGAGATTCTTTTCAGGCAGATTGCCGGTTTTGTGGCACGGAGGGTGGTTTGTTATGCCCGTGAAAAACAACCCGTCCTGGCTAAAGATGAACTCGGTTTCATTAAATTTGGATCACGGGTGGACCTGTTTCTACCGCCGGGTACCGAAGTTCTTGTTAAACTGGGACAAAAAGTCATGGGGAATGTAACTCCTGTGGCACATCTTTAGTCATGATGTTTTCGGACTTACTTTTTGTTTCCTATTTTTGCGTCTCATTAACCTGATCTTACCATGAACGATACGAGAATTCTCCCCGTAACTGAAGATGTTAAATGGATTGGTGTACTGGATGAATCCATCGTGACCTTTGATATCGTGATGACCACTGAATACGGAACGACTTACAATTCCTATTTTATCAATGCGGGTAAAAAGACCATTATTGACACATCCAAAGAAACGTTCAGAGATGTATACCTTGAAAAAGTGAAGAAGGTCTGCCGTCCTGAGGAGATCGAATATATCGTTTGCAATCATACAGAACCCGATCATACCGGCAATGTTAAACACCTTCTCGAGCTTGCACCTGATGCCACTGTTGTCGGCAGTGGACAGGCGTTGAATTATCTGGGCGAAATGATCGGAAAGCCATTCAAATCCCTTAAGGTCAAAGACGGTGATGTAGTCGACCTCGGGAACAAGAAGCTGAGGGTTATCGGGGCTCCGAACCTTCACTGGCCAGATACAATCTATACTTACCTTGAGGAAGATCGCGTATTGTTTACCTGTGATTCATTCGGTGCACATTTTTGCAATGAAGAAATGTACGATGATCTGGTTGGAAATTATGATAAGGCTTTCAGTTACTACTTTGATGTTATTCTGAAACCCTTCAGTAAATTCATGCTGAAGGCCATCGACAAGATCAGATCACTGGATATTGCGGTGATATGCCCGGGGCACGGACCTATTCTCAGGCAAAACTGGAAAAAATATGTAGATCTTTCAGAAAAGTATGCCCGGGAATATCTTGAAGAAACCCGCTTGACAGACAACAGGGTTTTTCTTGCATATATATCTGCATACGGTTATACCCGTGAAATGGCCGGGAAAATTGAACAAGGGCTGAAAGCTGCCGGCGATATCCACGTTGAATCCATGGACATAGAGAATGCACATCTGGGTGATATTGAAGAAAGGATTGTCCGCAGCGATGCTATTATCATAGGCTCACCGACAATAAATCAGAATACGTTACTGCCTGTATACCGGCTGTTCTCCCTTATCAACCCTATCAGGGATAAGGGGAAGCTGGCGGCAGCTTTCGGCTCTTACGGCTGGAGCGGTGAGGCCGTGAAACTTATTGAAGATCATTTGAAAAACCTCAAATTGTCGATTGCCATTGAGGGTTTAAGTGAAAAGTTCTATCCTTTTGAGGGGAAGAGTGAGAAGTTTTTCAGTTTCGGGAAAACTTTTGGTACTCTTTTACTTGAGAAACGGATTAATGAATAAATCTTACCTGACAATCACCAGTTTGCGGTAAGCTCTCATAATACCCTTTTCATCTTTCAGCCTGACAAAGTAGAAGCCTGGCTTCATGCCCGAAAGGTCGACTTCTCTTACGATGTCGGCAGGCTGCCATTTCACGGAGCGAACCATGCGGCCCAGCTGGTCGTAGAATTCGATCACAAAACTGTGGTTAACCGGCGGGGTCAAATACATGGTCAGGCTGCTGGTTGCAGGATTCGGATACATCACCAGACCGACAGTCCCCGAAAGGATATTCCCTTCTCCTGTTACAACGCCGGTAGTATCATCGGTCACGGCCTGGTAGATCTCTTTGGTATTGTCGTTCTGGATAAAGGCAGCAACGCGGAGCATTCCGGGGTCATAAACATTTTCAAACGTCCAGTTGAACTGATAATTCCGGGTCTCACCCATAGACCATCCGTTGAAGATGGCCGTTCCCGCTGCGTTGGGCACCATTGCCTTGATCACATGGATGAACTTTGATTCGCCATTGGCTGTTGGTACGCCCGTAATAAGTTTTTCATAGACGGCAACCTGCAGGATCCTTTCATCGGGATCCAGATTTTTGAGTGCAATAATTCTGACATTGGCCGCGAGGTTATCACTGTTCTTCTGCACAGTCAGGTCCATCCTGAATTTTGGATCAGTGAGTGATTCAATCTTCACGTCCTTTCCTGTCAACGATGCGTTCTGGTAATCAAACAGCATACTGTTGTCCACACCACCATCAAGTATTGAATAAGGCACAGATGTTATGCCGTAGAAAAAGGTCCGGGTGGCAGGCACGGAAGGGTTTTGGTCATTAAACGGGTCATAACCGGGAAAATCGGTATGATATTCGAGTTTGACGAGGTCTTCAGGGTACTCCTGCATTATTATATTGACGTCGGAGTTAATCCTTCTGCTTTCTTCATCAGAACTGTTTGTAAAATGTTCCAACAGAACATGACGTTTCCGGGGTCCTATCCAGACGTTACCGAGCGCAAAACCTTCACCTTCGCCAGCCTGTGTTTTGTCATCTGCATAAGCGATCCTCAGCCTGACCCTCGCAGAGTCTGCCAGGCTGTTTAAGTCATGACGGGACTCTACCCAGCCGGTATCGGGACTGAAAGGAGCGGTCCCTGTCCATCCGGTCTCCTGGCCCCCCGGCAGGGCAGCAACCTGGTCGGAATTATACCAGTTAATGCCATCTGCCACATCACCAATAGTAATCCACGTATTGTTATCGAAAGAGGCCTGCAATGCGGCACCCTGATGATCCATGATCATGCTCCGGAAAATATTCATACGGATCATAGGCCGGTCAAGGCCTCTGAAATCATAGCATGGTGAATTCAGGAAGGATTCTTTGCCGGTATTGGTGCTATCTCTGATGTACCAGGTCTCTGAGGCAGTGTCTGTCAGACCATTGAATCCGGGAATTCCATAATTCCAGGACTGGTAGGAAGGCAGAATGTTTTGAACCGGTATCCAGAGTCCGGTCCCTTTTTCAAAATTTTCATAATAATCCTCTTCCGCGAGGGACACGACTGGTTTAAGATAGATCGTCTTTTGCACGGTTTGTGAGCAGCCCGGTCCGTTTTCAGCCTGAAGGGCGACAAGGTATTCTCCGGTTGCACCGAGAAGGTATTTAAATGATGCCCCGCCTGCAATGTTTTGAACCTGATTGTCGGGGAGGAAGAATTTCCAGGAATACTTTGTAATAGTACCGGAGGGTTCCATCGAGCTTATAAACAAAGTGGAATCGCCCGGAGTATAGCAATCGTTAACAACCCGGAAGCTTCCGGTGGGCCGGGATGCGAAGCTCACGGTTTTTTTCAGAGTGTCGGAGCAGCCGGCGGCAGTGATTCCTGTCATGGTAATATTTCGCGAGCCGCCTGTGGAATAGATGTGATAGGGCTCTTCAAGGTTACTGAGGTTAAGGGAGCCGCTTCCCGGATCGGCGAAATCCCATTTCCATTCGGAGAAGAGATTTTTATTTTGAGAAGAATTCGAGAAAGATACCGTATCCTCTGGTCCGACACAGGTATTATTGACAGAAAAATTAACCTGGGGGACAACATGGATGTCCAGATTTTTTGTGGCCGAGCTTACACAACCATGAGGGGAAGTGTTGGTACAGGTGAGCAAAATATTTCCCGGGGATGTATTTGCGGGGGTGAAGAAGTAGCCCTGGCTAAGGTTACCTGAAACCCCGGTTCCGGTAAAGGTGGCTGATTCAATATCACTTTGAAGTTGAAATCTTTTTTCATTTTGACAGTAATCCGTTCTGTTGGGGATGAGGATATGGGGCTGTGGAACGGATTCCACGCTAAAGGATTTGGTTAGGGACAAGGTTGTTTCAAACAGAATATACTCATACAATATTTTGAATATACCTCCATTCAGTAATCCGGGGTCTATGTTTGCTGTATTGTCATGATTATCGGTCAGTCCCTGGATGCTTTGATTTGAGGAATTCAGCAGGGTGAAGGTTCCGGTGATCCCTGCGTCATTCGAAGCGGTAACCGTAAACGGGTTGTCGTAACCGCAAAAAAGTTCACCGGGAGTGTTTATTACTCCTTTTGCAGCCACAACATGGATAAGAGCACTGGCTGAACTGGTGCATCCATGTTCATTCGTGTATGAGTACAAAATAGTATAGGGCGAACCGACCGTACCGGCTGTCCCGGGATTAAAGTACCAGGGAGGGCCTGTGACACCGGTTCCTGAGAACGTTCCCCCGGAGACATTAGCCTGGAGCGGAACGGGATCTGCGTCGATATTATAGCCTGACTTAAGATCAAGGATCTGAACTTCAGTCTTTAAGTTGACCGTCACCACAGCTGAGCCCGACCCGGCCCCGATCACATTGCGTGAATCAATCACGTAGGCAATATTGTACGTGGTTGTGGATGCAGGTTTTACCCAGAATCTGAAGGGAGAGCTTTTTATGTTAGTGAACTTAATAAGCGTTTGTCCATCTGAAATGGCAAGTTGCCATGGTTTTTTTCCGCTCAGAATTACTGTCAGTTGTGCGGATTCCTCCTCACAGATCTCCTGGCTGCCTGAGATGACAGCCGTTGGGGGTGCAAGAAAGCCTGCAATGGTGCCGGAACTCTCCGGTACCAAGCCTGTTAAAGGATTTCCTGCGTTCATCGCTTTAAGATGCAGGGAAATGGCGATGAACAGGAAAAGAAGAAGTATGATACGAAACCGGTCTCTTTTCATTGGATTAGAATTAGGTAACCGGAATACTAGAACGAGAGGATTCTTTTATGACACCTTATATAGAAAGCTTCCAGATTCTTTTTTGTTCGTTTCAGGAAGAAAAGAATCTGATCATTCAGGCAGGATTATTTCCAGAGGTTACCTTGCCTGTCAGCCTTTATCAGGGTAATCATGCTGTTTATATCAGTCGCATCCGCATTATTACCCAATATTACGATATGGCCGTCAAGATAATTCATAGCTTCCGCCGATTGTTCTCCTGAAGCGCCATATTCTCTGGAATCTATGACTTCGCCCTGGGCGTTCAGGAAGTACAATTCGATATTCTTATTGCCGTTTACTATTTTATTTGCAATAAGTATGAGAGATCCATCATCCATCTCGCTGATAGCCTTCCCCTGGAGGTATCCGGAACCAGTGATGGTTTTTTCCCAAATGATCTGTCGCCTTGCCAGTTTTTTGACCATGATGTCCCCTTCCGTGCTGTCGGGGCTGACGGAAGTCCCTATCACGAAAAAGTTACCGGAGGTAGAAGGGTAGGCTTCTGCAACGATTTCATTGGTGCCGGTTTGACCGAATGAATAATTGTCAAGATCATTTCCCACGCTATTCAGAACAAATAACAGGATCTGGGAATCGGGCTGATCCACCGGGCCCGTACTGACATTTTTAGTACCCGCCACAAGAAAATTTCCATCTGACAGCTGAATGATGGAGGTTAACTGTTCACCAGTTACAGGACTTGACCTGGTCGAGATTGCTTTTCCGTTATCATCTACATTTACCAGATAAATTTGTTTCTGACCTGATTGATTTTCTGTATTTCCGGCAAAAATAAATCCACCGGTTTCCTTGGTAATGACAGACCTTGCCACCGTATTCCTAAGTCCGCCATATTGATTCTGCCACATGATTTTCCCTTCGGAATCCGTACGGATCAGTGCAGCATTTTTAACAGGCGTACCAGATGTATTAACGGTCATATATCCTGCAATGATAAAGCCTCCATCGGCAAGGACTCTGACAGAATAGGCGGCATCATCGCCGGTGTCGCCAAAATATTCAGGTGACCAGGAGAGCTGGTTTCCATATTTATCGACTCTGATCAGGATCATGTCCTTTCCTCTGCCTTCCCGTTGTGATGAGCCCACAATAACGTAACCACCATCTCCGGCAGGTTTTACATCGTAACCATTATCATCCAGGTAACTGCCGTAAAACTTAATAAAATAATCAGACTGCATAGGGGAGATGTCCTTCCGGCAGGCTGTAAGGAACAAGATGGCAAATAGTATGAATGGTGTGGTTCTCATCATGATCCGGTCCTTATTTTTGTTTAGGATGGTAAAGCGTTTTAGCCAGACCTATGCTGACGGATATATTGTCAAGACTGAATCTGTCTGGTATATAGTAATATTTCCAGATAAATTCATCGTTCCCGTTATTCCGGATACTGTTCAATACCTGATCACGAAGACCGACATTATATCTTATATCGAGAAACAGGTTGGAATAGTTAATCTTGTACCTGATTCCTGCCCCAAGTATGGCGAGTAAGTCAATTCTGTTTCTTTGGTCTGTAACAGGAAGGTCAGCGGCCGGCACCGGTGGAAAATCGTAGCTGCCGGTATTCTGGTATGATCTGCTGATGTCACTTTTGGCTGAAAGGAGGAAAGATGCTGCCACCCCGGCTCTGATGTAAGGATGGATCCTGCCTCCCTGAAAACTGTAGATCAGTGATAAAGGCAAGCCCACCCTGTTTTGGGATTCCTCATATCTGACTTCGGTGAATGGAAAGGGGTTCACTGTATACCTGAATTTATATCTCATAAACATAGGTTCCAGGTTGAATTCCAGATTTGGTCTGATGAAAATATAATAATCCATTCCAAGACGAAAACCAGGTCCTGCACTGTGATATTTTCCAGTCACCCGGTTTGGGTCCTGCACGCCAAACGGTTCAATGACCTTGATCAGGGGCATATTAATCCCTGCAAAGAAGCCGAGTGCACCCCGGGGACGGTTGTCATATTGTTCCAGAAGGCTTGTAAACTCAGGAGAATCGGACGATGACACTTTATAATCGGGGAAGGTTTTAAGGAAAATAAGCATAGTAGAATCTGCCATATGCAAATCTTCATCAAAAATATACGCATTGATCAGTAGCTTGAATGCCTGCAAGCGTTCATCGCCGGAGAAGCCACTTCTGATACATTCATTCAGCAGCCCGGGAACTTCCTGAACGAGTCCGGCATCATATTTTTCTCTGGCTTCCCTGAGTCGTCCAGTACAGGTTGATTCCTGTGCAAGGGCATTTTCCGGGGATAATAAGAAAATCGACAAGAGCAGAAAAATGCTAAAAAAAAATCTCATAACATAGTTTTAGATCTGTTTATTCAGAGCCTTTTCCAGAGCAGGTTTTTCTGTATGGAATATCATTTCCGACATATTTATTCCATTCGTCCTGTGTCATGTCCCGTTTTACGAGCATACAAATCTGGGAAGCCAGCATGGAAGCCTTGGCGGGCCGGGCGACAAGCCTGGGTTCATTTGCACTTCCGCTTACGAAATATTTGCCGTCGGGACTAAAGCCAACGGTGAAAACAAAGCCTGAATTATCGGTCATGATCACAGGTTTTCCTGAAGGTGTGGAAAGGTTCCAAAGAATAACCTGACCGTCGTAAGATCCTGAAACCAGGGATTTCCCGTCGGGGCTGAAATCCAATGATGTTACCCTTGCCTTATGACCTTGCAGTGTTGCAATCAGCTCAAAGCTGCCTACTCTGAATAACAGGATATTTCCATTCAGAGAGCCGCAGGCAAGGTATCGGCCGTCATGGGAAAATTGTAATGTCTGGATTGCATCCTTTTGGTTGGTTTTTATGATCTGAGCTTTCATATTTTCTTTCAGATTCCAGATCATGGTTTTTCCATCTCGAAGGGCACCGGCCAGCATAGTTCCGTCGGGAGAAACCGACAGGGAATTTACCTGCGATTCCGTATCTGTAAGTTTTCTGGCAGAACGGATAGTAATATTCCAGAGTTCAATATATGGATCAAATCCTGCAGTATAAACGCTGTTGTTATCGGAGGACACGGTCATGGTCCTGATATTTCTTTCGCTACCGGTCATCTGTTCAGGAACACTGCTGGTTCCTGAAAGATTGATAAGGCTGAGTCCGGCGTTTCTTTCGGCAAAGAGCAGCCACTTACCGTTTGGTGTAACTTTTACCATGTCGATGATATTCCGGCCGGATACAAGGGTAGAAGGTCTGTTTTGTTTGTCATCCAGATTCCATTTCAGGATGGAGCCATCACTTCCTCCACTGTAGAATACTGATGTACCCTGAACAAAATCGAGTGAGCGGACAGCGTTGGTGTGTCCTTGCAAGACATTGTATTTATCGCCCCTGAATGTCTTGACGGCCTGGTACAATCCGGAATAGATGTCGGCATTGAAACCGGAGCCGTTATATTCCTCGTTAAACTGGTAAGCCTGGTATGCCAGCAATGCATTGAGGTCAGGGTCACCGGAAAGTTTCAGCGACATACCGGCCATCGAGCGGATAACGGGGAGGATTTTTTCGGCAGTGATGGCAACGGGAGTGGCAGCCGGCTGGGTATTATATGTTTCAGTCGCCTGATGTTCGGCAGGTTTATTTTCTGGTTCAACCGATTTTTTTTCCGGTGTATTAAGAGCAAGCGTGGATTCGGTATGAGGGGGTAGGATATTTTCCTGTCTGATATCAGCGGCTTTGTTCTCCTGTGGGTTTTCAGACGGAGTTATATTTTTCAGTGAGTTCTGATCATCGGTATTTGTGGTCAGCGCACTTGCGTTTTGTTCATTTTGGGGCTTTGAGCTTTGGGAATCGCCTGCAGGCAGTGTGTTCTGTCCTGTGATCTCCTGTTCCGGCGATGAAGAACTGGTTTGCGCAATTTGTCCTTCCTTAACGGTAGATTCCTGTGGAGTTCCGGTTTCCGTTTCATGCTGATCCCCTTTGGGAGCATTCTGAACACGCTGCAGAGAAAAAATAATGATAGCTATTATGGCGGCTATAGCCAGAATGCCGGTTAGTGAACGGTTTAGAATTCGTTTTCTCTTTTCCACCTGAAATCTATCCTCCTCTTCAATACCAAATTCACGTTCACTGGTTGTCAGAAAAACCATGGTACGTTCAAATGCAGGATTATACCTTTCAGCCCAGGCTAAATTTGGTTTGTTTTTCCTGTACCATTCAAGTGCGATCTCCAGATCCGGAGGGCGCCAGAGTTCGGCTTTCCCAGTCTGGTAATATCCTGCTGCGTCAGCCAGTTTCAGGTACATCTGGACGGATTCGTATTCTTCATCTGCCCATTCATCCAGGCGATACCATAATTTCATAAGTGATTCATGCGAAACAGAGATGACCGTATTTTTCTCCAAAGGGATTTCGATATCGGGAACAATAAATCCGCGACCCTCACGCCTGAAAATATCGGTGATCCTTATGACTTTGTCAACGGTTACCTGGGTGATCTCAGCTACTTTGGTGATTTTAAGGGATATACATAAATCCCTGTTTTTATGATCCCTCTCGGAAAGAGCCCGGAATATTCTCTCGCAATATTCCTTTTCTTCTTCACTTAATTGGCCGTATGCTTCATCTGCTGATTTGGAAATGGAATGATCAACAGAACCAAGCTGTTCGTAATCTTCGATGCTTATCGGGACGACAGGATTTTTATGAAGGTTCCAGGCCTGCCAGGTTTTCATCAGAGCGTGCTGGAGTACCGGAAGGAGATCGGGATTTTCCTGAACGTCCTGGATTATCCGCTTGACCAACTCCTTCTGAATACCGACACCGGCTACTTCCAGAGGGCCCATAATGACACGCGTAAGATCTTCCACCGACATCTTCTGCAGGGGGAACTGGTAAAGATCAATCAGGTCAGAGAATTCGCTGAATTCGGAGCAATCTTCAAGAAAATCCGAACGGAGGGTTACAATAACAGATACAGGAACTTCATCCTGACCAACGGCCTGTAAAAGGAAATCCACGTACTGCCTGAGGTTTTTCTGATGAATTTGTTCGTTGGAGTACCCCTTCTGGGTAAAAATTTCCTCAAACTGATCGACGACGATCAGTATATTGGCCTGGTATTCTTTATGCATATCCTTAAATGCCTGCATAAAGATTTCGGTTTCCAGCGAAACTGCAGGTTCAGCCTTGACGGATTCTCTTCCTTGTTTTTTCAGGACTTCGTGATACAGGTCGTGGAGAGGTCTGAGACCTGGTTTTGACATGAAAAGGATCCATTCGCCATGATACATCAGTGAAGGAATTACTCCGGCATTCAGGAGTGAAGTCTTACCGCAGCCCGGTTCTCCGGTGATGACGGCAAAGCGGTTTTTCAACAGGGTTTTTACAACTACGTTTGTTTCCCGGCTCCTTCCGAAGAATAGTTGAGAATCCCGGGTAGAGAAAGGACGTAGGCCCGGATACGGGTTTACCATATTCATTCTTCTGGGTTCAGTATGCTTGACATAATTAGCCATTCATGGATCAAATTATTTCACTGATGTAATTTAACAATTAATTTTCATATTTGCCTAATCTTCATTGCATTAAAATGCGGCATGCGCAACAAATGTATATACTTTATTCCTCTTTATGTTGCCGATTTGTTTGTTTTGAACAATGAAATGTCATGTATTTTATGACCCGATCATTATACAAAGTTCATGCATCACATATTAATGCAGGTTTATCAAAATTACCGGCCGGAAGTGATTCTAACTAAGTATTTACCCCTGACTCGTCGTATTGCCGGCATAAACCGGTTACCATTATATGATTAAGAAACAACGAAAGTGCCATAGCAGTTCACTTTTTCGGGGCGACCTTGATGAATGTATTCAAAGGGATTCTGACCAGTAAAAAAATGGTGACTACTGTTAATATTTGTTGCATGATGAAAATCAGAAATGCCGGCTAGGTCTATGAAAGAGAAAAAAAACAGTTGGCGGGGGTGCTAATTTCGTTCAAACGCCAGAATATTTCTGGCAAGCATTTGAACATCAAGATTTTTTCCTTCCATAATAATATGAGCTTCAAGGTAGAAAGTCTCTCTGATTTTAAGTGATTCCCGGATATAATTTAGGAGTTCTGTTCCCTGCATCTCTGCGATGAGAGGACGGTTGTGTCTGACACGACGAAGCCTTTGACAGAGGGCTTCAGGGCTCATTTTCAGATAAACCGTGATGCCGTGTTCATTCATCCATTTCATATTGTTCAGAAAACAGGGTAAGCCTCCTCCGGTAGAGATGACAAGTCTTTCATCACCGTTGACGTTCCGTAGAAGAGATGCTTCTTTATTACGGAAGTAGGGCTCACCCTTCAGTCTGAAAATTTCAGTGACCGTCAGGTTTTCGTCTTTTTCGATCATAGTGTCAAGATCAAAAAAGCGAT
Source organism: uncultured Bacteroidales bacterium (assembly GCA_963764345.1). Taxonomy (GTDB): domain Bacteria; phylum Bacteroidota; class Bacteroidia; order Bacteroidales; genus DASQZK01. The sequence goes on along the minus strand of CAVXSF010000009.1, from coordinate 350,271 downwards.
ACCCAAGTAAATTTGCCAGTTTCCGGCCTGTCGTTGTTTTCCCGGCTCCCATGAAGCCTGTGAGGAAAATTTTCAAAGTCTGGATTTTTACAGGTTAAGAGACATCTGCCCGTTATCTTTCGACTGTTTTTCATCGTCGTTAACCGGCGTTTGGGTTTTGGGTTCAGGTTCTTCCATTATAAGGGGTTCCAGTTCTTTGATCACGGATACTTCGTAGGTTGACAATCTTTTACCCCTGGCTCTGAAACCTTTAACGCCAATAAAATCAGCTACTTCAATGATTTCAGGATTCCGGTCTTTGTTTTTGCCGCCGAAGCGGAGCTCAAATCTGGGGTAATCGAACTCGGTCAGTCTTATAAGTCTCGAATCCGTATGTTCGCCGATAAAGCTTAACGGTTTATCGGTAGATTCAAAACAGAAACGCTTCAGATAGTAGTAATCCTGCTCGGCGTCGTAATAAGCTGCAGAAAAGATTTTTTCTTCCTTGAATCTTTCAATGATAAGCAGGTCGTCCTCATAATGGTTGGAAAGATCAAAGTTACTCAATCTGAACATACCTGATTTGGTCACTATGAGGAGTTTATCATCGCCGGCAAATTCGCCGAGCAGATCACCCCGGCCATCGGCATTCAGCCGTTTGACATCCCAGTCGAACCAGATTTTGCGTCCACCCAGGGTCGATTCCCCCTTTTCCTTAAGCACAATTTTATGAACAGCATGTTTGGTCAGGATATTACCCAAAGAACTGCGGCCTTTTATAGCCAGTTCACTGAAGTCCATTTCAAACATCAGGCTTTTTAGCCTGGGTCTTGGTTTAAGGTAGATCTTCACCACCTCGGCCTCCCCGTTGGGATTGGCGGTCATATAGAGGATCCGGGAATTTTTATGTGCTTTAATGAAGCTATACTCTTTGTCTCTTGTGATACCGGTTACAGGAGCCCGTTTCATCATGGTATTCCCGGAATTGCCGTCGAAATAAATGACATTATAGACAGTGCGTGAATCGTTTCGTTTGAAAACGGCGATATGGATGATATCCTTTCCGACAAAGACCTTGTCAGAAACCTTTGTTACCAGGCAGGTGCCGTCTTTTCTGAAGGTGATAATCTCATCGATATCGGAACAGTCGCAAACGAATTCATCTTTTCTAAGTCCGGTACCGAAAAATCCTTCCTGCCGGTTCACGTAGAGTTTTTCATTGGCAACGACCACCTTGGCGGCTTCGATATTTTCGAAGTTCCGGAGTTCTGTCTTTCTCTCCCGGCCTTTTCCGTATTTTTTCTTGATCTGCCGGTAATAATTGATGGTATAATCGACGATGTGATCGAAATTATTCTGGACCTCTTCCATTTCCGATTCAATGCCTTTGATGATGTCATCGGCTTTTTTTGAATCGAATTTGGAGATCCGCTTGATTTTTATCTCTGTCAGTTTGGTGATATCTTCGGTGGTGATATCCCGTTTGAAGAGCTTTTTGTATGGTTCCAGCCCTTTATCGATGGTTTCGATGATGGATTCCCAGGTTTCGCATTCTTCAATATCGCGGTATATCCTTTTTTCGATGAATATTTTTTCGAGGGAAGAAAAGTGCCATGCTTCGTCCAGTTCGTTCATCCGGATCTGTAGCTCCAGACTGAGCAGTTCCCGTGTGCTGTTGGTGTTCAGTTTAAGAATTTCGCTCACACCTACGAAACGGGGTTTATCTTCTTCGATAACGCAACAGTTCGGTGAGACGGAAATTTCGCAATCGGTGAAGGCGTAAAGGGCATCAATGGTCTTATCGGAAGAAACATTTAGGCCCAGATGAACCAGGATTTCGACAAACTCTGCTGTATTGTCGTCAATTCTTTTGATCTTGATTTTGCCTTTCTCATTGGCCTTCAGGATAGACTCGATGACGCCTGTTGTCGTTTTACCGTAAGGGATTTCGCGGATCACAAGCGTTTTTTTATCCAGTTTTTCGATTTTAGCACGGATCTTTACATTGCCCCCTCTGATACCGTCATTATATCTGGAAATATCCATCATGCCACCGGTCGGGAAATCGGGGTACAGCTCGAACTCCTTATTTTGCAGGTAGGCTACAGAGGCGTCGATGAGTTCATTGAAATTATGGGGCAGGAGTTTTGAGGCGAGCCCCACAGCGATGCCTTCAGCTCCCTGAGCCAGAAGGAGTGGAAATTTTACCGGCAGTGTGACGGGTTCCTTGTTACGGCCATCGTAAGAAAGTTTCCATTCGGTGGTTTTAGCGTTAAAAACCACATCGAGGGCAAATTTAGACAGGCGGGCTTCGATATATCTCGGGGCAGCTGCTCCGTCACCGGTAAGGATATTACCCCAGTTACCCTGGGCATCGATGAGGATATCTTTTTGTCCGAGCTGCACCAGGGCATCCCCGATGGAGGCATCGCCATGCGGATGGTATTGCATGGTAAAGCCGATGATGTTTGCGACTTTATTGTAACGGCCGTCATCCAGGCGTTTCATGGCATGAAGTATCCGCCGTTGAACCGGCTTCAGACCGTCGATGATATGGGGCACAGCCCTCTCGAGGATCACATAAGATGCATAATCCAGAAACCAGTCCTTATACATACCCGACAGATGCACAACCTTTGGCGTGGTTACATCCGTGTCACTTCCACCGCCTTCCGAACCAGAATCAAAATATTCATTTTCCCGGTTCTCAGGAGAAATAGTGTTATCCAATTCTTCTGTCATCTTTACTCCAAACTAAAAACTGATAAACGATTAAACTTCATCGACCACTTCCTCTTCGATACGCAGGTTCTCAATAATAAAATCCTGGCGTTCGGGCGTATTTTTACCCATATAGAACTCGAGGATATCGGAAATAGTATCATCCTTGTGCAGGCGCACAGGTACCAGTTTAATATCCTTTCCTATAAAGTTCCGGAATTCATCAGGAGAAATCTCTCCAAGCCCTTTAAACCGGGTTATCTCCGGGTTGTTTCCAAGTTCTTTCACCCTGCCTTCTTTTTCTTCAATGGAATAGCAATAGAATGTTTTCTGCTTATTTCGCACCCTGAAAAGCGGAGTTTGAAGAATATACAAGTGCCCGTTTCTGACCAGGTTTGGAAAAAACTGAAGAAAAAATGTGATCAGAAGCAGTCGTATATGCATACCATCCACATCAGCATCCGTAGCTATGACCACCTTTTTATACCTGAGGGTGTCAAGTCCTTCTTCAATGTCGAGTGCCGCCTGAAGGAGGTTAAACTCCTCATTCTCATACACGATCTTCTTGGTCAGACCATAGGTATTCAGCGGTTTGCCTTTCAGGCTGAATACGGCCTGGGTATTGACATCCCTGGACTTGGTTATCGATCCGGAAGCTGAATCGCCCTCCGTGATGAAGATCGTGGTTTCGCCTTTTCTCTCCTCGTTCGTGTTGTAATGAATGCGGCAATCGCGGAGTTTCTTGTTGTGAAGGCTCACCTTTTTGGCTCTCTCCTTGGCCAGCTTCTGAATGCCGGAAATAGCTTTACGTTCCTTCTCCGATTCCTGTATTTTTCTGAGAAGAATGCCGGCCGTTTCAGAGTTTTTATGGAGATAGTTATCGAGAGCTGGTTGAGATGAAATTCATGATGAAATTCCGTACCGACGGACCATTGGGCCCCATATCCCTGGACCCAAGTTTGGTTTTGGTCTGGGACTCAAACACTGGTTCTTCGACTTTTATGCTTATGGCTGCCATGATGGAAGCCCGGATATCTGAAGGATCAAAATCTTTTTTGTAGAAATCACGGACGGTTTTCACCAGGGCTTCCCTGAATGCCAGGAGATGAGTCCCTCCCTGGGTGGTATGCTGACCGTTCACAAAACTGTAATACTCTTCACCATACTGGTTTCCATGGGTCACAGCCACTTCAATATCCTGGTCTTTCAGGTGGATGATGGGATACAGTCCTTCCTCATTCATGGTATCGTTCAGAAGGTCGACCAGCCCGTTTTGGGAATAAAAAACATTACCGTTGTAATTGACCTTAAGCCCGGCATTCAGGTATACATAGAGCTTGATCATCGTATCCACATATTCCGGGATGAACCTGAACCTGCCGAACATGGTCTCATCTGGAGTAAAGGTAATGATCGTACCGTTTTTAAGTGATGAATCCGATTCAGGGAGATCGTCAATAAGGTTTCCCATTTCAAAGGTAGCCACTTTGGCTTTACCCTCCCGTACCGATTCAATACGGAAACCCGAACTGAGCGCATTCACGGCTTTGATGCCAACACCGTTTAACCCGACAGATTTTTTGAATACTTTTGAGTCGTATTTTGCCCCGGTATTCATCCTGGATACCACATCCACCACTTTACCAAGGGGTATTCCCCGGCCGTAATCCCTTACCGTCACTTCTTTCTCGTTGATGATAATCTCAATGGTTTTCCCGAACCCCATCATATATTCATCAATCGAATTGTCGAGAACTTCTTTTAACAGAATGTAAATTCCATCATCCGCTGAAGACCCGTCGCCGAGCTTGCCGATGTACATACCGGGACGTTTCCGGATATGCTCTTTCCAGTCAAGAGTCTTAATACTGTCCTCTGAATAGTTCGCACTCATACTACACTCAATTTGCACAAATATAACCAAAAGAAATGCCGCGCCTTCATTTCTTTTTCAACAAAGAAATTAACCGGCGTTGAATCAATGTATTAATGAAAAAGTCTGTTAACAACTCACGGCTTTCACCCTGAACCAGGTTTTATAGCCTTCATTGTAACCGAAGTGGTTATCAAATTTCCATGTCCATTCTTCTTCGTGGTTACCCCCGGGAAGGGTGGTGAGCAGGAGTTTTTCTCCCTGCCGTTCTTCCCCCTGGCTGTTGAAAAGTATCTCATGATCGTCTGCGATAATGCAGAAGGGATAAGCGCTTACCATGGAGACATGGGCTTCCTGGATCCTTGCCCTGAAGTTTTCTAACACTCCGGATGGTACCACAAACCATCGGTTGATATAATCCCTGATCAGGGAATCGAGCTGGTCGAGGATATTCAGTGAGATGACATACACATCCTTTTCTTTTATGCCGGGATCCGGAATCCTGATGGTCAGGTTGCCCGGATCGAAAGGTGTGCCGGTTTTCCTGCATTGTTTCACCATATCATATGTATCCTTGATCAACCCTCCGGTTATATCAGCATAAACGGGAATAATCCCGGGATATTTTCTGATCTTATGGATTACCTGGGGTGGATGATAGATATCCACCAGCGTAACATTCCGGCAGCAACTGTAGATCTCCTCCAGGGGCACATCAAGAAGCCAGCCGCTCCCCAAAATCAGGATTTGGCCGGGATGACGGTCAGCTAGTGATTTAAGAATGAACGCTGAGGTTTTTTCAAGGTGATCTTCCCACTGATCCGACTGCCCGAGATAACGGTCGATAATACCGGACTGGTCGGACAGGTAATCCATCCGTCGCAGAATTTTTTTCCCTGGATATGATGGTATCATGAAGTATCAGGACCTGATTTTCAGTAATTCTTCCTCAATGATCTCCCGGAATTTCGCGGCAGTACCGACAGGCGACAGCTCGCTGAAATCTTCATACGGCACCGGATCAAGTACTTTCAGGGTCATTCTCGCCCTGCCGGTCAGGCTCCAGCCTTTTTTCGGTACGGCCCGCGAACTCCCGTCGAGTACCATGGGCAGGATTCCCGTATGCGTTTCATGGGCCAGCATGAAAGCCCCTTCTTTAAATCTTCCGAGATTTCCATCCCTGGAACGTGTCCCTTCGGGGAATACCATAAGGGAACTTCCCGTATTCAGTGTATGTACCGCCTGTTTCCGAAATTTCGTATAGGCATCCCTGGAGGTCCGGAATACTTTTATGGACTGGTTAAGGGTCAGTACCCAGCCAACAAAGGGGAGCTTAAAGTTTTCCGCTTTGGATGTCCATTTGAAATGTTTGAAAAGGCTGTTTATCACAAGGATGTCTACAAAGCTTTGATGATTTGAGATGACGATCCAGGCCCTGGTATCGTCGAACTTTTTCCGGTCAATGATCCTGAGATGCCACATCGGATTCATCCAGATGTATTGTGCACCCCAAAAACAGGAAAATTTATGTAACACCACCAGTCTTCTGTCGAAAAGGAAAGTGACCGTCCAAATTAACAGCAATTCTGGGGTAAGGAGGATGCAGGAAACCAATAACCAAATCCAGAGAACGGCCGATAATAATTTGAGTGACAGTGATTTCATAAATTTCAGAAAAAAGTTGGTTGTAAAAATACGGAATTTTTCGGGGTTGGTGGAAAAAAAGCAGGCGGGATTTTCGTAATTTACCCATGCATTGGTTTGCCGGGTCAAACATGAAATGATCTTTTTGGATACTATAGTTGTTTTTATTCAAAATCCTAAAACGTACGTATATGGCAAAGAAAAAACGTTCTATCGGTTGGATCATCCTGATCATCGTTGTTGTCGCATTCATCTTCATACAGTTTTTCGGCATTAAACGGTCAGTGCCGCAGACAGATCCTGCACTTGATATCATGGCTATGACCAATCCGCCTGAAGAAGTACAGAATCTGTTGCATCAGGGATGTTATGACTGTCATTCCTACGAAACAGTATACCCCTGGTATTCGCATGTGCAGCCTGTCGGCTGGTTCCTTGAGAGCCATATTGACGGGGCCCGTGAACATTTGAATTTTTCTGAATGGGGCAAGTACAATAAAGGAACACAGGAAAATAAACTGAAACATGCAGCAAGGATGGTCGAAAAAGGTAAAATGCCCCTGAAGTCATACAAGCTCGAGCATCCCGGAGCCAGGTTTACGCAAGCGGAAATCGATACGCTTACCACGTGGTTCAGTTCGAGGCAGAAGATGCTGGGTAATGACTAGACTTATACTTCCTGCATGGAGACCGGGGGGTGAATAGTGCCTGGTACAACAGGAATGGGCATTCCTGGCAATTTCAATGGGAATTTGCCGAAGACAGAGCAAAAATATTAAAAATGCTGTATTCTTCGTGATGAATCTTTAGATCCCTCATATGTAAAAGGAAGAAACCGGATTTTGTATTCAGGTAAAATCATCTTCCCAAATCATGGAAGCCAGGAATTGGTTACAGGAATGGAGAAAAAGATCAGGAGGGATGCCGGATTAATATAGACGGTTAGAAATGAAGTCGCTGAAGAAAAAATTATATTAAGTGTTGAAAAAACCGATACCGTATTTTCAACATTTACTGCTGATTATTTCTGAAGTATTTCTTTTATTAATTTCCTGCCAGGTAATTTTATGCTTCATGCGTAAATCTCAGGATAGATTCTGTAAATTGTCCCACCATTAGCTTCCTCATATTTTACCATTCATTTTGGGAATGACAGATGATTTTCAGGTATGTGAATACAGTCCTGAAAATACAATGGAAGTCTTATGGAAGAATAGTAACATGAAACCATGGAGAGGAAAGCGAGGAAATTCTATAGTGTCCTGATTGTTGTAGCATGTCTGTCCGGGACAGATCTTATGCTTGGACATTTCCTGAATGCACGCGATTATAATTCTTTCAGGACAAAGCACTATTACACTCACCACACGTTGCTTCCTTACCGCGATTGTCTGGCTACCTGGGGAAGAAGAATATATCACGTAAAAACCAATTCCCTGGGTTGCAGGGACGCAACCACGCGTGAGGTCAACACTCTGATGAAGGGTCCTCGTTTGATGATTGTCGGGGATTCCCATGCGGAAGGTGTCGGCATCGAATATAAGAACACAGCTGCAGGGATCATTCAGGATAGCCTGTCGTCGCTGGGCATTGATGTTATCAATGCTTCCGTGGCAAGTTACAGTCCTAAGCTATATTACCTAAAGACCCGGTATCTGATCGATCGAAAAAAACTTCACATCACAGATCTTCTTGTGATGATAGATATCTCCGATTTACAGAATGAAATTGTATATGAGAAATTTAAGCCGGATACTTCAGAAATCAGGGAGATAATCTACCCGGTGAACGAATTTTTCATGAAAAATTCATTCATTTACAGACGGACCTACGTCAATATAAAGAAATATCAGGTACGGAAATTTATCAGGGCATCGAAGTATTTTTTCCAGTATGCCCGGAATAATGAGAATAAAGATATCCTGTCGTTATATATTTCCTTTTTCGACAGGTTCAATGACGACCAGTTGGTTTCCGACCCCGGTTTTCATGACGTTCAGGATTGGTTTTATAATGACAGGTACAGGCCGTTGCTTGAAAAAGGGCTGGGTCTCGAGATGGAGAACATAGCAAAACTCAAAGATTACTGTGACCAAAAAAATATCCGGCTTATGCTTTCGGTACACCCCTGGCGTAAACAGGTTCAGCTTGGGGATACATGCGATTCTTATGTCAGGGACTGGGAATCGTTCTGTAAAGAAAAGCACATCGACTTCATTAACCTTTATCCGGCTTTCATCCATCCTGATTTATCCCTTCTCTTTTTTGATGAGATGTTTTTACCGGAAGACAATCATTGGAGTGAATATGGAAATGCACAGGTCGCTGAGGTGATCCTGAAGAGGAACCTTCAATTCAGCAAGTCACGTGCGATGAATCCATAATGATTTCAAAAAGTCACGGTGTAACCGATCAGGCATCAAAATTTATTTGAGTATAATCATGCAGCCTGGTTTAAATCAGTTTGATCCATCTGAATCAGGAAACCCCGGGCTGACATAATTTAAAGCCAAAAAGATGTCATTGCTTTTATTATCTTAGCAGACATCAGCGAAATCTGTCCACTGAGTTTGACAATTCACTGTTCATGTGTTTTACAATTTCTCAGTGTAAAATTAATTTTGAACTACCTTCATGATGAAACGACTCCTTATCATCTCAGCAGTCATTTGCACACTCAGCCCTCTCAGCTGCACCCAGTCAGTCTACGAACGAATGCATGGCAGAATATACACCGGTTATGTTGACCCGTTTATCGGCACCACGAATGACGGCAACCAGATACCCGGGCCCTTGTGCCCTTTTGGAATGATTCACCCTAATCCCGTCAATAACGGCCAGCATGTTCCTCTATCCACAAATTATATTCATGGTAACAAGGAGATTTACGGGATTGCTCTTACCAATATGGCCGGGGTTGGTTGCCCTAATTACGGAAGCATAGTGGTTATACCGACCATGAATGATGTCAGTTTCGGCAACTATCATACAGACTATTCTGGTGAAAGCGCCAGGGCAGGCTATTATTCCGTAACTCTGGATAAGGATCATGTCACTGTTGAAATGACCGCAACGGAAAGAGCCGCCGTGCTGAAGTTTCACTATCCGGCCGGACGTGCCAACCTGTTAATTGATTTATCAAGACGGTCCGATCAGGATACGGCTTTCATGATCAGGCGGATTTCTGACTCGGAAATTGAGGGGTATAAGAAGGATGGCCAGTTCTGCTCGGCAGGGAACGATATTCATCATACCGTCTACTTCGTGGCAAGGGTTAATATGCCGGCATCTGATGCAGGTCTGAGAGTCAGTGACACTGAAATGAGTCAGGTGGCTACCGAAGCCTTTGGAGAGGATATTGGTGCATATTTATCTTACAACTTCACCAGGCCTGAGAGCATAGAGCTAAGAGTTGGGATTTCGTATGTAAGTATTGAAAATGCAAGGCAAAACCTCGAAGCTGAGACGAAGGATAAAGATTTTGATGACATCGTTGATTATGCAAGAAATAAATGGGAATCCATGCTTTCCCGGGTTCAGGTTGAAGGCGGCTCTCCCAGGCACAGGAAGATGTTTTATACAGCCCTTTATCATGCTATGAGCCATCCTAACATACTGAATGATGTAAACGGTGAATATCCTGCCATGGGAAGCCATAAAACCATGAAGGTGAAAGAAGGTGACACCAGGTATACCGTTTACAGTCTGTGGGACACATACAGGACGCTTCACCCGTTTCTCACCCTGGCTTATCCCGGTATACAGGAACAGATGTGCAGGTCTGTCATGGACATGTACCGGGAAAATGGCTGGCTGCCGCAATGGGAGCTGATCAGCCGGGAAACCCATGTCATGCTTGGTGATCCGGCCTGTATTGTACTGACGGATTCCTGGCTTAAAGGGATTCATTATGATAACCCTGACACCATTTTAAAAGCCATGGTTCATGATGCAGAAAACTATTACATTATGCCGCAGTGGGGCTACCCTGATGTACACCATATACGCCGGGGTATTGAGCCCTATCTCAGGAATGACGGTTGGATCCCTTATGATTACAAAAAAGAACACAACTGGCTCTGGGCAACGGTGGCTTCCACACAGGAATATAACCTTGCCGACTGGAATATTTCACAAATGGCCAGGATGTTCAATTGGCCCGAAGTTGCAGAACGCTTTGAGAAACGAAGCCAGGGCTACCGTCACCTTTTTGATCCGAATACCGGGTTTTTTCGCCAGCGGTATGCCGACGGCCGGTGGGTAGAACCATTCGATCCGATGGCCAAATATAATGAAATGCCCTGGCGGGCCAGCGGAGGTCCGGGTTATTGCGAGGGGATGGCCTGGCACTATAATTTCTTTGTTCCGCATGATATCCCCGGTGTCATTGACCTTATGGGGGGCAGTGAAGCTTTTACCAGCCGGCTTCAGATGATGTTCGACAGTTCTTATTATGAACCCTCCAATGAACCTGATATTGCATTCCCCTTCCTTTTCAATTACGTGAAAGGTGAAGAATGGAGGACTCAGAAGACGGTAAGTAAGCTGGTCGATACGTATTTTGGTACCGGCACGGACGGCATTCCCGGAAATGACGATACCGGTACTATGTCTTCCTGGCTGATGTTTGCCATGATGGGGATCTATCCTGATTGCCCGGGTACTCCGCAATACCAGTTGTCAGCCCCGATGTTTGACAAAGTGACTATAAATCTCAATCCGGCATATTACAAAGGTTCAACATTTATCATCCGGTGTAAGGGCAACCCGGAAACCGACCGTTATATCGGATCAATGAAACTGAACGGAAAGACATATACCGGGTATACTCTTCAGCATTCCGACCTGGTGAACGGCGGGGAGCTGGATATAGAGCTTCAGGAAAAGCCCTGATGTCTTTCATGGATCATTTCTTCCATGATCCTGACAGACACGTTGTTTTCGCAGGTTTTTCCCCAATGCAAAAACTGTTGAAATTGAAAAATCTGAAGGATCGTACCTCACACAGTCATCTTTACAGTTGAAGATGCCTTTACAGACTTCCTTGAGATGAAAGGAATGCCTGACTGTTTTTCAGGATGTCCCGGTGAATTTTAAAAGGAAAAGGCAAACCGTGGAAGATGGCAGAGATTAACTCCTCAAAGCTTTTGCAAGGTGGAAGGCAGCGCAGGTCCAGTACATTCATTACCCTGAATTACTGTTTCATGCCACCCGGATCATTCCGGAGGGCAACCGGGCCTGTGCAATTTTCCGGAATAAGTTTAAAGAAGCGGTTCTCCCCGGGAGGGAGTATACCTGTCATCTGTATGAAAAACAGGTATCGGGGAGAACCGTTTCAATTCTGCACACAGCTTTTTACCGTTGATCTGGAAATGAAAACATTAAAATGTGATCGTCAGGGGCACACCGAAGCCAAAAAACAAAAAGCTGCCGTTACTTCCACCGGCCATCAGGAATTGCAGTTCAGGGCTTATTCCAAACGTTTTTCCTTTCAGATAAAATCCGAGTGTGGCAATCCCACCAAATATTGAGGATTTTTTATCATACCGGTCCACATAAGGAACCACCAAATTATTGAATATTACCCGGTACTCCTTGTAAGCCATAATCCCGGCTGCTATATCAGCATCCAGTCCGAAGTGCTTCCCCCCGGTATGCGGATTAAGTCCTATATAAACACCGCCTCCGTTCAGGACATAGTCATCCGAATTGGTTACTCCCGGTGACCAGTGTGTTGATCCATACTGATCGGCACCTACCTCAAAAATGGCTCCGAATATAAGGTCCATATTTTTTCTGAAGCTGGTGGAGAATTTCAGATTGACACCATGGATGACGGCATTATTAACCAGGTAATTTCTGTTCAGATAATCAAAATAATGATCCTCATTCAGAGTGTTCAGGTGAAGTACATAACCTATCTCCATTTTCAGGGGTTTCATGAATTCATCCTGCGAAAACAGGTTCATAAACAATAAGATTCCGGCCAGGAGCATGATGGTTTTTTTCATAATACTTGGTTTTTGTTACGGAATATTTATTTTGGAATGCCCGACGTTAAAACATCCTCAAAGCGCCGGTTGCTGACCAGCAACCTGACTCCATAGGAAGGAAAACGTAACCAGCATTCCGGGTTATCAAAATAATTAAAGTACACACAGCCGCAATTGGTGCTGGAGCTGCCTACTTCGTATGAGGTTTCGCCTCCGAAACTTATCGGCAGAAGATCTTTTTTTAAGAGATCCTTCAGGTTATAGGCGGCACTGATGGTTATTTTTTTCTTGGTTAGAAAGACGTTATATTCCACCACGCTAATCGTAATGATATCGTACCACTCCCCGGTTACCCAATCAAACACCTTCGTGTCGGGGAAGAGCTCATGATTCAGCCTCGTTCCGAAATTGAACTCGATTTTTTCCTGGAGTATATAGCTCTTTCCTGTAACCGGGTTTACATTGCTGAGTGTAATATAGAATTCGGGCTTACCATTTATCCAGCTTTCTATCCTCCAATCCGAGAAATCGATGGCATGTATGTAAATGGGAGAGGATTTGGAATTATCACGGTAGGGGACCTGGGTAAAATCAAATTTAGGATTGGAGATGCCGAGGTCGGAGACATGATTTACTTTATAGGTGAATCTTTTTCCCGGGACAAGGTCGTTATCGAAATAATAATGAGTTGAAGGGTCGAGTGATTTCAGCAGCTTGTAGTCGTTATCGATACCCAGGCGGCAGCGATAGAGATTGGTGGAATTGAAACTCTGGCTGTTGTCGTTTTCCCATCTCAGTTCGACCTGGGTATTGGACTGTTGAACAGCATTAAAGGACATGACCGGTTTAGGTGCCGAAGGTGCGACAATGGTGACATAATTGGATGGCGGAGAGGTGAATGAGCCATAAAAAGCAATGACATAATACGAATATGATTTTGACGGCTCTACATGGTTATCGTCATATGACCGGTTGAAGCAGTTAAACACAGTCTCAACTTTTTCATATCCGGAATTAGTCGTTGTTTTTCTGTAAACATAATACCCGGTTGTATTGGATGAGATTCGATTCTGGCGGCATAGCCCAGGTTAGTCTGATCCCTGATTCCGTCTGGCTTGCCGTCAGATTCTGCGGAGTTTGGGGTGGAGCCGGGTCACCAGGTAAATCCGGCAGGGGAACTGCCATCCGTTCGTTTAATCCCACGATCACAACCGGTTTATCCGGTTCATTGACGGCATCGATCTGAACAACGGATCCATCAGGGGCATATCCTGAAATGGAGGCGGATTCACCTTCGGCAAAACTGGAGGGTACAAAGCCGACCACCGGTGAAAAGTCTGAAGGATCCCAGTCTTCACAGTGCACAGGTACCGAAACTTGCAGGCCGGGATTCATGGACAATATCTCATCGATCAATGGTGAGGTGGATTTTCGCCGGTTATTGCCCTGACTGAGATAGCCATCAAGAAGATCTTTAATACGGACATCCGGGCCGGATTTCTTCAGCAGGTTATTATACTCACTGAGTCTTCTGCCCGCAATTTGAGTCAGTAGTACATCATAGTCCCCGTCCATTTGTTTCATGGCTTCATGCTTCACGACCTGCCTGAAATCGGCCGATTCAGAAAATGCCCTGCTTACAGCCCGGGCAAGATTCTGAACATTTTCATCGTAATTTTTAAAGGATGGGTTCATTAAAGTGCCATCATTATCCGGCTTTTGACAGGAATAGGAGAGGAAGATAAGCGCTGACATACACAATGAAAGGAGGAATGTCATGTTTCGTTTTCTTAAAGAAGTATTCATAAATTTAATAATTTTTTTATAGTCGCCTGCCACTATAATCAACTATTTGATTAGTATTCGTTTTGTCCCCTTTTCCGTTAACGGGATGGGAGACTTTTTACATCCCGGCATTCCGGTTACTATACTTCGCCGGATCTAATAATTTGATTAAAATGTCTGGTTTGTTTTTCACTATATTGATGAATGATTTGTCATGTAAAAATGCCTGATATTTTCCCCGGCCGACTGATTTTTGCATTATCCTGTCGTACGGCTGTTTACCCCTTAATGTGAATTTGACCGAAATCTCGCGTCCTTTTTCTGTTTTTTTTTCATTTTGAAGCAAAATTGAATTTCTTTGTCCTCAGATTGCCCGGTTGACGCGTAATAACCGTTGACGAAAGGATTTGCATCCCAAACCCAAATTGCCATGAAAATAACCGACAAAATCCATGAGCTGAAAATACCTTTCAATATTCCAATCGGCCCGGGACAATTAATCCCCCGTTTTGTCAATGTCCTCCTCATTTTTGGGGAACGGATCACACTTGTTGACACGGGTGTCAAAGGCAGCGAAGAGGAGATCTTTTCTTATATTGAACAGAACCACCGGGACCGGCATGACATAGCGTCCGTCATCTTATCGCATTCGCATCCCGACCACATAGGATCTGCTTCAAGGATCAAGGAGATCACGGGTTGTAAGGTATATGCACATGAGGCCGAAAGGGTATGGATTGAAAATATTGATATTCAGAATCAGGAACGTCCTGTGCCCGGCTTCTATTCGCTCGTCGACCAACCTGTAACCGTTGACCATGGTATTGAAGACGGGCAGATTTTCGTGGCTGGCAAGGGGTAACGATGAGAATGATCCATTCCCCCGGCCATTCCCCCGGATCATTGAATATATTTTTTACGGAAGATCGTATTTTGTTTACAGCTGATTCCATCCCGTTAAAGAACGACATTCCCAATTATGATCATTACCATGATCTCATGAAATCACTGATGACAATCAGAAACCGACGGGATATTAGCCTGCTTCTCTCATCCTGGACACCACCGGTCAACGGCACGGATGAGATCGAAAACCTCACTGAGGAAGGAGCAGACTATATGATGAAGATCAATGAAATTGTAAATGAGGTTTACCGGGGGAGAGAACAGATGCCACTGGAGCATTGCGTCGAAGCTGTTAAAAAGCTGGGACTGCCGCATTTTCTGGCAACACCGTTGGTGGACCGGGCATTCAGGAGCCATTTTCAACCCGTTTAGCAAATATGCATCAGGAGCAGAAAAAGCGTTTTTCCAGATTTAAGAGGTATCGTTCGGTTCATCACCTATACTTCACAGAACCTGTTTGCCATATATGAGGAAACCTGTGCTGAATAACTGAACGGTATTGTGGTGAATGACTTACCGGAAAAATCATTGGCATGGAAGACCCGGGGTAGAACCTATTGACTTGTTCCGTTGTTTTTTTAGCTGGTAAGTCGGCCATCGGGTCAAGAAAACTATCAGTCATGCTGCTCAGGGAATTGAATACGGAAAAAACCAAAGAGGATTTCAAAAGGGTTGTGGGCATTTATGATGTCTGGAGCCGGCTCACAGAATCGAAAGCCGTGGGGACAGCACTCGGTCTTGCGGAAATCCATGACCATCTGTCCATACTTGAGGTGGCCTGCGGAACAGGGGTGGTATTTGAAGAGATCGTCAGCCGTAATCCGAACGGTCATAACACGGGTATTGACCTCTCACCCGATATGCTTGCCAAAGCTAAAAAGAGGCTTGGGAAATTTGACAGCACTCATTATCAGCTTGAGGAGGGCGATGCTCTTCATCTTTCCTTTGCCGGTAAAACGTTTGACCTTCTGATGAACAATTATATGGTTGACCTGATGCCTGAGGCAACCTTCAGCGAAATAGCCTCGGAATATTTCAGGGTACTGAAACCCGGCGGCATGGCTGTCGTTACAACTTTTTCCTTTGGTGAAAAACGGGTTAACCACTTCTGGTTATGGTTGGCAGAAAAGTTCCCGGATCTGCTTACCGGGTGCCGGCCGGTAAATTTCAAGGATCATCTTTCCGGGGCAGGATTTACGATTGAAAAGGTTGTCCAGGTAAGCCAGAATACCTTTCCTTCCGAAGTGATTAAAGCGATTAAACCAAAAAGCGCCGGTTTTTGACATTTAAATTGTCATTTCTACCCTAAACACCTTAATTTTCTGATTCATTTCTCAAACGGTTGTAAATTTTGATCAGATAACCTTATGGTATGAAATCCTTAATTTTTTAACAGGAATAGCCGGCCTTTCACTGATTTCCCTATGCCTCATAAACTTTCTTTGTCCCATACCGGCTACACGGTTTTCGGTTCCGGTGCGATCTCCAGGCTACGCGTGAGCGGTTGATTTTACTTCGGCTGTCCGGTAACCTATCAGTTCCTCACCGCCGTCAGAACCACTTTATTTAACCACGACATCATCCACATATTGATTGGTCTCAATAATCGTCGATTGCAACTGTTTGAGGGGGATACCTCCCACGGTACAATCCTCGAAGGTCACATGCTGCACCCGGTGGGTTGCATCAAAGCCTTTCAGAACAATCGGGCCTTCATGGTACCACTGAATATTCTTCAGCGTTATATTCTGAATATGCCCGGGAGCATCATCACCGTAAAGAGTTCCATTGGTCACATTCAGTTCGAACAGCCGTACCTCTGATTTTTCGACACGGATATTTTCATAAAAGACATTGCTGATCACTGCAGGGCCGTCGCAGATGATGCTGAATCCGCTGTGCCCATCCACACGGCTTCCTCCGCGGGCCATCAGGATATCGCAATTCTTCACGGCGATGTCGCTGACGGTTTTGCCGTTCGTCTCATAGCCGATGGTGATGCCGTCACTATAGGCATAACCAATCATGGTATTGTCCTTCACCAGGATATTCTTCACAATATGGTCCGTTGACGGGCATTTAATGGCAATACAGTCGTCGGTGCAGCGCAGGAAACAATCCGAGATCTCCACATTCTGCGAGCCCAGCGGGTCTATGCCGTCGCCGGCAGGGCCAAAGCTCAAAACCTTGACGCCATGGTATTTCAGGTTACGGCAGTTGATCAGGGTATTGGTCCATCCGTTCCCGTAGCGCAGCATGACACCTTCCACCAGTACATTGTGGCAATTCTGCATCAGTACCATACGCCTGAATTCATAGTTTCCGTCGAGTATCCCGCGTCCCATAACATGGATATTGGAAACACTGTCGGCCCTGATGCCGCCATATACGATTGCACCCGGAGCAATATACAACGTCTCGTTGTCTTTCAGCCTGATGTATCCGGGATGATGGACTCCGGGACCAAAATAGTGAACACCTGAATCATCGGGTGAAGGCACGTTTGTTTCGGGCGGATCGGCGAAAAGACACAACGGGGCCAGGCTGTCGATCTGGATGTATAGTTTATCGGGTCCCTGAATAGAAAACGTCATGGTATTCCCTGAAATCGCGGGATTGATATTCCGGCTGGCAGGCCTTACAGACGCTTTTAAAATGGCCCGGGGTACTGTTATGCTGATTTCAACCGGCCCGTCGCAGGAAAAAGAAGCCTGATGAATTTCCTGCTGAACGCTGACATAGGGAGCACTGAACCAGTCGGGAAGTTTACTGAAATCAAAATCAGTCTGGAATTTTTCCGTCCAGACCGGCTGCCCGTTGACCTTTACGGTATAGACAGCACTTGTGGTCAGACCCGGAATAGCTGGGTAGGGGACTACATGGCTACAGTTAGTATAACTGAAAACAAAGCCTAAAACTAATGCCGGAATGATTTTTAAAAGGTAATTGGTTTTCATGGAAATGATTATTTGATGTTTTAGCAAACAGGATCACGTTTTTGCCTCATCCCTGCCCCGGGAATGATCCCTGCAGGGCAACGTAAATGCCAGATTCCCTGGTAAAATTTCTCTTTCAGAATAAAAATACAAGGTTGACACCTTTTTTAAAAATGATTTAACAACGTAAGTTACTTAACTTCCCGGGTCTTTAACAGAAATACGGCAAATTTGTACAACAGGATGCTACTGATACTTTGCAACAAAAAGGCAATCAACAAGTGGATTGACGCAGCAAATTACTTTTTCGCAAAAGTGGTACATCATTTTCAGGACTTTGGGAAGCACAAAGAGGGCAATAACCGTAGGGTTAAGTAATCCATTTCGAGTTCACCATTTGTGTGAATGCAACCTTATTACCTTTTAAGTGACAGAGAATACGTCCTCAGACATTTAATTATTTTTCCGGTGGCCAGTCATCCGTTCTGAACGGCAGGGCCGGCAATCCTGCTCCGTTGTATAGGTTAATCACGGGATTTTTGGCCCAGGCGTATCTTACCGCAACAGGATTTGGAACTTCCGGGCAGGTGAGCAGTACCGTATTGCCAAAGATTTGAGCTTTGGCTTTATAGAAATGATGGTCACTCCCGGCCAGGCAAAAGCTTGTTGGTGACTGGCCATTGTTCGTCGTTAAACCGTCGGCATAGTCAAACGTCACTGTCACCTGGTTCCCGTCGAATTTGGCATTTTTAATATGCGGGCCGGAGAATACGACCTGTTTATGGTACGTCATGTAGAGTGCATTCAGCGCCAGCCGGTCTCCCACGGTCTTTTTGTCTTTGGGGTGAATATTAAACTGGTTGCCGACGTCGATGGCTGTGGCCATGCCGGTATAAGGAAGATAGAGCGCCATGTCCTGTGCTTCCCTGAGGTAAGGCCAGCCCGAATTTTCAACCCCTTCTGTCGGGTTTCCAAGATTAGCCAGCTGAACATACAGGAATGGGAAATAGCCCTGGAGGAACAGTATCCGCCATTCGCTGATCATAGTGGTGAACAACTTACGGTACTCGATTCCCTGGTCGCCGTTATTTTCTCCCTGGTACCAGATCACTCCTGCAATGGGCGTTTCAAAAAGCGGACTAAGCATCCCGTTGAACAAAGCGGAGGGCACGGTCTGGAGTGAGTAGACTTGTGGGATCCGGGGTTCAATGTCCATACTGTATTTCCAGTCTCCGGACAGATCGGCCAGGACTTTCCCTGACATATTCCTGAGGGCCATGCCATCTTCACCTGGCAGAATATAGGGATGCCACCATGGATTAGCCAGCCTTAGGACAACAATATTTGAGCCTTTACGAAAGTTTTTGGCAGGGAGAGTTACCTTTGCCGGCATGCCGTCAGTATTGATCACCTCTTTTCCATTTAGATAGACATTCATTAACGAACCGGCTACCCCCAGGGACAGCGACAGCGAGTCTGACGGCATTTGTGCCAGATCAAAGGATTTTCTAAGCCAGAAGACCTGGTTGGGTACTTTTCCCCAGTCGGGAGCCTGGAGTACTTTCCAGTCTGAATCGTCATACCTGAGTTTCTGAACGCCTTTCTTCAACCCTTCAAAAGAATGGGTGGTAACCCGGAGTACGGTATCGATATTCTTATTATTTATTTCATTGAATTCCTTAAGGGAATATTTTCCTTCGAGCGCTTGTTTCATATCGGGACCTGGCAAATGAGGAAGCTTAGCAAGTGCTTCCGGGCTCATCCAGGCTTCGATGGAACTGCCGCCCCAGCTTACATTGATGATGCCAACGGGAATCCCGGTATCATGGTTAATCTTCTGGGCAAAATAATAGGCAACCGCGGAGAAGTCAGGTACATTTTCAGGAGTACATACTTTCCAGTCAGACTCCGGGATGGTTGCCTGTGGAGCCTGTGAAGGCAACTGGGCCACTTCAAAATAGCGTATGCCGGGATAGTTTGCCTTCGCTACTTCATTATTATAATCGAGTACGCCCTGTTTCACCTGGTATCCCATATTGGACTGACCTGAGGCGATCCAGACATCTCCAACCATAACATTGTCATAGGTTAAGCTTTCGCTGCCGGATGTAATATCCAACTGATAAGGTCCGCCTGCATCGTATGAGGCCAGGTCAACTTCCCAGTTTCCATCGTCACCTGTTAATGAGGTTGCTGAAGTATCCTGAAAGGTCACTTTGATCTTGCTGCCCGGATCAGCTGTGCCATATATAATAATGGCTTTGTCACGCTGCAGGACCATGTTATCTCCAAAGAGGGGAAAGGGTTTCAGGTTTTGAGCCGGAGCTGACAGAAAAATAAGGACTACTGTCGAAATGACTGCAAAAAATCGTTTCATGATTTCAGTTAATTATTGGATTTCGAACGCGATTACAATAGTAAGGAATATTTAAGAAAACGTCATAACCAGGCTTAAGGTTCATGAAGCTTATCATGCATGGGGAAATGTCAAAACTCTGCCGGATTTATCTTTCCAAATTTTCATGTATCCGGGAGATCCGTCTCCAGGATGGACATTCAAATTTTTTTTCAAAAGATGATATTTTATCCCCTATTTCCAGACCAGAAACGGCCGGTTTAATTTTAAATGAACCCCTATGCCGTATTCCTCAATCGTGAATTGGAGGAGTTTTATTGAAAATTCCGTTTTAGTCAGGATATTCAGTCTATAATAGTTACTATTTCAGAGGTAGAACAGCTTGTCCAGCTCGTGCGCGAGAACCACACATGAGTGAATATTATGAGGTTGCGTTTAGCTCCGCTGAGCTCTCCGCCTCAGGCGGATCGGTTGTGTTGTCATCAATCATGTTGGTTTCATTAGGACCTTTTTTTTTCAAAACCCACTTTAAATCCATGGAGGGTATACCCAATTGTACACTTCAGAATGGAATTTCAATCCATTGATTAACAGTGGTAATCATACTGGTATTCAACATAATCCAGGATCAGATCCGGGTCAGAAGTTATTATTATACTAATAACGTCATAGTTAAAAAGGGGTTACCCACCCCCCACCCAACCACCCTTAATGGCAAACGCAGCGAAAATCTCAGCGTTTCATCCATATGTTTTTTAACATAAATATTTTACCCTTGATGATTCAAGCCCTGATCTTATTGCAAAATTTGTGAATCTGATATATCAAAATGATCTCCTTGCATGACTTTATTCTTCATTCTTCTTAACGATAACAACCTGATATACAATATTATGCGTACTGCAACCTTTTGATATGTTATCTCGACCTTTTTTTACGGCCTGACATATAGGATCTCAGCTGAAAAATTTGCCAGGTCCTGCCATTTTTTAATTGATTCTGACATTCATGAAAAAATTCAAGAGTAATTTCCGTCCGATATTTTGAGGAAATAATTAATTTTCTGAAATTGTAATAAATGTTTACTATATTTATTCTAAGAAAATTCCCAATGGAAATATTTTGAAATGCTTTTTGATATATACTGATCCTGTTTCATTTTCATTCCAAAAAACAACTAAACTACCCACGCAATGAAAAAATTTACACTGCTGTTAACGTTCATTATAACAGCTTTTTCTTTATTTAGCCAGGCTCCTTTTGAGATTGTGAACTGGATAAACCTGAATGAAGACGTTCAATCCCCATACTACAATTTTGACTTGAGTTCCAATCCTTTCGACAAAAAAGCAGTTGTGGCCGAAAAGTTGAGCGACAGTTCCCCCATCGACATTCCCAATATGGATCTCAATGACCTCAAGACTTTATGGGATAGTTTAGGTAATGAACAATACATCAGCCAACCGTTGAGTTAACGATGAAGGAGATCTGTTTGATCTTGGATCCGGCAATACTTTTGGCGCTTCTTTTAAAGCATGTTTTGATTCTGATAACCTGTATATAATGTTAAAATATGTGGATAAGAACCGGGTTTTTAATTCTACCATGAAGAGATTTGAAGTTATGATCCAGACAAAGGAGCCAGACCGGTATGAGGCTGGATTTGATGCGGCAGAAGGGCTATACGGACCGCATGGAACGAATGCACAGTACGGCCGTTACATTGAACTTGGCGGATCAAAATTTTATTTCGGGAGCGGGGGTATTTTATGAAAACACGGCCAATTGTGGACAGGATGGCACGTGGAAATCAGGTATCCAGGCTATGAATGTACCAGAAACACTATGGCAAGAAGACAGTGAAGGTACGGCATGGGCCATTCTTCGGCTGAATTTTTCCGGGAATATGGCATATATGGCTGATGAATGGGGGGCTTACAACAGTTCCAATTATGTGGCATTTGATCCCAAAGTAAAAAAAGTCATTTCTTTCGACATACGTTCTGACGCGACGGACAACGACAATATTAAGAGAACGGATTATTGCTGGAATTCAACCAACAATGAAGTTTATTGTCTTAACTATTATGCCGGCTACCTTGTGTTTGATGAAGACGCCTGGGTTCCGCGGCCGGTGGTTATATCGCCGGTTTATTATTGTACGGGTGAACCTTCTTCTCCGCTTCAAGCCATCGGCGATAACCTTCGCTGGTATACAAAAGCATCAGGTGGGACCCCTTACATTGATCCGGTTTCTCCCCCCACGGTAGTTGACAGTGTCATGAATTATTATGTCAGTCAGGTGGTTAATAACATTGAGTCTGATCGTGCAAAAATAAAAGTGTATGTCACAGGTCTTCACGCTGATATTCTCGGAGACAGTATGCTGTCCTGCCATTCTTCCCAACTCTTTATCGGCTCCAATAATTATAAAGGAGAAGCGGATATATCAAGTTTTTGGGAATATCAGGATCAGGTCTTTAACCAGGATAGTTTACTGATAGATCAATTAGAAGGTGACGGCCCATTGGTGCTGAAAGTACAGACCAATTCAGGATGCCAGGCAGAAGACACTCTGAAACTTACCATAATTCCCGCCGCCAATCCCCTGCTTCTTGAGTTGGCAGGATACGATCAGGAAACGGGTAAGAATATGATCAGGTGGACGGAAACGGGGGATGTGAACACAGACTCACTCTTCATCTTCAGGTCGGTAGCCGGTGAAGATATGATGCTACTGGACGGGATCGTATACAATCCGGGGACTGATAGCTATATTGATCTGAACTCAAACCCGGCAAACCAGCCGTATTCCTACCTACTTAAACTGAAGGATGAATGTGGCACGTATTCAGAGAGTAGCGGAACTCAGAAGACAATGCGCCTGGATGTCTTCCAGAATATGAATTCGACCGTTCAGCTTTTATGGGATACTTATCAGGGACGCACCGTTGAACAATATAATTTACTGAAAGGGCATTCACCACAGAATCTCATTAATACGGGCCATATATCGCCTATACAATATTCCTGGTATGATGATTTATCCCTGGATACTGTCTGGTACCAGGTGGAGGCAAAATTAAGTGATGAAAACGGTAAATTTCAGACGACCACCACCTTGTCGAACATGTTCCGGTTTAATCCCCAGACTCGTGCTATTGGATACCATCTGGGTTGAGACATGCAGCGGAAATGACACCCTGAAAATAGATGCGGGCACGATAGGAGATATCGGCCCTGAAATAAACTCTATAAAAGTGTATCCGAATCCCTCACAGGGTATCATTGTGATCGACCTGGGGAATTATACTCATTACAGCACATGTACTCTCAGGATCATCGATACCATGGGCAGGGAAATTTTCAATCGCAAATGCAATCAGGCTGTCTATGAGATCAATCTGAGTGAGTTTGGGGAGAAAGGTATGTATTACCTGCAGTTCCTGAATCCTGAAAATACGGTACTTGATACGAAGATTATCGTTCTGCAATAAATATGAAAGGCAGATGCCATACTGCCCGTTATAACTTCACTTTATTTTCATTTGTTCCGGAAACTTCCGTTCAGCCTGGCTGAACGGAAGTTTTTTTGGTAAATGAGTATACTTAATAAAGTATAGTAGACCCGGGATTTCATTTACTATGCCGGCTTTTTCATCACAAATCGTTATATTGTGAAGCTTTCAATCCGGATTTTTCAGCTGAATAAAGCCAATAACCACTACTAATCCTTGTATTATGAAATCCAGTATTTCAAAAGCCTTAACGATACTGACTGTCGGCACGGCAGTAGTATCCTGTACAAACCGTGCACCCAAACAAGATCACAAGCGGCCGAACATCATCTTCATCATGAGTGATGACCATGGCTACCAGGCCATCAGCGCTTACGGATTTGGTTTAAACAACACACCTAACATTGACCGCCTTGCCAAAGAAGGCGCCATCTTTACCAGGGGCTTTGTGACCAATTCACTTTGCGCCCCAAGCCGTGCGGTGATGCTTACCGGGAAACACAGCTTTATTAATGGCAAGGTGGACAATGTTCAGCCATTTAACTGGGACCAGGAGATGTTCCCGAAACTCCTCCGGGCGAATGGGTATCAGACAGCCCTAGTCGGCAAAATCCACCTTGACGGTACGCCTCAGGGATTTGACTATTCAGCGGTTCTCGAGGGTCAGGGTCATTATTATAATCCTGATTTTATTATCAACGGCAAGAAAGAGCAGATACACGGGTATGCGACCACCATCATCACCAACCTGGCACTCGACTGGCTCAAACATCGTGAACCCGACAAACCGTTCTGCCTTCTCTATCATCATAAGGCCCCACACCGGGAATGGTTGCCTGAAGAGAAGTATTACAAGGAATATATTCATAAGAAATTCAAGGAACCTGAAACGCTTTATGATGATTATTCAGGCAGAGGTACTGCTGCCAAATCAGCCGAAATGCGCATTCTGAACAATATGAACTGGGCAGGAGACAACAAGATCTATCCCGAAGTGATGGATAAACTGGGCATTAAGGAAAACACCGACTGGGGCAGGAATGCCCTGGAAAATAATCTGGGGAGGATGGATGAACAACAGCGGGCTGCCTGGGATTCAGTTTACAAACCGATGAATGAAGAATTTGTGAAGGAGTATCCCGGCATGTCACAAAAAGAAATGACTCACTGGAAATATGAACGTTATATGCAGGATTACCTGGCATGTATCGCATCTGTCGACGACGGTGTGGGAGAAGTTCTCGATTACCTCGACAAAAACGGTCTGACAGATAATACGATCGTTGTCTACACCTCCGACCAGGGGATGTATCTGGGCGAACACGGGTGGTTCGACAAACGTTTCATGTACCAGGAATCCTTCCGTACACCGATCCTGATGAGGTATCCTGAGGAGATAAAACCAGGTACGGTGGTTGATAAAATGGTCCAGAACCTCGATTTTGCACCGACCTTTCTGGATTATGCCGGCGTAACCGTCCCCGGTGATATGCAGGGATTGTCCTTCCGGAAATTAGCTGAAGGTGATTCAACAAACTGGCGCGATGCTATTTATTACACCTATTATGAATACCCGTCCATCCACATGGTGAAGCGTCACTATGGTGTACGCACCGACCGCTATAAACTCATGCATTTTTACTACGACATCGATGAATGGGAACTGTACGACCTTCAGAAGGATCCACATGAAATGCACAATGTCTATGATGATCCGGCCTATGCTGATGTTCAGAAAATGATGCACGGCAGACTGACGGAGCTGCGCAAAAAATACGGCGACAGCGATGCCAATGATCAGCGGTACCTGAAAGAATACCTCGAAGCAACGAAGAATAAATAGATATTTCACGGTAATCGTCTATACGTGAAACGTATAAGTTGAAAAACGGCATTCTGACCCGGTCTGGTCAGATGCCGTTTTTTTATGCACGTATGCCGTTCAGAATAGTTCTTTTTACTCTTCTGGCGGAAAATCCATTTCATGCGGTTCAAATTCAGGTAAGGAATTTTGTCAATACTTTGTCATTTCAGACTTCGATGATGTATCTTGCCTGTTTCGGGAATTTTTCGGACAGTGCTGAGGGAGACCGGCTGCCAGGGGATCCGTATTTAACCTGTCATCAAAATCAAACCAGTTATACTAACCTTAATTCTTTTTAATCATGAAAACGAAACATCTTTTTCTTGCATTGTTGTGTTTCCTTTCTGTAAATATTCTCGCACAGGAGAAATTTAACGGTCTGGGCATGAATATGGGCAATCTTTACCGTTTGTCGGATGCAAAAACCCGGTCGATAAGTCCGGAAAATTTCACTGGTGAGAAAGGCAAAGGCGGCATGGCCACCCTTGAAGATAAGGACACCCCCAACCAGGCAAATTCCGCCAATGCTGCACGGGACCTGGGCCAGGGCTGGAAGGTGAATCCCAATGTCCGTATTCAACCCGGACAGACCCTTACCCTCGCCGAAATTGACGGCCCCGGTGCTATTCAGCATATCTGGATGACACCGACAGGCAACTGGCGCTTTTCGATCCTCCGGATATACTGGGATGATGAGAAGGAACCCTCGGTTGAATGTCCGGTAGGTGATTTCTTCTGTATGGGATGGAACAGGTATGCTCCGGTGAATTCTCTGGCTGTATGTGTCAATCCGGGGAGTGCATTCAACTGCTACTGGACGATGCCTTTTCATAAAAAGTGCCGGATCACGATGGAAAACATCAACGATACCGATGCTATGACGCTTTTTTACCAGATCGATTATACGCTCACCGATGTTCCGGCTGACGCGGGGTATTTTCATGCCCAATACCGGCGGTCCAATCCGGATGAAAATTCGGTTTATACTATTGTCGACGGAATTAAAGGCAAAGGACAATATGTGGGTGTTTACCTTGCCTGGGGAGTACATAACAATGGCTGGTGGGGTGAAGGAGAGATCAAGTTTTACATGGATGGTGACACGAAGTTCCCAACCATATGCGGCACAGGCACCGAAGATTATTTTTGCGGCTCCTATGATTTTGATACCAGGACCAAAAATGAGGCAGGTGTGACGGAGACGGCCTATACGGAATTCTGCACTCCTTACAGTGGCCTGGCGCAGGTGATAAGGGGTGACGGGCATTATGATGTGATGCAGCGGTTTGGTCTTTACCGGTGGCATATCATGGATCCGATCCGGTTTGACAAAGATCTTAAAATCACCATCCAGGACCTCGGATGGCGGAAAGGCGGCCGTTACCTGCAGCAGCATTCCGATATCTCATCTGTCTGTTTTTGGTACCAGACTGAGCCGCATGCCAAATACCCTCAACTGCCGGGCTGGAAAGACCTGGAAATTAATTAGCAGAATTATATATCCCTTCCGGCCTGCGGGGAGTCCTGTCAGGTCAGGGTATCTCTACCTGATCTGCATGATTCCCCATGCCAGGAGGATAAGAAAGGCTACGAAGAGCCATGACAGGAAAAATCCTGCCAGGTCTTCCCGGTAACGTCTGAAGAACCCTTTCCATCTTTCTTTTTTCATCCAGCCGGGGAGATCGAGCAGCAGAAGGTCATCACCGGTTTTAGAGGCCAGGGGTTTGTTACCGTCTGTGTCCCTTGTGGTGGCGTCCGATTTTCTGCGCATCCTGTCGAAAAAGGCTTCGTTTTGAGCTGCGTCCTCAGGACGGGTCAGGATACTGACGAGCCAGAAAACCAGGAACCCTGCTGCCATGGCAAGTCCGAAAGGGGCAGGCTTCCAGTCGTAAATCAGCTTAAGGTCGCCGGTGTTTAGAAAGTTAATCACATAATAGAGGGTGAAGGAGACAATAATGGAAGCGGCAGCACCGAATCGGTTGGCCCGTTTCCATATCAATCCGCCGAGAAAGATGATCCCCATGAACGCTGCGATTGTTTCCGTGAACAGGAATGCGTACAGCACTCTTTTGATGCTAAATGCAAAGAAAACGGCGAGAACCGAAAGGACCAGACCTGAATAACGGCCCATCCGCAGGAGACTTCGGTCACCGGCATCAGGACGGATAAAGCGTTTGTAAATATTTTGGGTGAACAGCGCTCCGGTGTTGACCATGAAGTTGGAGCAGGATGACATATTCGCCGCCACAATGGCGGCAAGCATCAGTCCGGTAAGCCCGGGGCCGAGCAGCACGCGGCTGGCATATCCGAAGGCCATTTCCGGATCATCGAGGGTAACCCTGTTGTGGATGACCAGTGCTGCGACAACAAGTCCTGTCAGTGCCCATCCGATGGTGACCAGACGTTTGACCATCGAACCGAAAGTCTGACCTATGCGTCCCGATCTCTCCGTATTACCGGTAGCACACATGGAGACCATATGAGGCTGGGCGGTAATGCCCACAATGCCGTTTAAGGCAAGCATGACAATGGTAAAGCTGTCAATGCCGCTATTGCTATTTATCAGATCAAAAAACCGGTTGGGAAGAACCTGTCTCATGCCGGCGAATCCGTTTACTTCCTTCAGTCCTATAGGAATAAGCATCATGGAAAGGATGATGATCAGGAACGACTGGATGAAATCGGCATAGGCTGAGGCAATCAATCCACCGGCAAAACTGTATATGATGAAGGCCAGGGTCATGGCGAGAACAACGCCGTTCGGTGAGATCAGGTTGCCTGTCGCCACGGAGATTACTTTCGCCGCTCCCTGAAGCATAGCTCCCATATTGAACACAAAAAAGGCGATGGCAAAGACGGAATATACGATACCCAGTTGTTTGCCGTAACGGTCCTCGATGATCTCGCCCACGGTGGTGCGTTCACTACGCCTGTAAAAAGGAGCGATCAGCCAGTAAAAGGGTGTTATCAGCATGTTCTTCCACTGGTACCAGATGGTTGCAAAGCCCTGCGAAAAAGTTGCACCGGTTTGAGCTACCGGCATCTCGGCATGGGTGCCTGTGCCGAAGGCCTGGCCCATCATCACCCACCATTTGAATTTTCGTTCACCCCTGAAGTAGCTGTCGCTGTTCGTGATCTTTCGGGATGTCCATAAACCGAAAGCGGTGATGAGGACGAAATATCCGATCAGTACAATGTAATCCAAGCCTGTCATTTGCAATTTTTATCTATGATATGAACGGACGTTTTCTTTCTATAATAATTTTGTTTTCAGAGGTATAATAGGTTGTCCCGCTCGTGCGGGAGAACCGCACATGATTGATTAATATAAGGTTACCTTTAACTCCGCTGAGTTCTCCGTTTCAGGTGGATCGGTTGTGTTGTCATCAATCATGCGGGTTTCATTTCAAGTGTTCAAACAGATCTCCTGTCGGGCAGGTGAAAATCCCCGCACCGTCATCGCACGTACCTGCGCTCACCCGCAACCCAGGTTTCCTGAACTGCCAACCCGGTTTTCAGTTTTTCAAACAGGATAAAATCGGCTCTTTTGCCAGGCGTTAACGAGCCCCTGTCATTCAAACCGTAAATCCCTGCGACGTTCCGGCTGGCCATATGAATGGCAATGGCCGGTGAACAACCGGTGACTTCCATGAAATGTCCCACACCTGCCATCAGCGGAAATGAGGCGCCCGCCAGACAATTCTGTTGCACGTTTATCAGAGCACCATCAGCTGTCAGTTCAACCTCACTTCCGGCAAATTGGTACCGGCCCGGAGGCATACCTGCCAGGAAGGTTACGTCTGAGGTCAGGATCATATGATCGGGTCCCTTGACCCTGTAGAAAACCATAATTTCTTCCGGGAGGAGATGATGTCCGTCGGCGATGATGCTGGGAATGATCCGGTCGTCTGCCAGCTGCGGCCATATCGGGTTATGGTGCCTGTGAATGTAGTTGGCACATCCGTTTCCGAGATGAACCGACAGGTGAGCTCCGAGATCAGCAGCCCTGCGGATCTCTTCTGCACCAGCACTGGTGTGGCCTATGGCTACCCTGATACCCTTTTCGACACATTTTTTGATGAAAAGACCTGCCTCTTCGTATTCGGGCGCCAGGGTCACCTGCAGGATCTTTCCGTCTGATGCCCGGAGATACTCTGAAAATTCGGTCCATGAGGGCTTCCTGATATGTGCGGCAGGATGAATTCCCCTATACCCGTCTTCTGAGGAAATGTACGGGCCTTCCAGATGAAAACCGGGAACGCTTCCGTTCAGGTTTTGATGTTGTATGGAAATGGCGAGCGTCGTGAAAATTTTCAGCAGGTTTTCGTGACTGTTGGTGATGAGGGTGGGGAAGAAAGTTGTTACCCCGGTTTCCCAGAGGGCTTGCGCTGCATAAACCAGGCCCTCCGTGGTAAGAGCCGGATCTGAAAAATCTATCCCGGCATAACCGTTTACCTGGTTATCGATGAGCCCGGGAGCGATGTAATGCAAGCCGGAAAACCTTCCTTCACTTTTCAAACCTGAGATTTTACGGATCATCCCGTTTTCTATATCGACTTGTACCGGTTGTTCTGTTTCGTAATGAATCCCTCTTACCGAAATACTTCCCTTTCCCGACTGTAAACGGGAGGTGTCACCTTCCGGAAAACGCCCTTCAACGTTAGCTTCAGCATCGTATCGTTTTTCAGACAAGTTCATACTGAGTTCAGGAGAAGTTAATGATTTCAGATGCGGAATTCACATCCAGGTACAAGTGCCAGTCGGGATGCTGCTTCAGCAGGGTAGCAGGCACCTGATTGGTAAGTGGTGACGTAAATGTCCTGTAAATGGCTCGTGCTTTGACGGTATGCGGCACGATTGAAACAATGGTCTTCGACTGCATGATCTGCCAGGGCGACATGGAAATGGCCCTGTCGGGGACCTCGCCGGTATTTGCAAACCATCCTTCACCAACCTGTTGATTTTTGCAGGCTTCATTCAGATTTACCACAATGTAGGACTCCTTTGTATTAAAATCTGCAGGAGGGTCATTAAAGGCAATGTGAGCATTTTCCCCGATGCCTATCAAGGCTAAATCCACCTGTTTTTTCCTGATCTCGCTTGTCAGCGTTCGGATGGTTTCTTTCACATCACCATCGCCGGCAACCGGATGGAATTTCTTGATGTTTACCTGGTTGATGAACCTTTCGTAAAGATATTTTCTGAAGCTGGCCGGGTGTGAGACAGGAAGTCCGATATATTCATCCAGATGAAAAACCTCCACTTTTGACCAGTCGACACTACTTTTCACGAGGGCGTTTATCGTTTCAAACTGTGAACTTCCCGTGGCCACCAGTAAACGTGCCTCTCCGTGCTGTTTGATAATTTCATCCAGTTTTCGTTCTATAAAAAGTGCTGCATTCAAACCTGTAGCCAGGGCATTGGAGCTGATGCTGATGTTCATTACATAGTTTTTTTGGACCGGCACATGCAAAATGACAATCATCCTTTTTCCGGATGGTACTTAAATAATTCAAAAATAGTAACAATAATCTGCTTTCACTTTGGTTTTTATGAATTTTCAATGCGGCAGATATTTCTTCAATGGGTTGCCGGCATTTTCCGGGCATCTTCATCCTGTAAAGAAAATTGGAGGCGAGGGTCCGGTTTCCTGAAAATTTTTCCTAAAATTGCACGGAGATCAACGGATTACCGGAAAAATTATACATCTGCAAACGCTCTGCTTAAAGACTGTCTGATCCTCCGGTTGGCTTTAAAAGCCGGAAACGTTAAGGTTTTAAACAATAGCCAGCTTCCGGAACGATTTTTTCTGCCAGCCGGATCATAACAGCAGCATCCTTGTTTATCCTGTTAATTCAGAAATAGAAGCTTGAACATAATGCATATTAAAATGAAACCCACATGATTGATGGCAACACAATAGTGACCTTATAACAATTGATCATGTGTGGTTCCATGAGGCCAATAATTTAAATAAACTATTTTCGCATGAAAACGAGAACCTTTTTTCTCATCTGGGGTCTAATGGTAAGTATAATCTTAAGTGCCCAACCTACGGAAAAACGTCAGAAGTACGATATTTCAAAAGAAAAGGTCCTTTATACGATCGGGTATGCCCATCTCGATACCGAATGGAACTGGGATTATCCTGCCACGATCGATGAGTACATCAGGAATATCATGACTGAAAATTTCCGGTTATTTGAAAAATATCCGGATTATGTATTCAACTTCACCGGATCGCGCCGGTACCGGATGATGAAGGAATACTATCCCGATTTATATCCCAAAGTCAAGAGTATATACAACAGGGGAGGTGGTATGTCTCCGGTTCATCCGTAGATGAAGGGGAAGTCAATATTTCATCCTCCGAGTCACTGGTCCGGCAGGTTCTTTACGGAAATGATTTTTTCAGGAAAGAATTCGGAGTAGTAAGTGAGGACTATATGCTGCCCGATTGTTTCGGGTTTCTGGCCAACATGCCCACTATCTGGCATTACTGCGGGTTAAAGGGGTTTTCCACCCAGAAACTTACCTGGCATTCGGCTGTAGGAGTGCCTTTTAATGTAGGGATTTGGAAAGGCCCTGACGGGAACGGTATTATCGCAGCCCTGAATGCCACCAGCTATACCAGTCCTGTGGTGCCACGGCTGGACAAGGACAGTGCATGGGATGCCCGTCTGGATGAAGATCAGGCAAAGTACGGCATATCGTTCGATTACAGGTATTACGGAGTGGGAGACCAGGGGGGAGCTCCCCGGCCCGATGACGTTAAGCATGCATGTGGCAGCCTTCATAACAACGACAGCAAGTTTAAAGTCATTCTGACCGCATCTGATCAGATGTATAAGGATATCACTCCCGGTATCATGAAAAAGCTTCCGGTCTATTCGGGCGATTTACTTTTAATAGAGCACAGTGCCGGTTCCCTTACCTCGCAGGCTTACATGAAAAGGATGAACCGTAAAAATGAACTACTGGCTAAATCGGCTGAAGAACTGGCGAGTTTTGCCGGCTGGATGAACTATTCCTCATATCCTGTTGAGAAGCTGAACAGGTCGTGGGACCTGGTATTAGGCAGTCAGTTTCATGATATCCTCCCGGGAACGGCTATTCCGAAAGCATATGAATATGCATGGAACGATGAATTTGTAGCAGCAAATGGTTTTGCCGGTGTGCTGAAACATGCTGTCAGCGCTGTCTCTTCACATATGGATACAAGAGTAAAAGGGAGGGCTGTGGTTGTTTATAATCCGGTAGCCCGTGACAGGGAAGATGTTGTGACAGCTGAGCTCGAGTATGCCCAGGTGCCTTCTTCGATCCGGGTTTTTGATGACAAAGGAAAAGAGGTCCCGTCCCAGGTCACAGGCAAAGATGGCAACAAACTGAAGTTTATCTTTCTCGCCAAAGTACCCCAGGCCGGAATGTCTGTTTACGATGTTCGTGAGAGCAAGAAAGCTTCAGAGTGGAAGACATCCCTTTCAGCCGGTGATCAGTTCCTGGAGAACGCCTGGTACAAAGTTGTTGTGGGGGATAACGGTGATATAACCAGTATATGGGATAAGGTACAATCAAAAGAGTTGCTTTCCGCGCCTGCCTCTCTTGAATTTCAAAAAGAGAAACCCTCTTACTGGCCGTCCTGGAATATGGACTGGAATGACAGGAAGAACCCTCCGGAAGATTTCATGAATCATGATGCCACCATACGGGTTCTTGAAAACGGGCCTGTTCGTGTAGCCCTTGAAATCAGTCGCCAAGGCCGGAATTCAGTCATCACCCAGGTTTTGAGTCTGTCTGCCGGTGATGCAGGTAAAAGGCGTTGAGGTGGATAACAGATTAGACTGGCAGTCGAAGGAAGTAAGCCTGAAAGCAGCCTTCCCGTTGAACGTCAGCAATGAAATGGCTACCTATAACCTTGGGGTCGGGACCATTCAGCGGGGAACCAACAACCCAAAGAAATTCGAAGTCCCTTCGAAAGAATGGTTCGATCTTACGGACCAGTCAGGAAGTCATGGTGTTACGGTTCTCGAGGATTGTAAATACGGATCTGATAAGCCTGATGACCATACCCTTCGACTGACATTACTTTACACCCCGGGTGTCGACAATGCATTTGTTTACCAGGGTACGCAGGACTGGGGTATTCATGAATTCCGGTATGGCATATACAGCCATAAGGGCGACTGGGTTTCAGGTGAGTCATCGTGGCAGGGGGCTTTTTTCAATCAGCCCGTCCTGGCTTTCGAGGCCGGGAAGCATGCCGGAAATCTGGGGAAGAGCATGTCTTTCCTTACTCTTTCATCACCAGAAGCCGGACTGATGGCACTCAAAAGGATGGAAAACGGTGAGTATTATATTGTCCGGGTGAATGAATTGTTCGGAAAGGATTCGAAGGACCTGTCCATGACCTTCCCCGGTAAAATTCTTGATGCTTATGAAGTGGACGGTCAGGAACAAAAGATCGGGCCTGCCGTTTATTCCGGCAACCGGATGACTTTTGACCTTAGTCATTATACCATCCGCAGTTTTGCCGTCAGGCTGGCTTCAGCTCCGGATGCTTCTTTGCCGGCAGAGCAATATGCCGTAGAACTGCCGTATAATCAGGATGTCATGAGTTTTGACGATAACAGGGCTGACGGTAACTTTTTCCATGACCTGAGTCTGCCGGCGGAACTGATTCCGAAGGAAATTACGAGCGAAGATGTACGTTTTAAAATGGGAAGTACGGAAGACGAGAAGAATAATGCCGTAAGTTGTAACGGCCAGCAGATCCGGCTTCCGGAGGGAAATTTTAATGCGGTTTACATTCTGGCTGCGGCCACCACTGGCACCACCGGAGAATTTAAGGTCGGGACAAATGTTTACAACCTGGGTGTCCAGGCCTGGACAGGCTTTGTTGGTCAGTTCTACAACCGGATTTTTACACCCGATCAACGGGATGTCACCTCGGTTGAAGAGCCCTTTTCGAAACGGGATAATATCGCATGGTTCGCATCTCACCGGCATATCGGCTACCCCTCAGCGAACGATGCCTACCAGTATTGTTATTTGTATAAGTACTTCCTGCCGTTACCAAAGGATTCCGGGACCCTTGAGCTTCCCCAAAATAAAAAAATTAAAATCCTTGCCCTCACCCTGGTCAGAGATGATCCGGATCATGTCCGTTCGCTGCAGGATCTGTATGATTCCTTTAAAAGTTACCCACCATTTCATTTGAGAGAAAAGTGAGAAGACCAAACTAATTTGGTCGTATAGTGTATTCTTATATAAAATCAGTACAAAGCTGATTTTCGGTAAAGGATACATCACACATTTAAACGTTCTTTAAAATGAAAAACAGTGTCTTTTTTTTAGTCAGCCTTTTGTTTGTGACGGGTTGTCAGGTCAGCACCTCAAACCGGAAAATGACTTCAAAACAGGTTGAAGAGAATATCGACGGGATCATCCGGAAGATGACCCTTGACCAGAAAATAGATATGATAGGAGGGTTCAAAGATTTTGACATCCGGGCTTACCCTGACCTCGGGCTACCTGAAGTCAGAATGTCGGACGGCCCTTGCGGTGTCAGGAACTATGAACCTTCGACGGCTTACCCTGCCGGGATTAATACGGCAGCATCATGGGATACGGCGGTAGCCTCTGCTGTTGGAGCAGGTATCGGGAAGGAAGCGGCCGCAAAGGATGTTCAGATCATGCTGGGACCGGCCATGAATATTTACCGTGCACCCATGTGCGGGCGTAATTTTGAATACCTTGGAGAGGATCCATACCTGGCGGGACAGATGGCGGCAAGTTTCATCACGGGGATGCAAAACCAGGGGGTGATGGCCACAGCCAAACATTATGACGCCAACAATCAGGAGTACGACAGGCATAATGTCAGCTCAGACATGGACCAAAGGACACTTCATGAGATCTACCTGCCGGCTTTCAGGGCTTCTGTTGAGCAGGGTCATGCAGCGTGTGTCATGACCTCCTATAACCTGATCAACGGGGTTCATGCCTCACAAAATGACTATCTTATAAACCAGGTGTTGAAAAAGGACTGGGGATTCGAAGGTATAGTCATGTCTGACTGGGTATCGGTTTATGATGGAGTTGCTGCTGCCAAAGCGGGGCTTGATCTGGAGATGCCCTCAGCAGTTCATATGTGTCGTGATACATTGATGCCGGCCATAAAGGACGGAAAGTTGGCTGAGTCGGTGATTGATGATAAAGTGCGAAGAATAATCCGTATGTATTACCGGTTCGGGCTGATGGATTCGACCTCCAGGAAAGCGCCTGATTTTAACAGGGACTCAACGGCCGAAACGGCACTTAATGCTGCCAGAGGAGGCATCGTGCTGATGAAGAACGAAAACGGCATTCTTCCTCTGGATCAGAAAGAAATCAAAACTGTGGCTGTTATGGGTCCGAATGCAGATCCTGCTGTGACCGGCGGCGGAGGAAGTTCTTACGTCAGGCCTTATTCCTCGGTTTCTGTTCTTCAGGGTATCCGTAATCTGGCGGGTAATAATGTAAAGGTTACCTATGCCAGAGGACCCTTCGAAGAAACGTACAGTCCGGAGTTTTTCAATCAGAACTGGTTTGGGGTAAATGGTCTTAAAGGTGAATTCTTCAGCAATGCGAATTTATCGGGTAAGCCTGCCTTTGTCCGTAAGGATTCGGTGGTAAATTTCAGATTTGACAAAAACGATTTGCCTTCAGGGATTCCGGAAGAAAGCTTTTCTGCCAGGTGGACCGGCAACTTCAAGCCTGCAACATCGGGAAATTACACGGTGGTTCTGAGCGGGGATGATGGCATCCGTCTTTACGTCAACGGGAAATTGGTGATCGACAGATGGCATTATGACCGTGGATTTGAGACTGCAACCATACCCATGCAGGCGGGAAAATCTTATCCGGTCAGACTGGAATATTACCAGAGTGGAGGGAATGCCTTTATACGTATGGGAATAAGCATGAGCAAGGGTGATCCGCTGAAACAGGCTCTCGAGGCGGCTAAAAATTCGGACGTGGCCGTTGTCTGTGTCGGGTTTAACCAGAGGACCGAGGGGGAAGGACACGACCGTCCTTACGGCTTACCCTCAGCGCAGGAAGATTTCATTAAAAAGGTCTCCGACGTCAATAAGAATATCATTGTCGTCGTAAACGCCGGCGGAAATGTGGCGATCAATGACTGGATCGGGGAAGTAAAGGGTCTGCTTTACGCCTGGTACCCGGGTGAGATGGGCGGGCAGGCAATTGCCGAAATTCTCTTCGGAGAGGTCAATCCCAGCGGGAAACTCCCCATATCCATTGAAAAGCGATGGGCGGATGCTCCCGCCTACAAGAGCTATTATGATGAAAATCATGAGGGACACGTCGAATACAGTGAAGGCATTTTTGCCGGCTACCGTCATTACGACAAGGAAAACATCGATCCACTCTTCCCGTTCGGCTTCGGGTTGTCATATACAAGTTTTGAGTACAGCAACATTAAGGTGGATCATGAAACATTCAATGCAGACGGGGGCATCACCGTTTCATTTGATGTGAAGAATACGGGAAAGGTAAAAGGGAAGGAAGTAGCCGAACTGTACGTCTCTGATCCTGTTTCATCATTACCCCGGCCGGTGAAAGAGCTGAAGGCCTTCACCAAGGTTGAACTGCTTCCGGGCCAGACTAAGACAGTAAGCATTAAACTTGGCAAGGCTGCATTCTCCTACTATAATCCTTCCAAACCCGGATGGATTGCAGAGCCCGGTGAATTTGACCTGCTTGTGGGGAGCTCCTCCAGGGATATACGGCTGACACAGAAAATTATCATGAATTAGCCGTTAGTGCAAGGAAGGGATTGCGGTCCGGAGTTCATTTCTGAAGGGAAACTGCAACACTGAAGAGGTCATCTTATACTTCAACTTTTAAGCAAAAAAGAAAGGGATTCCTTGTGCCAGGATATCCCTTTCTTCACTAACCACTTAAACCTAAAAAAGAAAAATTTATTAGAACGTTTTAAGCATCCAGGATTCAAATTTCATGGTGTTACTTTCGCAGGATGCTGTGGCTGTTTCGTTGAATACGCTCGTCATCCAGGGTTCCATTTTGAGGTCATCTTCATGGAAATTTACGGCGTCCTTTTGTGAAAAGTCTTGCATCATCCAGCTTTCAAAACTGAGGTCATCTTCACTGAAGATTTCCTTTCCGGTGAATTCACGGATTTCAGTCATCCAGTTTTCAAAACGCAGTTCAGTTTCGAATTTGCTTTCAATTTTGTTAAATACCTTTTCAGCTTTTGCTTTTTTCTCTTTTTTCCCTTTGGTATTGTCTGCGTAAGCGTTGGTTCCCATCACCATGATCAGGAGGGTGAAGACGATATATGTAATTTTTGTTTTCATGACTTGTTTTTTTTAATCTCAAAATCTAAATGAACATGCATAGAAGAGTTCATTATTTATGCCAAAAATTATAAATATCACAATATCAATACTATACAACTATTTTTACCGGATTTTACAGTCTTCAGAAGTGAACGGTTTCGTGACAAACGTGTACGGATTCGGACAAGAGGGACAGGAGATAAAAGGAAAAGGCCTGATCGGTACGGTAAAAGGTTGAACGGGGGATGCATCCCCTGTTCAACCTTTTACCGCACCGATCAGGCCACTGCCGGTGGTATTATTAACTTAAAGTCAGACGGCTTATTACAGGGAGGATTTCAATTCCCTTGGCTGTTCTTTTTTCCAGATGGTTTCCCTGCCGAGGAAGCGCATGCCCAGGACATACCCTTTCAGTTTCAGGACTTCGTAATTGTCGCCTTCAAACCACATGTAGGCATCGTAGGTTTTACCGTTGTCGGGATCATAGATGGTTCCGCCTTCCCATGTATTTTCGTCGGGATTATACTGGAAGCCTTTGAGGATGATCAGTTCGAGGAGAGGCTTTTCTTTCAGAGACTCATCAGGGTTATTGTCATCTTTTTTTGCAGCTCCATTTTCATTTGGTTCGTTGAGCCAGCTTATTTTCCCGTAGTAATTGCCGTTCCGGGCTTTGTAAACGTAAACTTGTGAGGTTCCCTTTTCAGTAAGCCAGTGGCCGGTTATTTTCTCGGCATCCTGGCTGAACACTGCCATTGTGAAAATGGTCAGTAAAGTGATGAACACGACTTTTTTCATATTGAGTCAATTAATTTTGTTAGTAGTGAAAATGTATTATATAAAAGGGCTATTTCTTGCCATAGAAAGGTACTGTTTCCTTTTATACCGGGAACTAAAATACGAATTTTTTTGAATTACGGATGGGATTATCGTGAGATCGTTACAGGAAGCCTAAAAAAGAGATGGGAGCAGATTCAGGGTTTACGCCGGTATATAATGAAAGTATGAGGGTATTCATTTTTTTCTGAAGCGGCGAAATGTTCCCGGTGTATTTCATCCCATTCGTCAAGGTTCAGGTCAGGAAAAAACGTATCGGCATCGAAGGAGTGATCCACTCTGGTCAGGTACAATTGTCTTGCATGAGGCAGGAACTGCTTGTATACCATACCACCACCAATCACGAAAGCTTCGTCATCATCAAGCAGGTTCATGGATTCTTCAATGGAGGCAGCCATCAGGCAGCCATCGAATTTTTCATTGGGGACGTCAGAGATCACAATATTGGTACGGTTCGGAAGAGGTCCCCCGGGCAACGACAGGAATGTACGTCGGCCCATGATCACGGTATGTCCGGTGGTAATTTTTTTAAATCTTTTAAGATCATCGGACAGTTTCCAGAGCAGCCGGTTATCTTTTCCGATCGCGTAATTCTCGGCAACGGCAACGATAATGGAGATATTTTTATTTCTGGCGTTTCTCATTTTTAAGGTTTTAAACGGAGATATCCCCCCTGATATGAGGTTGAGCAACATAATTTTCGAGATGAAAATCATCATACCGAAAATCAAAAATGGAGGTTGCGTCCGTGTTGATGTTCAGTTGGGGCAATGGTCCGGGTGTCCGTTTCAATTGCTCATCAACCTGTTCAAGATGATTCAGATAGATATGTGCATCTCCGAGAGTATGGATAAATTCTCCGGGTTTCAGTCCTGTCACCCGGGCCATCATCATGAGAAGCATGGAATAGGATGCGATATTGAAGGGGACACCAATAAAGAGGTCGGCGCTACGCTGGTACAACTGGCATGATAGCCTGCCTTCGGCTACGTAAAACTGGAACAGGATATGGCATGGCGGCAGATTCATATTTTCAAGATCCCCGACATTCCAGGCACTAACCAGGTGTCTCCTGGAATCGGGATTATTTTTCAGTGAATCAATAACCCTGGAGATCTGGTCGATATGCTGCCCGCCGGGAGCGGGCCATGAACGCCACTGGTATCCGTAAATATGGCCCAGATCCCCGTTTTCATCGGCCCATTCGTTCCATATTTTAACACCGTTCTCATTCAGATACCTGACGTTTGTATCTCCGTTCAGGAACCACAACAATTCATAGATAATGGATTTCAGATGAAGTTTTTTTGTGGTGAGCAGAGGAAAGCCTTCATCGAGGTTAAAACGCATCTGGTAGCCGAAAACACTGATCGTTCCGGTACCTGTTCTGTCATTTTTCCTTACGCCGTTTTCCCTTACATGTGAGAGAAGATCCAGGTATTGCTTCATGGTAAATTGTTTCCGGATTTAACCTGGTTAAAGGTAGGAAATTACTTTCTTGGAATGAAATCTTACAATCTGTTGATATGAACACAGATTGTTGATTTCTTTTTTTATACCTTATTTGTCGTCATAACAGTTAAATCTTAATATCTTAGCTTCGAATTTTACAGCCTGATGAATTCAATAGGAAGATATATACTGATCGGACTGGGGATAGTTGTTGTCGGATTCATACTCTGGTATTTCAGTAATATTGTAGCTTATGTTATTGTTGCAGCGGTTCTTTCGCTTGTCGGATCTCCCCTGGTTGATCTGCTTGACCGGGTCAGGATCGGAAGGTTCAAAATACCGGTTGCAATCAGGGCTTTATTGACCCTGTTGGTTTTATGGGTATTATTCCTCGGCTTCTTCAGAATTTTCATTCCGATCGTAGCCCGTGAAGCCAATGAATTGTCGAAGATCAATGCCGATACTTTTATCAGCCGGCTGCAGGATCCGATAAACAAGGTTGAGGGTGTATTTGAGCATTTCCAGATCTCCGGTGCAAGTGGGCAGACTCTCACAGAGTACCTCAAGGCAAAGTTGATCAGCGTACTGGATTTCTCCTTTGTATCCAATCTTTTTGGCGCAACAGCCTCCATTCTTGGGAATATTTTCGTGGCCATATTTTCCATTTCATTTATCACCTTTTTTCTTCTGAAAGATCAGAACCTGATCACCGAAACTGTCGTTCTGCTTATTCCCGAGAAGCATGAAGCTAACGTACGGCATGCCATGCACTCGGTAAAAAAATTATTATCGAGATATTTTATCGGAATAGGATTGCAGCTGACCGGAATTCTGATTCTTGTCACTCTCGGGATGAGCATCGTCGGGCTGGGGTTTAAGCGGAGCCTGCTTATAGGACTCATTGCCGCCATCCTGAATGTAGTGCCCTACCTGGGTCCGATCATTGGCACTTCTCTGGGTATCCTCCTGGGAATTGCCTTCAATATCAACCTTGAATTTTCAGTTCTTCTGCCGATGGCCGGATATATGCTGCTGGTATTCCTGGCAGTTCAGGCCGTCGACAACGTTCTTTTTCAGCCCCTGATATTCTCGAATACTGTCAAAGCTCATCCGCTCGAGATATTTATGGTGATTCTCATTGCCGGAAGCCTGGCAGGTGTGGCAGGCATGATACTTGCCATACCCGGATATACCATTCTGAGGGTTTTTGGAAAAGAGTTTCTGAATAAATTCCGGGTTGTTAAAAAATTGACCGAAAAGATTTGAGCTATGAACTCCGGATTCCCTATATTTACCTGAACTTTGATATGGATGAAGAAGTATTTTGTTTTGATAATGCTGGTATTAATTCCTTGTGCTCCTCACCTCATAGCACAGGTTATCCTGCATGCAGATACTTCCTCTGGTTGCGGCAATCTGGATGTTCAGTTTTCACTTCTTCCCTCATCTTCCGGAGATACGATCACTGATATTGCCTGGGATTTCGGAAACGGTATCACTGCTTCCGAAAGTCTTACCCCTTCAGTTACGTATCAATCACCGGGATCCTATGATGTGACAGTTACCATCAACAGTTCTTATGTCATTTCAGAACTGGGTTTCATCATAGTTTATCCCGTGCCTAAAGCTCGTTTTTATTTTACCGATACTCTGGATGCAGGGAATTATGCCTTCGTCTTCAGACCTGTAAATACTGGAGATGATACTGTTTCCTATACCTACACCTGGTTTTTTGATGGAGGCAGTCCTCTTACAGGGAAAAGCATCTTTCACGATTTTGATCAACCAGGGAATTTCCCTGTAAAGCTTGTCGTCGAACAATCCGCAGGTTGCGCCGACTCCGTTATCACGAACGTTCAGGTCAATGAACTTCTGAAAACACCAAATATTTTTACGCCTAACGGGGACGGTATGAACGATTATTTCCGGATCCGGACAGATGGGATGAACCGTTATATTTTCTCTGTTTACACTCGTTCCGGTATCCTTGTTTATAAGTCGGAATCACCAAACATCATCTGGGACGGCAGGTCATTCTCAGGAGAGGAGATGCATAGCGGAATCTATTTTTTCATCATAAACCAGATCAGCGGAGATAACCGGATACTGAAAAAGGGATTTGTACACCTGATGAGGTGAA
Organism: uncultured Bacteroidales bacterium; assembly: GCA_963764345.1. Taxonomy (GTDB): domain Bacteria; phylum Bacteroidota; class Bacteroidia; order Bacteroidales; genus DASQZK01. Next base: position 307,911 of record CAVXSF010000009.1, on the reverse strand, counting down.
GCAGGGTTTCTATGTTAATCAAATCTAAATAATGCAGAAAATTGACATCATTATTTACAAATCCACTCAAATTCATATCTTTGGTTACTATGTTTTAGTATTGGTACAGCAGGGTTGAGGAAGAGAGGCGGTATTTATTGTAACCTTTAATTAACCTTGGATGATAAGATCTTCTGATCAAACTACGACTAACTACGGCCTTGTCTGCATTTTTTTCCTGCTACTGATCCTACTTCCGGTTCAGAATTCTCTTATGGGACAAACCCCGGGAAATGACTCATTGCAAATCAGACTTAAACATCTTACCGCCTCCGAACTTACAAGAGGGGAACGTCTTTTTTACGGACTGGTTTACTTTAAAAACAAATCGGTCAACTGTGCGGGATGTCATAACACCGTATATATAGATACCATGAACTGGAATCCCAGTGCCATGGAGATTGCCGTAAAATATAAAGACAAGAAAGTTGGTGACCTGGTGAGGGTTTTGCTGAAACCCCGTGGAAAAAAGCTTTCCGAAGTGCATGCCAAATTTGATCTGAGCCCCGAAGATATCGTGATGATCAAAGGGTTCATGGATGAATTTACCACCATAGGGATCACGCCTCCCAAACCCGTGCTTAACAAACTTATCCTTTTTATTCTGGCTTCGCTTCTGTTTTTGTTTTCCGTTGTGGACCTGATTTTCACAAAACGGGTTAAACGAAAATGGATACATCTCGTGATCATCCTTGGAACAGGATTCTTTATTACGGATGTACTCGTCGTGGAGGCAGTAGATATCGGGAGATCCCAGTACTATCAACCCAATCAGCCGGTAAAATTCTCGCATGCCGTTCATGCCGGGCAGAACCAGACGGCCTGCATCTATTGCCACAGTTCATCTGAGTTCAGCAAGGAACCTACTATTCCCGGAGTTAATGTTTGTATGAACTGTCATCTGATCGTCCGGAACGGAAGCCGGTCCGGATCGTTTGAAATCGCCAAAGTGGTCAGTGCTTACCAGGATAAAAAGCCGATAGCCTGGATCAGGGTTCATCACCTTCCGGATCATGTTTTTTTCAGCCATGCTCAGCATGTGAGTGCGGGTAAGGTGGATTGCGGCGAGTGTCACGGCGATGTCACCAGGATGGACAGGATCATGCAGGTATCCGACCTGTCGATGGGCTGGTGCATTGAATGTCACCGGACCCGGGACGTCAACTTTGATTCGAATGCGTTTTACAACCAATATAAACAGTTAAAAAAACAAGTCAAATCAGGAAATCTGAAACAGGTGACTGTGGAAGATATCGGCGGTACCGAATGCATGAAATGCCACTATTAAAAGGGTAGTGGTTGATGTCCAGACTGTTTTTCCATGTGCCTGTAAGCTTTTCGGATTGACGGTCGCTAGTCCGGGATTTGCTGGTGAACGGGAATGAAAAACAGAGGAGCGTTCTAAAATTCACTCTTATGAGAAAATACTGGAAAAGCCTGGATGAATTCAGGAATCTGCCCGACAGGGAAGAGGAAAGATTTGAAGGCGAGCATAAAAACAGCGTCCTGGAGCTTTTTGAGGACGCAACGGCGAATTCAAGATCTTCCCGCAGAGATTTTCTCAAGCTGTTCGGTTTCAGCCTGACCAGCGCTGCCCTGGTTGCCAGTTGCGAGAAGCCGGTGATAAAGGCCATTCCCTATGTCATTCAGCCGGAAGAGATCACTCCTGGTAAAGCCCTGCATTATGCTTCCTCCTTTTTCGACGGGAAAGACTTTTGCAGTATCCTGGTGAAGAACCGCGACGGCAGGCCTATTAAAATTGAGGGTAATGAATTGGCGGCCTTTAACCGTGGAGGAACAACCGCACGCGTTCAGGCTTCGGTTCTTTCCCTTTATGACGACGCCCGGTTGAAGGATCCCTCCAAAGCCGGTAAAAAGCTTTCCTGGGATGACTTGGATGCAGACATTCTCACAGGTCTGAAGAATGCAGATGCCAGCGGCAAAGAAACCGTTCTGCTTACATCGGCCATTATCTCCCCTTCGACGAGGCGCATCATCGATGATTTCGGTAAATCGCGCGTACATTTCAGATGGGTTACCTACAGCCCGGTTTCTTACTCAGGGATACTGGAAGCCAACGAGAAATGTTTTGGGCAGGCTTTCATTCCTGACTACAGGTTCGACAAGGCGGATCTTGTTGTGAGCTTCGGAGCGGATTTCCTCGGTTCATGGATCGCACCGGTCAGATTCATCCGTCTTTACACCGACAGGCGGAAACTCGATAGCGGTCAGAAAACGATGATCCGTCATATCCAGGTTGAATCCGGACTGAGCCTGACAGGCAGCAATGCTGACAGCAGGTACATGATGAAACCATCAGAAGAAAAGGCTCTCCTTCTTGAACTGTACAATCTGATAACCGGAAAAACGGGAAGCACAGCTGTTCGTGAAAACATTGACATGAATGCCATAGCTTCCGAACTCATCCGGAATAAAGGCAGATCCGTCGTTTTATCCGGCAGCAACGACCCGGATTGTCAGATACTGGTTAATGCAATCAACTATACGCTTGATAACATATCCTCCACCATTGATATCAGTCATCCGCTTTTACTGGCAGGTGGCAGGGATCAGGACATTGCCGCACTTGTGGATGATATGAATGCCGGGAAGATCGGTGCCCTCCTGATGTACAATGTGAACCCGGTATATGATTATCCGGATGCAGGGATGTTCCTCACCGGTCTTCAGAAAATACCTTTGACAGTGTCATTTGCCGGGAGTGCTTGTGAAACGGCAGCATTGGCCACTCACGTCTGTCCGGTCCATCATCCTCTTGAATCATGGGATGATGCCGAAATCAGTCCGGGTAGTCTTTATCTTACCCAGCCCTGCATCAGTCCGATATTTAACACCCGGTCTTTTCAGGACAGCCTGCTGAACTGGAATAATGCCGGAACCGATTATTATCATTTTATCCAGACCCAATGGAAAGCGAACTGGTTTTCCGGTCAGGGAGATTTTACAACGTTCTGGAATGCTTGTCTAAGAGACGGATTACATACCTATCAGGTAGAAGGCGAATGGAAGCCTGAATTTAATGCCGGGGTGCTTGAAGGCATAAACATTGCCTCATCTCCCGCAGCCCCTGGTTTTGAGGTTATCCTGGCCGAAAGTGTTCAGATGGGTGACGGCCGTCATGCCAACAATCCCTGGCTTCAGGAATTACCCGATCCAGTGTCCAAACACGACTGGGAAAATGTTCTGATGATCTCCCCTTCCGATGCTCAGGAATCGGGTCTGCAGAATGGAGATATCGTCAGGCTCAACGGAAAAACCGAAATGCCAGTGCTTGTTCAGCCCGGTCAGGCCAAGGGAACCTGCCTGGCTGCCCTGGGGTATGGCAGGAAGGATACCGGAAAAGTGGCCAATGGGGTGGGCGTAAATCTATATCCCCTGGTCCAGATGACAGATGGCAGGCGGATCTACCATGTAACCGGTGTCAAACTGGAGCCTGCCGGCCGGAAGACGGTACTGGCGCTGACGCAAATGCATAATTCCATGGAAGGCCGGCATATTGTCAGGGAGACCAGGCTAAAAGACTATCTTGAAAAACCTTCCTCGGGTAACGAGACGCTGGAAGAGTTTGAAGCCCATAACAAGACCCTTTATCCGGAACCTGAATTTAAGGGCTTCCACTGGGGAATGGTCGTTGATCTCAATGCCTGTGTAGGCTGCAATACATGTGTCATTGCCTGCCAGGCTGAGAATAACATCCCGGTAGTCGGCAAGTCAGAAGTACACAGGCGACGTATCATGCACTGGATGAAGATTGACCGGTATTACAGTGACGAACCCGGCAATCCCTCTGTATTCTTTCAACCTATTATGTGCCAGCACTGCGACAATGCCCCATGCGAAAATGTATGCCCCGTTTCGGCCACCAACCACAGCAGCGAAGGTCTGAACCAGATGACCTATAACCGGTGCATCGGAACAAAATATTGTATCAACAACTGCCCATACCGTGTTCGGCGGTTTAACTGGTTTAAATATACCGATAACAAGAAGTTCGATTACGACATCCATTCCGATCTCGGACAGATGGTTCTCAATCCTGATGTTGTAGTGAGAGACCGGGGTGTAGTTGAGAAGTGTTCATTTTGTGTACAGCGCATCCAGGAGAAAAAGTTGCAGGCTAAACTTGAAAACCGTGCACTCACCGATGGCGAGATCAAACCGGCATGCGTGCAGGCCTGTCCTGCAGGAGCCCTGGTATTCGGCGACATGAACGATCCTGAAAGCAGGGTTTCAAAACTGATGAAAGACCCGAGAAACTATCATCTGCTCGAAGAGATTCATACCCTGCCATCGGTTGGTTACCTGACCCAGGTCAGGAATAAGCCGGAAGGAAATATATCGTAACCTTAAATAACTGACCTGCTCATGTATAACAGATTTCTCAGAGGTTCCTTAATTGAAGGCGAGAAGACGTACTCACAGATCAGTCGTGAGATTCTCAGGCCCATGGAGGATAAGACCGGCAGGTGGTGGTTTGCAGCCATGACCCTGGCCACCCTGGCCACCCTTTGGGGCATGGTGGCGATTTACGTGACGGTATCACAGGGTATCGGTACCTGGGGAGTAAACAATACCGTTGCCTGGGGTTGGGCCATTGTAAATTTTGTTTGGTGGATAGGTATCGGGCATGCCGGTACCGCCTTTTCGATTTTTCTCCTTATTCTCCGGCAGAGATGGAGAACATCCATCAACCGGTCTGCTGAGGCAATGACCGTTGTGGCGGTAGGTTGTGCAGCTCTTTTTCCCGCCCTTCACATGGGGCGTGTATGGCTGGCCTTTTTCATTTTCCCTTATCCTAACACCCGCGGCCCTCTCTGGGTAAATTTTAACTCGCCGCTTTTCTGGGACTTTTCGGCTATCACGGCATACCTGCTCATCTCAGTTTCCTTTTGGTACCTGGGTATGTTGCCCGATTTTGCCACCATCCGTGACAGGGCAACATCCAAAATCCGAAAAGCCATATATGGCTTCTTCGCCATGGGATGGACAGGCTCCTCCAAAGAGTGGATGCGTTTTGATTCACTGGGGTTTATCCTGGGAGGAATTGCAGCTGTTCTGGTGGTTTCCGTGCATTCTATCGTAGCTACAGACTTTGCTGCATCCATTGAACCGGGCTGGCATACAACCATTTTTCCGCCTTACTTCGTGATCGGAGCTATTTTTTCCGGCTTTGCAATGGTCATGACACTCATGGTGATCATGAGAAAAATATATCATCTCAATGATTACATCACCGACAATCACCTGGATGCCATCGCCAGGATCCTGATATTCATATCACTCATCATGGGCACATCCTATATGACGGAAATATTCATCGCCTGGTATTCATCGAACACCTATGAGATGTATACCTTTTTCCATAACCTCCTGACCGGTGAGTATGCCGTTCCGTTCTGGATTATGCTGATTTGTAACGCCATCATCCCTCAGCTTTTCTGGTTCAAAAAGATCAGGAAAAATCCATGGGCACTGCTCATTATCTCCCTGGTGATCAATATCGGGATGTGGTTTGAAAGGTATAATATTGTCGTAGGTTCACTCACCAAGGATTTTCTGCCCTCAAACTGGGCTACCTATTCACCTACCTGGGTTGAGGTAGGCACATACGTTGGTACACTCGGTATGTTCGCTTCTTTCATACTTCTCTTCTTCAGATATATCCCGGTAATTGCGGTAAGCGAGGTGAAAGGGGTGTTGAAGGTGGGCAGCAGGAAAGAAGATTAAATATAAACAGACAGATATTATGGCCGGTAAATTTATATCAGGTGTTTTCAGCGAGGAGGATAAAATGTTATCTTCCTTGAAAAAGCTGCTTAAGGAAGGGTATACCATTTATGATGTATATATGCCCTACCCGGTACATGAAGTCCTGCATCTGCTCAAGAGAAAATCGAGAATTCCGACGGCAGCCTATTTTTATGGGCTTTTTGGTGCCGCTGCCGTTTTGGCCTTCCTGTATTTCGCCGCAGTGCGGAACTGGCCAATTAATTATGGTGGAAAACCCTTCAACTCCTTCCCTTCTTTTATTGTCATTACTGTTGTTATCACAATACTAATTGTAACCATTGCCAGCCTGGTGACTTTTTCAGCCGTTTCGGGACTTTTCCCCGGCAATGTGAAGCAGATACCCGACATCAGGATTACCGATGATAAATTCGTCATTGTCGTGGACGTGAATTTGCTGGAAAAGGAGAAATCCACAGACGCGGGCAGAATCCTGAGTGCTGAAGGAGCTGAGGAGGTAAACGATTTGCAAATTGAGGATACTAAAAGCAATCATTAACAAATGGGAAGAAACTGGACATACCTTTCATCTGCCGCCCTGATCATCCTGCTGGTAACAGGGTGCGACAGAAACAGGAATCACCCCGGATGGGACTATTTCCCGGATATGTTTTATTCCAAGGCCTACGAGACGTACGCCCCGAATCCGAATTTTGAAGACGGGACCACGATGAGGACACCGGTTGAAGGGACGATTTCGCGTGAATTTACTCCGTTTCAATATACCAATAGTCCTGAAGACCGGATCAGGGCAGGAGAGGAGCTGAAAAATCCCCTTGAGATCAACCAGGCTGTCATCGACCGGGGGAAACATGAGTTCATGACCTTCTGCGTAGGCTGCCATGGAGTTAAGGGTGACGGTAATGGTTACCTCCATTCAAGTGGTTTATATATCGTGGTTCCAAGGTCGCTTGTCGCTGAGGAAGCCCGGAATCTCAGGGATGGGGAGATCTATCATACCATGACTCTGGGTTTCGGATCGATGGGTGCACATGGCTCCCAGATCCGGCCTGAAGACCGGTGGAAGATCATCGCTTATATCAGAAATGTACTTCAGCCTGAGGCACTCCGGGATTCGACCATCAGCCATTGATTCAGTGACAGGGAACGTTTAAATCAAAATTAAAAGACATGAAGGAAGAATACAAAGTATCAATGTCCTTCCGGGTTATAACCGCTCTTCTTACTCTTCTCGGACTTGCGGTGATGGTGTACGGCCTGATCACGGATCCCCGCAGAGGTTGGGCAGATTACCTTTTGAACAATTATTATTTTCTGTCCCTGTCACTAGGAGGCGTTTTCTTTATTGTAATTCAGTATATCACACAGTCGGGATGGTCTGCCGGCTTCAAAAGAATTCCGGAGGCTATGATGGCATACCTTCCTGTGGCTGCTGTATTCTTCCTTTTGATTTACTTTGGGATACATGCACTCTATAGCTGGAGCAATGAAGATGTTGTAGCTGCCGATAAAGTTATGAGCCATAAGCAGATATATCTCAATTTTCCCTTTTTCTACCTGCGACTTATCCTGTTTTTTGCGCTCTGGATTCTTTTCGCCCGCATCCTCAGACGGCTTTCATTGAAGGAAGATGGATACGGCGGCACCGGATACTTCATGAAAAGCGAGTATTATTCCCGGATCTATATTTTTATTCTGGCCATTACCTTTATTTTCTCCACGTTCGACTGGATCATGTCGATTGATGTTCACTGGTATTCAACGGTTTTCGCACTCAAGAATATGACATCTGCCTTTCTTCACGGTGTCTCGGTGATTATTCTGATCCTGTTTATACTGAACAGGCAGGGTTACTTTCCTTTTCTTAACAAATATCATCTTCATGATTTTTCGCGCTACCTTTTCATGCTGGGCATTATCTGGGGTTACCTCTGGTTTGTTCAGTTTATGCTGATCTGGTACGGTAATCTTCCTGAAGAAACCGTGTATTATTATTACCGCTGGCAGGACGGGTGGAAAGTGCTCTTTTTCTCAGAGATCCTCCTGAACTGGGCGGTACCATTCTTTGTTCTTTTACCTGTAAGTGCGAGCAGAAACAGGACGCTGATGATCATCGTGATCTTCCTCCTGATCATTGGTCAATACGTAGAACAATTTCTGCAGATCGTTCCCGGGGTTACCGGTCAGTTGCATTTCGGATTCATTGAGGTAGGCAGTTTCATTGGTTTTGCCGGACTTTTTATGCTGGTTGTGTTTACAGCCCTCTCGCAGGCGAAAATCATCCCGGTTCATCATCCGTATCTCCAGGAAAGTCTGGAGCATGAGTTTTCCTAAATACTTATTGTCGTGACGGCAGGAAAGCTTTACCACTTAGTTAGGGTACTCTCCCTGGATGTTGTCGGGGGAGTTCTGGCAGGTTCGGTTTTTGCAGCCCGGATCATGGAAACCCGATTGCCATGGTATTACCTGGCCGTAATAGGCATGACTACCTGGTTGGTCTACCTTGGCGATCATCTGATTGACGGGATTAAGAAGAAAGGCCAGACAGCCTACGAAGTCCACCGCATATTTTACAAATACAGGACTCCGGTTATCCTTGTGATTCTTGTTGTGGGTATCTTTGATTTCAGGCTTGCACTTTATACTCTTCCCTTTGGTATTATTGAACTCGGTTTGATCACCGGAGCAGCCACTTTACTCTATCTTTTATTAACCTTTATTACTGCCAGGGATGTCAAGATCCTGTTTATTAAGGAACTCTGGATCTCTGTCATCTATACAATCGCCCTCTGGGGAGGTCCCGTGATCTACTCGGGAAACCATGCAGAGAGTTGGCAGATCATGCTTATTTTCAGCTACGGTTTGCTCGTTCTGGCAAACGTTTTATCATACAGCTATTTTGAATACGAGGACGATATGGCTGATCATGAACATACTTTTGCAGTTGATTTCGGAACGGGGCTCACACGATACATGATCATCGGAATTTTAACTGTCTCCCTCGTAATCTGGCTGATCTGCAGTGTATGGTTTGGCCACCCCGGGCTGGCGGAGAAGATCATCCTTGGACTTATGACTGCAGGATTGCTTTCACTGATGGTCTTCAGCAGTGTATTTAAAAGTTCCCGCTCCTACGGGATTATTGCTGACGCCCTGTTTCTATTGCCTTTTCTCGTTTTGGCAGCGCATTGATTTTTTTTATGCCATATCCGAGAAAGGCTGTGGTAAAGAAAGAGAACGAACCGTAGATCACCGGAACAATCGCCATAGCAGGGCTTCCCAGAAGGGTTGTGGAAACAAAAATTGCCAGGGCGCTGTTCTGCAGTCCTACTTCAACAGAGATGGTAAACTGGTTGCGGGAACTCAATCGCAGTGATTTTGCGACGCCCCATCCGGCTATCATAGAGAGGATATTTAAAAACAGGGCAGGAAGAAAAAGTTCAAGATAACCTATCAGATGAGCCGACTCTTCTCTCTGATCGATAAATATCACTCCGGAAAAAACACCAAGCAATAGCATCGGAAGTATGTATCTAAGAGGTTTCTCCAGGGAAATGGCAAACCGGGGCATGTAATGCCTGATCAGGACACCGATGGTTGCAGGAACAGCAGTTACAAGGAAAATATTGAGAATGGTATCGGGGACGGGCAGGTGAATGGCTGAATGCTGGCCCATGAAAAACCATAACGCCATGCTTAGGATCAGGGGAATGGTTATGAGGGTGATCAGGCTGTTAAGAACGGTAATGGAAATCGACAATGCAACATTTCCCCTGAGAAGGAAATTCACCAGGTTGGACGTGGCCCCGCCCGGGCAGGATGCGATGAGGATCAGTCCGACTTTGTAAACCGGATCGACAGGTATTAAGAGGTCAATACCAAAAGCAATCAGAGGAAGCAGGAACATCTGACAGAATAATCCAACAATTACCGCTTTGGGATACAGGAAAATATGCCTGAAATCTTTGAACTCTATTGATAATCCCGTACCCAGAGTAATGATGCCCAGGGTAAAAGGAAGGAGGTAATCTGAAAATAGATTTTCCATAGGCTTTAAAGGAACAACAAAAATAATGAAATTGAAAGTAAACATTGTCAACTTTCACTATGTTTATTAAACGTATTATTTGCAGGGAGTTATAAGATGAATTCATGCACAGAGATACTTCCCTGGTCATTCCGGAAGTGAACCGGCAAATGCCTTAAGAACAATTTTTTCAGATTATGACCAGAATTTATAACCGCCGTGGTTTTATAGTAATTGAACTTATAGCTGTTTATATCGGTTTGCCTTTGCTTTACTTCTTTAAATTAATCCCTTTCCACAAATCGATCCCTCTGTTACTCGTTTTTTTTATATTTCTACTCGTTCTTTTTCGCAACCGCGATTTTGACAGGAGGAAGTTTGGTCTCAATGGTTTCAGGAACTGGAAACCGGTCATCCTGCGTTTTGTCCTGTTTGCCATTGGAACGACGATTCTCGTATGGGTATTCGCCCCTTCCAAATTTTTTATTTTGCCCAGGACGAATACCGGTTTATGGCTCATTATCATGGTCTTTTATCCTTTATGGTCGGCTTTTCCGCAGGAAATGATATACCGGGTATGGTTTTTTAACCGTTACAGGGCTCTGTTCAGGCGGGAATGGATTTTCATACTTACCAATGCTGTTCTTTTTTCTTTCTCTCATATTATCTTCAGAAACTGGCTGGCCCTGGCCCTGACTTTAGTCGGAGGGCTGATTTTTGCTTATACTTATAAGCGCAGTCAGTCGCTGTTAGCGGTTTTCTTTGAGCATACCCTGTATGGCGATTTCATTTTTACTGTGGGTATCGGGCAGTTTTTCTATATGTCTCTTAACCACTGAGTGAGATTTTTTGTTATCACTGCAAAATCTTGTCAATGATAAGCAGAAGCATCACGACCATGAAAAAGCTGTTCAGAAAAATGAAATATTTTCCCGGTTTAAACCGTCGGGTATTCCTGGTCAGGAGTCCGGAAAAACCAATCATGCTGGCCAAGGTAATCACCAGCATGAAGACACGGACACCTTTGTTTTCCAGGATTCCGAAGGCCGGTAACAGCATAGCTGTCAGGAGTGACGCCAGGATCCAGGCATAGGTGATGCGTGCAATCTGTATTTTTGAAAATACGGAGGTAAGGTGTGGAAGACCGGCCTGCCGGTACTGATCTCCGTATTTAAGCATAAGCAGCCAGAAATGCGGTACCTGCCCTACAAATAGCAGAAAGGCAAGAAGCAGGGGAGTATAGTCTGCTGGATTTCCCCCGGCGGCCGTCCAACCGATCAGCGGTGGCATAGCGCCGGCAAGGGCTCCGGGAACCGCTGCAAAGGCAGTAAAACGTTTCAGGTAGGTATAGAGTCCGTTATACCATGCGATGGTAAACAGGCCGATGATCATAGACAGTGGCGAGCCGAAAATGAAAAGAAGAAGGGCTCCCCCAGCAAGACCCAGGAAGAAAAAGAGCCAGGCTTTTAAATGGCTTATCGATCTGAGTGGAAGTGGACGTTGTTTTGTACGTTCCATCAGCAGGTCGATGTCTTTTTCCTGGATCTGGTTCAGGGCTGATGCGGCACTTCCGAGAAGCAGGACGCCCAGAACCACCGCGATCAGCTTCAGATCAATGAAAGGCCTGTAAAGAAAATAGCCTGTAAATGCGGTGAAACCGACCGGAAGGACAACCGAAAATTTCCCAAGTTTCAGGTAATCTTTCAAAGTTAAACTCCTCCCTGTTGTTCTTTCAATGACTTAAGGTATCCGATAATATTACTGATATCAGCATTGGTAATGACTCCTGTGTAGGGTTGCATTAGTCCCTTCTGATAGCCTTTAACTATCTGTGAATTAGGATCGTAAATCGACTGTCTTACATATGCCGAATCGATGGTAATGGTTTTTTCCTGACCGTTTTCAATCACCACCTGTTTTTCACCCCAAATACCAAGGTATGAGGGTCCTACCAGCTTTGATCCGTCTGAAGAGTGACAAGCTGTACATCCGTTTTTCTGTAATATCGCAAATCCGGCGGCACCCGGCTCTTCATTGGCAGTAGCCAGTGCCACATGTGTGGTGTCGGTATACCACTTGTTAAAATCTTCTTTGGGCAATACCTCCACACTGGAAGACATATATGAATGCCGCAGGCCACAATATTCTGCGCAGAAGATATGATAGGATCCTTTTACCTGGGGGATGAACCACATGATCTTTTGTCGTCCGGGGACCATGTCTTCTTTCAGTCGGAATGCCGGAATATAGAAACTGTGGATCACATCCAGGGATTGAAGTTTAATGGTCACGGGTTCATTCACGGGCACATAAAGTTTGTCGGAAGTTTTCCCGTTTTCATAAGCGAAAGAAAAATTCCACATTCTTGCTGTTGCGATCACCTGCCTGGCTGTTTTAGGGGGATTTTTCATTGGTCGCCAGCCGGCCCAGCCATAGTAAAACATCAGAAGGGCAAGAAGGGTGGGGATGACTGTCCACGTCACTTCAAGGGCTGTACTTCCGACGATTTGTGTGGCCTTGGGATTCCGTTTCCGGTTGTATCTGACGATGAAATAGATCATGACAGCCGTCAGGCCGATAAGGAAGACGAAACATATCCCAAGGATGATCACAAAGGTCTGGTCAACTTTTTGAACAAAGTTTGATGCATCTGGTCCTGTGGTTGAATACATATTTCAGTCGTTTGGGAGGTGCAATAATTTACCTGTATATATAATCTATTAAGGTCGTAAAAATGACGATCCCGATAAGAATGATCACGCCTGACACCATAAAAGTGAAAAACCTGTTTTCAAATTTCAGGTGCATAAAAATGGTAAGTACCAGGCTCGACTTGATGACGGCGATCACAAGGGCGGCGGCAACGGTGAGTGTGCCGAGCTGTATCCGTGTAACAGCCACGGAAGTCAGGGTCAGGGTTACCAGGACGAGCAGGACAAGGAACAGGGTCTTATAGGGTATGATATGTGTTTTTTCTTCAGGCATAGTTTTATCATTTTTCAGGTTACCAGGTAGAAGAGTGGGAAAAGGAAGATCCATATCAAATCGACGAGGTGCCAGTAGAGTCCGCCGTTTTCAAGGAGAACATAACTGTCCGGATTAATTCTGCCTTTACGGATATATACCATTACGAAGCCGATGAAGGTGAGGCCGATGATAATGTGAAAGGCGTGCAGTCCCGTCATAAAAAAATAGAGTCCAAAAAACAGGATATCGCCCTGGCCCCAGCTGGCCATGATTTCTGATCCGGGGTAAATATGATGGTGGATTTTAGTGCTCCATTCAAAATATTTATTTACCAGGAAGGCTATTCCGAGCAGAACAGTTACTGAAAGCAGGATCAGGGATAACCGGGTTGATTTTTTCTGCATCGCTGTAATCGACATGGCAATGGTCATACTGCTGGTCAGGAGAATAATGGTATTCAAGGTGCCGATAAATACGTTCAGTTCCTGTGCTGCCAGGTGAAAAGCTTCAGGGTTTTTAAACCGGTATACGGAATAAACGACAAACAGGCCGCCAAAGAGCAGCATTTCAGTGAACAGGAACAGCCACATCCCGGTTTTTGAAGCAAGATCGTCTCTGTGTTCTTCCATTGGACAGGTATAATATTTTAACTATAGTCGTAAGGTCCTTTGACGATGACAGGTGTCGTAATAAAGTTCTCAACGGGAGGAGGGGAGGGAATGGTCCACTCCAGGGTTTTACCTCCCCACGGATCCTGGGCAGCAGCAGGTCCCGATTTTGCTCCCCGGAAGAGGTTGATAATAATGATGACCAGTCCGGTGATCATGACCCAGGAGCCCAGTGTTGAGATGATGTTCCCGGTATGAAACATCTCATCATAATCATAGTATCGTCTTGGCATCCCTTTTATGCCGAGGTAAAACATGGGACCGTAAAGGACCAGAAAACCGATAAAGAAAATAAGCCAGCCTGTATTTGCCCATTTCCTGTCATACATACGGCCAAACATTTTAGGGTACCAGTAGTGCATAGCGCCCATGAATGCAAACCCGGTACCGCCAAAGACGATGAAGTGAAAATGTGCAATCACAAAATGGGTAGCGTGAAGATGAACGTTGGTGGCCAGTGATCCCAGGACGAGACCCGACAAACCGCCGATCATAAAGACAAAGATGAATGATGCCGCCCAGTAGAACGGAGTGTCGAGAAGGATGGAGCCTTTGTGCATAGTTGCAATCCAGTTAAACACCTTAATGGCGCTGGGAATGGCCACGAGGAAAGTCAGGAATGAGAAAGTAAACAGGGCCACGCCGCTCATACCCGAGGTGAACATATGGTGCCCCCATACGAAGTATCCGACAATGGCGATAGCTAAGGTGGACCCCACGATGAATTTATACCCGAAAATTGACTTCTGAGAGAAGGTAGGAATGATTTCGGATATGGCGCCCATAGCAGGGAGGATCATAATATAAACGGCTGGATGGCTGTATATCCAGAAGAGGTGTTGATACAAAATCGGGTCGCCACCCAGTGTGGGATCGAAAAACCCGATATGGAGTGTTCTTTCGGCAATAATCATCAGCATGGTTATTCCCACGATGGGTGTGGCGAGGATTTGCACCCAGGCTGTGCCGTACAGTGTCCACGGAAACAGGGGCATTTTCAGCCAGGTCATACCCGGGGCTCTCATCCTGTGCATAGTTACCAGGAAGTTCAGGCCGGTAAGGATGGAGGAAAAGCCAATGACGAAGACTGCCAGAACCGCTGGCAGCATGTCCGTCGAAGTCTTGAAGCTGTAAGGAGCGTAAAAGGTCCATCCGGTATCGGGGGGGCCTCCTCCGGCAAAGAGCGAATAAATGACCAGGCCGATCCCGGTAATATATATGTACCAGGACAAGAGGTTCAGCCTTGGGAAGGCCACATCTTTTGCACCAATCAAAATGGGCAGGAAGAAATTTCCGAAGACGGCGGGCAGACCGGGAATGACGATCACGAAAATCATGATCACCCCGTGAATGGTGAAGAAGGCATTATAGGTCTGGGGACCCACAATAGTCCTCCCGGGGGCGATAAGCTCGATTTTCATTAATACACCGATAGTCGCCGCTATCAGGAACATCGTCATAATGGTAAACAGATAAAGCAAGCCAATGCGCTTATGATCGGTTGCCAGTAACCACCTGAATATACCTTTATGTTTTCCCTGATACTCGAGGTAACTTGGTTCCCGGGTTGTTTGGGTAGAGCTCATTTCAGGCATTTTTAGGTTTTCTCTTTACGAAAACTAGGATCAGGAATATGACCAGACCGAAAAAGGTGATCAGTATCCCGGAAACCTTCAGAATATTGAAAACATATTGATTTCCTTTCGCATCGTAGGAATAACAGAAAGCCAGGAGCCGGTTGATCGAGGGTCCGATTTTACCATTTGCCGCTTCAACCATGGATATCTTGATATCGAAAGGCAGGAAATCAATCCCCCTGAGATACCTTGTGATCTTACCATCAGGAGCCAAAGCAACCAGACCGGTAGGATGTGTGTACTGGCCTGCTATTTTTTGATAATGAAACCCGACAGAGTTGGTAAGCTTTGAGATATTGGCACTGTCACCAACAAAAAATAACCAGTCCTTGCCAAGTTCCGGTTTCTGCATATTTTTCAGGTAGTTGCTTTTTTTCTCCATGGCCAGGCTGATGTCTTCCGAAGGATCGAAGCTGACAGTGAGAACCTGGTAATCCTTACCAAAGTTGAGGTCTACCTGATCAATGAATTTTGAAATACCCCACATAAGCGGGCTGCACGTCCCGGGGCAACGATAATACACCAGAGAGAGAATGGTCGGTTTGTTGATGAGGTCCTTCAACTGAACAGTGTCACCCTGTTCGTTAATCAACCTGGTATCGAGAGCAATATATTGCCCTTGTCTTTCTTCAAAACCAATATTAACCTTTTGCGGCGAAACAGGTGTCTGGGGATAAATAGTTGAGAAGGAAATTGCTGAAAGAATAAACACAAAAAGCCAGTGTCGTTTCATAGTGAATGGTTCCTTTTTCAGATTATAAATATATGATAATTTTGATAATTGCATAATCAGAAATACTGATCATGAATTCTCATTGTATTTTTTAAAATGATTATAAATAAAAGAAATGTATTTATTAAAGGTCTGTCAATTATTACATTCGATTTTTCAGGAATCTTTGAGTTGAACCACCTTTGGTTGGAATTTGTTCATAGATTCACACCGGAAAAGGAAAGGCAGGCCCATTCCGGGTGCAGACATCGTTACAAACCCGTATCCAGGCTTCCGTTTACAGATGCTACAATATTCATAATCGTTTCTTATATTTGATCATTAAACTTGCATCAATTCAATGAGGTCCAACCTATTTGTGCGAATTTTCAGATTTTACCTCGATGGGTTCAGAAACATGTCAGCCTGGGGAAGGCAGGTATGGATCGTCATTCTGATCAAACTGTTTATTATATACGCCGTATTGAAGTTGTTCTTTTTTCCCGATATCTTGCAGAAAAGATTTGACACCAATGAACAAAGGAGTGACTATGTTCTTGAACAACTAACGAAATAAACCTGCCGATATGATTGAAAACATTGATCTTTCATTAGTTGACTGGTCGAGGGGGCAGTTTGCACTGACAGCCATTTACCACTGGTTTTTTGTACCGCTTACACTTGGTTTGTCATTCATCATTGCCTTCATGGAGACCATGTATGTCAAAACAGGCGATCCGGCCTGGAAAAAAATCACACGGTTCTGGATGACTCTTTTCGGCATTAACTTTGCCATTGGCGTCTCTACCGGGATCATCCTTGAGTTTGAGTTCGGTACCAACTGGTCTCAGTATTCGTGGTTCGTCGGTGATATTTTCGGCGCTCCTCTGGCTGTTGAAGGGATCATGGCATTCTTTCTGGAATCGACTTTTGTGGCGGTCATGTTCTTTGGCTGGAATAAGGTAAGCAAGCGCTTCCATCTGTTATCGACCTGGCTGGTGGCGGTAGGGGCAAACCTTTCCGCGCTCTGGATCCTGGTGGCGAATGCATGGATGCAGTCGCCCCTGGGAATGCAGTTTAACCCTGAAACAGTCCGGAATGAGATGGTCAATTTCTGGGAAGTTCTTTTCTCCTCAACGGCTGTGAACAAGTTTCTCCATACTACATCGTCAGGCTTTGTCCTGGCATCTGTCTTTGTTATCTCCATTTCTGCGTGGTTTATACTGAAAAAAAGAGAGATTCTCTTTGCCAAACGAAGTATCCTCGTCGCGGCCGTTTTCGGAATTGTGGCTTCCGTTTATCTTGTCTTCACCGGCGACAGTTCCACGCGTGAGATTGTACATTCCCAACCCATGAAGTTCGCCTCCCTGGAAGGACTGTATCACGGGCAGGAAGGTGCGGGCCTGGTTGCAATCGGCGTGATGTCCACCACGAACACTGATCCGGAGAATGAGAACATCAAGGACTTTGCGATCAGGGTAGAATTTCCAAACCTCTTATCATATATGGCTTATGGGAACTGGAATGCCTTTGTCCCCGGAGTGGTCGACCTGGTCAACGGAAATCCTGAGCAGGGTATCATGTCGGCAAGGGAAAAAATACGGCGGGGCCGGATGGTTATCGAAGATCTCAGGTCCATGAAAGAGGCTAAAAAGCTTAATGACATCACGACCTATGAGACCCTGAAAGCCCGGTTCTATGATGCGGATTACAAGGACCAGTATTTCAAATATTTCGGGTACGGCTATCTTGACGATGAGATGAGCCTTATTCCCGATGTTCCCCTGACGTTCTACAGTTTTCATGTCATGGTGCTTCTTGGCTTTTATTTTGTACTTTTCTTTGTCCTGGCACTCATCTTTCTATACAGGGACACTATCGACCGCAGAAGATGGTTCCTGAAACTTGCGCTTTTCACCCTGCCATTGCCTTATCTTGCCAGCCAGGCCGGATGGATTGTCGCAGAGGTGGGTCGCCAGCCATGGGTAATACAGGACCTGATGCCTACTATGGCTGCCGTGTCCAATATCGATACCAGTGCGGTAATGGTTACCTTCTGGTTGTTTGCCGCCGTATTTACGGCACTGGCTATTGCGGAAGTCAGGATCATGACCCGCCAGATAAAAAATGGACCTAAAGAAGAAGGAGGACATTAAAATGCTTGAAAATATCTCATACTTCGCACTGCAACAGTATTGGTGGATCATCATCTCCCTTCTTGCCAGTCTACTGGTCTTCCTGATGTTTGTCCAGGGTGGGCAGACCCTGATCTACGTTCTGGGTAAAAATGAAATTGAAAAACGGATGCTCATCAATGCTCTCGGTCGTAAATGGGAATTTACTTTTACCACACTTGTCACCTTTGGAGGCGCCTTTTTTGCCTCATTCCCCTTGTTTTATTCCACAAGTTTCGGCGGGGCTTACTGGGTCTGGATGGCTATCCTGTTTTGTTTTATCATCCAGGCCATCGCTTATGAGTTCAGGTCCAAACCCGATAATTTCCTCGGTAAAAAGACCTATGATGTGTTCCTTATGATCAACGGATTTGCGGCAACTCTGCTCATCGGGACCGCTGTCGGGACATTTTTTACCGGGGCACATTTTACCGTGGATGATATGAACCATTCAGCCTGGACATCAGGCTGGCATGGACTCGAGGCAGTGGCAAATTTCAGAAATGTGTCACTGGGAATAGCTGTTTTCGCACTTTCCCGAATCCTGGCTCTTCATTATTTCAACAAAAATGTGAATAATGACGCTATCCAAAGCAGGTCCCGACTGCAGATCTGGATAAATACCGGCATTTTCCTGCTCGCATTTCTCTACTGGTTAATCAGTCTTCTCCTGGCTAAGGGTTTTGCTTATGATCCTGATACGTTTACCGTTTCCATGGTCCCTTTCAAGTATCTTCATAACCTGGTTGAGCTTCCCCTTGCCGGTGTTATACTGCTGGCCGGTATTGTCCTTGTGCTTTACGGGATCATCCGGTCACTGGCCGGGAATTTTCAGAATGCCATAGCCTGGTCGGGCACAGGCACGGTCCTTACGGTATTTGCCCTGTTCATCATCGCCGGATTCAATAACACCTGTTTTTACCCGTCGGTGTCGGATCTGCAAAGTTCGCTGAATATTCAAAACAGTTCGTCGAGCCAGTATACCCTGACGGCGATGAGCTATGTGTCCATCATGGTACCATTTGTATTTGCCTATATCATCTATGCCTGGAAGTCGATCAACAGAAAAAGTATCGACCAGGCTGAAATCGAAGGTGATTCGCACGCCTATTAAAAAGGAGGATAACAATGTATACACACTCTATACTTTTTTACTTGTCATGGCTGGTACTCATCCTGGTTTCATACTGGTTGATCCGGATGGCGGTGAAAAATTTCGAAGAAAGATGGAATGAGCCGGAAAAGGATTGACGGTTCAGTTAGCGGTTAAGTCAGCACTTCCTGAAAGGGTTTCCCGGGATCCTGAGATGAGAGGCAGCAGGCTTTTTACGACCGGTCTGTCTTGACCTCAGTTCTGAAGATGGCTTCGGCGACAGAAAGCAGGATATAAACCAGGACTGCCAGGCCCACGCCCTCCATCCTGAAAAAGAGGATAAGAAGGATGGAAACCAGCAGGAAACCATATTTGAGGAGGTTGTTTTTTACGGAATAGTCTTTAAACTTGAATGCGAACATTTTCAGCCTGGAGACCAGGAGAAGCGAAAGTACTACTGTAAAGATCAGGAGGGTAACCTGGGTAAGAGGAATGAATATCAGTTTACCGTGAGAAAAAACCAGTCCCGTTGCAGCAAAAAATAAGGCATTCGCCGGCGTTGGCAGCCCTCGGAAGACAAATTTTTGTTCTTCATCGTTGTCGAAGATGGCCAGGCGGAGTCCCGACAACACGGGAATCATTAAACCGGTGAGGGCAAAGATATTCCCGGCGTTGGTAACCGGGACATTCAGTTCATTTTGCATAGTATACACGAGGAGGCCCGGCAATAATCCAAAGCTGACCATGTCAGCCAGGCTGTCCAGTGATTTGCCGATGGCCGAATGAACACCCAGCAAACGTGCCAGGAATCCGTCGAAGAAATCGAAGACTGCCGCAAGAAAAATCATGGCTGACGCAGCGGCAAGATTACCGGAGAAAAGAAAGATCACACCAACAGAACCTGCCGTGAGATTCATAAGTGTGACGGTATTTGGTATGTATTTCCTCATTCTTGTGTAATTTCGCGAACAAATTTGATCATTATTTGATTTACAAAAAAGCATTATTCAATATTTTGCATGGAAATGCAGGTCCTTTTGGTTCTGGAATCATCAGTTCAAAGATAAGTCCGGACCTTTCCGGATTAAAGGGACTTAAATACATCAATGGTAATATACATAATGTAATTTGAGAATTAATCTGAAATACTCATGAAAGAATCATTTGCCGAATATCTCGATAACATCAATAAGAGCTACTGCTCCGATGTTCCTTCCATGATTGAGTCACATCAGTTTGTGGAAGATCTCATCTTTCTTCTTTTTCCGATCAAGGAAAACAAGAATATCAGCCAGCGCGAGATTGCAATCAAACTTGAAAGGATGAAGCTCCGTTTGAAAGAGCTATTGATCCCTCTTGAAAAGGATCTTAAAAAGAAGCCTGAATCTCTGGTCAACGATTTCTTTCTCCAGCTTCCGTCAACTTATAAAATGCTGCTCGATGATGCCGAAGCATTTTTGAAATCCGATCCTGCCGCCAGCTGTGTAGAAGAGATCATCCTGTGTTATCCGGGGTTTTATGCGCTCACGGTCTATCGTATTTCTCATATATTGTATCTTTTAAAAATCCCCGTACTCCCGAGGGTGATCAGTGAATATGCACATGGTAAAACGGGGATTGATATTCATCCGGGAGCCACCATCGGGGAGAAATTTTTTATCGATCACGGAACAGGGATCGTCATTGGGGAAACAGCCAAAGTGGGTGCCTGCGTAAAAATATACCAGGGTGTTACCCTGGGGGCGCTCTTTGTAGAGAAGAAAATGCAAAATAAAAAGCGTCATCCCACGATAGAGGACAATGTGATCATCTATGCCGGGAGTACTATTCTTGGCGGGGATACGGTTGTAGGGCATGATACCGTTGTGGGAGGTAACGCATGGCTCACCGAAAGTGTAGTCCCTTTTTCCGTGGTTTACAGGCAGCATAAAACCATTGTGAGGGACAACAAAAATTATAAAGAACCGATCAATTTTGTTATTTGATAAAAGCCGTATATGAAAGCGAACAATATCCTTGATACGATAGGCAATACGCCAACCATAAAAATTCACAACCTGTACCCTGGCAGCCCGGAAGTCTGGGTTAAGCTCGAGAAAGCCAATCCGGCCGGCAGTATAAAGGACAGGATTGCACTCAGTATGATCACGGACGCCGAAAAACGGGGTCTTTTAAATCCGGACTCGGTGATCATCGAGCCGACTAGTGGGAATACGGGCATCGGGCTGGCCATGGTGTGTGCAGTAAAAAAGTACCGGCTTATCATTGTGATGCCCGAATCCATGTCGGTGGAACGTCGCCGGATTATGGCCGCCTATGGTGCCGAGCTGGAACTGACGCCCCGCGAAAAGGGAATGAAAGGAGCTATTCAAAGGGCGGCAGAGTTAAAAGCAGAGATTCAGGGGGCATGGATCCCATCACAATTTGAGAATCCGGCCAATCCGGAGATCCATGCCGCCACTACGGCAGCGGAGATCGTTAGTGATTTTCCCGGTGGTTTCGATTATCTGATCACCGGTGTTGGTACCGGTGGACACATTTCGGGTGTAGCCCGGGTCCTGAAAGAAAAATTTCCCGCGATCAAAGTTTTTGCCGTCGAACCGGAGCAGTCACCAGTGATCAGCGGAGGTGAGCCCGGACCTCACCCTATTCAGGGTATCGGCGCTGGCTTTATCCCTGAAAATTTATACCGCCAGTATCTCGATGGCGTTATTCAGGTCACGAAGGAAGACGCTTTTGAGTATACGAGGAGGGCCGCCAGGGAAGAAGGTTTGTTTATCGGGATTTCCTCAGGGGCTTCACTTGCGGCAGTTGCTCAAAAGATCAGAGAAACCGGACCTGAAGTGAGAATACTTACCTTCTGCTATGACCTGGGTGACCGGTACCTCTCGGTTGACGGGCTGTTCTGAACCTATACCGGCGGAAACGTTTCCTGAAGTATAAAACAGGAACCTTCCACGGCTTTCATGTTTCAATGCCTTCTAATTACAAAGCTTTTTATACATTTGCATTTGAAAGAAAGAGGGCTTATGCAGGTGAAGTCAACCAAGCGTGATTATCAGAACGCGAAAAACCGGCAGCTCTGAGTATCTTGTTATACCCGGGTACCATTTTTAGGTTTAAGCACCTCCTTTTAATAACATGACTTTAAACCAACAGATGATCATTGCTGTAGATTTTGATGGCACTATTGTTGAACACCGGTACCCCAACATCGGTAAAGAGAAACTCTTTGCTTTTGAGACCTTGAAGCAGTTGCAGAAAATGAACCATCAACTGATATTGTGGACTTTCAGAACAGGTAAGACACTGGATGAGGCCGTAGAATTTTGCCGGAACCGCGGTTTAGAATTCTATGCGGTGAACCGGAGTTACCCCGAGGAGATCTTCGATGAAACGGTGGTAAGCCGCAAAATCCAGGCTGATGTGTTTATCGATGACCGCAATGTGGGCGGATTCCCTGGATGGGGCGAAATCTGGCACATGCTGAATCCTGATGAAAATAAAGATTATGAACAACAGCTGAAGAACCTTTCTCTAAATAAAAGACCCGTTCTTAAATGGCTCAAAAAATTATTTCCCTGATGAAATACCGAATATTCATACCGGTTCTTTTAAGTCTGGGCATGACTTTCCAGTCGTGTGCCCATGATCATCCGGCCGGCAAAAGTACAGACACATCTGTGCCTTCAGTCCCGGTCAAGCCGAAGGCAAAACTGATGATTGAATCACCCGGAAGTCAGCAGGTCATCATTCCCGGGAAGGAAATTGAACTCAAACTCAGTCTGTCGGGCCGGGATGTTTCAGCCGATTCGGTGGAGGTTTACATCGGGCCCTCTAAGATAAAGGTGCTGAAGAAAGAGCTTTCTTCCCCAATTTCAGTCAGGCATATCAATCCGGCAAATACCTTTTTAAGGGCAAGGGCCTTTTTGTCTGACGGCAGTTCACTTTCGGCCTCAGTACCCGTTAAGGTGGTTTCCGATATCGTTCCGGTAAAATATACCTACCGGGTCATCAGAGAATTCCCGCATGATCCCAAAGCCTATACCCAGGGTCTCGAATATGTCAACGGTTATCTATATGAAAGTACTGGTAATTACGGGGAATCATCGATCAGGAAAGAAGATCTCGAGACAGGGGAAATCCTGAAGTTCAGGAATCTTCCCAGTGATATTTTCGGAGAAGGCATTACTTACATTCATAATAAGATCTACCAGATCACCTATAAGTCCCAGGTCGGATTTATTTACAACGCAGAAAATTTTGAACTGTTGCAGAAGTTCTATTATCAGAACAAAGAAGGCTGGGGCTTATGCAATAACGGCACTGATATCCTGATGAGCGACGGCACAAACGAGATATATTATATGGATACCACCTATTTCAGCCAGGTGAAGAAGATTCAGGTATTTGACAATACAGGGGAAGTGGACCTTCTGAACGAGCTTGAGCTGATTAACGGTAAGCTTTATGCCAACCGGTATACCACCAATGAGATAGTGATCATCGATCCGGCCACGGGCAAGGTGGAAGGGAAGATCGACATGAGTGGTATCCTCAAACCGGAAGACAGGCATCCCGGCATCGACTATTTCAACGGCATTGCCTATGATCACAAGAACAAGCGGATTTTCGTAACCGGAAAATACTGGCCCAAGATCTACCAGGTGGTATTTATTCCGTTGAAATGATACCGGCACATTGATTTTTGGGTTACCAATATCTGTATTCGTCGAGACGTGTCTGGAGGCACGTCTCCACAGAAACAGATGTTTCAAGCACTTTTTTTACCTGTAATAATCCTGACGCTGCGGGGGATGATCTCAAATTCGAAAGGCGTATGGCCGAGGCTTTCACCGTCGGTTTCGAGATAGACAGACCGCCGCGAGTCGATAATAATGTTTTTCCCGATAAAAGACTGTACTTTGGGATGGGATTTAA
This sequence comes from uncultured Bacteroidales bacterium, assembly GCA_963764345.1. Classification (GTDB taxonomy): domain Bacteria; phylum Bacteroidota; class Bacteroidia; order Bacteroidales; genus DASQZK01. The sequence goes on along the minus strand of CAVXSF010000009.1, from coordinate 283,884 downwards.
TCCGGCCGTTATAGAGTTTGGGAAGACTCCTCAGCACTTCCAGCTTTCGCATTTTTTTGATGATGGTAAGGTCGAACTGCCCGTCATCGGCAATGGCATCAGGAACCTGGATCATCCCTCCTCCACTGTATTTGCAGATGCCGATGTTCATCGAGAAAATATCATGATGATAGGTAATCCCGTCAATATTTAAGGAGGCAGTGAAATGCCTGTACCCGAATAGTTTTGCGAAGATGTTCATAAAATAAAGGACCTGGCTGTTTTTGCCCTGTTCTTTCAGTTCATTGCTGCGTTTTGTCACGATAGCGTCAAAACCGATACCGGCGATATTGATAAAATACCGTCCGGTTTTGCGGCCCTGATTTGTAAAGATCACCCGGCCTGCGTCCTGGATAAAGATATTGCCGTTTTTAATGGTTTTTACAGCTTCCCTGTAGTTCTGGGGGATGCTAAACATCCGGGACCAATCGTTGCCGGTTCCTACGGGAACCATGCCAAGCGTAATGTCGGTGGTTTTATATTGTTTTTGGGCGAACAGCCCGTTGATGACTTCGTTCAGAGTGCCATCACCACCGACAACGATGATTTTTTTACATCCCTCTTTGATTTTATTACGTGCAATGATCATGGCGTGGAAACGCCTGACGGTAAAAGCTATTTCATAGGCCTGCAATTCTTCGCTGAGGATTTTTTCAATAGTGGGCCAGTCACGGCCACATTTTCCTGCCCCGGCGTTCGGATTAACGATGATCAGCCATTTTTTGTCCGACATAATTTTCAAGTTAAAATCACCGGATGTAAATTTAATCTTAATTTCCGAGAAAAAGATTCACAATAATTATCCTTCGTTTTTTGTTTTTAATACTAATTTTGACACTTGGTTTGAGAAGAATAAACGAGGCATCCAATAGTGAATCTAAGTTATTTCATTGACACTTAGACTTTTTTAACCCACCGCCGGCATTGTTAATAACCTGTTAATAAATGCAATTCAAATGTTTACAATAACGAATGGTGTAAAAAAGGGTGGTGGTATTTAAATAGTAAATTTGAATCCCTCATTAAATTCACTATCTTTTGCTTAAAATAAGGAATATTTCATGGGCAAAGTCATTTCACTTGCTAATCAGAAGGGCGGGGTAGGCAAAACGACAACAGCGATAAACCTTGGAGCCAGTCTTGCAGTTCTGGAGAAGAAGACGCTAATCATTGATGCCGATCCACAGGCCAACGCAACATCAGGAACGGGTTTTGATCTGAAGAAGGTCAAGACGGGCATATATGAATGTCTGATTGATGAAGTGGATCCTCTCCGCATTATTCTGAACAGCGAACTGGAGAATCTTGACCTTATTCCCTCGCACATAGATCTGGTGGGGGCGGAGATTGAGTTGCTAAACATGCCGGAGAGGGAATTTATGCTTAAGAAAGTTGTGGAGAAGGTAAGGGACTCATACGATTATATCCTTATTGATTGTTCTCCATCTCTCGGGCTGATAACGGTAAATGCTCTTACAGCTGCTGATTCGGTGATAATACCTGTACAGTGTGAATATTTCGCACTGGAAGGTCTTGGCAAGCTTCTGAATACGATAAAAATCATCCAGAGCCGGCTGAACCCGGCCCTGGCTATTGAAGGGTTTCTGCTAACTATGTATGATGCCCGCCTGAGGCTTTCAAACCAGGTGGTAGAAGAGGTCAGGCGTCATTTTCAGGAAATGGTTTTTGAGACCATTATTCAACGGAATATCAAGCTCAGTGAGGCTCCAAGTTTTGGAAAACCTGTGGTGATGTATGATGCCGAATCGAAGGGTTCGGTGAACTATCTCAATCTTGCCAGGGAGATGCTCCAGAATAATGATCAGACGATGATAAAGAATGAAGAAAAAATCTTAGAATAGAATTATGGCCAAAAAGAACGCACTTGGCAGGGGACTTGGCGCTTTGATCGAAGATGCCGGTCTGGAAAACCAGTTCCAGGTTACCTGCAGCCGCAGTAAACGAGATTTCTCTACGGGATATTGAAGCAAACCCCTGGCAGCCCAGATCTAAATTTGATGAAGAAGCCCTTGAGGAGCTGGCAGACTCCATCAAGGAGATCGGCATCATCCAGCCGGTAACGGTTCGTCTTCTCGAGAATGGTAAATACCAGCTCATTACCGGGGAACGACGCTATCGTGCTGCCCGTAAGATCGGACTCAAGACCGTTCCTGCTTTTGTCAGGGATGCCGAAGACCAGAACATGCTGGAGATGGCTTTGGTGGAAAATATCCAGCGCGAAGATCTCGATGCGATCGAAGTGGCTATCAGCTATCAACGCCTGATTGAAGAATGTAACCTCACCCAGGAAAATCTCAGTGACCGTGTCGGGAAAAAAAGATCGACAGTCTCAAATTATCTTCGGCTGCTCAAACTTCCCGCTGAGATACAGCTGGGCATAAAGGATAAGAAAATTACCATGGGCCATGCCCGGGCCCTCATCAATATTGAGGACCAGGATACACTCCTTGCCGTTTATGAACAGGTTGTAGCAAAAGATCTTTCCGTAAGGAAGGTCGAAGAACTTGTCCGGCAGGTACAGCTAAAAGAAAACAGTCCGGCAGGAGATCCTTCTGCACCGGTGAGCTCAGCAGGATCCGGCTTACGAAGACCTGAGGCATGCGCTGGCCAAACATTTCGGGACAACTGTTGATTTCAAACGGAACAATAAGGGAGCTGGAAAAATCGTTATTCCTTTCAAATCAGATGAAGATCTTGAAAGGATCATCGCAATTCTCGATAAGCTTAATGCCTGAACGATCTGCTGCTGCGACGACAGGACAACGGACCTTTGCCCTGTTCTTTCTGCCAGTGCTGTTCTTATGCCACCTTAATGTCTGGGGGCAACAACCCGGTGAAACCGGTGATACCCTTTCCATTACGTCTCAGGAATCCGAACCGTTGGTCGACAGCCTGGCCCATAATCCCCATAAAGCTGCGCTATATTCGGCAATTCTTCCCGGCCTCGGTCAGATCTATAACAGGAAATACTGGAAAGTCCCCATCATTTACGCAGGTTTCGGGACACTCATCTATTTCGTCGACCATAATAACCGCTATTACAAGGACCTGAAACAAGGACTTATTCACGATGGGGATACCGATCTCATCCCTATACGCTTAAATATTTTAATTTTGTCCTTACAGAAGATCAATTGAAAAATGGAAAGGATATATATAAGCGCTGGCGTGACCTTAGCATCATCCTTACCGGGGGATTCTATATCCTCCAGATCATAGACGCCACGGTCGATGCATACCTTTTTGACTGGGATGTCGGTGAAGACATCTCACTCCGGATTGAACCCGCCCCCCTCTTCTCCCCGGGTGCGCCCCCCAACACTTTTGGTGTAAGGGCTTGTTTATCATTTTAGTTTTATATTTATTTGCGTAAGACAAATATATGATTTAATGAAGGGAAGATTAATACTTACACTAATGGCCACAGTATGCATGATACCGATGGCTTCCGGGCAGGGGAATGAATCAGATACATTGTCAATGCCCAGTTCAGATTTAATGACAGGTTTTGAAGATAACCTCGACAGCCTGCTTAAATCTCTATTATGTTCAGCAATACATCCAGTTCAATGATGCTGACAGTATGTATCTTACAGAAGATGATTCACTTGTTCCGGACTACCCGGATTCCGTCTATATCGACCGGCTCAGCAGAATCCCGTCGCTGGTCGACCTCTCCTATAACCGGATCGTCAAAAACTTTATCGATCTCTATACCAGGGAACGGAGAGACAGGGTATCGGTCATGCTCACCCTTTCCCAATATTATTTTCCTCTCTTCGAGGGGATTTTTGACCGTTACAACCTTCCCTATGAATTGAAATATATGCCTGTCATAGAATCGGCATTGAATCCCAGGGCAGTGTCAAGAGCAGGAGCAACGGGTATCTGGCAGTTCATGTATTATACCGGGCGCCAATACAACCTCACGATCAATTCCCTTGTGGATGAACGGCGCGATCCCTATAAAGCTACCATTGCTGCAGCACATTACCTGAAAGACCTTTACGATATTTACAAAGACTGGGTACTCGTTATTGCGGCCTATAATTGTGGCCCCGGTAATGTCAATAAGGCCATCAGGCGTTCAGGCGGAAAGAGGAATTACTGGGATATCTACTATTATCTCCCCCGCGAAACCCGCGGCTATGTTCCGGCTTTTATCGCCGCCTGCTATGTCATGAATTACTACGATAAACATAATCTTTCCCCGGCTCCGGTTGATTTTGAGCTGAACTCCGATACACTTCTGATCCACGATAAACTTCACCTGAAACAGGTAGCTGAAGTCCTCAACATTCCCATCAATGAGCTTCGTGATCTTAATCCCCAGTATAAGTACGACATAATCCCGGGCGACAGCAAGGATTACATCCTTCGGATACCCCAGCTCCAGGAGATGCGGTTTATCGAACTCCAGGATTCGATCTTTGCATATAAGGACAGCATCTTTTTCAACCCAAACAATATGACCGTTAATCCAACGGCCAGGCATTACCAGATTCCCGAACTGCCCTCCAATAAATACACAAAATTGTTATATACCGTTAAACCCGGCGATAACCTTGGGTATATCAGCATGTGGTATAGTGTCAGGGTCTCCGATCTCAGGTACTGGAATAATATCCGGTCCAATATGATCAGGACCGGGCAGAGACTGGTGGTTTATGTTCCCAACGGAAAAGCGGAAAGGTACAAGAATGTCAACACCGCCAGTTTTACTGAGAAACAGCGTTTGATAGGTGCACCCGTGGTCAGCAGCCCCGAATCAGCACCCATGGACCAGGAAGCGGATGTCTCTGATGAATATATTAACTATACAGTCCGTTCCGGAGATACTCTGTGGGATATTGCCAAAAAGTTTCCCGGGGTGTCCGATTCGGAGATTGCCAAAACAAATCAGCTGAAATACGGAGATCAGATAAAACCGGGGCAGGTGCTCAAGATCAGGAAGAAGATCTGATTTTTCCCTCATTAACAGCCGTGCCATGAAACCTCACCAGATATTGACTTTTCTGATCAGTGTGTTCCTGGTGTTGCTGATTCTCGCTGTATTTTTTCCGGACAACGGGTTGAAAATCAGCGAACATTTTTCATTGCGTTTTTTCAGGCCAACTGAATTTCTGGCTGCCGACACTGTTGAATACACGGATATTTCGGCTATCCTCACCAACAGCAGCGCCGGGGATGATGTTCCTGAAGATATGCCTGTCTCTTCAACTGCAATGATATCTGAACCGGAAAATGTCATACCTCCCGACACGGTCAGAGCCGATGCCGACAGTCTTAAAAAGATCACCCGCCTGATTGAACTGCCACCTGATAATCCGGAAGTTCTCTTTCCTTTTTTCCGTCAGCTCAGTAATATCAGGAAAAATCACAGGCTGGTGCGGGTTCTGCACTACGGTGATTCTCAGATTGAGGCAGACAGGATGACGGGCTTCATCCGCCATAAGTTGCAGCTGAAGTTTGGCGGTTCAGGTTGCGGACTGATCCCTGTCGTCCCTTTGTATAATGGAAAAATGTCTATCCGCCAGTCATTTTCCGGAACCTGGGACCGGTACACGGGTTTTGTAAACCAGGACAGTACCCTGGGTCATAAACGTTACGGCGCTCTTTTTTCATTTGCCAGGTTCAGGGCCAGCGACAGCCTGCACACAGCAGATGCCCTGCTCACTTTTTCACCTTCTCCCATCGGATACAGGTCCTCACGGTCTTTTAACCGCTTCTCTATCTATTTGGGAGGAAAGAGTGAAGATGCCAGCATGAAAGTGATTGCCGACGATTCATTACTGGATACACTGACCATATCTCCCGGTAAATTGTATCACCGGTATACCTGGAAAACCAATACCACTCCAAAACATCTTAGCTTCGAATTCTCGGGACACAACAGTCCTGAAATTTATGGGATCACCCTCGATAATTCCTGGGGAGTGGCCGTAGACAATATCCCGCTGCGGGGCAGTTCCGGACTGATCTTCTCCAAAGTCGATACGGTATTGCTGAAAAGAATGTATACTGACCTAAATGTGGGATTGATCCTGTTACAGTTTGGGGGAAATGTGATCCCCTACCTGAAGGACGATTATGATTATTATGAGCGCCTGTATAAGCGGGAGCTGGGGGTGATCAAGCGGATGTTGCCAGGGACGCCCGTTATCGTCATCGGCCCTTCGGATATGTCGGTGAAAGAGGACGGCAGGTACACCACCTATCCGAACCTGGAACCCATCCGTAATGTGCTACGGAAGGCCGCCCTGGAATCCGGATGTGCATTCTGGGACATGTATTCTGCAATGGGAGGGAAAAACTCCATGCCCAGCTGGGTGTTCGCCGATCCGCCGCTGGCCATCAGTGATTTTGTGCACTTTAACCCCAGAGGCGCAAGGATCATCGGCGAGATGTTTTATAATGCCTTTATCTATGATTACGATCAATGGCTGGAACATACATACACCTATGCCCAAAACCGTTGATCATTAAAAACAGGCCCGGACTAACTATCGTATCTTGATAGACCTTAAAGAAATATTTCTGTATGACCCGGCGAAACCCCTGCTGTTTACACAGGTGTATTTCTGGGCTTTTTTTGCCGTCGTTCTCGCTGTGTACTCAGTCATTTATCCGCATAAAACCCTGCGGAATGCCTTTCTGTTCCTGGCCAGTCTCTTCTTTTACTGGAAAACCAGCGGTCTGTTTTTCTTTTTGCTGATCTTTTCCACGTTTGCCGATTATTTCCTGGGATTCAGGATCTATAACAGCAGGAAGCCCTTCTGGAAGAAATTTTTTGTGACCTGCAGTGTGGTCGTAAACCTTGGGCTGCTTTCCTATTTCAAATACTCGTATTTCATCACCAATACCATCAACGACCTGTTTCATACTCATTTCCAGGTATTTAATTTCCTGGCATACTGGTCCAACAGTCTTGCCGGATCTCACTTCGATATCGCGGCCATCGGACTTCCTGTTGGGATCTCCTTCTTCACCTTCCAGACCATTTCTTATTCGGTGGATATCTACCGCGATAAACTGGAGCCGGTGAAGAATCCCATCGACTTCGGCTTTTATGTCTCCTTCTTTCCGCAACTGGTGGCCGGACCTATCGTCAGGGCTTCCGAATTCATTCCACAGCTCTACCGCCGTTATCATCTTACTGTTGAAGAGTTCGGCTATGCACTTTTCCTGATCCTCAACGGTCTCACCAAAAAAGTATTTATTGGCGATTATCTGGCTGTGAACTTCATTGACCGGGTTTTCGGTAATCCTACCGGTTACACGGGCTTTGAAAACCTGATGGCTCTTTATGCCTACTCATTACAGGTTTACTGCGATTTTTCGGGGTATACCGATATTGCCATCGGCATAGCCCTGATGTTGGGATTCAGGCTGCCCAAGAACTTCAATTCTCCTTACAAGGCTGACAGTGTGGGGAATTTCTGGAAGCGCTGGCACATGTCACTTTCATCGTGGCTGCGGGATTACCTCTACATTCCGCTGGGGGGCAACCGGAAGGGTAAGCTTCGTACCAATGTCAACCTGATGATCACCATGCTCCTCGGTGGCCTCTGGCACGGGGCCAGCTGGCAGTTTGTGATATGGGGCGGGATGAATGGTATGGGTCTCATCATTTACAAATACTGGAAGCGCATTAGTCCCTATGAGAACAGCACCCACTGGCTGGCCCATTTCTGGAAAGTCTTTCTTACCTTTAATTTCATCACTTTCACCCGGATATGGTTTCGCTCCGACTCTATGCTCCACGCCGGCCAGTTCATCAGTCAGGTCAGCCATCACCTCGACCTTGCGGTGATCCCGGATGTGTTATCATCCTATTACAAAGTGTTCGCTATCATGTTCCTGGGTTACCTGGTGCACTGGCTGCCGGGGCGCAAAAAAGCCGGTTACCGCGACTGGTTTATACGCACCCCTATCTATGCCAAGGTGGGCATTGCCGCAGCAGTGGTGTTTATCATCTACCAGTCGTGGTCGGCTGAACTGCAGCCGTTTATTTATTTTCAGTTCTGAGGATGAAAAATTTAATCAGGAAATTACCGGGGGAAATTCAAATGCAGCAAAAATATCAGAAAGATTATGCAGGAAGCAGTTTGATCACTGACGCAACAATGCGTACAACCTTCATATTTCATCATGTCAACCTTCTATATTTTGTTATATTTGTTTTTAAAAATTTTGAATATTCTGTTTTCTGCGCCCATTATTTCCGGTAACCAAACAATGAAATAATGGATTAATCCGAACAAAAAATATGGCCGAAAATCTGCATAAAAGGCGCTTCAAAATTCAATTTTTGCCTGTAATTGTAATTGTTTCAGTGGTCATGGTATTTACGATCACCAACGGCATACACAAAGTGTGGAATAGAAAAGGGATGAGCGGGGTGATTCGCTGGGACATTATTTCATACTACGGTTACCTTCCTGCTACCTTCATTTACGATGATGTAAGCCTCGGTTTTCTGGATAATCCCGGTTTTGTAAACGATGATAAATTTTGGTATGTCAAAGCCGATAACGGGAACAAAGTGATTCTGACTTCCATGGGGCTGGCTTATCTTTATTCTCCTTTTTTCTTTATCGCAAATGCCATTGCCCCGCATATAGGCCAGGCACAGGATGGTTTCAGTCCGGTGTACCAGTTTTTCCTGGTATTCAGCAGCCTGTTTTATATGATCATTGGGCTATTCCTGCTTAAAAGTATTCTTTCCAGGTATTTCAAACCGGTAACAACTGCCATTACCCTGCTGCTCATTACCGTGGGCACTAACCTTTATTATTATGCTACATTTGAAGCTGCCATGTCGCATGGGTATAATTTCGTGCTTATCATAGCATTCCTGTGGTCAGTTATACATTGGTACCGGCGTTCTTCAATAGGTTATACACTTTTAACAGGCTTTTTGCTGGGGTTGATGACGTTGATCAGACCTACCAATTTACTGGCTGTAATTTTGCTGATTCTCTATGATATTTCCAGTTTAAAGGATTTGTGGGAACGGATCCGGTTCTTTTTGAAAAATGCATGGAAGATTGGCGTCATGATTATTGCTTTTCTGATTCCGTGGATACCTCAATTTATTTATTGGTATACTCTCACAGGTCATCTTTTTTATAATGCTTACCAGAACACCGGTAGTGCTTTCTTTTTTGGATCACCACACATAATTGATTTATTATTCAGTTACCGTAAAGGCTGGTTTCTGTATGTTCCTGTCATGTTTTTCGCTATGTTCGGATTGATTCCCCTTTACCGGAGATGGCGGAAGCAGTTTTGGATGACGGTGGTTTACGTTGTAGTGATGATTTATGTCCTGGCTTCATGGTGGGCGTGGTGGTTTGGTGGCAGTTACGGGCCAAGGGGGTTGATTGATATGTATGGAATTATGGCCCTGCCATTAGCGGCGCTCATCCAAACCAGCATGGAAAGGCGGATGGCCGTCAGGGTAATAACACTGACATTGTCTGCCTTTCTGGTCTTCATCAGTTATTACCAGACTCAGCAGTATTACCGTGGGATTATCCACTATATCGGCATGACGAAAAAAGCGTACTGGGGTAATTTCCTGAAGTTGCATAATGCCCCTGGCTTTTGGAAATCTTTATCTATTCCCGACTTTGAGCTGGCCAGGAAAGGAATTTATTATGATTATAACACCGGTGATAACTGGGAAGACCTGAAAGAGATGCCGAAAGCAAGCGCATTGGATTCAGTCAGGAAGGAAATAACCTCCGACCCGAAGTTAATGAAAGAGATAAACCACTATTCACGCCGGAATGATATAAGCCCCGATTCTGCACTTAACACGGTTGTTGACCGGGTAACTTATATGAAGAGAGAAGGCAAACCTTTTTAATCAGTGTCAATATTCTTTCTTATTTCCTTCATTGAAAAATGTTTCCTGAACCTGGCAAGGTAGATCAGTCCGCCGATCAGGATGGATCCCAGGTATGTGGCTATGAAATAAACGGTGGAAATGGTGACCGCCAGTTCTGCGCTTTCTCCTAAAACCTGCCAAACCTTAATAAAGACATATTCACGGGTTCCGAAACCGGCCACGGTTACCGGGATAAATGAGAGCATGTTTGAAACGGCAACAGCACTCACAGATGCCGGGTAGGGCAGTGATGAACCTGTAGCCATGGTGAAGATAACCGGTATGGAAGCCAGGACGAGGAAGGCCGTGATTGTGAGGACAAAAGCCGGGATGAAAAAGCTGGTCCGGTTCTTCTTCCATAATTTTTCCACCACAACCAGTTCATTCTGCAGCCGGGGCCATTTTCCGGTAAAAAAAACAGCCGGTCGGAAGAATAGCGAAGGAACCAGCACCATGAGTAATGAGCCGGCAAAGAGCAGCAGGATGACGATGATTGTGGTTATGCCCGTCTCAAACCGGCTAAAGAAAAACAGGATGCCTGCGCCGCCCATCAGGCTCAATACCAGCACATCCCAGATCCTGTCGAGAAATACAGAAGAGGTCGACTGTGAGTAGGAAACGGGATATTTCCGGCTGACGAAGAAGATCTTGGAGAACTCGCCGATGCGCCCTGGGGTGATGGCACTCAGAAAGCCCGAAACGAGGAAGAAAGTAAGGGTTGTTCCGAAAGGAATGATTATACCAAAGGACTTGTTGATGATATACCATCGCCATGATTTTAACAGGTATACAATCATGAGCATAATTAGCCCCAGCCCGAAGGTCCACCACGGGAAAGCTCTGATGAGTTGGAAAAAATGGGGCCAGTCAAGTTTCCTTACCACCAGGAAGAGCAGAACGAAACCCAGGCTGTGAAGCAGAATAAACAGAATACGTCTGACGTGTCTTTTCATTGCAGGTTTTTACGCTTAATAGAGTGGGTGGAACGTTTCCAGACGGTTCGTGATTTTTCGAAGATCCGGCCAACGAATGCTGGTGACAGCTGTTCAACAAACCATCGTGCCGGCCGGGTTCCCAGCAGGAGGAGGAGGAAGCTGATGGCTGATTCCATGATGTAACGGCTCATCGGGAAGCCCTTCAGCCGGTAACCATAGTCGGGCACGGCCTTTCCAGTCCATTTCCTGAACCGGATACGGATAAAACTGCCCCGCTTTTTAAAATCGTACCCATGCGAATGCATTGTGATGGCTTCCTCTTCGGTAATATCTTCGATGTTCAGCCATCCTTCAGCCATCATCTCCTTCAGAAGTGCCTCGCCTTTTTTTGTCCGGCCAATAACCATCGAAAAACCCTTTCCACGCTGCTCATAGTGAGGAGCCCATGCATCGCCGCCCGAGATGTCGGTGAACTCGTTGCTCAGATCGGTGCAATACAGGCTGTTTCTGACGATGTGAAACGGTATGAGGTAATTGGCATGGAATTTTTTCAATTCAAAAGTGTGTCCCGACTTCATTTCCACCCTCATATTACCGGGCCATTCACCATGCCGGAACCATAGTTTGCTGATGTTATGATAGTCTTTTTCACCGTAACTCCTCAAAAAACTTTTCACCGATGAAAAGTATAGTGTGTTTCCGTAAAACGGGCCAAGGATGTAGTCGATGTTGGCTACTGAAGGATCACCGGCTTTCTGAAGTTTTCGCACCGATTGCACCTGGCCCGGCAGACCGGTATAGGCAAGCCGTCCTTTGAAGTTTCTGCTGACGGCCAGTATCTCATTCACCGAGGTGATGATGTATTTACTTTGGGCTGCCTCGAGGATGTCTTCCCTGGTTGTGGCAATGAACGGCTCTGTCAGCCAGGGCTTTTCATGTGACATCCTGGTAACGATGGCCCCGTCGATCTTTTTCTTTTCGAGCAGGTAGATCAGGACGGCGGATATGAGACCGCCGCTGGCCGAATTTCTCCGGATGTCTTCGTTAGTGCAATAGCCCGTGCGCAGCGATTCATACGATCCCAGGTATGTGTGATGATGTGGAGGCATCACTGTAAAAATACCGGTTGTATTCAGGGAAGGAAAAATATTTACCTGAACAGGCATTCAGGAGACGTTCGTGTTCCTCACCGGTGAGTTCTTCCTTGAAATAAGGGAGGTATTTCCCCTCACGGTCGCCAAAAGAAATCTTACCGCCGGATAATCCAACACAGGAACCGCAACGGTTGCATAGTTCGGAGCGCATGATGCTCAGCAAGTTCCCTGTTATGCTTTCTCACAGACATAAAATTGTCGTATTCCGAGTTCTGAAATCCATGTTTTTTGCGTCTTCTCCAGTATCTTTTCACCCAGGTCCTGCAGCCAGGGCGGGCCGACTGGTATAGAGGACGGTACCTTTGTGCACCAACAGTTTCCAACCGTTTTCGCTTAAGCCATTTTTTTACTCTGCGGGAGGGTGGAAAGCGGTGAGGCCCTTCGCCATGGCCGCCGAATAAAAAGGTGAACACCCGGTACGGCAGTTCAGATGTGGCCGGCGGGCAGCTGAGCACCATCCTTGCCCCATTCTTAGCCACCCGGTGCAGTTCACGCAGGAAGAGCTGCGGTTCGGCAGCATGTTCAAGAGTCTCCAGGCTGATGATGCGATCAAAACTTTCATCACCGAAAGGCAGATCGGAATAGGTGCTGATCTTGACCTGGTTAATGGCCGGACGCAGATATTTTGCCACATCCATGAGTCTGGATGATATTTCAGCATTGATACACTAACATGCCTGGCGCCTGCTTTAACGTAATCGTCGGCCTCACCGTCACGACTGGTGATGTTCAGCACCTTCATGCCGTCTTCAAGATTCAGATGACGGACGGTTTCCCTGAACCGCTGGTCGTGGGCATTCTTCACGCGGTTGTTTTCCTCCACATAAATATCGGCCACACGGTCCCAATGGGCTTCAACATCTCGGTCGGTCCAGGTTCTTTTTGCCATGTAAATCAGCTTTTTCGGCGGTTCATGATGGAGATCTGGTCGGCCAGCAAACCTATGAAGAAGAGGAACATACCAAGAATGACCAGGATGACGGCACTGTTGGCAAACCGTCCGAATCGGTAATAGCCGAAAGTACCGAAAGCTATGCCGAAGAGAAAAATTCCAATACTTGCCGGGAAGAATATTTTCAAAGGATTAAAAAGCATGATGATCCGAAACAGCAGCAGAATGGTCTTGGTACCGTCTTTGAAAAATTTCACATTGCTTTTTCGGCCCAGACGTTCGGTGACTTCGATAGGGAAGGTGGCAATGTCGAGGCCTTCCTTTATGAAAGCCAGGGTAGAGGTGGTGGAGAATGAAAAGCCGTTGGGCATCATGTGAAGCATATGGTAAATATATTCCCTCCGGAAACCGCGCAGGCCTGAATTGAAATCGGGAAGCTTTTGTTCAACGAGGTATTCGCCCACCTTGCGGATCAGTCTTTTGCCGAGCGTCCTGTTGGCTACATGGTGTGAACCTTTGGTACGTTCACCAATAACCATCTCGTTTTCATCGAGCAGGAGATCGATGGTCCCGATGTAGGACGGGTCGTGCTGACCGTCACTGTCCATGATAATGATCTTTTCGCCTTTGGCCTTGCGGATACCGGTTTTAAGGGCAGCGCCGTATCCTTTGTTGAGATTATGCCGGTAAACCTTTACCGGGAATTCTTTTATGATATCAAAGGTCTTATCGGTGGAACCGTCATCGATGAACAGGATCTCGTATTTTTCATGCATCCCGGCTTTGATCATCTTTTCCAGGGTGTCACGGATGGCGCCTTCTTCGTTGAAAGCAGGAATGACTATGCTTGTTAAAGGATTGCTCATGGATTTCGGTTCAATAGGGTTAATCGCTGGCAAAATTAACACAATTATGTTTGTCCGGGGAATTTAATTAAACATAAACCATGCACTTTTTTTCATAAGGCTGAGTGTCCCGGATGAAAATTTATGAAAGCTCTGTTAACCATTGATTACTAATTTAATACATCGCGTCCTGATATTATATTAGTCAATACGTCATTTCCATATTCACCGGATCACATAATAAACCTAATTTTTTATTCATGATTAAAAATAGTCATTAAAAATGATAATTTTGTTTTTCCAAATCCAATGGCATCTTGATGTTCTATATTAATATAATGGGATCTTTCTGTGAATTTGCATAAAATAGATCACTTAAAAGCCTTATTAAAGCGATATCCGAGGAGAGCCATGTATTTTCCAGGATATTCTTTTGTGATATTTTTATTTTTCTTTATTGTTATTGCCTTATTTTATGATTATAATGACATATTGTTAAAACCCACGCAGAGCATTCACCAGTGGCGGCAGTGTGATTGTCTTTCCATGGCCATGAATTATTACGAAGGCGACAACCCGTTTTTTGAACCTTCTGTACACTATCTTGGACATGACGGAAGTGGAAAAACCATGAGTGAATTTCCTGTCATTTATTTCATTGTGGGAAATCTATGGAAAGTATGCGGCCATCATGAGTACCTTTACCGGTTAATTGTCGTACTGATGTATTTTCTCGGATTACTGGCTCTCTTTAAGACTTTCGAATATGTGTTAAAGGATTCTGTCATTGCATTAGTGGGAGCCTTGTTAATGTTCACTTCGCCAACACTCGTGTACTATGGTAATAATTTTTTAATGGATATGCCGGCCTTCTCTCTGGCATTGATCGGTTTGTTCTTTTTCTTCAGGTATTACCAGACGGGATATGAAAAATACCTTTTCATTTTCTGTATCTTTTATATTTTTGCCGGTTTGTTGAAGATCACTTCTTTAATTAGTTTTATTGCTATAACCGGTTTATTCGGGCTTGAACTTATCAATGTGAAGTTGCGGTCCGACAGAAAGGTATTCATACAATCAAAGTTTAAAATCATAGTTCTGTTTGTCAGCGTACTACTTATCCAGTTTGTATGGTATTCATACGCCAACGCATACAATGAAAAGCATAATTCCGGTATTTTTCTGATAGGTATCATGCCCATATGGGAATTGACCAAAGCACAGATTATTGATGTTTTGGACCATGTAAATTATCATATCAGGATGGATTATTTCAGAAGAGATACCCAGATACTTTTTGTAATTATGTTTTTATCCCTGTTTTTTTTGAAAAAAAGAAATAACCGTATTTATTTTCTTCTACCGTTCATACTTTGGATTGGTTTTATCTTTTACCTGATCCTGTTTTTTCAACCCTTGAGAAATCATGACTACTACACAATAAACCTTTTTATACTGATACCGGTGGTTGTACTTGCTTTTTTCAAGATGATTAAAGAACGATACAACCAGGTATTTTCATCGATATGGTTTAAGATTTTGCTAGTCGTCTTTCTTGTCTATAATGTCAGTTTTGCAAAAGAGATGCTTGAGAAGCGATACGATCCGAAAGGCTGGCAGGATGAAATGTTTGTTAAATATTACAAACCATTTATGGAGATTGAACCTTATTTAAGATCCTTGGGCATCCAAAAAGATGATAAGGTTCTGAGTCTATCTGATCAGAGTATAAATATCACACTTTACCTTATGGATCAGAAAGGTTGGACTAATTATGGAATACAGGGTGACAGTATACGTATTCAACAGAAAATTGCACAAGGAGCTAAATATCTCCTTACCTTCAGAAAAGAAACTCAGGAGAAAGCCGGCATTAAACCTTTCACCAGAAACAAGATGGGCAGTTATAAAAATATTGACATCTTTGCATTATAGCGAAAGTCAGGCTATTTTACCTTGTTTATGGGCTTACTCCTTTACTCTGGCAATTTTTTGTACTTTTAACTTCTTGAATCCATACTTCAATTATCTGTATTTATGAAAATCAGCATTGTACTACCGGCCTTCAATGAGGAAGGGAATATCGTGCAAATCTATAAATCCTTGCATGAGGTGCTTGAAGAATACCGGGATAATTTGGAAATTATTTTTGTTGATGACGGAAGCTTTGATGGCACCTTCGGTGAGGTCAAAAAGCTGAGTGAACAGGATCAAATGGTCAGGGGGGTGCGTTTTTCCCGTAATTTCGGTCAGCAGTCTGCTTTACTCGCCGGATTGAATGAAGCAAAAGGTGATATTATGATCATGATGGATGCGGACGGCCAGCATCCTCCGGAAGTTATACCGCAACTAATTGAGGAGTATCGTAAAGGTTATGATATTGTAAATACCCGCCGGAAATCGACAGCTGATTCTGACTGGTTTAAAAGATTTTCTTCGCGTAATTTTTATCGCATGCTGAATCTGCTTTCAGATGTGAGGATAGAACCCAATTCATCCGACTTCAGGCTGATGTCGCGTAAGGCTGTAGAGGCGTTTCTCCACATCGATGAGCAGAATCGTTTTACCCGCGGACTGGTGAGCTGGATCGGCTTTTCCCAATCGGTTATTTCTTATGAAGCTCCGGAACGGTTTTCAGGAAAATCAAAATATACATTACGAAAGATGGTTCGTTTTGGTGTGGACGGGATCACCTCTTTCTCTTCAAAACCTTTGCGAATCAGCTTTATTATGGGAATGATTGCCATAATATTCGCCTTAGTTTATGGGATTTATGCCATCGTTATGTTTTATGCCGGGAGGACATTGCCGGGGTGGACCTCATTGATGATTACCATTCTGCTTTTAGGGGGGTTCCAATTATTAAGTATCGGTATTATTGGTGAATACCTTGGACGAATATTTCATGAAACAAAGCGCCGGCCGCATTATTTTATCCAGGACCGTTGTTAACAGAAAACGGCCGCTCTTTCAAAACCTATTTTTCCTTATCTTGAAACCTGTTTGTGTGTAGGGTTAGTCCCTGTATAACTGTTAAATTTAATAGAACTGATTGCATGAGTAAACGTACTACAGGATCAATCATCACAGTCATCATCGCGGCTTTGGTGATCTTTATTCTCTTTCATGATATAATTTCTCAGCCAAATACCATATCCTTTGCTTCCGGTGGTGATGGGATAAAGAGTACCTTCGGCACCCTCTACCACCTGGATTATGATACATCTTACTGGCAAACCAATGCCATGAACTATCCTTACGGGGAGTCGGTGTTTTTTACAGGCAACCAGGTTTTTTTAACGAACGTCCTGAAATCACTGAAAAATGCCGGTCTTGATTTAAGTGATTACGCTTTGGGAATTTCGAACATGCTCATTCTGTTTTCTTTTGTACTGTGTGCATTATTTATATTCCTCATATTTACAGAATTAGGTGTGACCGCAACCTTCTCTGTACTTTTTGCGGTTATTATAACCTTTCTGACCCCGCAGTGGGACAGGCTCAGCGGCCATTATAATCTTGCGTATGCCTACGCTTTTCCTGCGGCCATCTGGCTGATCATGATATTTTACCGCAAACCGCGATATCTTCTTTCGGTTATTATCGGTGCCTATCTTTTCTTCATGTGCTGGAAGCATTTGTATTTCTATGTATTGATCGGGATCCTGCTGGGCTGTTTCTGGATTTATGTTTTTTTAACAGAGAGAAAGAAATTCGGGGGGACCTGGGCAATACTGATCCATTTTACTGTTCAACTGATTATACCGCTGGTTGTTTTCACATGGTTTTCAAGTATGCACGATGTCAATATGGACCGTACAGCTTACCCCTGGGGATTCATTCAAAGTACAACACGAGTTGAAAGCGTATTTCTTCCGCTCATGCATCCTTATTTTCCTTTTATCAAAATTTCGGGAAGCTGGAGGACCGTTGCGTACGTTGGAGCTATTGCAACATTGAGCTTCCTCTTTATTATCGGGAGGATGCTTTATTTTATTGCTTTTAAAGGAAAATTCAGGGAAGCGTTTATTATTGATGATAACCGGGCGTTGAACATATTATTCTGGGCGTCGGTGGTTTCATTTCTTATATCACTCGGCATTCCCTTTACCCTGGGTTTGGAGAAATGGCTCAATTACACCGGCCCTTTCCGGCAATTTCGAGCCATTGGCCGGTTTGTGTTTCCTTTTTTTTATATGTTGAATTTCGCGACCTTCTACCTGCTTTGGAAGTGGCTGACCAGGCATAAAGTCTGGTGGAAAGAGGTTGTCTTCGGCCTGGCCGTGATCATGGTTATTTTTGATGCCTGGAAAAATATTGCCCCCTATCCCAGAATGCTGAACAATAAGATCCCGACCCTTAACGACCGTCAAAACATACTTCCGGAAGATCAATGGGTGAAGGAATATGACTGGCATCAGTTTCAGGCGATAATGCCTTTCCCATACTTCAACGTGGGATCGGAAAATTACTGGGTTGGCGGAAATTCACCTGCTCAGACCGACGCTTATGTGTCCTCACTTAAAACGGGCCTGCCTTTAAATGCCGTGATGCTGAGCCGTACCTCCATAAGCCAGACGCTTAAAAACATCGATCTGTATTTTGAGCCTTACAAGAGCTATCCTGTGTTGAAAGACCTGACTTCGTCAAAGCCCTTCTTATTTATGTACAAAAAAAACACAAAGATCACTTACAATGAGAAACGCCTGATTGACCATGCCGAATTCATTACAGAAAATAAAACACTTTCGTTTTATCGTTTTTACCCCGATTCACTCCCTGCTTTACTCAGAGAACATCAGCAATATCTCAGGTCACTCATTCCGGGAAGTATTTCACCCGACAAAGAGGCTTCAGTGATTTACGAGGACTTTGATGAAAATCAGGGAGGGTTTTATTCCAACGATATAACGAAGAAAACATGGTTTTACGAGGCAACTATTCCTGATTCCGGTAGATATACTGTGTCTTTTTGGTTCCTCGACGGTGATAAGGACCTGTATCCACGAACACGTATAACTGTAACCCTCGCTCTTCCGGGACAGACTAATTACTTTTACTATAATATGGATTTACAGAGAAGGGTAGTGACCAGGGACGGATCAAAGGTATTGTTTGAAGAAGCATTTAAGGTAAAGTACCCTGGTACCATTATGAGATTTCGATATGACAATAAAGTCCTCACTAAAGGGGAATTCCGTATTGATGACCTGATGATCAGGAAAACAGAGCAGAATGTACATTTTATCAAAGATGGCCGTACCTGGATTAACGACAGGGAAATCTTTTAAGTGAATTCAGCTTGCAGAATGAATATTTGGTGTTGGCATTTTTCATATTTTTATCAAAACAGGTGTGGCGTCAAGTGATAATTATTATGGCAGGAAGCATTAGGGTATTTCTAGCGACCTTTTCTACCTGCTGATCGGCTGCGCGAACAGTTTGACATCTTCGCCGGTGATCCCCTTGTCGCAGAGGATGATCAGCCGTTCCAGGACGTTCCTGAACTCCCGGATATTACCGGTCCAGTTGATCTTCTGAAGCTCTTGGATGGCATCGGGCCGGATGGTCTTCACCGGCGTACCGTATTCCCCGCATATGATCTCGTTGAAATAATCGGCCAGTTCGGGGATGTCTTCCCTGCGCTCGTTCAGGGATGGTACGTGGATGAGGATGACGCTCAGACGGTGGTAAAGGTCCTCACGGAAAGTATTCTTTTCGATCTCAGCCTTCATGTTTTTATTGGTTGCTGCGATGATCCTGACATTTACGTTGATGTCCTTGTCGCTACCCACCCGTGTGATCTTGTTTTCCTGCAAGGCCCTCAGAACTTTGGCCTGGGCGGAAAGACTCATATCACCGATCTCATCCAGAAAGAGAGTTCCGCCGTCGGCCTGCTCAAACTTACCTTTACGCTGTTTGATAGCCGATGTGAAGGCGCCTTTCTCGTGACCAAAAAGCTCGCTTTCGATAAGTTCGGAAGGAATAGCCGCGCAGTTTACCTCAATGAACGGGTTGCCTGCCCGTTCAGATTTTTCATGAAGCGCCCTTGCCACAAGTTCCTTGCCTGTGCCGTTATCGCCGGTGATCAGTACCCGGGCATCGGTAGGGGCAACCCTGTCGATCATCTCTTTCACCCTGACCATGGCCGTTGAATTCCCGACCATATCGAATGAACGGTTCACTTTTTTCTTCAGGACACGGGTCTCGGTGATCAGATCGGTCTTGTCCACGGCATTCCGGATGGTGATCAGCAGCCGGTTGAGATCGAGGGGTTTTTCAATGAAGTCGTAGGCTCCTTTCTTGATGGCCTGCACGGCCGTGTCGATGTTTCCGTGACCGGAGATCATGATGATCTGCGCGTCGGAAGGTTTTTCCAGGATCTTGTCGAGTACCTCCATGCCATCCATCTCGGGCATTTTTATATCGCAGAGAACGATATCAAAATTATCGGCAGAAAATTTTTCAATACCTTCAGGACCGCTGGAGGCGAGTTCCACCTCATGCTTTTCATATTCGAGGATCTCCTGTAACGTACTTCTTATCCCTTTTTCGTCATCAATAACAAGGATCTTTGCCATTTCCGGAATGTTTTAAATATTCAGTATCTCCGCAACAATTCCTTCTTTCAGGGCGTAGTCAGATTGAATGATGGTGCGGATACCGCATTTCTGAATCGTAAAATTAACAAAAATTGTGGCCAGCACAATCATATCCACTCTCACTGGCTCCATACCTTTCATATTCATCCGCTCATCCATGGTTGAACAGAGAAGAATTTCATGGATTTCCGAATAATCGCCAAGCCGGATCTCCCTGGCATGATTGCTGTTCAGAGCATATCCTTCCGGGTTCCGTTCAGACAACAGGGCGGAGAACGTCTCGAAGGCACCCGATGCTCCGACAAGGTCTTCCGGATGGTGTTCCTTTATTGCCAGGAAGAGAGGTTCAAGCTGATCGTTAAGGTAATCTTCAATACAGATGATCTCTTCCGTCGTGATCGGGTTGGAAGGATTAAATTTCTCAAGAAGCCTGGCCATTCCGAGATTAAAACTGTACTTCCAGTATATTTTGGAATGGTCGGCGATGATGAATTCGTTGCTTCCGCCGCCAATATCGAGAATCAGGACTTTCCTTTCGGTAGAAGCTGAAGGACTGCCTGACACCCTTATAGATCAGTTCAGCCTCCCGTTCACCGGGGATGATGTTGACATACAGACTGTAACGTTCATCGACCTCCCGCATAAAGTCTTTACCGTTTTTAGCATCCCTGATGGCTGAAGTAGCATATGCATATACTTTCTCTGCCCCGAGTTCTTTTATTTTGATAAACTGGTTTTCGAGGGCGGTCATACCTCGTTTGAAAGCCTCCGGGGTAATCACCCCGTCGTTTATACCTCCATGTCCCAGCTTTACCGGTTCTTTCGATGAATGGATGATCTTCAGCCCACTGTTTTCCCCTGTTTCTGCAATCAGCAGGTTGAAGGTATTGGTTCCGAAATCGAGAATGGCGATTTTCATAATGAAGATCGGTTGATGAATGAATAATCGTGAACGGCCATCACCTGAAATTTCCATCAATACATGAAAACACCAGGTGGTGTATGTCCGGAAGGACCTAATTCCCCAGTTTCCTGATAGCTCAGTTTTTATAGAACAGCCATTTCAGAAGCTCAGAGTAGGTCACTTTTTTACCATACATGAGAATTCCTGTGCGGTAGATCTTTCCTGCCATCCATGTGGTACCAAGGAAGGTAAGGATGAGGATCCCTGCGGAAGTCAGGATTTCCCATGCGGGCGGATTAAAGGGTATGCGTACCATCATCACGATCGGGGATGTCAGAGGGATGAGGCTGAACCAGAAAGCAAGGGGCCCGGCCGGGTTCTCAATGGCGTTTATCATGACGAATATGGCGATAATAAGCGGTACCGTAATAGGCAACATGAACTGTTGGGTATCGGTTTCACTGTCCACAGCCGAACCAACCATGGCAAAAAGCGAGCCGTAAAGCATGAACCCGCCGATGAAATAGAAAATGAACATGCCGAGGATCAGCCCGAAATTCACCGAGCCAAGAGAATTGTAAATATCCCTGAGGATCTGGGGACTGTTGCCTTCGTCGGTCTGGAAAGGTTCCACGGCCTTGGGGCTGTTATCCTGTGACGACATAATGTCCTGGCTCTGCTGACTGAGGACCTTTTCGGTAGGCGTCTGGGTCAGTTTAGGGAAAAAGGCTTTCTGCACCCCGGTTACGAGACCCAGGGTAAGGATTACCCACAGCAGGAACTGCGTCAGCCCTACCAGACCCACACCAATGATCTTGCCCATCATCAGCTGAAAAGGACGGACCGACGATATGATCACCTCAACGATCCTGCTGGTTTTCTCCTCGATGACTCCTCGCATAACCATAGCGCCGAAGAGGAAGATAAAGAAATAGATAAGCATACCGCCGACATAACCGATACCCATGGCAAGGCCTGCATGGCTTTCTTTTTCGCCACCTTCTTCTGTGAGGGTGATATCGCGCAGGTTGACCTTGGTGGCCACTGACTTCATAATGTTGTCCAGGTTCTCAATATGGTGTGCCTTTAATTTTTCTTTTTCCAGCTCCTTGTCGAGGGCATTGGAGATAAACATGCGGGTTGACATGCTTGGTTGCTTGTCGGAGTAGAGCATACTCGTATTGGAAGCCAGTATGTTACCGGGAATAAAAAGAATGGCAGAATAACCGTTATTGGAGATGTTGCTTTTAAGAGTCTCGAGTTCGGTGCCGGGAACATAGGTAAACTTGATGTAATCGGATTCAGGAAGGTTGTTGAGAAATATCGTTGAACTGTCGACAACTGCAATGTTTTTTATTTCCTTATCCTGCATGGTGGCCAGATAAGTGGGGACGATAAGGAAGGCGGCAAAAAGAATGGGCCCTAAGATGGACATCACGATGAATGAGCGTTTCCGGACCCTGGCGAGATATTCGCGCTGGATGATGAGGAAGATTTTGTTCATACGGCGGATTCTTTGGAATTGGTTTCCCCGACAACCTTGATAAAGATATCATTCATACTTGGGATGACTTCGTTAAATGACTGAATTTCAATATGCGGAAGGAGATTGCTGATCAGTTTATTGTTGTCGGGGACCGTCTCTGGATTTTATGCGGGCGAAGTTGTAGATCATGATTCGTTCGTTCACTGATGATCTCGAAGGCATCGGGAATGCCGGATTTCATTTTCTGTGGATCACCGGTGTACGACACTTCGTAGGTATTGGTCCTGAAGGTTTTGCGCAGTTCATCGATTTGTCCCTCCAGAATTACCTTCGACTTGTTGATCAGGGAAATATGGTCGCAGAGTTCCTCCACCGATGCCATGTTATGGGTTGAAAAGATGATGGTGGCTCCTTTTTCTTTCATATTCAGGATCTCATTCTTGAGGAGGTTGGCATTGATCGGGTCGAAGCCACTGAACGGTTCATCGAAGATCAGAAGTTTGGGTTCATGCACTACGGTGGTGATGAACTGGACTTTTTGCTGCATGCCTTTCGACAATTCCTCCACCTTTTTATTCCACCAGTCGGTAATCTCGAATTTTTCGAACCAGTACTTCAGCTGCCGCAAGGCGTCGATTCTCGACAAACCCTTGAGCCGGGCCAGGTACAATGCCTGCTCGCCGACTTTCATTTTCTTGTATAAGCCTCTTTCTTCAGGGAGATAACCGATATTGACGACATCATCGGCTTTGAGCGGACGACCCTGAAGGGAAATTTCGCCACTGTCGGGGGCAGTGATCTGGTTGATAATTCTGATCAGGGTGGTTTTACCTGCACCATTGGGGCCCAGCAATCCAAAAATTGAATTTTCCGGCACACTGATGGAGACCTTGTCAAGGGCCAGATGATTGGAAAATTGTTTTACGATACGGCTCGCCTTCAGAAATTCCATATAGGTTGATGTTATTCAAAGAAGTTTTTCATCCGTTCAAAGAAACTCTTTTCATTCTTATCCGGATTGGGAATAAAATTAGGTGATTCTCTGAGTTTTTCAAAGACCTTTATCTCATCTTTACTAACTTCTTTCGGAATCCACACGTTTATGGATACCAGAAGATCTCCCTTTCCGTACCCATTGACGTCAGGAATGCCTTTTCCTTTAAGTCTTAAAATTTTACCGGGCTGTGTACCCTGGTCGATGCGGATCTTGACTTTACTGTTGATGGTAGGTATTTCCACTGTAGTGCCAAGAATGGCATCGGGCATGCTCAGGTAAAGGTTAAACAAAAGATCATTTCCGTCCCTGATAAGTTCAGGATGTTTTTCTTCAGTGATCACAACCAGGAGATCCCCGTTGATACCTCCCCGACGGGCTGCATTTCCTTTCCCGGAGACTTTCAACTGCATCCCTTCCGCTACTCCGGCCGGGATGTTGAAGGAGATGGTTTCTTCCGAAGGTAAGATTCCTTCGCCGTAACAGGTGTTGCACTTCTGTGAAATGATCTTGCCTTCCCCGCCACACTGGGGACAGACTGAGGTAGTCTGCATCTGTCCGAGAAAGGTATTCGTTACCCTGGTTACATGGCCTGAGCCACGGCAGGTTGAACAGGTTTCATAAGCGGTGCCGTCTTTGGCCCCGGTGCCTTTACAGGTCATCACAGGCGATGTACTTTTTAACCTTTACCTTCTTCTCAGCACCATTGGCAACTTCCTGCAGGTTCAGTTTAACTTTAATACGTAAATCAGAACCCCGGTTTACTCTCTGACCCGTTCTGCGGCCGCTTCTGCCAAACCCGCCAAACCCGAAATCACCGAAAATATCCCCGAAGCTCTCGAAAATATCTTCCATACTCATGCCGCCGGCATGGAATCCGTTTCCTCCTCCACCCTGGAATGCAGCATGGCCAAACTGGTCATAACGTGACCGTTTCTGAGGATCGGACAGTATCTCATAGGCCTCGGCAGCTTCCTTGAATTTATCTTCTGCCGTATGATCATCCGGATTTTTGTCCGGATGAAATTTCAGGGCCATCTTTCTATACGCCTTCTTGATCTCTTCCTGCGTGGCTCCCCTGGAAATTTCCAATACTTCGTAATAATCTCTTTTTGTCATTGATTTTTTATTCCCCTATGATAACTTTTGCATACCTGACAACTTTTTCATTCAGCATATATCCTTTCTCAATCACATCCACCACTTTCCCCTTCTTATCTTCTTCCTGTACAGGTATTTTTGTAATTGCCTCGTGCCTGTCTGTATCAAATTCATCATTCAGTGAATCCATTTCACGTATACCCTGCTGGGTAAGAAAATCCCTGAATTTATTATAAATCAGATAAATGCCGGCACGGATGGCGTCGATGTCAGTGGCAGCTTCCATTGAGCCTATCGCTCTTTCAAAATCATCCATGACGGGCAGGATCTTGATCAGTACATCTTCACTGGCCGATTTCAGCAGTTCGGTTTTTTCCCTCAGCGTCCTTTTCCTGTAATTGTCAAACTCTGCCGACAGCCGAAGGTATTTATCCTGTAATTCTGAAACTCTCTGTTCGAAATCGTCCTTTGTAGGTTCTTCTGACGCTTTTTCTGCGCCAGAGGCCTTTACCTGCTGTTCTTCTTTTTCCACGTGTTCCTCTTTCTGTGCAACTTTAGGATCTTTGGCTCCTTTTTCAATCGTCTTTTCACTCATTTTAGTGACATTCCCGGATGGTTTTTTTGCCATATTTCTTCTGATTTGTTTACAATGAGATGACTGGTCTTCCTCAAATTTTTTGCCAATATTCGAACAGAAGACAATTTGGCATGGTTTCAGGCGGGGTAGGGGAATTTTCGTCATGGATGGCAGGAAACAGGTATGCCTGAAAAAGAAAAATGGACCTGGCGGGATTAATGTGCAGATGTAAATACTTAAATGGAATATAAATGTGGCTGCCGTAAATAATTTGTAACTTCAATTATTTTAAGAAAGGTCTTTTCAGACAGCCTCATTTACATTCCATTTACACATTTACTTAAACGCAATAAATCATTTGCGTTTACAGCCTGCACCGAAACAATTTACAGCGGCAGACTCTAATCGTTAAATGTTACCGAAATCAGTTGGTCATAGCATTCAGGGTTGCGCCCAGAACCGGTCCTCTCAGATTCCTGGCTACAATAATGCCGTCTCCGTCAATCAGGAAATTCGACGGGATGCCTGTTACCTGGTACATAGCTGCCGGTACCGAATTCCAGTACTTGAGGTCGCTAACGTGATTGGGCCAGTCGAGATGATCACTTTGAATGGCAGATACCCAGTTATTTTTGTCGGCATCCAGTGATACGCTGTAAACGGTAAATCCGTTCCCGTTTTTAAATTGCTTGTCTTTAAACGTATTGTATGTCTGCACCAGGTTTGGATTCTCACGCCGGCAAGGCGGGCACCATGATGCCCAGAAATCGATAAGGACAACTTTTCCCCGGAGCGAGGATAGCTTGATGATTTTTCCGGAGGGTGAAGGATATTCCAGTTCAGGTGCACGGTTGCCAACATTCAGGCCGACCACGGCCTCTTTTTTGGCTGTTGTAACCTCAGATGTGTTTGACGCTTTGGATGAATCTCCGTTTCTTTTTCCCGAACAGGCTGTAAAACCAATCATGCCGGACAGGAACACGATGACAATCTTTTTTTTCATTATTCTAACAATTAAGTTTATCTAGATATGTAACTTTCTGCAAATATAAACAAAAAAATTTTTTAATCGTTCATGGTAATCGTTCTATTAAAGCACCGATGCTGTTCAGTCTTTGATCGATATTCTGGTAGCCGCGGTCGATCTGTTCAATATTATGAATGGTACTTATCCCGTCGGCCGACATGGCAGCGATCAGCAGGGCGACACCTGCGCGGATATCGGGTGAGGTCATATTGGTGGCGCGGAGTCTGATCTTCTTATCCTGACCGATGACCGTTGCCCGGTGCGGATCGCACAAAATGATCTGTGCGCCCATGTCAATGAGTTTATCGACAAAGAAAAGGCGGCTTTCGAACATTTTCTGATGGATCAGCACACTGCCTTTAGCCTGTGTGGCGACCACGAGTATCACGCTGAGCAGGTCGGGGGTGAGGCCAGGCCAGGGTGCATCGGCGATGGTCATGATAGCCCCGTCGATGAAGGTTTCGATCTCATAATGTTCCTGGGCGGGAATACGGATATTGTCACCTTTGACCTCTATATTTATACCCAGGCGCCGGAATGATTCGGGGATAATGCCCAGGTGATCGGTAACCGACATTCCGCATAGTGATCTCCGACCCGGTCATGGCTGCCAGTCCGATGAAGCTTCCTACCTCAATCATATCGGGAAGGATCCGGTGCTCTGTACCTTTCAGTGAGGTGACCCCTTCGATGGTCAGTAGGTTTGAGCCTATACCGGAAATTTTCGCGCCCATGCGGTTCAGCATAAGACACAGCTGCTGCACGTAAGGTTCGCAGGCGGCATTGTATATTGTGGTGATCCCTTCGGCCAAAACGGCAGCCATGATGATGTTGGCGGTACCGGTCACGGATGCTTCATCGAGCAGCATGTAAGTGCCCTTTAGCGATTTGGCATTCACGTGGTATTGGTATCTGCGTTTGTCGAAAGTGAATTTAGCACCCAGATTCTGCAGACCAATAAAGTGGGTATCGAGCCTGCGCCGGCCGATCTTGTCCCCGCCGGGTTTGGGTATAAAGGCTTCACCAAACCTCCCCAGAAGAGGACCGACGATCAACACCGAACCTCTGAGAGCCGCGCTTTTCTCCCTGAACTCATCGCTTTGGAGATAAGAGATATCGATGTTGGCGGCTTTGAAAGAATAACTGTTTTCTGAAAGCTTTGAAATATTGACACCAATATCCCCGAGGAGTTCAATCAGGTTATTGATATCACTGATGTCAGGGATGTTGCTGATGGTAATGGTCTCCGGGGTAAGGAGACAGGCACATAAAACCTGAAGAGCCTCGTTTTTTGCTCCCTGCGGAATGATTTCGCCTTTCAGGCGACGGCCGCCTTCAATACGGAAACTGCTCATAAAAAGCCGAAGCGGGTTATTTGGATTTTTTCTGAGGTCTTTTCTTCCTGTTCTTGTTCAATATTTCCTTGGTCTCCAGTAACTTTATGCCATCATCGGTATTTTCAATCCTGCCGCCGGTGAGTTCTTTCAGGTCACTGAAGATCTGCTGGTCATCCACAGCTTCACGGTTCCATGTCAGGTATGACTTTTTCATGTGGTTGGCCAGGACAGCAATAAGTTGTTCTTTTTCTTCGCCTTCTTCCATCTCCAGGGCTTTTTTGATCATCATTTCCAGGGAATGGCCGTAGTGTTTATACTTGATCCGGTTCTGGTTATAAGGGATGGGGCTGGGTTTCTGCTTGAGTTGTTCAGGTTCTGGCGTTTCGTAGGGAGAATCGACATCGATCCGGAAGTCGGAGATGATATACAGGTGATCCCACAGCTTATGCTTAAAATCGCCCTGCTCACGAAGATGTGGGTTCAGGTTCCCCATGATGCCGATAATGGTCCTGGCGGCCTTGTTGCGTTCTTCCCGGTCTTCGATGGTGCAGATATGATTCACCATTTTTTGTACATTCCGGCCGTATTCGGGAAGATACAACCTGTTCCTGCTTGTATTGTAATCGTAATCCATTATATTTTTCATTTTTGCAAAGCTAACTGAAATTTATGGAGTTAACAAGATATCAAGGAAAAAGGGAAAGATTTTGAAGAGTGATATTATTTTACAATATTCAATTTCGCAAATTTCAGCAATAACTGTTTTTGCCCATGATCTTTGAAAAAAACCGTAGCCTTGATATTCGGGGGTGTTCCTTCTTTGTTGATCACCTTTCCGCGCCCGAACCGCGGATGTTCCACCTCCATGCCCACCTGTATTTTTGAAGGATCCGCACTTTCTGCAGATAGCTGTGCAGAAGTGTCCTGGATTTTAACCAGTTTCTTGCCGTAGGCCGGGGGTGTGAATTCCTTAGGGGATGCTTTGGGGAAAAGGGCATGATTCATCGGTGAAGTTCTTCTTCCGGCATCCTGCCTGGTCTGAAGAGTGGCAGGGAGCTCCAGGAACTGCTCGTCGATTTCGGAAATGAACCGGCTGGGATTACGGTTGGTCAGAAGTCCCCACCTGTAGCGTGTCCCGGCATAACTGATCGTCACCTTTTCCTTGGCCCTGGTAACAGCCACGTAGAAAAGCCGCCGTTCTTCTTCGATATCTTTCGGCATAGAGGTCGACATCTGGGAGGGGAAGAGTTCTTCTTCAAGACCGGCCAGGTAAACATGCCTGAACTCAAGACCCTTGGCAGAATGGACGGTCATCAGGGTCACCTTGTCATGATCTTCCGCCTTTTCCTGGTCGGCATCCGTGTATAACGTTACCGTCTGGAGGTAATCGGACAGTGAAGTGTCTCCGGCATTTTCCTCATTTTCATTGAAATCGCGGATGCTGTTCAGAAGAGCTTCAATATTCTCATACCGGCTGATGCCTTCCGGTGTTTTATCTGCCGTGAGTTCTTTCAGGATACCCGTTGAAGTGGCCACAGTATAGGCCAGGTCAAAGGCCTCCATCTCGTCAGCCTTCTTCCTGAACTCTGAAATCAGCTGCGAGAAGCCGGTGAGTTTCTGGAGAGTGCCTGAGTTAAAAGCCATGCGGAGATACGAGCCGTCTGTTAAAACTTCCCAGACAGGAACATTACGCTCTGAAGCGGTTTGCTCAATCTTAGAAAGGGTGGTTTTACCGATCCCACGCAACGGGAAATTGATAATGCGCTTGAGTGATTCATCATCAGCCGGGTTGACAATAAGCCGGAAGTAGGCCAGCACATCCTTGACTTCCTTGCGCTGGAAGAAGGATACGCCGCCATATACTTTGTAAGGGATATTCATCTTGCGCATTGACTCCTCGAATATCCTCGACTGGGCATTGGTGCGGTAAAGGATAGCCATGTCCTGGTAACGGACCTGTTCAGCCATGGAAGCATCCCTGATCATCCCGGCAATGATGAAACCCTCCTCGCTGTCGGTACTGGCTTCAACAACTTTTATTTTTGCGCCTTCATCGTTCTCTGAGAAGACTTTCTTGGGAATCTGTCCCTGGTTCTTTGCAATGATGGAGTTTGCCGCATTAACGATATTCTGTGTCGACCTGTAATTCCGTTCCAGCTTGTAGGTAGTGGCTTCGGGATAATCGGATTTAAAAGTCAGGATATTCTCAATACGGGCTCCCCGGAAGGAGTAGATGCTCTGGGCATCATCGCCGACGACGCAGATATTTCTGTGCTGCTGTGCCAGCTTTTTAACGATGAGGTACTGCGAGTAATTGGTGTCCTGATATTCATCCACGAGGATATACCGGAAAGTGTTCATGTATTTGTCAAGGATGTCAGGATGATCCCTGAACAGGATGTTTGTATTCAGCAGCAGATCGTCAAAGTCCATGGCGCCAGAATTTTTGCACCTGGCGGCATAACGCTTGTAGATATCTTTGAGCATAGGCCTCCGGGTACTTTTATCCGTAGCCTCGATGGATGCATTTCCTGCATAAGCTTCTGCCGTGATCAGATTGTTTTTGGCGTTGGAGATTCGGCCGCCGACTTCCGCAGGTTTGTAAATTTTGTCGTCGAGCTTCAGCTCTTTGATGATAGTCTTGATGAGGTTGCGGGAATCCTGTGTATCATAAATCGTGTATGTTGAAGGGTAGCCGAGTGTATCTGGCTTCCGCCCTGAGTATACGGGCAAAGATGGAATGGAACGTCCCCATCCAGAGATGGCGGGCGTTTTTATAACCCACCAGAGCGGCAATACGTTCCTTCATCTCA
Organism: uncultured Bacteroidales bacterium; assembly: GCA_963764345.1. GTDB lineage: Bacteria > Bacteroidota > Bacteroidia > Bacteroidales > DASQZK01. Next base: position 253,262 of record CAVXSF010000009.1, on the reverse strand, counting down.
TTGGCCGCCTTGTTTGTAAAGGTAAGGGCGAGGATCTGAGGTGGAGGGATGCCGTTGCTGAGCATGTTGGCAATGCGGTAGGTGAGGACCCGGGTTTTTCCCGAGCCTGCCCCCGCTATGACCAGCGATGGCCCGTTGAAATGGACCACAGCCTCTTTCTGGGGTCCGTTCAGCTCAGCTAAAATCTTTTCCACAGCTTCCCTTTTTGAGGAGCCAAATGTAGTGTTTTTGAAGCTAAAAATTTTATGATGCATGGATAAGTTTTTAACGATAGAACATTGATTTGAAGAGTAAGCAGTAAGTAGCAGGAAAGGTGAATACCTGAGATTATATGTACAAGGGGCAGGATTTCGCCGGTTCGGATCTGGTTGGTGAGGGAATATTTTTTCTCCTTCGGAAAGAAAAAAATAATTTTGAAAATTACTTCATCCAGCATAAGAGCTTTCCGATGAACGATCAAAGCACTGAATCCCTGATAAATGCTCATAGTCTTGTCATTTTTTGATTGATAAACCTGTTCTCCCCATACCTGCTTCTATCCCTTTCCCTTTATGTCAAAAACTGTAAAATCTCAGCGTCTTTATTTTTCGTAACATTGCAGAAGACATATTTTTTTTCAATTTTCGCAAAATATTTTAGTCCTGAAACAGTTATTTTTAAACTAAACAAACTGACCTTTGCCGCAACATTCATTTAAAACATACAGCCTGACTTTCCTCTTTCTGCTTTTGACAGCAGGTATTTCCGCACAGATCAGTTCCCCGACTGCCGGCAGTTCAAAATACATATCCTATAATACCAGTTCAGGAATAGACAGTATGCTGATATTTTCCTTCTATGAGTACCCGGGGGAAGCAGTGACTGGCATTCTGACAGCTTCGGCTCCCTCAACAGGGAACTTTACCTTTGAATGGTCAGCCTGGGACACGTTATCCATGGCGTATGGGGCTGCTTTTCAGACCGATAACAACGCCACGGGATCAACCGTTACGGGGCTCGACAACGGAGGATATAAAGTGAGGGTTTTCAACGGCGCCGGCATCGACACTTCTTTCCTCGTCTGGGTCTTTATAGATGACCTGAAGGTTAATGTTGATAAAACTTCTTCAGGCGAGGTGCCATTATATAAATATACTTGCGATTTACTCAATTTAAGCGCGTCAGTTTTTCCTGACACATTTTATTTGTACAATCCGACAAACAATGAAAAGATTGATAAAGACGCCTTAGGTAAACCAATAAATGGCTATAATGTCCAATGGACTTCAGATAATACTGATTTGAATCTTTCCGGTCAACAAAAAAGTCTAACTCCGACTTTTGATTACCTGACACAAGGTGATATTCCTTTTAAAGACACCTGGTATTTTCTTGAAATCGTCGATAGTTTTGGTATGACAGTCAGGGATTCGGTGTTCTTCCATTCAGTTTTTACAAAAGCTGAATTTAGCTTTATGTTTTTTGATAAAGCCGATAAAAAGGAGTTTGTCGAACCTCCTGATCCGCCGGAAGACGGAGCGCCTCTTGAGGTAAAATTCACAAATGAATCCGAAAACGGCTGGTCATTTGAATGGATCTTTTCCGATTCGGCAAAGTCGGGCAAATTTGCCGATGAATTTACAAATGATTTAGGGTACGAGCCTGAGTACACTTATTATAAACCCGGGGATTACTATCCGGCACTGGTCTCGACAAGTGAAGCGGGTTGCGTCGACACGTTCAGGGTGGTGACGCCCATTACTGTACAGCCTTCGGAACTCAAGGTGCAAAATGTCTTTTCACCAAACGGCGATAATCTGAATGACTAATTTCAAGGTTGAGTTCAAGTCTATCAAGCAGTTTACCATTCGTATATACAGCCGATCGGGCGTTCTTGTCTATTCGGCCGACGTGAATGATCTGTATTCCTGGGACGGGTGGAATGGCAAAATAAAGGATTCCAACCGCGAGGCAAGTCCGGGTGCCTATTACTACATCATTGAAGCTACCGGATACGACAATATTCATTACCGGAAAGGGAATTATGCAGGCGTGGTATATTTGTTCCGGTGATAGAGATACATACATGCAGGTGTAAAATTTTACGCCTGCCATAACCCCTTTAGTTCAATTTTTCTTCAATATATTATCCCAATATTATCCCAAATACCCGTTGTGTGATCCTTCGATTGTGTTTTGTATCCACGAAACGGATCAGCCATAAAATCAAAAAAAGCCGTCGGCTGCAAGGCCGACGGCTTTTTTATATCGCAACTCAGTATTTTGAGTTGTTCTATTCTTCTTCCTGTTCGGCTTCGTATGCTTTAAGAAGCTGATCCTGGATCTCTCCCGGAACAGGAGCATATTCGCTGAAATGCATGGAATACATAGCCCGGCCGCTGGTCAGAGAACTCAGGGCGGTGGAGTATTTATTCATTTCAGCAAGGGGGACTTTTGCAGTAATCTTTTCAAAGCCTTTCTCACTGCTCATTCCCTGTACGATGGCCCGGCGGCCCTGGAGGTCACTCATGACATCACCCATCCTGTCGGAGGGAACCAGTACTTCAACAATGTAAATCGGCTCCAGGATTTTGGGTCCGGCATTTTTGAATGCCATTTTGAAGGCATTTCGTCCGGCCAGTCTGAATGAAATTTCATTGGAATCCACCGGGTGCATTTTGCCATCGTATACGAAGACCCTGATATCCCTGGCGTATGAACCGGTAAGTGGTCCTTCTTCCATCTTTTCCATGAGGCCCTTGAGGATGGCTGGCATGAACCTGGCATCGATAGACCCGCCGACGATGCAACTGTAAAACCAGAGTGATCCTCCCCAGGGAAGTTTTACCTCTTCCCGGCCTCTGATGGATATTTTGTATTCCTTGTTGTTGATCCTGAACATGTCCGGTTCTGGTTGTCCTTCAATATAGGGGTCGATAATCATGTGAACTTCACCGAACTGGCCGGCCCCTCCCGACTGTTTTTTATGACGGTAGTCTGACTGGGCCGCTTTGGTGATGGTTTCCCTGTAAGGAATCTTCGGGGAGATGAATTCGGAATCGACCTTGAAAATGTTGTCGAGCTGCCATTTCACAATATTAAGATGATGTTCACCCTGACCGGAAACGATGATCTGTTTGAGTTCCTTGGAATGTTCGATGAGTAGGGTTGGATCCTCATCGTGAATACGGTTGAGTGATTCACCGAGTTTTTCCGCTTCACTCTCACTGGTCGGTTTAATGGCAGTGCGATATTTCGGATCGGGGAAGGCTATGGGAGCAAGGTCAATATTACCGGTAGTAAGTGTATCGTTGGTTTTGGTGGCTTTAAGTTTGACCGTTGCGCCAATATCTCCGGCAGACAGACTGGATACTTTGTTCCTGTTTTTTCCGAAGATGACAAACAATTGTGACAGCCGTTCTTTATTGGAAGTACGTGTATTGGTCAGATCCATGCCTTCAGAGACCTCACCGGAGATCACTTTGAAATAATTGATTTCACCAATATGTGACTCGACAGAACTTTTAAATACAAACAAGGTGGATGGTCCCTTCGGATCAAATTTAATTTCATTGCCTTTCCTGTCGATAACCCCTGCCATCTTGTCGGGGGAGGGCAGAACATTTGAAATGAATTCAAGTAAGCGGCCGACGCCCATATTTTTCCGGGCTGATGTGCAAAATAAGGGATACAAATCGCCATTCATGATACCTTTCGAAATCCCGTTTCTCATTTCTTCCTCTTCAAGAGTTTCCTTTTCGAAGAAGATTTCCATCAGCGCCTCATCATTTTCAGCAGCTTTCTCTACGAGCTCGGCTTTGAGTTCCTCGGCCCTGCCTGCTTCAGCATCAGGAATAGCGCTGATTTCCGGTTTTCCGCCATCTGAAGGATACTTATAAAGTTTCATCTGGATCAGATCTATAAAAGAATCGAACATTGGGCCGGCATTGACGGGGTACTGTACAATGGCAACTTTACTGCCGTATCGTTCTTTCATCATCTCGAGAGTTTTCTCGAAATTGGTTTTTTCATGGTCGAGATGATTAACCACGAAAATCATCGGTTTGTGAAAACGTTCCACCCATCTGTTATGAATTTCAGTACCCACTTCGAGGCCATTCTGCGCATTGATCAACATTACGGCAGAGTCGGCCACATGAAGGCTCGATACGGCACCTCCCACAAAATCATCGGCACCGGGAGCATCCAGAATGTTGATTTTGGCATTATTATATTCGGTATACATAACACTGGAGAAAATGGAACCTTGATTTTCCTGCTCAATGGCATTGAAGTCGGAAACCGTGTTCTTTGCGGTAATATCACCCCGGCGGTCAATCACGCCACCTTCAAACATCATGGCTTCAGCGAGGGTGGTTTTGCCCGAACCCGCATTACCGAGCAGAACGATATTCTTAATCTGGTTTGTGGAATACGTTTTCATATGTAAATACTGAGTTAGATGAATATTTGCGTATTTGCTTTAATTTCAAAGGATAAACCGGCATTTTTCAGGAGATGCAAAAGTAATAAATTTTTAAAAAGAGACAAGGTGTTGGATAATTTTCGTATGAGCATGTTGGACGTTTCGACATTTGACGTTCTTTCTGTCAAAAACTTTTCAATTTCTGCTGAAGATACACATATTATATATATATTCGCAGCCCGAAAACGAGACGTAATATTTGGTTGTCAGGGCGGGAAGGACGCTGGTTTTTTCAGTCAGAATCAGCCAAATAAAATCCTTAAATATTATTGTTTTTTTAAAAAAAATAATACCTTTGCAACCCGTTTCGGAAAAAGTTTATTTAAACATTAGAAATTATACTGTATGCCAACGATTCAACAGTTAGTAAGAAAAGGTCGGCAGAAAATAGTTGAAAAGAGCAAGGCACCTGCTCTTGACGCCTGTCCGCAGAGAAGAGGAGTATGTGTCCGAGTTTACACAACCACGCCAAAAAAACCTAACTCAGCCATGAGGAAGGTTGCCAGGGTGAGGCTGACCAACGGAAAAGAAGTGAATGCTTATATTCCCGGTGAAGGTCACAACCTTCAGGAACACTCCATTGTTTTGATCCGGGGTGGCAGGGTGAAAGATCTTCCAGGTGTGCGTTATCACCTGATCCGTGGTGCTCTTGATGCATCCGGTGTTGAAGGAAGAACGCAGCGTCGTTCAAAATATGGTGCTAAAAGACCTAAAAGTAAATAAGTAAGAAGAAATGAGAAAAGCGAAACCGAAGAAAAGGATTCTGCTTCCCGATCCTAAATTTAAGGATCCTGAAGTTACCAGGTTCGTGAATAACCTGATGCTCGCCGGAAAGAAGAGCATTTCATATGGTGTTTTCTACGGGGCCATGGATATCATTGCCGACAAAATGGGTAAAGATGGTAAGTCTCCTGTTGAGATTTGGAAAATGGCCCAGGATAATATTACTCCCCAGGTTGAAGTTAAGAGCCGCCGGGTGGGTGGTGCAACATTCCAGGTTCCTATGGAAATCAGGCCAGAGAGAAAAGTATCTATTGGAATGAAGAACCTGATTTTCTTTGCACGCAAACGTACCGGGCATTCCATGTCGGAAAAACTTGCCGCAGAGATCATGGCTGCATATAATAATGAAGGTGGTGCGTATAAGAAAAAGGAAGATACTCACCGTATGGCTGAAGCCAACAAGGCTTTTGCCCATTTCAGGTTCTGACAGGAGAGTATGTTGGATAATTATAGAAGAATTAACGAGAGGAAGAAGATGTAACAGATGAATAAGGATCTGAAATATACAAGGAATATCGGGATCATGGCCCATATTGATGCGGGTAAAACCACCACTACGGAACGCATTCTGTTCTATACGGGGATTACCCACAGGTTAGGGGAGGTACATGAAGGTGCCGCTACCATGGACTGGATGGTGCAGGAACAGGAGAGAGGGATTACCATTACTTCTGCTGCTACAACAGCATTCTGGAATTATAACGATAATAAATACAAAATTAATATCATCGACACTCCCGGACATGTTGATTTTACCGTTGAGGTTGAGCGCTCACTACGTGTTCTCGACGGTGCTATTGCTGTTTTCTGCGGGGTTGGTGGTGTTGAACCCCAGTCTGAAACCGTATGGAGACAGGCTGATAAATATAATGTACCCCGTATTGCTTTTATAAATAAACTGGACAGGGTAGGCTCCGACTTTTTCTCCGTAGTTCAGGAAATCAAAGATAAACTGGGTGCAAATCCGATTCCGATGCAGATCCCTATCGGAGATGAAGATAATTTCCGGGGAGTTATCGATCTTATCGAACGCAAAGCCGTCATCTGGCACGAGGATGAAACCCTTGGGGTGAACTACTACCATGGAAGAAGTCCCTGAAGATATGGTTGAACTGACCGAGGAATGGCGTGAAAAACTCGTTGAAGCTGTGGCTGTTTCTGAACGATACTATTCTGGAGAGGTTTCTTGAAGACAGAACAGCCATTACCGTTGAAGAATTTATGGAAGCCACCCGGCATGGCAACCATTAAACGGCAGATCGTTCCTGTATTTTGCGGCTCGGCGTTTAAAAACAAAGGGATTCAGCGTCTTCTTAACGGAATTGTGGCCCTTTTGCCCAGCCCGATGGATGTTGAAGCTGTTAAAGGGATCAACCCCGATAATGACAAGGAAGAACTAAGGGAACCGGATTCTGACGCCCCGTTATCGGCACTCGCCTTTAAAATCGCCACCGATCCTTTCGTCGGAAGACTGGCATACCTCAGGATTTATTCCGGCACCCTTAAAGAGGGCACCATGGTTCTTAATACCCGTACCGGGAAAAAGGATCGGGTAAACAGGCTATACCAGATGCACGCCAATAAGCAGATTCCAAGGCCGGAAGTTGAAGCCGGTGATATCTGTGCTGCTGTCGGTTTTAAAGATCTGAGAACCGGTGACACACTTTGTGCCGTTAATAAGCCCATTATACTGGAATCGAATGACATTTCCGGAACCGGTCATCAATGTGGCCATCGAACCGAAGACCCAGCTTGACATGGACAAGCTGTCCATGGCACTTCATAAACTGGCTGAAGAAGATCCAACATTCCAGGTCAAGATTGATCCGGAAACAGGACAGACCATCATTTCAGGCATGGGTGAACTTCACCTTGAAATCCTGATCGACCGGCTTAGACGGGAATTTAAGATGGAATGTTCCCAGGGACGTCCCCAGGTTAATTATAAAGAAGCCATCACCGCTGAGATTGAGCATCGTGAAGTCTTTAAAAAACAGAGCGGTGGTCGTGGTAAATTCGCCGATATCGTTGTCAGGATCTCTCCTGCAGATGAGGGCGTAACCGGATTGCAGTTCATCAGTCAAATCAAGGGTGGAAACGTACCCAGAGAATATATTCCGTCCGTAGAGAAAGGATTCCGTGAAGCTATGAGTAATGGTCCGCTGGCCGGATTCCCGGTTGATAATCTGAAAGTTGTGCTGCTCGACGGTTCTTACCATGCGGTTGACTCAGATTCACTGTCTTTCGAAATAGCAGCTAAATACGCCTTCAGAAAGGCTACAGCCAAGGCAAAACCAGTTCTGCTCGAACCTATCATGTCAGCCGAAGTGGTGACTCCTGAAGAATATATGGGAGATGTGATCTCCGATTTCAATAAACGGCGCGGACAGGTTGAAGGGATGGAAACGAAAGCCGGGTCAAGAGTTATCAAAGCAAAAGTTCCGCTCTCCGAACAATTCGGGTATGTTACCGTGCTGAGAACACTGACCTCCGGACGGGCAACGGCTACCATGGAATTCTCGCATTTTGAAGAGGTGGAACCTAATCTTTCAAAACAGATATTGGAAAAAGTAAGTGGTAAAACATTTGCATAATTGATAAAACATGAGCCAGAAGATCAGAATTAAACTTAAGTCGTACGACCATAATCTGGTGGATAAATCCGCCGAAAAGATTGTAAAAACGGTAAAGTCTACCGGTGCGGTTGTCAGCGGACCTATTCCACTGCCTACGCATAAAAGGGTCTATACTGTACTGAGGTCAACGTTTGTAAACAAAAAGTCGAGGGAACAATTTCAACTTTCTTCATTCAAACGCCTGCTCGATATTTACAGTTCAACACCCAAGACTATTGATGCATTGATGAAGCTTGAACTCCCGAGTGGTGTTGAGGTTGAAATTAAAGTATAACAATTCGTAAAAGAATAAGTAACATGCCAGGATTAATTGGTAAAAAAGTCGGTATGACATCCATCTTCGATGAAGATGGTAAAAATGTCCCCTGTACGGTAATTCAGGCTGGTCCATGCGTAGTGACCCAGGTAAAATCTGTCGATAGTGACGGCTACGCCGCTGTTCAGCTTGCATTTGAAGAAAAAAAGGAAAAGAGGACTACAAAGGCAATGCTGGGTCATTTCAAGAAAGCCAACACAACAGCCAAGAAAAAAGTGATTGAACTGAAAGGCTTCGTGAAAGACTGGAAACCTGGCGATGTCATTACAGTCGATTATTTCAAAGACGACATATGGCTTGATGTAGTCGGTGTCAGCAAAGGCAAGGGCTTTCAGGGTGTGGTTAAAAGACACGGTTTCAGGGGCGTCAACGATGCTACCCACGGTCAGCACAACAGGCTCAGAGCCCCGGGTTCACTCGGCGCATCATCTTACCCTTCAAGAGTATTCAAAGGAATGAGAATGGCAGGCCAGACCGGTTCCCAAAAAGTGAAAGTCCTTAACCTCAAAGTGGTGAAGATCATCTCTGAAAGTAATCTCTTACTGTTAAAAGGTTCCGTTCCAGGTTCTAATGGTTCATATTTAATTATTGAGAAATAATGGAGTTAGCTGTATTAAGCATAAGCGGTAAGGAAACCGGCAAAAAGGTTAACCTTGAAGAAACGATTTTCGGGATCGATCCGAATGATCATGCTATCTATCTGGATGTGAAACAACACCTCGCCAACAAAAGGCAAGGAACTCACAAAGCCAAGGAAAGAGGCGAAGTAGCCGGCAGTACAAGGAAAATCAAGAAACAAAAAGGTACCGGTACGGCAAGGTTCGGCGATATTAAAAACCCGCTGTTCCGAGGTGGTGGTCGCATTTTCGGACCCGTTCCAAGAGATTATTCTTTTAAACTGAACAAAAAAGTCAAACAACTTGCCCGGTTCTCAGCCTTGTCGTATAAAGCCAAAAATAACCAGGTCATCGTTGTCGAGGATTTTAACCTGGATGCACCGAAAACAAAAGAATTTGTTGCGATCCGGAAAAATTTGAACGTTGACGATAAAAAGTCGCTTTTCGTTTTAAAAGATAGAAATAATAATTTATATTTGTCGTCTCGAAATTTGCAGAACTCCAAGGTTATAACCATCTCTGAATTAAATACTTACGAGATAATGAACGCAACAACACTGTTGTTTGTTGAGAGTTCACTTGATGTTCTTGCAATCGACGACCGCAAAAAACTAAGAAATAGCAGGCCATGGATATTTTAATCAAGCCAATTGTGACCGAAAAATTCACCAGTATGAGTGAAGAAGGCAACCGTTACGGTTTTTTTGTCGATAAAAGGGCGAATAAGATACAGATCAAGAAGGCGGTGGAAGAAATGTACAACGTAACGGTTAAATCGGTAAATACGATGATAGCCGGTGGCAAGTTCAAGAGCCGTTATACCAAAAGTGGTGTGGTAGCGGGTAAAACTTCCGGGGCAAAAAGGGCTGTGATCACGCTCGCTCACGGTGAAACTATTGATTTCTATAGCAATATTTAAGTAAAATGGCAGTACGAAAATTAAAACCTGTTACACCAGGTCAGAGGTTTAAAATCATATCCAGCTTTGATGATGTGACCACATCAGTGCCGGAGAAGTCTCTTCTCGCGCCTTCGAAAAAGAGCGGCGGAAGGAATAATACCGGTAAAATGACCATGAGGTATATGGGTGGAGGTCACAAGAGAAAGTACAGGATCATTGATTTCAAAAGAGACAAGGATGGGATGCCGGCAGTGGTAAAGACCATTGAATATGACCCCAACCGCTCTGCCAGAATTGCGCTGGTAGTTTATGGTGATGGTGAAAAAAGATACATCCTTGCTCCAAACGGTTTGAAAGTCGGACAGAACATCGAGTCTGGTGAAGAAGTATCTCCGGATTTAGGCAATACGCTGCCATTGGGAAAAATTCCTCTGGGATCGATTGTCCACAATGTTGAAATGAAGCCGGGTAAAGGCGGATCAATTGCCAGAAGTGCCGGTTCCTCTGTACAACTCACTTCAAGGGACGGGAAGTATGCTATCCTGAAAATGCCTTCGGGGGAAATGAGGATGATACTTGTAACATGCCGTGCTACCATTGGCTCAGTTTCCAATGGAGACCACGGTCTGGTAAAATCTGGTAAAGCAGGTCGCTCAAGGTGGCTTGGCAGAAGACCAAGAGTAAGAGGTGTTGCCATGAACCCAGTGGATCACCCAATGGGAGGTGGCGAAGGCCGTGCTTCAGGTGGTCACCCGAGATCAAGAAATGGTATGATCGCCAAGGGCTTTATTACCCGTAAGAAAAAGAATGCTTCCAATAAGTTTATTGTTGAACGTAGAAAGAAAAAATAACAAGATATGAGTCGTTCACTTAAAAAAGGTCCTTTTATCGATTACAAACTGGAGAAGCGGGTTCTCGATATGGCAGCGACCGGGAAAAAACAGGTAATAAAGACCTGGTCGAGAAGGTCGGTGATCTCTCCTGATTTCGTCGGACAGACCATCGCCGTTCATAACGGGAACAAATTTATCCCGGTTTATATTACTGAAAACATGGTTGGCCATAAGCTTGGGGAATTTGCCCCGACCAGAATTTTCAGAGGACATGGTGGTAAGCAGAAATAATAATATCCGGAAAATACTATAGAAATGGGTGCAAGAAAAAGAAACCGAGCTGAACAGAGAAAAGAAGAACTGAAGAACACATCGTTTGCTGTTCTGAGGAATTGTCCTACTTCTCCCCGTAAAATGAGGCTCGTAACTGATCTGATCCGCGGCATGGAGGTAAATCATGCACTTAGATGTACTCAAATTCAGTCAGAAAGAGGCTTCCAGAAAAGTTGAGAAACTGCTTTTATCGGCAATTTCCAACTGGCAGGCCAAAAATGAAGGAGTACGAATTGAGGACAGCAATCTATTTGTAAGTGAAGTATTTGTCGACCAGGGGAGAACACTCAAAAGGCTCCGTCCGGCTCCACAGGGTCGTGCACACAGGATCAGGAAAAGGTCAAATCATGTCACTATTATGGTAGACAGTATGACATACTAACGAAATTGAAACAAACAAATAATAGATGGGACAGAAAGTTAATCCGATATCAAATCGTTTAGGGATCATCAAAGGATGGGATTCCAACTGGTATGGCGGAAAGGATTATTCAACCAAACTTATTGAAGACACAAAGATCCGTGAATACCTGAATGCCCGTCTGGCAAAAGCCAGCATCTCAAAGATCGTTATTGAACGGACTCTGAAGCTGATCACGGTAACCGTAAATACCGCCAGACCGGGAATCATTATCGGTAAAGGAGGGCAGGAAGTGGACAAGCTTAAGGAGGAACTGAAGAAAATTACCAAGAAGGAAGTTCAGATCAATATCTTTGAGGTAAAACGTCCCGAACTGGATGCCACCATCGTTGCCAACAATATTGCACGTCAGGTAGAAGGCAAGATCTCCTACCGCCGGGCTATCAAGATGTCGATTGCCTCAACCATGCGAATGGGTGCTGAAGGCATCAAAGTGCTGATTTCAGGACGAATCGGAGGTGCTGAAATGGCCAGGAATGAAACCTACAAGGACGGACGTATTCCACTTCACACCCTCAGAGCCGATATCGATTATGCACTGAGTGAAGCTCATACCAAGGTTGGTGTCATAGGGATTAAAGTCTGGATCTGCAACGGTGAGATCTTTGGAAAGAGAGACCTGCAGCCAAATATAGGAGCCAAAAATGTCAAACCCAAAGGTGGGTTCAGAAAAAAAGGCAGGAAATAAGAATCTGAAATTTACATATAGCAATGTTACAACCAAAGAAGACTAAATTCAGAAGGTCAGCAAAAAGGACGCATGAAAGGCAATGCCGAGCGTGGTAATCAGCTTGCGTTTGGTTCTTTTGGGATCAAATCGCTGGAACAGGCCTGGATCACCGGCCGGCAGATCGAAGCTGCCCGTCAGGCAGTAACCCGTTACATGAAAAGGGAAGGCCAGATCTGGATCCGGATTTTCCCGGATAAGCCGATCACCAAGAAGCCTGCTGAAGTGAGGATGGGTAAAGGTAAAGGGGCTCCTGAAGGTTTCGTGGCACCGATAACCCCGGGCCGTATTATCATGGAAGCCGAAGGTGTTTCTTTTGAAATTGCCAGGGAAGCTCTTCGCCTGGGTGCGCAGAAGCTTCCGGTAACAACTAAATTTGTCGTTAGACACGACTTTGATTATAACCAACAATAAACGATTTACAGATGAAAAATTCTGAGGTCATAGAGCTGTCCGATAAGGAACTTCTTGAACGGATCGAATACCGAAAAGGAGACGCTGGTGCGCATGAGACTGAACCATGCCGTATCTCCACTGGATAACCCCATGAAAATAAGGTTTACAAAAAAGAATATTGCCAGGCTCCTCACCGAATTTCGTAAAAGGGAGCACAAGAGAACAATCCAAAAGCTAATTTATACACATGGAGACGTTAAGAAATTTAAGAAGAGAGCGGGTCGGTGTCGTGGTCAGCAATAAAATGGAAAAATCGATTATCATTGCTGTTAAGACAAAAGTCAAACACCCGATCTATGGTAAATTTGTCAATAAGACATCCAAATTCATGGCTCATGATGAAAAGAATGAGTGCAACATTGGCGATACTGTCAAAATTATGGAAACCAGGCCGCTGAGTAAAAGTAAAAACTGGAGATTAGTAGAAATCATTGAAAGAGCTAAGTAACCATGATACAGCAAGAAAGCAGACTATTAGTTGCCGATAACAGTGGTGCAAAAGAAGTGCTTTGCATCAGGGTACTCGGTGGTACGGGAAGACGTTATGCCAGCATTGGCGACAAAATCGTCGTCAGTGTAAAAAGCGCCGTCCCTGCCGGTGAAATAAAAAAAGGCCAGGTTAGTAAAGCAGTGGTTGTTCGCACCAAGAAAGAAGTTCGCCGCCCCGACGGTTCCTATATCCGTTTCGACGATAACGCGGTCGTCCTTCTCAATAACGTTGATGAAATGCGCGGCACACGTATATTCGGACCCGTTGCCAGAGAACTGCGTGACAAATACATGAAGATCGTGTCATTGGCACCTGAAGTATTATAATATTTAAAGAAAATCCAGATGCAAAGGAAATTTCATATTAAAAAGGGAGACCTGGTTTACGTTACCGCCGGAGAATATAAAGGCCAGCAGGGCAGAGTCCTCGAAATATTCCGCGAAAAGGAAAGGGCTATCGTGGAAGGTGTGAATATGGTATCCAAACATACCAAACCTAATGCCCAGAGTCCTCAGGGCGGAATTACCAAACAGGAAGCTCCCGTTCATATTTCCAATCTCAACCTTATCGATCCTTCTGACGGAAAACCCACCCGCATTGGAAGAAAACTTAACGATAAAAATAAAGTTGTCAGGTATTCTAAAAAATCAGGAGAGGAGATCAAGTAATGGACTACGTACCGAATCTTAAAACCAAATATACCGAAGAGGTAGTACCTGCCCTGATCAAAAAGTTCAGTTACAGTTCGATTATGCAGGTTCCCCGGCTGTCAAAAATAGTTATCAACTCCGGTGTCGGTCAGGCTGTTGCCGATAAAAAACTTATCGATGTCGCCCAGGAAGAATTGTCTAACATCGCTGGTCAGAAAGCCATTCAAACTTTTTCCACTAAGGATGTTTCCAACTTTAAACTCAGAAAGGGCATGCCTATCGGAACTAAAGTGACCCTCCGCAGCGACAAAATGTTCGAATTCATGGAGAGGCTGATCAATGTCGCTCTTCCCAGGATCAGAGATTTCAACGGCATCAGCAATAAATTTGACGGGAAAGGCAATTATTCTCTCGGCATCACTGAACAGATCATTTTCCCTGAGATTGATATCGATAAGATCAGTAGGATCATGGGGTTGGAGATTACCTTTGTAACTACAGCGAAATCAGACGAAGAAGGTCTGGCTTTACTGAAAGAATTTGGATTACCTTTTAAAAAATAAAATTATTCCCGTATGGCTAAAGAATCAATGAAAGCTCGCGAAGTAAAGCGTAAACAACTTGTGGAAAGATACGCTGAAAAAAGAGCACGGCTGAAAGCTGAAGGCGATTATGTAGCTTTAAGCAGACTTCCGAGAAATTCAAATCCGATCAGAATGCACAACCGTTGTAAACTGACAGGCAGACCAAAAGGATACATGAGGCAGTTTGGAGTCAGCAGAATCGTTTTCAGGGAAATGGCTTCCTCAGGACTTATTCCTGGTGTTAAAAAAGCAAGTTGGTAATAAAGAGATAAATATTTAAAGAGATGACAGATCCTATTGCAGATTATCTTACCCGAATCAGGAATGCTGTGATGGCAAAACACAGGGTTGTTGAAATTCCTTCTTCCAACCTGAAGAGGGATTTGACCAGGATTCTTTTTGAAAAAGGGTATATCCTGAACTATAAGTTTGAGGAAACAGGTCCCCAGGGAAATATTAAAATCGCCCTGAAATATCACCCTGAAACAAAAGTACCAGCCATTAAAGGTCTTGAAAGAGCCAGCCGACCGGGATTGCGCAGATATGCCAATCACAAGGAACTTCCCAGAGTGCTTAACGGACTCGGTGTTGCCATTATATCAACCTCCCAGGGTGTTATGACCGATAAGGAAGCCCGTGATAAGAATGTTGGTGGTGAGGTTTTATGTTACGTATATTAAAAAGTATTAGAAATGTCCAGGATAGGAATTTTACCCATTGAGATCCCCCAAGGCGTTACTGTCAGTGTTGACAAAGACAATATCGTGACGGTAAAAGGGGCCAAAGGCGAACTGCAGCAGGATGTTAATCCTGATATCAAGGTTAGCATTGAAGAAAACCAGATCGTCGTATCAAGGCCTACAGAACAAAAAAGGCATAAAGCCATGCATGGTTTGTACCGTTCACTGATTTATAATATGGTCCATGGTGTTTCAGAAGGTTATGTGATCAAGCAGGAGTTGGTTGGCGTAGGTTACAGGGCAGAAGCAAAAGGCCAGATCCTTGAACTCAGCCTTGGCTATTCACATGAAATCTTTTTCAGAATCCCGCAAGAAGTGAAGGTGGAAACAGTGACTGAACGCCGGTCTAACCCGGTCATTACCCTTACCAGCGCCGATAAGCAACTGATCGGTCAGGTTGCTGCAAAAATCAGGTCCTTCAGACCACCAGAACCTTACAAGGGAAAAGGTATCCGGTTTGTAGGCGAAGATGTCAGAAGAAAAGCCGGTAAGTCTGCAAGTGTTTAATTGATAAATTAATATAACCATGGCTTTAACCAAGCGCGAAAGAAGGTTCAGGATAAAGAAAAGGATCCGAACGGATATTACAGGTAGCGGATCTAAACCGCGTATGTCTGTATTCAGAAGCAACAAGCAGATTTATGTTCAGATCATCAATGACAAATCGGGAGAAACACTGGTTTCTGCGTCCTCCAGAGTCAAGGAGATTGTTGGAAAATGCAAAGGTGAATAAGTCGGAACAGGCTAAACTTGTTGGAAAATTAATCGCTGAAAAAGCTCTTGAAAAGGGCATCAATGAAGTTATTTTTGACAGAAACGGGTATCTGTACCATGGCAGAGTAAAAAGCCTTGCTGATGCTGCCAGGGAAAACGGACTCAAATTTTAAAACGAAACTATGTCTACGAGTATCAGGAAAGTTAAAACAACCGATCTTGAATTAAAAGATAGGCTTGTAAGTATTCAGAGAGTGACCAAGGTTACCAAAGGGGGCAGAACGTTCAGTTTCTCGGCTATTGTTGTTGTGGGTAATGAAGATGGTATCGTCGGTTACGGACTTGGGAAAGCCAATGAAGTTACCACTGCCATTGCCAAAGGTGTTGAGGATGCAAAAAAGAACCTCATACGGGTCCCGGTTTACAATGGAACCATCCCCCACGAACAGTTGTCCAAATACGGCGGTGCTGTTGTCTTCATGAAACCGGCTTCATCCGGTACCGGAGTGAAGGCCGGTGGTGCTATGCGTGCCGTGCTTGAAAGTGTCGGGATAAAGGATGTACTCGCAAAATCAAAAGGTTCGTCAAACCCTCATAATCTTGTGAAAGCAACCTTCAACGCTCTTCTTGAACTCCGGGATCCTTATACCGTGGCTCAGCACAGGGGGGTTACTCTTGATAAAGTGTTTAACGGATAAACGAACAGTTAAAATGGCAAAGATCAAAATCACCCAGGTGAAAAGTAAAATCGGGAGCACAGAAAGACAGAAAAAAACCCTTCAGGCTCTGGGCCTTAGAAAAATGCATCATAGCGTGGAAGTCGAAGGCACACCCCAGATCCTCGGAATGGTCACTAAAGTGTCGCATCTCCTGAAAGTGGAAAAAGTATAAAGTATATAACCTATTTATTTATAAAGAAATGGATTTGAGTAACTTAAAGCCGGCCAAAGGATCAACCAAAAGCAGGAAACGTATCGGTCGTGGCGAAGGCTCCGGTGACGGGGGGACATCTACAAGAGGACATAAAGGCGCTCAGTCAAGATCGGGATATTCAAAGAAGATCGGTTTCGAGGGAGGTCAGATGCCTCTGCAGAGAAGGTTGCCAAAATTCGGTTTTACAAATATTAACCGCAAAGAATATAAAGCCATCAATGTTAGTGTACTGCAGAACCTTGCTGATAAACTGAATATTACTGACATCGACATCAATACACTGATTGATGCTCACCTGATCTCCAAAAACGACCTGGTAAAGATCCTCGGTGACGGTGAACTCAAAAAGAAACTGAATGTTAAAGCCCATGCGTTCTCAGCTAAAGCTAAAGAAGTCATTGAAGCTGCACAGGGAACCGTCGAAGTTATTAAATAAACCGGCTAAAATACAGACCTATCGAATGAGAGCGTTAATAGAAACCATTAAGAACATTTATAAGATCGAAGATCTTCGCAAAAGGATCCTTTATACCCTTGGTATTCTGCTGGTTTACCGACTGGGCACAAAAGTGGTTCTTCCGGGGATCGATCCGACAGCACTTGAAGGGTTAAGGAACCAGACAGCGCAGGGTGTCATGGGCCTTTTGGATATGTTCAGTGGCGGGGCCTTTTCCAATGCATCGGTTTTCGGACTTGGGATCATGCCCTATATCTCCGCATCTATCATCGTTCAGTTGCTGGGTATAGCAGTACCTTATTTTCAGAAACTACAGAAAGAAGGAGAAAGCGGACGGAGAAAGATCAACCAGATCACCCGTTACCTTACCGTCGGTATCCTGTTACTGCAGGCACCGGGTTATATTGCCAACCTGCACGCACAGGCACCTGAAGCTTTTACTCCCGGCTTTTCCCGAATGGGATCCATCCTGATCCTGACGGCGGGCACCATGTTCGTCATGTGGCTCGGCGAAAAGATCACCGATAAAGGCATCGGGAACGGGATCTCACTCATCATCATGATCGGGATCATTGCCCGGCTTCCTTTTGCCATTGTCGCTGAATTCGGAGGAAGACTGGAACAGGGAGGACTGGTTTCATTCCTCCTCGAGATTGTGGTCCTGTTCTTCGTGTTCATGGGTACCATCCTGCTCGTGCAGGGAACACGCCGCATCCCGGTACAGTATGCCAAGCGTATCGTTGGCAACAAACAATACGGCGGTGTAAGACAATATATTCCTCTTAAAGTCAATGCAGCAGGTGTGATGCCGATTATCTTTGCCCAGGCACTGGTTATGATACCCATTACAGTGGCCGGGTTTGCCAATTCCCAGGGAATGACAGGTTTCCTTGCTGCATTCTCAAACTTCAGAGGTTTCTGGTATAATTTTGTACTGGCCATCATGATCATTCTCTTTACCTATTTTTATACAGCCATCACCATTAATCCGGTTCAGATGGCTGAGGATATGAAGAAAAACGGAGGATTTATTCCCGGAGTGAAACCCGGCAGAAAAACGGTTGAATTCCTTGATACGATTATGTCAAGGATCACATTACCCGGTTCAATTTTCCTTGCAATCATTGCCATTCTTCCGACCTTTGCCATACTGGCAGGAGTTAACAACCAGTTTGCACAGTTTTACGGAGGGACATCGCTTCTGATCCTGGTCGGTGTTGTGCTCGACACCCTGCAGCAGATCGAAAGTCACCTCCTGATGCGTCACTATGACGGACTGATGAAATCGGGCGGAAGGATTAAAGGCAGAACAGGCAGTGCTGCGGCGATATAGCCTTTAACAGGAGACGTTCTTTGATGATCTATTATAAGACGGCCGAAGAGATTGAAAAACTGAGAGCAAGCAATATTCTTGTGTCCAAAACCCTCGCTGAAGTGGCTAAGAATATCAGGCCCGGAATAACCACCGCTGAAATTGACAGGCTGGCAGAAACGTATATCAGGGATCACAAGGCTGTTCCTGCGTTCCTCGGATATAACGGTTATCCCAACGCTCTGTGCACTTCGGTTAATGAACAGGTGGTTCATGGTATTCCTTCCGGCTACGTTCTTAAGGAAGGTGACCTCTTGTCTATCGATTGCGGTGTGATCCTCAACGGTTTCTATGGCGATTCGGCTTACAGTTTTGCTGTGGGTGAAGTCGACAAAAGCATTAGTGAGCTGATGCGCGTTACCAGGGAATCGCTTGTTTCTGGGGGTGGAAAATGCTATTACGGGTAACCGGATCGGAGATATCGGACATGCAGTTCAAACTTATTGCGAGTCTTTTGGTTATAGCGTTGTGAGAGAAATGGTTGGTCACGGACTTGGGAAACATCTTCATGAAGAACCGGAAGTTCCCAATTACGGGCGTAATGGTACAGGCGTCCTTCTGAAAAAGGGACTGGTAATCTGTATCGAACCGATGATCAATATGGGGAAACGTCATATTTTCCAGGAAGCCGATGGCTGGACCATCCGGACAAAAGACAGAAGCCCATCGGCTCATTTTGAACTGGCCGTTGCTGTAGATGATGGGAAACCGGACATTTTATCAACATTTTCGTTTATTGAAGAAGTCTTAAATTAACCATAATTGTATGTCCAAACAACCTTCAATAGAACAAGACGGCGTGATTACCGAAGCATTATCTAATGCCATGTTCCGGGTTGAACTTGAAAACGGCCATGTCATTACCGCTCATATCTCCGGAAAAATGAGGATGCATTATATTAAATTGCTTCCGGGAGACAGGGTTAAAGTGGAAATGTCGCCTTATGATTTGACTAAAGGTAGAATTACATTCAGATATAAATAAAGAATAAAATGAAAGTTAGAGCATCTGTAAAGAAACGCAGCGCAGACTGCAAAATCGTCAGACGGAAAGGACGGTTATACGTGATTAACAAAAAGAACCCAAAGTTTAAACAGCGTCAGGGTTAAACATTATATGAAAAATAAAATAACCAGATAATTATGGCTAGAATTGTTGGCGTTGATTTGCCGAAAAATAAAAGAGGTGAAATCGGTCTTACCTACATTTACGGGATTGGCAGGAGTGCTGCCAAAACGATCCTTGAAAAAGCAGGAGTGGACAGCAATGTTAAGGTAAATGACTGGAACGATGATCAGATTGCACAGATCCGTAACGTGATCAATGAGCAGTTCAAAGTGGAAGGTGAACTGAGATCAAGTGTACAGCTTAACATCAAACGTCTTATGGATATTGGTAGTTACCGTGGTATCCGTCATCGTATCGGTCTGCCTGTCAGAGGACAGAGTACAAAGAATAATGCCCGGACACGTAAAGGCAGGAAGAAAACTGTAGCGAACAAGAAGAAAGCAACCAAATAAGTATTAATAAGATGGCAAAAAAGACTGGATCGTCAAGAAAAAAAGTTGTCAATGTTGAACCGACAGGACAGGCTCATGTACATGCTTCGTTTAACAATATCATTGTTTCCATGACCAATGGCTCCGGCCAGGTTATTTCATGGTCGTCGGCCGGTAAAATGGGTTTCAGAGGCTCAAAGAAGAATACCCCTTATGCAGCTCAGATGGCTGCACAGGATTGTGCAAAAACGGCCTATGACCTTGGGTTAAGGAAAGTGAAAGCTTATGTGAAAGGACCTGGATCAGGCAGGGAATCTGCAATCAGAACCATTGATTCTGTCGGTATCGAAGTAACCGAAATCGTAGATGTTACCCCGTTACCCCACAATGGCTGCCGTCCACCGAAAAGAAGAAGGGTATAATATAAAAAACGTAAATTCATAAATAAATGGCGAGATACAGAGGACCAAGAACCAAGATTTCCAGAAAATTTGGTGAACCTATTTACGGTGCTGATAAAAATTTTGAAAAGAAAAACTATCCTCCCGGACAGCACGGCATGAATAAAAGGAGACGGAAGACGTCTGAATATGGGCTTCAGCTTAAAGAAAAGCAGAAAGCCAAATATACTTATGGCATCCTCGAGAAACAATTCAGAAATTTATTCGAACGGGCTTCAGCAAGTAAAGGTGTGACCGGTGAAGTTTTACTTCAGCTCCTGGAATCACGACTGGATAATGTTGTTTACCGTCTTGGCATTGCCCCCTCCAGGGCAGCTGCACGGCAGCTCGTTACCCACCGTCACATCATGGTAAATGACGAACTTGTCAGTATTCCTTCTTATACACTCCGACCAGGTGATGTCGTTGGCGTGAGAGAAAGATCCAAGTCTTTGCTGACGATTACCGATTCTCTGGCGTCACGCCGTAACACTTCTGCTGCATGGCTGGAATGGGACGGAAGTCAATTGACCGGCAAATTCCTTAACAGACCTGAAAGACAGGAAATCCCTGAGAATATTAAGGAACAGCTGATCGTCGAACTGTATTCAAAATAATTATAACTATACATTTTACTATGGCAATTTTAGCTTTTCAAAAACCGGATAAGGTTATAATGCTCGAAGCCGATGATCAATACGGTAAGTTCGAGTTTCGCCCGCTTGAACCCGGTTATGGCATCACCGTCGGAAATGCACTCAGGAGAATTCTTCTCTCCTCGCTCGAAGGATATGCCATAACAACCATCAAAATCGAAGGTGTTGAGCATGAATTTTCTACAATTACCGGTGTAATTGAAGACATGACTCAGATAATTCTGAACCTTAAACAAATCCGTTTTAAGAAGCAGATTGAAGATATCAACGATGAGAAAGTAATGGTCACCATTACAGGACAGGATGTGGTCAAAGCCGGAGATCTTCAAAGATTCCTTAGTGGCTTCAAGGTACTGAACCCTGAACATGTGATCTGCCGTATGGAACCAGATGTTAAACTTCAGATGGAAATATCCGTCAATAAAGGAAGAGGATATGTTCCGGCTGATGAAAACAAACCCGTGGATGCTGAATTCGGCCTGATCGCCATCGATTCAATATTCACTCCTGTGAAGAACGTGACCTATGCCATCGAAAACTACAGGGTGGAACAAAAAACCGACTACGAAAAACTCGTGATCGATATCAAAACCGACGGTTCGATCCATCCGAAAGAAGCATTGAAAGAAGCTGCAAAAATCCTGATCTACCACTTCATGCTTTTCTCCGATGAAAAGATTACCCTCGATTCAGACGAGAAATTTGCCAACGAAGAATTCGATGAGGAAGTCCTTCACATGCGTCAGCTTCTGAAAACAAAACTTGTTGATCTTGACCTTTCCGTTCGTGCACTGAACTGTCTGAAAGCTGCTGAAGTAGATACCCTCGGAGACCTCGTTAAGTTTAATAAAAATGATTTGCTTAAATTCAGAAACTTTGGAAAGAAATCACTGACCGAACTCGAAGAACTGCTTTCTTCGATGAGCCTGAATTTTGGAATGGATATAAGTAAGTATAAATTAGACAAGGAATAATTCAAAATGAGACACAGGAAAAGCTTTAACCATTTAGGCAGGAAAACCGGCCACAGAAAAGCGATGCTGGCAAATATGGCCTCCTCTCTGATTAAGCATAAACGGATTACAACCACGACAGCAAAGGCTAAGGCACTGAGAGTGTTTGTTGAGCCTCTGATCACCAAATCCAAGGATGATACCACCCATTCAAGACGCGTTGTGTTCAGCTACCTTCAGGATAAAGATGCCGTTTCTGAACTCTTTCGTGAAGTGGCCGGCAAAGTTGCTGAAAGACCCGGAGGATATACCAGGATCCTGAAACTTGGAAACCGTCTTGGCGACAGTGCTGAAATGGCTATCATCGAACTGGTCGATTTTAACGAAAATCTGCTGGGTGGCGATGACGCAGGAAAAGCTGGCGGACGCAGACGTCGCAGAGGTACAAAGAAAAAATCGGAAACCGATCATGCAGCTCCGGTATCCTCTTCAGACGGTATTGAAGAAGCCCAGGTTGTTGAGGAAAGCGCTACAGAGGTTGGGACAATTGATCAACCTGTTGCTGAAGAGAGTGAAGCACCTGTTGCTGAAGCTGCTCCGGAAACAGAAGTGACCGCGGAAGAGACTTCCGAAGAAGTGACCGACGAGGCTCAGCAGGAAGAATCCAAAGAGGAAGAAAACAAGGAAGACGAAGAACAGAAGGAATCGTAAGATTACTCTGACAGACATAATCATACTACTAAAAAGGGGTAAAGCTGTTTCTCTGTCTTTATCCTTTTTTTATGGAATATTTCTTATCATACTTAAAAAAATTCAATTATGGGACAAATTGTTGATGTTCATGCACGCGAAATCCTCGATTCACGCGGAAATCCTACAGTAGAAGTGGAAGTTACCCTGGCCAGTGGCTTTATCGGCCGTGCTGCCGTTCCTTCCGGAGCCTCTACAGGCGAAAATGAAGCTCTTGAATTGCGCGATGGTGATAAAGGACGTTACAATGGCAAAGGTGTTCTTAAAGCCGTTGAAAATGTGAATACCATTATTGCCAATGAAGTGATCGGGATGAATGCTCTCGACCAGGTTGGCATTGATCAGAAAATGCTTGCACTTGATGGTACAAAAACAAAGAGCAAACTCGGGGCAAATGCAATCCTTGGCGTATCACTGGCCACAGCCAAAGCCGCAGCCATGTACCACGATATGCCGCTCTATCGCTATATTGGCGGTGCTAATGCCAAAATATTGCCTGTTCCCATGATGAACATCATCAACGGTGGCTCCCATTCCGATGCCCCGATCGCTTTCCAGGAATTCATGATCCGCCCTGTAGGTGCAAAAACCTTCCGTGAAGGACCTCAGAATGGGCGCCGAAATTTTCCATGCCCTTAAAAAAGTGCTTAAAGACCGCGGCCTTACCACATCTGTGGGTGACGAAGGCGGATTTGCGCCTGAACTTAAAGGTACCGAAGATGCTCTCGAAAGTATCCTTAAAGCCATTGAATCGGCCGGCTATAAACCCGGCAGGAAATCAGACGGCGGACAGGTGTCCATTGCTCTTGATTGTGCAGCTTCTGAATTCTACAAAAATGGTAAATATGATTATACCATCTTTGAAGGTGAAAAGGGAGCCGTTAGATCTTCAGCAGAACAGGCCGGATATATTGCTGAATTGATCCAGAAATACCCCATCGATTCCGTTGAAGACGGTATGGATGAAAATGACTGGGACGGATGGAAAATCCTTACCGATAAACTGGGCGACCAGTGCCAGCTCGTTGGAGATGATGTCTTTGTCACCAATGTGGAATTTCTGAAAAAAGGAATTGACCTTGGATGCTCTAACTCAATCCTGATCAAACTAAACCAGATCGGCACTGTCACCGAAACACTCGATTGTGTTGAAATGGCTCACCGCGCAGGTTATACTACTGTCATATCCCACCGTTCAGGTGAGACGGAAGATTCAACCATCGCCGATTTTGCCGTGGCCACCAATTCAGGCCAGATTAAAACCGGTTCACTCAGCCGCTCCGACCGTATGGCAAAGTATAACCAGCTTCTTCGTATTGAGGAAGAACTTGGCGACCGGTCCGCTTACGGGTATGACAAATAAGTATGCCGCCAACCTTTTTTGAAACCGCTCCAAATATTTTTGAGGCGGTTTTTTTTACCCTGTTCCTTTTAAAATTTTCCGTAATCGAAGGGCCTCCGTCTGAAGTTAAGGGTGGAAAATTTCATCCACCGTGCCGGACAAGCCCAGGTGATTTTTTGTGTTCCGCGTCCTCACTACTGACCATTGTTGTAAAGCAGGTTCCCCGGAATCTCTGAAGTCGGGTCTGCCATGAATTATTTCATTATGCACCCACTCGGTCAGGTTCACCCGGGGTCAACCCCCTTCAGCCCTCGGGAAATTTCAACAGGCTGGATTTATTCTTCGAAGACAACAATATTTTGGATCGTTTAAAACCCAATGATAATGGGGCAAACAAACCCTTATCCAATTTTGTTTTATCCTATTGGGAAGATCAAATCAACAAATCTGCATCTGTATATATAAAAAATTATTATTTTTATCGTTTGATGACCATACGATTTATTAAATAACCCCAAAAATACTGATAATTTATGTCCAACCTAAAAGATAAACTCTACGAGAAAATCCAGTCCTGGCGACCGAGGATAGAGAAACTTATCAAGGAATACGGTGATACGGTGGTTGATCAGGTTACGATTTCCCAGGTCATTGGAGGAATGAGGGGGCTGAAGAGCCTGGTGACCGATATTTCCTACCTTGATCCGAACGAGGGAATCCGTTACCGGGGATACACGCTGCCGGAGGTTTTTGAGAAACTGCCGAAACCAAAGGGCGGCGAAATGCCCTATGTTGAGGGTTTGTTTTATCTTCTGCTGACCGGTGATATGCCCGATGATAAAGACGTTGCGGAAGTAGCGGATGAAATTAACAAAAGAAGGATACTTCCGAGGTATGTCTATGAGGTTATTGATGCTTTTCCCTGTTGCAGTCATCCAATGGCGATTTTCTCCACAGCCATTCTGACTATGAACAGGGAGTCATTCTTCACCAAAAAATATCATGCAGGGCTCAATAAACTGGATTACTGGGACCCCACGTATGAAGATTCGCTGAACTTGCTGGCAAAACTACCTGAGATCGGGGCATATATTTACAGGAAACTGTACCGTGAAGGAAATCGGATACAATCCAATCCCCACCTCGATATGGGCGGTAATTTCGCCCACATGATGGGCATTGGCAAACCCTATGATGATGTCACCAGGATGAACTTCATTATTCACGCCGATCATGAAAGCGGTAACGTCAGTGCACACACCGGACATCTCGTAGCCAGCAGCCTGTCAGACATTTACCTGTCCATTTCCGCTATGATCAATGGTCTCGCCGGTCCTTTGCACGGACTGGCCAACCAGGAAGTTCTCAGGTGGATCCAGGATCTGAGTGATAAAATGGGAGGGAATATACCCACAGAGGAAGAGATGCAGCAGTTCGTATGGGACACGCTAAATTCAGGGCAGGTCATTCCGGGTTACGGCCATGCTGTTCTGAGAAAGACCGATCCGAGGTATTCCCTGCAGCGTGAGTTCTGCCTGAAACACTTGCCTGACGATCCGTTGTTTAAATATACGGATATATTATACAAGGTCGTTCCTCCCATCCTCAGGGAGCAGGGAAAGGCGAAAAACCCCTGGCCTAATGTCGATGCACAGTCCGGCATCATCCAATGGCACTACGGTATTACCGAATATGATTTTTATACCGTTTTATTTGGTATTGGCCGTGCGATTGGTATTTGCGCCAACATAATCTGGGACAGGGCCCTGGGTTATCCCCTGGAAAGGCCCAAATCCATCAGCACAACCATGCTGGAGAATATTGCGATGGGCATTAAAAATGATGACGACTGACCAGGATTATAAAAAAGTTGGGAACAGATATTCATACCGGAGAAAAATGTTTTCGCCGGTATTTTTTTCCCTTCATGTGGGGCACGTTATAAAATCACAGGGAGCTCCCGGCCATTTTCGTATAATAATTTTAACTTCGCTAATAAATTCTTGGAGATGGCATACCGGAGTTTAACAGAATTTATAGAAAAGATAGAAGCCGCCGGAGAGCTGGTTAAGGTAGATGTGTTCACTGATCCGGTCCTGGAAATGTCGGAAATAACCGACCGGGTTTCCAAATCAGCTGGGGGAGGGATGGCATTGCTCTTTCAAAATAACGGAACCTCCTTTCCTGTACTCATGAATGCTATGGGTTCATATCACAGGATGTGTATGGCCCTGGGAGTGGATCATCTGGATGATATCAGTCACAGGATCGATGATCTGCTCACACAGTTTTCGGGTACGGGAACCGGCTTTATGCAGAAGCTTGCTATGCTGCCCAGACTTGGACGTCTGGCCTCCTTCATGCCTGAAACGATCACAAGGAAGGCACCGTGCCAGGAAGTCATTATCAGGGATCCTGACCTGGAAATCCTTCCCGTTTTGAAGACATGGCCCTATGACGGCGGTCGGTTTATTACCCTGCCCGTTGTGCACACGGTACATCCGGAAACCGGGGACCGAAATGCAGGTATGTACCGGATGCAGGTGTTCGACAAGAAATCCACAGGCATGCACTGGCACCGCCACAAGACCGGAGCCGGTCATTATGAACTCTATAAAAAACTGGGCAGGAGAATGCCGGTCGCAGTAGCTTTAGGAGGTGACCCGGTCTGCACCTATGCGGCCACAGCCCCTCTTCCGGATAATATCGATGAATACCTCTTTGCCGGTTTCCTTCGGGGAAAGGCTGTCCGCCTGGTTCGTTGTATAACCCAGGATATCGAGGTGCCTGCCGATGCCGATATCATTCTTGAGGGTTATGTTGATCCGCAGGAAGAACTTCGGCGTGAAGGCCCTTTTGGAGATCATACAGGCTTCTATTCACTGGAAGATGATTACCCTGTCTTTCACCTTACCTGTATAACTCACAGGAAAAATGCCATATATCCGGCTACTGTTGTTGGGATACCACCCCAGGAGGATGCCTGGATTGCCAGGGCCACCGAACGTATTTTTATGCTTCCTGTCAGAAAAACCGTGGTGCCGGAAATGACGGATATGGAAATCCCCGATTTCGGAGTAGCTCACAACCTGACCATCGCAGGTATCTCCAAATCCTATCCGGGTCAGGCGAGGAAAGTAATGAATGCCTTATGGGGTGCCGGACAGATGATGTTCAACAAACTTCTGATCATTGCAGATGAGTCTTCCAATATTCACGATCTCCCTGCCCTCGCCCGGGAGCTTCGGAAAATTGACCCTCAGAGAGATATAATCTTTTCATCGGGACCTCTTGATGTTCTCGACCATTCAGCAGATGTTACAGGCTATGGATCAAAGGTCGGAATTGATCTTACAAATAAGCTAAAAGAGGAACTTTTAATCCGCTTTGACGTACATAAGACATACGAAAAAGAAGTTTACTCATGGGATGACCTGGAAGGGCTGCTGAAAGATGAGGCTTGTGTTCCCCCCGATCATGACATGAAGGGATATTGTTTTCTGAGTATCGTTAAAAAGGACAATTACTCATTCTCAAAATTGTG
Source organism: uncultured Bacteroidales bacterium (assembly GCA_963764345.1). Classification (GTDB taxonomy): domain Bacteria; phylum Bacteroidota; class Bacteroidia; order Bacteroidales; genus DASQZK01. The sequence goes on along the minus strand of CAVXSF010000009.1, from coordinate 225,649 downwards.
TGCCAGCCTGGCTGAATCCGGCAGGTTTGAGGATTATGATTTTTTCATCCTCGCCGATTCGGAAGTCGATGCCGGAAAAACAAGAGAATTTTTGTGGTACATTTTAAATAATGTTGAACCCCAGAGAGATATACGCTGGCTTAATGATTCTTCAGACAGGATACGATTATTTGTGGATGGTACAGCGAAGACGTTTAAACACGACGGATTTAAGCGCCCCTGGCCAAACCCGATCGTGATGGACCCTGTTGGTGACGGACAGGGTGGACAGCCGCTGGTCGGAATATAAGCTGGGCCCATTACTGGTATCTCCGTCACGAAGGTATGGAAAGCTCTCCAGGGGTACCGGAGCGATAGCTTCAGAGAACAGTGTAAACTGAACCAATGCCATCGGGTGTTAGGTATCCTCGAAATGATAATATGTATTTTATGCGTATAAGATCATACCTGGTTGTACTCCTCCTCACCCTGCTGTCTGGTCTGCTGAAAGGCCAGTCTGAAAAACAATTGTATCCCGTCGCCGATTTATTAACCGTTGAGGAAGGACTCTCACAGACACGCGTAAATGTCAATTATATCGATTCCTTCGGCTTCCTCTGGGTCGGAACAAGTGACGGACTCAACTGCTACGATGGATATTCTTTCCAGGTATACCGGCACCAGCCTTTTGATTCAACAAGTATTTCCAATAACTACATACGCTGTATTAAAGAAGACACGGCCGGAAATCTGTGGGTCGGAACAAATGACGGATTAAACTTTTTTGACCGGCAGACGGGTAAATTCATCCAATACAAACATGATGACGAGTCTGTGACAGATCCATCAGGATCAAAAATTTATGCGGTATACATCGATCCCAAAGGCATTGTCTGGTTTAAAACCGAGAAGCACCTTCATAAAATGGACCCGGCTACCGGGAAAGTCGATTCATACAAGCATTTTTACAACAGTCAAAATGCCCCTCTGTTCAATATTAACTGCGACATGCTCATGGATATCAACGGTCTGCTGTGGTTTGGCACCAAAGACGGCCTGTTTTCCTTTGATCCGTCCTCGTCAAAATTCAGTCACTATTTTCACGATCCGCTTAACCCGCTTACCATCTCCGACGATCAGGTACGGACCATCTATGAAGACACTCAACCGGGAATTGTGGGTTGGTACCACTGACGGCTTAAACCGTTTTGATCGTATACATTATTCCTTCCACAGATTTTATCCCGACAGGTCTCCTTTTATCGGAAATCCCGTGAATGCCATTAATGGCATCGTTGAGGGTCAGGACGGAAAACTCTGGTTAACGACAAATTCAGGGATCAGCCGGTTTGACAAGAAAAGTTCTAAATTTGAAAACCTCAGTTCCCTTTATGTTAAAAGCACACCGTTTCTCTTATCTACCTTTACCACTATTGTAAAGGATCAATCGGATATTTTATGGGTCGGCGGTTTTCAGGGGCTGATCAAGATCGACCTTAAACCCAGGAAGTTCAGATTATATAATTCATCGGCAAGTTCATTCCCCCGGCTGTCTTCCGACATGGTATCGACTTTGTTTAAGGATGACAGGAACAGATTGTGGGTAGGGTTGTGGAATAATGGACTGGATATCATTCAGTGGCCTGCCGGTGGTGTCATACATTATTCCAGAAATGCTTCCGATCCTCAAAGAAGTATAATCAGTAATAATATCAGGACCATATATGAAGACAGGAATGGAATTATCTGGGTAGGAACAAGTGAAGGGATCAGTATTTATGATCCGAAAACGAATCGGTTTTTTCCGTTTGAAAGCTATTTCAGATCCAATGGAGGCGGTGATCTGGCGGGGAGACATATTTTTGTGATCACCGGAGGCAACCAGGGTGACGTTTGGATCGGCACCGATGATGGCGTATTCTGGTATCAGAGAAAACCGGACTTGTTTAACCATATCAACAGGATTTATAGCGATAGTATCCAGCCAGAGATTAATTCCGTATATACCATTGTTACAGACAGTCAAAACCGGATATGGATGGGGACTGATAACGGCCTGATTTCTTTTTACCCTGAGAAAAATATCTTTTACCGGTATACGGAAAAGGATGATAAAACCGGTCTGTCTTCACGGCAGGTCTTTTCCCTTTTTGTCGACTCGCGTGGAAGCCTTTGGGTGGGGACACCTTCCGGACTTAACCATTTTCATTCTGCTGATGACACCTTTACCCAATACACCGAAAAGGACGGACTGCCCAACAACTTCATATATAAAATTCTGGAAGATAATGACTCATTGATGTGGATGAGCACGAACAAAGGACTGTCGAGGTATAACCCCCAAACCAGGGTTTTTAAGAACTATACCACGGCTGAGGGACTACAGAGTTTCGAGTTTAACCTCGGGTCCGGTTTTTTTGCCAAAAATAATGAGATGTTCTTTGGCGGAATTGCAGGATTTAATGCGTTTTATCCCAACTCCCTGCCGGTAAACAAGGATGTCCCCCCGATGGTTATAACCGATTTCGAGACTATCGACGAACATGGGATAATGAATCATTATATTCCTTTAACCAATTCCCGAATTATTGTAAGATCTAATCAGTCTTTCATTATCCGGTTCAGTGCCCTCGATTTTACCGCACCTTCAAACAACAGATTTAAGTATTCACTCAAAGAGCTGGGTCGGGAAGAAAATTGGGTGCCTTTAGGCACTCAGCATTCTGTCACTTTTTCCAACCTGTCCTCGGGCGAATATGTTTTCAGAGTTAAGGGAGCCAATAACGACGGGACATGGAACGATAGTGGTGCCCGGATAAAAATCATTGTTGAAGCTCTGTTCTGGAAAACCCGTCTGGCATATTTTTTTTATATCCTCTTCAGTATTCTGCTGATATATGCCATTATCCAATACAGGACTAAGACCCTGCGACGCTCCAACAGGGTACTGAGAGAGCGGGATGTGGCTGCCAGGGAAGTCGCCCACCAGAAGGACCTGCTTAGCCGTCGGAATAAAAATATTGAAGACAGCCTGAAATATGCCCAGCGGATTCAACAGGCTATGCTTACTACTTCCAGACTGTTTAAATCTATCCTTCCCGAATCATTCATTCTGCATAAACCTAAAGAAATTGTGAGCGGAGACTTTTACTGGATCTCCGAACATGAAGATAAAATATTCTTGGCAGCAATAGATTGCACCGGACATGGGGTGCCCGGAGCCTTCATGTCACTGATCGGCTTTGAACTCTTCCGGAAAATCATCAATATGCAACTGATCTTTGAACCGGGAGAGATCCTGAACACCTTGAATTCCAACTTTGATGAGATTTTTGGAAATGTGGAAGACATTGCACTGAAAGATGGCATGGACCTCGCATTTTGCGTTCTGGACAAAAAATCAATGATCCTGGAATATGCCGGCGCTTTCAATCCCCTTTATCTCATCCGCGACAGTAAGCTTACCATAGTGAAAGGAGACCGCTTTTCTGTTGGTGCTGACACAGATCCCGATGACCCGGTGAAGAAAACCTTTAAAAGCCATAAATTGAAGCTCGAAAAGGACGATATGATCTATATCTTCACAGATGGATACGCGGATCAGTTTGGTGGACCTGAAGGGAAAAAATATAAATACAGAAGATTCAGGCATCTTCTCCTAACGATTCATCAGCTTCCACTCGACAAACAAAGAGAATATCTCGAAGACAGCATTGAAGAGTGGCGGGGCGAACTTGAACAGATTGATGATATCCTGGTGATTGGGATACGACCAAAGTTCAATTTCGGAAGAAAGAAATAAAACCAGTTGAAAGTATAGGTGAAATCGATCAGGAAATGGTCAGGAAAGTACTTTTATGACACTATGGATGATATCTAATCGCCGGAATTAAGCCTCCTCCTGTAACAATCTTTTCATCTTGTAAATCAGAATGTCAACCTGGAAAGGTTTACTGATATAATCATTCATCCCTACTGCCAGACATTTTTCCCGGTCTCCGGAGAGAGCATTCGCCGTGATGGCGATTATTGGAGTTTGGATGTTTGTGCTGGATTCAATTTCCCTGATCTTCTTGGTGGCTATTATCCCATCCATAACCGGCATCTGGATGTCCATAAGTATGATGTCGTATTTTGAAGTGCCGAATTTGTCAAGAGCCTCTTTTCCATTGATGGCTACATCAACATTCCTTACCATGTTTTTCAGACTTAACAGGACGATCTTCTGGTTGATCAGATTATCTTCAACGAGTAAAACATTTGAATTTTTGAGATCAACCTTATGTGTTTCCCTGATTAATAATTTCTCAACGGGCTGGTCAATTCTTTTGGAGAGATCTTTCTGATACTGAAGTATAAATTTAAAAATTGTTTTATTGTCTTTGCTTTCAAGATGGAGACTCCCCCCGGAAAATTCAATCAGTCTGGAAGTGTTGGTAAGGTCAAGAGTTAAAAAGGCTTCAGGAGGGGGAAGACAATCACCGCTATACGGAAGGTCTGAATGACTTACGTCAGGATCAAGAAAACAACTTTCTATCGAAAAATGTATCTGAATGTCATTTCTACTCTCATTTCTCGATGAGGCAGTGATCATGAGTCTCATATAATTTTCCCTGGCCTGCTGAACAATACTTTGCAACAGGTTTAAAAAAATCTGTTTGAGCTTTATGGGGTCACCAATTAAATAATTGACGATGGATTCGGATACATTTTGTTCTATTTCGATGTGATCCTGATACCTGAACAGTTTAATGATATTTTCAAGCATGGAACTCAGCTCAAAGCTTATTCTGCTTTCCTTAAGCTGAATCATATCTGTTTGTGAAACATCAACAGTCTTGTTGACAGCATCTACCAGGTTATTCGTCGAAGCCTGGAGAGTATCGATAAGATCTTTTTGGGAACTGTCAAGAGTGGCAGAATTCACCAGATTGTTTACTAATAGAATATTATTAAGGGATGTGCGTAGCTGGTGAGACAATTTTGAGATGAAATCATTTTTCTCCTCCGCCTCGTGCAATGCTTTTTCAAGCTGTTCTTTAAAAGTCTGTGTCTCTTTATTGCGAACATAATCGAATAAATATATGATCAGGATCATGGAGAAATATCCCACATAGATACTTGACACAAAATACAGGTTGCTGTTAACGCCGGGAAATATTTCCTTAAAAAGAATGCCGGGTAGAAATAAAACAGGCAATATGACTGAAAATAGAATACCTTTATTCGTGCCCAGGAGGATCATGGTAAAAATGGGGAAAAGAAACAGCCATAACCAGGCATTCGGCATGCTGGAATACGAATAAAAATTAAACAGGAAGACAAGTCCCAGTGTAGTTAACAAAATATATGAGGACAGATCAAGATGTTTAACCAGGGAAATGCCAAGACGGTTTATCATGAGGACAATGAAAGCTGCCAGAAAAACAACGGCATTGAGAAATACAGGTTCGAACAGAAACCTGAGACCGACAGTAAGAAGAACCAGCATGGCAATATATGAAATAACCATCTGAAGAAAAATCTTGTGCTTTCGTTCATGATCCTTCGAAGGGACTTCCCTGGTTAAGATTTTGATCAGGATTTCGGAAAAATTCATAGTAACCTTGTAATGGGATGAAGTAACTATCTTGAAATGCTGTTTATATATAATAAATTATATACGGTACTCGGTATAAAAAGTTACCTGATGCCTGAATCCGGAACAAAAAATTATCATATTATTTTAATACTCTCGTTTAAATAATAATTTTACCTATTAGCAACCAGGTAAAAACCCCATAAATATGAAAACGCATTTTTTATTACGGTTATGCTTGTTGTCTATCCTTTGTTTTTCAGGCATATACCTTAAGGCACAAACGGATACCTCAGGAATGGTGAGGTATACACCTGAATTTAAATTCAAAGAAGGATTTTATATTGTTTATGACCAGGTGAAGAACAATGATCCGGTTTCCCCGGCAAGGCTTATTACGAATTATGATTACTCTGATCCCGATTTTTATAAAAATATTCTTGCAGAAAAAAAGTTATCTTTTTTTGATGTCAAAGGAGTAAGACACGACATTGCTATGAATAAAATATGGGGATTCAGCAGGAACGGTGTGCTTTATATTCAACTCAGCGAAAACTTTGACCGGATTACCATCGTCGGGAGGATCTGTCATTTTGTGGCCAGTATTACAACATACAACAATAATTACTACGATCCTTATTCCTACTATCCCTACTATTCCCCGTACATGATGTCACCTCGAACATATAAAAATTCGGAAACCCGGCAGTACCTCATGGATTTTAATACAGGGAAATTATATGATTACGATGTGGAAAGCGTTGAAATCCTTCTGATGAGCGATCCCGAACTCCACGATGAATATGTTGAATTAAGAAAACGAAAAAAAAAGCAACTAAAATTCTTCTATATTCGTAAGTTCAATGAACAGAACCCTCTGTATTTTCCGCAATAAACATAATAAACTGACATGAAAAGAATTACTCTTAGTCTCGCGTTACTGACTGGCTTTAGCATGCTCTTTGCCCAGAAGGAATATGTGCCCGATAAATCTGATCTGGACCATTTCCTGACTACCAAGACATATGTTGTTCTTGAACAAAGTCCGATGTCCGATTTTAATTTTGAGATCAAGGATGTCATGCAAAAGCTTTGGCACATCACGAATTTTGAATTTATCAAAGCTTCGGAATTCCCGGAGAAATCACAGGATCCGAATTGCTCCTTTCTTTATACATCCCAGGTAAGCTTTGAAAAAGACAAGACCGACTCCCGGTACATATTTCTTTATCTTTCACTGGGTGGGAAGAACCTCACCATTGATGACCTGAGGGATATTGTGGCTGTGCCCTTGGGCTACTACGGCGTAGATCCGGAGAAATACATCTATAAACTTGGCGTGCTCATCAAGTTCATGCAAAACCACGTAAATCTGATGCGTGAACATCCTGAATATATTTCTTCAAATATGTTTAAGCACTATAATGATAATATCAATGATGTCCATAATAAAACCATTTACTTCATTTCTGACGAGCTGACTAAAGAGATCGGAACAGCGGCCAGGATAAAACAAATATATCCCTATAAGTTTAAAATTGTTACACGTGAGGAAGTCCATCAGGCCATTCTGGACGAGAATAACGATATCGTTTTTCTGCACAAGGTAGGTCCTGAAGGCAAAAAGCTGAATGCACGATGTTACAACATTCTTATAGGTGCTGGTGATGCGAACTTCTATTATTTTGATTATCATATGGTCAACCCGAAAAAGCCGGATGGCTTTTTGAAATCGGACCTGAAGAAACTTGCCAAATAACGGTACTGCGAACGGGACATGGTATAGATCTTTTTTTACATGACCATGAAAGGGGATTTACGTATTCCGTGATCAGGGTGAATCATTCCTTCGTGTATGAAGATCTCTTTATTGTCATGTGATTACCGGATTTAGAAAATATCGTTATCTCAAAGAATACAGGTTGAACAAGCCATCTTTCCCGTAAGATGGCTTTTTTCTTTTCTCAATCTTTTATAATTTCGCGCTTTCAGGGAAGTTTCCCCGTAACTTTGCTTCTTAGCTGAATACGAATAACTAAATTGCATCCATGTCTGCATCCGGACCATCCATACCGAAGGGTACCCGTGATTTCACTCCATTGGAAATGGTAAGGCGGAATCATATTTTTCAGACCATTAAGAAGGTGTTTGAGAATTTTGGATTCCTGCCTGTCGAAACTCCCGCAATGGAAAATCTTACTACCCTCCTCGGGAAGTATGGAGAAGAAGGGGATAAGCTGCTATTCCGTATTCTGAATTCGGGGGATTTCCTTTCGGCTGCCTCAGATGAGCTGATGGCAAGCAGGGATTCTTCGGCATTGTCATCCCACATCTGCGACCGTGGTTTGCGCTATGATCTTACGGTGCCTTTTGCCCGTTTTGTCGTCCAGCATCGCAATGAGATCACCTTTCCTTTCCGCAGATACCAGATCCAGCCTGTCTGGAGGGCCGATCGCCCTCAGAAAGGCAGGTATCGTGAATTTTACCAGTGTGATGCTGATGTGATTGGAAGCGATTCATTGATAAATGAAGCTGAACTGGTACAGCTTATGGATGATGTGTTTACATCCCTCAATATCCGGGTAAGGATCGTTCTGAACAACAGGAAAGTCCTTGCCGGAATAGCTGAAGTACTCGGAGCTTCAGGCAGCCTGACCGATTTTACAGTTGCCCTGGATAAGCTCGACAAAATTGGGCGGCGATAAAGTTCTGGAAGAATTGAAGGAAAAAGGTTTTACCGACGATGCACTTGGCAGACTTATTCCTTTGCTTGAATTCAGAGGCGATCATGCGGAGAAGATTATTTTCCTTGAAAACTACCTTCAGGGTTCCGAAACGGGTATGAAAGGAATTCATGAAATACAATCGGTGTTTGACATGATCAATAGCTTCGACATCCGGAACGAGGTAATCTTCGATATCTCGCTTGCACGCGGATTGAATTATTATACCGGAGCCATTTTTGAGGTGAAAGCGCTGGACGTAGAAATCGGAAGTATATGTGGTGGTGGCAGATATGATGACCTTACGGGTATTTTCGGGATGCCGGGCGTTTCGGGCGTAGGTATTTCTTTCGGAGCCGACAGAATTTATGACGTAATGCTGCAGCTGAATGCTTTCCCCGGTAGTTCTGCAACCACTGTAAAATTACTTTTCGTGAATTTTGGGGAACAGGAAGCCCGGCATGTGTTACCCTTACTTTCAAGAATCAGGCGGGCAGGGATCAATGCCGTGATTTATCCCGATCCGGCCAAGATGAAAAAACAACTGACCTATGCCAACAACAACCGTATTCCTTTTGTGGCACTGGTCGGTGAAGAAGAAATATCCGGTAACCTGATTACCTTAAAGGATATGGTTACGGGTGAGCAGAAGACCTTGAATACCGAACAGTTGATCACCTTCCTTTCCTGAATGGCAAGGGATGGATTTCGGATAGATTTACCCTGAAAAGGAAATCCGGGAAAGTACATTACCGGGTTCCGCAAACCAGTTTCATCATTTCTTCTTTTTGAAATACAAAGTGCCGGCAGAAGTCGGGTGAAAATCTTTTTCAGGCAACTTATTCCGGATGATTGAATTCTGGAAAACAGAAACTCCGCCACAGCATAACAGAATTATTTCCTGGTAATTTATTACAATCCGTAATACACATTCCCCGATGCTGTATAGCATAGGCAATTCCCTTTTTTTTTCTGTAATTCGGGAACTAAATTTGAATAACCATGAAACATATCCACACAATCGGCCCGGAGAAGGTTGGCTTCACAGAGGCTGCGCCAATAGCACGTGGTGAGATAAGCCTTGCGATTTCGGAGGAGGCAATACAGAGAATTAACCGGTGCCGTGAATATCTCGATCACCGGCTTGAGGGCGGCGAAGAACTTTTATATGGTATAAATACAGGATTCGGTTCGCTGTGTGACAGGATCATTTCAAAGGAAGATCTGGGTACTCTGCAGAAAAACCTGGTGAAATCGCATGCCTGTGGAGTGGGAGAGGAGGTCCCCCCGGAAATTGTAAGGCTGATGCTTTTTCTTAAAATAAAATCACTCTCCTATGGTAATTCTGGGGTGCAATTGCAAACGGTTGAACGTCTGATGGATCTTTATAACCACGATATTCTGCCGGTAGTTTACCAGTACGGTTCCCTGGGAGCTTCGGGAGATCTTGCTCCGCTGGCTCATCTAAGTCTGCCGCTGCTCGGCCTTGGTGAGGTGTATTACAAAGGGACAAAGCAACCGGCAGGCCCGGTCCTGGCCGAAACCGGTCTTTCACCCATTGATCTTCAATCGAAGGAGGGGCTGGCGCTGCTTAACGGGACTCAGTTTATGAGTGCTTACGGAGTTTTTCTTTGCCTGAAAGTATTTAAACTTTCGGAGCTTGCCGATGTGATCGGGGCACTTTCACTCGATGCTTTTGATGGCAGGATCGAACCGTTCCATCCGCTCATTCAGGCCATCAGGCCTTATGAGGGACAAAAAATTACGGCCGACAGGATCCGCAGTGTTCTTGAAGGCAGCGAACTGATCAGCAGAGGAAAGAACCATGTTCAGGATCCCTACTCATTCAGATGTATACCACAGGTGCATGGGGCCTCGAAAGACTCTATCAATTATGTTGCTTACGTGTTCGAAAACGAAATCAATTCCGTTACAGATAATCCAACCATCTTCCCTGAAGAAGACCTGATCATTTCGGCAGGTAATTTCCATGGACAGCCTCTCGCCCTGGCACTTGATAACCTTGCCATTGCAATGTCGGAGCTGGGCAATATTTCTGAACGCAGGACCTATCAGCTTGTCTCCGGAAATCGCGGATTACCGCCCTTTCTTGCCGCGGATCCCGGGTTAAATTCAGGTTTTATGATTCCCCAGTATACCGCCGCCTCCATGGTCAGCCATAACAAGCAGCTCTGCACGCCGTCATCAGTAGACAGTATCGAGTCCTCACAGGGACAGGAAGATCATGTAAGCATGGGTGCGAATGGTGCTACAAAAGCATATAAAGTGATGGAAAACCTGGAACGGATCCTGGCCATCGAACTCTATAATGCGGCACAGGCTATGGAATTCAGGCGGCCGGCCAAAACCTCCCCATACCTGGAAAAATTCCTGGCGGATTACCGCAAAGTCGTCCACTTCCTCAAGGAAGATGCAATCATGTATACGGATATCAATGAAAGTGTGAAATTTTTGCGCAGGGTTGTGCTGTAGCCCTGTTCCTGTTACAGGTGTTTTGTCCCGATGTAAGGCTTCAGACCAAAGCTCAGGAAAGTCCTAAGCGGGATCATGACCTTAAAAATTCCCGGCTGGAATCTGAGATGCATCTCCTTCAGTTTCTCCAATCCTATGTTATATATGGGTAGTTGTGTATTGAAGAAGAGGGGAAAGTGTTACTTACGAATTCTTCTTTCCCGGCCATCACACGAAGTGAACCACGGTTTACTCTATGCCGTTTCCGACAGGGATAAGGGTTCATCCTTCTTTCTCGAATTCTGATCAATACCTCCCCGGTCCCTTGCCCCGTCGGTTCTCCCTGATCTGTTCGAGCAAATATTGTTTGAACTGGTTCTCGGCGACATAGATCAGTAAGACTTTTTCGGGAGGGAGGATTTTTTGAAACCTATTGTTGTAATTCACAAAAAGTTCATGTCCCTCATTCTGGTTTTCAATATACTTTTTCATGGTATCACCGAGTTCCTCATCACTCATGTTCTCTCCGTTTAAAGCTACAGAGCGCAGCAGGTTCCTTTCTTCGATCCGCAGTGTTTCCCGCCTCCTGGAATAATCGTCGTATACGGGCCAGAATACCTTGGCTTCGTCGGGACTAAGTTTCATTTTTTGGGTGAAAAAAGCGACCTGTTGGGCTTTTAACCGCTCCTGTACCTGACCTCCCTGAGAAAACAGGGTTGCGAGAGGAAGGAGGATGAAGGCGAAGAGGAAAACTATTTTTCTTTTCATTTTTCCGGAAGGTATCATCGTATGCATATTTAAAAATCTTCAATTAGTAATCCCAGATCCACATCATCGTTGATAAGGTAGGTAATCACGGCATCGGAGTAAGCTGAATTGTTCCTCAGGGTGTCTTCCTTCATATTTTCAGTGTATTCATCTGACAACTGCCCGATATCATAATTTTCGATGTTCTGTTCAACGATACTGGCGTAGTTTAAGTGACTTTCCTGAAGAATATTCCTGTTCAGGATATACCTGACGGCAACCACAGAAAATGCAGCCAGTGCAAGAATGGCTGCGGCCAGTGCTAAACGGGAACGAAAAACCGGCACCGGACGCTTGATTTTCAGCGATTCCAGGGTCTCCTCCTCCGAAATACGCTGGTTTAGCCGCGCTGTAAAATCTTCAAAATACCCCTCCGGAACCTTGAACGGATAGTCCTTAGGGATCTGATCTAGCCTGATTCTCTTGTGTGGTTTTTCGGCGGACATTTTAATGGCTTTATGCTTGGACTGTTTGATTTAGCAATGGTTTAATCATCATTCATGAATTTTTCTATTTTTCTTACGGCATGATGGTATGAGGCTTTAAGTGCTCCAACTGATGTGGAAAGGATCTCTGACATATCCTCGTATTTCATCTCGTCGAAATATTTCATATTGAATACCAGCCTCTGTTTCCCGGGTAATGCGGCAACAGCTCTCCGGAGTTTTTCCTGGATGCTGTCTCCGTTGAAAAACTCATCATCAACCAGGGTATCAGCCAGGGTCTTTTCTACAGTTTCCCATACGGCAAACCTGTTTTGTCTCGTCTTCCGGATAAATGTAAGGGTCTCATTCGTGGCAATCCGGTATATCCATGTATACAGGTTCGATTCTTCACGAAAATGATCCAGGTTTTTCCACACCTTGATGAAGGTATTCTGCATGATATCATCTGCATCCTCGTGTCTGAAAACCATTTGCCTTATATGACGGTAGATCCGTTCACGAAATCTGAGGACAATAGCGTTGAAAGCCTGTTCTTTTTTATTCTCCTTAAAGAGCCTGACTAATTCTTTTTCGGAATATTCCTGCATCTGGATCCAGTATCAAGAAACCATTTTTTTGACTCGGCTGTATTAAAAAGGTTTAAGCACCGTCCCGTACATTTCAATTATCCGGCATGACTTCCCGGTCCCGTGAATTTTTCAGATTCTTCCGGAAGTTATTTTTTTGCTGATATTCAAAACGTTCATTGAAGGTTTACAGACAGTTTATCTCCTTCTCTTACCATAAAATCCCTGATAACCGTATATAAGGTTTCTTTTGCTGAAGCAGGGCGGAAGACGACCCTGTAAAGTCCGGGTTGAAGCAAAAGGTCCTGCTGCCGGAGTGCTGTATTCAGGTTAGTGACCCATTTTTCATCCCCGTTGTCGAGCACATACAGACTGCCAAATCCATGGCTCGTTGAATTGAAGATGACATGACCCGGTCCGGCTATTTCCAGCGTTGTGGTATGGCTTTGAAGCACTTTGACGTTTTCGATATTTAACCTTGGATAAACAGGTATCTCTATGTCGTAGAGGCCGGTAATATATTTTTCAATCTGGCCGATCCTCTGATTATTCAGAGTTTGCATTTCTCCATGTTTTCTGATGATAATAGGGATTTCCTGGTATTCATTACCGCGGGAGGTTTTGACAACCAGGTATCCCTGGGGTGCATATACTGAAATAATAGTATGTTTTCCCGGGATGACTGTCACGCTGTCTTCCTCAACCGGTGGTATGGTATGTACTTTCAGGCGGTAGGTCATCAGGGGGTCCAGTTCAAGGGTGTCAGGATTTCCTATGCTGTTCATGGTATGTACATAGTTATAAATCACCCGGCCTGTATAACGGTCATAGAAAGTCATGTTTACGTTTGTTTCTGTAGGATTTCCGTCTTCATCCAGCAGGTTCACCTGGGCAGTGGTTTCATTCAGGGCCTGGCTAATGACAAAGCCCAGTGTCTGTTTAAATTTGTTTTCCTGCCTGGCATTATAATAGTACCCCACACATTCGAAGGTTTCCCTGAAACCGGGATCGAGGCCTATCCCGATCACAAAAGGTTTCAGAATGATGCCTTTTTTCTGCAGTTCTAGGGATACGGCACAGGGATCGCCATCGCATGCTTCAATCCCGTCGGTGATCAGAACGATAATGTTCCGGCAATCGGGGCAAGGCGTAAAGTCGGTTGCAGCCAGCTCAAGGGAATGAGCGATGGGGGTGGTTCCCTTGGGTGTGATATGACGAAGCTTCTCCCGGATCTTTGCAGCATTATTCGGGCCAAACGGAACCTCAAGTTTGGTGTCGCTGCAATCCTGGGGAGGAACCGGGCTCTGATGACCGTATACCCTTAATGCCAGCTGTACGTTATTCACATGCTCAAGACTGTCGACAATATCGGTCAGAATTTGACGGGCGATGTTGATTTTTTCATCGCTTTCCCATGTGCCTGCCATACTTTGAGAGGCATCAAAAACAAATAGAATACGGGTAAGCTGTACCGGCTTCCTGTAAATCATGTTCTGTGCACTGGTATTAAGTATTGCAGACAACAGAACCAGTGCTATGATCAGAAGCCGTTTATGTTTCGGGTCAGGCATATTTTCTCCTATAACGTAATTTTCGTAAAAAAAGTTTTACTGTTGAAAGGTACCAATTCTTATGAAATATAATGCATGCTGTTGCCCAGGGGTTTTTCCGGGGAACGTCTTCATCCGGATATCGTCAACCGCCACGGATCGATTCAGGCAGTAAGAACATGTTCATCCGGCAGATTAACCTGACGGATTCTGACCTGCAAATGAAGGTTATAATTGAATAAATGCATAAATTGAGACCGGAAAACAAATTTTACAGAAATCTTACTAAAAATCATCTGCTATGAAAAGACAATACCTTTCTTCATTGCTCATCAGCCTGTTCATTTCGCTTCCGGTTTTTTCCCAGACCGGGAAAGTTTATGATAACCTCAGCCTTCAGAGCAAGATACTCAATATGGAACGTAAATTTGCCGTATATCTGCCACCCGATTACGGGACATCGGAAAGGAGTTACCCTGTTCTGTACCTCTTGCATGGATCGGGGGATGACCAGACGGGCTGGATTCAGTTCGGTGAAGTATTGCGGATTGCTGATAAGGCCATCAAGGACGGGACAGCAACGCCAATGATTATCATCATGCCCGATGCCAACACCGGCAAGAGGGGATATTTCAACGATATCAAAAATGACTGGCGATATGAAGATTTTTTCTTCCAGGAACTGATGCCGTATGTCGAGTCTACCTACCGCATCAAAGGGGAAAAGCGTTTTCGTGCCATTTCGGGTCTCTCCATGGGCGGCGGCGGCACTTTCATGTACGCCCTTCACCATCCTGATCTGTTTTCTTCGGCATGTCCGCTGAGTGCCTCTGTGGGACCACTTTCTCTCGATGAAGCGAAAGCCAGGTACAATCGGAACGGGGAAAAATATCCGGATAAACAGATTGAGAATTATTTTCAGCAGCATAGTGCACTATGGCTTATTAATAACCTGCCTGTCGACTCGGTAAAGTCTGTTCGCTGGTATATCTCCATTGGCGACGATGATTTTCTGTATGAAGGCAACAGTATGGTACATATTGCAATGCGCAAAAAGGAGATCCCTCACGAATATCGTGTAGGTGACGGGCGTCACAGCTGGACCTACTGGCGGGGGGAACTTCCCAACGTTCTGGAGTTTGTCTCAGAAGCTTTTCATCAATATTGATATTTTTTGACGGGCTGCTGTATGATCCTGATTGATAAGCCGTATATCTCCGGCTTCCTGAAAGAGACTATCCTTAAAAACAAGTTCCCTGTGATCAGGACGGCAGATGCAGCCGCCCTGGTCAGTGGGGAAGCTTTCCCGTTTATTTCCGAAGAAGAAGCAATGGATCTTCTGAGGAAAGACGCAAACCTCCCGTTGTACGCCAGTTCGGAAAACAGTATAGGGTGGATCCAGTCAAAACTGAATTTCACCCGGTTCCCTGGCATGATAAGGATATTCAAAGACAAAGCCGCTTTCAGGGATCTGCTTCAGAAGGCTTACCCCGGCTTCTTTTATCGCAAACTGGCT
Organism: uncultured Bacteroidales bacterium; assembly: GCA_963764345.1. Classification (GTDB taxonomy): domain Bacteria; phylum Bacteroidota; class Bacteroidia; order Bacteroidales; genus DASQZK01. The sequence goes on along the minus strand of CAVXSF010000009.1, from coordinate 210,012 downwards.
TTCCGTGATCTTTCCGCTTTCGATCCTTCCGGACTGCCATTTCCTGTGATTATTAAACCTGCCACCGGGTTCTTCAGCCTCGGAGTTCACCGTGTTGAAAACGAAGCCTCTTGGTACGATTTACTGGGCATGCTGAACCGGGAAATATCCCTGGTTAAAGGTCTTTACCCGACACAGGTACTCGACACAAATGATTTCATCATTGAGGAATACATCCGCGGAGATGAATTTGCCGTCGACTGCTATTTTAATCACGAAGGCCAACCCGTAATCCTCAACATTCTCCACCACCTCTTCTCATCCAACAATGATGTAAGCGACCGGATTTACAGCACCTCCGTGGAAATAATGAGGAGATATATGAAGGGAATAAGGGATTTTCTAATCATGTTAGGAAAAATGGCCGGTCTGTACGGTTTCCCCGCACATGTTGAAATCCGCATAACCGACGACGGCAGGATTGTTCCCATTGAAGTGAACCCTATGCGCTTTGGTGGTTGGTGCACTACGGCTGACCTGGCATGGTATGCCTGGGGATTTAATGCATATGAATATTACCTTCACGGCCTGCAGCCTGAATGGGATAAGATCCTGGAACGGGCGAACAGGCAAACGTTCAGTGTGGTCGTTCTCGACAACAGTACGGGTATTCCGGGCGCTTCCATCCCGGCTTTCGACTATGAGAAGTTGCAAAGGCAATTTGTAAAAACGTTGGAAATCAGGCCGGTGGATTATAAATCCTGGCCATTATTCGGTTTTGTGTTCTGTGAGACAGATCCGGGAAATATGGCAGAACTGTATCGTATCCTGCATTCAGATCTCAGAGAGTTTGTGGGTGCGGATTCATATCCTGACTGAGGTTTATTCGCTGAACGTCAGGATGAACAGAATGTACTTCCTGTCGTCAGGCCCTGGATTTAATCCTGGTTCCAGTAATTTTCTGTTCTTGAACGGGCATCACCTTTAAAAACCGGGTTCTCAACTTTCAGGACCCTGTAATTCTCCACCGGGATAGTGTTGATGCCACCATCCCATTCCCTGAGAATACCATTCCAGGTACGGGTAGAATCATAGTTCAGATTTTCGGCATAAAGAGGGCTTCCCTGGGCGACATCCACGATAACAGCTCCGTATTTCTGCAGGGCCCGGGCTACAACGGTTTCTCCTTCGGTAAGGTGAAACTGGCTCAGGTCGAGGTTGGGGTCAAGCTGAAGTACGGCACCTTCGGGAATACCTCCTTTTGTATAGCCGTCTGTCCATGCAGCGGGAAATACAAACTCCTGGAAAGCGGAATAGCGGCAGGCCATGGCAAGTTTGTGCCTGATCTCGCCGGCTTTCACCTCATCGTACATAATAAGACCGGCAATGACGGGCACACCGGCGGCACGTCCCGGACCATGGAAATGAACGCTCTCACCGTTTACAACCCCAAGTGAATCGGTATTGAATACGCCGCTGCCGTAAAGATCATATTTCATTCCGGTATTCGATTCCCAGCTGCCATCAGGCAGTTTACGCATACCCCAGGCATCCCATGCTATGCCTCGCTGCCGGTCGATCAGGGCGATGTGGGCGTCACCCAGTGGGTCGGGTCTGGCTTCATCGGGAATGGGGACAGGGGAATAATCCGGTCCATGGCCAAAATGTTCGCGTTTGGTCGCCCAATTGATCTTTTGTTCGGGGCTCAGGTAATGGAGTTTGACGTCATATACCGGTGTGGTGCTGTCGACTTCGAAAACCGGAATCGTCCATTTGGTGGTATTAATGCCGATATTGTTCCCTGTCGGTTCACTCTTCAGCATGGCTATCCATTTTGCATTGTCAGGATCCGTTTTCGCATCCTTTGGGATGGGCTGGTTCCAGTAACTCTGATCGGAAAAGAACCGACGGGGGCTGTCAGATTCGTTCGCTTTTCCTTTGGTGGAAGTATTGCAGGAAGAGAGCGTTATGAACAGTACAATGACTGAGGAGATGCCATATTTCAGGTTTGCCATGATTTAAATAAAAATTGTTCTAATACGATTTTTTTGTTTCTTATTTCTCCCGGCCTTCCAAAAAGAGTACGGCTTGCTGGAACACATTTTCAGCGGTATATCCCAGTTTTTCATCCAGCACCTGGTATGGGGCTGAAAAGCCAAAGGTCTCCATGCCCATTACCATTCCTTTGTTACCGACAAGTCCGGCCAGGGTCACAGGCAAACCGGCAGTCAGTCCGATCGTTGGAATGGTGGGAGGGAGTACCATTCTTTGGTACGCCGGATCCTGGTCACGGAAAAGTCCTTCGGAGATAGCCGAGACGACCTGTACTTCGATTTTTTTCTTTTCTTCAAGCAAGGTGGCACCTTCAATAAGTGTGGCAACTTCAGAGCCATTTGCCACGAGGACAAGGTCGGGGATATTTTTGACGCTTTTTACAATATATGCGCCTTTAGCTGCATTGAGGGCATCGGCGTTGCGGGTTGAACCTTCTGCAGCCGGCAGATTTTTGATCCCCTGCCGGGAAAGGATCAGTGCAGTTGGGGTTTCCGTGTTCTCCAGGGCCATTTTCCAGGCTACAGTTGTCTCAGGGGCATCAGCAGGTCGCAGGACAAGCATGGACCGGTCGCCATGATGATTCCGGAGATGTTCGAGAAGCCTTAGCTGCGCCTCTTGTTCCACAGGCTGATGTGTAGGCCCGTCTTCGCCCACGCGGAATGCGTCGTGTGTCCAAACGTATTTGACTGGAAGTTTCATCAGGGCGGCAAGCCTGACCGCCGGTTTCATATAGTCGGAGAAAACAAAGAAGGTCCCGCAGACAGGGATCACACCTCCGTGAAGGGCCATCCCATTGGCCACGGTGGCCATTGTAAGCTCAGAAACACCAACCTGCAGGAAGGCACCCGAAAAGTCCCCGCGCTGCAGTTCTGTAGTGTTCTTCAGAAAACCATCAGTTTTATCTGAATTGGAGAGGTCGGCAGAGGCCACGATCATGTTGTCGATATGTTTGGCGAAATAGCCAAGTACCGTACCTGAGGCAGCACGGGTGGCACTGTTTTCCTTTTGTTCAATCAGGGAGAAGTCAATTTCCGGAACCTCCCCGCTGAAGAATGCATGATATTTGGCAGCCAGCTCAGGATTGGAATCCTCCCATGCCTTCTGAACTGCTCTGCGTTCAGCGACCTTTTTCTGTTTGTTCCTGATGACATCAGCAAAATATTCCTTCACTTCGGGGAAAATAACAAAGGGGTCATTCGGATTCCCGCCCAGGTTTTCAATTGTTTTGGAAAAGGATGCCCCGGCGGCCGAGAGAGGCTGTCCGTGTGTGGAAACTTTTCCTTCAAAAGCTTGCCCGGCTTCATCAAGAGCTCCTTTGCCCATTATGGTTTTCCCAACGATAAGAGTAGGCCGCTCTTTTTCTTTCAATGCAAGATCAAGCGCCTTGCGTATTTCGTCCTGGTCATTGCCGTTAATATTCATGACATTCCATCCCCAGGCCTTATATTTGGCGGCGGTATCCTCGTCGGTCACATGATCGGTAGTGGTGGACAACTGGACGTGGTTAGAATCATAGAACATGATGAGATTGTCGAGACCCAGATGACCTGCCAGTCTTCCGGCACCCTGGGAGATCTCTTCCTGAACACCTCCATCGGAAATATAAGTATACATCTTATGATCGATCCAGTTGCCGAAACGGGCGGAAAGGAATTTTGCAGCAATGGCTGCACCAACAGCGTTGGTATGCCCCTGCCCGAGAGGACCGGAAGTGTTTTCAACACCTCGTGGCAAATCCAGTTCGGGATGCCCGGGAGTCGGACTTCCCCACTGGCGGAAATTTTTCAGATCATCGCTGGAATACTTGCCAAACATGGTCAGGATAGAATAAAGCATGGGTGACATGTGACCAGGGTCGAGAAAGAAGCGGTCACGGTTGGACCAACTCGTATCGTCGGGATCAAAGATGAGATACTCTGAAAACAGGACATTGATGAAGTCTGCACCTCCCATAGCCCCTCCGGGATGTCCAGAATTGGCCTTTTCAACCATGGCTGCGGATAGTATCCTGATATTGTCGGATGCTTGATTTACTATTGTTTTGTTCATGTGATGATTCAACTTTGTGGATAACATTTTTTGAAGACCGTAAAATTACACTTTTCTTTAGTAAAGTTAAAACTTGCCGGGTTATTTGGATCGTTTTCAACTACCGGTTTTTTATCGTTTGTTTATCCAGCCACTACCCGCCGGTAATTAATAAACGGAAAAGTCCTGAAAACACAGGTAAAAAATATATTTTTGTATCAAATTAAAAACAGACAGATATGGGGCTTCAATGTGGCATTATAGGCCTTGCCAACACCGGGAAAACGACACTTTTTAACTGCCTTTCCAATACCAGGGCGGAATCGAGTAACTACGCTTTCACTTCCAGCAAGTCGAATATCGGGGTTATTAACGTGATCGATCCGAGACTCGACAAACTGGCAGAGCTTGTGAACCCTCAGAAGATCGTTACCGCTACTGTGGAAATTCTCGATATCCCGGGACTTACGCGTGGTTCAAGCAAAGGTGAAGGCGTGGGCAATACCTTTCTTGGAGACATCCGAAACACCGATGCGCTGATCCATGTCCTGCGTTGTTTTGATGATGAGAACCTTCCGCATATCGACGGCTCGGTAAACCCGGTGAGAGATAAGGAGACGGTGGACCTCGAACTCCAGATCAAAGACCTTGAATCGGTTGAGAAAAAGATACAGCGGCTCGAAAGAGTTGCCAAGTCGGGAGATAAGGATGCCAAACACGGGATCGATGTCCTGAATGTTTACCGGCAGCATCTTGAAGACTTCCAGTCTGTCCGTTCCGCTCCTGTTGAGGAAAAGGACCGGAAGTATATCGACGACCTGTTTCTCCTTACAAGCAAACCTGTTCTTTATGTGTGCAACGTGGATGAAGCTTCGGCAGTTAATGGAAATGCTTACGTTGAATCCGTCAGGGAGGCTGTGAAGGATGAAGAAACCGAGGTGCTTGTTATTGCTGCAGCCATGGAATCTGATATTGCTGAGCTCGAGGATAAAGGTGACAGGCTGGTGTTTCTCAACGACATCGGTCTTTCGGAACCCGGGGTAAACAAACTGGTCCGTTCAGCGTATTCACTCCTCAATCTGCAGTCTTTTTTTACGGCCGGTCCCAAAGAAGTGAAGGCATGGACCATCCATAAAGGCATGACGGCTCCCCAGGCAGCAGGGGTGATCCACAGCGACCTCGAAAGGGGTTTTATCCGTGCCGAGGTGATCAGATATGAGGATTATATTAAATATGGTACTGAACATGCTTGTAAAGAAGCCGGCAAGCTGGCTATTGAAGGGAAAAATTATGTGGTTGGCGATGGTGATGTTCTCCATATCCGGTTTAATGTATAAGTCAACCTGGATGCCGGTCGGAAACAAACAATTTCAATCAGGCTGTTAAAAGAATAATACTTTTCGCCGGTTTACCCGTCTTCCCTTTTTTTATCTTTGTCACAAACAAGATGATATGAGAGGCCGGATTTTCCTTTTTTTGTTTTTACCGGTTACATTTACTATAACGCTGAGGGCACAGGGTCCGATCGTTGATCCGGTCATGGAGATGCTTCATTCCCGGGGTGAAGTATATGTGTCGATGAACACCGGCAGGTTGAAAGCGGCAGCTTACCTGCCGAAAGGGGTAAGTATCGACAGGATTTCAGGGGATTCCGTTTTTCTGTACTTTCATCCTTCAGATACCAGCTTCATTATGGCCCACCGGCAGGAAATTTCACTTCTCGTCCCTCCCTCGCAAAAGACCATACCCCTGATGGCCACTTCAATCGACCAGGTGCTCAACGGCAATGCTTATCCCACATGGCAGCAATACCTCGACATCATGAAATATTTTGCAGATACCTGGCCTGAAATATGCACTATCGATACCATCGGACGTTCAGCCCTGGGAAGGCTCCTTCTTGCAGCGGATATAAATACCGGGCATTATCAAAGAAATGAGGTGCCCGAAATTTTATATACTTCCACAATCCATGGCGATGAGGTGGTCGGTTATTCGCTTATGTTACGCCTGATAAATCTGCTCCTTACTGAAAATGACAACCCGGAGATCCATAATGTCCTTCAGGATAAGATCCTTCTTATCAACCCGGTATCAAACCCCGATGGAACCTATCATCAGTCTGACACTTCCGTTTTCGGGGCAATACGGGCGAACGCAAGCCTGGTAGATCTTAACCGTAACTATCCCGATCCTCAGGATGGCGACCATCCCGATGGTCACAACTGGCAGCCTGAGAATGTGGCAATGATGGAGTATATGCAGCAGAATCTGCCAAACTTGTCGGCGAATTTCCATGGCGGCTCCGAAGTGTTTAATTATCCCTTCGATACGTGGTATTACCTTCATGCCGACGACACCTGGTTCAAGTTTCTTGGCAGGGAGTATGCAGATACTGCACATCAGGTCAGTTCAGTATACATGAGTGATTTGAATAATGGTATCACCAATGGTTTCGCCTGGTATGAAGTGAACGGCGGACGGCAGGACTATGTGACATGGTTCCTGCACGGACGGGAAGTAACCATCGAGTTATCACACGAAAAAATGCCGGCAGCCAATACTCTGAATTCATACTGGGAAATGAACAGGCAATCGCTTCTGAATTACATTAGCCAGGCAGGTTATGGTATCGAAGGACATGTCACGGATGCAGTAACGGGCCTGCCTGTTGAAGCCACAATCAGCATTCCCGGATATGATAAGCTGAATTCTGAAGTAACCAGCCGGACAAACGGTACTTTTTTCAGGTATCTGTATGCGGGAAGCTACCAGCTTAATTTGACGGCAGGCGGATATGAGACGGACTCCGTAAATACGGTCGTCGGGAATTATGATAGGACTTTGCTCGACGTCCGGCTTCAGCCTGAAAAATCGATAATTCCCTATTCAGCCAGCACAGATCCAAACCCGTTCAGTGATCAGTTTAGTCTTATTGTGCAGAGCAATGACGAAGACCTGATTTATAGCCGGATCTATGACCTTCGCGGTTCCCTCCTCTATGAGAAGTCCTTCCTGATGGAACGGGGAAGTAACACTTTTGAGATCATGCCCGGGCTGCCTGCTCCGGGACTCTATATCCTCAAACTCTCTTCCGTAAAGTTCAGTTACACTCTCAAGATTGTCAGGGTACTTTGATGGGTCTGAGTTCTGTGAAATTCAGGCTAGAAAAAAAATCTTTCCTCCAGAGTTGAATTTTCCCGGGTAACGGATCTTTACTGACAAGGAGCGGATGCGTGAGTTTCTCTGACCAGGTTAACTCATTTCGTTGATCAGGCATGAATTTCCAGGGCTGCATGCATACTAAACCTTCACAAAAAAAGTTTTTATCATGGATAAGCATTCTTTCCGGCTTATCCCCAGACAGCCGCAAATGAATTCCGGATGAGGCTGTTCATTAAAGCTGAAAAAGATTTTTGAACTCCTGAAAACAGGTTACTACATTTGATCTTTGAAAAAGAGATCATTCGCAGGGTATTAATATTTAATGAAAACGAATTATGTGCAGCATGAGAGGATTCATCTTCGCTTTGTTTTTGTCGGTTTGTGTTCACGGATTACATGCCCAGGACAGGGTTATCCCTTCTGAGAAACCTAAACTGATTGTTGGCATCCAGGTGGCCGGGATGAGGTACGATTACCTGGTACGGTACTGGGATCAGTTCGGTGAAGGTGGATTTAAAAGGATTGTCAGTAAAGGAATGGTGTGCAAGAATGCTTATCACGATTATCTTGTGCCTGAATCGGGAAGTGGTTATGCCACCATTGCAACCGGGGCGTATCCCGATGTCCACGGTGTGGTTTCAAATTACTGGTATGACAGATTAAAAGAAAAAGTGACCCAATGTATCAGTGACGAAAAAGCCGAAACCATCGGTGGGAATTACGGGGAGGGAAAATATTCGCCAAATAATCTGATGGTGAGCACCATATCAGACGAACTGAAACTGTCGGACCAGTTTAAATCGAAAGTTATTTCCATCAGCCTGGATCCTGTCGGAGCAGTTATTTCCGGCGGACATACGGCAAACGGCTCTTACTGGTATGATGACACCAGCGGAAAATGGATCACGAGTTCCTATTATATGGATAGTTTGCCGTCATGGGTCAATGATTTCAATGCCAAGAAGCTGGCAGATCTTTATCTGGCCAATACATGGGTGCCTCTCCTGCCCATGGATACTTACAGTGCCAGTCTTCCGGATACCAGCCGTTTTGAGGAAGGGATTGACGGGCAGAAAACGTTCCCCTACGACCTCGAAAAACTAAGTCGTATCAAACGGGCCAAGCCCAGGTACGATCTTCTGAAGGTCACACCTTTCGGTAACACTTACACTTCCGATTTTGCCGCGGCTGCAGTGGTGAACGAAAAACTGGGCAAAGATGATTACACCGACTGGCTGAATGTCATTTTTTCAAGTAATGCTTATGCCGGTGAATATTATTCATCGCGCTCCGTTGAGATGGAAGATCTTTATCTCCGTCTTGACAAGGAACTGGAGCATTTTCTCGATTTTCTTGACCGTGAAGTCGGGTTGAAGAACACTCTGATCTACTTCACCGCTGACAATGCATCAGCCAATGAACCCGGTTATCTCAGCTCGAAAAGGATACCTTCCGGATACTTCAACTATAATGCGGCTTTGTCTCTTTTAAAAACCTATCTGAATGTCATCTATGGTAGCGGTGACTGGGTGAAATTCTATTATGCCCAGCAGATCTATCTGAACCGGACACTTATCGAGGATTCCAGATTATCCATTCCTGAATTCCAGGACCGTGTGGCCAGGTTCATGGTGCAGTTTGAAGGCGTTTCAAATGCTCTCACCGCAAGCGACCTGGTGAAGAATAATTATACAGGGGGTACTTTTGGCAGAATTCAGAAGAGTTACAATCAGAAACGTTCCGGTGATGTGATGTTATATCTGACTCCGGGATGGGTAGAGAAGGGGATCGACAGACAATATGCATCCTCTGTTCACTATGATACTCATGTCCCGCTAATCTGGTACGGATGGAAAATCGGCAGAGGTGTCATTTCACGCAAGGTCTCCGTCACCGATATTATGCCGACCATCGCTTTTTTTCTCAATATTTCCAGTCCGCCCGGGACGGAAGGAAACATAATTGGTGAAATTGTCGAATAAAGAAGATCATGCTTAGGAAGCGACCTGTGATTCATTTTTCTAATGTTCCTGTTTTGTCAGTCACTGTTCTCCCAGCAGAAATACTGGGTTGAATTCAGGGATAAAGACAGTGTGTCGTTTAATCCCTTTCAGTATTTCGATGCCCGGACGATCGCAAGGCGTGAGAAACAGGGCATCCCTCTTGTCATGGAGACAGATTTGCCTGTGAACGAGGCCTATTGCAGTGCTGTCAACGACATTTCCCCCGTGTTGACTTCCAGCCGCTGGCTCAATGCGGTTGTAGTATCCTTAAAGGCTAAACAAGAAAAGGAAGTGAAGAAACTGCCCTTTGTGGCTGAGGTCCGACGGGTTGAATCTCTTTATATAGCAGCCTCATCCCGTGCGAAATCCGCCTTCCCGGATTCCGGGGCACTTGCACTTATCAGGAGCCAGACTGGTTCATTGGGCGGAGATCTTTTTAAAGCTGCCGGAATTGACGGCCACGGGGTACGCATTGCCGTTCTTGATGCCGGTTTCATTGGTGTTGATACCTTCCCGGAATTCAGGAGGTTGAGACAGGAAGGGCGGATTATTGACACATGGGATTTTGTCAGGCGCAGGAAAAATGTCTATGACTTTGATTCCCATGGCACAGGGGTTCTTGGATGTATTACCGGAGAATACGATAGCCTGCCTACCGGGTTGGGAACGGGTGCTGAATTTCTCCTGGCCCGGACGGAAGTGCGGACGGAAGTGTTTTCCGAAGAAGAAAACTGGTTTGCAGCCATGGAGTGGGCCGACAGGAAGGGGGCGGATATCATCAGCAGTTCGCTGGGCTATACCTTCAACCGGTACTTCCCGAAACAAATGGACGGGAAATCAACCTATATCAGCAGGATGGCCGAAGTAGCTGCCCGTAAGGGTATGCTCGTTGTAAATGCGGCAGGTAACGATGGCGACAATGCCTGGGAAGTGATCGGCGCTCCTGCAGATGCCGACAGTGTACTGACCATTGGGGGTATCGACAGTGAAACCGGGATTCATATAGGTTTCAGTTCTTTTGGCCCAACCTACGACGGCAGACTGAAACCCAATGTATCAGCTTTTGCTGATGTTTATACCACGGATAAGCAGGGCAGGATGAAAAAGGAATACGGGACCTCCTTTGCCACGCCACTTGTTACAGGTTTTGCCGCCTGTGTTATGCAAATGCATCCTGACTGGAATAACATGAAAGTATTCAGGGAAATTGAAAAGTCGGGGCACCTCTACCCGTATTACGACTACGCCCATGGCTACGGTGTTCCACAGGCTTCCTTCATCCTGGAAGGAGCAAAAAAAACAAGGCCGACCTTCACGGTAAAAAGGGAATATTCTTTTCTTACCGTAATGCCTGTCGCGGAGGAACAAAACAGGCGTATTGCTCAGGAAAAAAGTACCAATAGAGAAACCATCCGGATTATCCTTCCAAACAGTAATAAAACCGTGATTATAAACAACGATAGCATTAACGTTGTTTATCAGGGTAGAAATGAATCATTTATAAGGATTCCGGATCAGCAGAGCTACACTCTTGACGACAAGTATCTCTATTATCACTTTGCCGATAAAATTACCGGGACTATCCGGTACTATGCCGTTGTAGATTTAGGAGAGGCAAAACGTTATTCTATCGATCTCGACACAATGAAGGACAGCGAAGTACTCAGAATCCACTACAGGGGATATACCTATAGCTATTTAAAATGACGCCATGAAAAGATTTTTACTCCTCCTACTCGTTTTTTTTGCCATTACACCTGCGTATTCCCAGTCAGTCGTTCTTTCCAAAGAGGTTGATGAACAGTATAAGGATAGTTACGGCCCGAACATGCGGCACTATGGATATTTTCATGCAGGATTGGCTGTGATTCCAAACATAGAAGATGCAACATCTTCCATAAAAAATCCGGGTTCAGGTGAGTACACCCTTGGCTACCTCTATAAACTTAAATTGCTTCCGTTTTATGCACTGGGTTTCGATGTTTCTCTTGCACATACCCGTTACAGTTTTACCAGGAGTGTTCTTAATGCTTACAATCCGTACAATCCACTCACTTTTGCCTCGAATGAAAAGCGTCATCTCCTGGTCAATAACTCGGTTTCACTGGAAATCTACCAGCGTATCAATTTCGGAAAAAGAGGCAATACGCTCGGGAATTTTCTGGATGCCGGACTGTCGGGAAGCTGGAATTATTCCGTAAAGGAAGTAATTGTGGTTACCGGCAATGCAAATGATTATTTTGATAGATCGAGGACGGTAAATCATAGACTTGATTTTCCAGAGACGTTCTCATACGGGCTGGCTGCACGGATAGGCCATAACAAAATTGCTCTCTTTGGCAGGTATAGGTTATCGGATTATTTTAAAGATACATACAGCATTCCCGAACTCCCACGGCTAAAGGTAGGGGTAGAGATTGGTTTTTAGTTATCCCGCCTACCAGTGCGATTCTAACCCAAATCCAGAAACAATACAGCTGACCGTTGATTTTTATCAGAAACTGAGAGGCCGGGTAATATTTTTCCTTTCAGGCAGGATTGACGGATGATCCGGACAATGCACATTAGTTATCCATCCGCCATAATACCGGTTACATGTCATTCCCAGGTTTTGAACCGGGTTCCCCCATGCCCCCCGGTTACTGCTTAATGTGAAAAACGTGAGAAAATCAGCGTATGACCGGCCATTTTTTAAGCATATCGAAAAATTAGCCTGATTTTTCAGAGAAGGGGAACAGCTTTTTAAAATGAAGGGCGAGGGGCTTCTTAGCATGAAGGGAGACTCTTTATAAGTATATAGTTTATATTTACTTTATTTCAGGGGATCCCACCCCCCACCCAACCACCCTTAATGGCACGAAAACCCAAAATCTAGCCCTCTCAAATATTATGTTCTTCAACATAATCTCATGATCTGTCTCTTTGCATTGATGAACGGTTTGAACAAGCACGCTTAATAACAGGGAAAGGGTAATATTCAGTGAAAGGGTCAGTCGGAAGCCGCAGCCGGTAAATTCCTTTCCTTTTCAGACCATGTTTCTGGCACCGGCTATGTCCCGAAGCCGTGAAGGATCTTCTTCGAGGGCGGTACCCACAATGATAAGATCGGCCCCGGCCCTGAAAATTTCAGCGGCTTCAGCCTGAGTCCTGATTCCACCACCCACGAGTAGGGGAACGCTTATGTTTTTCTTTACTTCCCTGATCATATTCAGCCCCACTGTTTTGGCTGCTCCGCTCCCGGCTTCCAGGTAGGTAAGTTTTAATCCCAGCATTTCTCCCGCTATAGCGGTAGCTACTGCAATCTCAGCTTTATCAGCCGGAACAGGTAAGGTATTGCTCATGTATTCAACAGACGTCCGCCTGCCATTTTCAATCAGAATATAAGCTGTGGGTAGCACCTCGATACCAGACCTGCGAAGGGCAGGAGCGGCCAGGACATGATGTCCGATCAGAAATTCCGCATTTCTCCCGGAGATCAGGGACAGAAAAAGAATGCCATCGGCGTTGTCACAAACCTGCATAACATTTCCCGGGAACAAGATAACCGGTATGGATGTGTTTTGCTTTATAGTCCCGACCGTATCCTTTATGTCAGTATACAGGAGGCTTCCTCCGACAAAAATAAAATCGACATGACTTTTATCTGCTTCTGCGACAATGGCCTTCAGGACTTCTCCCGTCGTCTTATCCGGATCCACCAGAACGGCCATCTGTTTTTTACCTTCAACAGAACGGTATATGTGACCGAGAATGTTCATTTTTTGCATGTCCAGACAATTGCGTAATTATCGTATTTCCTGTAATACATTGTGAAGTCCTCGATACCGTTAACATTCAGCACCCTACCTTTAATCTGTCCCTCATCTTTTGGTGTAAATGGGAAAATGGTCAGGTTATCTCTGAAATTAATATCCTGTTTGTCACAGATTTTGTATAAAGTTTCCTTCGCGCACCAATGGATATAGAGATGGTATCGTCGTAATTCAGGATCATAAGTGATAAGTTCCTGATCATTGATAAATTTGAAACTGATGCTGCTGATTTTGTGTGACATATACTCAAGGTCAATGCCAACCCGTCTGTCTTTACTCAACATGATGGAAGTCAGATCATATGAATGAGAGATACTTATATTGAACAAATTTCCTTTTAGAAAAGGTTTATGCTCTGCATTATAAATGATACGTGATTCCCTGCCGGTGAGTTCATTGATCAGGTGTCTGACACTCAGCCATTCCAGTTTTCTGCCTTCGCCTTTAAAACTGAAAAGCTTATCATGCTCTTCACTATCGAGCCTAAGGCCGGAGTAAAGTGTGTCGAAGTCTTCACTGATCTTCCATATCCCCAAAAGACAATCCCCGCCAAGCCGTTCTTTTAGTAATAAACCCATAAGTCAAATTTTTCATTCCATGCATGGGTGTTCGGTACTCCAAATTTAGACATTTATTTATACAATGCCTGCCCTTATTTCCATTGAAGGGTATTAATGAGGTGCACAACATCCTGCCTGATAAAAGCGATCACCGGTGCCAGGGAATCCTTATTGGGTTCCACGTTGAAATAGAGTGAACCACGGAGGAAATGCCTGGTGCTGTCGGTCACAAAAAATTGAAGTGATGAGGCCGTATTTCCTTTAAGATCGTACATGATCCCGTAAACATGGCTGCTGTCATCACGGATGAGGGATTCATTAATAGCTTCTGCCTTGATTGTATGCTTGTATACCAGGGTCCTGCTGTCCTCAATGTATTTCTGTAAATTCTTTTTTACAGGTTTATAGCTCAGAAATATGGTAGCGTTCAACCCGGGGAACAGAATATTATACCAATAGGGTTCGGCGTTAGCATTGGTGTCGGGGATTACTTGTGCATAAACAGGGTACATGAAACTAAATGGGGCATTGGTGTCGAAGGAATGATACTGCTTTTCAGGATATTTCACCCTGAGGTAACCCCGTGGTTTTGGGGTATAACTCTCATGACATGAAAGAAAAATGCCTGTCATGAGAAGTAGAAACGCGATCACTATACCCTTTCTAAAATTCATGAAGGCTATTTTGTTTTCAGCGGTTTATCGAGTGTCACTTTGATCTTCTTGATCCTGCGGTTGTCAACGGCATTGATCGTGAATATAAAAGGATCGATCGTAAAGGTATCATTAATAGCCGGGATATCGCCGGTCACTTCCAGTAATAATCCGGCCAGCGTATCGGCATCACCTCTTATCTTATCAAAGATGTCTTCCGGTATGCCCAGGGATTTGTAAAAATCATTAAGAAGGATCTTCCCGTCGAAGACATAGTTCCGGTCGTCGATCTTTGTATAGAACGATTCGATTTCATCGGATTCATCGGTAATTTCACCAACGATCTCTTCGAGGATATCTTCAAGAGTTACGATACCTTCGGTTCCTCCGTACTCATCAACAACGATGGCCAGGTGTATCTTTTTCTCACGGAATTCCTGCAGAAGCACATTTATTTTCTTTCCTCCGGGCACATAATAACTTGGATTGATCAATGACTGCCAGTTAAAACTGTCGTTTTTTCCGAGGTGGGGAAGAAGATCTTTCACATAAAGGATACCTTTTACATTGTCAAAGGTTTCAGAATAGACAGGGATGCGGCTGTAACCGGATTCGTTCACGATCTCAGTCAGTTTGCTGAGTTCGGTATTGATATCAACGGCCACAACATCCATCCTTGGACGCATGATTTCATCCACCTCGGTATTGCTGAATCTGACAATACTCTTCAGGATTTTTTTCTCTTCGGTCACCACCCCGGTGGTAAGATCGAGGGCGTCGGAAAGATCACCCATGGAGATATTCGATTTTTTTGAGGCGAGTTTTTTATTGACCAGTGATGTTGAAAGGATGAGAAGGCGGCTCACCGGGGAAAATATATTATCGGTTAGCATTATAGGGTAGGAGATAAAGAGGGAAAACCTGAGCGCCTGATGGTTTGCATACAGTTTTGGAATTATCTCACCAACCAGCAGGATCAGGAAGGTGACAATAACGATCTGAATGACAAAACCAGCCCAAACGGGGCCTTCAGTGAAGTCGAAAAGCGTGGTTGTGATATAGGTTGAGATGATGACAATGCCTATATTGATGAAATTATTGCATATCAGAATAGTTGCAAGCAGACGTTCAGGCTTGGAAAGGAGCTGAATAACACGTCTTGAAGCATTGGTATGCATGTGTACCAGTTTGCTTCGGTGGCCTGGATTGAGAGAAAAGAATGCTACTTCCGATCCTGACATGACCGCCGATCCGATCAGTAGAATCACAATGGCAATCAGTCCGATGATAATTCCGGGAGTGACTGGATTCAAATGGATGGATAACAGTGATTGAATGCCCGATAAGTTCACTTCTGAGTCCAATAGGAATTCAGGTTAAGATTAAAATCAGAACGGAAGGTCATCAGCTTCATTTGTTCCTTCGTTCGGCTCGTTGTATGTATCGTCTTTTCCGGTGTTTTGGGCCGGGGATTCAGCCTGTTGAGTTGTGGCCGAAGAATTTCCGGACTCCTGCTGATAGGATCCGCCTCCTGACGCATTCTCCTGTAGGTCATCGCTTCGCTTGCCCAGCATTTGCATGTTGTCTCCGACAATCTCGGTAATGTACCGGGTATTGCCGTCCTTGTCGTTGTATGAACGCGACTTAATACGTCCTTCAATATATAGCTGGGAACCTTTCTTTACATATTTTTCGCATACTTCTGCAAGTCCTCTCCACACAACAATATTATGCCACTCTGTTGTCGTAATTTTTTCACCATCCCTGTTTCGGTAGGTTTCCGAGGTAGCCAGGGAGAATTTTGAAACGGCTGTACCTCCTTCCAGATAACGGGTTTCCGGATCTTTACCAACATTTCCAATTAGGATTACTTTATTCACTGACATAACATTACAATTTAGAACTGTAAAGATACAAAATTAATGGTTACAGGGAGAACTATGCATGAAAAACGACCGTTTTGGTTTTTCCGGCCTTCATGGCAAAGTCCTCGTTTTTGCAGCTCCCCTTCTCCGGTAATGCAAGATGAAAAATTTTATGCTTTTATATAAAAAGTCGGTTTAACTGTTTTCATTAAAGCTGTCTAACTTCATAACTAAACAGCTCTCTTTCTGATTCGGCTGTCAGGGATAGTGACAGCAACCCTCCGGTCATCTTCTCTCCCCGGCCGGATAGCTGAATAAGTGATCGTTGCAGGGTGAAGACACAATATGTTTTTGGGCACACTGAGAATACTGAAGCCTATTCCTCCTTCATGACCTTATACATTAATATTATTGCTACCTGGATTTTTCCTCCAGGGACAGATCTGATGACTGTTCAGATCCATGCCTGGAATGAAAATCTTAGTGAAACATGTACATACCGTCAATCGACCCCACAGTTGCCTGTAAACATAAGTCTTTACCACGCCACCACCTATTCATCCGACTCACAGAGGTATTTCTCGATCAGCCTGGGAATAGCATAACCATCAAGCCTGTCTTCAGCGATCTCAATGAGGCCGGCTGCATCAGGCGCTGAATCTTTTTCCTCCAGCCGTGAGATGAATAAACTGTGCAGCTATCAGCTGGTGACTGAGCTGATGCTTCAACGTGGTTGAAATTTTCGTGATTTCAGGTACATAGGTTTTACTGAACCAGGTATTTACCATCCGCCTGATGATCTCATCATGGGTCAGCTCTGTGTCGGATTCGATTAGCGGAAACTGATACAGGAGATTCCAGATGTCCTTCTCTTTCCTTTGCTCTATATATATGTGGTCGCCTTTCCTGATAATGAAGTAGTAAAAATAACGACTGCGAATCTGTTTGTTTTGCACATTGACCGGAAGCCGGTCCACCATATTATTATGAAAAGCATAGCATTCATGGTTGAGAACACAGGATTGACAATCCGGATTTTTTGGCCGGCAAACTATAGCCCCGAAATCCATTATAGCCTGGTTATGCTTACCGGGCTGATCTTTATCCATGATTTCACGGGCTGCATACTCCAGCTCCTTCAAGACCCTTACGGGATTTAATATCGTGACTGATACCGAAAATCCTGCTGACGACCCGTTTTACATTACCGTCAACAGCAGGTACTGTTTCACCGAAGGCTATGGAGCCAATGGCAGCTGCTGTATAAGGGCCAATACCTTTGAGACGCAACAACTCCTTATACTTGCCGGGAAATTCACCCTTATGGTTATGGACAATATCAACAGCGGTGGCGTGCATGTTCCTTGCCCTTGAATAATACCCAAGACCCTGCCATATTTTAAGAACCTCTTCGACTCGTGGCTGAGGCTAGCGAAAAAACATCGGGAAAACGCTGCAGGAAGCTTTCATAATATTTCCTGCCCTGAATGACCCTGGGTTTGCTGAAGGATTATCTCTGAAACCCATATTTTATAAGGGTTGCAGGTAGTTCGCCATGGGAGGTCACGGCCGTTCTCTTCATACCATTTCAGCAATATCTTATTAATTTCCATTCACTTGAATTGAAAATATTCTCTCGTTCACCGTCAAAAATAATGGATTTGTATTTTATTAATCGGGATAAAAAAATTATATTTGCATCTCCAATTGAAAAGATAATTGTAATTCATTGATAATTAAAGTGTTTTAAAATGACTAAAGCAGATATCGTAAACGAAATTTCCAAAAACACAGGAATTGAAAAGGTAACTGTACAAAAAACAGTTGAAGCTTTTATGGAAACTGTTAAAGACTCCCTGAGTAAAAACAGAAACGTATACCTCAGAGGATTTGGAAGCTTCATCGTAAAAAGAAGGGCGCAAAAAACCGCCAGGAACATTTCCAGGAATACAACTATCATTATTCCTGAACATTTCATTCCTTCCTTTAAACCTGCGAAGACATTCGTAAGTAAAGTAAAATCAAACGTAAAATAGTTTAAACTCATTTGGTTATGCCTAGCGGTAAAAAGAGAAAAAGACATAAGATGGCAACGCACAAACGGAAAAAACGTTTGCGGAAAAACAGGCACAAAAAGAAGAGATAATTTTTTAGTCTTTTTTAAAAGTCCTTAAACCTAAAGGTCCTTGCGGGTCTTTAGGTTTATTGTGTTGAATAGTCCAATATCATTTTGTATATTTAAAGTATAAGTTAAAAGGACTAAAAGTGAGCAATGAATTGGTAATTGATGCTTCGTCCAGTGAAATATCAATTGCTTTGCTTGAAGATAAAAGGCTAATCGAACTGAACAAGGAGAAAACGGATACCCGGTTTTCTGTTGGCGATATTTATCTTGGCAAGGTAAAAAAGATCATGCCTGGATTGAATGCAGCATTCGTAGATGTAGGTTACGAGAAGGATGCATTTTTGCATTATCTTGATCTTGGGCCTCAGTTTAATTCCCTGAATAAATACATGAACCTTGCTTTGTCAAGGAAAGGGAAAATTATACCCTTTTACAAGTTCAAAAGGGAATCCGATATTAATAAAGACGGGAAGATTACCGAAATACTCAAATCGGGACAAAATGTAGTTGTACAGATTGCCAAGGAACCAATTTCCACCAAAGGTCCGCGGCTCGGTTCCGAAGTTTCCATACCGGGCAGAAACATTGTACTGATCCCATTCTCAGACAAGGTTTCCGTTTCGTCAAAAATTGAATCCCAGGAAGAAAAAGAACGGCTTAAAAATCTCCTTCTCAGCATCAAACCCAAGAACTATGGTGTCATTGTCCGTACGGTGGCAGAAGGGAAGAAGGTGGCCGAACTGGATACCGAACTCCGGGGACTGGTGTTGAAGTGGGAGAATGCTTTTGAAAAGCTGAGACCTGGCAAAACGCCTAAACTGATTCTGGGTGAAAGTAACCGCACCACTGTGATCCTGCGGGACATGCTCAACGGTAATTTCGAGAATATCTATGTGAATGAGCCTGCTGCATACCTGGAGATCAAACAATTTATCCAGGAAATTGCTCCTGAGAAAAGCCGTATAGTCAAACTGTACGACGGATCGCAACCCGTTTTTGAAAAATTCGGTATTGAGAAGCAGATCAAATCCCTCTTCGGGAAAACGGTTTCCTTTAAAAGCGGTGCATACCTTATTATTGATCATACCGAAGCCCTTCATGTCATCGATGTCAACAGCGGGAACCGGTCCAAATCAGGTTCCGATCAGGAAACGAATGCGCTGGAGGTAAACCTGGCTGCTGCTGATGAAATCGCACGCCAGCTCCGGCTTAGAGATATGGGTGGTATCATTGTGGTCGACTTTATCGATATGAACTCAAGTGATCATAGACAAATGGTTTATGAGCGGATGAAGGAAATAATGGCCAAAGATAAAACGAAACACCATATTCTTCCACTGAGCAAGTTCGGCCTGTTGCAGATCACCAGGCAACGCGTACGACCCGAGATGCATATCGAGACTATGGAAAAATGTCCCGCCTGCCTTGGAACAGGTAAGGTGGAATCAACTGTGCTTTTTACCGAAACCATTAAGAATACTCTTGTACGGGTGATGGATGAGTACAAACTCAAATATATTCATATCTCAGCCCACCCCTTCGTCGCCGCCTATTTAAATAAAGGCCTTTTCAACTCGGTGAGAAAAGAGTGGAGCAAGGAATTTGGTACTGTCATTAAAGTCACATCCTCAATCTCTATCAACATTCTGGAATTTAAGCTTTTCGATAAGAATGGCGACGAGATTTTATTTACAGATTAAGGCACTTTCTTACGTTCGACCTTATCCTTTATTTTCACCACAGATCCCGATAACTATACGGGACAGATTATTAAAGATTAGGAATTACGAACAACTCAACCACGAACTCTCTCACTCCCTACGCTCACCCCTTAGTCCCCTAAAGGGGAAACTCAGCCCGCCGTAGCATTTACTAAATCCCTAACTCCCTCAATCCCTAACTCCCTAACTCCCTAACTCCCTAACTCCCACCTCTCTTCCCTCTATTCTTTTTCCCGCATCTTTTTCCCCACGCTCACCCCTTAATCCCCTTAAAGGGGAAACCCAGCCCACCGTAGCATTTACTAAATCCCTCAATCCCTCAATCCCTCAATCCCTCAATCCCTCAATCCCTCAATCCCTAACTCCCTAACTCTCTCCCTCTATCCTTCCCTTTCCCGCATCTT
Source organism: uncultured Bacteroidales bacterium (assembly GCA_963764345.1). Classification (GTDB taxonomy): domain Bacteria; phylum Bacteroidota; class Bacteroidia; order Bacteroidales; genus DASQZK01. The sequence goes on along the minus strand of CAVXSF010000009.1, from coordinate 189,642 downwards.
TTTCCCCACGCTCACCCCTCTAATCCCCTAAAGGGGAAATCTCAGTCCATCCTCAACCCATCTTCACTAATCCCTCAATCCCTCAATCCCTCAATCCCTAACTCCCACCTCTCTTCCCTCTATTCTTTTTCCCGCATCTTTTTCCCCACGCTCACCCCTTAATCCCCTTAAAGGGGAAACCCAGCCCACCGTAGCATTTACTAAATCCCTCAATCCCTCAATCCCTCAATCCCTCAATCCCTAACTCCCTCAATCCCTCAATCCCTCAATCCCTAATCCCTAATCCCTCAATCCCTAATCCCTCAATCCCTAACTATCCTAAATCCCTAACTCCCTCAATCCCTAACTCCCTAACTCCCTCAATCCCTAACTCCCTAACTCCCTAACTTTCACCTTTCGCCTTTCCCTGACCCGTCTCCATATATTTTTATATCTTTGTCCCTTCAATAAAATGTCAGAAATGATGAAAAAGTTAGGTTTCCTGATCGCGCTCCTGGCTATCCTTTGCATGCCGGCCTTTTCTCAGTTTAACATGCAGGCACAGGATCCCGTTACCTGGGACTATTCGACAGTGAAAAAAGGTGACGGCATTTACGACCTCATATTTAAAGCCGATATCCAGAGTCCCTGGCATATGTATGCCATCCAACTGGAACAAACCGGACCTATACCTACCACGATCAGTATTACACCAAACCCTTCCGTGAAGCTCTTCAGTGATATCAAAGAAGATATCAAACCGGTGGTAAAATTCGATGAAGGTTTTCAGTTTAATGTAGGAGCATATTACAAAAAAGCACAGTTTCACCAGACCGTAAAAGTACTTTCAGCAAGTCCTGTTACGCTGAAAGGGAGTGTCGAATACCAGTGCTGCAACGACGAGACCTGCCTGCCGCCTTTCCAGAAGGACTTCTCATTTTCTCTTCCTGGTAATCCTTCTGCAGCGGCTAAAGTAGTAACCGGCACGAAAATGTCCGGGCCGGAACATGAAACGGAATCTGCCGGAGCTGCTGGTATGGTTGGCGAAAAGGATACGAATCTGTCAGCCGGCACAATGTCAAAAGCAGAAGAAAGCCAGGCTTCGATACAGGAAGCTTCGCCTTCCACACAGCAAAACATCGTTGCCAACCCTATAAAGGAGGAACAAAAATCTTTCTGGCTTTTTATGCTCATATCCTTTCTTGCAGGTCTGGCAGGCGTACTTACGCCCTGTGTTTTTCCCATGATCCCGATGACAGTTTCCTTCTTTATGCGGGGAAGTGAAAAGAAAGGACCGGCTGTTATGAAGGGCCTTGTATTCGGACTTTCAATCATCGTAATCTATACCGGCCTCGGCGTGCTGGTATCCCTGACGGGCCTCGATGCCAATATTGGAAACACCCTCAGCACTAACTGGATCCCCAACCTGATATTCTTCGCCCTGTTTATGGTATTTGCAGCTTCCTTCCTGGGTATGTTCGAGATCGTCCTTCCGTCGGGCATGGTGAACCGGGCCGACAGGCAGGCTGACCGGGGCGGATTTATCGGACCGTTCTTCATGGGTCTGACCACCGTTCTGGTGTCCTTTTCCTGTACAGGTCCCATCGTCGGAACATTACTGATCGAAGCCGCTTCAGGAGGAGCTGCGCTGAAGCCTATCATGGGGATGTTCTTCTTTTCACTTGCCTTCGCACTCCCGTTCACCTTCCTGGCCATTTTTCCCTCAATGTTGGGAAACCTGCCAAGATCAGGAGGATGGCTGAATTCGGTAAAGGTCATTCTTGGCTTTTTCATGCTGGCCTTCGGTATGAAATTTCTCAGTGCGATGGATCAGGCATATCATCTGAATATCTTCAGCAGGGAAGTATACCTGGCCATCTGGTTTGTCATTTCACTGATGATCGGTTTTTACCTTCTAGGCAAACTGAAACTTTCACATGACAGCGATTTACCATTTATCTCTGTACCCAGACTCCTCCTGGCGATCATCTTTTTCGTGTTCAGTATCTACCTTTTCACAGGGATCTTCGGTAATGACCTGAAACTGATCGCTGCCCTGATACCCCCAAAATCGGAACAGAGCTTTCACATAGGATCAACGGCCATGACGCCTGCCAGCCAGGATAATGATGATACCTATTGCGGACCCGGAAAATACAACGATCTGTTCGAATTTCCCTATGGCATCCAGGGGTATTTTGATTATGCCGATGGTGTGAAATGCGCCACATCCAGGAACAAACCCATTTTCCTCGATTTCACCGGTCACACCTGCAGTAACTGCAAGCAGATGGAAAGCCAGGTTTGGTCCGATCCCCAGGTATTGAAAAGACTTAAGGAAGATTATGTGGTCATATCGCTTTACACTGACGATAAGACCAGGCTGCCGGAAGAGGAATGGGTGACAACACCCGACGGGAAAGTACTGAAGAACATCGGTGATATTAACAAATACTTCGAGATTGTACATTTCGGAACCCTCACTACGCCATTGTATGCCCTTACCGATGCCAGTGGCAAGCTGCTGGCTGATCCCATTGGCAAAGAACTCAATATTTCTGCTTATGTAGCCTATCTCGATCAGGGCATCCATAATTTCAACGCGAAATAATTTTGTCATCCGTAAGCTGAATACCGGGCATTTATTGTTTGCCTGGTGCTGCTGCGGCTCTTTCATTTGTGAATGGTTTGAGGATGCGATTTATCCGGTTTCTGCTTGTGCGTACAAGTGGATTTTCATACATTCGTCCTTGTCATTCAAACTTAACACCCCTGGTTTATGAAATCCGGTAAAGCTTTTACACGGCGTGGTTTTTTCAAAACATCAGCGCTGGCCTCGACGATTATGATTGGCGGAGCATCAGTCGCTTCATGCTCTTCTATGGAAAAAAAGGAAGAAAGGGAACCGTTCCCTGTTTTTCATCATCCTGAATTTTTACCCGGTCAGGGCGCGGCCGGCCTTTTATTCAGCCAGATCGGGTATGAGACTGGTCATCCCGTGAGGATACTGGTCAGACTGCCTTCCAGAGTATTACTTGGCGACGGTGCTGAATGCAGGTTGTTGCCGGCAGATGGAGGAGGTAAGTACAGCGCAGCATGTAAATACTGGGGTGAATTGTGGGGAAGCCATTGGTGGGTAGCGGAATTCCCGGGATAGACGAAGAGGGTGAATGGACTGCCGAGGTGACTGACAAAGGAAAGAGGCGGATAATGAACGGCGGTCTTTTCGTGGCGAAGAATATCCTATGGGATAAATCGGTTCCGTATGCTTCGGTAGATATGCTGGAGCGGAGGAAACATTTTACAAAAGTTGGTGCAGGTTGGCAGGATGCCGGAACGCTGTGGGTGGAAAGCTGTGCCCAGAGTGCCATGATCATTGGATTACAGGAATTGCTTGAACTGGCTGGTAACCGTTACGATGACACCTTCCGTCAGCGCATATACGATCAGATCATCATCGGCTGCGATTACCTGGTGATGACGGCAGACAAAGCCAGGGAGCTGGGCTACCCTGCCGGCGCCATGTCGCACGACCTGCTGGGCCATGAGAAGGATATCCTGCCAAACGATGCCACGAAAGCTGTCGTGGCTTTATATCGGGCAGCACGACTACTGCCGGATACGTACGGGGAGAAAAAGACCCGGTACCGTGAAACTGCTGATCAAACCTTTGACTGGTTGCTTTATACAGCCAGACCTATGGGAAGTTTTGGATTCAGCTTCAGCCAAAGGGGCTTGTCACCCGACACCAGGATTCCGGATAATGAATTTCAGACCCGCGATCTTGTGGCGATGTGCTGGGGTGCTCTTGAAAAATGGAAATGTGAGGGTGAAAAGGATGCGGATAAGAATACCTGTGTCACCTTTGCACGAAAGATCATGGCCCGCCAGATTACAAAAGATAATCCCGAGAATGGTTTTTTTGGTCATTTTAATGAATATGCCAGCCTCCCTTTCAGTGAAAAGTCATGGTGCCATTGTATCGTAGGTAAAGATTTCGGATCAGACATCGGCGGTTTCTACCCGAATTACCTGATGCCTTTTATCGAAATGGTGAAGCTCTGGAGTGATCATGAGGATTCTGCAAAGTGGAAGGATACCCTTGACCATTTTACCCATGGCTTCCTGATCCCTGCCTGTGACGCCAATCCTTTCCTCATCGTTCCTCTGGGTATTTTCGGGAAGGAAGGTCCTATATGGTTTGCCGGCCCTTTCCACGGCACAAATGCCATCTATGGCTATACAGCTGCCCTGGCCCTTGAACTTAACAAGCTGTTTGATGAACCCCACCTGAAAGACATAGCCTACGGAAACCTCCAGTGGCTGGCCGGTCTCAATGCCGGTATCACGCGTGATAACCTGAAAGCCTGTGTTATCTTCAGTACAGATGTGCCCCAGGATACAGCCCTGCCTGCAAGCATGATGTGTGGCGTCGGGAATCGCTGGGCAGGTACCTGGTTTCAGACACGCGGCGTCATCTGCAACGGCTTCTCTACCGGTGAACAATTCAAAATGGATACTGAACCAATCAGGGCTAATGACGGGCCGGTATCCTTCACCGACGAAGACTGGATACCTCATAGTGCTGCCTGGCTCACTGGTCTGGTGAGGCTTTAAGCCGGTGACTAAAACTTGCCGAACTTGAAGGTGATCCCGGTGGTGAATCCTTCCAGAGCCTGTGGTGGTATATTGAGGAGCTGCAGATCCGTTGTGAAACGGTAACTCACACCGAAGGCCAGCCGGAAAAATTTGACAATATTCAATTCCATCTCCACTCCTGGTTCAAATACAAGGAACGTTTCCGTATCCTCAATCCAGCTGCCTGGATAATCCCAGTTGTTATAGGTGTGACTTGTTCGGGTGTAGGCAATTCCCCCTACACCGCCGATGATCGGAAAGGACAAATGTACCGGTGCTTTGGGGAAAATGATGGGCTCGATGAGCAACCCGCCGTAACCGCCGGTTAAGTTGATATCTTCATCATAGACCGCATCATATTGAAAGTCATTCATGAATCCCGAACCTGCAAAGCCGAGGGCCAGGCTGTGATTAATGATCCATGCTGCCCTGCCTCCGATGACGATGGCATCCAGGTTGTTGATGATGCTGTATCCTGCCCCGAAAGCACCATATCCGCCGTTTGTGCCCTTGTTCTGTCCGAAAATGGTGGTAATCCCCTGATTTTTATCCGGCTGTTCCTGTGAAAAGACGGGAAAACAAATCAGTGACAGTAGTATGACAGTTGCTAATGTTTTCATGTATTTAAGTTTTAAGGTTTGTAATTATGATCAGGGTGTTGAACGGCTAAAATCTGTACCTGGCCGTGAAAGCAAAATCCCAGAGCCTCAGCCTGAAAAACTGGACCGTGGAGAATTCAAAAAATGGTTTGTAATCAATACCAAAACCAAAGGGTACAGTGGTGAAGCGGTATTCGGCCCCCACATATCCGTCGATACCAATCACCGGTGAAAAGACCGGTTGTGAATAATAATAATCGCGGTACCACATCGAACGGTATATGTCACTGTAATAAAAACCGGCGTGTGCTCCTAAACCATAAACGAGGAAGAGGTTGTCCACATAATCATTCGGTTCCTGTTCATGGATCTGACGCAGAACCGTTAGTTGCAAGCCTCGTTGCCTGAAACTGAGGAGCCCTTCGTAAGACAGATGATCGTTGAGGTACTGTCGAAAAGTAAACCCAGAGGTCAGGCCGCCTCTTATCCCGGCTTCCCGGGTGTAGTTCTGGGCTTCCATGCCGGTCGTGATCCCCAGAAAAATCACGGTGAGTAAAAAATTCTTCATAGTTGTATTTCGTTGTGATTGAATTCATCCGGTTTCAAAGGCCGGCTCAATATTTCCTGACACTTCCCGATCCGCTGATGGTTTGGGTTATGACCGGATCGCCATTGTAAAAAAGGCTACCGCTACCACTGATGGTTACATCGAGATTATTTAAAACGTTGGCGTAAATGTTCCCTGAACCTGAAATGTTTGCATAGCATTTGTCCTGTTGCAGGTTGAGGGTTTTGATGAGTCCGGAACCCGATATGGTCAGATCGGCATCGGTGGTTTTACCCCATACTTCAATGACACCGGATCCGCTGATTTTCGCGCGCATATAAGCCAGGTTCACGGCATGGCTCTCTATAAGCCCGGAACCCGATACTTCGAGGAAAAGGTTTTGTGAAGTGATATGATCGCAATAGATAGCCCCTGATCCCGACATTTTCAGACTACTGATATCCGGGGTGGATACAAAGACCTTCACCGGTTCGTTGGACCGTATACATTTGTCGTTCCTGGTCTCGATGATCAGACGGTTTCCCTGGATAAAGGTCTCGATATAGGGCAGTAGATTTTCGTCACCCTCAACAGTGAGATCGCCTGAACTTCCTATTGTAACTTCCACGACAAAGCTGCCGTTTGATTCTACCTCGTTAAAACTGCCGACGGTCCTCCTTTCGGAGGCTATCCGGTTATTGCCCCTGATGCATCCCGGACCGAATCCGTCACAGGAAGCAAGGAATAGGAGTGAAGCGACCGACAGCATGGCTGTAATTCTGATCGTTGTTTTCATTATTTGACGGTTTTATGTTTGTTGCATAAATTATTTCCGTGATGGGTTGCCGCAAATTCCGGGGTAAACCCGGCGAGAGTTTTTTCAGATCGTCTCATGGTCATCCTATTTCTGGCTGATGTTGACGTAACATTTCTGGAGTGCCTTAATTTTCAGCTCCGGAAGATTATTACCCTGTCCCCTATGCCATGATGCATGTACTTCATCTGGTGATGAGTCCTCTTTGGTAACACCAAGACTTTCCTCACTGCCGGGAAACGAGACAAACGCATTTTGGATATAAAACAGGTCGGCGTGGTACCACACACCTTTTTCAAGTGACAGGTTGATGTCAGTGTATTCCGACTGCAGGTCGAGCTTGCAAAAATCTGCGCTGACTTTGTCAATCGTAAGGTTTCCAAATTTCAGATTGGCACTGCACTCACAGAGCAGGTTATCCACCCAGATCTGTGAAAAGTCACCCGAGCCGATGAGATGGCTCACATTAGTTATAAATAATTTATCCCGGTGCGATTCCAGTTTGATCAGACCGGCATCGGTAATGTTTATTGTCGAAGATTTTGAGGTCAGGTTCAGTTTATCCGCTTTCCTGATCATCAGGTCCGAATATGCTACCGACAGTCTGCCGTCAGTCAGGTGGTTGATGACCCCCGTACCAAAATTGACTTCAATCTGGGCTTCCCCGTCAATGCTGTTTATCCGGATGTCGCCGTTTGACAGGCTTACCTTCACCCGGCCGGATATGTCATCCATATAGATATCGCCAAACTTATTAATGAGGGAGAGATTGACTTTTTCCGGACAGTAAATGGTGTAGTTAATTTCAATGCTGTTCTTCCCTGTGATCAGGTTGTCGGAGATGTTTTTCAGTTCAGTGAAGATCTGGTTGCCGGTGTTCCCGAAATCGGTGGTGGCCGTTACATAATAGTCCGATGCGCTGAAATCGAACCGGATATTGTTTTTGATTTTCTGCACCCTTGAAAGATTGTTGGAACTGATGAGCGCATTGGCTTCAAACCTCACCGAATCCTTCTTCCAGGGGATGACATGAATCTGGCCGTACTTATTATCCACTTCTATGGTGGTCTCCGGTCCGGCCCTGAAGGTTTTCTCCTCTTTTTTATTGTCTGTGAAGGTTTGCCCGCAGAGGCTGACCGGCCATAGTACGGCAAATATCAGCAGAGCACTAAATAGATGATGATCCTTTTGTTTCATGTTTAACCGGATTTTTTTCCATTTTGAGTTCGTTAAGCAGATCCTCGAGGATCTCAAGCTTCATCCTGTAATTCTGTATCATGGCTTCAATGACTTCATCATTTGCGATATTATCCCTGAGGTCTTTTTTAAGGGAAACATACACGCTGTCGAGCTGGGTCAGATCGCCCTTTACCTCCTTGTCAAGCCCCGGCACCTGTCTGAAATAGGGTTGAAGTTCTTTCATCTTCACCGATACCAGGCTGTTGTAATAGTTTTCGGTTTCCCGTAATTCCGGGATTTCACTGTAAATCTGGTTTTCCTGATTTTCCAAAGCGATCCTGTGCCGGTAATCGAAATAGTCGTGCAGAGCCCAGGAAGCGGCAAAGATCAGGAGTACCGCAGCTACCCGGGTCAGTTGGACCAATAAGGAATGGCTCACCATGATCCTGGCGGTTCTTCGTTTCTGAATGCCTTTCCAGATATTCTCCCCGGGTTCATAAACATCGAACCCCTCACGGTTTGCTTTGATGAATTCTTCCAGCCTGTCTTTCATTTCTGTTGCATTAATAGTTCTTTCATTTTCCGTTTCGCTTTCATATACTGGGTTTTGGAGGTAGACTCCGTAATTCCCAGAATCTGCGATATTTCGCTGTGATCATAACCTTCCAGCAGATACAGGCTGAAAATAACCCTGTATCCTTCAGGAAGTGAGGAGAGCGCCTGCCTGACCAGATCCACCGACAATACCGGGCCTTCATCATCCGTGTCTTCCCCGTAACTGTTGTCGGGAATTTCATCCCTGAATAGCAGGGGTACACTCTTCTTTCTAAGCTTGTTGATGCAGGTGTTGACCACGATCCGTTTCGCCCAGGCGCCGAACGCGGATTCATATCTGTAACTGCCAAGTTTGTCAAAGATCTCCGTGAAGGCATCCTGCAGGGAATCTTCTGCTTCCACACGGCTATTCAGCATACGCATGCACATATTGAACAGGGCCCGGGTGTATAAGCTGTAAAGCTGATATTGCGCCTTCCGGTTGCCGGCCTTGCTGAGCTCTATGATCTCTTTGTGTATTTCCCTGTAAGACGTGCTCAATGAGATGGATTTTCTTTAAGAAAGACAGCGTTTTTTTCCGGGGGTTGCCCGGAACGTGGAAAAATTACGAAAAAAATTGAATGTGGGTGCAAGATTAAAATGGAAAATGCTGAACTATTTATTCTTGTCGCAGCGTCAATCTCTGAGGCTTACTTATGCGACTAAATTGAATAGCGGCATTTTAATTTTATATGCTACAGTCAGGATTTTTTTATTAGAAACCTGACCAGGGTATATAGCAAAATTAAGATGCCGGTAAAAACGGAGATCCGGCCGATATAATCGCCATATTGTACATAAAAGGTAATGGCATCATTGGCGTTAAGAGTGCCTTTCAATCCACCGCGCTTCCACCAGCCCAGACTTTGAAGGATCTTGCCGCGCTGGTCAATAAAAGATGAAATGCCTGTATTGGCAGAGCGTGCAATGCTGCGTCGTGTCTCGATGGCTCTAAGGGATGAAAAACTGTTATGCTGGATATACCCCGGTGTATTTCCCCACCATCCGTCATTGGTGATGACGAAAATCAGGTTTGCTCCGGCCTGCGAAACGTAATCGGTCACAAATTCGCCAAAGATGGACTCGTAGCAGATCACCGGACCTACCCTGGTGCTGTCCTGGGGCGAGGGAAAAGCTTCGCGGTAATCCTGTGTCCCGTTACTCCTGAACGTTCCACCCAGACGCAGGGTCAGCTTCTCGAGGAATCTGAAGTATTGCGGATAAGGCATTTTCTCAACCCCGACCACCAGTTGTGATTTGTGGTAAATGGGGATGTTGTTGGAAGTATCGATCTGCAGTGCTGAGTTGAAAGAGTCATAATAATATTTGTCCTGAAAGGGCCGGGCGGTTTTTGTGGCCATATCACTGTAAAGCCGGTAAGTGGTTGCTCCGATTACAAACTTTGACCGGGGATACCGCTCCACGAAACGTTTGATTCTGAGAACACTTTCATTCAAGTGAATCTCGCTTTCCCAGACATTGTTGTTGATAAAGGTCTCAGGAGCCACAAAATAGTCGGTCGAAGGCGAGCCAAGGGAATCGGCGATGTGCAGCAGAATATCCATCTGCTGATCGGGCGGAATGTCATTAAACTTTTCGTACGGGTCGATATTGGGCTGAATGATGGCAATATTATAGGGATGGGATTTTTCAGTGTAGGTGTGGTATCTGATAACCGACCAGGTGATGGGGACGATGATCAGCAATGCCGCCAGAATGGTTTCAGTCAGCACAGGTCTGACTGTTTTCTTCGTAAGGTACGACCGGATGGTTTTAAACAGAAGCATGTTCACCATCAGCACCCAGGCTGATCCGCCAAGAGTGCCGGTGAACTCATACCACTGGATCAGTTTTACGTTATTTGCAAATCCATTCCCCAGGTTGAGCCAGGTCCAGGAGATTTCGCCATGCAGGTATAGAAATTCGAAGGCCAGCCAGTAGAACAGCAGTGAGAAATATCCGAAACCGTCACCAAGGCGACGGTGCGTCTGGGTGAACAGCCAGAACGGTATACTCATGAAAAAAGAGTTAATGGCTACGGCAAACAACATTCCGGGAAAGGAAGCGTTTTTTAGCCACCATGTCGTAAGGAAATTCCAGATAACAAAGGTGAGGAACGGAAGCCAGAACCAGGATGACCCCTTGACTTTTCTTTCAACCATGTCGGCCTCGACAAAAAGCAGCGGAATGAAGGCCACAAAAAGGAAGAGCCCGCTGCCCCAGGTATACCAGGCCGGTACGAATAAAAGGCCGGAGAGGAGGCAGAGAAATAACTGTTTTTTTCTAGTCATCAGATAATGCATTTGCAGCGCAAAATAAACGAAATATCATGGAAATTTGCTTTAATCAACGATACTTTTTAAATATTGTTATATTAAGGAAGTTTAAATGAATTAGAATTAGTTTCTTTGTACAATCGGAAAAATGCTCTGCGGGATACGTAGTGTTTTCATGCCTTTTTGCCCGTGAAACCCTGAAGGGTAAGACCGGCGTTAGTATTTTTCCGGAAAGTCATTCTGCATTGTTGAAAAACTGGAACACGCCAGGTGACAATCGTTATGAGTCTTTAATGGGGATTGAACTCGAAATATTTTTTAAGGGGCTGATCATAGGGCTGATGGCTTCAATACCACTCGGGCCTATCGGTGTCCTTTGTGTACAGCGGACGCTGAACAAGGGTAGAAAATCAGGGTTCTACTCAGGACTGGGGGCTACCGCTGCAGATACATTCTTTGCTCTGATCGCAGGATTAGGCGTGACCTTTATTATTTCCTTCATCAAACAACAACATATCTATTTCCAGTTGATTGGCGGATTGATCATTATCTACCTGGGCATCCATATATTCTATACCAACCCCGTCCGTCAGCTACGTCTTCAGAGGATGAACCGTAACAAGCTTTCGCAGGACTTCTTTTCCGTTTTTTTCCTCACCATCACCAATCCTATGGGGATATTCTTTTTCCTGGCCATGTTCGCAGGTATTAACCTGGCCTCGGGGCCGGTCAGCGTTTTCAGGCTTTTCACTATGGTGGCAGGCGTTACTGCCGGATCGGGGGTGTGGTGGTTTCTGCTGAGCACTTTCGTGGATTACTGGCGCGACAGGTTCAGGCTTAAAAATATCTGGTGGATGAACAAAGTAGCCGGAGTGGTCATCTTCACCCTCGGCATGGCTGCCATTATCAGTATCTGGATTATCAGTTAGGTGTGAGGAGGCAGACACGAAACAGATCGGATGGGATAAATGCCATTCCTTCTACCTTGTAAACAGCCCTGCCGTCATGATTTCGGAGCACGGAAACTCCGGTGGGAGACTTTCAGATATCATTTCCTTTTTATCATGATCAGGTGCGGGCTGCGGGTAACTGAATACTTTTTTCCCTCTATCCCTCTTCCCATTATTTCCCTCCGATTCTTCACAAATCCGTATTTTTTCATTTATCTTTGGCTTCGTACCAATTGTCCGTGTGGCTATGAAGAAACTGATCGAAACAGAAGATATCATAAACGCGGCAAAGTTGAATAAGTTCGGCGGGGCGAGCGCGGCAAGGGTACTGATGCTTCTTCTCCGGATCAATAAAATCAACAAGCTGTATTCTGAAATTGCCCATAAACAGGGAATCGATTTTATCGATTCCCTGATCAGTGAACTGAAACTGAACTACGAGGTCAGCGAAGAAGAACTGAATCGTATTCCAAAAACCGGTCCCTTCATTACTGTCTCCAATCATCCTTTCGGAGGTATCGACGGAATGCTCATGATCAAGATCATCACAATGGTTCGCCCCGACTATAAGGTACTTGCCAATTTCCTGATGCAGCGGGTGGAACCGGTGAAAGATTTTATACTGCCGGTCAACCCTTTCGAGGACCGGAAGGACATCAAATCGAGCATAACAGGTATTAAATATGCCCTGAAGCACCTTGAAGAAGGAAATCCACTGGGAATTTTTCCGGCCGGCGAAGTTTCGAGCTATAATATGTATACCGTTGGAATCAGCGATCGTAAATGGCAGATCTCCGCACTTAAAATGATAAAGAAAGCCGGCGTACCTGTAGTACCGGTGTATTTTACCGGATCAAACAGCCGGCTGTTCCACCTTCTCGGACTGATACATCCCTCCCTTCGTACGGTAAGGCTTCCATCTGAATTGTTCAATAAAAAGAAACGAGTCATCCGGATACGTATTGGGAATCCTATCACCGTAAAAGAACAGTCGCAGTTTACCGATATCGAACGTTACGGAAGATTCCTGCGCGCGAAGACGTTTGCCCTCGGCTCGGCCATCGAAGTCCATAAGTTTTTCACTCCCGGAATAGCCAGGTCAAAAAAGGTGGAGGATGTCATTCCTCCCGTCAGAAGCGAAGATCTCGAACAGGAAGTTAGCCAGATAAGGGAGCGGTATATGCTTTTTGAGAGCGGCGAATTCCAGGTCTTCTGCGCGCCTTCGTACTGTCTGCCCGCCGTGATGAACGAACTGGGCCGCCTGCGGGAGAATACCTTCAGGCTTATCGGTGAAGGGACAAACCGGAGTATCGATATCGACGAGTTCGACCTCTATTACAACCATCTCTTTGTCTGGGATAACAGCGAAAAAAAAATCGTAGGGTCTTACCGCGTAGGAAAAGGCAAAGACATCATGACCCAGTACGGGATCAATGGCTTTTACATTAAAAGCCTTTTCCGGATAAACCACCGGTTTTACCCTGTGCTCGAACAATCGCTCGAACTGGGACGCTCTTTCATTGTGGCCGATTACCAGAAAAAGCCCCTTCCCCTGTTCCTTTTATGGAAAGGGATTCTGTATTTCCTCATCAAAAATCCTGAATACCGCTACCTGATAGGACCGGTGAGCATCAGCAACCGCTTCTCGAACTTTTCCAAAGGGATGATCATCCGATACATCATGCTCAACCATTATAACCATAAGTTTGCAAAATACATCAGGTCAAGAAAAAAATTTGTGGTTGAGGAATCCCGTGACCTTGATACCGAGATTATCATGGAAACGGCTGACGACCTGAATAAGTTTGACAAATTTATCAAGGACATCGAGACGTCCAACTATAATATGCCCGTGCTGCTTAAGAAGTACCTCAAACAAAACGGGAAGATCATCGGTTTCAACATCGACCCCAAATTCAACGACGCCCTCGACGGCCTGTTGATCCTCGACCTGTACGATGTTCCCATCGAAACCATATCCTCCCTTTCAAGAGAGATCAACGACGAATCCATTCTGGAGCGGTTCTCAGTGCAGGAATTGTACAACATACCCTCAGAACCCATTAAAGGATGAAAGCTATATTTTATTTATCGGCGGGTCTTGCCTTGCTGGCTTCATGCAGTTTTGACAACAACAGATCGCTTACTCCCCCTGAGGGTTATGAAAGAAGTGGAACATATAGCAAAAAAAAGGCTGTCTTCTTAACGAAAACAGCCCCAATCAACTAACTAACAATCCAACTGTTAATCAACCAGTTTATGAACTGAATCTCTTGCTGACTTCATCCCAGTTAACCACATTCCAGAAAGCATCGATATACTCGGGACGTTTGTTCTGATATTTCAGATAATAAGCATGTTCCCAAACATCAAGACCCAGGACAGGCGTTCCTTTTACCTCGGCCACATCCATCAGTGTGTTATCCTGGTTGGGCGTCGATACGACATCAAGGCTGCCGTCACCCTTTTTGATCAGCCAGGCCCATCCCGATCCGAAACGGGTGGCGGCTGCAGTACTGAATTTTTGTTTGAAAGCATCGAACGATCCGAAGTTTTTATCAATGGCATCAGCCAGATCTCCCTTTGGTTTGCCCCCTCCATTGGGCGACATCACCGTCCAGAATAATTTGTGATTATAATATCCTCCGCCATTGTTTCTCACTGCTAACGGTGCTTTTGATATGTTAGAGAAAATTTCTTCAATGCTTTTTCCTTCAAGGCTGGTCCCTTTAACCGCATCATTGAGTTTCGTCGTATAGCCTCCATGGTGCTTGGTGTAGTGGATTTCCATTGTGCGTGCGTCGATGTACGGTTCCAGTGCATCATATCCATAATTTAATTTAGGTAATTCAAATGACATCTCATTTATTTTTTAATTGTTCAACATTAGAATGATTCTAAATAATCAATATTCAACGGTATAACAGTACAAAATCAATATTGTTTAGCAAAGGACATCTTGTTATCCGGTTAAAATTCGTTAAACCTGGGCCAAATCTGCGTTCCTCTCTGAAATGCCTGTTAATATTGACTTTTATCATGTTTTTATCTGGCACGTGAAAATATTTTCAGCCCTTGTGAAGGATCAGCTGTTGATTAAAAGGATGAAATTAGCCGTCAAACACAATAATCAGAAAGCGGAAGGAGGCTGGAAGTTGCAATCAATAAGAAATGAGCCTTATTTGATGAAAAAATAGTATTCGGCCTTTTTTGTAAGCTGTTATATAATATGAAGTTACAGGGTCTGTTTAAAAAGAAATTGATCTACTTTTGGTCGCATAAATAAATCTTTATACACACACTATGGCAACAGGATTTTTCAAAGTTCCCGAACCGAAAAATGAACCGGTTTATTCTTATGCTCCCGGTACGCCGGAGAGAACGGAACTGAAGAAGGCGATTACCGGCATGCGCTCTGTGGAGGCAGACCTTCCGATGATCATTGGCGGGAAAGAGATCAGATCCGGCAACCGCGTCGCCATTCATCCGCCTCATGATCATCAGCATGTTTTGGGATATTATCATAAGGGCGATGCCTCGCATGTGAACATGGCCATAGAGGCTGCGATGAAAGCCAAGAGGGAGTGGCAGAATATCTCCTGGGAAAACAGGGCATCGGTGTTTCTGAGGGCTGCCTCACTGCTGGCCGGAAAATACAGGTTCAGGATCAATGCAGCTACGATGCTTGGCCAGTCTAAAAATCCATACCAGGCTGAGATCGATTCAGCCTGCGAACTCATCGACTTCCTGCGTTTCAATGTTCATTATATGACGGAGATCTATTCGCAGCAGCCCATCTCTGGTGAATATATGTGGAACAGGGTGGAACAGCGTCCTCTCGAAGGATTTGTTTTCGCGCTTACACCGTTCAATTTTACCTCTATTGCAGGAAACCTTCCGACAGCCCCGGCCATCATGGGTAATACGGTGGTCTGGAAACCTTCTAATACTGCTGTTTATGCCGCCAGCGTCATCATGGAGGTTCTTCACGAAGCAGGTCTGCCCGACGGGGTGATCAATCTCGTGTATGTCTCAGGACCCGTGGCAGGCCAGGAGATCTTTAGTAATCCTGATTTCGGCGGTATCCATTTTACCGGATCCACGCAGGTATTTCAGAATATCTGGAAAACCATCGGCGAAAATATTCCCCACTATAAAACCTATCCCCGGATTGTTGGCGAAACCGGGGGAAAAGATTTTATTATCGCTCACCATAGTGCCAATCTCAATCAGCTGGTGACGGCTATCATACGCGGTGCTTTTGAATACCAGGGACAGAAATGCTCGGCAGTGTCGAGGGTTTACCTGCCGGAAAGCAAATGGCCTGAGATCAGAAAAATGATCGGAAAGGCCTTAAGTGAGATCAAAATGGGGCCGGCGGAAGATTTTAGTAATTTCTTTAATGCTGTCATCGATGAACCTTCGTTCAACAAACTGACGTCGTTCATCGAACAGGCAGAAAAAGATACGGAGGCAGAAGTTATCTTCGGTGGAAAAAGTGATAAATCCGTCGGTTATTTCATCGAGCCTACCGTAATACAAACGACCGATCCCCACTACATCACCATGCGGGAAGAGCTGTTCGGGCCGGTACTGACCGTTTACATTTACAAGGATGATAAATACGAAGAGACCCTTGACCTTCTGGATAAATCCACCATTTACGGACTTACCGGTGCTGTGTTTGCCATTGACCGCTATGCCATTGAGGTGGCGACCTGCAAACTGGAAAATACAGCCGGGAATTTTTATATCAACGACAAGCCTACCGGTGCTGTGGTCGGACAGCAACCCTTTGGCGGATCAAGAGGTTCGGGTACAAACGACAAGGCGGGTTCCATCATCAATCTCTATCGCTGGGTGTCGCCACGCACTATTAAGGAAAATTTCAGGCCGGCGATGGATTTCAAATACCCGTTCATGCTATAGCATTTCTGCAGTATTGTTGATAATTTAAGTGGAAGGTTGTTATCACGGCCTTCCTTTTTTCATATATTCGTCGTGAATATATACAACCCGGTGGTGAAAAAATTTTTCGACATAATATTACCCATCCTGAAAAGCAAGTACCTGCTGAGCCTTTCGCTCTTTGTAATATGGATACTGTTTTTCGATCAGAATAACCTGGTCGACCGGTACAAACTGGTAAGGGAGGTTCACCAGCTGCAAAAAGATAAAAATTATTACATCCAAAGGATCGCGGCCGACTCAACCCGTCTTAAGGAACTGATGACCAATTCGAAGAACCTGGAAAAGTTCGCCAGGGAACAATACCTGATGAAGAAGGATAACGAGGATATATTTGTGATCGTGGAGCATTGAACGGATATTCACTGTTTCAGCTCCTGTTCCCGGTATATCTCCAAAATCTCAGTCGTCGTTTTACCCTCAGCATCAATCCCGTCGTGTTCCAACATAGTCTTCGCCGCAGCCGTCACCGCGACTGGCGGATATTCATTTTTGCACGAGTTCAAAAACTTTAGCATCCTGAACATATTGAACCATCTTAACAACCGCTTGTGGAAACTTTCGGGCGTCGACACGTTGGAGTTGATCTCCGTCAGAACTTCCCAAAACCGGTTCGCCTGCAGAAAAGAAGCCATCAGGCCGTCGGTCTCATCTGAAAATGCAGTGTACCCGGCCTCGCTTATTTTATACAACTTTTCAGTGCGGCTTAAAAATCGTCCGATGAACCTGAATGTCTCCGGATGGAAAGTCAATGGCTCCCGGCCGGTCTGAAGAAATTCCCGTATTGCAGGTCCGGTGCCAAAGACTACCCGGTCGGAAGGCCGGGGTGACGGCACCACCCTTGTGCTGTTGCATTCTGAAAAATCACCTGCCCCGAACAGTTTCTGAAGAAAATAAAAATCTTCCCCGGCTTTCCTGCGGTTCATGCCGCCCTGACGGCAATAGGCGTCGGCCCTTACCGCGAAGGCCGAGCCAACGGTATGATAGACATTCGGATGCCCTGTCGAACGCAGTCCCCTGAGATAATATCGTATATGTAGCTCATAAAAAGTCACTGCCCTGTAAACCGCGGGTTCGAATCCTGTGCCATGCAGCGGATGTTCAAAACGGATGCTGCACCCACAGGTACCGGGATGTGAAAGGAAATGATCCCGGATGGCGGTGAAATAGTCCGGATCACAAATCGTATCGGCATCAAACGACAGAATAATGCCGTCCTCTGTCCCGGCGGCCTCAAAACGCCGGATTGCTTCATCCATGCCAATCTTCCTGGCCAGCCCTGCCCCGGCATACCGGGCAGGCAGATCACCTGCCAGGATAAAATGACAGCGTATACCCGGATCCGGACTGTTGCCGTATCGTGCTGAGTATTCCCTGTAAAGATGGATGTTGAATTCCCTGACCTCCTCAGGGGCGTCCTCAGGCCAGTTGATCACTACCAGGATCTCAACTGCTTCCTCGACAGTCAGGGTCTTAAAAAGCGAATCCAGGCTGTGGTGCAGCCCGGATTCGTTATATGCCGGTATCACAACAATGTACCTGAGATGTTCTGCCGGCCCGGCATCGATAAGGCGGTTGCCCGGCGCATGCCGCTTCAGATAAAGGCCGGCAATACTCATGAAAGCTATTTGGTTGTGGTCTGTTCCTGGTTGTAGCGCTCGTTTATGCCTTTCAGCACGTCGCTGGTAATGTTGAGACGCTTGTCGGCAAACAGTACGCCCCCGCCGAAACTGTACGAGAGGATATATTCATACCTGCCGTCTTTATTATAATCTTTCAGGTAATTCATGATATAATCGATAACCTTGTTCTGGCTGACCGTATTTTCTTCCTGGAGCTGCCGGAGATAGTCGTTCCTCTGGTTTTCAAGATCCATCCTTTTACCCGATAATTGCTGTTCCTGTTCCTGTGCTTCACGGCTGGTCATGAGACCTTTCTGGACTTTGTTCTGAAAATCGCTGACCTCACTCTGGAAATTTTTGTATTTGGTCGCGAATTCAGATTCCATCTTTTTCTGCTTTTTAGCCAGCTGGTCTGAAAGATCCTGATACATCTTCATGTTGTTTAGCAGGGTGTCAATCTCAACATAAGCGATATTCCCGGCATTGGCGGAAGGCGAATCCGTGTTTTGTTCCGTGGTAACAGTGGTCGGTTCTGCTGTTTTGGATTTCCCGCTGAAATGAAGATAAAACAGTACACCCACGGCAATGATGAGGATAGCATTAAGAATTAGACTGAGTTGTTTCATGATAATCTATGGTTGAAGATTTGATTTTGATCACAAATATAATTCTTTAGGCTTGATCTGTATAGGAAGAAGGAAATAATAACACCATGAAACGCATGTTTTAAAATTCAGGGCAGGGAATCATGTGTCTTTTCTGTTTTTTGCGGGTGGTATTGAACAGGTATACCAGCGAGATCTCATGTGCCCCGCCCGTGGAAGAGATCAGCTTTGAAATAGTGAAATCGTAGGAATAACCTATGCTGAAATTTTCAATCTTATAGCCGAGAAGGAAGGCGATGGCATCACCCCTCTTTTCACGGTTGAGAAGAGGGATACCCCGGTACCAAAGCCCCAGCATCAGCGGTTCTTTATACCAGTAAAGCCCGAGATCGAGCTGGTTGGTTTTGTTTTGATTTTTATAGAGAAAGGCGAGCGACAGCGTTTCATCGATCGGACTGAGCAGCCTGCCCCGACGGATGATCTGGGTCCCACCGAAAACAGAAAGTTTCATCGGGACAAATTCTTCTGAGTCATACAGAGAATTCCTGGGTTTCAGAAGATGATCGACGGTGAATCCCATCCAGTGCTGATCGGAATAAACCAGCAATGAGGTGGAAAAATCGACGTCGGCTTTGGAATTCAGCGTCGGTTGTTCAATGGTCGGCGTTGTCCCTGAAGGTGAAATCTGATCGTTCCAGATCAGTTTATTGAAGTCCAGTCCCGTCTGGGTATACATAAAATGAATGCCCGGCCGTATATGCCACCAGTTGTTTACCTTGAAATCATAAGAATATAAAACCCCGAAATTTGTGGTGCTTAAATCTCCGGAACCGGCAACATCTCTAAGGAAAAGAAAGCCGACTCCCGAATTAAAAGCGGAAAAGTTATGATCGTATGAAAAAGCATAGGACACAAAAACCCCCGGTATCTCAGGCCACTGGTTACGATAACTCAACGATACCCTGTCCTGCTGAATGGCTCCGGCAAAAGAGGGTGCCAGGTACAGCTTGTTCGCATAAAACTGGGTGAATTGCGGATCCTGTGCCCTAATATAAGAATATAACAGTAAGAGAATTAATGTCGTCAGGCTTCTTCTCACATCCGTAATCTTAGTGACTGGTATTAACGTTTACCGTACTCTTGGAACGAGACCTGAAAATAGTTTACTATTGCTAATCATCAAAAAAAATTAGAACATCAGGTCTGGTTTCTTGAATACATAAAATTAAACGTATTCTGTTTGGTTAGGTTACATTTGCAGAATTATTCTATATTTATTCGGAATTAATAAAGCAAACGAGTTTTTCACCACTGATTACACTGATTACACTGATTAGGAATTACGGACAACTCAACAACTCAACAACTCAACAACTCAACAACTCAACAACTCAACAACTCAACAACTCAATAACTCCCTACGCTCACCCCTTAGTCCCCTAAAGGGGAAACCCAGCCCACCATCGCATTTACTAAATCCTTCTCCCGTCTCCGAATCATTCGATATTCTCCCTCAATCCCTCACTTTTGCCTTTCGCCTTTCGCCTTTCACCTTTCTTCCCACTAAATCCCTCAATCCACTCAATCCCTCAACTCCCTACGCTCACCCCTTAGTCCCCTAAGGGGAAACCCAGCCCACCGTAGCATTTACTAAGGCCTTCTCCCGTCTCCGAATCATTCGATATTCTCCCTCAATCCCTCACTTTTGCCTTTCGCCTTTCGCCTTTCACCTTTCTTCCCACTAAATCCCTCAATCCCTCAATCCCTCAATCCCTAACTCCCTACGCTCACCCCTTAATCCCCTAAGGGGGAAACCCAGCCCACCGTAGCATTTACTAAGGCCTTCTCCCGTCTCCGAATCATTCGATATTCTCCCTCAATCCCTCACTTTTGCCTTTCGCCTTTCGCCTTTCACCTTTCTTCCCACTAAATCCCTCAATCCCTCAATCCCTCAACTCCCTACGCTCACCCCTTAATCCCCTAAAGGGGAAACCCAGCCCACCATCGCATTTACTAAATCCTTCTCCCGTCTCCGAATCATTCGATATTCTCCCTCAATCCCTCACTTTTGCCTTTCGCCTTTCGCCTTTCACCTTTCTTCCCACTAAATCCCTCAATCCCTCAATCCCTCAATCCCTATACTCCCTAACTCCCTACGCTCACCCCTTAATCCCCTAGGGGAAACCCAGCCCACCGTAGCATTTACTAAGGCCTTCTCCCGTCTCCGAATCATTCGATATTCTCCCTCAATCCCTCACTTTTGCCTTTCGCCTTTCACCTTTCACCTTTCTTCCCACTAAATCCCTCAATCCCTCAATCCCTCAATCCCTCAACTCCCTAACTCCCTACGCTCACCCCTTAATCCCCTAAGGGGAAACCCAGCCCACCAGTCGCATTTACTAAATCCTTCTCCCGTCTCCGAATCATTCGATATTCTCCCTCAATCCCTCACTTTTGCCTTTCGCCTTTCGCCTTTCACCTTTCTTCCCACTAAATCCCTCAATCCCTCAATCCCTCAATCCCTCAATCCCTAACTCCCTACGCTCACCCCTTAATCCCCTAAAGGGGAAACCCAGCCCACCATCGCATTTACTAAATCCTTCTCCCGTCTCCGAATCATTCGATATTCTCCCTCAATCCCTCACTTTTGCCTTTCGCCTTTCGCCTTTCACCTTTCTTCCCACTAAATCCCTTAATCCCTCAATCCTCTTCCCTAACTCCCTAACTCCCTAACTCCCTAACTCCCTAACTCCCTAACTCCCTAACTCCCTAACTCCGCCTAATGCAGCAGCGTCACATCCCCCGCCTCTACGAAGTTCTTCCCGTTGGTATATTTCCCTTTCACTTTCCATACATATACTCCCTGTTTGGCCAGGGTGCCGTTGACGTATCCATCCCAGCCGAAATTGACATTGTCACTCGAAAAGATGAGTTCACCCCAGCGGTTGTAAATGTACAGGTGGTACTCGAGAACCTGGTCAAGAACGCCAGGGAAGAAAACGGAGTTCTTGGAAGCCGGATCGTTGGGATCGTAATATCCGCCCGACGGACCGTTGGAATTGGGCTTGAATACATTCGGGAAACGTAATCCGCCGGCAGGACTTACGTACACAGCGTCTTTCTTGAGAAGAGTGTCAGCACAATGTTCATTGCTGGCAATCAGCAATACGTCTTTAAATCCGATTGACTCATACACGTGGGTAGGCTCAAAATCGCCGGTGGTATTCGTCGATGACGTCTGCCCGGTTTGGTCGTCTACATCGCCGAAGTTCCAGTAATAATTGCTGCCGCTTGACGAATAGTTGAAGAATTTTACGGGCTTGTCATTGACGTAAACCGAATCGGGAGCCAGTGTAAAGAAGGCTGCGGGTGTTGGCCAGATGATGATGTCGGCCTTGTAGGTATCGGAACCGCCGGGACCCGATACGGTCAGCGTTACGGCAAAGGTTCCTTCCTGGAAGTAAGTGTAGATTGGATCTTTCTTGGTAGATATACCTCCGTCACCGAAATCCCACAGGTAACTGTTTGTATTCACGCGAGGTATTAAGGAACTGAATCTGGCGTGGTGTACAACCCGGACCCGGCACTTCGAATCCGGCGACCGGCGGAGCAGGTCTGATGATCACCGTCTGGGTAATACTGTCTGTACAGGAACCCACATTGATCTTTTGCGTGATCTTATAGGTTCCAGGCTCAGCATAGGTATGGACCGGATTGGCCACCGATGCCGTGGTGCCGTCACCAAAGTTGTATTCATAGGTCCATGGGCCGGCATTTACCAGGTTGGTAATTGTAACCGTAGCATCAGGATAGGTCTGGAGAACAGGTGATACGGCAAAGTTCGGTGTCGGCAGCGGATAGACGGTTATGTTCTGCGTCTCTGTGGCCACGCAACCATAGAATGATGTGGTTTTAAGTGTGATATGATAGGTCTTCGTGGAGTTCGAGACATTCGTAAATTCATGGGTAGCGAAGTACCCGCCGGTCTCCTGCGGCGTATTATCTCCGAAATCCCAGTAGTAGCTTGCTGCTCCCGGAAGCGATACCATCATGGCAACCACGGGCTGACAACCGGTGTCGGGATCAACGGTGAACGAGGCATCCACCTTCGGGTAGATGGTGATAACCTGTGATGCACTGTCGATACATCCTTTTGCCGATTCGGCAATGAGTTTCACATTGTAGGAACGGATCAGCGGATCGAAGTTATCGAAGCCGTGGCTGGCGTTGATGCCGGTTTCCACCGGACTCCCGTCATCGAAATGCCATTCGTACGATGTAGCCCGTGTTGAGCTGTTTGTGAAAGTGACCAGCCTGTAACCGCACGATGGCGCTGCATCAGATGAGAACTGGGCATTGGGGGAATTATTTTCGATGGTTACTGTGTCTTTCCCTGTACATCCCTTGTTGTCGGTAACAGTGTAAATGAGGGTATACAGACCGTCCACATTGGTATTGAAGACTGTCTGTTCCGCGGTGACAGTACTCAGAGGCTCTGTATTACCTGTCCAGCTGTGACTGATGAAGGTACCCGAACCGCCGGTGGCATTACCATCGATGTTGAGACTTGTTCCGCCGCAGACAAACGGGAAGGTGCCGTCACCGATGATGGCCGGTACCGGGTTGGCATTGACGGTCAGCGTGGCCTGTCCACTGTTGATGGCCGTACAGGCATTGCTCACGGCCAGCCGGTAGAGATTGCCGTTGAATGATACGGGTGCGTCGGTGACCGAAAGGCTTATGGTCTGGCTTCCGCTGTAGTTATCCCCGTCGGTCACGTTCTGCCATGAACCGCCGGTGAAGACCTGCCACTGGTATGCCAGATCAGGCCCTGAGGCAGTTCCGGTAAAGCTGGTTGAGCCGTTCTCACAGATCTGGGCATCAACCGGATTGAGCATGATCACCGGGTTCGCATTGACATTGAGCGTGGCTTCCTCAGAATTGACGGGAGGTACGCAGGTTCCTGTGATCCTTACCCTGTATTTGTAAGCATTCAGTCCGTTGCCGGCGCCGGTAATACTCAGGTCGGTTGAATTGACCCCGGCATAAGGTCCGCCATTGGCCAATGAGGCCCATGCACCTCCGGAGTTGTACTGCCACTGGTAGAACAAGATCCGATCCTTCGGCCGTAACACTGAAGCCTGCATTCTCGTTTTCGCATACCGAAGTATCGACAGGCTGGGCGGTGATGGCCGGGCTGGTCTTGACGGTCAGCTCTGCTTCGCCCGAGACTACCGGCGGATTACAGGTTCCCGTGACGATAACCCGGTACCTGTGTCCGCTGAAGTCACGGTTTACATTAAAGATACTCATCGACGATGTACCTGTGCCGATAAATGATGCCGTATCTTCCAGGTCTTTGAAGGTGCCGCCTGAACTTTCCTGCCACAGGTAGGCAAGGCCGCTCCCGTTAATGCTTATATTAAAGGTGACGTTGCCATATTCGCAGATCGTGGCCGGTAAAGGCTGGTTCAGTATTTCCGGTGGAGTGTTGATATGCAGAACGGCATAGGCTGAAACGGCAAACGGGTTACAGCTGCCTTCCACCCTGGCCCGGTAGCGGTAGTTCTGCAGCCTGCGGTTGGCGTTATAGACCGTGAGGTCAGGACTGCCGGTCCCGCCGTAAATACCTGACGTATCGGCAAAGTCGCGGAATCCAAGTCCATCGTTCTTATCCATCTGCCACTGGTAAACAGGTGCCGTACCTACGGCAGCCACATTGAAAGTCACGTTACTGCCTTCGCAAGCCGTGGCATCATCCGGGTTCAGGCTGATCACCGGGGCGGTGTTCACCGTCAGTTCTGCCGGCAGGGAGGTGGCTGCGGGTGCACAGGTACCGCTGATTACAACCCGGTAAAGGTATCCGGTCATGATGGAATCAACATTGTATACATTAAGTGTCTGGCTGTTGATGCCCATGAAGTTGCCTCCGGCAGCAATATTGCCCCAACCGCTGCCGTCGTCAACTTCCCACTGGTACTGCGGGCTGGTGGTCACACCTGGATCGGCAGTGAAGGCGATATTGGAGCCTTCGCATACAGTAGTATCCCTTGGATCGACGATAACCTCGGGCTTTTCATCGATATGAAGAACCACGGTATTCGACGTGTCGGGAGGAGCACAGGCACCGCTGATGATGACCCTGTACCGGTAACCGTCCATCAGGCTGGTGCCTGAGGCTATATCCAGAACGGAAGTGGTGCTGCCGCTGTGGCCGGCAAGGTTGGCCGGAACAAAGCTTCCGCTGTTCGGATCGACTTCCCAGCTGTACGCCGGACTGGTGGTCACGCCTGCCGATACCTCGAAAGCGGTGGGTGAATCTTCGCAGATGGTACTGTTGACAGGTTGTACAGATATTTCCGGTTTCTCCCTTACGATGAGGGTGGCGGGTGCCGAAGTGTCGGCAGGTGAGCACTTGCCGTTGATCAAGCGCCCGGTATTGATACCCGTTCATATAGGACATCGTACCCCTGATAACCAGTGTGTCGGTGTTGTAACCGCCGTAGCTGCCGCCGGTGATGACCGACCATGATGAGCCGTTATATACCTGCCATTTGTACACCGGTGTTGTGGTGACGCCGGCAGATACCGCGAATATCACGGTGTCGCCTTCGCAGGAGGTCACGTCATCCGGATCGTCTGTCACTTCGGGCCTGTCGTTGACGGTTAGCACTGCGGAAGCAGATGTGACTGCCGGGGCACAGTCGCCTGTGATGACCACCCGGTATAGATATCCGTCCATAGATGAAGGTACTCCCGACAAGGTTTACCGTCTCGGTGGTTTCACCGGTGTAGACGGGTCCCGAGGCTGCATTCCAGCTGCTGCCGTCATACACCTCCCAAAGATATTGAGGATTGGTGGTCACCCCGGGATTCACCGTGAAGGACGTGCCGTCATTCTCACAGATCTCTGCATCCGCAGGCTGCATGGTAACTTCGGGTTTTTCTTTGACGATCAGGCTTGCCATGTTGGATTGTACATCAGGACTGCAGGTGCCACCTATGGTGACACGGTAGAGATAGCCCGACATGGCGGAGGTGACGTTGGAGACCGTCAGGGTGTTAGTGCCCTGGCCGCTGTATTTCACGCCGTTGGCGGCATACCATGATCCTCCGTCATTCACTTCCCAGTAATAGGTGGGTGCTGTGGTCGGCGTGGCGTCGACGCTGAACTGTGCTGTACCGTCTTCACATATCGTATCGTTCACCGGCTGCAGGGTGATTTCCGGTATCTCATAAATGGTGAGTTCGGCCTGTGCAGAGGTCACGGAACCCGGGCATGTACCGCTCACCCCGGCTCTGAAGAGCCATCCGTCCATCCCCGAATTGGTGGTGATGATGGTCAGCGTCGAAGTATTGATGCCGGCATATCCTACACCGGAAACGGGATTCCAGTTAGTACCTCCGTCAATGGATACATACCATTGGAAGGTCGGGGCGGTAGTTACCCCGGGATCGACGCTAAAGGTTGCCTGCATTCCTTCGCATACGGCGGTGTCTGCCGGATCTGCAGTGATCTCGGGCTGTTCCTCTACTGTCAGTCTTGCAGAATCACTGTAAACCGGCGGGGTGCAGGTACCCTCGAGATATGCCCTGTACCGGTAGTTGTTCATGCCTGAAGTCACGCTATGGACAGTGAGTGAAGGCGTGGTTTCGCCGGTATATATTCCGCCGGAGATATCGGACCATGCCGTGCCGTTCCATTCCTGCCACTGGATTACCGGGCTGGTGGTCACACCGGTGTTGACGGTGTATATGGCATCCCCGCCTTCACAGATCACCTGTGGGACAGGCTGAAGGGTGAACTCGGGTTTCTCGTTCACCTGCAGCAGGGCGTCGTTCGAAGTGGCTGCCGGTCCGCAGTCGCCGGTGATTACGGCCCGGTACCGGTTGTTATGCATGGCCGAAATGATACCGTTAACAGACAGGGTTGTATTGTTTATTCCGCTGTATCTTATGCCTGAGACATTGGCCCAGCTGGTGCCGTTGTCGGTAGATACCTGCCACTGGATGGACGGATTGGTGGTGACGCCGGGATCGGTCTGAAGCTCACCGTGTCGCCTTCGCAAGCTGGTCACACCGCCAGGCTGGAGGGTAACTTCCGGCAGTTCCTTCACAGTGAGTTCAGCAGTTGCCGAGGTATCTTCCGGTGCACAGGTGCCACCCACCACAGCCCTGAACAGGTAGCCGTTCATCGCTGATAACGATTGGATCGACGGTGAGGGTGGTGGTGGTCTCCCCGCTGTAGGAAGCGCCGCTTACATCAGCCCATGTTGAACCGTTGTAGACCTGCCACTGTATGGCCGGTGCAGTGGTGATACCTGTACTTATGGTAAAGGTCACCGGCTGACCTTCGCACTGAACAACATCGAGAGGCTGAAGTGTTATTTCGGGTTTTTCAAGAACGGTCAGTACGGCCTCGTCCGAGGGAACGGCCGGTGAGCAGGTGCCCGATACCGTTACCCGGTAACGGTTGCCGTTCATCGATGAGACGATGCCTGTAAGTCTTAAGGTATCTGTGTTGACCCCTGAATAGGTCAGTCCGTTGTTCAGGCTTATCCATGACGCGCCGTTGAAGATCTGCCACTGGTATGCAGGAACGGTGGTGACCCCTGCCGAAACGGCAAAGTAGACATCGCCGTCTTCGCATTCGGTGACGCTTACCGGCTGTGAAGTGATCTCAGGCCGTTCATTGACGGTGAGTGTTGCAGCATCAGACGTGTCTTCAGGGGCACAGATCCCGGAGATAACGGCCCTGAACATATAGCCGTCCATTGTCGCCGGTACGTTGGTCAGGTTGAGAACCTGTGTGGTTTCATTGCTGTAAACACCTCCGGTGGCGGTACTCCAGGAGCTGCCGTCGAAGACTTCCCAGGTATACTGCGGGCTGGTGGTAACACCGGCGCTGACGGTGAACGATGCATTGTGCATTCTCGCATATCTCAGCATCAGAAGGCTGAAGGGTGACTTCCGGTTTTTCCCTGACGATGAGGTTAGCTACATTGGAGATGACCTGCGGATTACAGGTCCCGGCGATGGTGACCCTGTACTGGTAACCCGACATGGAGGAAACGACGTTGGTGATGGTGAGGTCTGTCGTCCCCTGGCCTGAATAATCGGGTCCTGCAACGGCATTCCAGGTGCTGCCCTGGTTCACTTCCCAGTAATAGGCTGGTGCAGTTGTGGGCGTGGCATCCACGCTGAAATGTGCCGTACCGTCCTCGCATACCGTATCGCTGACGGGCTGGGTGGTGATCTCAGGTATTTCGTAAATGGTGAGTTCGGCCTGCGTGGAGGTCACAGGGTTGGGGCAGGTGCCGCTTACTTCGGCCCTGAAGAGCCAGCCGTCCATACCTGTGTTGGTAGTGGTGATCTTTAGGGTGGCGGTATTAATACCGGTGTAACCCACTCCTGAAACAGCATTCCATGTGCTGCCGCCATTCGTGGAGACATACCACTGGAAGGCCGGTGCTGTCGTCACTCCGGCATCCACACTGAAGGTGGCGGAAAGGCCTTCGCATACGGCGGTATCGTTCGGGTTGACAATGATCTCCGGCTGTTCCTGTACGATCAGCTCGGCCGGATCACTATATACCGGCGGGGCACAGGTGCCTTCGAGATAAGCCCTGTATTTGTAATGGTTCATCGTGGAAATCACAGCATTGACAGTCAGTGTCGGAGTGGTCTCACCGGAGTACGGTGGGCCTGAAATACCCGACCATGCGCTGCCGTTCCATTCCTCCCACTGGATGACCGGACTGGTGGTCACGCCGGTATTTATGGTGTATATGGCATTATCACCTTCACAGACAGCCTGGCTTAAAGGCTGAAGGGTGATCTCCGGTTTTTCGTTCACCTGCAGCAGAGCGTCATTCGATGTGGCTGCGGGTCCGCAGTCGCCGCTGACCACAGCCCTGAAACGGTAGTTATGCATAGTGGAAATGATGCCGTTAATATAGAGTGTGGTCGTGTTGGCGCCACTGTATCGGATGCCGGAGACAGCAGCCCAGTTAACGCCGTTGTCGGTGGAGACCTGCCACTGGATCGACGGGTTGGTGGTTACGCCCGGATCAATCGCGAAATGCACAGTATCATCCTCACAAGCAGTCATATCAATGGGTTGGAGCGTCACTTCGGGCAGCTCCTTAACGGTGAGTTCCGCTGTCGAGGATGTGTCTTCCGGGGCACAGGTGCCGCTCACCACAGCCCTGAAACGGTATCCGTCCATGGCTGAAATGACAGGATTGACGGTCAGCGTTGGGGTGGTCTCCCCGTTGTAGGCTGCACCGCTTGCATTGGCCCACGACGAGCCGTCGTATACCTGCCAGGTAATGGACGGCATTGTGGTAACACCGGTATTGATGGTAAACGTTACGGCTTGTCCTTCACATTCTTCTGCATCAAAAGGCTGCAGGGTGATTTCGGGCTTCTGAAGAACGGTTAGTATGGCCTGGTTTGAAGGTACGGCCGGCGCACAGCTTCCGGATATCATAACCCGGTAACGGCTGTTGTTCAAGCCTGAAGCGATGCCGGTGAGTCTCAATGTATCGGTATTTACTCCCGAATAGGTCATTCCGTTGTTCAGGCTGATCCACGACGATCCGTTGAAGATCTGCCACTGATATGCCGGGGCGGTGGTGACACCAGCCGAGACGGCAAAGAATACATCACCGTCTTCACATTCGGTCACGTCAGCAGGCTGACTCGTCACTTCGGGTTTTTCAAGGACGGTAAGCATAGCGGTATCGCTGATTACGGCGGGTCCGCAGGTGCCTGTAGCCACGGCCCTGTAGGTATAACCGTCGAGTGTTGTGGCCGGGTTGAGGATGCGGAGGGTTGAAGAGGCTGTGCCGCTGTATACACCGGCGATATTGGCCAGGTCGGTGAAGCCGGATCCGTCGTCGGACTGCCACTGTACCGTGGCTGCAGTGCCGGTCACGACAACCGAGAAACTGGTGTCGGTGCCTTCGCAGGTCAGACCGTCATGCGGCTGCATGAGGATGGTGGTATTGGTGTTCAGGCTGATGACGGCCGTTCCCGTAAGGTTGGGCGTCGGCATGCTCACCGAACAGCTGTTGGCATCTGTCACCTGGCTGAGGCTGTAAACATTGTTGGCAGGCGGATGTATATAAATGGGATCGGCGCTGTTGTAATTTGAGATTGTGCCCACGCCATTGCTGATGGTCACGTCGTAAGGCCCTGTGCCGGTGGTGACGGTGACGGTGAGGGCTGTTGAATCGCCCGGACATATTGTATTGTCACCGCTCAGTACCGCAACGGGCAGCGGGTTGACCAAAGTCTCGATGCCATTGCTCTCCCCGGTACAGCCGAGGGCGGTGGTTCCGATCACGTAGATCGAATCGCCGTCATTCAGCGCGCTGGTGTTGTAGGTACTCAGGGCGCTGTTCTGGACGCTGGCATGATTGAGGAAGAACTGGTAACCGACTGTTCCGGCAGCTGAGGCAGTGAAGAGCACATTTGTGCCAAAGCAGATGGTGTTGTCGATGTCGGAGCTGGTAAGGGTTACCACCGGGTTGGCGTAGACGTTCATCGTGATAGCGGCGCTCGCTTTCTCGCAGCCCTTGATAGTAGTGACATTCACGAATACCTGCTGCCCGTCGGTCAGGCTGTCGGTGACGTAAGTGTTCCCGGGTCCGGTCTGGGCGCTGACGCTGTCAACGAAAAATTCATAATTGGCTGCTCCTGCAGGACCGGCAGTAAAGGTGACGGCCTCGCCGAGGCAGATATTGGTTTTGTTCACTGAGAGGTTTGACGGCGGTAACGGGTTGACAGTCACAAACAGAGGGTCGTGGTTGGTGACGCATCCGGCTGAATTGGTTTCGGTAACACTCACATTACCGCTGATCGATCCGAAATTGACAAAGACGGAGTCGATATTCGGAGTGGAGATGATGCCGGAGCCTGTGGGTACAAACCATTGGTAGGTCGATCCGGCAATCTGCGGGATGCTGAATTCGATATTTTCCTGCCGGTCGCAAACTTCCGCAGGTCCGGAAACGGTGGTTACCGGTGTTTTGTCTTTGATTAGTACTGCCTTTTTGATCTCCTGTCCGACGCAGCCGTACTGGTTTGTTTCCACGAGGCGGATCGTGTCGCTGGCGGGCAGGGGTGAGGCGTTGATTACCAGTGCATTGCTGTTAAGGCCGTCGCCGCCGAAGGTTTTCGTGCCGAGGGAAGCGGCCCAGGTCCAGTCGTAGTAGGAGCCCGGTGTAAGGGTGACGTTGTAGAACAGGTTGTTGGTTCCGATACAGGCTTCTGGCGGACCGCTGATGGGTGAGGTGTTTGGCAGCGGGTTGATACTTACGGTTTTATCATCGTGGTCGGCGATGACCGGACCGGCACCGTCGGGATCGTCGGTGGTAAGCCTGAAGGTGACATAACCCTGAGCCACATCGGAAGCCATCTGTGCGGCGTTTGTGACGTAATAGCCGATGACGATGCTGTCATCAACAAGGGTATTGTATACTACCGAGCCGGCACCATCGAGATCAGACCATGTGCCGTTGGTGGCAGAACCTCTGATGCGGCCGTTGAGGAAGATCGTGTCGTTGGCACAGATCGTGGTATCTGCAAGTGCGTCGGCAACGGGGTTCTCTCCGATATGGATGACGATATCGTCATATACGGGCACACAGGGTTGTATACCGTCGGGATCGTCGGAGGTGAGCCGGAGGGTGACATATCCTACGGCGTCCTGTGTGGCTGTCGGATCGAAGGTTGCGTTGAGGGTAGTGGGACCGGGGGTGAAGGTGCCTCCCGCAGGTGCGGAGACGACTGTCCATGTTCCGTTGCTGGTGCCACCGGCAACGATGCCGTTAAGGGCAGCCGTAGCACCGGCAGCGATCTGGATGGTGTCGGGGCCTGCATCGACCCAGGCAGCTTCATTGATGGTGATCACCACATCATTCGATGCAGCCACACAGGGGCCTGCGGGATCGTCACTGGTGAGACGCAAGACTGCCGATCCGCCCAGGTCACCGTAGTCGGGTACGTATTCGGCCGTGACGGTATTCCCCGTCTGGCTTTCATTAATAATGCTTCCTGTTGCCGGGGCAAGGACAGACCACGACGCGGTGGTAGCTCCGCCGCCGAAGGTACCGGTTACAGGAATGACGTTGAGCGCACTGTCGCGGCAGACGGTAAAGCCGGCCATAGGCGTTACGGTTGGCAGCTGGTGGAAGGTAACCACGACGATGTCATCGTCATGACATGAGCCGTTGGTCTCGGTATATCTGAACTGGTATGAGCCATAAGTGTCGACAGTCACGCCGCTGGTGGGGCTGGCCGGGTTGGTGAATACCGGTGTCGCATCGGGACCGCTCACATAGCTCCATTGCCTGGTGCCGTAGTTGAGGTTTGGCGCTCCCAGGTAACTGTATGGCGTGGCGCCAAGACTGGTGCTCAGGACACCACATTCGTCGATGTCGGTGCCGGCATTGGCAGTGGGCTGTTCATAGAACGTCACATCTACCACGTCGGCATCACTACAGTTGCCGTTGGTCTCGGTGAACATAAACCGGTAAGTGCCGTAGTCGTTCACTGTTACAGCTGAAGTAGGGCTGCCGTCATCACTGAAGACCGGCGAGGCATCGGGTCCGCTGACATACGACCATGTCATTGTCCCGGCATTCTGGTCGGGTGCCGGAAGGTAAGTATAGGATGTGGCTGCCAGGTCCGTGGTGAGGGCATCACACACCTGCTGGTTGGGGCCGGCATCAGTTGACGGTTCTTCATTATAGGTGACCTTCACCGTGTCGGCATCATTGCAGGTGCCGTTGGTTTCCACGAACCGGAAATGATACGTACCGTAATTGTCCACAGAGACGCTGGAGGTGGCGCTGGACGGGGCGGCAAAGGTAGGGGTGGCATCGGGACCGTCGACATACTGCCACTGGCGGGTGCCCGAATTCTCATTCAGCCCGGCGGCATACAGGAAGGCTGAACCGGTGAGGTTGGCGGTCTTCCCCGCACAGACCTGGACATCGGTGCCGGCATCGGCGACGGGCTGCTGGGAGAAGGTTACCTGAACAACATCATCATCGCTGCAGGTGCCGTTGGACTCGGTATATCTGAACTGGTAGATGCCATAGAAGAGGACGGTGACGGAGGAATGCGGGTCGGCCGGGTCGCTGAAAGACGGGGCGTTGTCGGGACCACTGACATAACTCCACTGGCGTACGCCGGCATTCACATCGGGTGCCGGGCGGTAGGTGAAAGCTGTGGCCGTGAGGCTGGTGTTCAGAGCATCGCAGATCTTCTGGTCGATGCCGGCATTGGCTGTGGGTTGCTGGTAAAAGTTTACCTGTACAATATCGTCATCACTGCAGGTGCCGTTGGTCTCGGTATACCTGAATTGGTAGGTTCCGTAGTTGTTTACCGTAACGGTGGCTGTCGGACTCGAAAGGCTGCTGAAGGTGGGTGTGGCATCGGGGCCGGAAACGTACGACCAGGTTCTGCTGCCTGAATTGACATTCGGCGCTGCGGCGTAAGTGAAAGCCGTAGCTGCCAGGGGTGTGCTCAGACTGCCGCAAACGTTCTTGTCAATTCCTGCGTTGGCCGTAGGATCCTGGAAGAAGGTGATCTGAACGATATCGGATGAACTGCAGGTGCCGTTGGTCTCGGTGTACCTGAACCGGTACACGCCGTAATAGTCCACCGTTACGCTGCTGAACGGGCTGGCAGGGTTGGAGAAGGTGGGCGTGGCATCGGGACCGCTGACATAGGTCCACAGTCCTGCACCGAAATTGATATTCCCTCCGCCAAGGTATCCGTAGGGGCTGGCATAGAGGGTGATGGTTTTACTGCCGCAGACCGATGAGTCGGCACCGGCATTGGCCGTGGGTTGCTCGTAGAAAGATACCTGCACCGTGTCGGCATCATTGCATGTGCCGTTGGTCTCGGCGAAACGGAACATGTAACGCCCAAACCGGTTCACCGTGACAGCCGATGTGGGGCTGGTGGTATTGCCGAAGGTGGGCGTGTTGTCGGGACCGCTGATATATTCCCATCCGCGGCTGCCCGAATTCTGGTTCAGACCTCCGGCGTATGTGAAGGCGGTGCCGGCGAGGTTGGTCGTGAGTGCATTGCATTCCTCAATGTCGTTGCCGGCAGAAGTTACAGGACTTTCGTAGAAGGTCATTGTTACGGTATCGGCATCGGTGCATACACCACCGTTATCTTCCGTATAACTGAACTGGTAAGTACCGTAATAGTCCACCGAAACATTGCTGTTGGGTGCAGAGACATTGGCAAATGTGGGTGTGGCATCCGGGCCGCTGATGTATGCCCAGGTACGACTGCCAGAGTTAACGTTGGGAGCAGCAGCATAGTTGAATGCTGTGGCGGCGAGAGCTGTCGATTTGCTGCCGCAGATCTCCTTGTCGATTCCTGCATTGGCTGTGGGCTGCTGGTAGAAATTGACCGTGATGGTCTTACTGTCGGAACACTGTCCGTTACCGTTGGTCTCCGTCCAGGTGAATTCATAGGTACCATAGACTGTGACGGTAACATCGGTGACCGCGCTGCTCTGTCCGGAAGCATAGGAGGCTGTTCCGGGTCCGCTTGTCACTGTCCACTGGCCGGTGTAGTTCACACGGTTTCCGGCAGGTACGCTGGGTGCTGCGGCCAGCCCGAAGGTAAGTCCGCAAATATCGCCGCCGCTGCCGGCATCGGCAACAGGGCTGAGGTAGGCTACTACCTGGTAGCCGCTTTCGGTATAGTTACAACCGGCCTGGTCCTGCACAAAATAGTCGAAGGTATAGGTACCCGGAGTGGCTGCGTTGAAGGTCACATTCTGCTGGTTGGTGGCGCTCAGCACTCCTGCCTGCGGGTTGGCGCCGGGTGACCAGAGATGGATCGGGTAGGTGCCCGTACCGCCGCTGGGGTTACCGTTGAGAGCCAGGTCCTCGCCGGTGCAAATCTTTGCGGGTGATGCCGGAAGAGGACTGGCGCTGACTTCACTGACGGTGACAACTACCGGGCCCGAGGCTTTACATCCGATATTATCCGTAACGGTATAGACAAGGTTGAATACACCGGTGGAAGGCGAGTTAAATGTAGGAGCCTGCAGGTTGGCGTTATTCAGGGGACCGATATCTCCCGACCATAGATGGGACAGGGGTGCCTGTCCGCCGGATGGATTTCCGTCTATAGCCAGGTCTTTCCCGGCACAGACGCCGGCAGTGGCACCCGGAAGCGGGGATACCTGTGGACCTGAAGCAGTAACGGCCACATTATCGACAGCCTGGCAGCCATGTGTGTCGGTAGTGGTATAAGTAAGGTTGTATACGCCGGGTGTGGCAGTGTTAAAGGTCGGGGACGCTATATCTAACGGCCGACAGTGGACCGGTATCGCCGGTCCATAAGTGGGAGGTGATAGCTCCGCTGCCTGCGACAGGATTACCGCTCAGCACCTGGTTGATGTTCACGCAGATGGTGGATCGACAGGTGTGATGCCATTGGAAGGCGGGTGTAAAGACATCCACTGTGACATTATCGGTGGCCGGCAGGTGCCGCCGCCAGACGGGTTGAAATCGTCGGCCACGGTGACGCGAGAAGGTATGGGGAGTGCCTGATGATACCGGTGTGTAGGACACCGGGATCTTCGGCGCCGCTGCTGAAACCGTCGGGACCGCTCCAGGTGAAGCTGTAGTTGGTGGTGCCGCCGGCAGGGTGTCGAGCTGAGGCTGATGGTTTCGCCCAGACAGATGGCATTATCATCGACGGAAGCGACGATGGAAATGTCATTGTCGACGGTGACGGTAGGCTTGTCGGTCAGCACGATCTCACAATTGGGGGTGACGTCGGTCCGTGTGGCCACAACCTTATATTGTGTGGTGGCGGTGAGGTTGCCGGTGGGAATGGTGATGTTAGCGCCCGTACCGGCGACAGGACCGCCAATGTTGGCGTCGGTGGCGGCATTTTTCACCTGGTATTCAACGTTATTCTCGGAATTGACGATGCGTATGCCCGTGGTTGTGTTGTAACAGATCTTCGACTGGGTGACCTGGACGGTCCGGTCGAGGGGCATGGGGTTGACCGTGAAGCTGGTGTTGTCGGATGCCGTACAGGTGCGTGTGCCGGCCGATTCGGTGAGGAAGCCCTCGTCGGTGACGGTGACGGTATAGCTGTGTCCGCCGGCGGAAGAGGGCATGAAAGATGCCGGGTTCTGGCTGTTGCTGCTGTATAGACGTCGGTGCCGGTCCAGAGGTAGGAATATTGACCGGAGCCGCCGGTGACGGTTACTGAAGGCAGGTCGATGGGCGTGTCCTGCAGATGTCGGGGAGTGCCACGGACAAATTGGCTGTGAGATCGGGATTGACATTTACCCTGGGCTTGTCGGTGAGAACGCGTGAACAGCCGGTGACGGTATTACGGGCATTGACGTTATAGGTGGTGTCGGCCATGAGGTTGCCGGTGGGGTAGTCGAGGTTGGCGTTGTTGCCGGTCTGGGTGTTCTTCACGTCGCTGCCGATGCGGAAATCGTATGCGATGCCGTTTTCCGACGACTGCACCACGATGCTGGTGGAGGTGCCGTAGCAGAGGTAATAATCGTCGGCGATCACGTTCTTGTCGAGTGGCAGCGGGGTTGACACGCAGGGTGCCGGCGTTCGAGATTTTGGAGCACGGTCCGGTGGTGATGATCTCCACGCGGTACTTGTAGTTGTTCATGGACGCCGGGATGTTGTTGACATGCAGGGTGGCCGTGGTGGCGCCGGTATAAACGCCGCCGTTGCTAATGGCCGAGAAGGTGCCGGTGTTCGGGTCTACGTACCACCTGTAGCTGACGATAGGACCGGAGGCGGTAACGGAGAAGGTAGTGCTGGTTGCCTTCGCACCTGGTCCGGTTCGGCGGCTGGCTGCTGATGTTGGCCAGGGGATGAACGGTAACCACGGCCTTGTCTGTGAGCTCATTGTCGCAGCCTGTGGTATATTGGTAGCCAGGATATTATAGGTAATGGTGGAGCCGGGGCTGACACTGAAGTTCAGTGTCCCGCCGGTGCCCGTCTGTGCTGCGCCCACGGGATTATCGTTGGCGTCGTTACGCAGCTGGTAGGATACGCCCGGCTCCGAGTTCCGATGGTGATGGTAGCCGTTTCGCCGGCACAGATCACCGGGTCGGAGACGGGCTGGTTGTTCAGGGGGAGGGGGTTGATGGTGAGGGTGACCATGGTGTCGGGGCCGACGCAGCCGTTGCCGCCGGTCTCGTTTACCCAGTAATAATATGAGCCCACCGCTGTTTCACCGTGGGTATAACTGCTGCTGTTGTTTTTGATAAGGGTGATAAGCGTTGAGTCGGAATACCAGTCGATATCCCCGCCGGTACCGGTGACCGAAATCGTTCCCGGCACAGAGCCGAAACAATGATCGTGCGTTCCGGGGTTGGGCGGGGGAGGTGCTTCGATAAGTCTCAATTCCGAAGTGGTTTCAATAGGGGCTTCAAAATCGATGTATTTGTTACACGGCCCCCAGTTTCGGAGGGTCACCTCGAACACGTCATTCACCTGGTCGTTGTAATAGTTGCCGGTGTGGTATATGGGGAAAGTCTGGGCGGTAGGACCTGTGGCCGGTTCCGGGATCTCTTCCACCGGCCCTTCGTAGAAGCCGCTGGCGGTGTCATAGGGTGCCACGGTAGCCCCGGTATTGGGATCGACGGTAAAGGGCCCGGGGATAAAATTACCGTCATTGTCGGTGATCTGGACCATGGTGCCGTGAACGTCGATATATACATTGGGGATACCGGCACCTGAGTGGGTACCATATACGAACTGCGTCCAACGGGTGCCTTCGTTGGGACGGTCGGGTTCTACGCCAGAGTTACAGTTGAATTCGGTGGCATCGTGAAAAATGAAACCGTCAATATCACTGCCACGACAAATAAGTGTTGGGTTAGAGCCAGTAGCTGGTGTGATTTGGAAGTTACCGCCTAGTTGTTGGTTATCTAAGCGATATGCTGGAAGATATAATCTTGCTTGAGTAGTTCCCCATAACACATATAGATTTGCTTGTTGTAGATCTGATGGTTTATGAAGATGTATTGGATATACGGCTAAATTAAAGGTACAAGTATTTTCAATAGAATAGGAGAAAAGTGGAGTTACAACTACATATTTGCCTGAATTTATTGGATCTTCAGTCATATTGTAGTTATTTTTTGTATTTGCCAGATCATTCCATGATGTTCTTGCTTGTATTCCATTTGTATTAAAATGAGTACTATTTCTAGCGACCATTGACCAATTCCATGAAATTTTCATTTGTACAGAAACTGGTTGACATGGTCCTGTACTATTTTCCACACCAATTGACTGTACTGAAGTCAGCATATCACAGGTAATAATCCGGTCGTTCACTGCGGTAACAGGCCCGTCTGCACCCATTGAAACACTCAATAAATTTTTTGTATTTCCACTACCGTTATATGAAACAGTAACTCCGGCAGCCACATCGGGCGGTTCAATATTTGTTTTAGGAAAAACGAATAAGAGTCTGAAATTAATGGTATTGGTCCCACTACCCGAGAGGTACTGGATATTCGGACGTATGAGGGTATTTGAATTATAGGTATGTACGGTACCTCCCACATTGACAGACCAGCCCGCAGCAGTGGTCAGGGTCACCGGCTCGTTCAGGTATACAGTTATCACATCCTGGTTTACGGTGATATATTTCGCACTGTCGATCTGTGTCTGGGAAAAGAGATTGAAGCTTCCCAGGAGCAGCAGGAGCAGTCCCGGGAGGAATCGTCTTTTTATAAGGTTCGTCCGTATCATTATCTCAGGTTTGGTTTCCCCTTTGGGGCGGGGATATTTTGTTTTTCGTTGGGACAAGGCTGGCCTTGTCTTCTTCGATATAATTCGATATCTCTTGTGTTCGTTCTCCTTTTACGTGACGGGATTAAAACCTGCCCGTAATTATTTATGATGCCGGTTGGCGGTTGATGATATTAGGAAATTCGGGGTTGTTTTGTAGTAGAGACGCCATACATGGCGTCTCTACGACCGTCTCCCCTTCCTCCCTACGCTCACCCCTTAGTCCCCTAAAGGGGAAACCCAGTCCGCCGCAGTATTTACTAAGTCCTTCTCCCGTCTCCGAATTCATTATTCGATATTCGATATTCAATATTCGATATTCAATATTCTCTTTCCTTCACTTTCACCTTTCACTTTTCACCTTTTGTTTTTCGCACGAATGATTAATTCCGTATTTTCCAGGAGACGTGCATAATTGCTCGTCTCTACGAAATAAAAACCATCATTTATCCGCCTCCTTTCACCTTTCACACCTTTCTTCCCACTCAATCCCTAACTCCCTCAATCCCTAACTCCCTAACTTTTCTAAAGAGTTATGAGGTTATGAGGTTATGAAGTTATGAGGTTATGAGGTTATGAAGTTATGAAGATGTTAATTCAGTACTCCTCCTAACTCCCCAATCTCTAATCTCTAACTCTCTAATCTCTAACTCCCCAATCCCCAATCTCTAATCCCCAATCTCTAATCTCTAACTCCCCAATCCCCAATCTCTAATCCCCAATCTCTAATCTCTAACTCCCCAATCCCCAATCTCTAATCCCCAATCTCTAATCTCTAACTCCCCAATCCCCAATCTCTAATCCCCAATCTCTAATCTCTAACTCCCCAATCCCCAATCTCTAATCCCCAATCTCTAATCTCTAACTCCCTCCATTATATATCATCGTTACGTCGCCCATTTCTTCAAAGGTTTTTCCGCCGGCAAAACGTCCCCTGGCCTTCCATATATACACACCGCGTGGCTGAAGCCTGCCCTGGTAATAGCCGTCCCATCCAAGGTGGAAATCATGACTTTCAAAGACCAGGTTCCCGGTGCGGTTGTAGATCTTTAATTCGTACGTTTCCGGGACTTCGCCTGTATACGGATGAAAGACGTCATGGTTACTGTCGCCGGCATGGTAATATCCACCTGTTGGCCCGTTCATGTCGGGGCTGAAGGCATTGGGGAACCGGATCTCCGGCCCGCCCTGGTCAAAGGCGTTCTCCATCACCATGGTATCGGTGCAGCCGGAGGCGCTGCGGGCGATCAGGGTGATGGTATACCTGCCGGCCTTGTCGTAGTTCCATACCGGCTCCCGGTCGTGTGAGACACCGCCGTCGCCGAAATGCCACTCGTAACTTTCAGCGCCGGTGCTGAGGTTATAAAAGTACACCGGCTTCCCGTTGCCGGGCATGCCTGCTGCCTCTATGTTGAAGCTGGCTTCGGGCCGCGGATGCACCACGATGGTGAGGGTGAGGGTGGAGACGGTGTGATTGTCGCCTTCAGCCGTCAGGATCACGAAGTATTCGCCTGGATTTTCAAAACGATGGACGGGTTCTTTCTGATCCGCCTCCTGCCCGTCGCCAAAACTCCACTGCCAGGCATGGCTGTTTTGGGAGAGGTTGGCAAAGGTTACGGTCAGCGGGGCACAACCCTCTCTCACCGAAGGCTCGAAGATGGCCAGGGGCAGAAGGTCAAGGGTGGCGGTGCCGGTTGTATCGTTCTCCTCTGATGCCTGTGCGGCAGGTGGTTCTCCGGTTGCCATGGATGTGCCTCCGGATATGGTCCCGGATTCCGGCTTACTGGCTGTGGAGGAGGCCGTGGCAGGGACCTGCCTTGTTTTAAGCGGTGTGGTTTTTTCGGTGTTTAAAGCCGGTTTTGAAGGTCCGGGCTGAGTGCCGGTGACTTCCGCGAGCGGGAACTTTCAGCGTATCGGGGGCCAACGAGTCTGCGGTTTCAGGTGCCTGAAGTACCGGCTGTTCCTGCCGGATGTTTTCAGGCATGGTGTTGGGATGTTTCTGTTCCGGCCTGGCATACAACAAAGCCAGGGTGATGACAGCCGCTGCCAGGAGGGCGGCATACAAGATATTGAAACGCCCGGGACTGAACTGCATGAACATCTTCCGGAACAGTTGCCGTTTCACGCCGGACCATACACGGGCTGAGGGAAGGATCTCCTGGTCCTTCAGACCTTTACGGAACAG
Source organism: uncultured Bacteroidales bacterium (assembly GCA_963764345.1). Taxonomy (GTDB): domain Bacteria; phylum Bacteroidota; class Bacteroidia; order Bacteroidales; genus DASQZK01. Next base: position 148,854 of record CAVXSF010000009.1, on the reverse strand, counting down.
CTTTTCAATATCGTTGTTTTTCTTAACCATTTTTCTTTTTCGCTACTTTGTCCATACTGGCCAGCCGGCTCTGGATGAGCTTCCTGGCCCTGGAGTACTGCGATTTCGAGGTGTTGACGTCGATGCCCAGCTCTTTGGCGATCTCCCGGTGCTTGTAGCCTTCCACTGCGTAGAGGCTGAAAACCATCCGGTAGCCAGGGGGCAGCGAAGCGATCACCCCCTGCAGCTCATCTGCGGTGAAACCGGCATCCTGCCAATCGGCTTCCACGGTGTCCCGCTCCCTGAAATCGTCGATGTCGTAATGGTAGCGGTGCTTCAGGTTGCGGTGGTAATGGGTGATGGCCGTGTTGATCATCACCTTACGTATCCAGCCGTAGAGGGAACTCCTGCCTTCGAAATCCTTCAGTTTTAAAAAGACCTTCACGAACCCGTCCTGCAAGATGTCCTCGGCTTCCGCCCGGTTGCCGGTGAACCTCACGCAGATACCCAGCATCGCCGGCGCAAAACGGTCGTACAGGATCTTCTGGGCGGTCCTGTCGTTACGTGTGCAGCGTCTGAGTAATTCCTTTTCATCTTTCATAGATTCGCTCCGCATGGTAGACAAGGCTTTGAAAAAAAAGGTTGCACGGGAAGAATATTCCCATTTATTAAATGTACGTAATATTCCTATCCCGGGAAAACGAGTTTATCCACAAAGTGTTGATAACGATAAAGATATTGGGGCAGGAGAGGGAATCACCACAGATTACACAGATTACACAGATTAGCACAGATTTTAGGAAAGATTATCCGATTTTTCCAAAGACATGACGCATCACGTCTCCACGTTTTTGATATTGATATTTAACAATCGGAATTCCCGTTTACACGGTTCATTCGGCCTCCCTAACCTCTCACCTCTAATTTCCTAACTCAATCCTAACTTTTGCCTTTCGCCTTTCTTCGTCCAAATGAAAACGGTATTTATCGGTTATGCACGCCAAGGCGTGTGTCTACGAATTAGTTGACCGATTTTGTCTATTTTCACCACAGATCTACGCAAATTCGATATTCAATATTCGGATATTCAATATTCGAAAGATTCGAATTCGATATTCGATATTCAATTCCCCACGAAGACATGATGCATCACGTCTCTACGTTTTTGATATTGATATTTAACAATCGGAATTCCCGTTTACACGGTTCATTCGGCCTCCCTAACCTCTGACCTCTAATTTCCTGACTCAATCCCTCACTTTTGCCTTTCGCCTTTTTTCTTCCAAATGAAAACGGCATTTATCGTATGCACGCCAAGGCGTGCGTCTACGAATTCGTTGACCGGTTTTTGTCTATTTTCACCCGTCTCCAAATTCAATATTCAATATTCGATATTCAATATTCGATATTCGATATTCAATATTCAATTCCCCACGAAGACATGATGCATCACGTCTCTACGTTTTTGATATTGATATTTAACAATCGGAATTCCCGTTTACACGGTTCATTCGGCCTCCCTAACCTCTGACCTCTAATTTCCTGACTCAATCCCTCACTTTTGCCTTTCGCCTTTTTTCTTCCAAATGAAAACGGCATTTATCGTATGCACGCCAAGGCGTGCGTCTACGAATTCGTTGACCGGTTTTTGTCTATTTTCACCCGTCTCCAAATTCAATATTCAATATTCGATATTCGATATTCGACATTCAATATTCGACATTCGATATTCGATATTCAATTCCCCACGAAGACATGATGCATCACGTCTCTACGTTTTTGATATTGATATTTAACAATCGGAATTCCCGTTTACACGGTTCATTCGGCCTCCCTAACCTCTGACCTCTAATTTCCTGACTCAATCCCTCACTTTTGCCTTTCGCCTTTTTTCTTCCAAATGAAAACGGCATTTATCGTATGCACGCCAAGGCGTGCGTCTACGAATTCGTTGACCGGTTTTTGTCTATTTTCACCCGTCTCCAAATTCAATATTCAATATTCGATATTCAATATTCGATATTCGATATTCAATATTCAATTCCCCACGAAGACATGATGCATCACGTCTCTACGTTTTTGATATTGATATTTAACAATCGGAATTCCCGTTTACACGGTTCATTCGGCCTCCCTAACCTCTAATTTCCTGACTCAATCCCTCACTTTTGCCTTTCGCCTTTCGCCTTTTGCCTTTCCCTAACTCCTCCCATCCCCACCACCAGCTCCTCCAGTGATCGCTTCGGCACATGGTGCACCTGGTTTTCATCCCGCCAGTAGCGGATGTCGTTGTTTTTCACATCTTCGACGATGACAGTCTCCTTTGGTTTTCCAAGGGCAAAGACATGCAGGATTTTCAGGTGGGACGGGATGTTGAGAAGGGCGGACAATTCGTCGCGTTTAACGGTGGCAATGATGCATCCGCCGAAATTTTTTTCCACGGCGGTGAGAAGAATGCTCTGGGCAGCGATACCGTCATCGCAGAAATACCCGGGGGCGAGGGTGGTGTCGTGCAGCTGCACAATGTAGGCCGACGGCCGTTCACCGTCGGCAGGACCGTCCCAGTCTTTGAGATACCCGGCCCAGGCCAGGCAGGGAAACACCTTTGAACATACGGCGGGATCGTTTACCAGGATGTACTTCAGGGGCTGGACATTCCTGCCGGAAGCGGCCAGACGGGCATTGTCGATCATATCCATGAGGTCGGCTGCCGGTACGGGCACACCCTGGTGAAATCTCCGGTAGCTGCGGTTTTTAAGAAAGAGATCTTTAAGCATGACAAAACGGTTTTTGCGGATCAGAAGGTAAAGATAATAAAAGACGAGCATTTTCCGACCCCGGCAGGTCCTTCCATCCCCCGTCATTTCACCAGCCTGACTAATGTTTGCGTATTGTTGTCCCGTGACATTACGAGGAGACACACTCCGGGCTCCCATGCGAACCGTCATCGGAGGCCTGCTGGTTCAGTCATACTGACACTTCTGGTGGTGCCCGTGTTGTATTTGCTGTTGGAGGAAAGGGGGAAATCCTGAGTGAAGCGAAGAGTCTTTGTAATGTTTTCTATGTAAGAGGGTGTCTTTAAAGTCGGATTGTAAAGAAGAATTTTGGTGAAACTGACTTTTGAGGCGTCTTCTTCTACCTGAAATGTTTATCCTTTACCCGGCTATATTTCAATGCTTTGAGTATCCAGTTCGGCAATGGTTTTTCCGGGTTGCGTTTCTGAAGGTCGAGATACCAGCCCAGCTTTTTCAGGATAGGGATCTTGTGGGTTTCAACGAATTCGATCAGGGTGCCATCGGGATCTTCGATATAGGCGAAATGTCCGGCTGCTTCACCCATGTCAAAACTGCTACCTTTGGGGTCAACATCGCTGTCGACGGTAAAGTGGAATCCTTTTTCATAGCATTCTTTCCTAAGGGCTTTCATGCCGATGATGTCGTAACAAAGGTGGATAAAACCCAGGTCGCCCCAGTAGCGGTCCCTGAAGATTTTTTCAGGCTTGCGGTCGGTAACCTGCAGCAGTTCGATCTCGCTCGGTCCGAACAGCCTTGAAAATCCGCCGAGCCTGGCTTTGCTGTGTTTCAGGAGGACGCGTCTGAACCGGTTATTACCGCCATTCAGGGGGCCAAGATCTTCAAAGGTGCCTTCCCGGTCGTAGATGACTTCATCATACCCGAGAATGCTGGAATATACTTTCCTGGAGGTATCGATGTCACTAACGCCGATCACCGCTCCGGCAGCAGCACCGGTGAATTTTCGCCGGTCGAGCCTGAACCATGACTGGCTGTCGACGATCTCGAAGATGTTATTGAAAGGATCCTGGATGAAGAAATGTTCACGTCCCTGAGGATCACGTGTAAGACCATTGACATTAAGTCCTTTGTTTTTGAAATATTTAAAGGTGGCTTTGACGTCCCTGCTTTTTATCTTGGCAGCGAAGATCCCCAGATCACCGGCTTTCACCTCAGTTACCGGTGCGACAGGGGTTCGTTCGGTATACTGCCAGATCTCAAAACCGCCGCCGCCCATAAGGTTGAGGGCCAGGGCAGCATGCCGCATGCGGGGTTTCCCACCGGTATAGGGGAGCATTAGTTCAGCCATGGCAGCATCTTCGAAAATCCGGATGTCCATACCAAAATTATCCTTATACCATTTCCAGGCTTCCTTCACATTCGCCACACCTATCCCTATCTGCTGGATCCCGCTGATAATTTTCTCTTTCATGATACTCTCTCCGTTTATTCGATGCGAAATTAATAATTATTGTACAAAACGGATCTCAGGTGGGCTTTATTTTGATAATCAGCCAGTAGAAAAGCGAAGGGATAAACCGTTTCAGATAAGCAGGGATAAGTTCTTTACGTCCGATGAGAACCATTCTTTTATTTCTTCTTACACCTTTCAGCATGGCGTTCACACATTTTTCCGGGCTGAGTCCCTCTTCCTGGGCCTTATCCATTACCCCGTGCGGGACGCCTCCCTTGTCGAGGGCATGAAAGGAGATGTTGGTCCGGATCCGTCCCGGACAGATAACCGTAGTCCGGATCCCTTTGTCGTGCATCTCAGTCCATACGGCTTCGTAAAAGCCGTTCACCGCATGTTTGGAGGCACAGTAGGCCGTTCTCAGAGGGAAGCCGAAGAGTCCCGAGATACTGCTGGTAACAGTGATATGTCCGCCGCCATGTTCAATCATGGCCGGCAGAAGTTTTTTGGTGAGAATGATACCCGAAAAATAGTTCACTTCCATGATCTTCCGGTCCATGTCTATACTGGTATCCAGAACGGAGGTCCGCTGTGAGATTCCGCCGTTGTTAAAGAGGAAATCCACGGTTCCGAAGCCTGCTAACACTTCATCGGCTGCTTTTTCACATTCCTCCGGGGACGACAGGTCAAAGGGGACGAGGATGATCCCGTGTTTCACTTCGCCGCACCCGGCCCTGACCCTTTCCAGTTCATCAGGGCGGCGGGCCGAGAGAATCAGTCTGCATCCCAGTGGCGCCAGCCTTTTTGCCAGGGTTTCCCCAATCCCGGAGGAAGCGCCGGTTATCCATACGATTTTATCTTCAAAAAAATGCAGCTCAGACATACTCGTGTTTTTTATCCTTCTCGCCGAATCTGCCGGGATACTCATTAACGATGTGGTCCATCGTTTCCATAATTTCTTTGTACTTCCTTTCGAGACTCAGGATCTTCTCATGACGGCTCTTTTTCATCCGCCTGTATTTCAGTCCGGCCCGCCATCTTTTGTACCATATCGACCAGAACAGTGCAAAATAGCCGGTAGCCGGAAGGCTCAGGAGGTAAGCCCAGGCGATCCAGGCAGGTCCGGTGAGCAGTGCTACGATAGTGGTTTGAAGGGCATAGAAAACCGGGAAGAGGATCATGGCCAGCACAAACTTGAACGAGGAATGAAACTGCGGGTCTTTAACATTCTTCAACGGCCGGAGCGGAAGCCGGTAAGGCAGGTAGTTATTGAGGTAGCCATAAAAGTATAAGGGCGAGGTTAACAGGAGTCCGAACCGTTTATAGATAAGTTTTTTGGTGGTGAAGCCCGAACGCTCGAAAATCCAGTTACGGATATTCAGCTCCTTCAGGTCTTCGACATAGCTGTTCACCTTGGTGGATAACAGTCTGAGTGATTCCGGATCAGATTCGAATTTGCAGTCGAGAATCCGGATCATCTGTTTGTCAGCCCTGAATCTCTCATAATGAGATTTCCCAAGAATACCCACTTTGCTGCGCATCCGCTTATTGTAGATCTCCCTGAGGTTCTGATACATATCATAGAGTTCTTCATTTTCGATATGGATAATGACCTTTTTCATCTCAGCAGAAAGCCTTTCACGCAGTTCATTCTGAGCCCTTGCAGGATTTTCGAGATAAGATTCGTAAAATTCCGAGACCTCGACAGGCTGCCCGTAAATAATAAGGAGGTCCTGGAAGAATTTCTGGTAATGTTCATAATCCAACCCTACAGGAACGATTTTCACGCCCCGTTCTTTTCCTAATTTCTCCTGGGTCCTGAGGGCAATACGCATTGTTCCCTTTACGAGGGGACGCAGCCTTCGTTTGTCGCCATGATTGCCTTCGGGCATCATGCCTACAGGAATATGATCTCTCAGGATGGTAATGGCTGAATCAAAAATCTCCTCGTTCTTCGACAGTTCACCGGCACCATCCCTGATGCGGTAGATAGGGAGAATTTTAAAAAACCGGAGAAGTTTCGCCTGCCTTTTTTTGTGGAAGATATCGGCCCGGGCCATGAATACCACATCTGTGCCGCAGGAGTTCAGTATTGCCAGGGCATCCATGAGAGCATTCTGATGATTTGGTGTCAGAATATATTGCTCATTGAAGGGAATGTTTTTTTGGTCGATGACCTGAAAGTGCCTGTAAAACCTTTTAAAGACGAACCTTTCATAACTCTTTAAAATCCTGTAAAAAAGGTTATACTTATGGATTGTTTCCTCTTTTCGATTCATGTACCTTAACTGTTCTTATGAAATAATCTTCTGAGTGAAAATTTTTCTTCCGCCGGTATGACCGACCAAAATCCGGCAAGGGTAAGTCCCGCCAGGATATGCCATATTCCCCACCATGCGGCAATAAAAGCCATCCCTCCGATTTCCAGGGGTTTCACCGAACCGTTGACGATAATCGTTTCCGGGAATACATTGGGGTTGAAGAGCAGCACAAGGGCGAGCCCTGAATTCTGTATTCCCGTTTCGATGGAAATGGTGCGCCGGTCGGTCCGGTTCAGTTTGAAGGCCGATGCTGCAGTGTAACCTGTGGTAAGGGCAAGGGAGTTATGGATCAGGACAATGATAAAAATCCATGAGATATACTGGATAAAGTAATTATAGTTTTTAGCAAAAGCCAGGACAACGATGGCCATAAAGAGCAGGATGGATATCTTTTTGAGAGGTTTTACGATCCTAAGCGTGGTTTTTGGGAATTTATGATTGAATCCCATGCCAAGGAGCAGAGGTATGCCGAGAAGGATGAAAACGGTTTTGAACATTTCAAAAGCATCGATGGTAAGAGGCTGGAGAAGGCTTTGTGCTTTTTCATTCCAGAACAGGATATACAGTTTACCCCACAGGGCAAAGTTGAGCGGGGTAAGGATGATCGCCGACAGGGTTGCAACGGCTGTCAGGCTGACTGACAAGGCCACGTTGCCTTTGGCCAGGGAAGAGATGAAGTTGGAGATGTTTCCACCCGGGCAGGCTGCAACCAGGATCATCCCCAACGCAATGGTAGGCGTGATAAAACGGCTGAAGATTATGATCAGTATGAACGTCAACGCGGGCAGAAAAAGAAACTGGGAGACAAATCCTACGATCGTTGATTTCGGATTCAGAAACACCCGTTTGAAATGTTCCGGCTTGATTTCCAGAGCTACGCCGAACATGATAAAGGCCAGGGTAAGGTTAAGGACAAAAAGTCCCTGAGGGGAGAAATTGAGATGAATTTTGTCGAGTGTCTCTAAGGCTTCTTTCATAGGTCATGAATTAGGCTCTCAAAATATCCCGGCCTGACGTTAATTCACAGGAAGCCAGGGCAAAAGAACAGGGCGGAGCTTGTTATTATTACGTGACGAAGATAACAAATATATAATATGTCTTACAAAATTGTAAATTTATCGTTTTAATTTTAAACTGGTTAATTTGGATACATGATGAATGAAGTATTTACACATATCAGTCCGCAGCACATGCCGGGCAATGTTTTCAAGCTTATCGGGGATGACTGGATGCTTATTACTGCCGGCGGGCTGACTTCCTTTAATACCATGACGGCGAGCTGGGGAGGCATGGGTGTTTTATGGAACCTTCCCGTCGCAGTTTGTTATATCAGGCCGCAGCGCCATACCTTCGGTTTTGCTGAAGAGTCGGCGTATTTTACCCTGTCCTTTTTTACGGAAGAATACCGGAAGATCCTTAATTTTTGTGGTTCGAAGTCGGGACGGGACTATGACAAGATGAGGGAAACCGGTCTGAAGCCTTTTGCTACCAGGGCGGGTAATATCGGTTACGAACAGGCACGACTGATCCTGGAATGCAGGAAATTGTATGCCGACGACCTGAAGTCCGGCAGTTTCATTGATCCGAAAATCAGCAGACGTCATTATCCGAAGCAGGATTTTCACCGGTTTTATATCGGGGAGGTGGTGGATGTGATGCTGAGGGAGGAGCAGTGAAGAAGAAGATTCACCACAGATTTCACAGATTAGGACAATTACGAACAGATTAGGCACAGATTTCAGTTTTGCACGTCAATCGATTAATCCCTATTCCCTGAATCCCTCAATCCCTCAATTCGTTTTTGCGAAATTAATCTCGATTCCTCCAGATCTCCTAATTGCGCCTCTACAAACACCATCATTCCTCCTTTCCTCTTTCCCTCAATCCCTCAATCCCTCAATCCCTCAATCCCTCAATCCCTAACTCCCCAACCTCTTCTTCTCCGATCATTATCGCCCGAAGATTGTTCATCAAGAAAACAAGGCATCATGCCCAAAAAACCATCCGGCCCGGATTTTCCCGTTATCCTGTACGATGAGCACTGCAATCTATGCAGCGCCACGGTCATGTTCATACTGCGGCATGACATCAAAGGGACCTTCCGGTTTCTGGGTCTGCGGTCAAAAAAGCGCAAAGTGATGTTTCCCCTGTCGGTCAATGAATCCCCTTTTAAATCGGTGATCCTGGTGGAGAAGGGAATAAAATATTTTCGCTCGGAGGCTGTGCTCCGCATATTTCGGCAGCTCCGGTTCCCGGTGAATCTTCTCTATGCTTTGGTCATTATACCTCCTTTCGTAAGAGACCGGCTCTACAACTGGGTAGCGAAAAACAGGTTCAGGTGGTTCGGACAGAGGGAGGAACCATTGAATCCCGGCGGAAAATGGGAGGACCGGTTTCTGGAAAAAGGTATGAAAGAAAAGGAATTGGTATCCGGGCCGGAGTGAGAAGGATTTTGGACTACAGGAGGCAAGGGAAGCAAGCGTTCTCAAAAGAGGGGCTGATACCCTTTTTGCCCTGTCTTCCGGTGGCCAGGTATTCATTCCGGAAGTCCAAACAATTTATCCTGTTATCGCTTGTTAACGGTTAAATCGGATAATATCTATTTTTACTGCAATCTATTGCCTCAAAACCTGACTACTCAAAAGACTACTCTATGAAAAAGCTCCTTTTTGCACTATCTCTTCTTCTCTCTTTTAATCTTGTCTTTTCCCAGGATGAGGATGCCGATAAAGACACTCTTGGCTGGAACACCGGAGGGATGGGAAATCTGACGTTCTCACAGGTCTCCCTTTACCAATGGTCGGCAGGTGGTGATCCTTCAGTCTCGGGTGTGGCGATTTTCAATACCTTCGCCAATTACCTGACGCTTAAATCCAGCTGGAATAATTCCCTTGACCTTGGATTCGGCTTTAACCGGCAGGGTACCATTACCCGAAAAACCAACGACCGTCTTGAATTTACCTCCCAGTATGGAATGAAAGCCTCTGAAGAATGGCAGTACAGTGCCCTGCTGAATTTCAGGAGCCAGTTTGCCAGCGGTTACAAATATTATGGTGACACAGCTAAAAGCCGGATATCTGACTTCTTTTCCCCGGCGTATCTTACTGGTTCAGTTGGTATGGATTATAAACCGGGTGATCATTTCAGCCTTTTCCTCTCGCCTCTGGCGGCAAAAATGACCTTCGTCCTTGATGATTCTCTCTCTGCTGCAGGCCAGTTCGGCGTGGAACCGGGAAACAAGCTCCGGACGGAATTCGGGGGGTATGTCAGGGTCGTGTATTCGATTGAACCTATGGAGAACGTAACCTTTGGATCGAAGGTGGACTTCTTTTCCAATTATTTGGATAAACCCGGAAATATCGATATCAATTTCGAACTGCTCCTGAATATGAAGATTAATAAATTCCTTTCGGCCACCGTGAGCATGAACGGCATTTACGATGACAACATCAAATTGATAAAGAAAGACGGGAGTTCAGGTCCGGGCTGGCAGATCAAGGAAGTTCTGGGTGTGGGCTTCGCATACACGTTTTAGATTTCGACCCTGCCCTGTTCCAGTTCGCGGAAACGCAAAGACAGTTCAGCAAGCCACTCGCTTATATAACCAAGGGCTTTCACTGTGCCGGGATTGAGCTTTCGTTGCTGAAGCCTCAGCATGAGAAGGCCATAGAGGCCGTTCAGACCCAGTTCAACATCACTGATATCACTCGCGTGTGATTTAGCCTTCAGATCTTCCACCCCGGGTCGGGCACTGGCAAAAATCCGGTTATATTCAAACTCGTCCGCCTTGTTCAGCAGCCGGATATGAAGCTGATTCACCTCATCGATCAGACTGGTTAACAACGGGATGTGCCCATGGATCTCCAGGCTGTTTTCCTTCATCATACCGATCAGGGAAAGGTACCACTCCCGCATGTCACGTTTCACATCATAAGGCTGATCAAAACCGGAGATGATCCGTTTCTCAATCAGATCAATATCAAATTCTGAAGCCCTGATCATGTCTTCGATCTGAAACATGTATAGCAGGTATTCGGCAATGTTTTCCTGTCTTTTTTGATTTGCAATGATCATATCAGTTATTCTTTAGCTTATCGATAATGCGTCGTTCCCTTTTGGTTGGCCGTCCTGTTCCTTTATCCCGTCTGATAAAGAAATCATCCTGCAACTTCAGTTTGGACAGTTCCTCTTCCGCAGTCCTGTCTTCAGCGTATTCAGGCACCAGTTTGGCAGACAGCCTGTTTTTGGGAAAGGCCAGGATCCTGAAGATATACGTCACCGGGGCTTTTTTAACCTCGATTTCTTCCCCCTCCTTAACAGATCTTGAAGGTTTGACCTGCTGACCATCGATTTTGACCCTGCCTTTTTTGCAGGCTTCCGTAGCCATCGACCTGGTTTTGAACACACGGATGCACCAGAGGTATTTGTCTATTCTGGGCTGGTTATCCACTTTTACTATCATACATTGAGATTCATATTAACGAATAAGTACGGGTGGGAAAGTCACAAAGCCGGCAGCTAATCATCCGCTTCATCACTGACCTCAAGCATGAAGCCGGTCCTGGGGATGTTCACAATAGCCACCCTCGTATCGTCTTTCAGGAATTTCCTGAGTTTGGCGATGTACACATCCATGCTTCGCCCCATGAAATAATCATCATCACCCCAGATATTCTTAAGGGCCACTTCCCTTCTGACCACTTTGTTTTTGTTGATGCACAGGAGACGAAGAACTTCGGCTTCCTTCCTGGTCAGCCGTCTTTCGCCCTTTGGAGTTGTCAGAAGGTGATTGGTATAATCGAAGGCGAGGCTGCCTATATGAAATACGTCGGTGACATCATTCTTCAGAATGGAATATTTTGATCGTCTGAGGATTGCGTCGATTCTCAGACTCAGTTCTTCAGTACTGAATGGTTTGGTGATATAATCATCGGCACCAATTTTCAATCCCCTGATTCGGTCCTTTTCCATACTCTTGGCGGTGAGAAAAATGAAGGGGATGCCGAGGGCTGATTTTCTGATCTCCTCCGCGAGAGTGAAGCCGTCGATTACCGGAAGCATAACATCGATAATACAAAGGTCGAAATTGCCATCGCGGAATTTATCCAATCCTTCCCGGCCGTCCCTGGCAAGAGTAACCTCATAGCCGCTTATTTGAAGAAAGTCGCTCAGAACATACCCGAGGTTGGTATCATCTTCCACGAGTAGTATTTTCGGACTGTTATTTTTCTTCATGACGTTCACTTTATAAATTCGCCTGTGGAATGAATACATCAAAACGCGTACCTTTACCGGGTTCGCTGTGAACATTTATTTTACCCCCGTGACTTTCGGTCATGCGCTTCACATAATATAAGCCTATGCCAAAGCCTTTTGTGTTATGTACATCCCCTGTGGGAACCCTGTAAAACCGGTCGAAAATGTGAGACAGGTTCTCACGACTTATCCCGATACCCTGATCCCCGACGGAGAATACATAGGAGTTGCCTTCATTCCGGCTGCTGATTATAATAACCGGTTTTTCAGCCGAATATTTTATGGCATTGCCGACAAGATTGTTGATGATATTTCCAAAATGAAGTTCATCAATACGGACCATCGGGTTTTTTGCTTCGAGGTGGTAAATGAGTTCAATTTCCCGGTTACAATGTTCAAGCAGCAGGTTATCCACATTTTTCCGGATCATATCATCCATGTTGAGAATAGTCATGTCGAGCCGGAAGTCGCCTTTTTCCAGTTCAGCCAGCTTCAATACCCTGTCTACCTGCCGGCGCATCCTGCTGTTTTCATCGTAAATCACACGCGAGTACCTGGCAATTCTTGATCCTGGATCTTCTTTCTGAGTGTTCAGAAGGACTTCGGAAGCCAGGGAGATGGTAGCGATCGGGGTTTTGAATTCATGAGTGATATTATTGATGAAATCGTCACGGATCTGGGAGATCTTCTTTTGCCGGATGATGGTAAAGATGATATAATAAAAGGATAAGATGATGATGATCAGGAAAATACCCGAAGTCAGCATCCATGCCGACATCCGGATCAGTTCGTCCCGCCTCTGGTTTGGAAAATATAGTTCGAGGTGGTAATAGTCTTTCTTCCAGATACTGTGAAGACAGGCTTTGTGGATCCCGGACCGGTTCCTTTTTGGCAGATAGGCGGAAGAGCTGAATACGACAGAATCGTTCCTGGTTTTAACGATAGAATATACATATTTTCTGTCCAGATCGTGATAGTCGACATATTTCCGGATCAGCTCATCCAGGAAAGTAAGGTCCAGAACACTGAAGATTCCTTCCTGGCGTGATAATTCTGTTCTCTGAACATTTACGACGCTGTCTTTTACAGAAGCGATTCTGTCATTCAGTTCCTGAAGTACATCATCGAGAGCAAGGTCGACCCTGTGAGAGTGCTGTCTTTCAGCCAGGTTCAGGGCATTACGTACCCACAGCATCTGTGTGACGATAAGTCCCGAAAGTGACAGTGCCGAGAAAAAGATGATATATTGAATCGTTCGTTTCCCCATCGGAAGCAAATGTGTAATGAAAGATTCAGGTTGGATTACAAATGAAGTAACAAACGGTTACATGAAAGGTTGCGGTAATCTTTTCAGCGGTTATTGTATTCATTCATGGTATAACCGATCCCAATGGTGCCGAAGGATCTGATAATTTCCACCGCCAGGCTGATCCTTTCCGGGAGGTGTTTTTCCTCCTCACTTGTAAAGTGCCCCAAAACGTAATCGACCTGGTAGCCCTGGGGGAAATCATTACCAATACCGAAACGGAGCCTTGGAAAAATCTGGTTTCCCAATGTTGAGATGATGCTGTTGAGCCCGTTATGTCCGGCATCGCTGCCACGAGGACGAAGTCTCAGGGAGCCGAAAGGAAGGGCAAGGTCATCGGCGATCACCAGAAGGTTCTCCTGAGGGATGGCAAGCTTTTTAAGGTAATAATGAACAGCAAGCCCGCTGCGGTTGACAAAGGTGGTAGGCTTGAGCAGATGAAAAATCCTGGATTTGTACTTAAACTCGGCAATGTACCCGTAGCGCTTATCCTGGAAGGAAATACCGGATGCCCCGGCAAGGGCATCCAGTATATCGAATCCAATATTATGGCGTGTGTGGGCGTATTGCTCACCGGGATTACCGAGTCCTGTGATTAGATACTTCAAAATTGAACAGACAATTTTAAATCATCATTCAGCGGCGGCTTCTTCAGCACCTTCACCCTCTGCAGGAGTACCTTCAGCAGCAGCTTCTTCAACTTCAACCCCTTCTTCAGTGATCGACATCCCCTTCAAGGCAACGCGTGAGGAAACGACGGAGACAACCATGGAACGGTGAGGATCCAGAATTTCAAGATTGGGGTAGGTAAGGTCACCGACCTTGATCACCTCGCCAGTATTGACGTTGGAAATATCCACTTCGAGTTTGTCGGGCAGGTTCTCTGCAAGGCCTTTTACCTTTAGATACCTTCTTCTCTGTCTCAGTTTACCGCCGTTACGGATACCGACAGAATTACCCGTCAGGCTGATCGGGATGTTAGCTATCACCGGTTTGCCTTCGATTACCTCAACAAAATCGATATGTGTGATCTTGTCGCTTACCGGATGAAACTGGATTTCCTGTATAATGCCTGTTATTTTAGTTCCTTCCATATTGATCAAAACAAGAAAGATATCGGGAGAGAACACGATCTTCTTGAACAGGTTTTCATGAGCGTAAAAATGATAGTTTTCTTTTCCGCCATACATTACACAGGGTACCATTTCCTCGTTTCTGAGGCGTTTGGTGTCGGATTTACCGAGTTTTTCTCTTTTTTTAACCTGAATTTCTACAGTTTTCATAATAAATTTTGCTACTAAGAATTAAACAATACTCTAATTCCCCATCACATATAGGTCATTTAGACATCTTTGAAAATTGGAGTGCAAATATAATAACTTATGTGATAAAATGTGAGCTTATGGACTGATAATTATAGACTTTATTAATGACCTCGGCAAACAGGTCGGCAATAGAAAGGACTTTGATCTTCCCGGAGAAGTCTTTTATAGGTATGGAATCGGTGACGATCACCTCATCGATGAAAGATTGTTCAATGCGTTCGTAGGCGGGGCCCGACAGCACGGGATGTGTGGCTACGACACGTACCGACAGGGCACCTTCATTCTTCATCATCTCGGCGGCCAGGGTTATGGTACCTGCCGTATCGATCATATCGTCGACGATAAAAATATTTTTGCCCTTGATATCCCCGATAGCCCTGATCTCCTCAACCACGTTTGGTTTTTTTCTGACCTTGTAACAGATCACCATATGGCAGCCGAGGAATCGGGCGTAGGCATTTGCCCGTTTGGTACCTCCCATATCGGGTGCAGCAACGGCCAGATTTTCGAGTTCAAGACTTTTTATATAGGGCACGAAGATGGAAGATGCATAGAGATGGTCGACGGGAACGTCAAAAAACCCCTGGAGCTGGTCGGCATGCAGATCCATGGTCATCACCCGGTCGACGCCGGCAGAGACAAGCAGATTGGAGATAAGTTTAGCGCCGATGGACGACCTTGGCTTGTCTTTTCTGTCCTGCCGGCCATATCCAAAGTAGGGGAGGACAGCCACCACCTTGTAGGCGCTGGCCCTTTTTGCCGCATCGATCATGAGAAGCAGTTCAAGGATGTTTTCAGCAGGCGGGGGCGTGGATTGAATGATGAAGATTATACATCCTCTGACCGATTCTTCATAAAAAGGCTGCAATTCGCCATCACTGAATTCAAGAACAGTCGTTTTTCCAAGCTCGATCCCGAAGGATTTAGCTATTTTTTCTGCCAGAGGTTTTGTCCCCCTTCCTGCGAAGAATTTTACAGGAGCATTATTGATCATGGTTTCTACAGGGATAGTATGAATATGATGTTTTTACGGTGGCAAATGTAATCAATCTTAAGGCAATATTAAATGAATCTTTTTTAAAAGTTACTTTGAAGTTCCGTGATTTTCCCCAGATAATCCAGAACATCCTCCTTTCCTGTTTTTTTCAGGGCAGAAGTCATGAATGTCGGTGGCATCTCTTCCCATGTTTTCAGGATTTCTGCTTCAAACCGTTGTATGTTCAGACGCAGTTCCCTTTGTTTGGGCTTGTCGGTTTTAGTGAAAACAAGGCAGAAAGGTACACCGTTCACTCCAAGCCATTGAATGAAATCGAGGTCGGTCTGCTGGGGTTCAAGACGGCTGTCAATCAGTACCATCAGGCATACCAGGTTTTTGCTCCCGGAAATGTAGCTTTCGATCAGCTTCCCGAACTTTTTCCGTTCTCCCTTACTGACCCTGGCATATCCGTAACCCGGCAGGTCTACCAGGTACCACTGTCTGTTTATCAGAAAATGGTTGATGAGCCTTGTCTTTCCCGGAGACACCGATGTTTTTGCCAGGTTTTTTCGTCCCGTCAGTAAGTTGATCAGTGATGACTTGCCCACGTTTGACCGGCCGATAAAAGCGATCTCCGGCAAACCGGTATCCGGACATTCCTGCAGTTTTGCACTGCTTTTAATAAATTCTGAACTGGTCATCTTCATGGTTCCGTCCTGATCATTCGTAAGAAACTTTCGTTATTCACAACAGCCCTGACATGCGAGGCTGTACTAACAAAATCAGTACGGCTGCGAATACTGATTTCGAAAAAGAGTTTTCTGCCGCTTTCATCCCTCAGATTTGAATGGCGTATCAGCATTGTGTCTGCTGTTACAGGTTTCATATGCTTTAAACGGATCTCTGGCCCAACACTGCTGTATTCGTCAGGCAGCATCGAATGTACGGAGGAGAGGGTGGGGTACTCCATGAAAGAGTCCATCTCCGGTACCGGCAGCTGGTCCTCACCATACCCCGAGGCGATGTTTTCCTCCCTTACTTCACGCCGGATAGTATTCTCAATGCCTGGTCTGACATGCAGGATCATATTCATGAAATTTATTTATCCCGGCAATATGGCCATCTTCACCTGAAGAACTAAGCAGTCCCGCCTGAGGCCCCGGATGCCGTTTAATGCCTTATATAGATCTCCAGTAGTTCGGATTCTTCAAGAGGTTCGATTACCAGGTTTTTCAGCTGGGCCGGGATCAGGACGGTTTCTCCCTGACAAAGACTGACACTCTGATTCTCAGCGTAAAGAATATTCACCTTTCCCCGGGGACACATATAGATCAGAAAGGAATCAATCAGGTTGTAGTCCTTTTCCACTGGTTCGGTCAGCCGGATGATGTTCGTAGTGAAATAGTTGCAGTCCACCAGATTAACTGTCTTGTTCATGACTGCCTCATATTCCGTCCGGTAATCATCGTAATGGTTGAAATCAATAACATCCAGGGCCAGGCTGGTATGCAGCTCCCGGGCATTGCCCTGGTCGTCGGTTCTGTTCCAGTCGAAAATCCGGTAGGTCACATCAGAGGTCTGCTGGATCTCGGCGAGGAGAATACCTGCTCCGATCGTGTGAATCCTGCCGGCCGGGATAAAGAAACAATCACCGGCTTTTACGTTCTCGACATTCAGAATGTCTTTTAGCGTGCCGGAGTTGAAATGCTCAAGATAGGTGGCTTTGTCAACCGTACGGTTGAAACCGGTAATCAGCGCAGCGTCTTTTTCAGCATCAATGATATACCACATCTCCGTTTTACCAAAAGACTGGTGCCTTTCAGCCGCCGTTGCATCGTCGGGATGCACCTGGATGCTAAGCCATTCGTTGGCGTCGATGATATTTGATCAGAAGCGGAAATTCAAGGCCAAAGGTATCATAAACCCGGTCACCCACCAGGTCGCCCATGTAGATTTCAACGAGCTCCAGGAGATTATTGCCGTCAAGGAAACCCCCGTCAACCACGGAGATGTTGCCTTCGAGGGTCGAGATTTCCCAGCTTTCGCCACACTGGGCAGAGGCTTCGGTTTTATGAAGAACCTCATCTAACTTTGTTCCGCCCCAGATCTTGTCTTTTAATATTGGTCTGAATTTAAGAGGATAAAGTTCGTTCATGTTGATTTGCATTAATATTCATAATCGGTTACCACGAGATCATAATCATAGTTTTTCAAAAAAGCGATCAGCTTAAGATGATCGGGATGTATGCGGTAGGCTTCCAGGTCCTCACGCGACCGAAAATCGCTGACGAGCGCCACATCGAAAGCTTTATCGCGTGTATTGAAGTTGATACCGCCTTCAATATGTTCAATAAACGGTATTTTATGTTTCAGATCATCAATGATGGATTTCAGTTTTTTTACTTTTTCTTCCTTTCCTTGATTATCTTTGAACCGGAACAAGACAATATGTTTGATCATGATACACTGGTTAATCGGATAGATACAGTAGAATAAGCCAGGTTGCAAAGTTAACTGATAATTCCAAAACATCCTTTATTTTATGTTCATTATAGGTATAGCAGGAGGCACAGGTTCCGGGAAGACGACCGTAGTCAAGAAAATCATTGAAGATTTACCGGAAGACCAGGTCGCCGTCATCCCTCAGGATTCCTATTACCGCGATAATAGTCATATTTCTGAAGAGGAGAGGCAGAAGATCAATTTTGACCATCCTTCTTCCCTGGAATTTCCGCTTCTGGTTGAACATATCAAAATGCTCAAGTCGGGCAAATCTATCGGGCAACCTGTATATTCCTATCTCACCTGCACCCGCAGTGCTGAGACCATTCCCGTGGAGCCCAGAAAAGTGGTCATTGTTGAAGGCATCCTCATTTTTACCCATGAGCCTCTCCGTGAAATCCTCGACCTGAAGATTTATGTGGATGCAGATGCCGACGACAGGCTGAGCCGGGTGATCTACCGCGACATCACCGAACGGGGCAGGACCGTTGATGTGATTCTGGACCGATACCACAAAACAGTAAAACCTATGCATCTCCAGTTCATTGAGCCGACCAAACGGTATGCCGATATTATCGTGCCCCAGGGCGGAAACAACACCGTGGCCATCCAATTACTCAGTACAATTATCAAACAAAGGCTTGGACTGCAATAATATTGCAGTACAATTTTTTACCTTTATGGAAAACATACTGCCATGCTTGATCATTTAAAGGCTGAAGACCTGTTGTTCCTGGATATTGAAACAGTTCCCCAGTCACCCTCATACCAGGAAACAGACCCCATATTGCGGAAGCTCTGGGATAAAAAAGCCTCTCATCTTGTTTCTGAAGGCCAGGGTCCGGAGGATGTCTACCAGCGTGCCGGTATTTATGCCGAATTCGGACGGATCGTCTGTATCTCGGTCGGCCACCTGCTGGTAGAAAACGGTGAAAAGACGATCCGGCTCAAGTCCTTTGCAGACAAAGATGAGAAGGTACTGTTGCTGCAGTTCAGCGAGATGCTTATGAAGTACTCACGCCACAGGGAATTTTTCCTGTGTGCCCATAACGGGAAAGAATTTGACTTTCCTTACATTGCCCGGCGAATGCTCATCAACGGTCTTCCCCTGCCTGAAGTCCTGGATGTGGCAGGAAAGAAACCCTGGGAGGTGAAATTTGTCGATACCATGGAACTGTGGAAATTCGGCGATTTCAAAAATTACACTTCACTGGAACTGCTGGCTGCGGTCTTCGGCATCCCAACCCCTAAGGACGACATTGACGGATCGATGGTGGCGCAGGTCTATTATGAAGAGGATGACCTGCCCCGGATTGCCAGATATTGCGAAAAGGATGTGATCACCATCGTGCAGCTGTTCCTGAAATTCAAGGGACAGGATATCGTCAGCGAAGAAGCGGATTTTCAGTGTTTCATCGTAGAGATGCTACCCTGTGCGCATAGCTGCAATCCTGCCGTCACAGGCACACCGGTCCCATCCGCAAGTACACCCGGATGAAAATTAATTCCCCTCCAGGAAATAATTCACGGTTTTCAGAAACAATTCGGGTTGTTCGGCATGGACCCAATGACCGGCATTTGGAATGCTGACAATTTCCGCAGTCGGGAAGATCGTGTGGATGATACCATAGTCAATATCCTGGATATAATCCGAATTCTCCCCCCTGATGAAAAGTGCCGGGAAACCTGTTATGCCGTTGCCGTTAAGGTATTTCTCCGGATCAAGGCCGTCGAGAATGCGGGGCATTTCATCATGGAGTGCGCCAAGGTTCAGTTTCCATTCAAAATGATTCTGATCTTTCCGCCTGACATTTTTCAGGAGAAATTGCCTTACCCTTTGTGAAGCAATGGTCCCTGCCAGCATCATGTCAATGTCCATTCGGGATTCGGCTTTCTCAAAATCCACACTCATCATGGCATTCAGAATATTGAGGTGGTCGAGGGTATGCGGGGATGGCTGGTCGAGACTTTTATACGACCTGGGAGAAATATCCACAACAATCATGGACTGCACTCTTTCGGGATAGTCGGCGGCGAAAAACATGATGGTCTTCCCTCCCATGGAATGCCCTAAAAGTATGGCTTTTTCCAGTCTGTGTTCGTCCATGAAGCCGAGAAGGTCGTTTTTCAGCAGGGTGTAATTATGTTCACGGGTGTGCGGCGAATTACCATGGTTTCTCTGGTCTATGATAAAGACTTCATAGTGGTCTGCCAATGCCCTTCCTATGCTGACCCAGTTGTCCGATTCGCCATATAAGCCATGAACGATGATCAGGGGTGGTCCGTCGCCGAATTTTCTGAAAAACAGATCCATAACCTAAGTCAGTTGCCTTTTGTACATCTGAATCGCATTCTCAAGCCCGAAATAGAGAGCATCTGAAATCAGGGCGTGGCCAATGGAAACTTCCAGAAGGCCCGGAACATGCTGATAAAAATAATTCAGGTTATCAAGGTTCAGATCGTGACCGGCATTGACCCCGAGACCCAGTTCAGCCGCTTTTTCTGCTGCCTTCACGAAAGGCCCGGCTGCTTTTTGTGGATCGGCCTGGAAATCACGGGCATACGGCTCGGTGTAAAGCTCGACACGGTCGGTGCCGGTATCGGCTGCATGAACGATCATTTCAGGGCGGGTATCGATGAAGATCGAAGTTCTGATCCCGTAACGTTTCAGTTCCCTGA
The DNA here is from genome assembly GCA_963764345.1 of uncultured Bacteroidales bacterium. Lineage (GTDB taxonomy): Bacteria > Bacteroidota > Bacteroidia > Bacteroidales > DASQZK01. The sequence goes on along the minus strand of CAVXSF010000009.1, from coordinate 128,307 downwards.
TCACGCTGATGAGGAAATTCTTGTTGGCGCTGGTGTCCCATCCTTCAGATGAGGTCAGGGCTCCCGGAGGATCAGGCACGAGAGTCACCTGGTCGGGCAAAACCTCTTTCACCAGTTCCATGAACTTCACCGAAGGATAGCCTTCGATATTGAACTCAGTGGACACTACCTGTTTCAGGTCCAACACATCCTGGTACCTGATATGCCTTTCATCCGGCCTGGGATGAACAGTGATACCTTCTGCTCCATATTCCTGGCATCTTACAGCGGCTTCCACCACATCAGGAATATTTCCACCTCTTGAGTTACGAAGTGTTGCAATTTTATTTATATTTACGCTTAATCTGGTCATGACTTTACTATCCAAAAAATATTTGGCAAAGTTAGGGCTTTTCATCTGAAAACCTCAGATATGTTGGCGAAAGATTTGATGTCGGATGTAGTGCCTGCACTGAAAACTTCGGATACCGGTGTTCAGGCTTTGTCGTGGATGGACATATTCAGGATTTCCCATCTTCCCATTGTAAACAACCATGAGTTCCTGGGTCTGATCTCGGACAAGGATATCTATAACCTGAACATGGCGGATGAGCCTATCGGCAATCACGGGCTGTCTCTTTTTAGTCCTTATGTTTTTGAAGATCAGCATATATTCGAGGTGATTGAAGTGGCATCACGGCTCAGTCTCAGCGTGATACCCGTGCTCGACAGGGAAAATAATTATCTTGGGCTGATCACACTGAACGACCTGGTACGACACTTTGCCGATCTCTCAGCGATGAAGCATCCGGGAGGCATTCTGGTTATCGAGGTAAATGAGAACGATTATTCACTTACTGAAATATCCCAGATCATAGAGGGTAATGATGCAAAGATACTCAGCCTGTATATTTCGTCCCCCGAAGATTCCACAAAAATGGATGTCACCCTTAAAATCAACCGGACAGATCTGACCTCGATCATAAGTACCTTTGAGAGGTATGAATATTCCATAAAAGCGTCTTACATGAAAGACGATGAGGCTGAAAAATTATATGAAGATCGTTTCGACATGTTTATGAGATACCTGAACACCTGAGGGATCTGTTATTGCACCCGGGTTCAGCCAGTCGAACTGAAAATATCACAGAATGAGAATAGCACTTTTCGGGAGGCCTTTCAGCGAAGATTTCAATCAGAATATTAAAATTCTCTTCGATAAGCTGAATCAGCACAAGACGGAACTTATTATCCACCGCCAGTTTGCCGAATTCCTGACCGAAAAGGCCGGCATCCTGCTTCAGCATTGCAGTTATTTCGATGAGAAGTCGGGACTGCCCGAAGGTATTGATTTTCTTTTTTCACTTGGCGGCGACGGGACTTTCCTCGAGACGGTCAGTCATGTCCGTGATTCCGGCATTCCAATTCTTGGAATAAACACCGGACGGCTGGGGTTTCTGGCCAATATTTCCCGCGATGACATTTCCACTTCTATCGAAGATCTCTTCAACGGAAATTATAGTCTGGAAGACAGGTGCCTCATCCGCCTGAACACTTCTGCCGGCCCGCTCGCTGAGCTGAACACTGCCCTGAACGAGATTACCATCATCAAGAAGAATACTGCCATGATCACCATCAACGCCGGCCTTGATGGTGAATATCTCAATTCATACTGGGCTGACGGACTTATTGTTTCCACGCCAACCGGTTCAACGGCGTATTCAATGAGCGTGGGCGGCCCAATTGTTCTGCCCGAATCCAAAAATTTCATCATATCACCCATTTCACCCCACAATCTCACCGTGCGGCCTATTATCGTCCCCGATAATAAAACCATCAGCCTTGAAGTTATTTCCCGCAGTGATCAGTTCCAGGTTGCACTGGATTCCAGGTCGTATACCGTCGATACCAGCGTTAAACTATTTATCGACAAGGCACCCTATTGCATCAGGATGGTAAAATTTCCCTCCAATAGTTTTTATAATACATTGAGGAATAAACTGATGTGGGGTGCAGACCGCAGGAACTAGGATTTCTCCCCTAAAATAGAGTCATTCTATACAAGAATTTTTCATCAAAAATCAGATAATATTTTAAGTATTTTTTTTTAAAAAAGGTATCATTGTGATCCATTCATTAATGAAAATAACCTTTATACTAACTAAATTACATGAGGATGAATAACAGATTTACTTTGTTAAGTATCTTCCTTTTGACTTTTTTCGTGGCGGGCAGTTTTGCCCAGACCGGAGATGTCACCTGGGAGAAATTCAAACCGTTTACAGGTACGTTAGCTGATTTGTCAGTGGCCCAAAACCCGGTGGACGTTCAGATGTTAACATCGATCGATGCTCCACAGGACATTGACGACAGTTACGCCGCCAGAATTACCGGTTTCATTGTTCCTGCTGAGGCCGGAGATTATACTTTTTATGTTTCTTCGGATGATGGCAGTGAGTTCTGGTTAAGCAACGACAACACCAAAGCCGGGCTTACAAAGCTCTGCTATGTCACTAATTACACTTCGCATCTTCAATGGAATAAAGAAGCCAACCAGGCTTCCGCGCCCGTACACCTCGACAAAGGTATTTACTACTATTTTGAGGCGTTGATGAAAGAAGGTGGCGGAGGTGATCATCTTGAAGTGGGCTGGACAACACCCAGCAATCCCACCATCACGGTCATCGGCAGTTCATTCATTTCGAGTGAGGCCATTATCGATTCAACCCTTACTGAAATCAGAAGTTTTGAATTCGCCGGACTCGGCGTTCCTGCTGTAGGTGTCGTTGACAGCGCCTCCAGAACGGTCACGGCAGAAGTACCCTATGGATCGGATCTTACAACCCTGGTTCCCCAGATCAAAACATCCATGGGCGCCAGTGTTGCCCCCTTGTCGGGTGTTCCTGCTGATTTTACGAACCCGGTTGATTTTACGGTTACCTCAGCTGACGGCGGGCATACCTCTGTATTTACCGTTACGGTATCCGTTGCCGCGGCCAGAGATATCAATACCGTATCAAATGTCTCTCTTGATTTTGATATCGTCTCGGTTACAGGAACCGTCGATGATAACGCTAATACGATCACCTTTAACATTTATTCAGGACTTCCTGGTGGTGCAAAACTTAATTTTGATAAAGATTATTTTGCCCAGACGAGCGTAGCATCCGGTGATTCCATCGACCTGGGCAGTGTGAGTACACTTGAAGTAACTGCTCAGAACGGCGATGTTAATTCCTATGATCTGGTATACAACCAGCTTGCAGGAGCATCTGGTTTTGCCGATGATTTTTCTACTGACGACTACATGCCAGGCTGGGTTGTCCGCAACTGGAACAATTCCGGCACCGGAAATATTTTCACGATCAGCCGGGATGCCACCGACGAAAATATGGTGGTCACCAAGAATGCCAGTGTAAACGATTATATTCAGTTTACATTCCCGGAAGATCTTAACCTGGGATTGGTTAAACCTTACGTTCGCTTCAGGGTGAAGAGTGCAGAGGCGCTGACAAGATTCGAAGCCAAACTCCAGGATGTCAATGCACCGCTGAGTGATGGTAATTTCAGCATGTCGACAAACTCGAAGTTCATCCCTGTACCGGCTGACGGACAATTCCATGAAGCGATCTGGGATTTCTCTGCCGACTGGAAAAGTGTCAATCCATTCCAGGTTAAATACCTGATCATGGGCGTTGACCGTACCATTAACCAGGTCCGCACCGATGTAAGGATCGATGATTTCAGAACCGGTATCGATGCGTATCCAAACCAGAGTCCAACCGTAGATCCGGTAACGACCCCACACTGGGCATATATCAGCGATGGTGTCCAGACCGTTAATCTCAGCGGGATAACGGACGGTAACCCGGAACGTGACGAGAATATGACGATCACCGCTACCAGCAGTAACCAGGCTGTTATTGCCGATGGCGACATATCCGTAGATTACGATGGCACTTCATCAACAGCCACAGTAAATTATACTGCTTCTTCAAACGGCCCGGCCATGATTACCGTAATCGTTAAAGATGACCATGGCATGGTTTATTCAGATGAAGAAGATGCCGATACGATTCAGTTCATGGCCGAATTCCGTGATGCTACCCCGGGGGTCAATGACGTAGCTACCTTCGGAATGCCCGGTTTTAACCATATCAATGTTGGTCAGGGCACTGAACATATTGTGATCATTCCCAACGTTGATGACGGGGATGCTGACGTAGAACAGAATATTTTCTTCGACTATGTGAATAACTCTCCCGACATGATTTTGGTTGACTCCATTGTTTATCATGCCGGAGATACCTATGCACTTGTATATTTCCGCGATGAGGGACTCACCGGGAACGCTTCGCTCACACTAAGCTGCCTCGATGAAGTTGACAAGGCCGCAGGAAATCCTGCGTTCGAAATTACCTTCGACATTCCGTTGGGAACATACAATACCTTCGGATGCTATTACGGAGCTACACAGGTTGCCCATTGGCAGAATTTCCCGTACAAGCAGGATCCGGTCTTTAAAGATGGCTATCCGGTAATATTGCAAAGCAGCGGATGTGCACGATCTATGTAAAGAAGACTTCTTCTGGGGTAAAATGTGGGGTTATATAATCGCACCGGTGACGGGTGATTATAAATTTTACTCCACCACTGAAGGCGAAGGTGAAGGAGCGTTCTTCCTGAGTACAAACAGTACAAGGGATGGTCTTCCCGTTGATACGATACCGCCCGTACCGGACAGGCTTCCGCATTCATCCATCTTGAAGCCGGCCAGGCCTATTACTTTGAGGCTTTCCATAAGGAAATCGTCAACGATTATTTCCTGACGCTGGAGTGGATCTATCCAGGGCTGAGCAGTAAAGTGATCATTGGCACACCCTACCTGTTCACCCAGCTTGATTTGGAAGCACCCCAGCCTGCCGCCAACCTTCGCATCAATGCCAAGGGTTCCACAAAGGCTCTCGTTGAATGGGATGCTGCTACCGATAATATGAAGGTGAAAGGTTATAATGTTTACGTCAATGGTAAACTTTATAACCAGGAACTTCTGACCGGCACATCACTGCTGATTGAAGGACTCGATCCGGATACCAAATATGATGTATTTGTGTTGGCGCAGGATGCCCTGCAGAATTTCTCCATGCCTTCGAATATCCTCAGCTTCACCACATGGGGAAGTGATGACAATCCTCCGACAACGCCTGAAAACCTTGCGGTTACAGAGGCAACCACATTCAGTATCAGCCTGTCATGGGATGCTGCCACGGATGCAGAAACCGAGGTTTTCGGATATAATGTTTATGTTAACGGAGAAAAAGTTAACGACGGTGCGATCATCGGTACTTCCTATAAGATCCATGAGCTGGATCAGAGTACAGGCTATTCCATACAGGTCAGCGCTCTGGATGCCGCACTGAATGAGTCACCTCTCAGCTCTGCAGTATCTCAGACGACCAACGCCTTCGCCTGGGACGATCCGAATGAGGATGCTTATGTTGGAAAGGCAACCGTGACATTCGACCCTGTGGCGAAGGCTACCGGATTTGCAATTGAAGGGGATTACGGTATGAATTCCATTTTCCTTTCGAACAAGGTATCGTACAACAGCTTTGAGGATCCTTCCTATAAGGATAATGCAACGGCCACCGACCTGGCAAATGTCGGGAAAACAAAATCAGGTGGTGTTACCTTCTATGCAGAGACCACGGATGTATACCAGGGTAAGAAATCGGCCCGCATGGAAGTGGGTCCAGGCGACTGGTTCCGTTGTACAGCCGGTATTGTCATGTCTCCGACATATCATTACCTGCTCCGTTTTGCAGCCAAAGCCGGAACGGGTTACGACGGCGGTGCATTCAATCTCAGGGTATACCGTGATATCGGTGGTGTGGTAAATGCCTATACCGGATCCGTTACACTCACCAATGAGTGGAAGGAATACGAAGTTGAATTCCCGGGCATCCTGGATGCATCACAAAGCTGGAATATCGAATTCGGATTTAACAAGCTTGGCGTAGTCTACCTCGATGACATCCAGCTGCATGTTAAAGAATGGTATAATCCGGGCAGCAAATTCACCAAGGTTGGTATGCAGATCCTTGACGATCTTCAGCCTGCAGGGATCCGCTGGGGAGGCATCGGTGCCAACTCAGAAGATTTCAACCTTTCGGTAGGTGCTTATCAGAAAAACAAGATGACCCTGGGTGACTTTGCTTACCTGAGTTCGCTTTACGGAGGATATGTACAGCTTACCTGCGGTGTAAATTCCGCTACCGACTGGAAGAAAGATCCTGCGAACCTTTTCCAAATTTATGGAATACCTGGCAGGACCTGCAGGCACGACGTACGGTGATATGAGGATTGCAGAAGGGTATACACAACCTTTCGACAAAACCCTGAATGGCATTATCATTGAAATGGGTAATGAAGTATGGGGATTCAGCGCACATGGTGCCGATGCCTTTGGCAGCGAAACCAAGGATTATATTAATTACGCTCTGTGGGCACGTAAAATGACCACCGAGCAGCTCAAGGCTTCTCCCTATTTCAATCCTGATAAAATGTTTGTCAGTTTCAGCGGAAGAAGTCCGGCTGATAATTACGGCCTGCACGAATCGCTGTTCAAAGGTGATGACGGAGAAATGGATATGCTGGATATCAGTGGTTATCTTGGCGGTAACCTGAATTATGATCCGGCTATTGATCCGGGAGAATCACAGCTCGACTATCACAAGAACTCCTATGCAGTGTTTAAGCAGAATCTTGACGGGCTTAGCAATATCTATCAAGGATATGTTCAAGAATATGAGCCGCAAGGTACCCATGTACATGTATGAAGGAAACCTGACACAGGATGCCTATCATGGTACGCTTGGCCAGGCTGTGTCCTTCGCCGATTATTATGCTTCGGTTCTCGAGAACGGTGTTACGGTTCCCGATGTATTCGCTCTCGAAGGCGGTCAGTGGCGTCTGCTCGATAACCAGATCACGCTGAACAAGCGCCCGCTTTACTATATGGTACAATACTATAACCAACTCGCAGGAAAAGGTGTGGTGCTGAAGACCGATTTCCAGTCTGTCGACATGATTCAAAATGACAATGGCAATGACATCAATCTTCCGAGTGTAGGAATTCACGCCTATAATAATGATGATCAGTATGGTGTTGTTTTGTTCAGCCGTGATTTCGAGCACGATTATATCGTCAGCCTTGACCTTCCCGATGATATCGGGACGATTTCGAATGGCAGGATGGTTATCGTAACCGGAGCCTCTTACAATTCGGCTGATGCAACTGTTTCCGAAAAGGATACGACGATCACCGACGGCATGCTGATCAAGGTACCGAAGTGCAGTGCAGTGTTTATCTCTTTCAAGGCAGGTGCAAAAACCTGGGATCCAATGCCTGAACTCGGTCAGTTCGAGTACAGGAAGGTTGAGAGCCTCAGCCTGACGACCACCGATGGTAATACGACTATCGATGGCATCAAGGGACGTGAGAAACTGACCTATTCCTACACTCCTGACGATGCTTTCTATCCGGTAGCCGATGTGAAAATTGTTGAGAATTCTGCACATGCCTTTCTGTCCGCTTCACTTAACCTAACTGTTGACAGCCTACGAGCCAGAACGGAACTGTTAAGATCAGGGCTACGGCTAAGGACAATTCAGGCGTTTACGACGAGATTACCATTTCCGTCATTAACGTGCGTACCCTTGTTGAGGACGTGAATAATCCCGGCCTGAAATACTATCCCAATCCGGTTACCGATTACATGATCGTTGAATTCCCCGAGTTCACCAACGCTGAACTCACCATCAGGAATGTCCAGGGATCTGTGGTCAGGAGAACCAGGATGGATGATACCAGAATCATGCTTCATACCTCTGACCTGGCGAACGGTGTCTACTTTGTAACCGTGGAATCGGCAGGGAAAACAGAAGTGTTCAGGTTTATAAAACAATAGATCTGATCAGTGACTGAATACTGAAAAGGCTGCCTGAAAAGGGCGGCCTTTTTTTCTTTTTTGAATCGCACAGGGAAAAAAGTTCGTTTAAACCAATCCTTGATAAAAATATTCCGTATATTCTTCAACGGATAAAAATTGAAGGGAATATCCTTCAAATGAGGTGTTTTTTCAGATTAATTTTTACATTTGTAATTCATTTATTAGTAGATACATGAATAATGCACGGGCAATAGTACTTCTTGTTTTACTCGTTATTCTCCCTGGTGTTACCCAGGCACAACGATGGAAACTGAGAAGATATGAAGCCATTTTCGGAGCAGGGACCTCTAATTTTTTCGGAGATATCGGAGGTACATCCGATAAAAACAATCTGTTGGGCTTTAGGGATATCCAGTTGCAATATACCCGTCCGGCCATCGACCTGGGTCTGCGATACAAACTGACCGGCAATATGGCGGTTAAATTTAATATGATATTTGGGACTGTTGCAGGCAATGACCTGAATTCACGGAACGATGCAAGAAATTTTGCCTTTCATTCCACAATTTTTGAGCCCACTTTGCAGTTTGAATACTACATAATACCTGAGGCCAGGGGGTATTCATCGGCAGCGTTGTTTACCCGCAGAGGAATGATCAATAATTACACGAAGTTTTACGCCTATATTTTCGGTGGCGTCGGTGGTGTATTTTTCAATCCAAAACCTCTGGATAACTTTAAAACCAGATTTGTAGATAATTTTAGTAAGTTTGGTGCCGCTTTCCCTGTCGGGGCAGGAATTAAATACTCTATTGATGCCAGATGGTCACTCGGTTTAGAATTAGGTAGGAGATTTACAACAACGGATTACATTGATGGATATACTTCAGCATTTTCCAAACATAAGGACACATACTACTTCGGGATCCTTAGTGCCATCTATAAAGTCAGGACGGACCGGAATGGCAGGCCTATGCTGCGGAATCCCTATTACCGCCGGAGGTAAAATGAGGAAAATGTCGTTCCGGCTTTCGTTTCTTCTGATCATCCTGTTCTTTTTCCCTGGCCGGCGTGCAGATGCGCAGCGTAAATCAGATATCGGTATCTTTGCCGGAGTTTCCTACTATATGGGGGATATCAACACCAACCGTCAGTTCTACGCTCCTTCAATCGCGATCGGTCCGATATACCGTTACAATTTCAATCCCCGCACAGCGGTGCGGTTATCCGGGATCTACCATCAGCTCAGGGGAAATGATCAGGATTTTTCCGATCCCTATCAACTTGCCCGTGGAGCTTCCTTTTCCGGAAGTTATATTGACCTCGCCGCGATGTATGAGTTTAATTTTATACCTTATCAGACAGCCAACCGGAAAACAAAATATACACTTTATGTTGCCGGTGGTCCCGGGTATAATATCGTCCTGTCATCAAATACCTCCACAGGTATCAACCCGCGCAGTCACTTTACCATACCGTTTTCGTTGGGCTTCAAATTCAATGCAGGCAAGCGTTTGAGTGCCGGTGTCGAATGGTCGCCCAGGAAAACCTATAATGACAGGATCGATGGCGTTGCAAAATATTGGCACAGAGAATCAGCATTATTTGGTCGGTAACAAAGACTGGTATAACTTTGCAGGTGTCTTCATTACCTATAAGATCTTTAACAGGGTTGAATGTCCGACTTACGAATAGAGTACGAGTATGGCAACAATACAAAACATAAACAAAGAAAAGCTACCGCTTCATGTTGCTGTTATCATGGATGGTAACGGGAGATGGGCGCAACAGCACGGAAACAAGAGGATTTTCGGCCACCGGAGCGGAGTTGTAGCTGTGAGAGAGACCGTGGAGGCTGCTGCTGAACTGGGAATAGCATATCTTACCCTTTATGCATTCTCTACCGAGAACTGGAACCGGCCCCGTGAGGAAATTGATGCTCTCATGGCATTGCTGGTTCAGACCATCAGGGGAGAGATGGACACACTAAACAAAAACAATGTACGTTTACAAGCTATCGGCGACATGAAAAGTCTCCCTCCGAAAGTTTTTGAAGAACTGAGAAATGCAATCGATGAGACCTCGCATAATACAGGACTGATTCTCATTCTGGCTCTCAGTTACAGCGGCCGGTGGGAAATCCTTGAGGCCGTGCGGAAAATTGCAGATGATATTAGCAAATCAAAAATTAAGCATGGAAGAGTTATCCTGTGATGTATTTGTAAACTATTTGTATACTTCCGATATTCCTGATCCGGAGCTTCTGATCCGCACCAGCGGGGAATACAGAATCAGTAATTTTCTCCTGTGGCAGATTGCCTATACTGAATTATATTTTACAGACATTCTCTGGCCTGACTTTCGGAAAAAAGATTTTTTTGATGCTATCGTTGATTTTCAAAAAAGAGAAAGACGCTTTGGGAAGATCAGCTCTCAGGTAAAAAGTGAATCCGTTAATTAAGTAAAAACACATGATCCGCAGAAATATTCTCCTATTCCTTGCTCTATTAACCTCTGTCCTTGCCGGTGCCCAGAATATCAACATAGATTCCCTTCGGGTGATGGATTATTCATCACCCAAAGAATATGAAATCGCTGAAATCACCATTACCGGCGTCGAATTCCTTCAGAAAGATGCCCTGATCAGCTTTACGGGCCTGGCGGTAGGCGAAAAAATAACCGTCCCCGGCGATGTGGTCACCAAAGTGGTTAAAAAATTGTGGGATCATGGTCTTTTCTCCGATGTCAAGCTCTATGCCACTAAAATTGAAGGCGGGAAGATATGGCTGAATATTTACCTGAAGGAAAGACCCCGGATGTCGGGTTTTGTGATCCACGGTGTCAACAAGTCGGAATCCGACGATCTTAAAGAGAAGCTGGATGTAAGGGTTGGAAGCCAGGTAACAGACGACCTTCTGAATACTATAACACGGCTGGTCAAGGATCATTTCGTCGAAAAGGGATTCCTGAATACCACAGTGAAGATCGATGTTAAGCAGGATTCCGTGAGAGAGAATATGGTGAAACTTAAATGTTGATGTGGATAAAAACGACCGGGTTAAAATTGACGATATCTTTTTTCATGGCAACCAGGTTTTTCCCGATAAGCGCCTGCGGCGGGTTATGAAGAAAACCCACAGGAGAGATTTGAATTTTTTCAAATCATCGAAACTTGTGAAGGATGATTATATCGCAGATAAAGAAAAACTTATTGATTTTTACAATAAAAACGGATACCGCGACGCCCAGATCCTCCGGGATTCCATTTCAGTGGTGTCGGATAAACGGATACGACTGGATATTTTCCTGGAGGAAGGTGACAAATATTATTTCGGAGACATTACCTGGATTGGAAACACGATTTATCCGGGTGAGTACCTGTCGCGGGTGCTCGGTATCAAGAAGGGTGATGTATTCGATCAGGAGCTTTTCGATAAACGGCTCCAGACCGATGAAGATGCCGTAAACTCACTCTACCTCGATCACGGGTACCTGTTCTACAGCTGTGACCCTGTGGAAGTCCGCGTCCAGCACGATACGATCGACTTTGAAATGAGGATCCGTGAAGGCAAACAGGCAACCATCAACAGGGTGATCATCGAAGGGAATACAAAAACCAATGAACATGTAGTTCGCCGTGAGTTGAGAACCAAGCCGGGGGATCTGTTCAGTAAGGAAGACATCATCCGGTCTGTCAGGGAACTGGCTCAACTGGGTCATTTCGATCCGGAGCAGATCAATCCGGAACCGATTCCAAACCAGCTTGAAGGGACGGTCGACCTGAAGTATTCCCTGGTGGAAAAAGCCAACGATCAGCTTGAAGTCTCCGGTGGCTGGGGTATGGGAATGCTCGTGGGAACGGTCGGTCTGAAGTTCTCCAACTTCGCTATCCGTAACTTTTTTAAATGGAAAATGTGGCGGCCGGTACCTTCGGGTGACGGACAAACACTTTCTATCCGGGCCCAGTCTAATGGAAAATACTACCAGGCCTATAATATGTCCTTTATCGAACCGTGGTTTGGAGGAAAAAAACCAAATTCCTTCTCGCGTTTCGCTCTTCCATACCATCATGAACAACTCCTATTACAGTTATCTTAGCGATAACAAAAATGTACCCGACCAGTATATTAAAATTTCCGGGGCGGCAATCGGATTGGGAAGACGTCTGAACTGGCCGGATGATTTCTTTACCCTGTATAACGAGCTCAGCTATCAGCGCTATAAACTGAAAGACTATGTCGGTTATTTCCTCTTCTCCAACGGTACATCACATAACCTGAGTTTCACTACAACGTTCGGAAGGAACTCTGTCAGCCAGCCCATCTATCCCCGTAATGGTTCATCCTTCAGCCTGAGCCTGCAGGTTACACCGCCATATTCACTGATCAGCGGTAAAGATTACAGTAAGCCTGGTATCACCGATCAGGAGCGGTACCGATGGATAGAATACCATAAATGGAAATTCAAAGCCGACTGGTATATGAGTTTGGCAGGGAATTTGGTATTGTACACCCGTGCACATTTTGGTTACCTGGGATATTATAATAAAAATATCGGTCCTTCTCCCTTCGAAGGATTTGATGTCGGGGGTGACGGACTTACCGGATACAACCTTTACGGAAGAGAAACGATCGGGTTGAGAGGGTATGAAAACGGGAGTCTCACACCAATTGTGGGCGGAAACAAATCGGGTAATGTTTATAATAAATACACGATCGAATTGCGGTATCCGTTCTCACTGAATCCCTCGGCAACCATTTTCGGACTGGTATTTCTGGAAGGTGGAAATGCATGGTATTCGATCAACGACTTTAACCCTTTCCTGATCAAACGTTCGGCAGGGGTTGGTCTGAGAGCCTTCCTTCCGATGTTCGGCCTGCTTGGGATCGACTGGGGCTACGGCTTTGATGTCATTCCCGGACAACCGAGTGCCAACAAAGGACAGTTCCATTTTACCATCGGACAGCAGTTTTAAAGTCATAACATAAATATTTAAAACCATGAAAAAGATCCTATTACCATTCCTTGTCCTCTTTGTATTCGCAGGCGCCGGATTTGCTCAAAAATTCGCCTTTGTCGATACTGAATATATCCTGGACAGAATACCTTCATATAAAGCAGCACAGGATCAGATTGACAAACTCTCCAAAGAGTACGAACAGGAGATCAGTGATCAGTATGCTGAAGTGGATAAGCTGTACAAGAGTTTTCAGAATGAGAAAGTCCTGATGACTGAAGAGCAGAGAAATAAAAAGGAAGATGAAATTGTAAGCAAGGAAAAGGCAATCAAGGATCTTCAGAAAAAGTATTTCGGACCTGAAGGCACCATCTTTCAGAAAAGGGAAGAACTGATCAAGCCTATCCAGGATGAAGTTTATAAAGCCGTAAAAGAACTCGCTCTCGAAGGTGGGTATGCTGTCATTTTTGATACCGCTGCGGGGGCTACAATTCTCTACGAGAATGCCCGCTACAATAAGAGTGATGAAGTATTGGAAAAATTAGGATATAAGAATTAATTAATTACATTTGTACAAATTTTTTTAAATACTTAATAATGAAAAGACTGGTAAACGTTCTTCTTATTGTTGGATTTCTTTTTTCCACATCTGCAATCAATGCACAGAATTATAAATTCGGTCACATTTCAGCCCAGGATATCGTGGTCCTGATGCCCGAATATCAAAAGGCTGTCGATAGTCTGAATAAGGTTAAAAATAAATATGACCTGCAGACTGAAAAGATGCAGGTGGAAGTCAATAAAAAATATAACGATATTGCCGAGCAACAAAATACGCTTGACTCACTGATCCTTGAAAGCATGTATTCCGAATTGCAAAGCATGCAGCAAAGACTTCAGAATTTTCAGACCCAGGCTAACCAAAAGCTCCAGGCACTTCAGGGTAATCTCCTGGAAGGCGTGATGGATAAACTTCAGACGGCCATCGCCTGCTGTTGCCAAGCAAATGGACCTGATCTATGTTTTTGATATCAGCGGACGAAACCCGATCTATACCTCCGATAAGAGTATTGATGTCGGTCCGATGGTCAAAGAAAAGTTAGGCATACAATAATTTATAATACATGATACCACGGGAGGCCATTTTGATAAATCAGAATGGTCTTCTTTTTTGGTTTTCCCATGAACAATTCATCATCAGCCATAGGATTATTTGACTCAGGTGTAGGCGGACTCACTGTGGCAGCAGCAATCAGAACCCTTCTGCCGGGGGAGAATATGATCTATTTTGGCGATACAGCCCACCTTCCTTACGGGGATAAATCCAAAGAAACCATCATCCGGTATTCTCTTGATATATCCGATTTTCTGCTGCAGAAAGATTGCAAGGTCATCCTTATCGCATGTAATTCGGCTTCATCGAATGCGTTTGAAGAAGTCAGGGATCATGTCGGAGACCGGGCTTTGGTAATGAATGTTATCGATCCCGTTGTTCACCATGTGGCACAGGACCGTGAGATGAAACACGTAGGCATTATCGGAACCAAGGCCACCATCGGTTCGGGTGCTTACCTCAGAAAACTTGAAAAACTCAGCCCTTCTCTCGAAATATCATCCCTGGCAACGCCTCTTTTCGTGCCTATGATCGAAGAAGGTTTTATATTTGATGATATCAGCAACGCCATCATCAGATCGTATTTGTCCAAACCGGAACTCGACGAAATCGATTCCCTGATCCTGGGCTGTACACATTATCCGATCATCAAGAACCAGATCAGCCGGTTCTTTAATTTCAATGTTGACGTGATCGATTCTGCACGCATCGTGGCCGAAGAACTGAAAAAAGTGTTGTCCTCGAATCACCTGCTGAACACTTCCCAGAAAGGACAGTGGGAGTTCCATGTCTCCGACCGCACAGACTATTTTGAAGTGATCGCCAGGATGTTTTTCGGAGAGAAAATAAACCTGGAAAAAACGGATATTGGTAGCAGACAGTAGAATCTGAGTCTTTGTTCAGGGCGACCGCCTGCCATGAGGAACAACCCGGGTTCCATATACCGTAAGATCCATGTTTGCCTCAATGACTCATCGACAGGGAGGAATCAGTCTCTGCACCCATACCAATCACCGTTCCTCATCCTTATACCACCCCGCATAAAAAAGGTAATTTTCTGCAATCTTTTCAATCATCTCACGGGCTTGCTCCGGGTCTACCGACTTCACTCTTTTAGCCGGAACTCCGGCATAGATACTACCCGGTTCAACAACGGTTTCACTCAGGACCACCGAACCGGCAGCGATAATTGAATTTTTCCCGATGACCGCATGATCCAGGATTATCGATCCCATGCCGAGCAATACATTCTCTTCCACCCTGGCTCCATGTATGATCACGTTATGTCCGACGCTGACATTATCGCCGATCTCAATTACCGATTTTTCGTAAAGGGTATGCAGAACAGAACCATCCTGAATGTTAACACGGTTTCCGATCCGTATTGAATTTACATCTCCGCGGATCACCGTGTTAAACCATACCGAACAATCGTCACCCATCACAACATCTCCAATGATCGTTGCGTTATCTGCAAGATAACAGTTCTTTCCTATGATCGGCGTGAAGCCGCGTACGCTTTTAATTAGTGCCATGTCAAATACCTCTGTTTATAAGGGAAATCCGCTCAGCATGAGACCTGAATATTCCATGCGTCCGGACCATTTTGTTAATTTTAATTAAATATTACAAAAATATATAATATTTATATATTTAAATTTGTAATTATTAATATGAATGTACTAAGTTTGTTATGTTTAAGAAAATGTTACTTATTTAAAACCCTGATTTTTAAAATGCTTAATTTTGTTGAGGAAAGATGGGCTGAATGGGACCTGAAACTGTAATTTTTTGCGAATAAAATTACGATAATGCATATGAAGGATTTCAGATTCCTCGTATGCATTTAACATTTTTAACCGATTATTTTCAACCAGTCATGGTAAAAAAAACAAAGATTATTGAACTTGAAGAGGTTGTTGTAAAATTTGCAGGGGACTCTGGTGACGGCATGCAGCTTACCGGGAGTCAGTTTTCCGATACATCTGCCTTTGTAGGCAATGATCTCTCCACATTCCCTGACTATCCGTCAGAGATACGTGCCCCGCAAGGAACCCTTGCAGGTGTTTCCGGTTTCCAGGTACACATAGGGCACAAGGAAGTGACCACCCCGGGCGACAGGGCCGATGTCCTGGTTGCCATGAATCCTGCTGCTCTTAAAGCGAACATGAAGTGGGTCAAACCCGATGCTACCATCATTATTGATATCGATAATTTTGACAGTAAACATTATAAGAAAGCAGATTATATTGAAGATCCGCTTAATGACGGTACTCTTGAAGGTTTTAACCTCATAAAAGCACCGATCACTCAGCTGACAAGGTCGACCATCAAGGAATACGGGCTCGACACCAAAACGGCCGATAAAACCAAGAATCAGTTTGTAGCCGGTATCCTGTATTTTTTGTTTAACCGGGAGCTTTCCATCGGGGAAAATTTCCTTAAGCAGAAGTTCAAAAAGAAGCCCGAATTGGTGGCTGCCAATACTGCTGTTTTACGGGCAGGTTACAGTTATGCGGAGACTATCGAAGCTTTCTCCACCACGTTTCTGGTGAATCCGGCAAAGAACAAAAATGGTCTTTTCAGGAATATTTCAGGCAATACGGCAACAGCATGGGGTCTTCTTGCCGCCTCGGAAAAATCCGGATGCGGGTTGTTCCTGGGATCCTATCCCATCACTCCGGCATCCGAAATCCTGCAGGAACTATCTAACAGAAAAAGCCTGAATGCCTTGACCTTCCAGGCCGAAGATGAGATTGCCGGGATATGCTCCGCTATCGGTGCATCCTATGCCGGAAAGTTAGCCGTGACTTCCACATCGGGTCCAGGCCTGGCTCTCAAGGGTGAAGCTATCGGACTTGCTGTTATTACCGAGCTCCCCCTGGTTATCGTTAACGTTCAGCGGGGAGGTCCTTCAACAGGACTGCCCACCAAAACCGAACAGAGTGACCTGATGCAGGCCTTATATGGCAGGAACGGGGAGAGCCCCTGCATCGTCATTGCATCCAGTACTCCGGCCAATTGTTTTGATTTTGCTTACGAAGCCGCCAGGCTGACACTGGAACACATGACGCCGGTGATCATGCTTTCGGACGGATACCTCGCTAACGGCTCTGAACTTTGGCCAATTCCGGAAATGAAAAGTCTCCGTGAAATCCACCCCAGGAAAGTGGCGGATAACGAGCCAAATTTCTATCCTTACCTGCGTGATCCTGAAACGCTGGCCCGTTCGTGGGCTGTTCCCGGTCAGGAGGGACTTCGCCACAGAATCGGCGGACTTGAGAAAGCCGATGTGACAGGTGAAGTTTCGCAGGATCCCATGAACCACCAGATCATGGTGGAACAAAGGCAGCAAAAGGTAGACCTTGTGGCCAAAGATATTCCTCACCAGGCAATCATTGGAGAACCCTCCGGAGAGCTTCTGGTTATAGGCTGGGGAGGAACCTACGGGGCTCTCTTTACGGCTGTTCAGGAATTGCAGGAAGAAGGAAAATCGATCAGCCTTGCCCAGTTCAACTATATCAACCCTCTTCCTGAAAATACCGGTGACGTGCTGAAAGGATTTAAGAAAAGAGTGGTCTGCGAACTTAACCTAGGACAATTTGCAAACTACCTGAGATCCAAGTATCCGAAGTACGAATATCTGCAATATAACAAAGTGCAGGGTTTACCGTTTATGATTTCAGAGCTGAAATTAAAATTCAGAGAACTTATTGAAAATTCATGATTATGAGCACAGAAACTGATTTTTTGCCCAGGATAGAAGCCCAGGACTATAAACTGGATGATCCGGTAAAATGGTGTGCCGGATGCGGAGCACATGCCGTACTTTCCACCGTAAGAAATGTCTTGCCCGAAACCGGCGTTGAAAAAGAAAAAGTGGTCTTTGTTTCAGGGATCGGCTGTTCGTCCCGTTTCCCATATTATATCAATACCTATGGTTTTCACAGTCTGCACGGAAGAGCGGCTCCCATTGCCTCAGGGATAAAATTATCCAACCCTGACCTGAGTGTTTGGGTTGTTACCGGTGACGGTGACTCGATGGCTATCGGAGGAAACCATTTCATCCATATTGTAAGAAGGAACATCAATGTTAACATCATCCTGTTCAATAATAAAATTTACGGTCTGACGAAAGGGCAATATTCACCCACAACTCCCAAAGGAAGCATCACCAAGACATCCCCGGAAGGGACCATTGAAAATCCTTTCATGCCGGGTGAACTCGTGATGGGCGCCCAGGGAACTTTTTTTGCCAGGGTAGTGGATACCGATCCGAAAATGATGAAGGAAGTGCTGATTGAAGCCTCAAACCATAAGGGTACTTCGGTGGTGGAAGTGCTGCAGAATTGTGTCATATTTAATAATGAGGTGCATAAGGAGATCACGGGTAAGGATGTTAAGGACGATCATCAGCTCTACCTGAAACACGGTGAGCCTATGATTTTCGGAAAAAATCGTGATAAAGGCCTCGTTTTGCGATGCAATCGTTTTGAAGTCGTCACCATCGGTAAGGATGGCATTACAGAAAAGGATATTCTCGTACATAATTCTCACGACTGGGAAGATACCACCCATTACATGCTCTCAAGGTTGACACTTCCCGATTTTCCTGTTGCTCTGGGCGTGATCAGAGCCGTTGATAGTACGGTTTATGAATCTTTGATGTATGACCTGGTTAAAAGTGCAAAGGAAAAATCACCTTACCAAAACATGGATCAGCTTATGCGCAGCGGAAATGTGTTCGAGATAAACAATCAGGACTAAGAGGCTGTATACTTTCACAAAATATTTCCCCGTTCTTTACAGCTTCGCTGTAGGAACGGGGATTTTTAATTATGGCATTCAGATTGCCTGGACTATCAAAATTGCGTAATTTTACTGTTGTTCTAATCGTACAGGTATGGAATTTCCAAAATCAGAACAGGAAATACAGAGGTTACTCGATGAGAAGGGTGAGAGGCTGAAGGAGCTTTCCTGCATAAACCAGACCACCCAGATCATTAAGGAAGGGAAGTCGGTAGAGGAAACGCTGCAGAGGATCGCACATATTCTTCCCAGAGCGTGGCAGTACCCGGAATTTGCCGTTGCAAGGATAAGTTTTGCCGGCAGGATATACTATTCTGTGGATTTCAAGGAAACGGAGTGGCGGCAGGTCCAGGAATTTCAGACCATAGACAACCGGAAAGGAAAGATTGAAGTTTTTTATACCAAGAGCTTCAAAGATATCGACGAAGGCCCGTTTCCTGAAGGAAGAGCGCCATCTGATAGATAATCTTGCAAGCATCCTTAATAATTTTCTGAATACCGTCGAGGCCCGTAAAATTCTTAAACGATCACTCGAACAGGATCAGGTTCGTTCAGAGATCCATGAGTTTCAGGCGGGGAAAGGGATTAACAGCCGGAAGCTGCTTCAGAAATTCCTGAACAAACAAAATGCAAACCGGGATATCTTTCACGACCTGATGCCTTATAAGGTCAAGGAGATCCTGCTTTTTTCAACTCTTTACGATGCTTTTACCATTGAAAAGGAAGGCCGTTTTTCAGAACATATACTGGGCGAATATCACCAGATGAACCTTACATCCATGCCTCGTGTAACCGGGGTGTCTACCTTCGACGAAGCGGCGGAACAGCTGAACAAACGTCATTTCGACCTGGTGATCCTGATGATCGGGAGTGATCTCAGGACACCCATAAAGATTGCTGAACTGGTAAGCCAGGATTTCGGCTATATCCCGGTTTATGCACTTCTGAATAACAAGCGTGACGTCACCAGCTTCAGGGAAAAATCAACCAACCTCCAGTATATAGATAAACTCTTTGTCTGGAACGGCGATTCGAAGATCTTTTTCGCCATGGTCAAATTGCTTGAGGACAAGGTTAATGTGGAAAACGACACTCAGATCGGCCTGGTGAAGGTGATCCTTCTGGTTGAAGATTCGGAAATTTATTACTCAAGGTATTTGCCGCTGTTGTACGGAAACGTAATGGAACAGACCAAACGGATCATTGATGATGTGTCTACCGATGAACTTTTTAAAGTGCTCAGGCTGAGGGCCCGGCCTAAAATTCTTCTTACTTCAAACTACGAAGAAGCCACAGAGATCATCAACCGTTACGGGGATAATTTGTTATGCCTGATCACCGATGTGAAATTTTCTAAAAACGGCGTCATCGACGACCAGGCAGGGTTCAGGCTCGTCAGGCAGGTAAAGGAACAGTTCAGGGGACTTCCGACAGTTATCCAGTCGTCGGATATTCAGAATGCAAGGATGGCCTATGAACTCAAATCCATCTTTATCAACAAGAATTCGGAAACTCTTCTTCAGGATATCAAAGGCTTCATAAGCCATCACCTGGGTTTCGGCAATTTTGAATACCGTGACCCGGGAGGACGAAAAATCGCGGAAGCCAGATCACTCAAGGAATTTGAGAAACAGATCGAAACCATTCCTATAGAGTCGCTGGTATACCATGGCAAACGCAACCATTTCTCACTTTGGCTGATGGCCCGTGGTGAGATTAAAATTGCCAAACTTCTCCATCCTGTCAAAGTCACCGATTTTAAAACACCGCAGGAGTTCAGGAATTATCTGAAATACGTCATCACGAAATACCGGAATGAATCCAATACCGGAAAGATCGTAAACTTTGAAGAATCGGCCCTCCTTGATGAATCGAACATTGTCAGCCTGGGCCCGGGAGCCCTTGGCGGGAAGGGCAGAGGTCTGGCTTTTATTAACTACCCTGATCTATAACCTGAATTTTTCCGATCTCATCCCCGGGATCAATATACGGACTCCGCGCACTTCCATTATCGGTACCGACGAATTTGATGTCTTTATTGACCGGAACAAGTTGCTGGATGTTATCCACGGGAATTATTCCTATACTGAAATTCAGGAGATGTTTATGAAGGGCGAACTCTCCTATCACCTGGAGAAGATGCTCAAGACGATGGTCAATACCCTGAACAGGCCTCTGGCCGTCAGGTCGTCGAGTCTTGCTTGAAGACAGTACAACGCAGCCTTTCTCCGGCATTTTCGACACTTTTCTTCTGCCCAATAATCATCCCGACCCCAGGATCCGCTTCAACCAGCTGGCCGATGCCATTAAACTGGTTTATGCCTCCATCTATTCAAACGAATCGCGCACCTATTTCGATGCCATCAATTATAAACTGGAGGAAGAAAAGATGGCAGTGGTTATCCAGGAAGTCGTGGGCAACGAATACGATGGCTATTTCTATCCGCATATCAGCGGTACAGCCCAGTCACACAATTATTACCCGGTTTCCCACATGGAGCCGGAAGACGGTTTTGCCATTGCAGCGCTGGGACTTGGACATTACGTGGTTAACGGAGAAAAAGCATACCGTTTTTCGCCCAAATACCCGTTGCTGGAAGTCAATTCACCTAAAAACCTGCACCGGGATTCCCAGGTCGAGTTCATTGCCCTGGACATGAACCGGCCGGAATTTGATCTTCTCTCTGAAGGACCTGAAGCTAATCTCATCAGGCTTGACATTTCCGCCGCAGAGAAACATAAGACACTTGCGCATCTGGCATCGGTATACGATCCGGATAATGACAGCATTCAGGCCGGGCTTGATAAAGCCGGCCCAAGGATAATGAACTTCGCAGATTTACTGAAATATGAATATGCACCGCTTGCACAGACCATCGAATTTATTCTCGATGTAGGAAAGGAAGCACTGGGATCACCTGTGGAAATTGAATATGCGGTCGATCTGGCTCCGGCTGGCAATGGTCTTCCGTCATTCTACCTTCTTCAGATCAAGCCTCTTCTCGGCAGTACGGGAGAGTATTCAATAAATATGAAAGAGATCGATGAACAAAAAATCATTATCTATGCAGAACGCAGCATGGGGAATGGCCGGATTGACGACCTGCAGGACGTGATCTTCGTCAGGAGAGAAAACTTTGATAAATTGCATACCCGTGAAATTGCTGCAGAAATCAACGGGCTGAATCAAAAACTCAAAATAGAAGGCCGCCGTTATATCCTTATTGGTCCGGGCCGCTGGGGCACAAGGGATCCCTTCATTGGGATTCCGGTTAACTGGTCCCAGATTTCCGGTGCAAAAGTGATTGTTGAAACCAGCCTCGAGGATTTCCCGCTCGACGCTTCTCTGGGCTCACATTTCTTTCATAATGTCACCTCCATGAATGTCGGATATTTTTCAATTCAGTATAATGCCCTCAAAGATTTTATCAACTGGGAGGTTCTCGGAGAACAGGAGGTGATAGAAGAAACGAAATACCTAAAACATGTCAGATTCCCTGACCCTCTTTGTGTGGTCATGGACGGGAAAAGAAGAATTTCGGTGATTTACCCTAACCATTGCTAACGCCATTGCAGAAACAAAACATGAGTGAAGCTATCCATATTAAAAGAAGAAGACTGGATGCCCCAACGGTAGATTTCAGTATGACTGAGTTTGAACGCTTGATGCAAAAGAGGATCCGGAAGGTGCTGATCATAAGCAGCAATTATGATTTTTTCATGCTTGAAGAAGACGGCAGGATCGATGAACAGATCTTTAATGAATATGTCTCGCTCAGCCTCCGTTATCCGCCAAGTTTCATTAAAGCCGGCTCGGCAAAGGAAGCTTTTAGAATTCTTGAAAGTGAGACCATAGATCTTATCATTGAGATGCTGAATATAGGTGATCTTGACACGTTTGAACTGGCCAAACGCGTCAAAGGAACCTACCCGGATATTCCCATCGTTGTTCTTACCCATTTCAACCGGGAAGTTTCACTCAAATTGCAGAACGAAGATCTGAGTGCCATCGACTATGTGTTCTGCTGGCTGGGTAACGCAGATCTGCTGCTGGCCATCATCAAGCTGATAGAGGATAAAATGAACGCCCCCAATGATATTGAGGTTGTTGGGGTGCAGACCATAATTCTGGTTGAGGATTCCATCCGGTATACCTCCGTTTACCTGCCACTTCTCTACAAAATTGTGCTGAAACAATCCCGCGACTTTATGAAGGAAGCCCTCAATGAGCATCAAAAGATGCTTAGAATGAGAGGCAGGCCTAAAGTTCTCCTGGCAAAGACGTATGAGGAGGCTCTGGATATGTATCAAAGTTATAAACATAATCTGCTGGGCATTATCTCCGATATCAGCTTTAAGGTCAATAACAGGAGCGATAATAAGACCAAAGCGGGACTAAGACTGTGTAAGCTGGTGAAGGACGAGGATCCCTTCATGCCCTTCCTCCTTCAGTCTTCAGATATTGGAAATGAAAGGTATGCCATCCGCCTTCATGCCGGCTTTCTGTACAAATATTCGAAAACCCTGTCCATCGAACTTAGAAACTATATCATCCGGAATTTTGCGTTCGGTGAATTCGTGTTCCGGGATCCGGATACCGGCGTGGAAGTTGCCAGGGCCACAGATCTGCAGTCGCTTCAAAACCTGATCCTACGGGTACCCGATAAGGTTCTTTCCTATCATGCCTCCCGTAACGATTTTTCTAAATGGCTGAATGCCAGGGCTATTTTCCCTGTAGCGCAGTTGTTTAAATACATCAAAAAGGAAGACTTTAAGAACCTCGATGAGGTGAGGTCCTATATTTATGAAGCCATCTCCAGCTTCCGCATCAGCAAGGGGCGGGGTATCATCGCCAAATTTGACAAAGCCAGTTTTGATGAATACCTGACCTTCTCCAGGATCGGTGATGGATCCATCGGTGGTAAAGCGCGCGGACTGGCTTTCATCAACTCCGTGATCATGTCTTATAACCTCTTCAATAAGTACAAGGATGTGGTCATCACCATTCCACGTACCGTGGTTTTAAGTACCGATATCTTCGATGAGTTCATGGAGTCAAACGATCTCTACCGGATTGGGCTGTCTGATCTGTCGGATGAAGAGATCCTTCAGAATTTTATCAGGGCTAAGCTTCCGGGCTGGCTTCACCAGGATCTTTATGCCTTTATCTCGGTCATTAAAAATCCCATTGCCATCAGGTCTTCGAGCAAACTGGAGGATTCGCATTACCAGCCTTTTGCAGGCATCTATTCAACCTATATGATCCCGGTGGTCGAATCCGATCATGCCCTGACCATACGAATGCTCACCAATGCGATTAAAAGTGTGTATGCTTCAGTATACTTCAGATCCAGTAAGGCTTATATGTCAGCAACTTCCAATGTAATTGATGAAGAAAAAATGGGTATTATCCTGCAGGAAGTATGCGGTTCGGCCTACGGAAACCGGTTTTATCCCACACTCTCGGGGGTAGCCCGTTCGATCAATTTCTATCCCATCAAACCTGAAAAAGCGGAAGACGGCATTGCCAGCATTGCCTTTGGCCTTGGGAAATTCATTGTTGACGGGGGCATGGCTCTCCGGTTCTCACCCAAATATCCGAAAAAGATCCTTCAGCTTTCCTCACCTGAGATGATGTTGCGGGATACCCAGAAATATTTTTATTCGCTGGATTTGTCAAGCGAGAGCTTCGTCCCTTCCACCGATGATGCCGTAAATCTTTTCAAACTACGCATTAATGAAGGTGAGAAGGACGGAACACTGAAGCATGTTATGTCGGTTTACGATTATGAGAACAATATCATCCGTGACGGGGCCTTCAATTCAGGCAAGAAACTGGTGACCTTTTCACCCATTCTTAACCATGGGACCTTTCCACTCGCCGAAATCCTTCAGAGCCTTCTGGATATCGGGCAGAAGGAAATGAACCTTCCCATTGAGATCGAGTTTGCGGTGAACCTGAACGTACCCGAGGGCGCCCCAAAGGTCTTCAGTTTCCTCCAGATCAGGCCCATTGTGGTCAATGATCAGACACTGCATTATAAGCTCACGGATGTGGAGGAGGATAAAACCATTATCTTTTCTCAGGCAGCCCTTGGCAACGGGATCTTTAGCCATATCAAGGATATTATCTATGTTAAACCCGGATCCTTCGATCCGGCGAAAAATACGGAAGCAGGGATAAAGGTGGAAGAGCTGAACACTAAAATGAAAGCAGAAAACCTCAACTATGTGCTTATCGGACCGGGGCGGTGGGGATCGCAGGATCCGTGGCTGGGCATTCCCATAAAATGGACGCAGATATCCGAAGCCCGGGTCATTGTAGAGTCAGGTCTTGAAAATTACCGCATTGACCCCAGCCAGGGAACACATTTCTTTCAGAACCTGACATCCTTTGGGGTCGGTTATTTTACGATTAATCCCTATATAAAGGAAGGGTCTTATGACCTGGACTTTCTTGATGCACAGCCTGCTGTCTATGAGGATAAATTCATCCGCCATGTCCGTTTTAAAACACCCATGAAGATCATGATTGACGGAAGGACCAATACCGGGGTAATTTTCAAACCCTGAATCACAATGATGCAAAGTCCACTGTGACTGTTGCGGGACAACCGGCGACTTCCAAACATCAGGCAGAGTTCATGTTTTCCATGAAGGTTTTTCGGGCTGCACCGCAACCTTGACATACTCTGGTGCACGGTTCCCTTCTGTGGAAGTGGAACAGACATCACGGCTCAGGGACGAAACACTTCCTGGGTTGATTCTTCTTTATTAATAATCAAGACTTTAGGAATATACCTGAGATTGAAATTTATGTCCGGAATGGTTTTTTCAAGAAATTTCCATTTTAAAATAATGAGGAATGTCATCTTTTTAACATGCTTAAAATCATATTATTATTAAGCTGTAAAATTTGGAAATCATGGCTTTTACGGTCAAATTTACAAATCTTTCCTGGAAGTGTCAGGATAGTCATAACCCATTAAAAATCTTTAAAATATTGCTGCTATGAACGTAGATATTTTTATGAACGACCTCATCAAAAAGACAGCCGGAGAGGTTGAATATCATCAGGCAGTTAGGGAAGTGTTGGAATCGATCGAAGAAATTTATAATGAGAACCCCCAGTTTGAATCGGCAAAGATCATTGAGAGACTGGTCGAACCCGACCGTGTTCTGATGTTTAAAGTGCCGTGGGAGGATGATGAAGGTAAAATACATGTGAACAGGGGATACAGGATTCAGTTCAATAATGCCATCGGGCCCTACAAGGGAGGACTGCGGTTTCACCCTAGTGTGAATCTCAGCATTTTGAAATTTCTTGGCTTCGAGCAGATTTTCAAAAACAGTCTGACCTCTCTGCCTATGGGAGGAGCCAAAGGTGGTTCCGATTTTGACCCCAAAGGTAAATCGAACCGTGAGATCATGAGGTTTTGCCAGTCGTTCATGCTTGAACTCTGGCATCTGATAGGCCCGGATACGGATGTTCCTGCAGGGGATATCGGAGTGGGAGGTCGTGAAATCGGGTATCTCTATGGGATGTATCGCAAGCTTGCCCGTGAGAATACCGGTGTTCTTACCGGTAAAGGACTCAACTGGGGAGGTTCTTTGGTCCGCCCGGAAGCAACAGGTTTCGGCGTGGTTTATTTTGCTCAGGAAATGCTCAAAACAAGCGGGGAGAGCTTTAAAGGCAAAAAAGTAGCCATCTCGGGCTTTGGCAACGTTGCCTGGGGTGCAGCTAAAAAAGTTACCGAGCTCGGCGGCAAGGTCATTACCCTTTCAGGCCCCGATGGTTATATACACGACCGTGATGGTGTTTCGGGCGAGAAGATAGACTACATGCTTGAACTGAGAGCTACTAATGAAGACATCGTTAAACCCTATGCATACGAATATGAAGGTGTGGAATTTGTTCAGGGAAAACACCCATGGGAAGTGCAGTGTGACATTGCTCTTCCGTGTGCTACGCAGAATGAGCTGAATAAGGAGGATGCCGAAATGCTTGTGAAGAACGGCTGCCTTTGCGTTACCGAAGGGGCAAACATGCCATGTACACCCGAAGCCATTGAGTTTCTGCAGGATAAAGAGATCCTTTTTGCGCCCGGGAAAGCATCCAATGCCGGCGGAGTTGCCACCTCGGGACTCGAGATGGCTCAGAATTCCATGAAGATCAACTGGCATCGCGATGAGGTCGATTCAAGGCTGCATCATATCATGACCAATATTCACCTGAATTGTGTGAAATATGGTAAGCGTGAAAATGGCTATATCGATTATGTCAGAGGTGCCAACATAGCAGGCTTCCTGAAAGTCGCCAATTCGATGCTGGATCAGGGACTGTATTGAAACAGGAGGGAGAAGAAGGCGAATAGAAAAAACCGGCGAATATAAGAACATCGTATACGGGGATCATAATTAATAATCTTTCAAATCTGTAAATCGCCATTTTTCCTCCTGCTTCTCCTTCCTGCCGGTATCAGGGTTTATAATCAATCGGAATGATCACTTTGAGGCTGATGTTTCGTCCCATGTTAAATACTCCTTCCCTTCCTGTTTTGTAATTATATCCGACATATTTCAACCGGCTGAGATGACTTTGATAGGCCACGTCGGCGAGATTGTCAACGGTGAAGAAGAGAGAACAAACGGTTCTGTGGTTATGCTCGAATTCTGTTCCTGCTCCAAGTCTTAAAAGCGTATAAGCCGGTGTTGCAGTCTCGGTATTAAAGGCTGAATAGAACCTGTCCTGCCGGAAATAATGACTTAAGCCAACAGAAAAATAGACATTCTTCAGGACATTCCGGATATTTTTTGCTTCAAATTTCAGTTCGGATTGATAGCGGGGCGGCGGAATCAGCGGCAGGTATTTTACTGAATCAGGTAATCCCGGTTGGATGGCTTGCACCAATGAGAATGAATTTTCAAAATGAATCCAGTCGAGCGGGTGAGGGTGAACATCGATTCTGATTTCACCGCCTGAAAGCAGGGCATGGCCCGACACAAATTTGTAGGTTCTCATGCCGTCGGAAATGGAATCTCCGCCATCCATAGCATCCAGTCTTCGCGCAAAGATATAGTTCTGAATATTGTTAGCAAAAAGATCCATCTCTGCTGAAATATGTTCACTTTCCAAACCGAGGGCATAATCGGTTTGCAGGCTGCTTTCTGACTTCAGATTCGGATCACCGATTTCATACCGCTGGGTTCCTTCATGTACACCATTTGCACCAAGTTCAGCAATATTCGGAGCCCTGAATCCTTTTGAAAAATTCAGTTTTGAATAAAATGCCTTGCTGATTTGCCACGTGGCGCCAATACTACCGGAAAGGCCGGAAAAATCTGAAGTAAAAGGATTGAACTTAGTAGCCGCTCCGGCGGCCTCCCGGTTTGTCTTTTGACCGTTGGCATCAAGGTATAATCCCTTTCCATTCTCAGACCGGTTATCAAAACGCAATCCACCACTTATATCAAAACGGCCGAGGTTCTTCTTAATGATGGAAAATATTCCAAAGTCGAAGAGGTTATACGAAGGAACCAGGAATTCTGATCCCTTGTTGTATGATTCCTGCCCCATCCCGTTAACCCCGAAAGACAAGGTAAAATTGCTGAATTCAGGGAGATTGTAGCGGAAGTCATAATTCAGTGTATTCAGCAGGAAATATAATCCATACTGGTCGGGATTCAGGATATCTCCGTATTCTTTCCTCCGGTTCTGCTGAAAACCGAGTGTCGTTTTCAGGCTACCGTTACCGGTCATGATATCATTCATCCATATTGCTTTGTAATGATTGACATTCTGATAAGGCACACCGGGCATATACGATTTAAAATCACTGTTAGTGGCTGGTACGTCAGACACTAAATTATTATCGGCAACAACCGGCTTGACAAACTCTCCGGTAAGACTGTCTCTCTCACCTTCAATAATTCCCGGCATTAAATGATAAGCCGTGACGATCAGATGAGAATACCCCCATGCCCTGTTAATGCCGATCATGCCATAGCCGGCCTGTTCCCTGAAACCCGAATTATAAACATAACCGTCATATTTATTTTTATAGGCATGAGCCATTTTATTACTGTAACGGAAGTTCCAGGTAAAGCCTTTCAGGTTGCCGGCCAGGTCGGCAGAGTATGCCATCAGACCGTTGTTCGACTGGTAGTTACTGATAACCTGTCCTTTTATATTACCCTCAGTCGGACTTGGAGCCGAAATCAGGTTAACGACTCCGGCCAGAGCATCGGACCCATAAGCCAGGCTTGCAGGGCCTTTCAGTATTTCAACCCTGCTGACGGTTGACTCATCGATTTCAATGCCATGCTCATCTCCCCATTGCTGGCCTTCCTGCCTGATACCGTCGGCAACCACAACCACCCGGTTATAACCGAGCCCACGGATAACCGGTTTTGAAATCCCGGGGCCTGTGGTAACCTGCGAAATGCCAGGCTGCCGGGCAATGGCATCGATAATATTTGTTGAGGATTCCTGCAGCAGAACAGAGGAGGGCACAATGGTGATGGGGGTAGGGGTTCTTTTTTGTTCGGCAGCTTTTGAAAGTCCCGTGACGACCACCTCATTCATCTCTGTGGCCGTGTATTCCATGATAAAATTCCTGGTGGTGGTTTGAGAAAGATCCAAAGTTTCCACAATGGTCCGGTATCCAAGACAACTGACCTGTACCAGGATTTTGCTGGCTGGCAGATGATCGATAGTATAATTTCCGTTTATATCTGAAGTAGTGCCGATTTTTTGGTCGGGAAAATAAACCGTTGCAAAGGGAATCGCATTACTGTTTGATTTATCGGTTATTTTTCCTTTCAAAGATGCCATGGCTGATGCTTCCAATCCCCGTGTGAAAGAGGATATCAGAATAATAAGTAGTAGTATTCTCAAATTCATAACTGAAATGATTTGATGAAGTTTTGCAACTGAGCGACGGCTAGACAGGAATGATCATGTATTAAAGCCCGGGTCATATCATTTCGGGAGGAGCCCTGTTTGAGCAGGAATGTCGGGTATTGTTATGATATTGGTATACAGGAAGCCGGAATGTTGCAGCCGGTTGTTTACAGGGCTGGCTGAAGTCGGGTAATGCATCAATAAAGAAAGGAACGAACTCAAATTTACAAATCAGGCATGGGCTTTTCTGAGTTTTAAATACAGGGACCAAAGATTCATGTAATTCTTTATTTACCGGAAGTGCATGATGATGGGTGATTTTTACCGTTACACTGTAAGTAAAAACCAGCAGGTGGAAAAATGTCAGCAGAATAATATTGAATGGCCTGGTTTTCAATTCAACGTACCTTCCGGGTTAACAAGCCTGACGCATTAAATTTTCCCATTAATTTTTAATCTTCATTGGTTTACACTAAAAAAGGAGCGGTAGTGTTTTTTGGTGTTATCACACAAAATGCAACTGGTGAATGCATATTTAATGTAAATAAAAGTCCATCGCAGGTAAATTGTTCAATTCGGGGGCAACATTTTTTCAATCGTATTTTCGCAAATAGCTTTACATGACAGTACTAAGCATCGAACCGGCAAAAGACGATATTGCCTCAAAAAATTGACATTGATAAGGATTATAAATATATTAGATCGGGATATTCAGCAAGATACTAGCCTGGAGCAGGAGAATTTTTTGATTATCGGGTGGATAGTTTTTTCGTATTTGACAGATTGATGATTTTTCTATGTTTTATGCAACTAAAATTTCTCCGGTATGAAGATCAATGTCAGCCTCGATATTGGCTCAATTTCAGTTAACACGATCCTCATGGATGAAGGCGGCACGATCCTGGAGAACCGCTACACATGGTGCAAAGGACGGCCTTTTCATGTTTTGCATGATATTCTTTCATCCGTCATTAAGGAATACGGTATCGAAAATATCGGGGTGGTGGCTTATACCGGCAGCGGAGGTCTTCAGGCTTCAAAGCTGACCGGCGGCGCTTTTGTCAATGAGATCATCGCCCAGTCGGGATCTGTTGCCGAATATTACCCTGAAGTAAGGACCATCATCGAGATGGGTGGGGAGGATTCGAAGCTTATCTTCATGGAGAAAGCGAAAATGAACGGGCACTCAAGGCTTTCCGATTTTTCCCTGAATAGTTTATGTGCTGCAGGAACCGGTTCTTTTCTTGATCAGCAGGCTAAGCGGATCGGTGTATCCATTGAGGATGAGTTCGGAGAGCTGGCGCTCAGGTCAGAAAAGCCACCGAGGATTGCCGGCCGTTGCAGCGTCTTTGCAAAAAGCGATATGATCCATCTTCAGCAGATTGCCACTCCGCTGCATGATATTGTCGCCGGTCTTTGCTTTGCGGTGGCCAGGAATTTCAAAAGTACTCTGGGCAGGGGTAAAATCTTTTCAGCCCCCTTTATTTTTCAGGGAGGGGTGGCTGCCAACAAGGGGATGGTAAGAGCCTTTACGGAAGTCTTCGGACTTTCGGACGGCGAACTGATCATCCCGCAATGGCACGCTTCCATGGGGGCTATCGGAGCGCTGCTCCATACACTCAAAGAGAATAAAAACCTGGAAAGTTTCCATGGAATCAAAGAGCTGGAGGCCTATCTGCAGAATCCCAGAACCGAAGGGCTTTACCACGAAAAACTGACCAGGTCCAAAGCCCTGTATTCTAAAGAAACCGTAAAATTGCCCGGGTCGGGTCAAAAGACAGATGTCTCACTTGGGATCGATGTAGGCTCACTGAGCACCAACGTGGTTCTGATCGACAAGGACAATAATGTGGTGGCCCGGCGTTACCTTCCCACAGCCAGCCGGCCGATAGAAGCCATTCAGCGCGGCCTTCGTGAGATTTATGAAGAAGTGGGGGAAAGAATAACCGTATGTTCCGCCGGTACCACCGGATCGGGTCGTTACCTGACCGGCGATTTCATCGGCGCCGACACGATACGAAATGAGATCACGGCACAGGCCACGGCTGCTATTGCTTACGACCCGACAGTCGACACCATCTTTGAGATCGGAGGCCAGGATTCGAAATACATCAGCATAAAACATGGTGTCATCGTCGACTTTGAAATGAATAAGGTTTGTGCTGCCGGCACCGGCTCCTTTCTCGAGGAACAGGCGGAGAAGCTTGGTATCAGCATTACCGGCGAATTCGGTGATGTGGCCCTTTCATCCGGACATCCGGTACAGTTGGGCGACAGATGCACTGTATTTATGGAATCGGACCTAAATGCCCAACAGCAGAAGGGTATGGAGAAATCCGACCTGGTTGGAGGCCTCGCTTATTCAATCGTTCAGAATTACCTGCAGAAAGTGGTCGGAGATAAAAAAATCGGTGAACGTATCTTCTTCCAGGGCGGCGTTACGAATAACCTGTCGGTGGTAGCTGCCTTCGAGAAGGTTACGGGCAAACCCATGATCATCCCGCCGCATTTTGATGTCACAGGCGCTATTGGTGCAGCTATCCTGGCCAGGAATGCCCTGGC
The DNA here is from genome assembly GCA_963764345.1 of uncultured Bacteroidales bacterium. Lineage (GTDB taxonomy): Bacteria > Bacteroidota > Bacteroidia > Bacteroidales > DASQZK01. Next base: position 96,031 of record CAVXSF010000009.1, on the reverse strand, counting down.
CAAAAATGAGAAAACCCGTTTCAGGGGATTTCACCTGAGCACTGCTTCATATAAAGTCGACAATTTTACCTGCCGCGAGTGTACAAATGATTGTGAAATCCAGAGGGTGAGGATTGAAGGGGAGAAAAAAGCCCTGTATTACGGGGGCAGGTGCGAGAAATATGAAAAGGAGGAACGGAAAGGGCAGGGCAAAGATATTCCCAATTATTTTGAAGAAAGACTTTCCTTCCTGCTGGGAGACTATTCCGAAGAGCCTGCCGGTGACAAAGTGACTATTGGCATTCCCCGTTCGCTGATGCTTTTCTACCAGGAATTTCCTTTCTGGAATACCTTTTTCAGGGAACTTGGATTCAGGGTCCTGCTCTCCGGTCCTTCCGATCAGAAACTGGTAAAAAATTCCATTGAGGTTATGGTATCTGAAACCTGCCTGCCCGTGGAACTGGCTCATGGTCATGTCCTGGATCTGCTCAGGAAAAATGCCGACTACATCTTTATGCCTTTCATCGTGAATACGAAAGGCAAAGACGATAATCCCACAAACAATCCCAACTGTCCATGGATCCAGACTTATCCTTTTATGGTGAAGGCAGCATTCAAGGATGAACAGGACCGTAAGAAATTCCTGATGCCGGCCCTCCATTTCAGGTATGGGAGCCGTGTGATCCACGAGGAATTAGGCCGGTTTGTTTCGGAGACCTTTGGGATTTCGAGATCAGCCACGGTTAAAGCCATCAGGAAAGCCCGGGTCGTTCAGGACGCATTTGAAGAACGTGTTAAACAGAGGGGGAGGGAAGTCATGTCCGGCTTACCTGCCGGCAAGAGGGCCCTGGTTCTTTTAGGCACGGCCTTACAATACAACCGACCCGTTACTGAACCTACGCCTGGTGGAAAAACTCATCAGTAAAAATACTATACCCATTCCACTCGACTATCTCCCGCTGGACGGGGAAGATGTTTTTCAGGATTACCATTCCATGTACTGGCCTAACGGACAGAGAATACTGGCAGGGGCAAAGATCGTTGCCAGGAATGAAAATCTGCATGCTCTGTATATCGGCAATTTCCGTTGTGGCCCCGATTCCTTTATCACCCATTTCGTCAGGGAAGAAATGAACGACAAACCGTGGCTTCACCTCGAGGTGGATGAACATAGTGCAGATGCCGGGCTGATTACCAGGATCGAAGCTTTTCTCGACAGCCTTGACGGATATAATCTGGTAAAAAGCGATTACCAGAGCTCAAAAACCATCCGGAAGAATACCGCTTCAAAACTCGATGGCAGGGTTCTCTACTTTCCCTATGCACGTGATACGGTTCATGCTCTTGCTGCCGCAGCAAGGTCTTGCGGCATCAATTCGGAGGTTCTGCCGATGGCCGGACCGGAAGACATTCAGATGGCCAGGAAGCTGACCAACGGCCAGGAATGTTTCCCCTTAATATGTACAACGGGAAGCTTTATCAAAAAGATTCTTGAGCCCGGTGCCGATCCGAAGAAGATGGCCTTCTTTATGCCCGATCATAACGGGCCCTGCCGTTTTGGTGAATATAACAAATTGCATCGTATCCTTTTCGACCGGCTCGGATTTACCGATGTCGAGATCATCACTCCCAGCAATGATAACTCATATGCTGAGCTGGTTCCGGGGAAAACCGGGAAATTCAGGCTCAATGCATGGAAAGGTATTGTGGCCGTCGATATCCTGAAAAAATTTTTACAGGAAAGAAAGCCGTATGAACTGATCCCTGGTATGACACGCCAGGTGTATGAATACTGGCTTGATATGGTTATCCGCTCTGTTGAATCGGGTTCAGGGAAGTTAAGCTCGGTCATTGAACAGGCCGGAATGGCATTCTCAGAGATCCCGGTTAGCAACGGGAAAAGAAAACCACTGATCGCTGTCCTGGGTGAGACGTTCATGCGCGATAATCCCTACTGCAGCGGATTTATCGTTGATAAGCTGGAGGCTCTGGGGGCAGAGACCATCATGGGACCGTTCAGCGAATGGCCGATTTATTCTACCTACCGTTACCAGCGCGACAGCCGGTGGAAAAGAGACCCGGCAGGAATGGTCAAGGCAGCTGTGCAGATGGCAGGACAACGGTATACTGCCGGCGCTCTCTGGAAAAAAGTACTCCACATGGTCGATTCGGGAACCGAAGTCGGACTGGAAGAGATGATCTGCCAAAGTGCACCATATATTCACAAGGATTATGACGGTGATCCCGTTATTGCTGTCGGGTCGGCCGCGAAGCTGGCGGAATCAGGCGTTGACGGTATCGTCTACATCCTGCCCTTCACGTGTATGCCCGGAACCCTGGTGGCTTCCCTTAGTACCGATATCCGGAACGATCATAATGGTATTCCCTGGGAAAATGTGGCTTTCGACGGTCAGGAAGATGCCAGCCTGGATATCCGGTTACAGGCATTTATGCACCAGACCAGGGAGTATGCGTTGAATAGAATAAAAAGAACATCCGGTATTCAACCCTGATCAGCTCTCTTTGTCATCTGTGATGAATGAAGATGTGCCTTGCATTGCATTTGACCTGTTTATTCAAAGACAGGTTCAGAGAATGATTCGAAGGGAGAATGTTATAGTTTGGTTAGTGACAGCTTAATAACATCGGACCACTCATTCGGACATTCATACGTCTCCAGGACATTTTCTCCGGTTTTGTAAGTCAGCCTGACAATATGCCCGCAGGCAGATGTTCCTCCCAGTTGATAAACTGAAGCAGGTATTGACTCATCATATGTGATCCTGGGAATGTTGATAATCTTCATCTCCATATCGAGATCAGGGTAATATATACTCCTTTCGTGCAAATCGAGGATGATACTGTCGATACCTGTCGTTTCAGGATTAAAATAGGCGAAGAGTTCTCCGTTCCTTTCTATAACGATTTCTCCGGTAGCTGAATAAACCTGGTCTTCAATGTCGGTTGACATGAATACATTATTAATAATAACCCCGGGTCCTGATTTGACATTGCCGCCAAAATTCACCGCGGTTGAAGGATCATTGCTGAAATATCCGTTAATCTGCCAGAGAAATGAAAAATAATTGTAAGTATTTTCGGGTTCCCATAGCGCCAAATCCCGATCACCATAATACTTTATCGAAACTAATTTGCCCTGGCTTTCATCGAAGTAGGAGGTATTCAGGGGCGTAACAGAGAACCAGTCACCACAGGTCAGGGGTGCGCCATACCGTTTATCTGTCAGATGGTCCAGTATATCTTTTTCCCACATATCCGAAGTGTCACTGATAACCGACCAGTCATAGCAGAAATAACCACCCGCTTTAGCAGCCAATATTTTGGTATGCCATGAACCGAGCCCGCTGAAACAAAATCCACCGTATATCAGTGTCGAGTCCTTTTCGAAATTATTATACTTCACAATGAATTCAGGGCTTAAAAAATAGTAGTTATTTGAAAAGCCGAAGATCAACGGAATATCCCCGGTATTGATATACTTCCAATAACGGGATGACGTGAAATCATTGACGGTTTCCCCTGTGAGTATATAGACTTCATCAATATGATCCTCATCGGGCCAGGCTGCACCATGCGTATAAATATCGACTACGCCGTAATTTTCGAGGAAGGTGAATTTTTCTACGCTGGCATTTCCGGCATAATACAATTCAGGTTCCCAAAGGTCTATCCTTTTATAGTAACCATCGACTGCCTCAACGAGACCATCCACATCTAAACTGAACTGGTTATAAGGTGGACAGAGTATGGCTGTTCTCGGTTCTGCAGGTGTCCTGTTCATGATGCCGGTACTTTTTAATGGAATCGTGGTCGTTTCCGTTTTCCTTAATCCCATAATGACCGGGGAATTGCTCATTTCCCTTCTTGGGTTGAGAAAAATTCCACCCCTGATGCCGCTCTTATACTGAATCATAATGCCCTGAATGCTTCTGGAGGCCCACTCAACATCAGGACTCTGCTCAATGATCTTTTGAAGGGAATCCATGGCGGCCAGTGAATCGAGAGAACTGTTCCACTGTTCCCATTTATCAAAGGAAGTCTTCTGGAGATCAACCACAGCTTGTTGCATGCGCTCTTGATCCGGTGTCAGAGTCGTACCGGTGTCTTTGTCCTTTTTACAGGATATCAGGATTAGCACTAATACCAATCCTGTAAAAACAAGTATTCGCATCTTAGGTTGGTTATGTTTTTGGTTTAGTGCAATTTAGAAATATTCAATATTTGAAAACATGTTTTAAAATGTTTTTTTTTAAAAAGGTACATGTTTTACAAAATATTGACAAATAATTCATTACATGGTCAGAAGAAGGTGTTCCACACGGAATCCCCCGCAACGGTTAATTATTGATCCCGTGGATCGGTTTATATCCCGATCATCATGTACTGCATCTGTGTTTCTGATGTATTGTAAATACGGACTGTGTATGAGGAAATCATTTTTTCAGCAGGACAACAGGTTTGCTTTTCCCACTGAAGCAAAGGCTGCAAAACTTTATAAATACCTGTTTAACAATGTATTATGTGTTAAAGAAGTCTGACATTTTCTGACAGATTCCCGGGAAATCCTTTTCAATTTCTGCTCACTGGCCCTCAGGGAAGATCAGTAAGGGATTGTTCACGCTGACTTCGCAGGTTCCCTTTATTGTATCAGTTCTTCATTGTCGGCCTGAAATACTGTAGCTGGCTGAACAGGCTCATCAGTACATTGCTGTCAAGATAATGGCCACCCGGGTACTCAGCATAGATGTGTTTAAAGCCCAGGTTGACAAGCCGTTCATGGAAATCAAAGTTGGTCTTATACAGGAAATCGTCGCGTCCGATCTCCATGACAATGGCCACATCTTTCCGGTTGCGTATATGATTGATAAGGTTGAAGCAGCTGTTGAGGTGATAATTTTCTCTGTTAGTCCAGTAGTTTCCCAAAATATCATCAAGCTCACCCGTATTGTCCCAGTCCAGGTCTTCGATTGAAGTTGCCAGGTTAAGCACGCCCGACCGTTCCAATGCTACGGAAAAATCGTCGGGATAACGGCACAACAGGCTTACGGCTCCATATCCACCCATGCTGAAGCCGGCCAGGATACGACCGTCGCGGTTCTTCTGAGTGCGGTAATGCGTATCTATAAAAGCAGGCACTTCTTTTCCAACATACGTGGCAAACCGGTTCTCCGGTTTTACTGGTGAGTCCATATAGTAGCTGTTGCCAACGATGGGAGTAACAATGATCACATGAAAAATATCGGTCATCTCCTTTATTTTCAATCCCGGGTTATAGAGGGTTCGCAACCCTTTCTCAGTTAACGGCTGATTATTGGTGCCGTGCAGAAAATAGATGACAGGATAGGAGTTGTCGCTAGTGGCGTAATCTGAAGGAAGAAACACCAACACCGGAAGGTCCCGGTTCATAGCTGCACTGTGCACGGTCTCCAGTTTCCCGTAAGCAGGGTCGATTTTTACTTCGGTTTTAGTTTCCTGGGCACTGGCAGATGTGATCCCTGTAAACAATAACAGGGTAGCTGCGAATATTACTGATGTTATTTTCATGATAGTAATGAACAGATTGTTAAGTATACAAAAATAAGTGTTCTTTTCTGTCTACGAAAATCTGGTGACACATCAGATCTCCGGTTACATTTTTATTATTTCAATTTTGTCAGACTTAGCCGGGTCAACCGGTTTGTTTTTAACCCAGATCGCGGGCACCGGACTTTTTTCAGGACAGATGATGTCGGCGTGGACGAGTTCGCCGTTTTTCCAGGTTATGTTCACCGTATAATTTCCTCTTGCCTTAAGTCCTTTGACTTCACCTGTGCCGAATTCTCCGGGAAGAGCAGGTAACAGGCGTATATCACCATGTTGCGACTGGAGCAGCATTTCAGCGATACAGCCCGGCAGGGAGGCGGAAGCATCCAGCTGAAAATGACAGTAAATACTGTCTCCTTCATTGTAATATTCCGGTCTTCCCCAGTCGTATCCAATATGCTGAAATGTCAGCACATTTTCAAACCCTTCTTCCGTGAGCAGGCCTGTCATGATCGAATCAGCCCTGTCGCCGTCCAGGAGCCTGGTCCAGCACCACATACGGTGAGCCCTGGCCCAGTTACCGCCCGACACCGATTCCTGTTCCGGAAAACGGCCGTCGCCGCGGAAATTTAAAGCGGTTTCTGCAGCTTTAGCCAGCTCAGGCGTAGTTGAGGGTGAGATCATGGTTCCCGGGTAAACGGCAAACAGGTGGGCTATATGCCTGTGATGGCATTCCGGGCTGTCGATATCTTCGTACCACTCCTGAAGCTGACCGTATTTCCCGATTTTTAAGGGAAGAAGCTTATCCCTGACCCTTAGCAGGGAATCTGCAAATGTTTGGTCTCCCATGATTGAAGCAGCTTGTGCCGTATTGGTAAAGAGCTCGTGAATCATCTCAACATCCTGGTAGACTCCCGGAATGTTATACCGGTAATCCTGACTGCGATTATCATGAAAGGCAGGGTCCAGCCCGTGTTTGGTCAATAATGCCCCGTGTTCGGCTGAAACGGCAGGAGCACTGATGAGGTATCCATGGAAAGGGACCAGATTTTCAAGCCAGAAGACCGAGGCATCCCTGAGCAGGGGATAGGCTTCTTTTCTCAGATAGGCTGTGTCCTGAGTAAAGGCAAACTGTTCCCAGACATGTTGACAGTGCCATGCAGCGCCAACAGCGTACATCCCGTACCTGATGCCTCCCTCTGGTGCAGCATGTCCCCAGATGTTTCCGGTCGTATGGCTGACCCATCCGTCGGTACCGTAACAAAGCCGTGCAATCTCATGCCCCGGAACTGCCAGGTCTTTAATCCAGTCGATATACGCCTGCTGGCATTCGGGGAGATTAACAGGACCACATGACCAGTATATCTCCTGCAAATTGATATTGCTCTGGTAGTTGCCGGCCCACGGGGCAGACTTAAAGTTGTTCCAGACTCCCTGGAGGTTAGCCGGCAGCGTTCCCGGCCTGGAGGAACTGATGATCATATACCGGCCAAGATTAAAAGCCAGTACCTTATATCCCGGATCGCTCCCTCCGGCTTTAAGACGCTGATACCGTTCATTTACCGGCAGACTTTCTACTTCGGCGTTGCCGCTGATTTGTAACTTAACCCTGTCAAACAGGGATTTGTAATCACTGATGTGTTTCTTTTTCAGGGATTCATAATCCTGTGAGATCACATTTTTCATGATCCTTTGGTTTACACTAACAGGATCCTCGCCGGTATAATCAGGATAAGCCATCTTGTAATTTGTGGCGGCGGTGAAATAAATCACGGCTGAGCCGGCATTGCGAACGGCAAGTTTTCCATCATGCATGCCGACAGAGCCCCCTGTATTTTTTACGGTCAGGAGGACATCAAACGGCCGATGATTTCCATCGATAAGGCCTTTTACCTCAAGTGTGTTACCGTTAATGACCGTAACAGATGAATCCTGGATAATGTGAATGCCAAGGTCAAAACTGATACTGCCCGGCTTATCCGAAGAGAACTTTAAGGCGACCACCCGGTCGGGGTAAGAACAGAAATATTCCCTCCGGTAGGTTACTCCGCCGGAAGTATAGCTGATTTTCCCGAGTGAATTGGCGAGGTCGAGCTCACGGACATAGTTTGTGGCCGTATCATCCTGTCCCAAAAAATCGAGGTTCAGTTCTCCGATACTGGTAAAATAGCCGAATATATCTGACTTCCCGAAGAAATCGTTTTGAACGAGACTGTCGGCCAGGTGCGTCTTGCCATTTACTATCGCGTTTCGGATAATTGGAAGCACTTCCCGGGCTTTGGGATTTACCCCGTCCTTTTCCCAATCTCCTTCTGCAGGTTCGCCTGTCCACATGCTGGCTTCGGTAAAAGTGATGACTTCATGCTGAATACCACCGAAAAAGGTAGCCCCCATATAACCGTTACCAATATGCAATGCCTGGCTGTTCCAGTACTTAGCTGGGTATGTATACCAAAGCCTGCTGTTGTTGTCCGTAATATTTCTGCTGTGTTTTGTACATGCAGGGAACAGAAAGATTGAAATCAGAAGAAGGTAAACATATTTTCGTTTCATAGTTCTGCGGGTTAATTCCGGATCAGGCTCATGAGGTAAGCTTTGAAATCCTCATATTTGTGTGACAACAATATAGTCTTCTTTTCCCGGTCTTCAAATTTTTTAAGTTTTTCAGGCATGGCGATCTTCTCACCGGTTGATTCTGAGACCGTTTCCATGAATTTGGCAGGATGTGCCGTTTCGAGGAAGATGATATTGGCTTCGGGGTGGTTTGCCAGGTAATGCTCTGCAGCCAGGTACCCGGAGGCGCCGTGTGGATCGGGTAAATATCCGGTTTCTTTTCTTACTCTCCCTATGGTCTCTCTGATCTGGTCGTCGGTACAGGCAAAGCCGCTGATGGCATCGGCAATGGCAGAATGGGAATGATCGAAAAGGTCAAGGATGCGTGCGAAATTTGAAGGATTCCCAACGTCCATGGCGTTAGCGACCGTAGCAACTGATGGCCGTGGTTTGAATATTCCGGTCCGGAGGTATTCCGGGACAATGTCGTTGACGTTGGTTGCAGCTATGAAGTGTGAAACAGGAAGGCCCATCCTTGCTGCAATAAGTCCGGCGGTGAGGTTGCCGAAATTACCGCTGGGAACGCAGAAAACAAGGTTCGTTTTCATGGTAAGCTGCCGCCAGGCATCGAAATAGTAAAATGTTTGCGGCAGAAGCCTTGCCAGGTTTATGGAATTGGCCGAAGTAAGGGTCAGCTTTTCAGGAAGTGTTTTATCGGAGAAAGCTGTCTTTACCAATTTCTGGCAATCGTCGAAACTACCGTCAATTTCCAGGGCAGTAATGTTTTCCCCGAGGGTGGTGAATTGTTTTTCCTGTACACGGCTTACCAGTCCTTTCGGGTAGAGGATATGAACCCTGACGCCGTGCACACCGAGAAATCCATTTGCCACAGCGCTGCCGGTGTCACCTGAAGTGGCGACAAGGACATGAATTTCACGGTCGTAGTCTCGTGTGAAATATCCGAGCATCCGGGCCATGAACCGTGCTCCGATATCCTTAAAGGCCAGGGTAGGTCCGTGGAACAGTTCGAGGGTACTGATTTTTTCTGATACCTGTACCAGTGGTGTGGTAAAATTCACAGCACCGGAGGCTATCTCCACGAGATCTGTTTCGTCAATATCTTCACCGAAGAGAAGCTTGCTCAGGAATACAGCGATATCCTGAAGATCATGACCGTCGATCTGCTCCAGAAATTTCCCGGGTACATGGGGTAGGGCTTCAGGCATATACAATCCGCCGTCCCTGGCGAGTCCCTTGAAGACTGCTTCCTGCAGCCCGACTTTCAGATTTCGGTCGTATGTACTGTAATATTTCATGCCGGATCTTTTTCTTTTCGGTCAGACTTATTTTTTATCAGGAATCCAGAAGACGGGTTCCGTATGGTGAAATCAGTGAGACATAGGTCCGGTTACTGATATTCAGCTCATTAAAAAAGGCATGCATCAGACCGGCCAGCTTGTTGGCCAGAGTGAAGTCCTGGCTGAAAGCAAATACAGAGGGCCCTGAGCCGGAAATATTGGCTCCCAGGGCACCGGCGTCGATGACCTTCTTTTTCAGGTCGGCGTATCCGGGTATCTGGCAGGCCCGCACAGGTTCTGCAATAACATCTTCGAGTGACCTGCCGATAAGCTTATAATCGGAAGTGGTGATACCAGCTATCAGTCCTGCGATATTTCCACACTGCTGCAGGGTTTTTCTCAGGGGCATTTCTGTAGGGATCAGGCGCCGGCTTTCCGATGTTTTTATCTCAATGTCGGGGTGTACTACTGTACAAACCAGAGATTCAGGAGCTTTCAGACTGATCACATCGATCGGGTCGTAATCCCTGATCAGGACAAAACCGCCCAGCAGGGCAGGAGCGATATTGTCGGCATGAATACTTCCACTTGCGATGAATTCACCCTTCAAGGCAGGAGGGATGAGCTCATAGATGCTCAGAGGCCGTCCAAGAAGTTCATTGACGCCGAATACTGCTGCGGCACAGCTTGCCGCACTCGAGCCGATGCCAGAGCCGGGATTGATTTTCTGTTCGAAGACCAGGTCAAAGCCTTTACTGGAGTGGAGATCATCAAGAAGTGCTCTCACAGCCACGGAAGCTACATTTTTTTCCGGATCGGTGGGCAGGCAGCATCCGGCCTGATTTATTATGTTGATTTTCCCTGAATCATTCTCCTCCACACGCAGGATATCGCCCGGCTGATCAATCGCAAAACCCATCAGGTCGAAACCCGGGCCAACATTTGAGATGGTAGCGGGAGCGAATACCCGCACAGATTTTTTCATAGGTCAGTTATTTATCGTATAGTCCGTCAAGGACATCTAAGAGAGTAAGATCAAATTCGAGCAGGTTCTTTAGCTTGATGTGAGCCAGTCCATATCCCGGGTCATCGAAGTGATCGTCGTCGGGCACAGCCACCACCTGCATCATTGCTGCCCTGGCGGCAATAAGCCCGATCAGGGAATCCTCAAAGGCCAGGCACCTTGAGGGATGCGTACTGAGAAGGGCAGCGGTGGACAAGTACACAGCCGGATGCGGTTTGCCATGATCTTCATGCTCAGCAGAATACAGCAGATCGAAATATTTCCTCAGGTGGAAGCGGTCGACAAAAGTATCGATCAGCAGCATGGATGAAGATGAGGCAAGAGCCATTTTAAGTCCGCTGGAAGAAAACAGGTTGAGGATATATTCAGCTCCCTCCATTAGTTTAGCGCCGTCTTTAAAAAATCCCAGGACCAGATCATCATACTCATTTTCCATGCTTTTAAAGTCGGGATCAGGCCATGGATAGCGGTTGTACCAGTAACGGATCTGTTCGTCAGTACGCAGTCCGAGTGTCGCCCGCTGCATCTCAGGGGTGATGGTAATGCCACGTTTCCCAAATACCATTTTTTCCGTTTCCTGCCAGAAGGGTTCGGTATCGATCAACAATCCGTCCATATCAAATATGACGCTCTGTATCATAAGACAAGTTTAAAGGTTGGCCACGCGTATGATATCAGCAAATACGCCGGCAGCCGTAACGGCAGCACCGGCGCCATAACCCCGGATCACCATGGGCTGTTCATGGTAGCGCTCCGTAGTGATGAGGATAATATTATTACTGTCGGCCAGTTCAAAAGCCGGATGAGACTTGTCTACTTCGAGAAGTTCAACCCGTCCTTTTCCGTTTTCCAGGATCGCTACAAATCGCCATCGTTTACCATTTGCCTCCAGCTTCTTCCGGGATGCTTCAAAAGAATCATCCAGTTTCCGGATCTCTTCCCAGAAATCTTCAATATTCCCGGCAAAACATGAATCAGGTAGGAAGCGCTTCATCTCGATCTGGGATTCTTCCAGGGTATACCCCGATTCTCTCGACAGGATGAGTAGTTTACGCATGACATCGGTTCCGCTGAGGTCGATTCTCGGGTCAGGTTCCGAGAAACCTTTTTCACGTGCGAGTTCAACCGCCCGGCTCAGTGGCACCTCGCTGCTGAGAGTGTTGAAGATGAAGTTCAGTGTGCCGGAAAGGACGGCTTCGAGAGCCAGGATACGGTCGCCGCTCCTGATCAGATCGTTGATGGTGTTGATGATGGGAAGCCCGGCCCCGACATTGGTCTCAAAAATGAACCGGACCCCTTTTTTCCTGGCATTCTGTTTCAGCTCACGATAGGTAGCGTAAGATGACGAGCAGGCTATTTTATTCGCTGTGACAACGGACACGTAATGATCAAAAAGGTGACCGTACAGACCGGCTACATCATTGCTGGCCGTACAGTCTATGAAGACGGGGTTTCTCAGGTTCAGTTCACCGATCGTGGCGATGAAATCACAGAGTTCCATTTTGGTGCCTTCGCTGAGTTTTTGCTGATAATCGGACAGGTCAATTCCTTCACCGTCGATGATCATCTTTCGCGAATTGGCAATACCCGTCACATTAATTTTCAGGTTATGTTCCTTCATGAGATACTCCTGCTGGGCCTGGATCTGTGAAAGCAGGTCACGACCAACATTTCCTGTTCCTACAAGGTAAAGATGCAGTTCCTTGTAATGGGAGAGGAAAAATCCCTCGTGAATGACATTCAGTGCCTTCTTCAGCAGATCCTTTCTGATAACCACCGATATGTTCAGCTCAGATGATCCCTGGGCAGTGGCAATAACGGATATACCGTTCCTTCCCAGGGAGGTAAAAAGGTTGGCCGATATCCCGGGAGTATTTCTCATCTTCTCCCCCACAATAGCAATGATGGACAATTCTTTTTCAACGGAGATCTCAATGATATTTTTGATTTCCACTTCGAGGTGAAATTCCTGCCTGAGTGAGTCCAGGGCCCTCGGGGTATCTTCCGGAGAGATGGCAAAGCTGATGGAATATTCCGATGATGCCTGGGTGATTAGGATGATATTGACATCTTTGCGGGCCAGGGCGGAAAACAGGCGCATTGAGATTCCGGTTACACCGGGAAGTCCGCTGCCCTGAAGGGTAACCAGGTCTATCCTGTCGATGGAAGAGATTCCTTTGATGGGACTTTCCGTGGAGTTGCCGCCTTCACTGGAGATCAGTGTGCCCGGCGAATCCGTATTAAAGGTATTTTTGATCCATATCGGGATATTCTTCTGATAGGCGGGGTGAAGGGTGGGAGTATACAAAACCTTGGCCCCAAAGTGAGAAAGTTCGAGGGCTTCTGAATAGCTGAGCTTTTCAATAACGTAGGCCTTGCTGACTTTCCGCGGATCAGCGGTCATGAATCCATCCACGTCGGTCCATATTTCCAGGACTTCAGCATCAGCAGCGCCGGCGATGATGGCTGCTGTATAATCTGAGCCCCCGCGCCCGAGGGTTGTGATATCACCGGTTTCATTGGCAGCGATAAATCCGGGTACCACCGTAATTCCGCTCTGGGTCAGCATCATCTCCCGGATGGTATGGTTAGTCACCTCAAAATCGACCTGCGCACTGCCGAAATTGCTGTCGGTTCTGATAAAGTGACGCATATCCACACAGGTAGCTGATTCGAGAACATTGGTAATTATAAAGGACGAAAGCCTTTCGCCGAAACTCAGCAGGTGGTCGCGCGTTTTAGGAGTGAGGTCACCAACCAGGAAAATGCCATACAAGAGGTCTTTGAATTCATTCAGCAGGTGGTTGACGTATGAATCGACGATTTCTCTCTTTTTCCCACTGATCAGTTTCTCGACCACTTCATGATGACGGACCCGGATATCCTCAATTTCGCGGGCGTATTCTTCATTCCGGGCACGGGCCATCTCGCTGATCATGATGATCTGATCTGTGACGCCTTTGAAAGCAGAGACGACAACCAGACATGGTCTTTCCTGTGATTCCACGATCTTTTTCACCTTCAGAATGGCTTCAGGTGAGCCAACCGATGAGCCTCCGAATTTTAGAACTTTCATAAACAGCGAATTACTGGTTAAAAAAAAAGGGCTCTAAAGCCCCTGACACGCAAACTACAGGGCGCATGTTCATGCACTCATAGTCGTCATGGTACGATCGATCTTTTTGATCAGACCCTGCAATACATTTCCCGGCCCTGATTCGGTGAATGAAGTTGCCCCGTCACTGATCATGTTCATGACGGTCTGTGTCCATCTTACAGGTGATGTCAGCTGGTCAACAAGGTTCTTCCTGATGATATCCGGATCTGTGGAAGGTCTGGCGTTGACATTCTGATATACAGGACAAACAGGTACTGAGAAGGGGGTGGAATGAATGGCTGCGGCCAGCTCAACTTTTGCGGGTTCCATAAGGGGAGAATGAAAAGCTCCTCCAACAGAAAGCTTTATGGCTCTTTTCGCTCCCTTTTCGGTCAGTTTTTCAACAGCCAGATCGATGCCTTTCAGCGAGCCTGAAATCACGATTTGCCCCGGACTGTTGTAATTGGCCGGTACTACTATTTCATCGATGGAGGAACAGACCTCTTCAACTACTGCATCTTCGAGTCCGAGAATGGCAGCCATGGTTGACGGTTCTTTCTCACAGGCTTTCTGCATGGCAAGGGCTCTTTTAGACACGAGCTTCAACCCGTCTTCAAAACTCAATGCCCCGTTAGCTACGAGGGCTGAAAATTCACCAAGGGAATGCCCGGCAACCATGTCAGGATGAAAAGCGGTACCCAGGGTCATAGCCAGGATAACCGAATGAAGAAAGATGGCAGGCTGGGTCACACGGGTCTGACGAAGATCCTCATCTGTCCCTTCGAACATCAGCTTCGTGATACGGAAACCAAGGATATCATCAGCCTTGTCGAAAAATGCCCTGGCAGTCTCGTTGCTGTCATAAAGATCCTTTCCCATTCCTACGAACTGGGCTCCCTGACCGGGAAAAACATATGCGTTCATAAATCGTTGTGAAATATTTGACAAAAATAGTGAGATATGTATTAAAAACTAACTTTTCATTGTAAACTTTGTATAAATCGAAAGCACGGCAGGTTGAGAATATGCTAATTGAAAGCTAAATCAGGTGCGAACCAATGAGGTGTATAAATTCCTCTCTTGTTCTCGCATTATCGAGGAACTCCCCGGTAAACGCTGAGGTAGTGGTGATGGAATTCTGCTTCTGAATTCCACGCATAATCATGCACAGATGTCTGGCTTCGATAACCACGGCCACACCTAACGGGTTCAGGGTTTCCTGAATACAGTCCCGGATCTGAACGGTAAGCCGCTCCTGTACCTGGAGACGCCGGGAGAAAGCTTCCGTAATCCGGGCAATTTTACTGAGTCCGGTAATGTAACCGTTCGGTATGTATGCTATGTGGGCCTTGCCGAAAAACGGCAGCAAATGATGTTCACAAAGTGAGTACACTTCAATGTCTTTCACGATCACCATTTGCTGGTAATCTTCCTTGAACATGGCCGATTTGAGAATCTCAGCCGGGTCAATCCCGTAGCCATTGGTGAGGAATTGCATGGCTTTGGCAACACGTTCCGGGGTTTTTAGCAGGCCGTCACGGGAAAGATCCTCGCCGATAATCTCGAGGATGCTTCTGTAGTTTTCACTCAGCCTGCCGGTTTGTTCCTCATCATACCGGTCAACACGCTGGTAGCCATTTTCACCGTTCAGGTCCTTGGTTTTTCTTTTCTATATCCATATAACGCCTCTAATTACCGAAATATTCAACAAAATTATTTTCCGTTTCCTCCAGGTATACAGAATGAAGTTCAATATTCATCTTCCGGATCAGGGGATCAAGTTGTTCCCAGATTCCTACAGCCAGATTTTCGGTTGAAACTTTTTTCCCCTGCATGAAATCCACCTCGAGGTTGATATTTTTATGGTCAAGTTTATCTATTACAGCTTCCCTGATCATCCCGCTCAGAATTTTGAGGTCACAAAGATAGCCGATCTCAGGGTTTATTTCGCCTTTTACAGTTATCTTAAGAATATAATTATGGCCGTGCCAGTTCGGATTTGAGCAGGCTCCATATACTTCAAAATTTTTGCTGTCGGACCAGTCTTTATTATAAAGCCGGTGCGCGGCGCTGAACCGTTCCCTCCGGGTGATGAATATCATAACATCGTTTTGTTTAACCGGGAACCCGCTGACAGGATTCCGGCAGGATTTTCGCCGAAATGAACCGGTCAGGGATGAATACCCCGTAATTCTTTTACAAATTAAGCGTTTTTAGTGTTATTTTTGACTGATTTTCAATAAAGATATGAATTACACTGCATTATGTCCTATCCATCAGACCGGTGGTTGCATTTTGCTGTAATATAATTTTATGTTCCGTTAACATGACTTTACTTTTACCGGTATGAAGATACTTATTGTCATCCCTTCAGCTTCCGAATATTCAGGTATCAGCAAAACATTTCCACACCTAAAAAGTTTAAACCCGCAACTTTCCCGGGCATTTTGGGGTACATGTAATGACGGATTTCCTCGTCCCGGGCGCCGGGACTCCTGCCATGATCTTTCGGCTTTCACAGCGTCTTACCTCCACTAAATATGATCTTGCCATTCTTTCCGGCATCTGTGGTTCTTACCGGTCGGTGTACACTTCGGGTACAACGCTGAGGGTGGAACAGGACCGTTTCGCTGATCTGGGCGCCGGGAGTCCTGAAGGTTTTCTACCGGCAGGTACGCTGGGTTTGTATCCTCCGGCTGATTCCTGGATGGCGGGGTGGATGGACGACAATCCGGGGCCTGCCGTTGATTGCCTTCAGGAGATCACAGCCGTAAAAGGCATTACCCTGAATACAGTATCCGGTACCGTTGATTCAATACAGGCAATGCGGGAAAGATATGATCCGGATGTCGAAAGCATGGAAGGAGCTGCTTTTTTTTATGTTTGCAAGCAACAAAATCTTAATTTTGTGCAGTTGAGAACGGTTTCGAACCTGGTGGAACCAAGGAACCGTGACCATTGGGAAATAAATATGGCATTGACCCGTATGGCCAGACAACTGGAACGTTTAATAACAGAACTTCATGGATAAGATCCGGCTTGGTTTTTCAACCTGCCCCAATGATACATTTATGTTTGACGCCCTCGTGAACGGAAGACTTGACACCGGGGGTCTGGAGATCGATGTGATCATGGCTGATATAGAACAGCTGAACCTGATGATTTTGGAAGGTGAACTGGATATGTCTAAAATTAGCTTTGCCGCTTATCCGGCTGTCTCAGACAAGTTTCTGATCCTGAACGCCGGAAGTGCAGTAGGCTATCAGAATGGCCCGCTGATCATCAGCAGACGGAAAATATTTCCGGATGAAATATGCGATGTGCATATGGCCATTCCTGGTATTCATACCACAGCCAACTACCTCCTTGAAATTCTGTTTCCCCCGGTAAAAGAAAAATCGGAATACCTGTTTTCCGATATCGAAGAAGCCATTCTGAGTAACGAAGTAGATGCCGGGCTGATCATTCATGAAACGAGGTTTACTTATCAGAAAAAGGGGCTCAGAAAAGTGGCCGACCTTGGAGAAACCTGGGAAGAACGGTTTAAGGTTCCCGTACCCCTCGGAGGAATCATCATTAAGCGTGAGTTAAAGCCTGATATTATTCATCTGGCAGACAGGCTTATGCGGGCAAGTGTTGAATTTGCGATGGCCAACCCCACAGCGTCGGAAAAGTTTGTTAAAAAACATGCCCAGGATCTCACCGGAGAAGTTATCCGGAAACATATTGATCTGTATGTGAATGATTATTCGGTACAGCTCGGTGATAAAGGGAGGAAAGCCATCACCTTTCTGTTTGAAAAAGGGAAAGAAAAAGGACTTTTCGATTATAAAAATAACGCCTTTTTTGTCTAGCTGAACCGGAAAACTATAGATCCGGGAATGGAAGACCGGGCAGCACTCATTAACTTAACTATACAAATGATCGTCATTACAGGAGCAGCCGGATTCATTGGCAGTAATCTTCTTGCCAGGCTGAATGCGGAAAATTACAGGGATATCATCCTTGTCGATGATTTCAGCAGGGATGCTAAACGGCCGAATTACGAAAACAAGGTATTCACTCAAAAAGTTGACCGGCGTGACTTCATTGCCTGGCTAAGGGAAAATCAGGCCGGGGTGCAGTTTGTATTTCACCTTGGAGCCCGTACCGATACCACTGAATTCAACTGGGAGGTATTCAGGGAACTCAACCTGGATTATTCCGTAGACGTCTGGAAACAATGTACTGAATTCGGCATTCCTCTGGTATATGCCTCTTCGGCAGCCACTTATGGTGCCGGGGAGAAAGGCTATGTGGATGATCATTCCGTCATTCCCGAACTTCAACCCCTGAATCCTTATGGAAGATCAAAAAATGAATTCGACAAGTGGGTGCTAAAACAGGATCGCGGGCCCTCTTTCTGGGCAGGGCTGAAATTCTTCAATGTCTATGGCCCGAATGAATACCACAAAGGCAGAATGGCATCGGTTGTATTGCATGCTTTTCGACAGATCAGCCTGACGGGAAAGATGAAACTTTTCCGGTCCCATCGTCCTGACTTCCAGGACGGCGAACAATTGCGCGACTTTATTTATGTGAAAGATGTCGTTGATGTCATGTACTATTTTATGCTGAACAGAAAGGCTTCCGGGATCTATAACCTGGGCACAGGTCAGGCGGAAACTTTTAATGAGCTGGTAACCCAGACCTTCAAAGCCATGGGAAGGGAGCCGGTAATTGAATATATCGATACCCCTGAGGATATCCGTGATACATACCAGTATTTTACGCAGGCCGTGATGACAAAACTCCGTGACACAGGGTACACCGGAAGGTTCAGGCCGCTGGCTGAGGGTGTTCCTGATTATGTGAAGCATTACCTGCTTGAAGGCCGATATCACTAAAAATAGCGGGTGATAATATTTTGCCGCTGAAGAATCGTCAAGTGTTCAGCGTAAGGATCTTCAATGAATATAGACCTGCCGGGAGGGGATCAGGCTGTAAACCCCATTGGTGGTTGAGGATAGGATTTTACAAAAAAAATCCATAAACTTGTTTTTAAATACAGACCACAAAATTTCCCTATATGGACAAGGTTTCCATCTACATTAAGAAGCTGATCGCTCTCGTGCTTTCGGCTTTTGTAATGTTTCTTCTTTTAAAAGTTATTCCTTTATATCCCGCCCTGGCATTCAGTTTTCTTGTCCTGTCCTATCTCCATTTTACGATTACCGGGGAAAAGCCTGCCTACCTTTTCGGCATGGCAAAAAGCGATCAGTATCTCGAAGCCAGAGGTGGATTCTGGTTGCTGTTCAGATGGATCCTGATGCTTTTCGGTTTTCTTTACGATCTTGTGGTATGGATACTCAACGGGATTTTTGTGCTCTTCATCATTTTTATCGATATTCTGCTGCTCATCAAAACCATCCTTTTCTGGATCATTCATGCTTTCATCTGGTTCCTGAAACTTTTCATACCACCCCTGGTGTTCCTCTACAAGATGATCCTTCATTATGGCATCCAATGGCCCTGGTGGATTTACCGGATAACATACCGGAATGTGGGGATGAGCGTTAATGCAAATTTTTACAGAGTTTCGTTACGGGGAGCCGTATGGTCGGTATTCATTCTGTTGCTTTTTTATGGCACAGGCATTCTTATCGGATCACCGGTTATCGGCGCCTTCGGTATGGTATTCTCGGTATTGCCTGTGATCTGGGCTTTTGGCGAGATATCGTCGATGCGGTTTGAAAAACGATGGAATACCGGCTTCAGTGAAGTAAAATCCAGGTTCAACAGTGGTTTTAATGCGCTACGGGCCGTCCTTTCCTATATAACCATAATGCTTGCCGGTATCATCATCGAGATCGTACTCGATATGCTCGGCTGGATTCCGGGTTCGGGATTTTCGCTCCTCGGGATTTCTATCAATATAAATACATTTGTATCGCTTATCCTTTTATTTGTTCTCGTAATACTATTGTTTGCCTCCCTCATGATGCCTCCTCACATGGTTCATGACAAAGATTTCAATACCCGTATTCCCGGCAGTATTAAATTCCTTGGGGTGATCGGAAGAAAATTCCTGCGTTATCTATTAGCCCTGGTCCCGGCTGGATTTTTCGGTGCCATTCTCGCCGTTATACCTGCAATTGTTGTGGGTCTTGCGATTTATATCACCCTGAATGTGAAGAATGTGATACTCGATGCCCATATTGCCAGGATTCATCATGCCGCTTTGACTTTGGGAGGTATTCAGAGGCTGGAAATGGATAATCAGGTGGAACGGCTGAACTATTACAAGAACTTTCCGGGTAATGTCTTCGGCGATTTCACAAATATCAAGACCCTCGACCAGAGAAGGAAATCTCTTCAGCTGAACTATCAGAAAGGGCTGGATGAGATGAACCGGCTGGAGAAGTTGTATCTCCGGGATCAGGATTCACTCAACGCTGAAATTGAAAAGCTGAAGAATGCCACGGATCCTCAGCAACTGGCCGTAAATGAGAGCCTGAAAAACAGGGTCAGGAACAGGAAGGCCGAGTTCGGAACCTGGAAAAGCAAACGAACGGCGGAACTTGAAAAAATTTCATTAAAGATTAAGGATCTGAAAAGCAGGATTGTGCAACTTCCCATTGCCTTCTTTTTCACCATCATCTGGATGGCTTTGTTTGGAGGCCTGGTGATTGCCGTTATCCTTAGCTACCTGGGGAATGTCTTTTTTGCTTTATACGGGTTGAAAGAGGACGGCAAGCCCTCCTTCTGGACGCAGGTGGCAGATGAGATGAATCGTAAGGATCACAATCAGCCATTGCTCGGCTTTACTCTGCTGGTTATCGTGGTGGTTGGGATCATGATATTCATATTCCAGGGTTTCCCCTTTATTCCCGGCAGCTGATATGATCATCTCCCCCGCGTTTGTCAGTCATCTGAAGTAATTCGTTTCGCTGGCAGAGGACAGGAAGGAAATTAGTTTCTTGTCTATTTCTGTATTCACCGGAAAAGTAAGATATGGATGCCGGAATGTATCATTTATCAAACTGATCCTTAAGCCTGTTAAGATCCCTGACAAAACTTTCAATATCCTCTGGCTCAAATCCTTTTTCAACAGCTGCTTCTTCCAGGGTTCCCCAGACAGGTTCGCCACAATCGATACATGTAATGCCTTTTTCCGACAGATATTTTACGGCAGCGGGCAATGCATTTACTAAATCCTCGATGGAAGTTTCCTTTTTTATGGTCATGGTTTTTGATATTTTCGAGGGGTAAAATTAATCATTTTTCGGATATTTTCGGAAAATCCTGTACACCTTGGTTTTTTCAGTAATGATGAATTTCATTCAAGCGTCCAGTCAGAAAAAATTACTATTTTCGGCTAAAAAAAGATGAACAGGGAAGAAGCTCTTTCTTTGCTTAAACAGTACGTGAAAAGTGATAAGATGATCGTACATTCACTTTCTTCTGAAGTGGTATTAAGGGCTGTGGCAAAACGTCTCGGCCGGGATGTGGAGAAATTCGGACTTGCCGGATTACTCCATGATATCGATGTGGAAATAACCCATGCCGATCCCAAAACACACGGAGTCGTTTCCGTGGATATCCTGCGACAGAATGGTATCGGTGAGGACATTATCGATGCGGTAAGCATGCACAATGAAGAAGCCACAGGCAGGGACCGGACCACCGAGTTTCAGCATGCTCTTGCCGCAGGCGAGACGATCACCGGTTTGATCTATGCTACGACGCTGGTTTATCCTGAAAGGAAGATTGCCACGATAAAATATAAATCGGTAAAAAAAAGGATGACTGAAAAAGCCTTTGCCGCCTCCGTAAAACGGGAAAATATTATGGAGTGTGAAAATATAGGCATTCCTCTCGATGAATTCATCCAGATATCGGTCGATGCCATGAGAACCATCAGTGACGAAATAGGTCTGTAGGCAATATGTCGCCTAAGGTTTCCCGGAACGGAGGTTTCTGAATACTGCGGATGGTCCATGAATATGAATCCGCATCATGGCCGGCGGCAGTTTAATTGAATGTAAATTCAGGCAGGCTCCGGGTTTTTAAGGCAAAGGCCAATGTTATCGATTTCTGTCTTTGTCCTGGTTCAGCGAATTGGCAATCTGGTATCCGATAAGTCTCTCATGCCGAGAAGTGGTGCTATGGAAATAAACCAGGATGATATAATCATTTTCCGTTTCGTAATGATTCCCCTCGGTAAGGTCGATATCGACGGTATCGGCTCCTTTCTTCTTTACCCCGTATTCATAATTATAATAGCCCTGCTTGAGCAAAAGTGTAAGTTTATATGCTGATGAATCGGCATTGTAGGTCATTTTATTCTGGTCATCATAGATCCAGTTGGTGAGGTCTCCCATTACATAAACGCTGCTGCTGTCGGGAAGCTGATCCATGGGAAGTGTGAAGTTGACATACGCATAGTCGGCATCCGTGTCGTTATCGTTTTCTTCCTGCACTTCGATATAATATCTCCCGTTCAGGTCCT
Source organism: uncultured Bacteroidales bacterium (assembly GCA_963764345.1). GTDB lineage: Bacteria > Bacteroidota > Bacteroidia > Bacteroidales > DASQZK01. Next base: position 74,045 of record CAVXSF010000009.1, on the reverse strand, counting down.
GTTCATAAAAATACATTTTTCCGCCTCTTAACGGATCGGGAAAGAGGTCAACGTAAAAGTGGCCCTGTTTGAATTCGACATCTTTAATATAAGGAGACTGATACCGGAAGCTTTTCATGTCAAACCACCTGAATTCGTTCCCTCCCAAGAAAACGTTTTGCGTGTTATAATCATAATCGAGGACGCCATCCCGGTCGTAAAAGGGTTTGAGACCGGTGTTTGCATTATCCCACCGTCCATTCTGAAGAATGGTTATTTTTACTTCACTGTACGGATCCCTGATAGGGAAAGAACCGTAACTGACTGTAAAATCGACTTCCTGACCTACATCGCGGAAAACAGACAGCGAAGGTCTCTGGATCGAGGCATTCACATCAACGAATTTCTCAGCCACAAAAAACCGCTTGATGAAAACGGTGTCATCTTCATTATAATCCGAATATAATATAATGGCGTAATTTCCTGATACTTTGAACCCCACATCGTTATTCGGAAGTTTCAGGCTGTAGTGGATATAATTGAAATAGGTATTAAATGAGTGCTCATAATCAGAAATCTGATTCTGAAGATAGCCCTCAAGATACTCATTCTCGTTCAGTGAAGACGGCGTCCAGTCTGCATTACAGAGGACGATCCGGTAATAGTAATTCTTGATTTCAGAAGAAAGATCGTCAAAACTCAGTATGAGCTTAACCGGGCCGTTGAGATCGATGACCGGATAGCTGAGATTCCATCCTTCACGATGAATATTCACCGTTTTGATATTACTTTTAAAGACACCCGGCACAATCGGCGAGTCGCCGAAGTCTGCGGGAAGCACTGCATTGGCCACTCTGCTGCTTAAAAGCAGGATGAGAAATACGGTTGTTATTGTATGAACAGTCCTGCACATATGGTTGTTATTTACATGAATTAATAAGTTAACGCCATTTTCCTGATTATGTTTTTAATAGTTAATTTTGAAAAATCTGAGAAGCAAATATCAATAAATATATAATTATAGATTTTTAAAGCTGTTTTTTTAAATTTTCAGGAGATAAAAAGTAAAAATAATTATTTTTGTCCAAGTTTTTTAAATAACACTATTCTTAAAATGTCAGAAATTATCAGGATCAGGAAAGGTCTGGATATTAATCTTGAAGGAAAAGCTGATAAAATTTACATGAAGGTGGACAGATCTTCGTCCTATGCACTTAAGCCCACGGATTTTGTCGGCATCCTGCCCAAACTCAACGTCAAACCAGGTGATAAAGTCAATGTTGGCACACCGCTGTTTTTTGATAAGAGAAATCCCCAAATCAAGTTTACCTCACCCGTTTCAGGAACCGTTAGTGCGGTGACCCGTGGTGAGCGCAGAAAAATTCTTGAAGTGGTGGTTGATGCTGCTGAAAAAGATGAGTACCTGGAATACAAAGTTGGGGATCCGGCGAATTTGACAAGGGAACAGATTATTGATGTATTGCTGGAAAGCGGGATGTGGACACTCGTTCGCCAGCGGCCGTTTTCTGTCATTGCCAATCCTGAAAAAACACCCAGGGATATTTTTATTTCAGGTTTCGACAGTGCACCTCTGGCCCCGGATATTGATTTTATCCTTAAGGATTTCCAGCTGGAATTTCAAAAAGGGGTGGATGTATTATCCAGGTTGACTGACGGAAAGATCCATCTCTCCGTCAGCGCCGATTATCCTGCAACCAGGACGTTTAGTGAGGCCAGGGGGGTGGAGATGCACTTTTTCAAGGGGCCTCATCCTGCAGGAAATCCCGGAATCCAGATTCATCACATTGCACCGGTTAATAAAGGAGATATTGTCTGGTATATCAGACCACAGGATGTCATTTCCATCGGTAAACTCTTTATGGACGGGAAAGTCGACAATTCAACCATTATAGCACTCGCAGGTTCAGAAGTGAATAAGCCCGTTTATTATAAGGTGATCAGGGGGGCTTCCATTGCTCCGCTTGTAAAAGACAATGTTACCGGAGGGAACCTGCGATATATCAGCGGTAATGTTCTCACCGGCACCAAAATATTAAAGTCGGGTTATCTGGGATACTATGATAACCAGGTCACGGTGATCCCGGAAGGTGACCATTTCGAATTTCTCGGCTGGGCTTTACCCGGATTTAATAAATTCAGTGTTTCAAGATCCTTCTTCTCATGGATGACACCGGGCCGCAGCTACAAAATGGACACTAACCTGCATGGTGGAAGAAGAGCCTATGTGATGACCGGTGAATATGAGAAAGTCTTTCCCATGGACATTTACCCGGTACATCTGATCAAGGCAATACTGGTGGAAGATGTGGAGCTGATGGAAAGACTTGGCATCTACGAAGTATCGGAAGAGGATTTTGCACTTTGTGAATTTGTGTGTACGTCAAAAACCGAAGTTCAACAGATCATACGGCACGGTCTCGATGTAATGAGAAAAGAAACTGAATAGTATTCGTTTAAATTGGTGTATTATAATATTATGAAAGGTTTAAGAAAAGCTATTGATAAGATTAAGCCTCATTTTGAGAAAGGAGGGAAGTATGAAAAGCTTCATTCCACTTTTGATGCCTTTGAGACTTTTCTTTACGTACCCAACAAGGTTACAACGGCCGGGGCGCATATCCGTGACAACAATGATATGAAAAGAGCTATGTCCGTTGTCGTGCTGGCCATGATACCGCCATTACTCTTCGGCATGTGGAACACCGGATACCAGCATTTTCTGGCTTCCGGTACCCCGATGGATTTCTGGACGACATTCTTTTACGGATTTCTTAAGATATTACCCATGATTATCGTCTCTTATGTCGTTGGTCTGGGTATCGAATTCATTTTTGCACAGATGCGCGGACATGACGTTAACGAGGGATTCCTGGTGACCGGAATGTTGATCCCGCTCATTATGCCCATCGACGTTCCGTTATGGATGGTAGCCGTTTCTACTGCATTTGCGGTGATCATCGGGAAGGAGGTTTTCGGGGGAACAGGCATGAATGTTCTGAATCCGGCCCTTACTGCCAGGGCATTCCTGTTCTTCGCCTATCCTTCGCAAATGTCGGGTGACCAAGTCTGGATTTCGGGTTTGAAAAGCGGACAGCACATCGTCGACGGATTTTCCGGATCAACGATCCTCGGTCAGGCTGCTGCCGGCGCAAAAGAATTTGTGAACGGGATAGGCCATCCCTATCATCTATGGGATATGTTCTCCGGCACTATCCCGGGTTCATTCGGTGAAACTTCCACGATTGCCATTCTCATCGGTGCGGTCATCCTGATTTATACCGGTGTGGGCAGCTGGAAAATTATCCTCTCCGTATTTGCCGGGGGTGCTGCCATGGGATTATTATTGAATGTACTGGCGGTGAATACATTTATGGCTGTTCCGTGGTACGAACAACTTATGCTGGGTGGCTTTGCCTTCGGTGCGGTTTATATGGCCACCGATCCGGTTACTGCCACACAGACTGCCAAAGGCAAATGGATTTACGGCTTCCTGATTGGCGTTCTTGCCATCCTGATCAGGGTTTTGAATCCGGCATATCCGGAAGGTGTGATGCTGGCCATTCTGCTGATGAATGTATTTGCCCCGCTCATCGATCATTACGTGATTGAAGCAAATATCAAACAAAGATTAAAGAGAGTTAAAGTAACAGCGTAAACAGTATAAAATGAAGAAGTTTAGTAATTTTTACATATTCAGTTTCGCTTCAATACTGGTGATTATCGTTGCCGCGCTTCTTTCATTTGTTTCTGAAGAACTTAAACCTGCGCAGGAAAGAAACGTGGAAGTCGAAATCAAGCAGGGTATTCTTCAGTCGGTGAATATGACCGAGGGGGTTAAAGAAGCGGAAAATAAGGACACATTTATCGAAGGGCTGTTTAAGAAATATATCACCAGCAGTATTGTTGTGAACTCGAAGGGGGATGTGGTAGAGGGCCATGATGCCTTTGATATAACCAAAAATCTGAAGGCGGAATACGAGAAAGCCCCGGATCAGAGAAATCTTCCCCTGTTTATTTACACCACGCCTGAAGGTGAGAAAAAGTATATCATTCCGGTGCGTGGTAAAGGCTTGTGGGGGCCGATATGGGGGTATGTGGCTTTAAATGAAGACTATAATACCATATACGGTACTGTTTTCGCCAATGAGAAAGAAACTCCCGGGCTTGGTGCAGAAATTTCCGAACTTTGGTTCCAGAAGGAATTTAAAGGTAAAAAGCTATTCAATGAGGCCGGTGATTTTGTGTCCATTGAAGTGGTCAAAGGCGGCACTTCACCCGATAATCCCCATGGTGTCGATGCGGTTTCCGGTGGTACCATCACCAGTAAGGGTCTTCAGAAGATGCTCCTGGACAGTATAAACCCTTATGTGAACTACATGAAGAAACAAATGAAAGAAGGAGGTCAGAAATGAGCGACAGAGAACCTTTATTTTCAACAAAAAATATTAAGCTGCTTACAGAACCCCTGGGAACAAGCAATCCCATCACCGTGCAGGTTCTGGGTATATGTTCGGCACTTGCCATCACCGTTAAAATGGAGAATTCCGTTGTTATGGCTGTTTCGGTAATGGCCGTACTGGCAGTCTCCAACGTTGTCATATCCATGCTCAGGAAGTTAATCCCTCCGCGTATTAGGATTATTGTCCAGCTTGTGGTAATTGCCACCATGGTTATCCTGGTCGATGAATTTTTACAGGCTTATGCCTATGATGTCAGTAAGCAACTTTCCGTATTTGTCGGATTAATCATTACGAACTGTATCCTGATGGGCCGACTGGAAGCCTTCGCCATGGGTAATAAGCCGTGGCCATCGTTTCTCGATGGAATCGGGAACGCCGCCGGTTACGGCCTTATCCTCGTCATCGTGTCTTTTTTCAGGGAACTTCTTGGCTCCGGTACTTTCTGGGGCATGAAGGTTATTCCCCAGTCATGGTATGATGCCGGATACTCAAACAACGGATTGATGATCCTTCCCCCGATGGCGCTGGTTACGGTGGGAATCATTATCTGGATCCAGAGAGGACGTAACAGACATTTAATAGAGGACAAATAAATAACGGATTGAAAAATGGAAAACCTGATTAATATATTTGTGAAGAGTGTTTTTATCGACAACATGATTTTTGCATACTTCCTTGGTATGTGTTCATACCTTGCTGTATCAAAAACGGTAAAAACATCTGCAGGCCTCGGCATTGCCGTTGTTTTCGTTCTGGGTTTTACCGTTCCGGTGGATTATATTCTACAGAATTACCTTCTGAAAACCGGAGCACTTACCTGGCTCAGCCCCAAACTGGCAGATGTCGATCTCAGCTTTCTTAGCTTTATCATGTTCATCGCAGTTATCGCGTCGATGACTCAGCTTGTTGAAATGATCATCGAGAAATTCAGTCCGGCGTTATACTCGACACTTGGGATCTTTCTTCCACTGATTGCCGTAAACTGCGCTATCCTCGGCGGTTCACTTTTCATGCAGGAAAGGGAATATGCCAATATTGCCGAAGCTACCGCTTTTGGCCTGGGCTCAGGCGTTGGTTGGTTTCTGGCTATTATCAGTATTGCAGCTATCCGGGAGAAAATACGGTACTCCAATGTCCCTGCACCATTGCGGGGTTTGGGCATTACGTTTATCATCACCGGATTGATGGGTATTGCTTTTATGAGCTTTATGGGAATAAAACTTTAGTGTTAAATAAGGAATTGTAAAGAAAATGGTTCTTCTTACATCAGAATTAGGAATAGTATTGATCAGTATAGCATTTTTCCTGGGGATCATCCTCCTGCTGGTGCTGATCCTCATGGTTGCTAAGGCCAAATTAAGCCCTCAGGGTGAGGTAACCCTTAAAGTCAATGATAAAGTATTTACCGTCTCACCCGGGAATACCGTACTGAGCACACTGTCCGGTCAGGACGTTTTTCTGCCTTCTGCCTGTGGTGGTGGCGGTACCTGCGGTATGTGTAAATGCCAGGTGATTGAAGGCGGAGGCTCAATTCTGCCCACTGAAACCGGTTTCTTTACCAGGAAAGAACAACAGGACAACTGGCGTCTGGGTTGCCAGGTTAAGGTACGGAACGATATGTCCATCAGGGTACCCGAAGAGGTCATGGGTATCCGGAAATGGGAATGTGAAGTGGTCTCCAACAGAAACGTAGCAACCTTTATCAAGGAATTCAAAGTGAAGTTGCCCGAAGGGGAACACCTTGAATTTAAGTCGGGAGGTTATATCCAGATCGACGTACCGAAAATAGATGTCGACTTCAGGGATATGATCGTTGAGGAACAGTTCAGGGATGAATGGGATAAGTTCAATATGTGGGATCTTAGAATGAAGAACCCTGAGGAAACGTTCAGGGCTTATTCTATGGCCAACCACCCGGCTGAAGGAAACATCATCATGCTGAACATCCGTATTGCCACGCCACCCTGGGACAGGGCAAAGGGCCAGTTCAAGAAGGTCAACCCCGGGATATGTTCATCTTATATTTTCTCAAGAAAACCGGGAGATAAAGTGACCATATCCGGACCCTATGGTGAATTCTTTATCAAGGATACCGACCGCGAAATGGTTTATATCGGGGGTGGCGCTGGAATGGCACCTCTGCGTTCACATATCTTTCACCTTTTCCATACCCTTAAAACCAACAGGAAAGTAAGTTACTGGTACGGGGCCAGATCTAAAAGGGAAATCTTCTATGAAGACGAATTCAGGAAAATTGAAAAGCAATTTCCTAACTTCAAGTTCAATATCGCTCTCTCGGAGCCCCTGCCGGAAGATAACTGGAATGGGTATAAAGGTTTTATCCACCAGGTGGTTTACGATGAATACCTCAGCAAACATGAGGAACCCGAAGATATCGAATTCTACCTCTGCGGTCCGCCCATGATGAACGATGCCGTCATGAAAATGCTCTACGATTTGGGTGTTCCTGATGAAATGGTCGATTATGACGATTTTGGAGGATAATACAGGACGATAAACCCTGAACCTTTTATGAGTCTGTTTATCTCTTAGCATAAAGGATTATTTGTCCGGCCCTTATACAACATGTAAATATGCATCACGTTTGACATGATCGTTTAGGCCATCTCACATAGCCCTGCCCTGCATTTGCCGGTTCATACCTGGTCATGACCGGAAAACATTAAAATGATACTGAAATGAAAACCAAAATCCCGGGGGTTTTACTCCTGATCATGCTTTTCCTTGCATCATGCCGGCCATCAGGTAACCTTACCTATTTTAAAATTACGGGCTTCACCCAGGGGACAAGTTACCATATTACCTATGGCGTGAAGGATTCGATCAATTTTCAACCAGAGATCGATTCCCTTCTGCACAGCTTTGATCTTTCACTCTCCACTTATATTCCTAATTCTCTGATATCAAAAATAAACCGGAATGAGGATTTGATCGTGGATGCGAAATTCAGGGAAGTATATGATGTTGCAAAGGCGGTTTACCAGGCTTCTGACGGGGCCTTCGATATTACCGTCATGCCCCTGGTAAATGCCTGGGGTTTTGGCCCGGGACCTAAGGCAGAAGTTGACAGCAGTATGATCGATAGTTTACTTCAGTATGTGGGAATGGATAAGATCCGTATTGAAGGTGACCGGCTCATAAAATCTGACCCGCACGTAACCATTGACGACAATGCACTTGCCCAGGGTTACTCGGTCGATGTAGCTACCCGTTTTCTTGAGGAGCATGGCGTTAAGAACTATATGGTTGAAATCGGTGGGGAGCTGAGAACCAAAGGACTCAATCCCAGGGATGAAATATGGAAGATCGGGATTGACCGTCCCGACTTTGGGAACATGATCCCCGGTTCCGACCTGCAGGCTATTGTCCGCATCGAGAACAGGGCGCTGGCTACAAGTGGTAACTACAGGAAATTTTACGAAAAGAATGGAGTCAAATATGCCCATTCCATTGATCCGAAAACAGGATACCCCGTGATGAGGCGGCTGCTAAGTGCATCTGTCGTTGCTGATGACTGTATTACGGCTGACGCCTATGCTACTGCCTGCATGGTTCTTGGCCTGGAGAAAAGTAAAACTCTGCTGAAGGAACACCCGGAACTTGAGGCGTATCTTATCTACAATGATGATAAAGGAAATTATAAGGAGTATTATACGAAAGGATTCAAATCGCTGATCATCAAAGAGGAATAATCAGCTGAACAGACTCAGGCCGCCGGTTCCTCCTGATCGGTATAACAACTTTCACCGCAACCACAACTGATCCCCTGCTTTTTAAGTTCAGGTGATGAAGCGGCACAACTGCCTCCCCTGAATTCCGCTTTACGGTCGAATATTAGTCTGACCGACATGGCAGCAAAAGCCAGAAGCATTAACAGTATGGCAAGTATTAGAACTTTTAACATGATGACATCCTCCTTTGCTCATCAAACAACTACGTTCCGGAAATGTTTACTCATCATTCCCGAATATGCTTTCACATCCGGCGCAATCCGTATTCCGGAGGTTTTTAAAGCATTTATATTCTTCATGTTTCACACAGGTAATCCCGAGCTTCTTCATGTCTTTGTTACGACCGATCTCATACGCAGGGAATCTCCCGTTTTTCCTGAACAGGATATTAAATGCCAGGCCTATCATGGAAATGCTTAAAAGCACTACAGATAATAACAAAATCTTAATCAATGCTTGAACAATTTGAAGTTAAAATTTGTCTGTCTAATTGTCGACAAAATTACAGATTTATTAAGATATTTCAATGTCTTTTAAACCATCAGACTCATTTATTATTGCCTGATTTTCATGTAAAATTAGATATTTATGCCGCAGCCTACAGATATCCATCCCTTATACGTGACAGGACAGGAGCAGGAAATTAGTTTTCAGGAATTCAGGGAGGAGGTTTTAGCCGATTACAGGCTGGCGCATTTAAGTCGCCAATGCAGCTTGATTGCAAGGAAAGAGGTTCTGTCTGGTAAAGCCAAATTTGGGATATTCGGGGATGGTAAGGAGATTGCCCAGATTGCCCTGGCGAAGAATTTCAGGGCGGGGGACTGGAGATCGGGATATTACCGCGACCAGACCTTTCTCATGGCAACGGGCATGTCGGATACCGTGGAATTTTTCGCCCAGATATACGGTGATACTGATCTTGAATATAATCCCTCCAACGGAGGACGGTCTTTTAATAATCACTTTGCCAGCCGGTCCCTGAATCCTGACGGAAGCTGGAAAAAGCTTTCAGAGATGAAAAATACCGCCGCCGATCTTTCGCCGGTGGCAGGTCAGATGCCCAAACTGGTAGGCCTTGGTTATGCATCAAAACTATTCAGGGAGAATCCGGCACTGCGTGATTACACCGATCTTTCTCATGGGGGAAATGAGGTGGCGTTTGGAACGATTGGGGATGCCGGCACGACGGAAGGACATTTTTTCGAAACGGTGAATGCGGCAGCTGTATTGCAGATCCCTGTGGCGATTGCCGTTTGGGATGATGGTTATGGTATTTCTGTCACCAGGGATTTCCAGACCGTTAAAGCCAGCATTTCTGAAGCTCTCCGGGGCTTTGTCAAGGAGGACCACACCAACGGCATCCTTTTATATTATGGTCACGGCTGGGATTATGCCGGGCTGATCCGGATATTTAACGAGGGGATATCCAGGTGCAGGAAGGAGCATGTGCCGGTGGTTTTTCATATTGATGAGATGGTCCAGCCCCTGGGGCATTCCACTTCCGGATCACAGGAACGGTATAAGCCTGAAGAGCGGCTGGAATGGGAGAAAGACAATGACCCCCTTGTAAAAATGAGACAGTGGATACTGGAAAATCATATCGAGGTGGCTGCCATGCTGGACAGGATCGAACAGGAAGCAGAAGAGGAAGCCCGTCAGGCCCAACGAAAAGCATGGAAAAATTATACGACTGCCATCCGCGACGAGAGAGAGAAATTTCTGGCGATCATAAATAACCGTTCCTGCCATTGCCGGAATGATCATTTTGACAAGATTGCCTCACTCACCAACGACCTTAAGAGGATTGCCAACCCGATCCGAAGGGATGTGATGAGTACTGCCCGCCGGATTCTCCGGCAAATCTGTGCCGACTGCCCGGTACGGCAGCATCTTCAAAAAGATATCGGAGACTGGCTGCGGGATTATGATCAGGCGAACATCCGGAACTACAGCTCGCATCTTTACAATGAATCAAGCCGCTCCGCTCTCCGCGTTACAGCTGTTGAACCTGTATGGACGGAGCAATCACCTGTCCTGAATGCACGGGAGATCCTTCAGAAGAATTTTGATTACCTTTTTGCAAAATATCCTCTCCTGCTGACTTTTGGGGAGGATACCGGTAAAATCGGCGATGTCAACAAAGGGCTGGAAGGTCTGCAGGAAAAATATGGTGAACTCAGGGTTACGGATACAGGCATCAGGGAAACCACTATCATAGGACAGGGTATCGGACTTGCCTTACGGGGACTCAGGCCTATCGCTGAAATTCAGTACTTCGATTACCTTTTATACGGTCTTCAGACGGTAAGCGACGACCTGGCAACGCTTCACTACCGTACATGCGGCGGACAGGCTGCCCCGCTGATCATCCGCACGCGCGGACACCGCCTTGAAGGCATCTGGCATTCCGGCTCACCTCTCAGTATGGTGATTAACTCATTTCGTGGAATTTTTGTGTGCGTTCCCCGGGATATGACACGTGCTGCAGGATTCTATAACACACTCCTGGAAGCCGACGATCCGGCTCTGGTCATCGAACCCCTTAACGGTTACCGGCTTAAGGAAATACTGCCTGATAACATTGGAGAGTTCAAAATACCACTGGGAATTCCCGAAATACTCCATCCGGGCACAGACCTGACGCTGGTTACTTACGGAAGTTGCGTGAGGATCGCTGAGACGGCAGTAAAACAACTGGAGGAATTTGATATCAGCGTTGAGCTGATCGATGTTCAGACTTTGCTGCCTTTCGATATCCGTCAGAGTATCGTGGAATCGCTGAAAAAGACCAACAGGGTTGTATTCTTCGATGAGGACGTGCCTGGCGGCGCATCCGCCTATATGATGCAAAAAGTCCTGGAAGAACAGGGCGGTTATTCTTTCCTGGATGCCGGTCCCAGGACCATTTCGGCCAAAGAACACCGGCCTGCTTATAGCACCGACGGCGATTATTTTTCCAATCCCAATGCAGAAGATGTCTTCGAAACCGTATATGAACTGATGAGGGAATCCGATCCCCGGAAATTCCCGTCCTTGTTTTAAGCTGAAAATTGCCCGGCGGCCTTATGCATTTTATCCTTGATGTATAATCGGTTGTATTACAGTATATTATGGATTCATCGTCGAACTGGTGCAACTTCATCATGCTTTAAGCTGTCTTTTATGTAGGTCAGTAAAATAATTCAGAATAACTACATTATTTACCTTTTTGTCAAAAAGTTATCCTCATAGACCATATTTTGAAAATACACGTTTTATATTAGTAGAAATTAGTTCGGATCGTTAAACACGATTTCAATGAGCCTTAACATCGATTTCTTTAAGATAAAAAACGATAAATTGGCCAGCCCCGGAAGGGTTTTGATCTCAGAACCTTTCCTGAGTGATACCTATTTTAAAAGATCGGTTGTCCTGCTTACGGAACACTCGGATGAAGGATCAGTGGGCTTCGTTTTAAATAAACCGGTGGATCTGCATATCCAGGATGTAATCCAGGATTTTCCTTCAATAGAAACCGGTATCTCGATTGGCGGGCCGGTGAATACAAATACCGTGCATTTTATTCATACTCTTGGCGAACTCATTCCTGAAAGTGTTCACGTATTTGAAAATATATACTGGGGAGGTGACTTTGATAAGCTAAAATCATTGATCAACTCAGGTGACGTGACAAGCCGGCAGGTTCGGTTTTTCCTTGGTTATTCGGGATGGGCGCCAAACCAGCTCAAAGGAGAGCTCGATGAGAATGCCTGGTTGGTAGGCGAACTGGACCCAACCCTGATTATGGAATCGGATAAGACCAGTTTCTGGAATGATGTTCTGAAACGGATGAATAACAAATACCAGGTGTGGGCCAACTTTCCGGAAAATCCCGGAATGAACTGACCGGCCGGAATCCTCCCTGTTCAGATAATCCTGTCTGCCAGAAAACGCATATCCTGATTCGGCTCCACCAAAATTGTCCTTAAACCCACTTTCCGGCCGGCTTCGATATCGGTTTCCCGGTCTCCCACAAACCAGGAAGAAAGGATGTCAATGTTAAAGCGGGACAAAGCCTTCTCAAATAAAAGGGTTTTCGGCTTACGGCAAAGGCAGTTCTCCACATCGGGGTGATGCGGGCACATATATACCTCGCTGAAATGAATGCCGTCACGGCCCAGTTCTTCAGCCATACGAAGGTGAATGTGCGCAGCATCCTCCCTCGTGTACAATCCTTTTGAAATCCCTCCCTGGTTGGTTATAAGGATCAAAAGATACCCGCGGTCCCCGAGCGTTTTCAGGACAGACTTAATGCCCGGATTAAACCTGAAATCCTCAGGCCGGTATATATAATACAGACCTTCCTCATTGTTGATGACACCATCACGGTCGAAAAAAACAGCTTTGTTCATCCTAAAACTGGCTTATGAATTGCTGAAGCAGGGACGGCTGTATGAAAAGGGGGAAAATAAATCCGAATATTGCACCCCAGAGATGGGCATCGTGATTGACGTTACCACGACCCGACCGTCCCATAAAGGTTGAATATACAAGATACAGAATACCAAAGACAAAACCGGGCATGGGGATAACTCCATAAAACAGGATCTTGTCGAGGGGCGAAAAAAATATACTCGTGAACAGGACCGCTGACACCGCACCCGAAGCCCCTACCGAAGCATAATTCGGATCATCCTTGTGTTTGAAAAAGGTAGAGAGGGTTGCTATGATCATGCCACCGAAATATAAAATGACGTAGGTAAGCGGAGCGGAAAAAAGCAGATGACTGGCCTCAAGACCTTTAAAAATACTCTCCACATGGATGCCGAAAGAGAAAAAGACGAGCATGTTCACAATAAGATGAACCCAGTCGGCATGTACAAAGCCGTGTGATATAAAGCGATACCATTCATTTTTACGGACCACATCATAGGGCTCGAAATCAAATTTCCTGAACAGATCTTCACTCCTGAAACAGATGATGGAAACAATCGCGGTAACAGCAACAATAATAAGGGTGATCATAACAATTTCCTTTAGTGCAATATTTTAAAAATCAGCTCTTTCATGAGATCTCCTGAATCGGTTGAGACATTTCCATATCCCTTTGATTTGACATCATATTCTCTGAGAAGGGAAATAATCGCCTGCACTTTACCGGCAGAATATACGTGAGCGGCTTTCACATATTCACCGACAAAGAACGGATGAATACGGAGCACGGACGCAACATTCCCGGGTGATTTGTCTTTCAGGACATGGTAAGTCAGTATTTTGGTAAAGAAAAAATACAGGCTGGTTATGGTAACGGTTACAGGATTGTTTTTAGGATTGGCTGCAAAATACCGGATGATCCGGTTGGCTTTAACCACATCTCTTTCGGTAAGGGCTTTCTGGAGTTCAAAATTGTTAAACTCCTTGCTGATGCCTATGTTTCGTTCGATATGATCCACCGTGATGATTTTAACATTATCCGGCAGGACGATAATGAGCTTCGTTAATTCATTTTCAATGCGGGAGAGATCATTCCCCAGGAATTCTGTGAGAAGGGCTGCGGCCTTTGGTTCGGTCTTATAACCTTTTTTTCTCAGTTCATCGGCGATCCATTGAGGAATCTTATCATCATAGAGTTTTTTTGAATCGAAGATCAGGGAATGCTGCTGTATGGATTTATAGGTTTTCTTCCTCTTGTCGAGGCTTTTATACTTGTAGTTTATGACCAGCAGGGTTGATTTAAGAGGCTTCTCCAAATAATAGACCAGGTCATCAAAGTTTTTTATTTCCTGTGCTTCCTTGACGACCACTACCTGTTGACCCGCCATCATCGGAAATCTCCGGGCTGCATTGATAATGGTGGCGGCATCGGTATCTTTGCCATAGAAAACGCTCTGGTTGAAAGCTTTTTCAGCTTCGGTCAGCACATTATCCATGATATAGGATGTGATCTTGTCGATAAAGTAAGGTTCCTCGCCGGAGAGAAAATAAACCGGATAATAGATCTGGTTACTGAGGTCCTTTATAATCTGTTCGTAGGTCAGGGCGTCCCGGCTCATAATTAGTCAAATCTTAAGTGTTTAACCGACTCGCCGTTATTGAGCAATTCAATCATAGAGTCGATGCCAATCCGGAGATGGTCCATGGTAAACTTTTCGTTTACCCGCTTATCGCTTTCTGCTGTCTTCACTCCAGATGATATCATCGGCTGATCGCTGACCAGCAGGAGAGAACCGCTTGGGATCTCGTTGGCGAAACCGACGGTAAAAATCGTGGCGGATTCCATATCGATGGCCATCGACCTGGTGAGCCTGAGGTATTCCTTGAAATCCTCATCATATTCCCAAACCCGCCGGTTTGTTGTAAAAACAGTACCGGTCCAGTAATCCCTGCCATGCGACCGGATGGTTGAAGAAACAGCCCGTTGCAGTTTAAATGCAGGAAGAGCCGGCACTTCGGGCGGCATATAGTCATTGGAGGTCCCTTCACCCCGGATGGCTGCGATGGGCAGAATAAGATCACCCAGCTTGTTTTTCTTCTTCAGACCACCACATTTACCAAGGAACAGAACAGCAGTCGGTTCAATGGCACTCAGCAAATCCATGATCGTCGCAGCATTGGCGCTTCCTATCCCGAAATGAATCATAGTAATACCGGAAGCATTGGCACAGGGCATTGGATGATCCCAGCTGACAACCTCCGTATCGTTGATTTCACAAAAAAAATCAAGATACTGGTTAAAATTGGTCAATAGTATGTATTTCCCAAAATTTTCCAGCTTGTTGCCCGTATACCTGGGAAGCCAGTTTCTTACAATTTCCTCTTTCGTTTTCATAGTGAATATCTGTTTCTGTATCCTTTGCTGATGAATGGTCGATATATCTTTTCGGGATGATTCCCTGCAAATTTAAACTTTAGTTCATGGAACTCCCATTATTTTTTTATGCTATCCGGATTATTTCATCATCACGGAAAATTATGTAGGTTTGTGATGGAAGTATAAGCGTATGATAAGCCTCAATTTACCATCTTATTCATTTAATATAAAGCAGGAAAAGGGACTGGATTATATTTTTGATTCTTTTCGCCGTAAATTTGTCCGCCTGACACCTGAAGAGTGGGTAAGACAAAACTTCGCGGCATATCTTGTCCATGAAAAGGGATATCCGGCTTCGGGCCTGGTCATGGAAAAGTCGCTTTCGTATAACAAAATGGTCAAACGTTGTGATATCCTGATTTATGACCATAACGGACAACCCCTCCTCATGGTTGAATGTAAAGCGCCTGAAGTTACTCTTCGTCCTGAAGTTTTTGACCAGATCGCAGTGTACAACATGGTTTTCAGAGTTCAATTCCTGCTTGTGACCAATGGGATGAAACACTATGGCTGCAGGGTTGACTTTGAGAGCCGGGAAATCAAATTTCTTAATGATATTCCAGAATATGCTGGTATTGCAGGTACGTCATTCACCGATTAGCTGAAGGAAATACTCCGTAAGCCAGCCTTTCTGTGTTTTAATCCACGACTTTTTTTCTCCGGCTATGACAAAGCCGTGCCTGATGAACAACTGAAGGCTGTCGGTATTATCCTTGGTGATATTGCAATAGAGCTGTTTAAGTAAAAGAACGTCGAAACAATATTGTATGACGGTTTCAAGAGCTTCAGAAGCATAGCCTTTTTTACGGTCCTCCGTGTCGCTGATGAGAATACCCACCCCGGCGCGCAGGTTAAAGGGGTCAAACTCGAAAAGATCGATGGCACCGACAGGTCTTTCTTCTGCCTTCAATTCAATGATAAGCCTGAGTTGTTTGGCCTCATAAATATCCTGCCTGGCCGATTCGATATACTGGCTGAGGGTAAATTTTGAAAAGGGTATGAGTGTACTGCTCAAATACCAGACAGTCGTATCATTTTCCCATTTGTAGAGAAGATCAAGGTCTTCGGGTTCTATAGCCCTGAGCCGAATGTTTTTATGTTCAAGTGCCTGAAGATTCATGCTCAATATCCAGGAATTTGGCTTGTTTTTCTTACAAAGGCATCCGAATACCCCATGTTTTTTATTCTTTCGAGTTCTTTCCCGGCCTCATCCAAATCCGAAAATTCATGGTAAATATACCTGAAAATTCCATCATTTCCATGGATGACACGTATGCCGCTAAGATGCAGGAAATAGGATTTACCCACCGGTGTTCTTAAGGCTTTTAGCTGGATCGTGTAAAAAATTTTTTGGCCTTGAGTATTGCCTTCCCGGGCAAGTGTGGCATTGCGTTGATGAAGCTGGGAAAGGTCGATGACGAATGCGTCATCAAATCCTCGTTTTTTCGTTTCATCGAGATCTTTCATGGCTTCGGACTTGCTATCATAATTGCCATAGACGATCCTGTAGAAGCCGTCATCGCCCTTGATCATTTTGACATCCCTCATAGTTCTGAAATTCCGCATATCTGCAGGCTTTCTCAGAGCGACGATCTGAATGGCGAAATGCTGGTTTTCCGTTCCTCCGATGATAGCCGGTTCCTGTGCAGGCAGTGGGAGTTCATTTGTTTTTATTACCCTGGCTGAAGGGAAGGAGGCTTCGACATAGGATTTAAGTAGTTCTTCAGCCTGGATATAGGAATAAAACCGTCCAAAAGTATAGGTATACACAGAATCTGCAAATTCTTCCTTTACCGGTTCTCCGGAGATGATATGAAGCGGATCAAATATACGGTTATCCAGCGTCTGCGCCGAGCGGGAAAGTTCAATGGTATATTCTACGTTATTATCGGGTTTAAGATAATCGGGAACCGGTATGGGTTCAATTTTCACCCGGTAGTTTTCGGGCTGGATAATTCTTATTTCCACGCTCCTGTTAAGTCGTCTCCCTTCAGGATTATCTGTTCCGTCGGGGTTAACATTCATTGCGATATTGCTGGTCTCTCCCATTCCCCTGGATACGAACCTGACAGGATCGATGCCCTTTCCGTTCAGGTAATTGATGACAGCGTGAGCCCGTTTTTTGGAGAGCTCATAGTTGTAACCAGCTTCACCACGTGAGTCGGTATGTCCTGCAACTTCCAGGTAAAGATCGGGATAACGCATCATGACCTGGTAGAGCCGTTCGATATCCAGAATAGCTTTGTCCGTAAGTGTAGAACTGTTGAAGTCAAAGAGGATGTCTTTTATGACGACATATTCACCGGTACTGACCTTTTCTGGTATCATGTTGATATTCAGATTCATATCTGAACGCTGGTAATCTGATTGGATGTTCAATGTTTTCACCTGTTTTTCATAACCCACGGCCGAGGCGATGATTTCATAGTTACCGTTGGTTAGAGAATCGCTGAACACTCCGGTTTCCGGATCTGGTTTAAGGATGCTGATCGTATCATTGGTCTTTTTATCAACAATCCGGATGGTGAAACCCTGGCCGAAATCTTTCAGATTATCCCCGGTTGTCAGGCTTCCGTTTATCAGGACATTTTTGGCCAGGGGCGAAGGCCTGATTTCAATTTCATTCACGATGCCATACTTATTCCCAACTCCTAATGATCCGGTATAGAGTGCCTTTGCACCATTCTCCAGAGGATAGAAGAACAGGTTATCGTCGGTTGTATTCAGCGGATAACCGATATTCACAGGTTCAGACCAATTACCATCAGGTTGTTTCTGAGATTTAAAGATGTCGAAGCCCCCCATTCCCTCATGACCTTGAGAACTGAAGTAAAGAGTAACACCATCGTCACAAATAAACGGCGTTTCCTCGTTATAAGGGGTATTTATTACAGGCCCGAGATTTACCGGTTCACTCCACCTTCCCTTTTTATCCAGGGTACTGTAGTATATATCAATGCCACCCAGTCCATTCTTACGGTTGCTGGTAAAGTAAAGTGTTTTTTCATCGGGGGCTATGCAGGCATGTGTTTCATAATATTTCGAGTTGACGGGTTTGTCTAGTTTCTTCATCTTTGACCAGGTTTCATGCTCGAAATGACTGATGTAAATGTCCGCGTCAAAGCCACTTAACCTGACCAGATACATGGTTGTCCCATCACGGCTTATGGAAGTGGGATAAGCATCGCCGTCGGATCCGACCTGGGGAGTTAAATTAACCGGATTAGACCAGCGGTTATTCGTCTTTTTTACCATCCAGATGGCCTTGTAGAACTTCTCTTCCGTCATATACAGGATCGTATTCCCGTCAGCCGACATCACTGCTCCGAAATCCGGTCTGTCCCGGGGGATGATTTTTCCCATATCCGTAACTTCAACAGGCACTGGTTCTTTCATCTGCATGGCGGCATAGTCGCAAGCTGCGATCTGACGGTCGACATAATCACTTTCATATACGTCTTTCACGTTCAGGAAGGACTCATATTGTCTGAAAACCCCTTTTGCCTGTTCAAGCTTATTGGCTATCTGATAGGCAGTGCCAAGGAGGAAGAGAGTTTGGAGGGGTGCTGCTTTTTCCCCGAAAGTACTCTCGTTATATTTTGCTGAAATATGTTTGGAAGCCATTTCAAGATAGGGGACAGCCTTTGTTTTTTGGCCCGGAATATTCAGGTAACACATCCCAATCCTGTAAGCAATATTGGCATTCTCATTGTCACTGCGGTTCATTCGCAGGTAAGCGCTCAATGCTTCCGGGTAATCCTCTGTCATCAGGAAATATTCAGCATCCTGAAAAAGAGCTTTAAGGTTATCTCCCTGTTCCTGTCCATATATAGTCATGGCCGGGCCGGGGACCAGCAGAAAAAGAATGAACCACAGCCGGAAATTGTTCATATGAAATGGGCTTTGGCCAGGAAGAAAAACGATCTCTTTGTCTCATTTTTCCCCTGGCAATAATTTTACACTGTACGATTTCCCTCCCGGAGAGATAACAGTGAAAGTATCCTTTTCTAAATCATAGTTAATTGTGATGTTTCCGGTGCTGTCTTTGCTGTCAAGGATAAGGCTGAAACTATCGTTAAACAGGGATTTACTCGTAGTTACCGGTTTTTCAGACGGCAGGATCAGGATATGGTATATTTCTTTCTTCGAAACGGTTCCTGTGTTCTGGAAAAGAGACACATAACCGGTTTTTCCCAGCATTGTTGGCTGAAAGAATGCATTATCATTTGTAGTATTTAACGGGAAACCGATATTCTTGGCTTCACCCCAGCCCCCGCTGGTCTGGCGGTTGGAATAGAATATGTCATAACCGCCCATATTAAAATGCCCCTTGGAACTAAAAAACAGGGTCTGACCATTGTTCACCAGAAATGCAGAGGTCTCATCCTCAGAGGTATTAATCGCTGGTCCGAGGTTTTCTGGTTCTCCCCATTCGCCATCCGGACCTTTCTTACATGCGTAGATATCCAGACCACCGAAACCTCCCCGGCGGTCGCTGGCCAGCAGGAGAGTTTGTCCGTCGGGTGAGAAAGAAGCATGTGCCTCGTCTTTTGCAGTATTGATATTTTTACCCATCTTTTCGGCTTTGCTCCAGATTTGTCCGTTATACCTGCTGAAATAAATATCACCCTTATCAGATTTTGAACTTCTGACCAGGAGCAGTTCAGTGCCATCTGCCGACAGTGCCGCGGGAACCATGTCGCCGTCGGAGCCCACCTGGGGAGTTATGTTTATAGGATTTACCCATTGGCCGTCCAATTTATAACTATACATGATCGCATCATAAAACTTGAGTGATTTCATGAATACCATCGAGCTTTCATTAATATTCACCACCGGGCGAAAGGTGGTCACTCCGTCATCGATGGAAGATGGTAGTTTTTCTATGATCAGATTTATCGGGGCGTCTTTAATGATCTTTGCCCTTTCCACTGCCCGGATCTCATTTTGGACGATGCGCAGGTTGTATTTCTTCTCGAAGCCCCGGAGATCCATGAACCGGGAATAAGCATCCAGTGCTTCCTCCAGCTGATTGTTTATCCGGTAGGCATTTCCCAGGTAGTACCAGGCATACCAGGGGGCTTTACGAACAGACTGATCCCTTTCCTTATATTTTTGTGTGGTATTTTGGACGGCTTTTTTGAGGTAGGGGATTGCACTGATTTCTTCACCATTGACCTTCAGATATGATATTCCGGCCAGGTAGTTGTAATTGGCGTTGTCGGGATCAAGATTGACCAGTTTCACAAACAGGAAGGCTGCTTCTTTATATTCCTCCGTAGTATAAAAGAATTCTCCGTCGTCGAACAATTTTTCCACATCCTCCTTTTGAGCATGGATTAAGGATGTGATAAAAAACAGGCTCAGGAGAATCATCAGGAATTTCTTCATGGTCTGTATATTATCTGATATTACGCCGATTAAAGATATGAAACTTCCGTGTTTTTCAAAAACATTCGACTTTGATTACACATCAGCTTCCTGTTCCACCTGTCCATACAAGTTGATTTTCATGTCCGATCGTGGTTGGAAACTGTTTATTGCTATACGTAGGTTCACGTTTAATAGATTCAAAAAGTATCAAAAAGTTAATCGGGAGTAAGAGGGGGACCAGGCATAAGGAGCAGAGACCAAATGGGATAGTGGGAAATATAAACATGTCCATTGGTGTTTATCCAATGATCGGGCAGGGGAAAGGTCATGTTTACGATGGCCCGGCGGTTGGACAATATATCAGACAGGTATCCGATTTACAGGTATCGAACGATCGGGGTAAGCCGGAACTTCGTATTTTATCGTTATTTGATCTTCAGGTCGTTGGGAACGTTTATAGGTTCAACCACTATATCGCCTTTCTCGGTTCCAATGACATTGAATTCGACCCTCCGGTTAAGTTGCCGGCCTTCTTTTGAATCTCTTCCGTTGGGCAGCCTGTTCAGTGCAACGGGCCTGTCTTCGCTGAAACCTTTAAACTGCATTCTGCTTTGAGGAATTCCCAGCTCCGAAAGATACTTTATCACGGCAGAGGCTCTTTTTTCCGATAGAATCTGATTATAGGATTCCGAACCAATGGCATCGGTATGTCCGAGCACTTCCAGCCTGATATCCGGATATTCATCCATGACGTCCTTAATATCCGCAAGTTTATTTCTGGCATTATCGGAAAGAGCATAACTGTCAAAGGCGAAGAATATGGGTTTGATAAAATAGGTAGGAGAGGGGAGCTTTTCTTCGGCATCTGAGATTTCATTCTTGCCGGACACCATTTCTTCGGCGGGTTGGGCTTTCAGTGTTTTTGCAACATTACCCTCCACATTTTCAACCACTTTGGTTTCCTGCACCTGTGACGTTTCGTTTACCACATCCTTTTTCGTATGTTCGATGTCAGCTGTTTCGGTTTCCGGATTCAACTGAATCTCATAAATGTCGCCACTGCCAAATCCATCGGGTTCATACCGGGTTAAGTAGCCTTGCTCGCCGTCATCGATGGGGAAGAAGAACTCATCATCGTCGGTTGTATTCAGGGGATAAGGTTCCGGAACAGGCTCCGACCATGTGCCGTCATCATTCAGCGTAGAATAGAAGATGTCATATCCGCCGATGGTTTCATGACCCTGGGAGCTGAAGAAGAGTTTCTTTCCGTCCTTGCTGAGAAACGGGCTGTCTTCATTGAGAGGAGTGTTAATGGTTTTGCCAAGGTTAACGGGTTCGCCCCATTCTCCTGATGGTGTCTTTCCGGAAACATATATATCCATTTCGCCATAACCGCCGGTCCGGTTACTGGTGAAATAAAGCTTTGTACCGTCGGGTGAAAGGCTTGCATGCGATTCGAAGAATTTGCTGTTGACCGGTTTCCCTATATTTGTGGATTTTGACCAGGTCATTCCGCTGTAATCGCTGATCATGATATCCGAATCAAAATTAGAGATCTTTACAAGGAACATTTGCTTGCCGTTGGGGGAAAGGGAGCAAACAAACTGGTCCCCGTCTGACTGTATCTGGGGGGTAATATTCACCGGGTTGGTCCATCCGCCGTTCAATTTTCTGACGAAATAGACGGCATCATAGAATTTCCGTTCGCTCATGAAAGCCATTACACTGTCATTTTCAGACAAAACCGCGTGAAAGTTATTCATATTGGTGTTAAACATATTCCCGAGGTTGGTCTGGCGGAACTTCACCGGTGCTTTTATAGCTATCTCCGCTCTTTTGCAGGCTTCAATCTGATGATTTGCAAATAACCGCTCCTTATCGTAACCCTTCTGAAACTTATCCAGATACTCCTTATAGATTTCTATAGCCTTGTCAAGCTGATTATCTATGCGGTATGCATTTCCAAGGAAGAGATAGGCATCCGGGGCTGCGGCAACTTCTTTAAAGTTTCCTTCTTTATAGCTCTCAGAAATATTTGTAATGGCTTTTTGAAGATATGGTATGGCCTGTGCTTTTTGTCCCTCAATATGGAGATAACAAACGCCCATACGGTAATTCAGATTTGCATTGTCCTGATAACCCGCGTCATATACTTTCTTAAATGATAACAGCGCATCCTCGTATGCCTCATTTGAAAGGAAAAATTCACCATCATAAAAATCTAATCTTGCTTCATCTTTCTGTGCATTTAACAGGTTGGCGGGGTATATCAAAACCAGCAGTAAGAGAAAAGATATCTTTTTCATCTTATGAGCTATAATTGATTGATTATAGCAAATTTAAAAATTTATTCAAAAGATTAGAAATATTCCTCTTCTATTTACGATTATTGTTGATTTATTTGATGAAGTGAATTTTAACTGGTGAAAAATAAGCATAAAGACTACCGCCTTCCGGAGGGAGGATATGAGCTTCAGTTACTCAGTAAACAGATCTGGCGGCAGGGTTATTTTTCCGGTTCTTCTTTTTTCCTTTTTCGTCTTGCCAGGAGAATGAGGAAGAAGATAACGAGTCCTTCAAGGACCAGTATACCTGAAGTCATGCGAACGCCGCGTCTGAAACGTTTATGGATAAATTCTTTTTCCAGGTTCAGGTTTGAAGTATCGGAAACAGCGGTCTGATCCATGATTATCCTGAGGATGATATCCCCGGTCTCTGACGGATTATATCCATAGCGGCCGGCGTTACTGTTGAGATATCGGATGAGTTCATCGACCGAGGTGATGCCTGCTTTGCCCGGATCCAGTTCATCAAGTGCTTTTCTGAGGCTCCCACTGGCAAAAGGCTTCATCTTCTCCATAAACAGCTTCACATCGTTTTGTCCGGCAGTTCTGGCAAGAAGCTGATATACATCCTCCTCCGTATAGGCATGCTGATTGGCCTGATCAAGCAGGTAGACAACAAGGTCCTCTGGCTTGCTGATTCCGTTTTTACCGGCAAGTGTTTCCCGGAGAACCGAAAGAAGGTCAGGTGAGGCGTTTTCGATCAGGTCGTTGCGAAACTGCTGCAGATCGTTATGCCTGAGGTAATTTTCAAACAGATCCAAAATATCGTCTTTGGTTACAGGATTATTCTTCCCGGCTCTCTCCAGCAGATCCGTAAAGAGTTCACCGGCGGAAATTACCGACTCGGGAGTGAGTTGAAGAAGTTTACCCAGATCCTGTCCGGCAAGGGCTTCCAGTGCCGGCATCACAGTACTGGAAGAGATATCTTCGGCATTAAGGATGACCAGTATGATCCCGGATTTGTCAATGGTGCCGTTATCAGCCTGATTGAGCAGGTAATTGATCAACTCTTGCTTTGTATTGATTCCCAGTTTACCGGTATCTATGGCCAGGATGAAATCCCGCAGATTACCTTTCGAGAGCTCTGCCAGTTTCCTGAGGAAGAGCTGCAGGTCACTCATGGAGGCATAGTCTGACAGCATCCGGATGACGTCATTGCTACTGTATTTATCCGTACCGGCTTCTTCAAAAAGTTTAAGTACAACGTCAGAGGGGGTGTTTATCCCTTCTGTTGCAGGATCCATAGAAAGAAGCCTTTTTTTCAGGTCAGGTGAAGCGTATTCAGCTATCTTACGGATGAAAGCATCCCTGTCGCTATCATTTGTCAGTTTCAGGAGAGCATGGTCTATGTCTTCTACTGAATAGCCCATACTGTCGGCGCTATTTCTCAGGAAAGCGATAAATTCCTCTTCGGATGTAAATTTCCCTTCGTCTAAGTTTCCGGAGCTGAGGTATTCATGCAGTTTACCCTCCGAGACTTCTTCCATCTTCAGCCGGAGATCTTCAATCTTCCCGATATCCTGGTTCAGTTTTTCTTTCAGCGCATTATCCACATCATCGCGGCTGTACTTGAGCCCGTAATTATTCTGATACAGGAAGCGGGAAAGGTCACCGGCAGTATAAAGGTGATTTGACCTTAAGTCCAGGGTGTCGAGGAGTCCTTTAAGGTCGCCGGTTGCCACCTTCGAAAGGTCCTTCCTTAAATGAGAGGCATCGCGGTTGACAGCCAGGTCGGTAAGAAGATCGATGAGTTCGTTCTTCGGGTAGTTTGCCTCAGAGGCATGCTCATAAAGATTTACAGCCAGGTCACCGGCAGACCTGATATCCTCATCTTCCAGTTTCACAAAGTCGAGATAATCTGAAAGGTTTCCGGAGGTTTTCGACTTCAGGATCTCAAGAAGTAAGAAGGGATCATCGGTTTCCTGCGAAGCAAGGATCCCAAGGGACTGAATGACTTCGTCAGGCTTGTATCCGCTTCCGGATGCGTTCTGCAGTAAATGATCCACCAGTTCGCGAGGTGAATGCACCCCGGCAGATTCAGGGTTGAAGTCTGAAAGCGTTTGTTTGAGCTGACCTTGTGATACCCGTTGCATATCCCGGATAAACTCCGACAAGTCTTTCATGGTAGCGGTCTTTTCAACGAGGCCCTGTACATCTTCCGGAGCATATCCGAATTCCCGGGCGTGGTCTTTGAGATAACCGGTCAGCTGATCAGCCGATGTAAGCCCTGCCTGTTCCGGATGAAGGGTGTCCAGGACATTTGCCAGGCTGCCTTCGGCATGGGCCTGTAATTTATTGCGAAGGATATCCGTATTTTCATCCTGAGGGGGCTCTTCTGCCTGTGACACAACGGGTGATTTTCCGGATTTTATAGGGCTTTCCTGTTTTCCTTCGGGCTCTTTGGTCTGGAGGATCACTTCCGTGGATTTTTGAACCTTATTTCCATTCTCATCCTCAATGGTGATGACCACCTTGTTATATCCCTGTGCAGGAGTGAACTCGTAACTTTGTCTTTTCCTGTTCACAACAATGGTGTCGGTTTTCACCAGGGTACTGTCATGGTAAATTTCCACAATGGCACGACTATCTTTTTCGGCATTAAAGCGAACTTTCACCTCTCCTTCCGTGTCGGTGGTGATCAATGAATCCCTGATGGAGAGAAGGTTATCGGCTTCCTCCAGTGTGAGGGGCTGCGGCATGGTTTCAAGAAGGATATCTTCGGGCAGGATCAAACCTTCGTGCGGGGTAGCGGAAGACACACTGAGTTGCTGCATATGCTGCATGAAGCGTTCGCCGTCAAATATCATATTGTAATTACCTTCAGGCACGGAGAAGTGGAATTCACCATTTCTGTATGGATGGGTTCTGACAATGGTATCTTCCGACAAATGTTTAACGACGGAGATGCTTATTTCGGAAGAGTCGACATTTTCAGTGTTGTATTTCAGCAATCCCGAGATGGAGAACATCCTGGGATTATCCGGGCTGTATATTTCATAGCGGTATATGTCTAATTTGCCATAGCCTTCGGGCGAGAACCTGGAGTAATAAGCTACCTGGCCGTCTTCCACAGGATAGAAGAACTGGTCATCATCGGTGGTGTTAACAGGATAGCCAAGATTTACAGGCTCGGCCCAGGTACCGTCACTTTTCTTTATGCTGACGAAATTATCATATCCACCCATATTGTAGTGGCCGTATGAGCTGAAATATAATTTTGTCTCGTTTTCCGTGATGAAAGGGGTGTCGTCGTTATATTTTGAATTGACGGTCGGTCCCAGGTTGATGGCAGGGCCCCAGTCACCATTGGCCTGTCTTTCTGACCGGTAGATATCAAGACCTCCATACCCGCCTTTCCGGTTACTGGTGAAATAAAGGGTTTTCCTGTCCCTGGTCATGGAGGCATGGGATTCCCAATATCTCGTATTAATATTGTCGTTCAGTTTGACAAGAGGGGTCCACTTCCTGTTTACATATTTCGAATAGTACAGGTTGCCAATAAACTGGTCACTCCGGTAGATAAAAAGTTCCGTACCGTCGTATGACAGAGAAGTAGGATACACATCACCGTCTACCCCGAGTTCAGGAATAATATTCCTTGGAGACTTCCATTCTCCGTTCACCTTTTCGGTAAAGAAGATGGCATCATAGAACTGTAGTTTGGAAATAAAGATCATTTTTGTTTCGTCGCCGGATACAACAGGGTTGGTCTCGGCAAAGCGCGTGTTGATTCTTCCTGAGAGGTCCTGCCTGTCGAAATCGATGGGTTTTTTCATCAGCGAGGCTGCTGCATCACAGGCGGCAATCTGTGTCATTACCAGGGTGGTATCGTATACCTGGGGATCAAGAACATTGAGGAATTTGTGATAACACTCTTTTGCTTTGTCGAGCTGGTTATTTATACGGTAAGCATTCCCCAGATAAAAGAGAGCCTCAGGCGGTGCCGAAGTTTCTCTGTAATTATTTTCGCGGTACTTCTGGCTTATATCTTTAACAGCCCTTTCAAGGTAGATGATGGATTTATCTTTTTCATACGGACTGTTGACGAAACAAACCCCGATTTTATAATTGATGTTATCATTATCAGGATAATGTCTGTGGATCTGAAGGTACAGGGGCAGGGCTTCATTATATTCTTCGAAAAGGAAATAGGATTCAGCTTCAAGAAAAATCTGCCGCAGATCTGTTTCCTGTGCGATGATGCTTACAGAAAAGATCAGGGACAGACAGAATAATAAAATAGCCTTTTTCATCCGTGTATTATTTCGATATTGTTTAATTCCTGCCATCTAAATTTCATTCCGCTGCTGAATACCTGCAGGACAGACTAATGGTTAAATATTAATTTTCTTCTGAGCCCTTTCGCACAGGCTAAATGGTCGTGGTTTCGCAGAAAGTCTGCTTTACCTCACATTTCATCTCTGGAAACCCGCACATCCGGGTCTTGCTTAAAGGGTCATAAGATCAAACAAATTTATAAAATTGTATGATAGTAACGAATTCTGAAGTTTTGTATCAACTTCTTTTTCTTATATTTTTGACCTATTTAGTGCAAAATCCTGTCAACATATTAAATCCACGCGTGAAAAAGTTCAAAGCCCTGTGATCATGCAGTGCCTTCCATACCTTATTTCCCGGCCCGCATAAGATTCTTCCATAAAAGAGTAAAGTCGATGGCTATCTTATAATCACGGGCGTATTCAAGGTTCAGCTTTTCTATGAGTGAATCATCCGCCTCTCCACCATCCGCTGAGGTGATTTCAAAAACACCCTCCCGAAGCCGGGGAAGCATGCTAAGGTCACTTTTACGTGAATAACCTATCCAGGTTTTGTTTCCGGATAAAACATTAAAGGCATTCTTTAAAAAGAGGGAATATTTTTTAAAGAATGGGAACAAAAACGGTGAAAAGAGGATGATCATCAGGGAGGCAAGGATATCAAAAAGCCGTTTGTTCCTTCTGTTTTTGCCTCTGCTGATGGAGTTGAAATGAATAAGGTACAGTTCGCCGGCGGTATTGATAGAATTACTTCCGATGATGGATAAACTTTCAGGCGGGGCTATTTTATATTCGACCTGAACATCGGTAAGCCGGGTCATATTCCGGATAATATCGCGTGCTTCCAGGTCGCCGGAACAAAATACGATCTCATCTACTTTGTGGATCCTGATGATCTCCCTCAGCTGCTCGAGATTTCCAAGATAAAATTCATCCGATCCGGTTGTTGACTTGCCCGGGTTGACAAATCCAGCTATCTCGGGTCTTATCTGTGTTCTGGTAAGGATATGGCTCACACGCCTCACTTCATCAGGAAGTCCGACAAGCACAATTCGCTTTTTCCGGTTAGCGTAGAATTCATAATCGCTGACCCCAAAAACATTTGGGATTAACCGGTGGAGGAGAATGGCGAGGATACCCCAGAGTCCTCCGAGAAGGATCAGTGCCCTTGAAAACCGGAGGCTTTCCGGCGTCAGGGCGTAGAGAACGAGGATGATGAGGGTGCCGGTAATATGTCCCTTCAAAATATTCCAAAGCCTGACAGGTTTCTCATAACCTCCGGAATAGAATATGGACAGGATCCAGATCAGGATGTATAATGGAACTGCATACGTGATAAATTCGGGAGGAAAATGATGGGTGCTGCCGTATTTAAAGTTTTCCCAAAGAGGGGTAAGAAAGTAGAATCCTGCAAAAATCAGGATAAAATCAATGAGAGGTTGGTATATTCTCGTTATGAACCGTTTCACGATCGACAGCGACGCCCTGAAATAGATAGCCATATTTATGAGAATGGAAAACAAGCGGGCATTCTTACGTGAAAAATGTTTCCTGGCAAAAATGATCATGGCACGGTAGAAGACCAGCACGTAGTTGATACTTCCTTTTTTGGTGCTTTCACCTTTGTAATGAATGATGGTGGTTTCGGGGAAATAGACATTTTTATACCCCGCATTCATGATCCGGTATGAAAGATCGATATCTTCACCATACATGAAAAATGTCTCGTCAAGAAGGCCGGTTTTATCAAGGGCTTCTTTTCTGATAAACATAAAAGCGCCGGAAAGGATTTCTATTTCGTGAATTTTGCCGGGATCGAGGAAACCCAGGTGGTAGCGCCCGAATATTCGTGAATGCGGAAAAAGCACGCTTAAGCCGAACACTTTGTAAAAGGCAACGGCAGGGGTAGGCAAGGCCCTTTTCGATTCGGGGAGAAATTTTCCGGTACCGTCGATCATTTTTACACCCAGTGCGCCGGCACCAGGATGGGAATTCATGTATGCCAGGCACTTTTCAAAGGTATCCTCTTCTACTACCGTATCCGGATTCAGGAGGAGAACGAAACGGCCTTTGGATACTTTGATGGCCTGGTTGTTCGCCCTGCTGAAGCCGGCGTTGGACTTGTTCTCTATCAGGATAACCCACGGAAATTTTTCCCGGATCATGGCACATGAGCCGTCAACAGAATTATTATCCACCACGAATACTTCGGCACTGATATTCCTGGCAGCCCTGGAAACGGAATGCAGGCACTGCTCGATAAAATATCTGACGTTGTAATTTACGATGACAATGGAAAGGTCCATGAGCGTAATGAAAGGTAAATTCTGGTTATGCCCGGAATCAGATATCCTGTTCGATAATGATCTGGTTTTTAAGCAGGTCATCCATATCTTCACGCTTCCTGATCAGATAATCTTTTCCTTTATCGATCAATACTTCAGCCGGTCTGAACCGTGAATTATAGTTCGAAGACATCGAGAAACAATATGCTCCTGCATTCATAAAGGCCACGTAATCGCCTTCAGACAATTCGACAATCCGCCTGTTCCAGCCAAAAGTATCGGTCTCACAAATATATCCCACAACGGTATAGATCCTGGTTTTTCCTTCGGGCTTCGACACATTGATGATATGATGATAGGCATCGTAAAACATCGGCCTGATCAAATGGTTGAGGCCGGTATCCAATCCGGCAAAAACGGTGGATGTGGTCTGTTTGATCACGTTGACCCTGGCGATGAAATAGCCCGTTTCACTCACGAGAAATTTACCCGGCTCAAAAATCAGGGTCAGCTTTTTACCATAGTTCTTGCAGAACTCATTGAAGCGCTGCGACAGTGTTTTACCCAGCTCTTCAATATCCGTGGCGATATCATCGGCTTTGTAGGCCACTTTGAACCCGCTTCCGTAATCGATATAGTCGAGATTTTTAAATTCCCTGGCAGTTTCGAGCATGATCTCCGCTCCCTTCAGAAATACTTCGAGATCCAGGATGTCAGATCCGGTGTGCATGTGAAGTCCCTCCACCTTCATATTATAGGTATCTATGATCCTGTGCACATGAGGGGTCTGGTAGATGGAAATACCGAATTTGGAATCGATATGCCCGGTGGATATTTTCTGATTACCTCCGCCCATGATATGCGGATTGATCCGGATGCAGACCGGCACGCTTCCGCCGTACTTATCTCCGAACTGTTCCAGGATGGAAATATTATCGATGTTGATTTTTACTCCGGCTTTCACTCCAAGTTCGATCTCTTCCAGTGAGACACAGTTTGGCGTAAACAGGATATCCTGTGGTTTAAATCCTGCTTTCAGACCCAGCCATACTTCCTGGATCGAAACGGCATCGAGCCCGGTTCCAAGTGAACGGAAATATTTCAGTACATTGATATTGGTTAGTGCCTTACAGGCGAAATGAATCCGGACCCTGGTGTCTCTGAATGCTGAGGTAATGCGTTCATATTGTGAACGCATACGTGCCGTCTCATAGATATAAAGAGGAGATTCGTACTTTTTTACGAGGTCAGTCACCGGAATGCCGTCGATCACATATTTTCCGTTTTTTAGTTCCATAGGATGAAGGGTTTGATATGCAAGATACAAAGATAGAAGAATTTACTTTTACTACTACGGACGACCCGGGAAATGGTGACCTTTCATTATTTTAAGGTGGATACAAAGTCGGTACGGTTGACGATACTGCGGCCCAACGTGATTTCATCGGCATATTCCAGATCATCACCGATAGCTATGCCGCGGGCTATCGTGGAGATCCGGATATTGGCATCCTGCAGCCGCCGGAAAATATAGAAATTGGTTGTATCTCCTTCCATGGTGGTGGGAAGGGCCAGGATGATCTCGCTGATCCCGCTGTCTTCATCATGCACTTTCTCTTCAAGCGAGCCGATGGTCAGATCGCCGGGACCGATGCCGTCCATCGGGCTGATGATACCTCCCAGTACATGATACACGCCGTTGAACTGACGCGTATTCTCGACCGACATCACATCACGGATATTTTCCACCACACAAACCACCGAAGTGTCACGTCTGGGGTCTGAACAGATATGACAGATATCCGAATCAGAGAGATTATGGCAGATCTTGCAGTGTTTGATTTCTTTTCTGAGCCTGATCACGGCATTCCCAAAAGCTTCAGCTGCTTCCGGATCCTGCCGCAGGAGGTGAAGAACCAGACGCAGCGCAGTCTTGTTGCCAATGCCGGGAAGCCGTGAAAATTCGTGAATAGCATCCTCAAGCAGTTTCGACGGATAATTTAATGACATCTTGTTGTCCTCCTTTTTCTTTTCCTCTGTACAATCAAAAATGTATCTGAGTACAGATATTTCTGCTGACGGTAAAGGTCAACCTTCTAACGGGAAAAGACGGTAAAATTACTTTTTCTGCCTTTTAAGTCAGGATGCAAAGTTAATCAAATCAGACGGATGATATTGCGGCTTCTTCTTTCTTATATTGAAATTAATTTTCTAATATTGGCCCTCTAACCAGGATTTTTATCATGTCACCCATATTGGTATTCAGTATCGTTGTGGCTTATTTTTCTGTTTTGCTGCTCATTTCGTGGATTACGGGGCGGAAGGCAGACAATGCGGCATTTTTTCTGGGTAACAGGAAATCGCCGTGGTATATTGTGGCCTTCGGGATGATCGGTGCTTCTCTCTCGGGCGTTACCTTTATTTCGGTACCGGGATGGGTTGGGAGCAGCCAGTTTACCTATATGCAGATGGTCCTCGGATTTCTGGTCGGGTATTTCGTGATCGCCAATGTTCTTATGCCCTTATATTACCGTCTGGAACTTACCTCTATTTATACCTATCTCGATCGTCGGTTCGGAAACACGGCTTACAAAACCGGGGCGTCCTTCTTTCTGTTGTCCAGGGTCATCGGGGCCTCCCTTCGTTTGTTTATCGTCGCAAATGTTCTTCACCTGACTGTTTTCAGGCAATGGGGCATACCGTTCTTCGCTACCGTTCTCGTTACCATCGCTCTGATCTGGCTGTATACCTTCCGCGGTGGCATAAAGACCATCATCTGGACCGACACCTTGCAGACCATATGTATGCTGACTGCCGTAACGATCACCGTCGTCCTCATCAGCCGAAAACTTGGGCTTGATTTTGCGGGGATGGTGGAGACCATCCGGCACAGTCCGTATTCAAGGGTATGGGTGTTTGATGACTGGCATGCCCCCACCCATTTTGTCAAACAGTTCCTTGGCGGGGCCTTTACGGCCATTGTCATGACGGGGCTCGACCAGGATATGATGCAGAAAAATCTGAGTTGCCGTAATATCCGTGAGGCAAAAAAAAATATGTACTGGATGAGCCTCTCACTGGTGCCGGTCAATCTGTTGTTTCTTTCGCTGGGCGTATTGCTTTTTATCTTCGCCAACAAAAACGGCATCTCCATTCCTGAACAGAGTGACAATCTTTTCCCTCTCATTGCCACAGGTGGTTATCTGGGGACGCCGGTGGCCATCTTCTTTATCATCGGACTCGTTGCCGCTGCCTATTCGAGCGCCGATTCCGCACTCACAGCCCTGACCACTTCATTCACCGTAGATATTCTCGACGCTGAAAAGATGTCAGCAGAGCGTCTCAGGAAAACACGAATGAAGGTGCATGTAGGTATCTCACTTCTGGTTGTGGCCGTCATACTCATCTTTAAAGCCATCAACAACGAGAATGTGATCAGTGCGATTTATACGGTGGCCGGATATACATACGGACCATTACTGGGACTTTTCAGCTTCGGGCTGTTCACCCGCCGGAAGGTTAAAGACCGTTGGGTTCCGGTTGTCGCCATCCTTTCACCGGTGATCACCTTTTTTATCAACCATTTTTCGGAACAGCTGTTCGGAGGTTACCGGTTTGGTTTTGAATTGCTCATCCTGAACGGGCTGATCACCTTTCTAGGCCTGCTGTTGCTGATGCAGGGCAAAAATAAGAAACAGGTGCTACATGGTGGGTAAACCAGGCAGGGCAGATCCTTTTCAGTATTCGTTAAAAAATAGATCCCGGGATGACGCCGGCAGAACGACGCTTGGCCTCCCTGGTAAGGTTCATTTCTTAGTATTCATGGAATAGATATCCTGCAGGAGGGCCTTGTATTTTTCAGATACGACTTTCCGTTTCAGCTTCAGGGTAGGGGACATCTCCCCGGTTTGCTGGCTCCATTCCTCCACCACCAGCCTGAACCGCTTTATATGTTCCGTCTGTCCGAGTTTTTTGTTCATTTCATTCACCTCGAGCTGAAAACGGGCGATCACCTCAGGATTGGAAATAAGTTCCGTATTATCACGGAATTTAATTCCATGTTTACCGGCCCAGTTGTGGAGGAACTCATAATTAGGGGAGATGAGTGCACTGGCGAACTTCTCATTTTCACCCACAACCATAAGGTTTTCAATGAAAAAGGATTCTTTGAACATGTTTTCGGTCACCTGTGGGGCTATATACTTTCCACTTGACAGTTTGAATATTTCCTTTTTCCGGTCGGTGATCTTCAGATATTTATTGTCGATGAGAACCCCGATATCTCCGGTATGGAACCATCCATCCTTATCGATGACCTCGGCAGTAAGTTCCGGGTCTTTGTAATACCCCAGCATGACGCCAGGACCTTTACACAGGATTTCGCCGTCGTCAGCTATCCGGATTTCTATATTTTCCAGGGCAGGGCCCACGGTGCCGAACATCACCTCCATGGTGGTCAGATTATTCACTGCGATCACGGGAGAAGTTTCGGTGAGACCATACCCTTCGACGACCTTGATACCTGCAGCCCAGAAAATATGTTCAAGCCTGGATTGAAGGGCAGCCCCTCCTGAGACGATAATCTGAAGCCGTTGGCCCAGTCCGTCCCGCCACTTGGAGAACACCAGCTTATCGGCTATTTTTAGCTTAAGGTTATACAGTGCCGTGTTACTGTGGGGATTGAATTTCAGCCCGAGATTGACAGCCCAGAAGAAGATCTGTTTTTTCAGGGGCGGAAGGTCTTTGCCTTTTCCTATTATACGGTCGTAAATCCGTTCCAGAAGACGGGGAACGGAATTGAAAACGTCCGGCTTAATATCATTGACATCCTGGATAATGGTACCCATGTTTTCTGCATAATAAATGCTCATCCCCTTGTACTGGAAATGATAATTCACCATCCGTTCATATACGTGGCTGAGGGGCAGAAACGAAAGAACCGTATGATGATGGTCGAGCCCATGGACTTTGGACGTCGAAATAAAATTAGTCACCAGGTTGTGGTGTGAAAGCATTACACCTTTTGGGAAACCCGTAGTACCGGATGTGTAAATCAGAGTGACCATGTCGCCGGGAAGGATGGATTTTTTGATCTCAACAAGGCGCTGACGATTCTTTTCCGCATTTTTCTCCCCGAGCCGGATAATCTCATCCCAGTTTTTTACCCCTTCCATGTCATTGAAACTGTAGATTTCCTGAATGGAACCTGCCTTTTCAACAATCGGGCTGATTTTTTCAAATAATAACCTGTCGGAGACAATGACCAGTTTCGGTTCACAATGGTTGAGGATATAATCGTAGTCCTCTTTGCTGATAGTCGGATAGATAGGGACATGGACGACACCCGCCTGGCTAAGTCCCATATCCACGATGTTCCATTCGGGCCTGTTGTTGGAGATGGTGGCCACCATGTCACCCTTTTTTATTCCCATGGCCATGATCCCGTAACTGAAGAAATTGGCCTGGCGGATATATTCCTGTGTTGAATACCGGCACCATACGCCCTCCTTTTTCCCTGCAAGTGCATCTTCCTTGTTGCTGTAGAGTTCCTGATATCTGTCAAGAAGATCAAAAGTACGTGTAACTTCCATCGTCGTTTTTTAGTTAGTTCGGTCAAATATAATTAAAAGTGCCAGATTTTTCGACTAGTAATTAAAATGGTCACGGAATGAAAGGCGGGATGATTGTAATCGTCATAATATCAACTAAATATAACACAAGGTATAGGTTTGTATTTCGAATATGGGAATCATGACCTGTATAATATTGGAAACTAAGGCGTCGGAACAGTTCTGTTCTTCTCCGGAAGCGCGGCATTTTTCAAGTCCTGTACCTTTCCCTGAATCATTACGCGTCGGTAATAAACTGATTATGCAGAAAAGGGGTTGTTATTTTGTATTGATTTACGCTACTTTTACAAAAAATTAATGAATATGAAAGCACTGTTGGGGTCTCTTGTTTTTGTCTGTTGTGTAACGACACAGGTCAGATCTCAGGCTATGCCTGCCTACCGTCTTTATAATGCAGAAGGGAAAGAGGTGAAATGGGAAAAAATGCTCAGGGATATTTCCGCTGCCGATGTGGTTTTCTTCGGAGAGCAACATAATGATCCTATAGCCCATTGGCTTGAGCTGCAGATGGAAAAAGAACTTTTCGCAGCACGGGACAGCCAGTTGGTTCTCGGGGCTGAAATGTTTGAACGGGACAACCAGGTGATCCTTGATGAATTTCTGGCTGGGAAGTTTGATGATTCCAAGTTTGAGGAAGATGCCAGGTTGTGGAAAAACTATACCACCGATTACAAGCCTCTTCTCGATTTTGCCCGCGACCACGGGCTGAATTTTATTGCCACCGATGTACCGAGGCGTTATGCCAGCATGGTATTCAGGGGTGGATTTGAAGTGCTGAATGATCTGTCAGACCAGGCAAAAGCATGGATGGCTCCGCTACCCTTTCCATACGATCCGGAATTGCCCTGCTATAAAAACATGATGGACATGGGGATGGGCCACGGGGCGTCGGAGAATCTCCCCAAAGCACAGGCCATCAAGGATGCCACCATGGGATATTTTATTGCTGAAAATATCCGGCCGGGTTATCTTTTTCTGCACTTTAATGGTGAATACCATTCGGAAAATAAAGAAGGGATCCTGTGGTATCTGAACCATTATAAGCCGGGCCTCGTTGTCAGGACGGTTTCTGCTGTCTTCCAAAAAGATACGGGTAAACTGGAGGATGAAAACAGAAGCAAAGCCGACTATTTAATTGTGGTCCCGGAGGATATGACACGGACATACTGAGTCGGTTTTCTGCAGCAGGGCAGGAAGGGGCCATGTATTCCGGGAGGATGCAAGGTGGGGTGCCCTATAATTTGCCGGCAATGGTCCTGGCCTTCCCGATGGCACGCTGCAATCCGCCGGGATCTTTTCCTCCGGCCGTCGCAAAGAAAGGCTGTCCGCCCCCTCCACCGCGTATTTCAACGGCACATTCCCTGATGAGCTTTGCCGCATCCAGCTGTTTTTCGTTTACCAGACTGTCGGAAATCATCATAGCCAGGTTGGCTTTGTCGTTCAATCCCGCCCCGAGTACCAGGAACAGGTTTTCTATTTCACCTTTAAGCTGAAAGGCAAGATCCTTGAGTGCACCGGCATTCTCTACTTCCACCACAGCACCGATGAAGACCACATCCCCGATCTGTTCGGCCTTCTGTTTCAGTTCTTTTTTAAGTGAGCTCAGTTTTTCCCTTTCCAGTTCGTCGAGCCTTTGACCAAGATCGGTATGTTCAACCAGGAGTTTCTCAACGTTCTCGATCACATTTTTACCAGCAGGGAGGATCTGCTCAAGCGAGGAAAGGGTGTCGTATTGCCGGAAGATGAATTCTTCAGCCTTCTCTCCGGTCACGGCTTCAATGCGCCGGATACCGGCAGCAATACCACTTTCCTTCAGGATCTTGAAAAATCCGATCTGTCCGGTTGCCCTTACATGCGTGCCGCCACATAATTCCACCGAATCGCCGAATCCTATCACCCTCACCTTGTCTCCGTATTTCTCGCCGAAGAGGGCTATAGCGCCCATCTCACGGGCCTTTTCAAGGGGGACATCCCTTTCCTCACGAAGACTGAGGTCTTCCCGGATTTTGTGATTCACCATTTTTTCGATCTCCCGAATCTCCTCTCCGGTTACTTTTTGAAAATGGGCAAAGTCAAACCTCAGGTAATCGGGATGGACGAGCGATCCCTTCTGCTCGACATGCGTGCCCAGGACCTCCCTGAGGGCATTATGCAGAAGATGTGTGGCAGTATGGTTATTTGCAGTGCTGATCCGAAGGTCTTTATTGACCACTGCAAGGAATTCACCTTCCGGATCCGCCGGCATTTTTTCTGTAAGGTGAACGGTAAGGTTATGTTCTTTTACGGTATTGATGATCCTGATCTTTTCATCAGCATTCCTGATATATCCGGTATCACCAACCTGCCCGCCGCTTTCTGCATAAAAAGGAGTACGGTCGAAAACCACCTGGTAATAATCGGTCCCCTTTTGTTTTATTTTCCGGTAACGTGTGATTTTAACCGGTAGCTCAAGGTTGTCATAACCCGCAAAAAGGGTTTCAGTGGCATGATCCACAAGATGGATCCAGTCTTCGGTTTCTTTGGCGGCATCTTCCCTGGAGCGGGATTTTTGCTTTTCCATTTCTTTCTCAAATTCACCGGGAACAATGCCGAGATGATGTTCTTTCAGGATGAGCTGGGTCAGGTCGAGAGGGAAGCCGTAGGTGTCGTAGAGTTCAAAGGCTACTTTCCCGCTGATCATGTTCCTGTCTTCACCCAGAGTTTTTTCTATGATCTGGTCGAGAAGGCTGATACCCTTCTCAAGAGTTCTGAGGAAGGTGTGTTCTTCTTCACGGATAACCTTCCCAATCAGTTGTTCCTGGGCTGCCAGTTCGGGATAGCTGTCTCCCATGATGCTCACCAGTTCGGGTACAAGCCGGTACATGAACGGACTGTTCTGGTTGAGGAAGGTATATGCATACCGTACCGCACGGCGGAGGATACGTCTGATGACATAGCCGGCCCTGACGTTTGACGGGAGCTGCCCGTCAGCGATGGCAAAGGCAATGGCACGGAGATGGTCGGCTATAACATGCATAGCAATGGTGGTTTCCCTCCCGCTATCTTTCCGGATGCCTGAAAATTCAGCGATTTTTCCGATCAGATGCTGAAAAATGTCGGTATCATAATTGGAGAGTTTGCCCTGAACCACCATGCACAACCGTTCAAAACCCATACCGGTATCGACATGCCGGTTGGGAAGGGCTTCGAGGTCGCCGTTGGCTTTACGGTTATATTGAATAAAAACCAGGTTCCATATTTCAATTACCAGCGGATTGTCGCTGTTTACGAGTTCACTTCCGTCAATAGCCCTCCGTTCATCCTCATTTCTTAAATCAACATGGATTTCCGAGCAGGGTCCGCAAGGGCCGGTGTCGCCCATTTCCCAGAAGTTGTCCTTCTTCGGACCTGTCAGGATCCTGTTTTCCGGAATAAGCGTTTTCCAGATGTCCATGGCTTCCCTGTCGAGAGCGAGCTTGTCATTCTCATCTCCTCCAAATACCGTGACGTACAGCCTTGCGGAGTCAATACCAAGGACTCCCGTCAGGAATTCCCAGGCCCAGCTGATGGCTTCCTTCTTAAAATAATCGCCGAACGACCAGTTTCCCAGCATCTCAAACATGGTGTGGTGATAGGTGTCGTGTCCGACTTCTTCCAGATCGTTATGTTTCCCTGATACCCTCAGGCATTTCTGGCTGTTGGCCACCCGCAGCTTCTCCGGAACAGCCTGGCCGAGGAAAATGTCCTTGAACTGATTCATCCCTGCATTCGTAAACATCAGGGTAGGATCATTCTTCACTACCATTGGAGCAGAAGGAACAATTTCATGGGCTTTACGACTAAAAAAATCAAGAAATGCCTTTCTGATCTCATTTGATGTCATACGTTTCCCTTATTTAAAATGAATCAAAATTATATGTAATTTGTAACTTAATGTTTGTAGTGCCTGTACAAATAGGCAAGACCGACAAATTCAAGATTGTAAAATTAATTTATTTAATTTACATTTGGACGCCTGATCAGTTACTTTTATTTGTAAGCATTGATTTTTCAGCATGTTTAAAACAAAATACTATCTTAACCCTGATACCCTGCTTTTCGAAAAGGTACTCAAACCTCTTCGGATTAAAATCAGGAATGGACTGATCTGTTTCATCGCCCTTGCAGCTTTTGCAGCGGGCAGCAGGCTGATGCTTGATAAATCTTACGATTCTCCCCGCATTAAATACTTCACTGAAAAGAACCAGATCATCAAAAAGTCATATAACCAGCTGAATGATTCCATTAAGATGGACGAAACTCTGCTGGCCGATATACAGCTTAGGGATGACGAACTTTACCGGAGCGTTTTCGACATGAAACCGATCCCCAGTTCCGTCCGTGAGGCTGGTTTCGGGGGTTCTGAGAATTATGAGGGGATGCTGTTTTCACAGAACGACAGGATCGTATCCAGTACCGCCAGGAAACTGGAACAGCTTTCCATGAAAGCAAGGATCCAGTCCATGTCGCTGAGTGACCTCTATGCGAAGGCCAGGGAACAGAAAAGGTTTGTATCGCATAAACCCTTCATTCAGCCCCTTTCTCCCGGCGATCGTTTCTGGCTTACTTCTACATTTGGTTACAGGAGCGATCCCTTCACCGGTGCCAGAAGAATGCATGCAGGATTGGATATGGCAGGTAACATTGGGCTGAGGGTATATGCCACTGGCGATGGATTGGTAACCACAGCTGAGTATAATTCTTCCGGCTACGGAAAAGAAATCGTTATCGATCATGGCTACGGTTATACCTCCCGTTACGGGCATTTAAGCAAAATTCTCGTAAAGAAAGGTGAGAAAATCAAACGGGGCCAGCTAATTGGCAAACTGGGCGATACCGGACGGTCTACCGGACCACATCTTCATTATGAAGTACGTTACCATGACAAAGCGCTGAATCCTCTGTTTTACTTCTTTGAGGATCTGTCTGCTGGTGAGTTTGACAAAATAATCTGTCAGGCTGATAATTAATCCTTACGTTCACACCTTCTAAAAGTTTTTTTCTTATTTTAGCCATCAAAACTGGTTTTGATGAGTCGTAATAAGTATACATTCAATCCTGAAAGCTTACACTACAAACCTTTAGAGAATAATCTCAAAAACAGAATTATAAGGACTGCTGTCTATATTTTTGCCAGTTTGATTGTGGCACTTGGTATCGTCGTTATCTATTCCGTTATTTTTGATACCCCCAGGGAAAGGGAGGAACGGCAGGAGTTTAAAGCTCTTACACAGGATTATGCGATCCTGAATGAGAAGTATAAACGCATCGACACGGTCATGCAGGATCTCAAGAATATCGACGAAAACATCTATCGGACCATTTTCGAAACTGAACCCCTGGGCGGTCATACGACAAACGATGTACGGTCGGCTGATTTTGCATACCTTCTGGGAATGACGGACCTGGCTATTGTGGACAGTACAGCCATTGAGTTGAATGAGGCCATGAATCTGATAAGTCAGCAATCACCTGATTATCAGAACCTCATCGCTAATGCCGGTCACCGCAAAGAGATGTTGACCTGTATCCCGGCCATTCAGCCCATAGAAAACAAAGATCTTACCCGCCTGGCCTCAGGTTTCGGCTACCGTATGCACCCTATTTATAAGATTGAAAAGTTCCACGAAGGCATCGATTTTACCGCACCAACCGGGACAGACGTGTTTGCTACAGGCGACGGGGTTATTGCTGATATCGACCGGTCGGCTCGCGGATATGGAAATATGGTAAGTATAGATCATGGCTTCGGCTATAAAACCAGCTACAGCCATCTCGATGAAATAAAAGTAAGACAGGGTCAGAAGGTAAAACGCGGTGATGTGATCGGGCTTGTCGGGAATACCGGTTTATCCGTTGCGCCGCATCTGCACTATGAAGTTCTGCTTCATGATAAGCCTGTAAATCCTGTGAATTACTTTTTTCTGGAGTTGAAACCGGAGGATTATAAC
Organism: uncultured Bacteroidales bacterium; assembly: GCA_963764345.1. Classification (GTDB taxonomy): domain Bacteria; phylum Bacteroidota; class Bacteroidia; order Bacteroidales; genus DASQZK01. Next base: position 33,104 of record CAVXSF010000009.1, on the reverse strand, counting down.
AGGGTTATTGAGCTTTCAATCAAATCGGGACAGTCATTTGATTAATATATAATGTACGTTTCCTGAATTATGGCATCTGAAAAATACCTTTACAATCCGGAAACCCTGCAGTTTGAAAAAGTTGTTTCTGCTGCCGGAAAAAGGCTGCTCAAATCCATCGCATTCATGCTGCTTACCTCAGCCTTTTTTACTATGATTTTCTTTTGGTGGAACCACACCATTGAAACACCCGGTGTCAAATCCCTGAACGAAAAACAGTCTGACCTCATCTTTAAGATCGGTCTGCTGAAGATCAATCTGAACAGACAGGAGAATGTTCTCCAGGATATCAGGTATAATGATGATAATATCTACAGGACCTATTTTGAAGTGAATCCGCTTCCGGAATCAAAGCGAAATGCGGGTTTCGGCGGTAACGAAAACTTCAGGAGATTTAAAACAGCCAAATATTTAAACAAGATCCTTTCCATTGATAAGGAACTGGATATCCTTGCCAAAAAACTCGTCATCCAGTCTAAATCGTACGATGAAGTGATAGGCATGGCCATCACAAAGGAGAAGAGACTGGCTGCACGGCCTGCTATTCAGCCTCTGAGTATCAACGACCTGACTCGGTTCGGATCCCCTTTCGGGATGAGGATGCACCCCATCCTTAAAGTCATGAAGATGCATGAGGGCATCGACCTGACTGCTCCGCGGGGGACCAAGGTATTTGCTACCGCCGACGGTACAGTTATACAGGCAGCCCTGACCGGAGGCGGATATGGTAATAAGATCATAATCGACCATGGTTTCGGTTATGAAACCCTGTATGGTCATTTGTATAAAATACTGGTTGAGCCGGGACAACAGGTGAAAAGGGGAGATGTAATCGGCCTCGTCGGATCTACGGGTCTGTCGGTTTGCCCACATCTCCATTATGAAGTTATCGTGAACGGGAAAAAAGTGAATCCGATCAATTATTATACAAACGATCTTTCTGCCGAGGAGTATGATCACATGATCGAATTACTGTCCAAAGCGGATCCTGGATTTGATATAAACTAAGGCAGGGATAAAAAGGAAGTAATTCCGGATTTCAGGGTGGAGTAAAATATGTCCTACAGTCCATTCACATCCTTTTGCCTTTTTTGTAAGTTTTTACCATTGAAGGACTTGATCTTGTCAGTTTCATCCGATGGATGCTGAAGAGACGCGGTTCCCATATATATATTTGGGATATATCCGGTTAATCCACTATTTTTGACCGGAAAATTATGCCGGAGATATGAAGAGAATGAGATATGTGTTGTTTTGGCTGGTGATGGTAAGTGCTGCTCCAGTTGCCCGTGCGGCCGGTCCGCTTCAACCGGGCCACGATTCCACTGCTGTATGGCCGGAATCTTTTCAGCGCCGGATGATGACGATGGAACATGCTTTTGCCGCGGTAAAAATAGTACCTCCCGATACAAGCCTCATCATCTCTGATATTGAAAGCCGGTCAACCTTAAAGATGATTTCCGTTATCGCTGTCGGCGACATCATGCCCGGCACAAATTATCCGAAAGCCAGTTACCTGCCTCCTGATGTTACAGCATTGTTCAGTCCTGTAAAGGATCTGATACAATCTGCCAATATAGCGACCGGAAACCTTGAGGGTGTTTTTTCTTCCCGGGGGGGAATCCCTAAAACATGCAGGGATACCACTAATTGCTATGTTTTCAGGATGCCGGATGATTATATCGGGGAAATAAAGAACGCCGGCTTTGACATTCTGGGCACCGCAAACAATCATGTTAACGACTTTGGACAGGAAGGCAGGGAAAATACCGCAGGGGTTCTTATGGCTGCCGGTATGCATTTTGCCGGACTGATCGATTTCCCTTTCACCATCCTTGATACCCTTGGAATGAAGGTGGCCTATTGTGCCTTTTCCCCCCATACCGGCACGGTAAACATGCTGGATTACGATGGGGCAGCCCGGCTGGTGGCCCGTCTTAAAAAGACGTGTGATATTGTTATCGTGGGATTCCACGGAGGCGCAGAAGGCAGAGACCACCAGCATGTGACCCGTGAAGACGAAGAATTCCTGGGCAACGACCGGGGTAATGTTTACAGATTCGCCCATACGGTTATCGATGCGGGCGCCGACCTTGTGATTGGTAGCGGTCCGCATGTGGTAAGAGCCGTTGAACTTTATAAAGGCAGACTTATCGCCTACAGCCTGGGGAATTTCTGTACATTTTCCAGGTTCAACCTCTCAGGACCGAATGCACTGGCCCCCGTTTTACAGGTATGGATGGACAGAAACGGCAGGGTTGTGAAAGCCCGTATCCATGCTTTCTATCAGCCCGACAATGGAGGCCCTGTTCCCGATCCTTATCTTCGTGCCGTGAGGAAAATCCGGGAACTCACCAATACGGATTTTCCAGAAGAACATTTCCGCATCGATGACGAAGGCTGGATCACCATTCCTGAAGAGATTACAGCTCAGAAGATCCTCACACATCCTGATCAGGAAAATCATTGAAAGTATATTTCTTCAGACTATGGATCAGCCTGCAATACCGGCCGGATGAAAATGGTGCCAAGAAATAAAATGATTTGATTGTTTTTTGCATTTAATTTTTATATTTTTCTCATTCTGTTTTAACCTCAACGAAATGCCCTATAAAGAATCCAAAGTCGAGAAATTATATTACTCGATTGGTGAAGTCGCGGAAATGTTTAAAGTTAATACGTCTCTGATCAGGTTCTGGGAAAAAGAATTCGACATCATCAAACCCAAAAAAAACAAGAAGGGAAACCGGCTCTTTACCAAGGAGGATATCGATAATTTCCATATTATTTATAACCTGGTAAAGGAAAAAGGGATGACTCTTAAAGGGGCGCAGAAGAAGATTAAGGAGAATAAAGAGGGTACTGTAAATGATTTTGAGGTTGTACAGACGCTCAGCGGCATCAAACAAATGCTTCTCGACATCAGGGGAGAGCTTGAAAAATAGGCATACGAGGGGTTCTGCCATCCTCACCCCTAATCCTTTCATAACCGGGACGTAAGAAGAGGACCCGTCCCGGAAGCTTCAGGTTCCCTTCCGTCACAAACCCAGGTCACAATAGATGAAACTTAAAGAGATAATATCCTTTTTCGAGCAGACGGCATCATTCTCATACCAGGAATCCTATGATAATTCCGGCCTGCAAACCGGTCATCCCGGGATGGATGTCAGCGGGGCACTGATTACCCTCGATGTTACGGAAGAAGTCATTGATGAAGCCCTCAGCCATAAGTTAAACCTCATTATTTCGCACCACCCGGTCATTTTTGAAGGGATTAAGCAAATTACGGGAAGAGATGCTACAGAACGGATCCTGGTCAAAGCCATCAAAAATGACCTGGCGATCCTCTCCGTTCATACCAATATCGACAGCGTGAGCCTGGGCGTAAATGACCGGATATGCCAGAAACTGGGCCTTATTAACCGGCGTATTCTGTCACCTGCCGGGGGCAGATTGCTAAAACTGGTATTCTTCGTTCCAACCGATCATGCTGTAAAAGTCAGGGAGGCTGTGTTCAGGGCCGGAGCAGGCCAGATTGGAGAATACGATCAGTGCAGCTATAATGTCGATGGCACGGGGACGTTCAGAGCATCGGCCAATGCCAGTCCTTTTGTGGGTGAGAAAGGCAGTCTCCATCGCGAGAAAGAAACCAGGGTTGAGACGATCCTGCCGTCGCATCTGAAAGACCGGATCATTAAAGCTTTGCTGGAAAGTCATCCCTATGAGGAGGTTGCCTGGGATCTGTACCCTCTCCTGAACTCCTTTGAAAAGGTCGGTATGGGTATGACAGGAGAGTTTGAAGAGGCCATGGAAGAGTATGACTTTCTGATTGGACTGAAAAGGATCTTTAATACCGGCTGTGTCAGGTACACCAGACTTACCGGGAAACAGATCTCTAAAGTTGCCGTGTGCGGGGGAAGCGGAAGTTTTCTTCTGAAGAACGCCATCGCTGCCGGCGCCGACGCCTTTGTCACCGCCGATTTCAAATATCATCAGTTCTTTGAAGCCGATGGCGGGATTCTTGTGGCGGATATCGGACACTATGAAAGTGAACAATTTACAAAAGAACTCTTTTATGAACTAGTTACAAAAAATTTCCCTAAATTTGCAGTTCGTTTATCAGAAGTAGTTACAAATCCAATTAATTATCTATAGTCCTATGGCTGAGCAGAAATCAAAAATTGAGGAAACTGCAGAAATTTCCGTTGAAGATAAACTGAGAGCGTTATATGAGCTTCAACAGGTAGATACGGAAATTGATAAAATTAAAATCCTTCGTGGTGAACTTCCACTTGAAGTCCAGGACCTGGAGGATGAATTAGCCGGGTTGGAGACCCGTATTAACAATTACGAGCAGGAAGTAAAAAGCCTTGAGCAGAATATCAGCACCAAAAAACAGGAGATCACCAACTCTGAGTTGGGTATAAAGAAATACCAGGAACAACAAAATAATGTAAGGAACAACAGGGAATATGATTCGTTGTCAAAAGAAATCGAGTTTCAAACCCTTGAAATTGAACTCAGCAAGAAAAAGATCAGTGAGTTTACCATCCAGTTGAACGACAAAAATGTCCAGATCAATGAAGCCAGGGAGAAATTCACAGAACGGCAGAATGACCTGAATATCAAAAAGGAGGAACTTGATGAAATAGTTGCAGATACGCAGAAGGAAGAAGAAGCTCTCAACAGAAAGTCAGAAGATATTGAAAACAGGATTGAGCCCAGGCTTCTTACCGCCTATAAAAGGATCCGGGGCAATGCACGCAATGGCCTTGCCGTGGTAACGGTTGCGAGGGATGCTTGCGGAGGGTGTTTCAACAATATTCCACCTCAGCGACAGCTCGATATCAAATCGAGAAAGAAAATCATTGTCTGTGAATACTGCGGCAGGATTTTGGTCGATGATGAGATCCTTGGCAAGGTAGAAGAATAGTTTTCACTGAATAATCAGGTAGCACTTACTCCCTAAATATAGGGGTCAGTCTTTAAAGACCCTTTAAAAGAATTTAAGTTACAAATAATAACTGCCCTTCGTCCACCTCAGGTGTAAGAAGGGCAGTTATTATTTGAAAGCAATTCATTAAGGGCAGCATAACTTTGTGCTGCCTCTTTTGTTTCCGGATCAGGTAGGTGAAGGGTTTTGTCAGGAAGGTCATTCCACCCCGTCAACCATCGGGATGCCTGTGCCAGGGATCATGGCTGTTTCGTCAGGAGCAGCCTTTTCCCGTCTTGAATGAAACAGAACTCTGGTCTGAATGATTTACGGCAGGGTCACACGGTAGGAGTTCAACGGCACATCCATCAGATGTTTCCGTGTGTCATCGAAGAATTCATGCATCTGTTCCAGGTCTTTTTCCTGCATACCAATACTGGCTGCTGTTTCATTGGTGGTGGAGGCAGGTACCAGTACAAAATAGTTGCCCGAGACCTTCTTAGCGGGTTTCCAGACCCAGACGGGCAGGTAGGAATAGTCATGGATAGTGGTTCCTTTCCCCGTTTTTTCAAGGTCCAGTTCGGTTATGATTCCGCCATCGGTATAGCGGTTTCTCTGATTGGAGATGAAATTACCGAGGCTGAATACCACAAGGTGCCCCGAAGTATCCGCTGATGTAGTATCCCTGACCATTTTCACCGGCTGCACTACGTGAGGGTGCGAACCAATGATGGCATCGGCGCCGTGGTCCAGGATAAAAGCGGCCATATCATCCTGTTGTTTGTTCTCCGTCCGCTGATATTCGATTCCCCAATGAATGGTAACGATGGTGAAATCGGGTTCTGCCAGCGTTGCCCGGTCAAGATCCTGCCTGACCATGGAGGTGTCGGTATAGTTCACGATATTTGGATCCTGTACTTTAAGGCCGTTGGTTCCATAAGTATAGTTGAGCAGTGCCAGCCTGATCCCGTTCTTTTCCACGATCAGGGGATAGGTTCGTGATCTCTCGTTTTCGTCCCTGAAGGTGCCTGTATGAATAATGCCTTTCCTGTCAAGTACCTCTATTGTTCTTTCAAGTCCCTGTTTACCGCGGTCGAGGCAATGGTTGTTGGCATTGATCATGATATCGAAGCCCGCCCGTTTTACGGCATCTGCAAGTTCGTCAGGAGAGGAGAACTGGGGATACCCTTTGTACACGGGTCCGGCAAGTGTGACCTCGAGGTTGGCGATGGCGATGTCGGCCGAATCGATGAATGGCTTCAGTAACGAAAAGCAGGTATCATAGGTGTATTGTCCGGTGCTCTCGTCGAGTGCGGAATGGATTTGTGAATCATGGCCCATGATGTCACCTGCAAAAATCAGTTTCAGATGTTCCGTGTCCCCGCGGGAATCCTGGCCTGTTCCGGCAACAGGAAAAATCAGGGACAACAGGATGTATAAAAGAGTTTCTTTCATGGTTTACCAACTTCCGCTTGCTCCGCCGCCGCCGAAGCCGCCGCCGCCACCGCCGGAGAATCCGCCAAAACCGCCCGAGCCGCCCGAAAAACCACCCCAGCTTCCATTGTGACTGTTACTCGATCCGCCAAGCATCGACAAGGCAATCCAGAACGGGATCCCACGACCGATGGATGATGAGCGTCCGTGCCTGGACCGGCCGAAAAAGATAAAGAACATGATGATAAATATCAGAAAGCCGAAAGGAGCACCGCCGGATGCTGTTCGTTTTCTGTATTGGTCAGCCGTGAACTTCCCTGAGAGGAGCCCGATGATGACATCCGTTCCCTTGTTGAGACCTTCGTAATACTTGTTCTGTTTGAATTCCGGGATCATCTCGTTCTCGATGATCCTTTTGGCTATGGCATCGGGTATATATTGTTCGAGACCGTAACCGGTTTGTATCGAGACCTTTTTTTCGTAAGGGTACAGGAGGATGATGAGCCCATTGTCCTTCCCCTTCTGACCGACACCCCACTTCTCACCTATTTCAGTAGCCATCATATCAACCGGGACATCCCCGTGGTCCTTCATGATCACGATAAAGATCTGGTTGCTGGTCGAATCCTGGTAAGCCTTGAGTTTTTTATTGAGTGCCAGTTCTTGGTTGGCGGGCAGAAAATCAGGATAATCATTCACCCATGAATAGGGTTTTGCCGGTATGTTATCATCATCAGCGCTAAAAACGTGGACAATGGAGAGTAATATTGCAAAAAATACAAATAACAGCTTTCGCATTATGCCTGGTATTTTAAATATGAACGAAGGTTTTCTCATCTTTGTTATCTTCCGTTTGCAGGTAGTAAAATAAATACGGTTATCCGGCAATTACCGGTATCCGCCTTTTAACTTTTACCGAAAGAGATATCATCAGACAGTTCGTTTACGTCATCGGTCTGATGCGGGAAGTGCGTCTTGAGTTGATCGCCGGCCATGATGATGCCTTCGCAAAGACCGTTGACGAAATCCCCCTGCCGGAAATGCGCACCCATTTTTTCCTTGATGGTATCCCAGAAATTGGCAGGAACCTTTTCGTTGATGCCGGCATCTCCGATGATGGCAAACTTCTTACTATTCACGGCAAGATAGAACAGAACGCCATTTCGCAGTTCTGTTTTTTGCATGCCGAGGCGTCCGAAAATATAGGAAGCACGATCGAGGACATCTCCTTTAATCACACCTTCGATGTGGACACGGATCTCACCGGAGGTGTTCCTTTCCGCTTCCTCAATGGATTTAACGATCTTCTCCTTTTCTCCGGTACTGAAAAACTTATCGGGACTCATCTTTAGGTGGATTAAAATTGAACTTGAGGAACTTTTTCTGCCCCTTCGGCAGCCGTAAAATATCCCTTCTTCTCAAAACCAAAAACAGAGGCGTAGATATTTCCCGGGAACCGCCGTATAGACTGGTTGAAGTCCATAACGTCATCATTAAACCGCTTCCTTTCGACGGCAATCCTGTTTTCTGTGCCTTCAAGCTGCGCCTGGAGTTCGAGAAAATTCTGGTTAGCCTTCAGGTCAGGGTAGCGCTCCACTACAACCATCAGCCTGGACAGTGCTGAGCTCAGCTGGCCCTGGGCAGCTTGAAATTGGCTCACGGCTTCAGGTGTGAGCTTGCCCGCATCGATATTGACACTTGTAGCCTTCGAGCGGGCTTCTATAACCTCCGTCAGCGTTGACTTTTCAAAATTGGCATAGCCCTGTACCGTTTTTACAAGATTGGGGATCAGGTCGGCCCTCCGCTGATAGACATTTTCCACCTGGGCCCAGGCCTGGTTGACTTTCTCGTCTTTACTGACAAGTGAGTTATACCGTCCTGCACCTATAAAGAACAGAATGACCAACAGAATCACAATGATAAGGGTAGTGCTCAGTTTTTTCATAGGATTAAAATTTTATTCGTTGTAAATATATCAAATCTGCAAGAATCAGAGATGACACTTTCCATCAAATACCGTTCCCGTACCGTAAACGGTCGTTTTTGTCAGTTGCAGTTGGCAAAACGTCAGGTAATTCACAGATATGTTATTAAAAACCTTTCCTTAATCCTTAAAATTCTAATTTTGAAAAAAAAACCGGCTTATGGAAACCAGCGAATTCAAAAAACAGGTACTTCAGGGCATACCAGACGTGCTTCCTCAGGCAAAGCTCTGGGATCCGGAGGTCAATCATGCTCCGGTGCGAAAGGCCATCCTGACCACGGAAGAGAAAAAACTGGCGCTGCGGAATGCACTCAGGTATTTCAATCCTGGTTTTCATGACGTTCTGGCAAAGGAGTTCCTGGAGGAGCTTGAGCATTACGGCAGGATTTACATGTATCGTTTCCGGCCCGACTATGTCATCTCCGCCCGGAACATCAGCGCATTCCCACACCGTTCCAGGCAGGCTGCTGCCATAATGCTGATGTTGAGCAATAATCTCGATGTCAACGTGGCCCAGCATCCTCACGAGCTGATCACCTACGGCGGCAACGGTGCCGTATTTCAGAACTGGGCACAGTACAGGCTCACCATGAAATACCTGGCCGAGATGACAGATGAACAGACGTTAGTAATGTATTCAGGTCATCCATTGGGCCTTTTCCCCTCCCACAAAGAGGCTCCGCGGGTTGTGATCACCAACGGCATGGTGGTCCCGAACTATTCCTCACGCGATGATTATGAGCGTTTCAATGCGTTGGGCGTTTCGCAGTACGGGCAGATGACTGCCGGGTCATTTATGTACATCGGCCCCCAGGGTATCGTTCATGGAACTGTCATTACCGTTTTGAATGCCGGTCGGAAGGTCACAGGCAAATCTTCGGGTGACCTGGCCGGTAAACTTTTCATAAGCTCCGGGCTTGGCGGCATGTCGGGTGCCCAGCCTAAGGCAGCCGTGATTGCCCGCGCAGTGTGTGTTATCGCAGAAGTCAACCCCAGAGCCATAAAAACCAGGCGTACCCAGGGCTGGGTCGATGAGGTGTACGAGGATCTCGACGAGCTCATTCCGAGGATGCTGAAGGCCAGGGAAGAAAAGGAAGCTGTTTCACTGGCCTACCAGGGCAATGTGGTGGATCTCTGGGAACGCCTTTCGAAAGACCATATACATGTCGACCTTGGCTCGGACCAGACTTCCCTGCACAACCCCTTTTCGGGAGGGTATTACCCGGCCGGCCTTGCTTTTGAGGAGTCGAACCGCATGATGGTTGAAGAGCCTGACCTGTTTCGTGAAAAAGTAGAGGAATCTCTCCGGAGGCAGGTTGAAGCCATTAACAGGCTCTCAGCCGATGGGATGTATTTCTGGGATTACGGGAATGCTTTCCTGCTGGAAGCGGGCAGGGCCGGCGCAGATATTATGGATGCAAAAGGAAACTACAGATACCAGTCATACGTACAGGACATCATGGGTCCACTGTTCTTTGATTACGGATTCGGACCTTTCAGGTGGGTATGCACCTCATCCGATCCGGCAGACCTGGCAACAACGGACACGCTGGCGACGGAAGTCCTAAGTAATATGGCTCTGACGGCGCCGAAGGAGATACAGGGACAGCTCGAAGATAATATTCACTGGATCAGAGAGGCCGGAAAGAACAAGCTGGTGGTGGGATCGCAGGCCCGGATCCTGTATGCCGACTGTGAAGGAAGGACAAAAATAGCCACAGCATTCAACAAAGCGATTCGGGAAGGACTGATCAAAGATCCGGTGGTTCTCGGCAGAGACCATCACGATGTCTCCGGCACCGATTCTCCCTTCAGGGAGACATCCAATATTTACGATGGTTCCAGGTTTACCGCCGACATGGCCGTGCAGAATGTAATTGGCGATGCGTTCAGGGGAGCCACCTGGGTATCGTTGCATAACGGCGGTGGCGTCGGATGGGGCGAAGTGATCAACGGAGGCTTTGGCATGGTTCTGGATGGAAGTGAGGATGCCGACCGCCGCCTGGAGAGGATGCTCCACTGGGATGTGAACAACGGAATCGCACGCCGCAGCTGGGCCAGAAACGAAGGCGCCAACTATGCCATCCGAAGGGAGATGGAAAAATCCCCAGGGCTGAAGGTCACTTTACCGAATTTTGCAGATGATGAACTGATCAATACTTTATTCAAAAATGAAAGCTAGAACCTTACTTATTATTTTGGCTGTTATGACCGCAGGTTTTTTTCTGAAAGCCTGCGAAGGTGATCCATTAGGGATTTTCTCGGATGATCCGCGCGACGGGCTCACGGGTGAGTGGAAAGTAGAGGAGAACAGCTCACTCTTCAAAAAAAGCACCGCGGGTTTCTATTCCGTCAATATTTCCAAAGATGAATCCGATACGGCAAAGATCTATGTCAGCAACTTTTATGAGCTGGGACAGCAATTGGCCGCCACACTGAACGGAAGGAATCTCAGCATCCCCGAACAAATTTTAAATGGCTGCACCATAAAAGGTTACGGACTTGTTTCTGTTGATTTCGAAAAGATAGAGTGGTCGTATACCGTTGTTCTTGACACAGGTGACAAGGATGATGTGACAGCGACGTATACCCGGCCTCAGCGCTAATCGTTAAACAAAAGGCTGTAGGGTCGGCCGATATCCCCGGCCAGCTCTCCTGTGTGGATATTGCGGCTCTTCCTGAAGAACTCTTTTCCGTCAAAATACACCAGCACTGTCGGAATGGAAAAGATCCTGAACTGACCGGCCAGGACAGGTGAAAGTTCTATGTTAATATAATACAGCTTAAACAACGGGAATTCATTCCTGATCAGTTCGGAAATTTTTGGCCGGAGGACCTTGCACACGTTACAAGTCTCGGTAGAGAAATACAACAATGAAGCGGCATTGGTGGTGATGGCAGCTTCAATCTCATCCAGGGTATAAAGTTGAATATATTCCATGTTCAGTAAGTTCCTTGTGCCAGCATGACCAGCGCACAATCGTTAATGGTTTCAATTCCCGCTTTTTTAGCCATATCTGACAATTCGGGATTGTAGGTTCCCGGATTAAAGATGATCCTGGCCGGTTTCAGCGAGAGGATGTATTTATAAAATTCCGGTTGATGGATCGGACCAAGATACAGGCATACCGTATGCACTCCGGTCAGTTCAGGTTTTCCGGTTACGATATCCATACCAGCGATCGTCCCGTTTCTGAATCCCAGAGGGACAACTTCCTTCCCCTGTTTGACAAGGCTCGTCACCATTTTGTGTGAAAACCTTGTTGGATTGGGGCTTGCGCCAAGAACCACCGTCTTATTCATTCCATCCGTAATGAGATGCAAAAGTAAGAAAAACTTTCTAAAAGGAGCAGAGAATACAGGCGGGGAATTCCCCCGGTCTGTTCACCCATTTTAACTGATCAGCATATTTTTAGTTGCCGGATGAATGCCTTATCCGTTTGAAATTTGTTTATCTTTAACCTTTCTCATTAGATATATGAGTAACCTTCTTGCGACCGGAAAACTGAAATTAGCCCCCACTGGTCTGGGAATCCTCCTTGCGGTGGGGCCATCATTAGTCTGGTGTTCGGAATATATCGGATCAGGAGAGGTGATTCTGGCCACCCGGACAGGGGCTGTTCTGGGAACAACCATTCTCTGGGCTATTGTTTCGGGTATCTTCCTGAAATACTGGATCGGCATGAGCGGTGCCCGATACACCGTAGCTACAGGAGAAGGGATGATCGATATGGTGTCGCGTGTTCCCGGCCCAAAAAACTGGGGGGTATGGATTATTCTAATTGCCCAGTTTCTTACCGCTGCCCTGGCCATCGGATCCATTGCTTCAGCAGCAGGAATATTCGTTTCAAGCATTTTCGGAATAAGCCGGCAGGCCGGGGGATGGATCATCACCGTCTTCGCCTTTTTTATTGCCTGGAAAGGTGAATTCAGAATACTGAAGATCATTATGAGCATCCTGGTTTTCATTGTGATTGCCGGAGTGCTGAACGTGGCTATAAGGATATTGCCGGGATTGCACGAGATTATCCAGGGCTTCATGTTCAGGGTGCCTGAAGTTCCTTCATGGGCTGCAGAGCAGGGGGTAAACCATAATCCATGGTCCGAGATCCTTCCGCTCATCGGATGGGGTGCGGGTGGTTTTGCCAGCCAGGTTTGGTATACCTACTGGGTTATTGGTGCCGGTTATGGTAACGCTGTCAAGGATAATTACGGTGTCCCGGCCAACGAGGAGAGTCTTCGGAAGACCACCGTTGAAGAGGCCGGAATGATAAAATCCTGGTTCAGGGTGGTATACAGCGATGCTACACTGGCAATGGTCATCGGGGTGCTGGTGACAGCCGGATTTATGTTTGCCGGTGCAGGAATATTGCGGCCGTTAAAGCTGGCCCCCGGCAGTGAGAAACTGGCCGTTCAGCTATCCGGCATTTTCGCCACCCGCTGGGGTGCTGTTGGCGGCTTGTCATTCATGATCGGCGGCCTTTCAGCCCTGATCGGAACACAGATCGGTCAGCTGGCCGGCTGGCCCAGGCTGCTGGCAGACAGCTTCAGGATCTGCATCCCGGGATTTTCACGCTTTAAATGGAAAACCCAGTTCAGAGGCTTCCTGGCTTTCTTCTTCGTTACCAATATGACCATCATCTATGTCCTGGGCTACCGTCCAGTTCTGCTGGTGAAGCTGAGTGCAATTCTCGACGGACTTTTGCTCACGCCGCTCCAGGCTCTCTGGGTTTTTGCAGGTCTGTTCATGGTTCAGCCACGCCTCTTCTCAAAAGAGGTCACCCGTATGCTGAAACCAAGTCCGGTAATCGGAGCGGGACTGATCATTGCTTTCCTGGTATTTGCTTATTTTTGCATTTACCAGATCCCAAAAATCCTCTGACATCTATGAGGGAGATCTTTGTTCCGACGTTTGTCTCGGTACTCGACGGACTGCTTAAGATTTTTATTATTGCCTTCTTAGCCGGCGTTTTGACCTACCGGAAGATCATCAGCGAGGAACTGATCAACGGGCTTTCCCGGCTGACCGTCATGATCTTCCTCCCTTTACTGATCTTCCATACCATCATTACCGGCTTCGACCCGTCGGTCCAGACCTATTGGTGGATGATTCCCATTGCGGCCATCCTGCTTTCTGCACTCGGTCTTCTTTTTGGGACACTTCTTTTTGCCGGGTCACTCAGGGAAAAGAAAGGTTACCTGCCGCTTTCAGCTATGCAGAACGCGGCATATCTCGTCCTGCCCATTGGGGAATTTGTGTACAAAGGTCAGTTTGAAGAGTTTTCACTTATCTGCTTCCTCGTCGTTCTTGGCCTCAGCCCTTTTATGTGGACGGCAGGCAAACTCATCCTCACCGGAAAGAGTACAAACGGAAAAAAAGGACTGTCCGGGATCATCACTCCCCCTTTCGTGGCCAATGTCCTTTCCATTCTCATCATCCTTTCAGGAACAAAACGCTTCATTCCCGGGGTGATAACCGATTCGGCCGGCTTTCTGGGAAATGCTACCGTACCGGTGGCCACCTTCATCCTTGGCGCCACACTGGCACGTTCCATGGGATCCATTCCAAAATTCGCGGATACCGCGAGGGTGATGCTCATCAAATTTATCCTGCTTCCGCTGGCGGTGATCGTGGTGATGAAGATGCTGGGCACCGTCAGACAGTTTCCGCTGCTGGCCGATGTGATGATTATCCAGGCTTCCTCAGCTCCGGCAACTGCACATATCCTTCAGATCAGAACGTACGGAGGAAACCTGAAAGCAGCAGGTGGAATTATCTTTGTGGCCTACCTGGTCTGTATGTTTGCCATCCCGTTCTGGTTGTCGGTCTGGAGATTGGTTGGATAAATATCCTTCATCGGAAAAACGGATCCCCAGGTCATGACGATCTGAATTCCCTGCTGATGCAGACGAAGTACATCCCGGTACAGAAGAGGGAACAGGTGTTTCATCCCAGGGTAATTCAAATCACCGGTTTTTTGAATCCTTATTTACATATTTCACGTATAAAAATCAGTTTTAATTTTCCAGATGTGTATTTTGAAGTACCGTGCGGAACGCACCGTGATCGTATAACGTCACGACAGAATACTTCGACTGGTTTTGTGTCTAAATGGATGAAGATGAAGATAAAGTTGCTTCCTGCTGTTATTTTGGCCTGTCTTATTGTGTTTTTTCAGGATCTGCAGGCCCAGACTCATGATACCCTTTTCAACGAAAATTTTGGTACGACATCTTATTGGCAGGGTCCGGCTTCCGACTATATGGGCTATTCTTCCAGCGGCGGATTTTCAGTCAATCCCATACTTATTCTTAATTATCTTCCTTCCAATTACACGGGAGCCTCCGGGCAAAGTTTCCTTATCCTTGGTGTCAATCCTGCAGATGATACGCTGATGATCAGCAACATTGACACAAGATATTACCGGAGTCTGGACCTGAGTATAGGGGTAAATGCCCAGGTTGATCCCGCCGCCGATTTCAGGATTGCCTATAGCACGGATGGCATAAACTGGACAGGTTTTGATAACAGTAAACTTTTAGCAGGCTCCTGGGCGGCGAAAAACAGCAGATTATGGGGCTATGTTACCTATACAGACTCTCTTCCGGAAAGTAGCAACCTTTATCTGATGCTTCGCAACACAAATCCCGGCAAATACCTTTATCTCGACGACATCCGGATAAATGGCGTGTACGATTCGGCTTCCGTGGATTTCCTCAAAAGCTTGAGTGCAGATGTAGGTGTAATGACGCCCCTCTTTAATTCCCGGATTACCCAGTACAACATTATGCTTCCATACGGAACCGCCACTGCTCCGGTGATAACGGCTATTGCCCCGACTTCGCAGGCTGTGGTGAAGATCACAGGACCCGTGGATGTTACTTCCGCCGACGAGTCCGACCGGACTGCCACCATAACCGTGCAGTCGGGTGACGGTACCTCAGTCAGGGAATATACCATGGTGTTCAGGGTGGATGATAAACTGCCCATATATTTTGAAGACTTTGATGTTCCCGGCCCCGACCAGTATGTCGGGCCGGCAGATAAATACAGCTTCCGGACCTCGGGACTGACTACTTTCCTGGCGGCTGATTCGGTTAAAATAGACCCCTTTGGAAGTAAGTTTACCAGCGGATCCGGTTACCGGCGGCTTTACGTTTCGCCTTACGATCACCCGGGGTTTGATACCATTACCTTTGCCAATATCGATGTGACAAAAAGCAAGGAGAAGGAATTGTCGTTTGCTTTCCGCTGGAGTACCGGGTGGGTAGATATTGATCATTATTTTCCCACTGTGGAAGTTAAGGTAGACGGAGGCAACTGGATCAATTACGGGGCAAAGGCCGGCGCAGCTGCTTTTCCCGGGCCGCAAACCTGGGCGTTGGTGAGGATTCCGGGCCTGCCTGAAGGTGACACGATGAGTATCCGTTTCTCTTCGGAAAAACACAGCGGTTCATCACAGGAATATTTTATTGATGATTTCGCCATCCTGGGCAAAGCCCTCTGCAGCGATACAACACTCAGATCATTGAAAATTGACAGCTGCTTATTGGTCCCGGCCTTTGATCCGTCGGTGCCGGTATATCATGTTGATCTGGAACCCGGGACAACAACCGTTCCGGTTGCGGAAGCCCTGGAAAACGATTCATGTGCCACGGTGGATATTATCAACGCATCCAACCCGGGTGCAGCTGACTCTGCAACGAGAACCACCGTGATCATCATACATGCGGAGGACGGGACCATCGGCGAGTACAAGATCGTATTCGATTACCGTCCGCTCAGAACAGAGGCCCATCTTGCCTTCCTGGAAAGTGACATGGGCAGTCTTGACCCCGGTTTCAGCCCCGACAGCCTTGATTATATTATTGACCTCCCTCCCGGAACCAGTCATACACCGGGCATCAAAGCTATTTCTGCTGATACCGTTGCAACATTATCCATAACCAGCGCGACAGACGTAATGTCCGCAAATGAAGAGGATCGCACCACAACAATCCAGGTGCTGGCAGAGGACACCCTTACAACCATCACCTATCATATTCTTTTCAACTCCAGACCACTTTCGTCGGAAGCCCACCTGACTTCACTCACCTGTGATGCCGGTATCCTTTCCCCTGATTTTACTTCAGATGTACTTGGCTACCTGGCCGAACTGCTGCCGGGTGAGACGGTTGCCCCCGTAATTGCCGCTGTTCCTGAAGATACGAATGCATCAGTCTTTATTCAGAAGGCCGCGGATATCCTCTCTTCCGGTGATCTGGACAGAACTTCAACCATCACGGTGGTGGCCGAGGACAAGGTGACAACACTGACTTATATGATCCTTTTTAATGTCAGCACCGAAAGTACAACTCAGACCCGGCAGAACAACTTTACCGTTTGGCCGAACCCGTCGGGTGACAGGATCCGGATCAGGGGTGGGGGAACGTTCGACCGCGTTGAAATCTCTGATCTTTCAGGGAAATTGAAAATGGTTAATACGGTTGTGGATGTTGGAGATACGGACCTTGATATCTCCGGACTGGAAAACGGAATATATATCATCAGGCTATTTGACCGGGGAAAAGTAACCGGTACAGGCAAACTGATGAAAAAATAATCCCTGCCATCACCTGATGTTACTGGTGGCGGGGGTACATGAGAAATGAACCTGCCCTGAAAATATTAGCTTCGCCGTTATCAGTTCCTTTTTACCCTTGAAGTGATTCATATACCTCCTGTCCTTACCATACCCTGTTTTAATACCTTCTAAACGGACGCTGCAAGCCTCTGCCTGGATTTGCAGGATATTCTTCAAACGATGAGCCTTCAGGTATGTTGATCTGCATAAAGAGTATCTCATAAAAGTTTTTTAATTTTGAAGGTTAAGAGAATATAAATCATGCAATGCCGGGGAGAGCGAGGATGGCAGGCCGGATATTCCGGCAGGAGGAGGACAAGGTGGCTCGCGCTATGCATTCTCCCGGTTACCGCCATAAACCAAATGACATGAAAAAACTCCTTTCCTTCCTGCTGCTTTTATGCTGCACCCTGCCTTTGTTTTCCCAAACAAAGGTGTTGCCCTCCGACCGCAAAATCAAGTATACCGGCCGTATTGATTTCTCCGACCCCCTGAATCCCAGGTGGAGCTATTCGGGGGTGACCGTCGAGGTTGAATTTACCGGCACCTCCGTCATAGCCGGATTCAGACCTTCCACCGATGACAATTACTATTACAGTATCCTCGATGACGGGAACCCGGTAAAGTTCCACCTGTTACAATTACAATCCGACTACCCGTTAGCCTCTGGTCTGAGAGATACCGTTCATCACCTGAAACTAGTGAAGCTCACCGAGGCCGACCTGGGTATCGATACCTTCACAGGCCTCACCCTGGATGAAGGAGAATCGCTGGTAACCCTTCCGGCAGGAAACGGCCGGGTGATCGAGTTTATCGGAAACTCTATCACCTGTGGTTACGGCGATGAGGCCGAAAAGATCTCAGATCATTTCCGCCCTGACCAGGAAAATTTTTATGAGACGTACGCGGCCATAACAGCGAGGGCCTTCAAAGCCGATGCCATAGCAGTATGCCGGTCGGGTATTGGTATCTACCGCAATTACGGCGGTCCGGTGACAGGCACCCCGGGCAATATGCCGGAGAAATACGACCGCACCCTCTATAAAACGCCGGAGCCTCTGTGGGACTTTTCAACAGTTACACCCGAGGTGGTCTGCATTAACCTGGGGACGAACGATACCAGTGTGGGGTTGTTTGACGGGGATCTTTTCACTGCCTCCTGCACTGCATTCCTGAAACACATCCGGTCAAATTACCCCGATGCCCTGATCGTATACCTGTTTGGTCCGATGATGAGTGAACAGGATGCCACAAAGGTCAGGAATGCCGTTGAAAAGTCATATTCTGAGCTCAATGATCCGCGGATGCTGATGTTTTCCATGTCGCCGCAAACCGGTGAATTCGGTATCGGCGGCGACTATCATCCCACATTGGCGCAACACAGGTACAATGCCTTCGAACTGGTGAGGTACCTGGAAAACGTAACCGGGTGGAAGGCGGAATGGTAATCCTTCTTCGCTGAGACAACAGTGACCTGGTACGCCCTTCCCGCACACATCCCATAAGCCCTCTCCGACAGGCTATGGAAATACCTGATGGGGGAACGGCAGGCGCTGGTTACCGGGAATATCCCCGGGTCAGGATGCAGGCTGATGCCTTAGCCTCAGAACCTGACGTTTTTCAAGTACTTTGCAGAGGATTCGAGGCAGGCCATGCCGTCGGGAGCATTGTCACGTTCAACAAAGAAATGTTCGATACCCTGTTTGGTGGCTTCCCTGAAGATGGCCGGGAAATCGATGATCCCGCTTCCCACACATTCGAAATCCTGCTTTTCGCCGGGCGCCATATCCTTAATATGCAGGATGGCATAGCGTCCGGTGTATTTCTGAAGCATCTCCACAGGGTCGGCACCTCCCTTTTTCACCCAGTAAACATCCATCTCACACTTCACAAGATCCTTATCGGTGTGATTCATGAGATAATCGAAAGGCAGTCCTTCCTCCATTTTGGTGAACTCGTGGTTATGGTTATGCCAGCAAAGCTGAAGTCCTCTTTGTTTGCACACTTCGCCCGCAATATTCAGGATCTCCACGCTGTTTTTGCAGTCTTCAAGGCTGAAAGGTGCGCTTACCAGCCAGGGCCAGTACATGACGGCGTACTTCAGATCGAGTTCGTTCAGCCCGTCGAGGGCTTTGTTCAGTACATCCTTGTCTTTGGTGGTTTTAATACCTCCGGCGACCGGTATCAGATTTATGGACCGGCAGAAAGACAGGAAGCTCTCAGCCGAATCGCCCAGGTAGCGTCCGATCTCGATCTCGGAATATCCGAATTCCGCTGTTTTACGGAGTACCTCTTTCCAGTCTCCTTTAAGTTCTTTACCGATGATCCCTGAGATATAACCGAAATGTCTGAGCTGGCTTTTCCCTGCTGCAAAGGCATTCAAAGGCCGGGTAAGGGTCAGGGCAGCAGTACCGGCAGCCAGGGTACCAATGAATTTACGTCGCGTTACCATGGTTCTGTTGTTTATGAATGGTTTAACCGATTTTCGGCAAGGTCCAGGGTGCCCTGTATTCAGGAACGATGAATTCATTGGCCTTTTCCGAGTTGGTGAAGCGGTTGTTCTTGTCGTCCCATATCAGGACCGGTTCACCCACCCTGCCGGAGATGTTGGCAATATGAGCATGCAGTGCAGCAGCCCGGCCTATTTCTGTCGGACATACCGGGATCTCACGTGATTTTACGCAGTTCAGGAAGTTGCGGGTATGAAGGGAATGAGCTTCCTGTCCTCCTTTATATTCTTCTTCTTTCACCTTAAAGGCTTTCTTTTCGTTATCCCATTCCGGGTACACCTGGTAACTGCTCCTGTCGGTCACGATAGTGGCATCGTCGCCGATGAAAGCCAGGCCGTAAAGTTTTTCATAGGGTCCCTGTTGAACGCCGGCGGTCATATCCCAGTTAAAGACATACTCGCCCATTGGGTAGTTTACGTTCATGGTGTCGAAGGTCTCTCTCTGGCCGACCTGTGCGGAGGAATTCGCGGCGTACGTGCTCAATATTTTCGGCGCTTCAACGATATCCTTTGCCCACAGGGCCATATCGATCAGGTGGACGCCCCAGTCGGTCATCAGTCCGCCGCCGTAATCCCAGAACATCCGCCAGGAACCGTGGAAGCGGTTGGGGTTGAAGGGCCGTTTGGGAGCCGGGCCGAGCCAGAGATCATAATCGACACCGTCGGGAACGGGTCCGTCGGGTTTAGGTTCCGGACCTATGCCATAGTTGAAATTGGCCCAGATATTGACCTTACGGAGTTTACCAATACGGCCGCTCTTGATCCTTTTCATCGTCTGGATGAAGGTGAAGTTGCTACGCTGCTGCTGACCCACCTGCACTACACGGTTATAGTAATTGGCTGCTTTCACCATGATGTTGCATTCCTCGATGGTGTTGGCCATGGGTTTTTCGACATACACGTCCTTGCCGGCCTGGCAGGCATAAACCATGTTCAGGCAATGCCAGTGGTCGGGTGTGCCGATGAAGACCACGTCGATATCTTTCTGCTCGAGCATCTTCCTGAAGTCCTTGTACAGTTTCGGCTTAAAGCCATAGTCATCTTCGATAGTCTTTAGCGCGGGCATTCAGGATGTTTGAATCCACATCGCAGAGAGCCACACAGTTTACATCGTCATATTCAAGGGCGTTTTTAAGTGCACCGAAGCCGCGGCTACGGCAGCCGATGAGAGCGGCATTGATCTTGTCGGAAGCAGAAACGCGAAGGGCAGATCCGGCAGCAAAAGATTTGCCGGCCAGGCTGATACCCGCTGCTGTGAGGGCGGAATTTCTCAGAAAAGTTCTTCGGTCAAGTGTCATGTTGGGTTGGTTTAGATTAATGAAGCAAAATGATGTGACAATTTAGCTATAGATTTTTTTATATACAATGGTTTTTTTGAACACTCCCCATGCAAAAAAAAGCCGGGAATTACTTCCCGGCTTAATAAATGAAGCTCAGCCGTTATCAAACCTGACAATTATCCTTTGTTCGCCTTGCTTCAGAAATCTATCTTTGAATCAGGATTTTGCTCACTGCCCGTGATGATGTTCCTTCACTGAGCAACATATAGGTTCCATTCTGAACATCAGACAATTTTAAATTGCTGTCGCTGCCTACATTCTCAAACCTTTTGATGGTCTTTCCGTCCAGGCTTAACAATCTTACTGTATAAGATTCACTGCCATCGAAATGAACCTTAACATAATCGGATGCAGGGTTTGGATAAACCTTCATCTCTTCTGTTTTGTTTTGAAAAATGCCCAGGGTTTCATCTTTATAGACAAGTACCATGTCGATCACATGAACCACACCGTTGTCAGCCTGTATATCGGCTACGGTAACTTTGGCATCGTTAATAAATACGCCGTCGTTGTTGATGGTCACTTTCACGTCTTTTCCAAGGAGGGTTTCAGCCATCTGGCCGTCACTCAGATCGGTCGACATAACCTTGGCCCCGATCACATGGTAAAGGAGGATATCGGTCAGGTCACCTGAAGGATCCGCCAGGAGGGCGTCGATGGTTCCTGCGGGTAATGCGGCAAAGGCATCATCCGTAGGGGCGAATACAGTAAAGGGACCGTCGCCGCTGAGGGTTCCGACAAGACCGGCAGCTTTTACAGCTGCTTCGAGGGTGTTGTGGTTTTCACTGTTGACGATGATATCAGCAACAGTATTTGAAGGAGGAGTGAGGACTGCGTTGATCACATGAACCACACCGTTGTCAGCCTGTATATCGGCCACGGTAACTTTGGCATCGTTAATAAATACGCCGTCGTTGTTGATGGTCACTTTCACGTCTTTTCCAAGGAGGGTTTCAGCCATCTGGCCGTCGCTCAGATCGGTCGACATAACCTTGGCACCGATCACGTGGTAGAGGAGGATATCGGTCAGGGCACCTGAAGGATCCGCCAGGAGGGCGTCGATGGTTCCTGCGGGTAATGCAGCAAAGGCATCATCCGTCGGGGCGAATACGGTAAAGGGACCGTCGCCGCTGAGAGTTTCGACCAGACCGGCAGCTTTTACAGCTGCTTCGAGGGTGTTGTGGTTTTCACTGTTGACGATGATGTCAACAACAGAGTTTCCTGCTTTTTTTGCTGGTTGAGCATTGAGGATTGCAGAGAAGGTTACCAGCATTCCAAAGAGTAGAACCGGTAAAATGTGGTGGTTCAAAGTTCGGGTCAATGATGTTTTCATGATATTTAGTTTTTGATTTGAACATAAGACAATGAAACATCAATAATGTTTAATAAAAAATATAAAAGATTAAACATTTAACAAATTTTTATAATAATGATAAACTTTATAATAATTTATAAACAACTGTATAATAAATAATAAATAGCTATTTGGTTTAATAGTTTAAAATATTAACGTTTAACATTTATATATATATATTAAACATATTTCAAATGCTGTCAGTCCGATATGCTTTGGTTTGGTTGCATGGCTTGCTTTGGAGTTAAAGCATTGAGCCACTTAGAGCCACAATGTTTTTCACTGTCTCCGGATGTTTGGCACAGCGGACATATCGCCGCGTTAACAACCCTCAGATTTCCTGCAGATTTCGCCGATGTTTAACTGTGTAAAACAAAAAGTGAGAGAAATGCCACTATATTTCTGGGATCACAATTGAGATGTAGAATGCTTGATTTCAAAAAATTCTCGTCTGGATCAGGTCATTTTTTCAGCGCTGAAAAAAATCAAACGGGAAGTGAAAATTGCCTGCCACATTAAAGATACGAGTAAAACACATCGTTTCAACTTACAATTTCCCAACGGGTCACCAGGTAAAAGCATCATCTCTTTATCATGATCTTTGTTACAGAAGTTGTTTTATCAGTGGTAATTTTTAGAAAGTGCATACCGGTAGTGAGTTCATCAAGAGGAACATGGATAATGCCTTCTGAAACCGGGCTCTGTATAGTTAAGATTTTTGAACCACGCATGTTGAAAATTTCCACCATCGCGATTTTTTCAGACACAGCCGGTACTTGAATATTTACATAATTATCTGCAGGGTTTGGGTAAACAGACGGGCCCTTCAAAAGTGTTGAGGCAACAGCCGTATTGTCATTCACCGTAATATTGAAACTGACACTCTTCTCATTTTTCCCGTTCAGCACGGTATCCCCATCGTCATACGCTGTGATGGTAACCTGGACTTCTCCGGCTGATTTTGGTGTGTATGTGTAGGTTGCCGTATTTTCGCCAGACGTATAGGTTATTTTTGTACTCTTTATCACATTCGTATTGGTTTTGAAATCTCGCAGGATGACTTTCTGGGTCCCGGTATTACCATCCGAGATGCCGGTTATTGTAATCGTTTGGGGTCCGGCATTGAGCTTTGTCTGTTGATCGGGGATGTTATCGATCGTAGGTTCCTGGTTGATGAAAGGAATAATCTGTACATCAAAGGAGATCTGCTGTTTTGAAAAGAAGCCGTTATTGTCCTGACCTCCGTCATCCTGAAGTGTAATGGTGATGGTCGTTGTGCCGCTTTGATCCGCCACGGGAAGGAGGTTTAGCGTTCCTGTCGGTTGCCCGGAAGTGTAATCGATCACCGGGTCGGGGATTACAGATGGATTAGAGCTGGTCGCCGTGATGACGAGGTTCTGGCTATTCAAATCGCCATCACTTATCCCTTCAAGATTTATCATTTTTGAACCATTCGCGTTCATTAGTAAAACCATATCATCTACTTTGTTGATGGTTGGAAGGTGATTGGTTCCTTCAGCCACGAGCGTGGTGATACTTTTCGGCTGGAGTACGACTGCAGAGCCATCTGTAGTCCCGGCATATATGCAATTTTCTGTTGAAGAGGTCCTGTAAAGAGTAAATTCATTGGGTTTATTTTCCATTTGAAGACTGACGGTTTGTGTCTCATCGGAAGTATTTATGGCCACAATCGTCAGCCGGCTTTCTTCACCATGTTCATATGCTGATATAAAGACTTGTTTAGATTCATCATCAGTACAGTCAACCCGTATAGCTCCCGGCCGGATATACCGGTAAAAATTTTTGGATACATAATATATTTTCTTCGGGGTGCCATTGATGATCAAAGCTTCCTGTTCATTTGCACCTATACTGGTATTAACGGTAAGCCAAACCCACCCGGAGAGATTGCCGTATTTTAAAGCAGTGTGAATCAACTGACCGTAGACCAAGGGTCCATCTTGTGCATCCCATACCGTGGAATAACCTGAAGTCTCTGTCATCCATAGTTCTTTCCCATTTTTTTGTGCAAAGTTTGAGGCTGTTTTCCATCGGGCTGCTGCAGATGAGATGGAAGTAGGATTAATGCCGTCGGAATAAGCATGCGTTGCAATTATATCGGTGAAGCTCTTACATTCAGGGTCCTGCATCATTGCGCTCTCATAACCGCCAAAATTGGAAAGCAGATCTTCAGCAGCGAATATTTTAACATCAATGTTTTCATCCTGAAACCTCTGGCCCAATAACTTGATGATATTTTTCATCTCATCGTAGCTATAAACACATGAGCTGTACCATTGTCCCCATCTGGGTTCATTTTCCGGGCTGATTGCATAAACCTTGGAACCAGTCTGCTGCTCAAGATACTTAATGTAGGTGGAATAAAATTCTGCATATTCGTCATACATGTCATGGTTCAACCTGTTTGTACATTCAGGATCAGAAGATAAGCAATCGGCTCCTTCCAGGGAGTTATTGTATTTCATCCATGCGGGAGGTGAAAATACCGAGAGGATTAGTTTGCCCAATCCGGCTGAAACGAATTTGTTGATCACGGCGATCTGGTTTGTTAAAGCCCCATCTGTCAAATCAAATTGGTTCAGATCTGCAACGAATGGGTCATTATTATCATTGGCGGGTTCAAAAGTCGGAGTGGGGTAGACTCTGAGTATGCTCAGTCCCAGATCATTTACAGCCATGTCGGCAATGGTAGCCGAATTGTTGGGACCATACAGCCAGTCAGGTACGGCTCCGCCAAATCCCTGGATCAATTGATATGGTTTGGTCAAATCGATGGACACATTAATAGCCTGGGAAAATACAATCCCACCTGGGAGAATCATACAGAAAGCGAAGATTAAGCGTTTTGACAGTTTCATAGTATAAGTAGTTAAATCATAAATTAAGTGATTTTAGGAGAATAGTGAACATGGTTTATGGATTTATTTGATTATTTTTTTTGACTGTAAAGAGGATCAGCCATTTGCAAGGTCACTATCATTTTTGGTTGATTTGTTGATTGAAATTCGAATATTAAACAACGGACATCGAATTTTGAAGTGAAAAAAAAGAGTGTTCGAAAATTCTTTCTACTCCCATCCGCTGCCATCACCCGTCTCTCGTCTCCCTCCCCCCGCCGTTCTTAAAAAATCTTTCATATCTTTAAAATTATATTTACATTTGCAATCCCGAAATGAAAAACGAGGGGGCAGGGGAGGTAGTCGTTCGGAAAGGAATTCTGAATCCGTCGCCAAGTAGCACCAGTGCGACGAAGCAGGCAATATAAATTTGATATCTCAAGATTAAAACGGTCGGTTTGCCGAGTGGCCAGGCGTCCCGATGAAAAATCGGGATTACAGCGGTTCGAATCGGCAGGATGGGAGAGAGAGTAAAGAGAATGGACATATAGAACGCAGATAATTTTATATAAGGTCGGTTTGCCGAGTGGCCAGGCGTCCCGATGAAAAATCGGGATTACAGCGGTTCGAATCGGCAGGATGGGAGAGAGAGTAAAGAGAATGGACATATAGAACGCAGATAATTTTATATAAGGTCGGTTTGCCGAGTGGCTAGGCGTCCCGATGAAAAATCGGGATTACAGCGGTTCGAATCGGCAGGATGGGAGAGAGAGTAAAGAGAATGGACATATAGAACGCAGATAATTTTATATAAGGTCGGTTTGCCGAGTGGCCAGGCGTCCCGATGAAAAATCGGGATTACAGCGGTTCGAATCGGCAGGATTGGAGAGAGAGTAAAGAGAATGGACATATAGAACGCAGATAATTTTATATAAGGTCGGTTTGCCGAGTGGCTAGGCGCTGGTCTGCAAAACCAGTTACAGCGGTTCGAATCCGCTACCGACCTCAATCCATTCCAGACCTCGCATTTGATGCGGGGTCTTTTTTGTTGTGGGGCAAATTTTGGAAAGTAATTATTTAAATACATGTAAATTCTTGCCTGTTACCTATGTAATCAATTTTCCCAAATCCAAAGCATTCTCAGGCACAGGACGTTTTTCAGCCATTTTCTCCGGGAGAGATCTTCCCAGATATCGAGGTTTTGAAATGGAAACAGAGCTTTAGGCCCTATGGGTTTAAGGGATACTATTTTTTTTAACCAGGTCTAACTCAACTTCAAACATAAGGTCTGACCGGCAAACACTATTTTCGCTGCATATAAAGGAGAGTTTCTGCAAATTTTGAGAATCAAGATATTTTAAAAATGTCTTGTGAAATCTTTTATTCGAGAAATATGCGTAGGCCCTGACAACATTGCTGAAAGAGAAATTTTCTGACCGGATAATAGCCTCTACTACTGCGAAACTCAATTCTATCTGCTTCCACAGATCATCCTCGTGCATCGTTTTTCCTTCCGCGTTAATGCTGGCAGTTCCTGAAACAGTCAGGGTAGCGAATTCATCGTCTGAGAAACGAATTGCCCGGCTGAAAGAACTTCCGTACTCCTCAGCCGGACATTGTAATGGTGAATTAACTTTCTCAATTTGAAATTGGCGGGATCCTGATTTAATTGCTGTGAGCTCAAGGCTTAGCCCCGAACCTGCAGGATTTTTTCCTCCAACACCGGTGCTTGCAGGCACATGATTCTTAAAAACCTGGTGATTGAGAAAGAAAGAACTTCTTACCTTATTAAAGTCATCATACCAATCCAGAATATTATCGAGATAATACCAGGTTCTGATTGCATCAACAAAGCTAAGCCCGGTCAGGTTCAGAATTTGTTCCGCTGCATCCAGGAGGTTCTGAGTTTGCATTTCCGGACTTAATTGGCTCATGGAATACAAACCTGAAAGATAGCAATATTCCGTATTGTTAATTTTAAAGTATGAACCTGAGATGGAGTTGTTGTAGTTGAGCCGGGTAATTTCTATTCCTGAAAGTGCATATATGAACACCCCATTAATAAAGGCATTTGTACAATTATTTCCCTCAATCCAGCTGTAGGGGAAATCGAAAAATGATAACCTTTCTTTCAGAAGTTGGAGAGTATTTTCCCTTTCATTTAGCTTTCCGAAAAAAGTGGCACGCACGATTTTAGCATCATACCGTTTCAATATCCGTGCAATTTTATCCGTAAATGAAGCTGCTGGCTCATGCTCCCCAGGGATAAGCTGAATATAGATTTCTTTGCAGGATTTTCTGTGTATGACGCGCAACAACTGACGTTTCATTTTTTCTATTATAAGGTTTTTCTGCCCTATTATCATCTTATTAGTTGGGATGGTTACCGCAACTCTGAAATATGAAATCTAATAAATGGAATTCGATTCAAGGACAATTTTCCTATGGATAGTAGAACTTTTTATAAAATATCATTTCAAATATCTTAATCCCGGGTTCATTTGAAATAGTAATAGAACCAGAAAGAGTTCTTTTCATTGTCATAAGGCTTCTTCTGAATTCCCTGAGCGGGTCCGTCAAAACGATTAAAGAGGCTGAAACGGTTAATCGTTTTCTCACTTATTTTCAGAGTTCCAAAATCCGGTAAGCTTCCTGTTTTCTGCTTGTAAATCAGGAGAGCCTCTTCAACGTGTCGTGGAAGTTTGGAGTAGGGAAAATCTTTAATATGACTGACTTCTCCGGCAAGTGCATCTATGTTTTTTTCAAGCATAAACCAGGCCAACAGGTATTCGAAGGCTACCTTATTTCCGGGGTTGGAGTTTAATAGTAAAAATAAATTTGACTGTGGATTTCTTATGCTTATTTGAAAGTCTTTTTCAGGGAATATTTTTCTTTTTTCACTCAATTCAGGATCGGATAGGATCAATTCAGGGTGATTTAACATGGATTCATATTTTTTTGCCCAGCTTCTGTAACGAAAGGTTTTCTTCAGAATATTAATATACTTACGGGCAGTTTTATAATGACCGTTGATGAGATCTGTTTTTACGAGGAGCTTGAGATTTTCCGGACGATATCCCTGTACTACCAGCGATTCGTAAGCCCACCGGTGAGCTTCGTTTATTAACCCCACAGTATAAAAGAAATAAATCCCTCTGTCCAAATTGTTAATGCCGCCTTTTGAATCCCAGGGGACCATCAAAGACTTTGTCCCAAAATTCTGGGGGCCAAAGAACATTCTGTCGCAAAGTTGACCCTTTTCAGCTAAGGCCAGATTATAATAATATTCAGCCACAATGTTTGATAACCTCTGAGTTTCCTGTTGGCGGATTACATCGTCCCAATCCTGATTGTAAACAGATTGTTCCATCTCAAAAAGCCTCGCAATTTTTGGATCATACCATTTGAGTAAAAAAAATGCAGTGATAAAAAATGTAGCTAGTACTGATGTCAAAGGGAAGAATTTGTCGGGTTTAAAACGAGCTTTTATATAAATTGAAAATTTTATCAGCAGGGGATAGAAGATGACAAATCCGGCAAGCATATATAGAATTTCCTGGTGCACAAACTGTTCTTGTAATGAAAACGGAGAATACAATAATACATCCATAGGTTGGATAAAAACGTATTTTTTACTCAGGATCAGGGTTAATAATGCTATTGAAATTAAAATTGCAGGATAGACAAATCTTTTACGACCTCTATTGAAAGAAAGATTGTAAATCGTATAAATGCCAACAAAAACCCAGGCAAAAAGCCCGGCAAAATAATAAAACAGAGGGAATATCATCAAGATAAGGATTCTGATTTCCTTTTTACCGGAACAAAGGGAAAGTAGAAAATAGCTGACAGACAATAGTATACCAATATTATTCCATATCGCCCAGTTAAAATTTAGTTGCGTCAGGAGTAAAAGGCATGAAGGCAATAAAACGAGAATATAGGATAGTGTTCTTTCGGGATTTAGTTTTCTATTAATTTTTATAAGAGCGATTACTAATAAGGTAAAAAACAAGGAAAGAATCAAAGATCCGTACATCGGGTAGCCGTAGCCCTGGGACAAGAAGTTCCCGGTGTATTGAAGCAATCCTCCAGGTTTAGTGAGAAACAGATGAAAATAGTGGTCTGAGAACACAAAAAGAGAGATGTTTTCCTGGTAATGGAATAGATAATTTCCGAATATATAGAGGTAAAAGAATGAGATCAGAAAAGTAAGCAGGATAGTCAGGCTTGTCACTGTTTTTTCTGAAATCAGTATTTGTAAAAGCTTACTCTTATTGGACTCAGGAATGCTTCTTTTATCGGTTGTCATAAAATCTGATTTTTGAGGATACGATCGGAGGTGATAAAAAACGGATTTATTTGTCAACCCCGATTGCTTTTATGGGAACTTTTCTTGCAGCCCGTTCAAAGTCCCTTGGTCCCAGGGAAACTTTCCCGCTTATAAATTCCGGTCGGTTAAAAGTCCTTAACATTCTTGAGTATAATTCCGGATCCTTCTGTGGCAATACAAACGGCTTTCCGCACTGGCCCTTTGAGTCAATATAAGCGAAATAAGGTCTGGCTGCCAGCCCATCAGCTCTTTTACTGCTAAAGACCAGCCATTTACTGTTTAGAGACCAGCAATGCCAGCTTTCTGACTCATTGCTGTTTAGGCTCATTTTACTTATGTTCCCGGTTTCTAATTCCATCAGATATAAATCTGCTTCTTTATGCCAGATGGAAAATGTCCCATAATTATGGAGGGTAAAAACAAGAAATTTACCATCGGGGGATATTCTGGGAAAGGAAACACTTTTATCTACAGCATTTGCATCATAGACAATCTCCGTTCTACCAAAGCTCCCGGATTCAGTGTTAAATGACTTTTTTACAAGATTATACCTGATCGTTTTAAAATCTGATCCCTTGACATATTGTTCAGCTCTGCAAAAGTACAGAGATTTGCCGTCGGGAGCCCATTCCGGGAAAGTATCCATAAACTTTGAAGTATCCCCGTCGGATATCGGCAACATTGTATTTCTGTTGATATCGTAAAGGTAAAGTGAAGATCCAAGATCAAGAACTTCGATATTTTTCTCGTTGATGGCATGAAAAGTCTGGGTAACATTGTTTGATGAAAAAACCACATATTTTCCTCCGGGGTGCCATGTTGGATAGACGGCCCCTGATGACATATCTTTGGTCTTCAGATCTGTTTTTGTAATATTTTTGCCGTCAACAAAATAGGTTCCTCCCATGGAGCCCCGAATATGAAGTAAAAATTTCTCAGGATTATTCTGATTGAAAGAATGGCAGTTTACGCAATTGTTTTTAATCGACTGATTTTCCACCAGGGGGCTTTCCTGGAAATTTTCAATGCATCGTTGAACAATTTTCATGTCCGACCATGATTCATATCCCGGATAGAGTAAACGATAACAGATATATGGGTCGGTTTCTTCATTGGCTACGAACATGTGTATTGGCTTAAACCGGATACCATTATTGTCCGTATCTCCTACACTCACTTCAATTTGTATTTCTCCACCTTTACTCTCCTGAAGTACTTTTTTCCAAAATTTTTCAGGAAACCGGATGATCCCATCTTTGGATTTCAGGACTAATTTCCGTCCAGAAGATGAGACAAGGGTCAGATGGTAGGATTGCCCAATCTCGTTAACCTTGAAATTCATTGGAGCAATGTTACAGGGTATGGTAACACCTGAATAATCAGGTGTTATTGATGGTTCTCGATCCAGTTCCTGAATGTTTTTATAACCGGCCGATTTGCATGCGACAAGGAATAATATCCCTATTAAGAACGCTGTTATTTTTGAGATGATCCTGACTCTCATGATTTCCTGCTATAAAATTTTTTGTTGTTTTGTCACAGCTAATAAATACAACTAAGATAGATTGATTGAATTGGTACTAATATCGCACAAATTTTTCATATTTTCTCAATAATTCCACCTTTACTCTAAGCTTAGTACCATTATTCCATTGAAAAATATCATGTTGTGAGAAAGTATAAACCTATATTTGACAATCTGGGTTTTAAAATGTGGCATATATTTCTTCGGATAAAATCAGAGATAAATTTGTAATTATAGCATTAAAAAAATAAATATTAGTATTAGTAATTAAAAAATAATTAAGATATATTTGAAATTATTATAAAATATTTAAGTAAATCTGGTACTAATATTTAATGATTAATTAAGGTTGTACTCAGAATTTTTACAGAGGGAATCTAAATGAATATTAAATAGGAAATAAAGACTTACAGGGTATATATGAGGTTTCAAATATGAAGTACACCTTATTTTATTAAGGATTCGTAAAAAGATCCAACTGAAGTTTGAAATAAACTACTAAAACTATGAAAGCTAACCCAAGAAGCTTGCTGATAGACACATTAAAATTACTGGTCAGGCTGAGGTTCACATTCCAAATTTCCTGTACACTTTTAACCTTAGGTATCATTTTCCCGGGAGGTTCAATTTATGCTCAGACAGAGAAGAATATTGAGATCCCACGGGTATGGTGACTGAATGCTAAACCGGGGAGGTAATGCCTGGCGTAAATATTATTATTGAGGGCACGTATGTTGGGGCCATGACGGATGCTTCCGGTAAGTTTAAAATTACGGTTCCAGATGAAAATTCTGTTCTGGTATTTTCATTTGTGGGCTATACCTCACAATCGATTAAAGTGGGAAATCAGAGAAATATTCTGGCTTTGCTTGAACCCAGTTTAACACAGCTGGATGAGGTGGTATTTGTAGGATATGGAGTTCAGAAGAAGGAGAGCGTTGTCGGTGCCATTTCTCAGGCTTCAGGAGATGTCATTCTACAAGGAACACAGGGTGGTGACTTAGGGAATGCCCTTACCGGTGCATTACCTGGACTGATTACCATTTCCACCACGGGTCTGCCGGGAGGATCCGGAGAGGATGATGATTATGCTTTAATATTTCTCGTTGGGAAAAAGACATGGAATAGTTCAGGGCCTTTGGTTTTGGTTGACGGGGTGGAAAGGCCACTTAATGATGTAAATCCTTATGAGATCGAGAATATTTCGATCCTTAAGGATGCTTCAGCGACTGCAGTTTTCGGAGTGAAGGGGGCGAACGGGGTAATCTTTAATAAACACCATTCGAGGTAAAGAAGGAAAAGCCAAATTGAGTGTTGATGTTACCATGACAGCGAAAACGATCTCAAGGATTCCTGAAAGGGAAGGATCCTATCTCGCTAATTTGATGAAAAATTATGCTATACTCAATGAGCTTCCTATTTCCGAATCGTCATGGAGCAGCGTGGTGCCGAATCGTTGGCTTGAGATGTATAAAACTCACCAATACCCTGAATATCTGCCCGATGTGAACTGGGTTGATCAATTCACAAATGACTACGCGTTTGATAAAAGTGTGAATATGAATCTTACCGGGGGTACGAAGGTCGTTAAATATTTTGGTTCTCTTGCCTACTTTAATGAAGGTGATATTATGAATATTAAAGATTACGGGCAGGGATATGATCCAAGCTTTGCTTTTGACCGGGTTAATTTCAGAAGTAATGTTGATTTTGACATCTCACCCACGACGAGGTTTAGCGCAAACCTCTCCGGATTTCATTCCATTTCAAAACGTCCCGGCGGAGATAAATTTGCAGGCTGGCCCTATGTGTATTCGGCGCCTCCGGATCTTTGGCCTGCTCAGTATTCAGATGGGACCTGGACCGATTATGCATTATATGACCGATTTACAAACGGTATTTACGCCTTCAACTTTTATGGGGTTGATGTATCGAAAACTACGAATGTTACAACGGATTTTATGTTGAATCAGAAGCTGGATTTTATAACAAAGGGGCTTTCTTTCAACGCCAAGCTATATGATAACACGGGATATTCAACAGGGCCAAATATTATTGGCTCTGGGAAACTTACCAAATGGATTTCACCGACCATTGTGGATGCTATTACCCCTGATATGACAGAAGATCAAATAAAAGCGCTTGAACCTTCTTATACATATTATCAGTTC
>CAVXSF010000008.1:177500-507608 GCA_963764345.1 uncultured Bacteroidales bacterium | reverse complement strand
GGGTGGAGAGTGGAGAATAGTGAGTGCCAACAGCAATCATAATCTGTCTAATCTGTCCGCGTTCCATACCTGCCAGAAGCGTAATCCGAAACGAACCGGCCCGGTTATTTGATATGACCGATGATCCCTGAAGATGACAGGGGTTCAATGAAATGTATGCCAGTAATACCCATCGTGAGCAACGAGGGCTTCGGCTTCGGGCGGTCCCCAGCTTCCTGCCTGGTAATTGGGAAATTTCTGCGGAGGATTGTTTTCCCACACATCGAGAACGGGCTGGATAATACGCCATGATTCCCTGATCTGGTCTGCACGCATAAAAAGTGTGGCATCGCCTAGCATAACATCATTTAACAGTGTTTCATAAGCGTCGGGCGGATCATTGGAATAGGTGTCGCTGTAGTTATAGATCATATCAACGGGATTCAGTCTCATATCCAACCCGGCTTTTTTAGCCTGGAAGTGTATACGTGCACCCATCTGGGGCTGAATACTGATCACCATCAGGTTGGGATTTAATAGCTCTCTCACACCGGAAGGAAATATCCTGTGAGGAACTTCCCTGAACTGGATGGTGATATAGGAGGTTTTCCCCTGCAGGCGTTTACCGGTACGTGCATAGAAGGGAACGCCCTGCCATCTCCAGTTGTCGATAAAAAGCCGTACTGCGGCGTATGTCTCTGTCATGGAGGCTTTGTCCACGTTTTGTTCATTCCGGTAGGCCTTTACCTCTTTGCCTTCAATCCAGCCATCTCCGTATTGTCCTCTCACCGTATTGAGATACACCTCATCCTCGGTATATTTCCGGATGGCATTAAGGACTTCCAGCTTTTTATCACGGACGCTGTTAGCACTCATATCAACCGGCGGTTCCATGGCAATGAGGCAGATGAGCTGGAGAAGATGGTTTTGTACCATATCTCTGATGGCCCCGGCGTGCTCATAGTAGGAAGCCCGGTTTCCAACACCGACCTGTTCAGCCACATGGATCTGCACATGTTCGATAAAATTCCGGTTCCACAAGGGTTCAAAAAGCACATTGGCGAAACGAAGGGCCATGATATTCTGTACTGTTTCTTTACCAAGGAAATGGTCGATACGGTAAATCTGGCACTCATTGAAAATGCACTGCAGGACATTATTAAGGTCTCTGGCGCTATCAAAATCGTGTCCGAAAGGTTTCTCGACCACAATCCTGTGGTATTCCTTGTTACCTGCAAGACCCGCCTTATCGAGGTGTCCGGCAATAATACCTATAAAATTGGGTGAAACGGCCATGTAGAATATCCTGGTCGATATTTCATCCCATTGTTTCTCCGTTTTCTCAATGACGTCTTTGAGATGATCATAAGACTTATCGACGGTAATATCTGCCTGGACGTACTGGATAAATTTTTCAAATTCACTCCATTTTTCCTTGTCGGCTTTCCCTCGCCGTGAAAATTTGTTTAACCCCTCAAGAAGCCTCTTGTTATAATTTTCCTGTGATAGTTCTTTCAGATCAACACTGATGATCTTAAATTTTTCAGGCAGAAAATTATCGGCGTAGAGATTATACAGCGCCGGAATGAGTTTCCTCCAGGCAAGGTCTCCGTTGCCTCCGAAAATGGTCAAAATGGTCGGTTTAAGCTCTGAAATGTTTTTCATAATCCTATTAATATATTAAGGGCAGGCCTTTTACAACCGCCTGAAAAAGTTACCGGCTCCCCGAAGGCCAGAACGGCCGTTCGCAGGGTGCCGGTGAATAAATGTTTACCAGTCGGTATGAAAGACGCCTTTCTCATCTACCCGCTGGTATTTATGTGAACCGAAATAATCGCGTTGTGCCTGGATCATGTTGGCTGCCAGGTGTCCGCTGCGGTAAGCATCGAAATAGGACAGTACCGACATGAAGGCGGGTACGGGAATTCCTGTTTTCACTGCTTCGGAGATCACATCGCGCAAGTCCGATTCATTGTTGTCGGCAGATGCCGAAAGTTGTTTATCGAACAGGATGTTCGGAAGGTCCGGATCGTGCTGGTACGCCGCCATAAAATCCTGTAGCATGGATGACCGGATAATGCAGCCACCACGCCATATCCTGGCGATCTCACCCAGGCTGAGCCCGTAATGCCTTTCATTTGATGCAATGCGCAGCAGTTCAAGTCCCTGCGCATACGTCAACAGCATCGACATATTCAGGGCATTCCCAAGCTTCTTCAGAAAGTCGGCCTTTTCTTTGGCGATCCTTTTTTCCGGTCCGTTAAGAATCAGTCCCGCTTTCTCACGCTCATCCTTAAAGGCTGAGAGATTACGCATAGATACCGCTGCATCTATAGTCGGAACGGGGACCTGCAGGTCCATCGCAAGCTGGGAGGACCATTTACCGGTCCCTTTCTGCTTGGCAGAGTCGAGGATATGGTCGATAAGATACCCGCCTTCAACCTCATCCTCCTTGCCGAGAATATCGGCAGTGATCTCAATGAGGAAGGAAGCAAGCGGGCCCCTGTTCCAGTTATCGAAAATGGCTTTCATCTCCAGGTTACCCATATCCAGACCGTTTTTCATCATATCATAGGTCTCTGATATCAGCTGCATGATACCATATTCGATCCCGTTATGGACCATTTTCACAAAATGGCCGGCCGAACGTGGGCCAAGCCATGTCACGCACGGTGAACCATCAACCTTAGCCGAAGCCTCTTTAAACATTTCTTCAACCTGCCTGTAAGCTTCCCTGTCTCCCCCCGGCATCATACTCGGGCCACGACGGGCACCTTCTGCACCACCTGAAATCCCGACACCGAGATACTGCACTCCCTTTTTCGTCACCATTTCCGCCCTGCGGTCAGTATCATCCGGATGTGAATTTCCACCATCAATAAGCAGGTCATCTTTCTCCATCAAGGCAGACACGTCCGATATCACCTGATCCACAACACCTGCCGGGACAAGCATCATAACTTTCCTGGGGCGCTGAAGTCCTGTGATGAAGTCTTTAAGTGAATTCACCCCCATAACCTTAAATTCAGAGCCTTCCTTATTCAGTGCTTCTACTTTCTCTTCATCCAGATCATAGCCCAGGGCCGAATGGCCGTTTCCGGCTATGTTCAGAATGAAATTTCTTCCCATAACTCCCAGTCCTATAAGACCAAAATCATATTTTTCCATAGCTGTGATTATATTATATTATATTATGTTAAATTCTTTTAAGCGATTTCCCAGTTCGTCAACCCGGGGAAGATGAATGCAATTGAATCCTTCATTCATGGCAGCCACAATATTTTCTTCCCGGTCATCAATAAAAAGGCATTCCTCCGCGCACAGACCGGTGATTTGGATAACGGCTCTGAAGATCCGTTCCTCCGGTTTTCGCATGTGCAGGAAACAGGAACTGAAAAAAGAGTCAAAATAGTTCCGTAATCCGAACTTCTCAATGCGGAACATATTCAGAACCATGGATTCGTTGTTGATGGTGGAGAGACGATATTTGCCCTCCATTTTAAGTTTCCCGAGAATGTCAAGCGTAGAATCGTAACGACGGCTCTGTTCCTTCATAAATCGTAAAATATCCTCCCTCGAAAATTCACGTTTTTCCGTAAAATAGACGGCATCGATATAATCTTCAAGTGTCAGGTCACCTTTATCCAGGTCTTCGAATATCGATTCATGAATCGTCTCCACCGACGAATAATCCAGTGAAAATACCTTTGCGGCCTCTTCCCTGGACTTCTCATCCCAGCCGTTGGTGAGGCAAACCCCGCCGACATCAAAAAAAATGGCTTTAAACTGCTGATTGTTTTGCATACCTGTTTATCTTTTCAGACATGCCCGTCAAAGTACTGCGATTGTTACTGCAATCACCGGCGGACATCCTGTTTTAAAACTATTTCCCGATCAGTGAACAACGTGAGTGGCCTTTTCCTTAATGGAATCCAGCAGGGCATCATAGGGTTTGATAAACTTATCAATCCCTTCTTCAACAAGCTGGCCGGTTACTTTCTCCATACTGATGCCTGTTTGTTCAAGATCAGAAAATACCTGGAATGCTTTATCCGTGTCTTTCAGAATGGTACCAGGTTCAAGGATGCCATGGTCTTTAAACGCTTCAATGGTCTCATCCGGCATAGTATTTACTGTATGCTGACCAATCAAAGGTTCGACATACCGTGTATCCCGATACCCTTCAGTCTTGTTACTCGTGCTTGCCCAAAGTGGTCGCTGAACCCTGGCACCTTTGGATGCCAGTTTTTCCCAGCGCTCTCCTGAAAAGATCTTTTCAAAACTCTGGTAGGCGATTTTCGCACTGGCAACAGCCGACTGACCAAGCAGATTTCCTGCCATAATTTTTTTCTCACCGCTTAACCGGGGTATGATCTCATCGTGCAGTTTATGATCGACCAGAACGTCGATACGGCTCAGGAAGAAGCTGGCCACAGACGCCAGTTTGTTCACCGGCATGCCTTCTTTCAGCCTTCTCTCCACCGCACGGATATAGGCTTCGGCAACATCCTCATAACTTTGAATGGAGAACAGGAGGGTAATATTGATATTGATCCCTTCATACAGCATTTGTTCTATGGCCGGCAGGCACTCAGTGGTGCCTGGAATCTTGATAAAACAATTGGGCCGGCCTACGATCCTGAAAAGTCTGCGGGCGTCGGCCATGGTCTTTGCGGCGTCCCTGGCCAGGTGAGGCGATACTTCAAGACTGACAAAACCGTCAACGCCGTCCGATGAATTGTAGACTCCTCGGAGCATATCGCAGGCATCCTGGATATCCTTCACCGCCAGGTCTTCATAGATCTCATCAGGCCTTTTACCCTTTTCTGCCATGCCCATGATCTGTTCATCGTACAGATGTCCCTGTGTCATGGCCGTATTGAATATTTTCGGATTTGAGGTGATCCCTCTTAATCCTTCATTTTCTATCCTGTTCTTCAGTTCCCCGTTTTTTAAAATTTCTCTCGACAGGTTATCGAGCCAGTAACTCTGTCCGTATTCCAGAAGTTTATCAAACTTTTTCATAAGGCTTTCCTCTTATTTAAAATGTTTTTTTTCAATTGTATCAATTTTCTCCGAGCGGCGTATATGTCTCTCCTCTGCAGAGGGAACGGCTTCCAGGAAGATATTTGCAATTTCCCTTGCCAGCTCTTCGCCGATGACTCTCTGACCGATACAGAGAATATTCATCCGGTCATGTTCAACGCCCTGGTGTGCCGAATAGCTGTCGTGGCATACGGCAGCGCGAATGCCGGGGAACTTGTTGGCCGCAACGGACACCCCCACCCCGCTTCCGCACAACAGGATACCCCGGTCTGTCCTGCCTTCCATGATGGCTTTGGCCAGAACCTCAGCAGCGTCGGGATAATCATCAAATGCGATATCCGGGTCCAGAGGTACCAGCTCGTACCCTTTGCGGATAATTTCCTCTTTTAACATCCCGGCATACTGGACACCGGCATGATCACGTGCTATGCTTACTTTCATGTCTGGGCTATTTTTATGGAACGCTGAACCTTTTTAACCAGCTCGTTCACGGTAAACCCGTAGTGATCAAAAATGTCCTGGTAGTTTGCACTCGACCCAAAGCGATCGACTGAAAGTACGACGCCGCTGCTGCCAACCCATTCCCTCCAGCCGAAGGAGGAGCCTGCTTCAACGGCGACCCTTTCATGAACGTACGGCGGGAGAACTGCGTTTTTATACACGTCATCCTGTTGTCTGAACAGTTCCCAGCAAGGCATACTCACGACCCGGGAATCGATATCCATACCGTTGAGTTTCTCCTGGGCATCCAGTGCCAGGGAGACCTCAGATCCGGTGGCGATGAGGATGACATCAGGTTTATTTCCCTGTTCTTCCGAGATCACATAACCGCCCTTGAGCACACCGGCTGCACTGGCATATTTCTTCCTGTCGAGAACCGGCAAGTTCTGGCGGGTGAGAACCATACATTGAAGGTCCCTTTTTACGCTGAAGGACGGCGCGCCATGCATAAGCTACCTCGTTGGCATCGGCGGGCCGGAAGACGAAAATTCCCGGCATGGCCCTGAAGGAAGCCAGGTGTTCAACCGGCTGATGGGTAGGTCCGTCGCCGCCCAATCCGATCGAATCGTGAGTAAAAACATAAATGGTGGGTATTCCCATCAACGCTGCCAGCCGTATTGCCGGCCGGGCATAATCCGAAAAGATGAAGAAGGTTGAAGCAAAAGCCCTCAATCCACCGTGAAGCGTGATCCCCGATGTGGCTCCGGCCATGGCATGTTCGCGTATACCCCAGGCGATATTCCTGTTCTGGTACTTTTCCTTTTCAAAATAACCCGAGTCGTCCATCAGGGTTTTTGTCGAGGCTGCCAGGTCAGCGCTGCCACCAACGAGGTAAGGGATATGCCCGCAAAAGGCATTAATGACTTTCTCAGAAGCCTTGCGTGTGGCCAGGGGACCGTCCTCCGGCTCAAACTCGGGAATATCGATGTCCCAGTTATCCTCGAGTTCCATTGCGCGGCCCTTTTCGAGAAGGCTCCAGGCATGTTGATGCTTTTCTTTGTATACAGAGTAAAGGTTGTTCCATTCCTCTTCATATTTTTCACCCCTGGATATCGCTTTATTCATATATTCCCTGACCTCAGGAGGGATATAAAAGGTCTTGTCAGCAGGCCAGCCATAGGCTTCTTTTGTTTTTCTTACCTCCTCCTCACCAAGGGGTGAGCCGTGGGCTTCCGGTGAATCCTGTTTGCCGGGAGATCCGTAAGCAATATGCGTCCGGAGAATGATGAGTGAAGGTTTGTCCTTTACCTGCTGAGCTTCCCGGAAAGCGTCATAAATTTTCTCAGTGTCATTGGCATGGTCGCCGAGATCCGTGACATGCCAGTTGTAGCCTTCGAAGCGTTTGGCCACATCGTCGGAATAGGTTATCTCCGTCTTTCCGTCAATGGTGATATGATTCTGATCATACAGGAAGATGAGTTTTCCCAGGCCGAAGTGACCGGCCAGGGAAGCTGCCTCATTCGAAGCCCCTTCCATAAGATCGCCGTCACTGCAGAAACCATACACGTAATGGTCGATGACCGGAAAATCCTTCCTGTTAAAGCGGGCGGCCAGGTGAGCTTCCGCCATGGCCATCCCCATGGCCGTCATGAATCCCTGCCCGAGAGGGCCCGTGGTCGTTTCGATACCCTCAGTAAGCCCGTATTCGGGATGCCCGGGAGTGAGGCTGCCCCACATCCTTAGATTTTTGATCTCTTCCAGCGGAAGATCGTAACCGGTAAGGTGAAGCATCGAATACTGAAGAATGGATGCATGACCGTTGGATAACACAAACCGGTCACGGTTAAACCACGAAGGATCACGGGGATTATATTTCATGATCCTGTCCCACAACACAAAAGCCGCCGGTGCCAGGGCCATGGCCGTGCCCGGATGACCCGATCCCGCTTTTTGTACGGCATCCATGGCCAGCGTCCTGATTGTATTGATACATAATTGTTCTAATTTTTTATCATACATGATATTTCCCTCTTTTTCCGCTTATCGCGTTTTCTTATTCATGATATCCAGCATCTTTCCCTAATGCTCCATAAAAGAGGGAAAACCATGCCATCCTTTCACGCAGATCTTCAAACCATGGAAATGATCTGTTTGACAGGCAGAAGGCTGAAAGTCATTTCTTTAAGATAGTGGGTAGTGTGGAATTTGTTCAACAAGGCACGGGCAGGGATGGGACAGGGGAAGGAGTTATGAAGTTATGGGGTTATGGAGTTATGAAGTTATGAAGTTAGGGAGTTAGGGAGTTAGGGAGTTAGGAAGTTAGGAATTAGGGAGTTAGGGAGTTAGGGAGTTAGGGAGTTAGGGAGTTAGGGAGTTAGGGATATCGAATGATTCGGAGATGGAGATCTGAATATTGAATGAAAAACCACTGTTGTCCGGTAAAACCGAAAAATACTTATCCACAAAATACTCTAATGGGCATTCGCGCGATTAAGTGGGTGGAGTTGATACAATTCACAGGGACCACCAGGTTATATATCATTAAAAACGGGTCTGGACAGATTTAATGACAATTACAACGGATATAAAATGGTAATAGATTTATTAAGATAAAAAGATGTGTATAAAGATTGGCATTTCAGGAGAGTGGTTCATCTTCTAATGAGATAAGCTGACATAAGAGTACTTTATAAAATAAAATTTTCTTGTGCAATGTTACCGGAAAACCGTTCGATTCAAAACATATTTTATCGGAGTGAACACCCCCTCTGCCTTTCAGGAGAGGGGGCCGGGGGGGGGGTGAGGTGGAACGAATGAAGTCCTGACTTATCCCTTTCCCAATAACTCCATAACCTCATAACTCCATAACTCCATAACTTCCCCTACTTTATCTTCATAGCCTTCATTGAATAAAAAGAACGATCTGCAAACTGAACTCTGATCAGGTACACCCCGGCGACTGGGTGATGTCTGAAGATAGTATAAGCCGGCCGCCATTTGCTCAATTTTTTATCATTTTTAAAGAACTGATCGAATGATCCGCAAACTGAACTGTTATGAAATATAAGCCGGGAGCTAAATCTCCGGTTTCCAGGATTTTATTTGTCGTGATCAACGAATTTACTTCATAAACCACCCTGCCATATATATCATAAACTTTTATCGCCGTCAATGTCAGGTCAGATCGGATGTTTATATGATCATCAAAAGGATTGGGGAAGATTTTCAGGTTTGGATGTGAAAGATAATTATCATCCGAAAATAATGAACCACAGTGATCACAAGCCGAATCCTGATCTGAACATTCTGAATAGTAAGTTAAGTAATACGTAATTTCTCCACAAACCTGGAATGATAAAAAATATCCTAAGAGGCCAACTGAATATCCTACACCTTCAATTAAAGAAGGGGGATTACAGGGATCGGGATCGTAAGGATAACCCTGACCACCAAATTCACTGTATCTTTTATGATACCGGCCAGATATCTCAACTGAATCTATGACTTTAACGACAATAGAGCATCGATCCCCCTCCAAAGGGTAGTATTCTCCCTTAATAGTATCGCCGATACTAAGATTAAAATTATAGATCGTTATCGGTTCGGCCTCTCCATTTGGAATATATTGAACCTTTTTGTCTGGAGTATTTCTTATGAAGCCGATTAATGCTCTTTGCGTTGTATAATGCGGCCCCAAATATGGGGAAACCAGTTTATGTTCATAAAGTTTATAATACTTCCGATTATCAATGGTCGTATCACCACAACAATCCTTATAGATATCTTCAAAGGGACCCGCAGGTCCTCCATCATAACTCTCAGCCCAAGATCCATCATTAAAATTCATGGGAATATATTCCTGGGAGAACAGGCTCTCACTCAGTGCAAGTAGCAACGCTACACTAAAAATATTACGGAATAATTTTATGCAACGTGCCATGGTAGTTAATTTTTATTGATTGAGCCATAGTCTATATCCACAATAGCGCCTGTTTCTGTATTGAAAGCAT
Organism: uncultured Bacteroidales bacterium; assembly: GCA_963764345.1. Lineage (GTDB taxonomy): Bacteria > Bacteroidota > Bacteroidia > Bacteroidales > DASQZK01. Next base: position 498,132 of record CAVXSF010000008.1, on the reverse strand, counting down.
CACCATCGGAAAGTTCGATGCTGCCATTATTGGCTATTGTAATTCTTCCGCCGTTTAATACAACCGTATTGCCATTGATCAGATGTCCGCCCGAAATGGTGACCATCCCGTTGTCTTCTATGTACAAAGTACATCCCGGTGCCAGGGTGATGTCTGAAGTTATTACAACCCGGCCGCCTTCCTGGACATAAATATCATTACAAAAACTTTGTGGTGAGTGCCAACTTTCAATTGATGTTACATACAGCGGATTTTCATCATAGCATTCAGGAAGATCCTCCGTTTCCCACAAGCCCCTTCCCCAGGTTGATGCATAAAGTTTTCCCGAAGTTTTATTCAATGAAAGTCCGGTTGTAATCGCATAAGGCAGATCACCCAAACGCTGCCACGAGGTTTTCCCTTCTTCAAGATAATAAACACCAACATCGTTTGCAACATATATCATGTGATTGACATAATCATATTCTATATCGGCAAGGGGCAGGTTAGGCAAATTGTAGCTGATATTCGTCCAGTATCCGCCTCCGTTGGTGGTGGTATATATTTTTTTACCCGCGGATAATCCGCCAAAACATACCCAGACTTTATCCGGATCCTCCGGATGAACCTCAATAGCTGTCATCTTAGCCTCCGTTGTGATGGATCCAAGATTTGAAGTGATATCGGTCCATGTACTTCCATCATCAGTAGTACGTACTATTGTAACAGTCTGAGTCCATCCATTTCCGGTATCATAGTAGAAATCTTTTGTAAGATAAAAATAGTTTGGATTGGATTTACTAATTGCCATTGCCATAATACGGTCATTTGGCCATTGAGGTGAATAGTCGTTCCAGGTAACACCTTCATCAGTCGACACTTTTACTTTTTGCCATGCAGCAGATATATATATTTTGTTTAAAACAGGATGTAAGACAATGGGAGGATCATATTTAAGTGGATCATATTGTCCGGTATAATACCAATTTGAGCCACCATTTTTTGTGTAATAGTAATCGCCATTTACCATCGCGATCATATTTTGAGTGTTGTGGTCATTGATCAGACTAGTACCACCATCACCACCAAGACACATATGAATCCAGGATGATCCATTATAAAAATGCGTACCGCAATCTCCGACTCCCCCAATATAAATGTCAGGATTTGCATCAGAATTGGCAATGCCGTAGAATAATGAACCCTGAATGCCATCTGTCAGATTCGTCCAGGAAGAGCCATGATTGGTTGAAGAATAAATACCGGCATCGTTTCCCTGATAAATAGTTTCCGTTCCACCGGAGGTGACAATATAAAAATCTCTTAAGTCATCATGTAATGAAGATCCAATTTGATCAAATTCATGATTTGCATAATCGTATTTATATTGAAAAATACCACCTATATAAATCTCGTCTGAATTTTCAGGTGAAATGGTCATATTATACATCATATGGTCGCGTGTATAAATATAATCCTGATCCACTAAAGTTGTCCAGGTTAGACCCTCATTAAGTGATTTTTCAAGAGTTGAATAGTTGGAATCATCCCGATAAATTAAATAAATAGCATCGGGATCATCGGCAGTAGTAGCCATTTCCATCCAATGGGGTGTTTGTGATCCATATTTAAGATTATCAGCGTAATTCGTTGTTAACCAGGTTCCGCCACCGTTATTGGTTTTATATATAAATCCATTGGTTACCTGTTTGTATTGTGATCTCGCCCATCTGAACAAATGAAAAGTGTACCGGGCTCACTTTCCTTGTAGACCATATCTCTATACCATTGATTATTAGGTAGGACGGGCGCATGAGTATTAACCCAGTTATACCCGCCATCAGTCGATTTATAAACAGTATATCTGGACAAAGCGTAAATAGTATTTTTGTTTGTGGGGTCAAGGATTATTTTTACCATATATAAATCTTGATCCGGAACGCTGGTCATTCGATCCGTTACCCAGGTGGATCCTCCGTCATTGCTATAGATCACTCCCATTCCATAAATATCATCTCCTTTTAAAGATCCATTTTGACCGTCCCATCCGGTTGCAATATATATTTTACCGGTATTGTCTACTTCAATATCAGTCACTGAAAACGCATACGTGTAATCTGTAAGGTTTACCCATGATGTGCCGCTCCTTTTCCAAAGACCTCCTCCATTTAACCCTACATACAAATCAGTGGAATTTGCCCAAATACTGAGTACCTGACATTGACCATTATTATCCTTATTACATGGATTTGCGGGAAATGAATTTGGCCCTAGAGGAGTCCAGTTAACAGATGAAAAAGAAGAAAAAGATTCTTGTAAAGCAGTAACTGACTCAGTCATTGCCAAATGTCTCAATTGTTTCCCGTATTCTTTAAACCCGCCGTTTTTATCAATCCTGCTGCTCCAGAACCATTCCCATCTGTTAAACAGCTCTTCTTCCTCATTCTCCGATTCCTCTACTGAACGCGAAAAAGATGATGTATCTTGGTTAAATTTATCATGCTGATCAACAATTTCGAAAAAAGATTTACCTGAAATATTTTCAGGATCCTGGCATTTCACATTTTTTGGCCATAAAAAGACCATGGAAACTGAAATAATGAGAATATTACTTATCATTGATTTAGTTTTTTAGGATGGGTAATGAATAAAATGAATGATCATTGAATTGAATTCTCATTAAATAAAAACCGGTCATCAGATGATTCAATTCTAATAATTCGTTATCATAATATGAGGGGTTTTCTGTAAATACATCATGACCAAGCATATCATAAATCTTAATCTGAATGATCGGTTTGGGAGACTGAATTCTTATTTGATCCGTAAACGGGTTGGGATATATTTGAATACCTGATTTTTGAACCAAAATACCCTCGATGTATTCACAAGGGGAGCAATCCTTATTTGTCCATTCGGAATAACACCATAGCATATTGTTAGTTTCTCCACCCAAATCGAAATAGCTAAAGTATCCTAAAAGTCCATTCGAAAATCCTATTCCTTCAATAAGGGTCTCTGCAGGCTGAGCGCCTTCTGTTTGATTATATCTTTTATGATAGCGACCGCAGATCTCTGTAGAATCTATTTCCCTGATGACGAAATTATCAACAGCCCCCTTTATTGTATCACCGGTTTTCAAATTAAAATCATAAATAGTAACGGGATCAATCGAATCTTTTGGAATATATTTAACTGTTTTATCGGAAAAATTCCCGATCAGCCCTAAATAAATGTCTCTGATTGTATCATTAGAACGATTATAATAAATCTTTACTTTGGTTTCATACAACTTGTAATAAAGATCATTATTAATTAATGTATCCCCATTACAGATCTTTTGCGTAAATTCCCTATATCCACCCTCTTCAATGTAATGCTCTATCCAAACACCATCTTCAAAATTCATGGGAATATAATCCTGGGAGATCACGACATTGCTTTGAGTGATAAGCAGAATCAATGCTGAAAATGCTATCAGGTTAATCCGTTTCATTTTTTCAATTTTTTATAATTTTTAAGGAAGAAGTGGAATGATCGGCAAATTAAATCCTTATCAGGTACATTCCTGGCGGGATTTCCAAGCTTTCACTCCGTCAGTATCATCCTCTTAGTATCCACCATCTTTCCGTCAACCTCCAGCGTATACAAATACATTCCTTTCTGAAGGGTTGCTCCGTCAATGATTACCATGAGCTCTCCCAGCCCTGAAAGGTTCCTGACCATTACCTCCGTTCCATTCAGGCTATGGACATACAATTTGGCCGAACGCACGCCTTCCGGCAGGAATACTTTGATTTGTGTTTTGTCGTAAAACGGATTGGGAGTGTTCTGATAAAGCACCGGAAATTCTCCTGCCATAAGATCAGCTTCCGGTTCTGAAGAAGCACTTTTCCTGACACCTCCTTCACTGTAACCTATGAAATCCTTTATCTTAATAAGTTCCTGCTCTTGAGAGATCATGATATTTTTCAAAGTCTCAATCTGAGCCTGCTGTTCCTGAATGGCCCCGATCAAATAAGGAACGAGTGCCACATAATCGATCCCGTAGATATCGTTCTCCTTATCATATTTGACAACGGATGGTATCACCGTTTCTGTTTCCTGCGCAACCAGGCCCACACGGTTAAAACGGTCTTCCGGATGACTGAACCTGGATAATTCAGGATATGCTGACAGATCTGCGAAATATTCCTTTTTATAATCATATTTGACCGGGTGCAGCAACATGATCTTATGGATCGAACTGTCTACCTCCCTGACGTTCTCCTTCGATCGAAAATCGGAACGGTTGACAAGATTTTCATAATAAATATAAGACCACGGATAATCGGATGTACCCAGATTTCCACACCAAACCCCAGCCATATCAGCCAAATAGGGTTTTACTTCCGGCCCGATATCATTTATAAATAGTGTTGTATGGGGAAATGATGTATATTTTAATGTTAATTCATTTTCAAATATACTGGTACCATTTACCCGGAAAAAATATGCTGGATAAGGATCTGCACCTATGCCAGTATGACCGCTGGAATTAACGATAACCTGGGATTTCACGAATGTAAGCGAAGCCCCGGACATAAACAGGATGACAAATAATTTTTTCATGGTTTGTTGTTTAATGAATAAAACATACGAATCTCATTTATTTCTAAACGATTCGAAATGTTAAATTAAGTTCTGAAGAAAATATGAAAAAAAAAAATCATTTGTCAATTTAGAAAGTTTCCGGATAACGATTCAAGGAAAAACAGATTATCTGAATCGATGGAAGAATTAGCATGAAATATGCAATAGAGGTACTTTTATCTCACTGAAATATTTGTTAATATTTGTGTTTTTTAGATGCTTTTTTTAGGTATATTATTCAGTATATTTTTAATCACTGTTGTCCGTTAAAACCGAATAGGTGTTGCGTTAGGAGTTAGGAAGTTAGGAAGTTAGGGATTAAGGGATTAAGGGAGTTAGGGAGTTAGGGAGTTAGGAAGTTAGGGAGTTAGGAAGTTAGGGAGTTAGGAAGTTAGGGAGTTAGGGAGTTAGGGAGTTAGGAAGTTAGGGAGTTAGGAAGTTAGGGAGTTAGGAAGTTAGGGAAGTTAGGGAGTTAGGAAGTTAGGAAGTTAGGGATTGAGTTAGAGTATGCTATGGTGGGCTGGGTTTCCCCTTTTAGGGGACTAAGGGGTGAGCGTGGGGAGAGGTTAGGAAGTTAGGAAGTTAGGGAGTTAGGAACGTTGAGGAAGTTAGGGATTGAGGGATTACGGATTGAGGGATTGAGTTAGAGAAGACAGGATGATGCTCTCTAACTTCCTAACTCTCTAACTCCCTAACTCCTCTCCCCCTGCATTCCAACCCGGTACAAATCAGTTGACATGGTATAAATCCTCTCCCATCGCCATTTTCAACTGTGACAGGTTTAAAACATAGTCAATCCTGGCCCTGGTGAGCATGAGCCGGCTGGTAGCCAGTGAAATTTCGGCATCGAGAAGATCCAGGTTGGTAATGGCGCCGGCCTGGTAATTCGTCTGGGCCAGGTCGTATGCCTGCTGTGCCTGGGTAACCTGTAACCTGTTCTGGTCGATCTTTTCGGACGAAGATTTTACCTGTGCCCGGGCCTTCATCACTTCCACAGAAACCTGCCTTTGGGCAGTCTCACTCTGATATTGAGAACTTTCAATTTCCGCTTTGGCGATCTTCAGGTTATTTTTCTCACGGTATCCGTCAAAGATGGGGATGTTCAGACTGACGCCCGCTGAGAAATTTGCCTTAAAACTGTTCAGATTGGGAATATACCCGTTTTTTCCGCCCCCAGTGGCGAAAGCCCCCAGTGTGGGGTAATTGGACGCTTTGGTCAGTTCATACCTGAGTTGTGCCAGTTTCTCTTTTTGCTCACTAAGTTTCAGCTCTTCGCGGTTTTTCATGGCCAGATTCAGCATGGAATCGGCACTGATACTATCAGAACTGTCATTGAGCTCATTGCTGACATACACCAGCTTATCGACAGGCTGGCCCAGAAGGGCATTCATCACCGCCGAAAGGGTCTGCTGACCGGCGAGAAGATCGACCTTTCGGTTTTCAATGGCTGAAATTTTTACTTTGGTGGAAAGGATTTCATAATCTGTAGCCGAACCCGTCGCCTTTTTTTTCATGATAAAATCCAGATGGTTATTCAGGTTCTTCAGCTCATCGTTGCTTATCCTGACCGATTCCTGAACCATTAGCAGGTTGTAATAGGTACTGATGACCAACATAGCCATGTTTTGACGGACGAGGTTCAGACTCTCAGAGCTCAGCTCTTTTGACGCTTCAGCCAGTTTGATACTTTTTGAAGTACGTCCGAAATCATAAATAAGCTGTCGCACGCTGACATCGGCTGAATAGTTATCTTCGGGATAAAGTTGAATGTTGCCGTATCCGGGAAAATCGAACGAAATTACCGGGTCGATCCTGGTATAGGAGGCCCCTGCTGACACAGTTGGCAGATAGGCCGATCTGGCCAGTCCGATTCTGCCTTCCGCCTCCTCCACAGCCTGGGCTGCTGCTTTAACCGACGGGTGAGTGGAAATCACCTCGTCAACCACTTTTTCCAGGTTCAGGGTGTCGCCCTCATTCCTGTTCTGCTGAGCAAAGCCGGTGCCGGAAAGCCATAAAAGTGAAAAAATGAAAATACCTGTCTTTTTCATATCTTTAATCTTACGTAGTTAACTTTTTCTGTTCAGCCTTTCTAATAGCAATCTTTTCTTTTCTTCTTTTTGTCCGAAGCAGTACCACCGGGATTCCGCCAATCAATGTGATGACAGCGGAAATCAGGAAATCATCGTCCACACCCTGGATAAAGGCCTGGTTATTCACATTTTTAAGAAGAACATACTGGGCCTGTCTGGCCGCATCCGTAGCTGAACTACCGGCCTCATGCATGATGTAACCTGTAAGGTGATGGGTCACCTCCTGATATACGGGTGAATGGGGGTCAATGGCCTGACTGTAACGTTCCGAATGATAACTTACCCGTGCGGTAAGGATCGTGGCAAAGATGGCCACGCCCAAGCTCCCGCCGATCTGCCGGATCACGTTGATAAGCCCGGAAGCCTGCGCCATCTTTTCCCTTGGTATGTCGAGAAGTGCTACTGCACTTAAGGGTGTAAACATCAACCCCATGCCAAAACCGCGCAGATAGAGCGACAGCATGATGTACCAATGTTCAGTCATATAAGACAGGAAACCGTTGATCAAAAAGCTAAGGGTTAACGCAATGATGCCGATGATCACCGGGATTTTTGGATTGAACTTATCAGCAAATCTGCCTGCAACAGGCGACATGGCTCCCTGAATGATCCCGACAGGGAGAAATACCGCTCCCGACTGGATTGCTGTATATCCGAGAGAATTCTGAAGATAAAGCGGCAACAGGAAGGTACTTCCAAACATGCCGATACCGAACATCAGCATAATAATATTGCTTATGGCAAAATTATGATCCTGCAGCAGTTTCAGATCGATCAGTGGATACTTCACCGTAAGTTCTGTGGTAAGAAAGACCGCAAAAGCGATGATGGAAATGGCAAAGAACAGGAGTATCCTCGGGGAGGACCATCCTTCCGCATTTGAGGCAGCATTTCCTTCCGTAAGCCCGTATATGAAAAAGGGAAGAAAGATACTCACAGAGAGAAATCCGATAAGGTCAAAGCCCCGGATATCCGGGTTTTTGTATTCCCGCTGGATAATCAGGGTGGCCATCATCCCAATGATTCCGACAGGGACGTTGACATCAAAAATGAGGTGCCAGTTGAAATTATCGACCAGGTAACCGCCGACAAGTGGTCCGAATGATACGGAAGCGGCGGCGGCAATAGACCAGAAGCCGAGAGCGATCCCGCGTTTGTCGGGAGGAAATTCACGGGTAATAATAGCCATGCCCACCGGCATCAGACATCCTGCCCCGAGACCCTGTATTACCCTGGAGAGGATCAGTATATTTTCATCGGGCGAGATACCGCAGAGAAATGAGCCAAGAGTGAAGGCGAACAAACCCCAGAAGTAAACCTTCTTATAGCCAAACTTGTCGGCAAGCCATCCGGAGGTTGGCAGCATCACGGCAAGAGCCAGAAGATAAGCTGTCAGCACCCACTCAATCTTATCGATGCCGACGCCGAATGAAGCCATGATCTTTGGCAGCCCGACGTTGACAATGGTCGCATCGAGCACGGCCATGAAAGTGCCTATCATCACATTCCCCAGCAAAAGCCACTTGTACTTCGGATCGTCAGGTTGAAAATAGTCGAAACGGTTTACCAGCGCCCTCCTTACCCTGTGTGCCGGGGTAATCCGTCTTTTGCTCATTTTTTAATGATTTTTATTTCAACCGACATCCCCGCGAGGAGGTCTACCGGTTTGTTATCTGATCTCTGACCGATATGATCGATCGAAACTTTGACCGGCACACGCTGTGTAACCTTGGTGAAGTTACCCGATGCATTGCTTGCCGGGATAAGGGAAAATTGTGAAGCCGTATTGGAGCCGATATAGAAAACCTTTCCTGAAAAATTCACATCAGGATAAGCATCAACGGTAAAATCCACATCCTGTCCGAGCCGTACATTTTTAAGCTTGGTTTCTTCCAGGTAAACCATAACCCAGAGGTTATGATTTTCAGAAATGGTCATGATGGCCTGCCCCGGTTGGACAATCTCACCGGGAAGCATCCATCTTTTGGCGATAATACCATTTGCGGGAGCATATACCCTGGTTTTCTGCAGCTGATTGTCGAGGACATTAATCTGGGCAACAGCACTCTTTATGGCAGCGTCGGCCGACTGTATGGCAGAAGCGGCAACCTTTAGCTGCGAATTGGCAGCATCCAGACGCGCCTTTGCGGTTTCCAATGATTTACGGCTGTGATCGAACTGCTCCTGGGTAATCACATTCCCCTCAAACTGCTTTTTAGCCCTGTCAAAGTCATCTGAACTTTTTTGATATTCAATTTCCACAACTTTGATGCTCTCCTTCTGAAAGCCGAGCTGGGCCAGGGACTGTCCCCTGGAAGCCATCGCCTGGTCACGCCTTGATTCGGCTTCCGCCCGACTGGCAACCAGACTACTGGAATCCAGTACCACCAGGAGCTCTCCCTGCTTTACCGTATCTCCTTCATCAGCATAATTTTCCAGGATCCTGCCCATAATCTGACTGCTGACCGTTACCTTATCAGAATTGATGTAGGCATCATCCGTCGATATGTAACTGGAATATTTTGAATACCAAAGGACACTCAAAATGATTACTGTTGCAATGACCAGGATCATCGGGATGTAAAACTTCAGGCCCTTTTTGTTTCCTTTCGTTTCAGTGTTGCTGTTCTTCATTTTTTTAGTTGATCAGAAAATTAATATTATTTTTTTCCGGGCACATTCGCATGGTCCCGGGCTATTCCATTTATGAAAATAGTAAGAAACACGTCCATCCTTTTTTCCATTACCTCAAGATCGGCCGCTTCCACCCCCAATAAATCGTTTTTCCACAGGAAGGATCGCCTGATCGCCTGCAGAGACTCGAGAAAGACTGACGCAACCTCCTCCTCATCCAGTTCTCTGAACCCGGAATTTTCCTTCCCGAGCCTGATTATGTTCCGGATGTAATTCATTTCCCTTGTCTTCAGCTCATCAATCAGGTCGCGCATAACCGGTTTGAGTTCACGGATGGCATTGAGACGCAGCTTGCTAAGATTAATGAACTTCCTGATATAAAGATTACGGATGTTCACGTAGTCATGTAACATCTCTCCAGCTGTCTCCAGCCTGCACCGGCTTTCATCAAGATACCTGAAAAAATCTTCCTGCTCCTTCTCAATCACCGCATGAAACAAACTGGTCTTATCGGGAAAATAATAATACAGGGAAGCTTTGGACATCCCGGCATCGCCGGCTATCTCCCTCATCGTTGTCTTCTCCAGACCGTAAAGGCCGAACCTGTCCTGCGCCGTACTAATGATAAAATCTATTTTGTCGCGGTTATCTCCCGAATGTTGAATCTTTACCATCAAGTATCCTGATTGTCTTTATAAACTTTGACCATTTTTTTTGAAAGGTCAAAAATAAAACAAAAGATCTTAATGACAGTTCATCTCTTTACAATTTTTAACAAAAAAAATTCGTGAACAGATCTACGGCAGAATCATTCGCATATTCATTTGATAATAAGACACTTCTCCGGACATGCAGGAATATCCTGCCGCCCATTATTTAAGTCTGACTACCTGTTTCCCGGTATTTTCACCATTAAACAAGCCAATAAAAGCGTCAGGAATGTGTTCAAAGCCGTTCACGATATTTTCGAGCGTGACCAGTTTTCTCTGTCTGAGCCAATCCCCGATCTGTTTGACAGCTTCAGGAAAACGGGCTGAATAATCAGAAACCGTATAACCCTGCATCATGGCGGCGTGACTCAGAAGAACGGGTTGTACGCGGGGGCCCACGGGCTCTTCAGTACTGTTGTAAAGTGAGATCTGTCCGCAGACAGGAATCCGGGCGTACCGGTTGATGCATAAAAGCACGGCATCGGAAATTTCTCCTCCTACATTATCGAAATAAACATCGACACCATCAGGACAGGCATTTTTAAGATCCTGTGCCAGGTTTCCGGTTTTCCTGTAATTGATGGCTTCATCAAAATGCAGTTTATCTTTCAGCAGGCTGACTTTCTCATCCGAGCCGCAAATTCCGGTTACCCGGCAACCTTTGATTTTCGCGATCTGCCCCACTACATTTCCAACAGCACCTGCAGCTGCAGTGACAACCACGGTTTCACCGGCTTTTGGCCTACCGATTTCGAGGAGCCCGAAATAGGCCGTCAACCCGGTCATCCCGGCTACCCCAAGGTAAGCACTGAGGGGTGCTGCATCCGGATCCAGCTTCTGAACATCCTGATCACGAGCCACCGAATATTCCTCCCATCCTTTCATGCTCATGACATATTCACCCTGCTTAAAAGAATCTGAACGGCTTTCCAAAACCCTCCCGATCGTTCGTCCCCGAATGACATCGTTAATTTTAAATGCATTGGGGAACGTTGCGGGATCTCCCATTCTGCCACGCATATACGGATCGACAGAAACGTAAATATTTTCAATTAACATTTCTCCCTTCTTAAACTCAGGCACCGGAGATTCAGTGATCTCAAAGCTATCTTTTCCCGGTTTTCCTTCGGGCCTTTTGGCCAGTCGGATTTGTCGGTTTGTCAGATTTTCCATAACTCAACATTTTTTTATTTTTTTCAATTTCTGTAAAGAAAGATGAAATAGCTGTAACGCTCTAAGGCGGTTTATGTTTAACTTGCAGGGCTGTGCGGGAAGAAAAGGCCCGGCAACTTTCTAAACGGCCGGATGGCCGGGGCATAATATGAATGGATCATCAAAATCATTAGGTATCATGAAGATTATATCAATTGACAAGGTTGACAAAGTGAAGGTAAATATGGAAGGGGCAACAGGCGCCTGGAAACAGGTCCCCCTTTCGGCGGTAGACGGTGCGCCGGTTTATGCCTATCGTGTTTTCACGGTTGAACCCGGTGGTCATACGCCATACCATTCCCACGATTATGAACACATGAATTATATCATCGAAGGTGAAGGTGCACTGGTTAATGAAAAGGGCGAAGAAACACCTCTCAAGGCAGGTGATTTCGCCCTGGTTAATCCCAATGAGAAGCATCAGTACCTTAATAAGGGGAACAAGCCCTTCAGAATGATTTGCGGGGTGCCGAAGGAGTTTGAGTGATCAGTTACCCGTAATTGTCCTGCCCGGACTAAGAGTTTCCAGACGTAATTGACCCTGAATCCAATCATTGATCATACTGAAAACCTCACTTCTTTTTGACACTGCATGTTCTTTCCCATCTTCATCAATCACTACTTCATAAAGCTGGTGATTTAAATTGGGAAGAGCATAATAGCTCAGGTTAGTTTTTCCCAGGCGGATAAATTCAAGCATAATATAATCAGCCTGAAGTATCGGAGTACTCCTGTCTGAGGTTCCGTTTATCAGGCATATCGGAATATCCAATTTAACAAGATGCTCTACGGGAATATCACTGCAAAAACCCGCCCACCGTTTATACGGATGGCCGTAATACCACTTTTCCGTACTTGTCGGGTTGTTGTATATAGCTTTGTAAGTTTCAAACAGTGAGTTGATCTGTTCCTGTGCCTCTTCATGACTGATTTTTCCTGATGCTGCATCCATCCTCAGGTTAATAATGCTTGAATAGAACTGGTTTAACCCGCCACTTACAGTACACACCAGGTGGGTTATCCGATGGTCTTCTGCCGCCAGACGGCTCATGATTCTTCCTCCTTCCGATATCCCCAGGGCTACAATAATACTATCTCTGTTTGGGAGAAAGGTATTAATCGTATCGATGACGGCTGAAATTGCTGCCACCTCCCATTCCATGCCGCTTCTTCTGATATATTCATCCGAAGGCTTGTAATTCTCCAGGTTTTTATAAGGATTAAACTCCTCAACCTTAACCGTATCGCAAAAGGGTGTCCCGGCTCTTCCCAGCAGGACCACATGATACTGTTTAGAAAAAGAATGGATCTCATCCGGGGGAATGGTCCCCAACTGGTAATATTTTTCTTCATGATGAACAACCAGCATGGCAGGTAGTCCGGAACAACCACTATAAAGAAAAAGGATTGGTTTGTTGGCATCGATACCATCCTTAGTCATGTAAAAGTTTATTTCTCCCAGGTCATTCCCGGAGATCCTGTAGGCTTCAAGACCCCAGTCGGCAGGTGTCGGGCCCTGGGAATATATAACCGATGGCAGGAATGCCATCACAATGAAAATTATTTTTCTCATGATATATAGTTGTTCATTATTCTAAATCATTAGGAGTACGAACCCTTTTATTCATATGTCGAAAATTACTTATAAAATGTTGCAGGATTCTCTATACAGCACCTTCAATGGTGATTCCGGCACCAAATCTGCTGGAAAGTTTTACTTACATCATTTGCGTCAACGGGTAAAGAAGGAAGGATAAAGATGATAACTGATCATCGGTTTTTACTTGTGGGACGAATGTACAGCCCCTTCAGGGGCGAGTTCCAGGATATCGCACATTGGTACGGATGACGATTCAGAAAAAGCTCCGATTTGTACCTACGTAAAATAGTATAGGAATCATGCAAATTCCTTCAGTTACAGAATCAAAGTAGTAATGAATAATACCGGTAATTATCCATTATGCCAGATGTTTCTACCAGCCCGGGTTCTGTTTCAGTGATCCTCTGGAGAGGTTTATTTCATACAGGGGGATTGGGAGGTATTCGTTTTTCCCTTTCCGAAAGGAGGGGATTATAGCTTCGATATCTACCCAGGGATCATCCAGCTGACTCCAGCGAACCAGGTCAAGGAAACGGAGCCATTCAAATCCCAGTTCAACTTCCCTTTCATGCATGATCGCTGCCCTGGTTACCTGGGAGATCTCTTCGAGGCCGGCCCTTCTTCTTACTTTATTGATACATTCAACCCCAAGGGGAGAGCTGGTTTCTCCATGAGCCATGAAATCAGCCTCTGCCATCATCAACAGGACGTCTGCGTATCGCATCAATTTTAAATTTGTTGGTCCGTTGTTGCCCTGATGGGCCGGATTGAAGTATTTTGCCCATCCGAATCCTTCACTGATCGCACTGTTCATATTCGCACCGTTACTCCATGCCACGGGTGCTACCGATTGATCGATATAATGGATCGTATCTCCCGGTTCATAGAACATAACATACCGTCCTGGGATCACAACTGTAAACCTGCCGGATGGTTGGTGGTGGTTTCGAACCTGTCACGGTACACTTTGGTGGGGGCAAGGTTTTTATACCCATCCGGGCCGAAGTACAGGGCGGTCAGGGACCCGTCAGCCTGCCATCCGCCATCCCAAATCTGCCAACCTCCATAGTTGAACTGGATTTCGAAAATAGATTCCTTGTTATTTTCGGAATCATACACATTTCCGGTGGGAGTGGTAAGGTCAAGGGCTGAGAAGTTCGCCTGGTATGCATAACAATAGTCAAGTGAATCTTTTCCCTTTGGCATCAGGAGGCCGTAAACACCACTGGTTTCGAGGTCGAGCACCTGCCGGAAGTAAAAGGCTGCGCTGTCGTATTGCTGGTAATAGAGGTATGTTTTCCCCATATAAGCCAGTGCAGCGCCCCGGGTAGCCCGGCCAAGGTTGGCATCATCCCATTTTTCAGGTAATCCGTCAATGGCTATTTTCAGGTCGCTGACAATGGAATTTTTAAACGCCTGCCTGCTTGAATTTGTCAGCCGGACATCGAGATCGTCGATCAATTTCAGGACCAGTGGGGGTTCATTATAGATTGTCGTGAGGTAAAAATTATATAATGCCCGGAGGAAATAGACCTGTGCGAGTAACACCTGTTTTTCATCTTCATCCATATCGATCGGCGGTATTTTATTCAGAGCCAGGTTACACCTGAAATTACCTTTAAATAAGTAGGTGTAAATATCAAAAACATCACTGTTGGATGTATTAAAGGAGAAGGTATTTATTGCCGTCGCTTCGTTGACGGAATGGTCGGAGAAGGCTGTAAATAAATAGAAAAATTTCGTATTGATAGAATGCATTTTGAGGGGATCATAACAGGAAGTAACCGTCTGGATAGCATCCGAAGCAGTCTTATAAAAACTGTCTTCTGTTACACGGTCCTTCGGCTGGATGTCAAGGAAATTATCACAAGAACCAGCCAGCAGCAGTAAAGCGGATATGCATATATATCTGAATATTGATTTCATTGGATCGAATGTATTTAGTTAAAATTTCAGGTTAACACCAATGGTGAATGAACGGGGTACCGGGTAATTACCCTCGTCAACACCCATTTTCAGAGGATCACCATTTGTTTTCAGAGGATCCGTGCTGCCGGCAATTTCAGGGTCATAACCCGGATATTTGGTGATCGTATAAAGGTTGTTGCTGCTGATAAAAAGCCTAAGGTTGTCAATATTTAACCTGGAAGCCAAACTTTTGGGCAGAGTATATCCAATCTGTAAGGTCTTGAGACGGATAAAAGAAGCTTCATAAACGTACCAGCTGGAAATCCTTGAATTCCTGTTTTCATCCACAATGCTAATCCTCGTCATCGTTGTTGAGGGGTTATCAGGAGTCCAGTAATCCATACAATCTACCAGGCGGTTCTGATCTTTTCCTGTCTCATCACCTGATGCAATGTTAATCTGGGACATCAGATTGTCATATACCTGGAGATTTTGCATCCCCTGCAGAAAAATGGCGATATCAAAATTTTTAAAGTTCGCGGTAAAATTCATACCATAAATGAAGTCCGGCAACGCTTTCCCAATAATAGTCCTGTCAAGATCACTGATTATGCCATCATGGTTCAGATCCTTGAATTTGATATCCCCAGGCGCGGTCCCATCTTCTTGTTTAGCATAGAGGTAATTACCATCTGCATCGTAGTCACTTTCCTGGATGATCCGTTCTGCGACAAATCCGTAAAAACTTCCGATAGTGTGGCCAGTGGAAGTAATCGTATAGTCCATTCTAATATCATCAACAACAAGATCTGTTACTTCGTTTTTAATGGTCGATATATTTGCAGAAATGGAATAGTTGAAATCACCTTCGAGTTTCCTCCATGAACCACTGAATTCAAAACCACGGTTTTGAATTTGAGAGAGGTTTACCCAGGCTCCTACCTTCGAGGTTTCGCTGTCATAGGTCTTTTTTCCGAATATCACAGAAATGGGCTTACTGACAAGCATGGAATTCTGATTTTTTATGTAATACTCTGCCGTTATTTGCAGCCTGTTCCTTAAAGCATTGAAATCGACACCAAAATTCGTCATTCTGGCCGATTCCCATCTGATAAGCGGGTTGGGCTGGAAAGACGTAGGTGCCACGCCAAGCCAAAGGTCCTGGTTAACGCCAAAGGTATACCGGCTGTTTTTCGGAGGATCCAGCAATGCTAAATATTGATAATCATCGAGGTTTTCGTTGCCCGTTACACCCCATCCAAAACGTAACTTCAGCATATTGATCGCTTCAACATTTTGCAGCAGGTCTTCATTTAATTTCCATCCGAGTGAGAAGGACGGAAATTTACCGTATCGGCCTCCCTTAGGCCCAAAGCGGGTTGATCCGTCCACCCTGTAACTGGCCGTTAAGAGATATTTGTCCGCATAATTGTACTGTACCCTTGCAAGGTAGGATTCCAGTCTGTGGTCAGTTTCACCACCTATAACATCCATGGGCGTATTGGCAAGGTTTAACGAGGGCAGGTCCGGATTACTGATTTCGGTACCCACCGCAGAATTGTATGTATTGATTGACGAAAACCTTTCCCAGACCGCAATAGCACTTATGTTATGTTTTCCGAAAGAATTTGTGTATGAAATCTGATTATCCATCTGCAACTCTTTATCATAATAATTTGATTCTTCAAGTTTTGAAACGGCGTTATCTCTAAGCTTCAGATTACCGAGCGTATATACCGGGTTATACAATTTGTAATGATTGATGTTATAATTGGCGCCGACACGAATCGTATAGGTCAGTCCTTTGAGTAGTTCAACATTCATATAAGCCAATGAAAACAGCTTATTCCGGGTTCTTTTTACACTGTTAAGCATTTGCTCCGCAACGGGGTTTGTACGTTCATTGATCCCTGTCAGCGTATCGGTTGGACCTCCGTATCCTCCGATGGCGTTTTCATCATATAGAGGCATGTAAGGGGAATTAACCAAAGCTACCTGAAAGGCATTACCATTACTGTAATTGGTCACATCTGTGATGTCTACGGTTGAAAATGATAACGATTCTCCAAATTTGAAGCGTTTTCCGACATTATAATTTGAGTTGGCAGTCAGACCAATTCTGGTCATGTCAGTATTGATCAGAATGCCTTCTTCCGTTGAATAGTTCCCTGCGACATAAAAATTACTGAATTTATTTCCACCTGAACTGCTCAGATTATAATTCTGAGATGTACCGATCCTGGTTACTTCATCCTGCCAGTCAGTATCGGTACCAAAATTATTATTGGCCATTCTTGCTGAATCAGAATAAACTTTATAATACATATTCCTCTGATTGTCAATACCCATGTTTGCATAGGCAGCTTTGTTATAATCTGCATACTGTGAAGCATTCATAACATCATAGATTCGGGGAAGAATATTTGCTCCGAAAGTTGCGTTGAAATCGATTTTTGCCGGTCCGTTGATTCCCCGCCTTGTGGTAACCATGATAACCCCGTTAGCGCCTCTGGCACCATAGATTGCAGTGGCGGACGCATCTTTGAGGATCTGTACCGATTCAATATCCTGAGGATTGAGAGAAGTCAGAAATTCAGTACTGACCGGCATCCCATCGATGATGATCAAAGGGGCTGCACTGCGGCTGATCGATCCGATACCACGGATAAGGATTGATGCCGATTGTCCCGGCTGACCCGATACGCCTGTAACGAGAACTCCGGCAGCCCTTCCCTGGAGAGCCTTATCGAAGGTGGTATAATTGGACTGCCGCATTTCTTCGGCATTCACAACGGTGACAGAACCGGTCAGGTCCTCCTTCTTCTGAGTACCATAGCCAATCACCACAAGTTCATCAAATTCCGTTCTGTCGATCTCAAGTGCAACGTTGATAACAGTTTTGCCGTTAACGGTAACTTCCCGGGGGAGATAACCCACGTAGGAAAAGAGAAGTGTTTCACCTGAATTTGCACTGATAGTGTATGCACCATGGACATCTGTGATGGTACCTTTTGTAGTTCCTTTCACTGAGATATTGGCTCCTATAACTGCTTCGCCGGTTTTAGCGTCGGTGACAGTACCGCTGATAGTAAGGCCCTGGGCAAGCAGATTTTGCTGGGGGGTTAGCAGGAAGCACAGGAATAAAGCCAGCAGGTAAGAGTGACTTGCAATTTTCATGTGTTTAGTTAGTTAGTTAGGTAGTTTGTTAGATTGTGAACCAAATCAAATCTAAAGTATTCTTCCAATTTCTAAAAAGAGAACGAATTAAACAAGCCGATCTCAGTTTATTGTGCAGTTGGCGATATTATATTGGGAATCAACAGGATATTTCAGTCAAGTTATACGAGAAGAAACCGTCTCTGGTAGACTTATAATGCGGCTTCGGTTCTTGGATCCTCATCACTGATTATTTTTACTCTTACATATGATTGTATGAGAAGATTATCTTTAATTGGAATACATAATTGAAAAATGAACAGAACGAAGGGCCCGCGAATACTACCGGGTAATAATATAAAAAAATCTGCCTCCCAAATCGGTAACCAACGGTGATGATCTATACGATACGATATGAAATTATTTCGTTTCAGATGCAGAATATTTGGGCACGAATAAACTCTAGGGTGGTTAAATTGTTATTTTAAAAACGATTATAAAATATCATAAACATGAAAAAAAAGTATTTACTGCTGATCGTTCTCGCCGGGGTATTTCTTGCCCTGCCATTGACCGGTTACAGTCAGCAGGTTAAAGTAGTGAACATCCTGGGACTCGACAAAATGCAGTATTCTGTTAAAGAGATCGATGCAAGTCCGGGACAAAAGATCAAAGTGACACTGAAGACCGTCAGCAATCTTCCAAAAGCGCAGATGGCCCACAATTTCATCCTTTTAAAAAAAGATGCAGATCCGTCTGCCTTTGTCAGTGACGGACTGTCCTATCCCTCGAATGAATATATCGACAGTTCATGGGATGACGAAATCCTTGCCAAAACCAAACTGGTAGGTGCAGGCGAATCGACAACCGTAGAATTCACGGCGCCAAAGGAAAAAGGGGAGTACACTTACCTGTGCACATTTCCGGGGCATTTCCAGGCGGGCATGAAAGGTAAGCTGATCGTGAAGTGACCGGCATCTTCATGCTGAAATCCCGGAATCGGAGGATATTTGAAAGATAGCTTCACAGAGATAAAACAGGCCGCCTTATTTTTCATAAAATGAAGGCGGCCTGTTCTTTTGCAAATAATCCTCATTGAAAAGCTAATTGTATAGCTTGAACTGGCTGTCAGGATTTACATGGCCACTCTCACCTTTCAGTGTTTCTCCGGCTGCCATATCTCACTGTTTTGAATACCTGCCTGTCCATTGTCATGAAGTAAAATCTTGCCAAAGTTCAGGCCGTTGTTTTTCCCCACCGTTTATCCTGTCTTACCGTCAACCTGTGAAAATAATTCCAGACACGACAGGAAATTGTGCTCACACCTCTTTCCACTTATATTTATATGATTACCGGTAAACCTTTATTCTGCTTCACGTGCAAAGACACTAAGATTATTTTTTCCCGTCGTCGATCAGGGTTCTGTTCACCCTATCTTCAATCTCATTCACTTTTTGCTCTGCCTTTTCAATCCGGTGGCTATGGTCCCATTTTTTCAGCTTCCCGAGGAAGCGTCTCATAAAGGGGATCTCAGGTGCCAGTAAAAAAGCCCCGGCGATGATCAGGATATATCCTGCGGGAATAAAGGGGATGAGCATCAACACAAGGCCTGCGGCAAAGATGATAAATCCGGTTACCGGCCTGATATATTTTTTGTGTTCTGGCTTCAATCCTAACATCAGGACATCTGCTTATTAACGGCGCTTTTAACGCCCGGTGACAATACAAATTCCAATTAAAATAACGGGAGTGCCCCGGAAAAAAAGGTAAACCAAACCTTACGCCAGAAGAATCATATAATCGTCAATGGTTTGCATTGCGATTTCTCTCTAACCTCCAATCTCCATAGAATCTTCAGGATAAATTCCATTCAGAATATATTTTTCCGGCACCCCCCGTTACAGAAAATCTTTTGGGTGTTTCGCGATTACGGTTATTTTTCCGCTGCAATCCCGATAACCCCACAAGCAACCCTGGGTCCCGAATTTCCGGAAGGCTGGGATGTCAGATCATCAGCACCGGCATGAACCACGATTCCGCGTCCGATAATGGAATGCTTGCCGGAGAAAGTCATCAGGTTATCAGTCATGTCAAGGGTGGCATTACCGTCGGCATCTGCAGTTAAATTTCCCATATCACCCACATGCCTGATGGCATCACCCGGACCTGCATGTTTCACACCTTCAGGATTGAAATGACCTCCTGCCGATGAACCGTCAGCAGCCGTGCAATCACCGTATTCATGTATATGGATTCCATGTTTACCTTCTGTGAGACCATGAACGTCTGCAACAATATGAATGCCACTGTCGACCTTGGTGAAGGTAACCGTTCCGTACACCTGGTTACCCTCTGTAGGATGCAGAACACACACCGCTTTGGTTACCTCGGGTCCGGATATTTCATTTGAAGGGGACTGCATTTGCTGCCGGGGATTTGAATTACAGCTGCTCAGAGCCAGGAACAAGGTTAAGACAGCAAGACCTTCGAACATAAACTTCATTTTTTTCATTACATTTCCTCCGAAATTATTTATAATTAGGATATATCTAAATCTGATCAATTTTAGCGGCCATAATAAAATCGTTTACCGACAGGCCATTTATGCTGTGAGTGGATAATTCAATCTCCACCTTATTGTAATGCAGCCCTACATCAGGATGATGATTCTCTGCATCGGCAATGGCTGCAATATCATTAACAAAAACCACACCCCGGTTAAAATCCTCAAACATAAATTCACGTCTGAGTATTGTACCTTTTCCGACAATCCATCCCGGAGCTAACTGTTTAAGATAATCGTTTATTTCACCCTCCACCAGGGGTAGTGTTCCCCGGGGAAGTGATCTGCAATGCATCTCAATTAAATCCATGTTCTGACTTTATTATCCTGGTTCAATCATCTTAGAATGACAAAACGATGCCATGGCGTCGGGGCTGTGCTGGTCATACCCAACAAACCCCTGTCTTTCAACTATTTAATTTTTCGTGCTTTCTGAGACTATCCTGACTATTGAGGAATTCAGTCACAAAAAGTTGACCTGTAATCTATATAATCCCGCAGCGTCATTCCATGCGGCACTCAAACTTTATCTCTAAATGAACACCAAACAGCTCAGGCTTCATTTTTGTTCAAACTTTACACGTTCATATCCCTTACATCGGTATACCGGCCGCTCTCCACTTCTTTGACCCTCTCAATACTTTGCATCAGCGAGACAGCAGCCTCTTCCGGACCAGGCATCCCGGATTTTGAATACATTTCACGAAGTCTCCTGACTACAGGGAACCGGTCTCCGCCGGGCAGCTCACGGATATATTCCTGCATGCCCGTATTGATAATTCCGGGAGCCAGGGCAGAAAAGTGGGTTTCAGTATGTTCCTTTGAATACAGGTTGATAAGCATATTCAACGTAGCTTTGGAGAGAGAATAGGCGTTCCATCCCCTCGCAGCACTGATGGCTGCACCGGATGAAATGGCAACGACCTGTTTAACCTGGCAGCCTGATTCAAAAAGGGTATCGATGATGATTTTATTTGCCCAGACGTTGACGTCCATGACTCTGCTGATCTCTTCAAGACCGGTTTCGCCAAGGTCTTTTATCCGGGGAAGGATACCGGCATTCAGAATCAAAAGGTCCATTTGTTCTGTTCCCCTTAGGAAACCGGTCAGCTTCACTTTCAGGTCTTCAAATTCTGAGATATCCTGTTGAAGAAAACGGAAGGTATCATATTTTTCCAGGTCAGCATTTGGTTTCCTGCTTATTCCCCAGACCTGGTGTCCAGCCTCCAGATACCCCAGTGCAAGCGCACGACCGATCCCTGATGATGTTCCGGTAATAAGAATAATCATAAACGCCGTTTAAGATGATTTGTACCAATGTGTAAAAAGAGGGCCTTTTTCGCCATATACAGGATCTCTTTCAGGCAAGGTCACCCTATCAATATTCATATCGGTTTTTGGCCGTTCCCCTTCTTTCCCGTAATTCATATCATAACCGGAGTTACCCGGGTAAGCCCCGACGCAGGCGAAATCGCCCGACGCACCCATATTTCTGTGAGCTACCCCGGCCGGAATGACCACCACGTCGCCCTTTCCCAGTTCAGTGGTGAGACTGCCTTCACCGCCAAGCTGCACTTTGACTATGCCCCGGTAAATGCCCAGCACTTCATGTGCATTACTATGATAGTGGTGAAATCTGAAAATCCCGTCCTGCCATGAGTTGTTCCAATGATTTTCATGAAACAGATTTTCCACTTCCTGTCCCGGATCTCCTCCTTCGAACCGGATTACGCTCCGGTAAATCAGAAGAGGAAGGGAACTGTTGTTAGGAAAGTATCCGTTTTCCTTCAGAATATAAGTCTGAATGTCCAACTGTGTTAGCTCCTTAACCATATTCATGATGAACTCCTGAATTTTATCCTCACGATATGCACCGCCTGTCATCCTGCCCCGTTCCGGAGATCAGTCTGATCCTGCCTGTGTTTCTCAAAAAGGCACTGTATGAATAACCAACAGGCGAATAAATGGTTCGGAAAGTCTGATTCATCCGACCGGATGATAATGTGCCTGCCATTATTCGGGACGGTTTTCAACAGTTTGAGATCCGGAAATAGATGTATGCTGGTTGGAAGTGAGACTTACAGTGAGAGCACCTTAAAAGGTTTGAATCTGCCGCATAAAAGATTGACGGTTCGATTGGCTGATCATTATATTTCAAATATTTAACACCCCCCCCATGTAAGTTTTGGGAAAACCCTGATATAAAAAATGGTACACACAATTTCAGGAGCCTTTCCCTAAGCTGAGTGCAGCATCTTCTTTCACCGGCAGTTTAGAGAAAGTCCGAAATCAAATCCAGATGTCAAAGCCAATGGATGACCTGATGTAGGCAATATTCCACACTTACGGGCATTTCATGCCCAAACATTCCGTAAGTCCGGACCTTTGATTTACATCGCAACAATTTGATTCATTGTCCAATAAGGAAAAATACAAGAAAACGGAATACTTTTCCCGGTATTCCGGATGATTTACAGAGGAACTTTTTAAATTGTAACATTATGCTTAGATGGGCCATAATATTTCTGATAATAGCCCTTGTAGCTGCCCTTTTCGGTTTTACGAAGATAGCAGCAGGAGCAGCGGCCATTGCACGATTCCTGTTTTTCATCTTTGTGGTTCTGGTGGTGATTGCCCTTGTTGCCGGCGTATTTGTCGGTTGGTAATGGCCACGCCGGGTAAAGCTAGAATTCTTCCGCTATTTCCAGCGCCTTTATATCAGGCTTTTTTTTCACTTTTTCGAGGGAAAGATTATAAAGCCGGTTAAGGTCACCGGGGGTCGTATTTGATCCTTTCCTGATGAATATTGGGATTTTGCAAGAAGGTCTCTTTGTTCACAATTTGTCCGCCCGGATAATCGCGTCGTTGAAAATCCGAAAGTCCAGATTGACAGGGTGTTCAAACATTATTCTTCCGTGGTTTGTTTCACAATAACTTAAACACCTAAACACTACACCCATGAAACGACCTGTTTACCTCCTCCTGATTTTCATCCCGGTACTTGCTACCTGTAATATCGGTGTCAAAAAAGAAAAGGTCCGAAATGAATCACCCTCCAATGTAAGCTTCAGGCTGGAACAGGCCTGGATGACTGATTCGGTTTTCAGAACCCCGGAGTCTGTTGTTTATGACAGCACCCGGAATCAGTGTTATGTATCGAACATAAACCGTGGGCAGGCAGAGGGGAACGGTTTTATTTCCAAACTCAGTCCGTCAGGAGATCTGATTGAACTGGAATGGGTGAAAGGGCTGAAAGGTCCGAAAGGACTGGCAATATCCGGTGACCGGCTTTACACTGCAGACATTGACGAACTTGTCGAGATCGATATGGACAATGGGACCGTAGTTCAGCATTACCATGCCCCCGGATCTTCAATGCTGAACGACGTGGCTTCCGATGGTAAGGGTACGGTATATGTCAGTGACAGCGATACAAGTAAAATCTACCGGCTGAAGAATGGTGAACTCAGCGTATGGCTCGCCGACGGGCTGAATCACCCGAACGGCCTATACGTGGACAGCAGCCGTATCCTGGAAGCCTCGGACGGTAGCAGCAGGCTCGAGTCGATAGATATCCGGACAAAAATGATCAGCATAATCACGGAAAATATTCAGAGTGGCGACGGGATTACATGGGCCGGCTATCCGGGTTACTGGCTGGTCTCCGACTGGGCCGGGGAGATCTACATGATCTACCCGGATCATCACAAGATCTCTCTCATCAATACCAAAAATGAAAAGATCAATTCGGCCGACATCACGTATATCCCATCGAAAAACCTTCTTCTTGTGCCAACATTTTTTGCCAACAGGATCATGGCTTACAAATTGGTAAGGGAGTAGATTGGAGAGTGGAGAGTGGAGAGTGGGGATGTGGGGAGTGGGGAGTGGGGAGTGGAGAGTGGAGATTGGGGAGTGGGGAGTGGAGATTGGAGATGGAAGAAGCCTAATGAGTTATTTAGATATTGCGGAAAAAAATTCCTCTATTCCACCTCACCCCCGGCCCCCTCTCCTGGAAGACGAGGGGGTGTTCACTCCGATAAACATTGTCGTAAAACGAAAGGTTATTCGGTAACCTTGTACAAGATAATTTAATTTCAAAAGTGCTCTAATATCAACTTATGTCGTTAGAAGACAAGCCCCTCTCCCTCAGGGGAGGGGTTTGGGGAGGGGTGGAAGAACGGGGATTGGGGAGGGCTGGAAGAAAGGGGATTGGAGATTGGGGATTGGAGATTGGGGAGTGGAGAGTGGGGAGTGGAGAGTGGAGATTGGAGAGTGGAGAGTGGAGATGGAAGAAGCCTAATGAGTTATTTAGATATTGCGGAAAAAAATTCCTCTATTTCACCTCACCCCCGGCCCCCTCTCCTGGAAGACGAGGGGGTGTTCACTCCGATAAACATTGTCGTAAAACGAAAGGTTATTCGGTAACCTTGTACAAGATAATTTAATTTCAAAAGTGCTCTAATATCAACTTATGTCGTTAGAATACAAGCCCCTCTCCCTCAGGGGAGGGGTTTGGGAGGGGTGGAGGGGATGGGAGTGGGGAGTGGAGAGTGGGGAGGGATGGAGATTGGAGAGTGGAGAGTGGGGATTGGAGAGTGGGGAGTGGAGATTGGGGATTGGAGATTGGGGATTGGAGATTGGAGATTGGAGATTGGGGATTGGAGATTGGAGATGGAAGAAGCCTAATGAGTTATTTAGATATTGCGGAAAAAAATTCCTCTATTCCACCTCACCCCCGGCCCCCTCTCCTGGAAGACGAGGGGGTGTTCACTCCGATAAACATTGTCGTAAAACGAAAGGTTATTCGGTAACCTTGTACAAGATAATTTAATTTCAAAAGTGCTCTAATATCAACTTATGTCGTTAGAAGACAAGCCCCTCTCCCTCAGGGGAGGGGTTGGGGAGGGGTGGGGAGGAGCTGGAGAAGGAGAGTGGAGATTGGGGATTGGAGAATGGAGAGTGGAGATTGGGGATTGGAGATTGGAGATTGGAGATTGGAGAGTGGAGATTGGGGAGTGGAGATTGGAGATGGAAGAAGCCTAATGAGTTATTTAGATATTGCGGAAAAAAATTCCTCTATTCCACCTCACCCCCGGCCCCCTCTCCTGGAAGACGAGGGGGTGTTCACTCCGATAAACATTGTCGTAAAACGAAAGGTTATTCGGTAACCTTGTACAAGATAATTTAATTTCAAAAGTGCTCTAATATCAACTTATGTCGTTAGAAGACAAGCCCCTCTCCCTCAGGGGAGGGGTTGGGGAGGGGTGGAAGAACGGGGATTGGGGAGGGCTGGAAGAAGAGGGGATTGGAGATTGGGGATTGGAGATTGGAGATTGGAGATTGGAGATTGGGGATTGGAGATTGATGGAGAGTGGAGATTGGAGATTGTGGAGATTGGAGATGGAAGAAGCCTAATGAGTTATTTAGATATTGCGGAAAAAAATTCCTCTATTCCACCTCACCCCCGGCCCCCTCTCCTGGAAGACGAGGGGGTGTTCACTCCGATAAACATTGTCGTAAAACGAAAGGTTATTCGGTAACCTTGTACAAGATAATTTAATTTCAAAAGTGCTCTAATATCAACTTATGTCGTTAGAAGACAAGCCCCTCTCCCTCAGGGGAGGGGTTTGGGGAGGGGTGGGGAGTGGGGAGTGGGAGAGTGGGGAGTGGAGATTGGAGAGTGGAGAGTGGAGATTGGAGAGTGGAGAGTGGAGATTGGAGATTGGGGATGGAAGAAGCCTAATGAGTTATTTAGATATTGCGGAAAAAAATTCCTCTATTCCACCTCACCCCCGGCCCCCTCTCCTGGAAGACGAGGGGGTGTTCACTCCGATAAACATTGTCGTAAAACGAAAGGTTATTCGGTAACCTTGTACAAGATAATTTAATTTCAAAAGTGCTCTAATATCAACTTATGTCGTTAGAAGACAAGCCCCTCTCCCTCAGGGGAGGGGTTGGGGAGGGGTGGAAGAACGGGGATTGGGGAGGGCTGGAAGAAAGGGGATTGGAGATTGGGGATTGGAGATTGGGGAGTGGGGATTGGGGATTGGAGATTGGAGATTGGAGATTGGGGATTGGAGATTGGAGAACCCTGAATGAGTTATTTAGTGAAAATCGATAATCCTGGAGTAATTTTCTTAATCACGAAACCCCTCTAACTCCCTAACTCCCTAACTCCCTAACTTTCCAACTTTCTAACTTTCTAACTTTCTAATTTTCCAACTCCCTAGCTCCCATCAAATTTTTCTCTCCCGTGTTTCTGTTTTAAACAGAAATGCATATATTCATACCAAAATTAACCAACCCCTTCATGCAATGAAAAACAAAGCTTTCCCTTTTAGATTTCTGACTCTGATTTTTGTTTCTCTTTTATTTGTCAGCCTTATGAACTCATGCTCTGAAAAGAAAAAAGATAAATACATCGGCCTTCAGCTCTGGTCGGTTAGAGATGACATGAAAACAGCCCTTGATTCCACAATCGTAAAAGTCGGAAAAATCGGATACGGTTTTGTTGAAGCCGCCGGTTACGACAATGGTAAGTTTTACGAGATGGATCCGGTCGCTTTTGCCACTCTGGTTAAACAGAACGGAATGGACTTCCTAAGTTCTCATGCCGGGCAGGTGGTTCCCGATTCGGCCAACTGGGATAAGACCATGGAATGGTGGGATCAGTGCATTGCCGCGCACAAGGCTGCAGGTGTAAAGTATATCGTTCAGCCCTTCATGGGGCCTGATG
The DNA here is from genome assembly GCA_963764345.1 of uncultured Bacteroidales bacterium. Lineage (GTDB taxonomy): Bacteria > Bacteroidota > Bacteroidia > Bacteroidales > DASQZK01. The sequence continues at coordinate 470,909 of CAVXSF010000008.1, read as the reverse complement.
CATATCAAAGCCTGGATGTATTGAAAAAATACTGCGATTATTTCAATGCCGTGGGTGAAAAATGTAACCAGAATGGTATCCGCTTCGGTTATCATAATCATGATAAGGAATTCGGTCAGATTGACGGTCAGACGATTTATGATTTTATGCTGCAAAATACAGATCCTCAAAAAGTCATGTTCCAGATGGATCTTTACTGGGTTGTGGAAGGCGGAGCCGATCCGGTAGCCTATTTTGACAAATACCCCGGCCGGTTTGAGTTATGGCATGTGAAAGACAAAGCAGAACTGGGTGCAAGCGGCAAGATGGACTTCAAACGTATATTTGCAAACGCAGAAAAAGCCGGCGTTAAATACTATATCGTTGAAGTGGAAGAATATAATTATGATCCGATTGTCAGCGTGGAAAAAAGTTTTGAATTCTTACAGAATGCGGATTATGTGAAATAATCCGGATCATCACGATCTTTCAGGGCTGCCCTTTTCGTTAGATGCCTGACGGGGCAGCCCTCTTATTTTTCTGATACCGCGAAACATCGGGCCTGTCTGTGCCCGGCTGTCTGACGGCCTGAAGGAAAAACGGTGATGTGGATCTGTATTTTTTGTCAACCCCAAAAATTACCTCAAATGCAGCAATTTCAGGACGATATCATGAAAAACAAACTCCTTCTTGAAAAGATCAATAAGGAATTGTCTGCCCGTATCCGGAAACTGGAGGAAAAGGTTTCCCTCCTTGAAAGCCGGATGAAAGATCTGAGTGACCGCCTCTGACCAGATTCGGGGCTCCCAGTATCCCTCCTCTCCCTTGTTGAAATAATTCCACAATAATCAGGGTGTTTCAACATATTCCCCTCAAAATTGCCCCCAAGCCGGGATTGGCACAATTTTGTATGGCTTAATACCTGCATATCATCTTTATAAAAGAAATGAAGGAGTGCCGTTTAAAACGGAATATAAAAGAGAAGGGGTACAGAAATGAAAAAAGAAAACACAGGAGTCGGTTCAGCAAACGAAGTACTTCTGATTGTCAGGGGAATGGTATTTTCAGTGTTTCCTGAACTCTGGAGCAGAGCACCGAGTGGGGAATCAGGCTTAAAGAGGTTGAAACTTGTCAGAATTTACAGTGAACAATACAGCTCCCCACTGAGGCCGTATTCACGAACCGGATCCTGAATATAAAAACGGAATACCGTATCTCCAATCTCCTCCTGAGTGAATTTTATTAAAGATTATTCTCTTAAGTAAGCATCATTGAATATAATTAAAACAGACAGATCATGAGACAGACAGGCACAATAGTCCTGATTATAGGTGTGGCCGGGCTAATATTTTTCGGCGTCAAGACTATCATTGACGCTACGGCTGCGCATTCAGTGGATGTTAGTTCTGCACCTTTCACTGCGGGTCTTGTTCCCCTTATTCTCAGCCTGCTTTTGATCCTCGTCAGCATTCTGATGTTTATCTCGGCAGGGAAAAAAAGAAAGAAATAATCAAATCATTTAAGAATGACAAGAATTCATTGTTTGGTCCTGCTAATGTTCACCTTCATTTATTCCTTTCAGAAAGCGGAAGGACAGGACATTCAGTATCCCGTAATAAAAGACTACGGTGGTGTTTACAAGGTTGAAGCAGCCAAAGTTTTTCCCGACAAAAACCTGGATAACCGTATCCTCTTCGATATTTCCAAGGTGACCGCCTTTCAGTTCAAGTTAAACCCGGGTCTCGAGCATCTGGCGATGTTTCTCAACCTGTATGCCCTGTATGGCATTCAGCCTTCCGACATGAAGGTGGAGGCAGTTATTCACGCCGACGCTATTTCGCTTGCTCTCACCGACGAGAAATACCAGGAGCTGACCGGGCAGCCTAATCCCAATTCGAAACTCATCCAGGAACTGCTTGACAGCGGTGTTAAGATCTACGTCTGCTCGCAGAGCCTGATGCAGAATCATTACAGGACTGACTGGGTTAATCCGCGAATGATCATTTCCGCTGCGGCGTTCAACGTTCTGGTCAACGATCAGCTGAAAGGCTTTGCACTGCTTTCTTATTAGCAGATGATCCTCCCGGGGTACAGTTTTTGGATATCGCAATTCCGGTTTTATTTAAATACGGTCAAACTCATTAATGCAAAATAAATATGAAAAACTGGCTTGCATCCGCCTTAAAAGGCATCCTTGCGCTTATTTTAGGGATATTGATTCTGGTAAATCCCTCTAAATCCATTGTTCTTCTGGCAACCTATTTTGGCATCTTTGCACTGGCGGGCGGGATTGTTGCACTGGGTTATGCTTTCAGGATCAGGTATAAAGGCGGCTCAGGAACATTCTGGTTTATCGAGGGGAGTATCAATGTCCTATTCGGGCTGATAATCATCCTTTACCCGCATATTTCCATGAGTGTCATTGTTGCCTTTTTCGGCATCTGGGCGGTCATTATTGCACTGCTTCAGCTTTCATCATACAACCATCTGCGAGCCCTGAATATGAGTGCCGGACTCATCCTCTTCAACGGTATCCTTTCCCTCTTGGTTGGACTGCTGCTGCTTTTTAATCCGTTTAAAGGAGCGATGATCATTGCCGTCATCATCGGGATTTACGCTTTAATCTATGCGATCTACTCTCTTTATACAGCTTTTAAATATGCCAATAGCGAAAAGGAACAGGAACCTTAAGTCTTCACTTATTTCATGAAGAACTTTCATTGCCGGCGAATGTTATAAGCATGAAACCACAGCCCGCCCGGTGGCAGGCGGGTTTTTTAATCATTCACCCTTTTAAACCGTTTAAAAAATATGGATACTACACCATCATCACAGAAACAATTTGTTAAACTGGGTTTCAGCAAAGAAGAGACAAAAGACATGGTTGACTCCCTGAATTTGCTTTTGTCCAACCTCAGTGTTTTTTATCAGAAACTCAGAAACTATCACTGGAATGTTCAGGGCAGTGACTTTTTTGATCTTCATGTCAAATTTGAAGAGATTTATACCCTAACCGCAGAAAATATTGACCTCGTTGCCGAACGGATCAGAGTTTTCGGTCACACTCCGCTAAGCCGTCTGAGTGATTATCTCGAAAATTCCCAGATCGAAGAGACGGGTACCGGACTTTCTTCCCGGGAAATGGTTCTGGAGGTGATCACGGACCTCGAAACGGTCGAGTCATTTCTCATTGATGCAGCCGATATATCCGGAGACGTAGGTGATATCGGGACATCTGACATGATTAGCAGGATGACCCGGCAATATGAAAAAGAACACTGGATGTTATCGGCTTATTCCTCGAAATCATGATGAAGGGACAAATCGGATTTTTCGGACTGGGGATCATGGGCAGCAGGATGGCCATGAATATTCTCAAGGCAGGATTTCCCCTCCGGGTTTATAACCGGACTGCATCCAAAACAAAGGATCTTGAAGATGCAGGTGCAGGTGTGGCTTCTTCGGTGAGCGATCTCGCTCTGGGATCGGATATTTTCATGACCATGCTGGCTGATCCGGTTGCTGTTGCTGAAAACGCACTTGGGGAAGGGGGTTTCCTCAACAGCCTGAAACCCGGAACCACATGGGTTGACTTCAGCACGGTCAGCCCGGGGTTTAGCCTGCAGATGGCTAAGGAAGCCACCACCCGGAAGCTGCATTTTGTGGATGCCCCGGTATCGGGCACCAGGCTTCCGGCAGAAAATGGGGAGCTTACCATCTTTGTCGGTGGAAAAGAAAATGAACTTAAGTATCTGATTCCCCTGTTTGAGGCTGTTGGCAGTAAAATCCTGTTTCTGGGTGAAAACGGCAAAGCCTCATCGGTGAAAATGGTCGTTAACCTGATGCTTGCCAATGCCATGGCATCCTTTGCGGAGGGCATGACATTGGGAAGGGCTCTCGGACTCGATCATGCCACCCTTTCGGGAATCCTGATCGGGGGGCCGGTAGCTGCACCCTTCCTGGCTTCAAAAAATGTAAAAATGGCCACTGAAGATTATTCAACGGATTTTCCCCTGAAGCATATGCTCAAAGATCTCTACCTGGCCACCCGTGAGGCCTATCATCATAGCATTTCTTTGCCAGAAACAGCGGCAACAAGGGAATTATACGCGATGGCTGTAAACCAGGGCCTTGGCGACATGGATTTCTCAGCGATCTATAAATTGCTTGGCGGGTAACAGCGAAGCTACGGCCACAGGCCGGATCAGGATGCCGTATCCGGCAGCCTTCAAAGGTATATTTGTTAAAGTAAGCATAAAAAAAGGCCGTCCGTTGGGATGGCCTTTTATATTGTATTCCGACATTTTTTATTCCGGTGATATTGCTTCTGTCGGACAAACATCTGCACATGCACCACAGTCAGTGCAAAGTTCCGGATCAATTTTGTAGATATCACCTTCCGATATTGCTTCTACGGGGCATTCATCTATACATGTGCCACATGCTGTGCAATCGTCTGAAATTACGTAAGCCATTTTATTTTCCTTTAATTAACAATTAATTGTTTGATGGGTGCAAAGTTAACTTCTTAACGCAATATGCAAAATGATATTTTTCACGAAATGAATTATTTTGAACGATTCTAAACAAAATACCGTTTCGGAAGAAGGAATCAGCGATTATGCTCCAAGAAATGTACAGGGCGATCCAGGAAAACAGTTCCACTGCCACTTTGAGGGCCGACTCTTCGATTTTGAATACGGGAGTATGCAGGGCGCCGGCGGTTTCCGGGTTGGCGGATACACCAAGGCGGTAAAGCACGGAAGGATATTTTTGAGAAAAGTAAGCAAAATCTTCAGCCGTCATCCGGATATCGAGTGATTCGACATTTGCTGTGCCGAGCCATTCTTCGGCTGCCGACCTGGCAATACGGGTCACTTCAGGGTCATTAAAGAGTGACGGGTAGCCGTGCCTGATCTCCAGATCAGCTGATCCGCCCATGGCTTCAGAGATTCCATGGACGGTGCTTTCAATAATCTGATGTGCCCTTTTTCTCCATTCCTCGTTAAGTGTCCTGAAGGTCCCTTCCATCCTGACCTCATCAGGTATCACATTAACAGCTCCGTCAGCGATGATCCTGCCGAAAGAAAGGACTGTCGGGAAGGCCGGGTTGGCGTGCCGGCTCACTACCTGCTGCAGAGCCACGATGATCTGGGAAGCGATCACCACGGGATCGATCAGCTTTTCAGGCAGGGCCGCATGTCCTCCCTTGCCCTTTACCGTAATAAATATTTCGTCTGATGAAGCCATATACTGCCCTTCCCTGAACCCGGTCTTTCCGACCTGCATCTCCGGGTACACATGCTGGGCAATCATCAGTTCCGGTTCATCGTTACCAAAACAGTTTTCTTCGAGCATCAGTTTTGCGCCGCCCGGGATTCTTTCTTCGCCAGGCTGAAAAACAAATTTAATCCGGCCGTTAAAGCTGTCTTTCATCTCATTCAACACCCTCACGCAACCCAGGAGAGAGGCCATATGGACGTCGTGACCGCAGGCATGCATTTTACCTTCGTTCAGCGACCGGAAAGGGACATCGTTCAATTCATGAACCGGCAGTGCATCCATATCAGAACGGATTCCGATAAGCCTTCCTTCTCCCTTTCCCCTGATCTCTGCAACAATGCCGGTTTTAACAAAACCACCGGTAAAAGGAACTCCCCATTCCGTGAGCTTCGACTTAATAAAGGCTGAAGTTTCAAATTCTTCAAAAGAAAGTTCGGGGTGTGCATGAAGATGCCTCCTGATATCCTGCACTTCGTCTGAATATTTTTCCGAAAGATCTTTAATCCTTTTTTTTATGGTCATAACGGTCTATTTTCCAAGAATCATTTTAATTCCGACAGCCAGCATGAGAATACCAAATATCTGTTTCAGAATCCTGTCGGACAGATGGACCGACATGACGGATCCCAGGTAGGATCCAACGATGAACATTATGCTTAAAATAATGGCATATCGTATGTTCACATAACCACTTTTATAATAATTGATTACGGCGAGGATTCCAATGGGAAGAAGCAATGTTGCAAGGCTTGTTCCCTGTGCTTCATGCTGGGTCATACCCAGAAAGAAGACCATAGTGGGAACCAGAATAATACCACCGCCGACTCCCATGGAACCACCGACGAAACCGGCGAGGAGTCCTGCCAGAATAAGTATAATCAGTTGTGTCGGTGTCATGGATGCAGGTTGGTTTAAGAATTAAAAATCGAGATTAAGGGAGAGGTAGAACATTCGCGGTAAAATGGTGCGATTTTCAATCCCCCATGCCCAGTCGAGCCGGATAAAATATCCAAAAAGTCGGCTTCTCACTCCTGCCCCGTAACCAGCAACGATGGGCTCACGGTTGGAATCGATGACCACCTTTACAGGACCGTTCGTATAGGTTTCAGTATCATATGCATTTTTACCTGACCATGGGGTCAGACCTTCCCAGGCAGTTCCTACGTCAAAAAAGCCAACAATCTGCAAATTGTTAAAGAAGGAAGAACTGATCGGCCGGTTTGCAAAGAACCGGATGATCGGCCATCTGAGTTCGGTATTTGCCACGGCAAAATTGTTTCCGTTCCTGATATTCTGGGTAAATCCTCTCATCGGAGTGGCCAGGGTCTGGAAGGCATAATTCCGTGCATAATCAATAGCTACCGACTGGTCAAAGGTCTGAACCTGCGGATTGAAATTTGTCCAGTTATCCACTCCGCCGAGGTAATAAATCAAGGGTGTATGTCCAAAAGAACTGCTTGCTGCAAACCGGTTGGCCCATATCAGGCAACGGTAAATCTTCGTATAATGCCTGAAATCGGCACCGAGAACCACGAGATCAGATTTTTTATGCCCGATTTCTTTATATCCTTCGGCAAACAATTTATACCGGAAGCCCTGGTAAAGGTTGATGCCGATGAACCTTGTATTGTCAAAAATATATTCCAGTTTAAGGCTGGCCCAGGGTTTCACTACATCAGGCTGGTTAAGATTTTTCAGGTCTGTGGAAAGGAAGACACTCCTGTCGTTCCGGTACATGGCTGTTCCTTTAATGGCTGCCACCTGGTTGAACGGGTATTTCAATATGAACATCAGCTCATGTGAGTAGGTTTTCAGCAGTGAATTATCGGTGGTAGAGACCTTAAAAATCTGCCGGTGGAAAATCACCTGCTTATCCCATCTTGATTTCAGGTCTTCGAAACTGAGAAGATACTCATTGCTGTCAAAATCGGTTGCCAGTCGCACTCCTCCAACAATCCGGTAATCTTCAAAAAGGTCATTTGCCCCAACTTTAAAGGAAAGGTTAAGACCCGGATTATAATAAACGGCTCCACCCGTAAAGGTCTGATAGGATTCGTTCATAAAGCTGAAATCAATCTGGTTAACCAGGTAATTGGGATAGAAGGAGGTCTCATAATCGATATACATCTTTCTGGATTCAGGGACGGTATCGAGCACCAGACTCAGGTTCTTCTTTCCCAGCCGGGCGTTATAGTAATTCAGCTTTTCCTTTTCGAAGACATACTTGTTAATATCGATAGTTGTAAAGTCAAGCTTGAAGGTATCCTGGCCTTCGATGATCCTGTTATTGACGACATCTTTTATAGGTATCTGCTTTTTATTGATGTTCAATGCACTGTCTTTATGAGCCAGTTGTTTGGTATAGGATTCCCTGAAAGGAGTCTTCCTTACATCCTGGCTAAGGTCGTCAGACGGATTGACCTCACCCTGATAAATCTGGTAACGCCCGTTGTTGAAAATGATTTCAGAGAACTTATTGATGGCCGGAACATAATAATGTTCGATGATATTCCGCTTGTAATTGGTGAGCGGGAAGGTCCGGGCAAAATAACGATAATGTGTTGTGGTATCGATAAAGCTGATTGTGCTGTCGTATTTGGCGAAATACCGGTTAATGATCCCGGATTTATTACTGAGATAGACAAATTCATTTCGTTTAGCGTAGGGGAAAGGAAGGTCATGGTTAACAAAATTGCGGTCGGTAATCCGCCTGAGCCGATCGGACCGGTTTTTATAATCGTATACAAATACCGACATATAATCGGTGAGGTCACCGGGAGTATTTCCCGAGACCAGTGAATCCGATCTGCGGTTGGATGTAAAGACTATATCCTCTGAATTATTGATGAAACGGGGGTGCAGATCATCAGCCAGATCATTGGTGATTCTTTCGTTCGATCCGGAGGCAATATCATGGACATAGATATCTGTCTGCCCCCGGTAGACCCCGGAAATGACAAATTTCAAGCCATCATCCGAATAGGAAAAATCGAGGATTTTTTCATAATACAGAAATATTCTTGAGGTATACTCATCCATATCGATGTCATAGGAGGTAAGCCTGATCTTACCTTGCTCCTCTTCCAGAAATGCAAGGATGCGACCCGTAGGATGCCATGCCAGTACGGGATAGGAATAATCGTCGATCTGTTGTATTTTATGTCCCTTTTTTTCAATTTTCCGCTTCTTACCGGTTCGGGTATCGTAAAGGTAGATCTTTGACTGCCCAAGTTCATTGGTCACATAGGCAATGTAATGGCCGTCGGGGCTAATCTTCGCCTGCAGGTACACCTTTTTCCGGCTGGATCTTTTCAGCACTTTACCCTGATCGGGGATATTGCCGTAAGTCTCGTAATCCTGGTAAAGGTTTAGATAATAACTCAGCCATTCATCCGACAGGTCTTTCATGGGCAGGCCCAGGACGGAAAGAAAACCCGTATTCACATTCTTATTGATCCTGGTAAGGTACAGGATGTTAGGAATCACCGATTCACCATAGGTATCGGCAATGTACTTCCAGAATGAATGACCTGCATACAGGGCGTCGATTCCGTTTAACCGGTTAAATTTCTTGTACCTGCCGCTGACAATCCCATCTTTAACCCGGTTCTCAATACTAAAATTCCAGGGATCGGCCACATAAGAAATCAAACCTTTAAGATACCATTCAGGCAAATTAAGTAATGTGGAGCTGGTGAAATTATCCTTGAAATCATTGCCGTAGAGCATCTCGTTTATGAGAGCCTCCGTAATAGCCCTGGAGATTTCCTTTTCCAGCTTTTTATGGTCGCCTTCGAAGTAGACAAAGATCTTATTCTGTATAATGTGTGTTACACCACCCACATTTGCCTGTTCCTCTTCATTGTTATCCATAGCCGTCTGCCCGACGTTACTCTGGCGAAAATCGGATAATTTGTTATAAACGATGAAAATCAATCTTCTTTCAAAATTATAATCGAAGAAATGTTCAATACGGGTTATTTCATTTTTGGCATAATCGGATACATACAGGGAAAGCTCCGTACCTTCTTCATAAGAGTACACATCATATCTCTCGAAACGGTAAAATTTCCAGTAAAAGGTATTGTATTGAACCCTGTTTTTCCCAAATTTCATCTGGTGCCCGTTATAAAACTGGGCAGACGCAATTCCGGGCAAAAGCAGGATTGCCGTAAAGAGGAGAATATATATATTTTTGATTTTTACCACCTCAGCAACAAATCGAATTTGGAAGGTTAAAATTAATTCTTTTTTTTAAGCTTATCTTTCCTGCCTTCAACTTTTCCCCTTGGTCACTGACACGCATTTTATGCAACAATTCGTCCTGTTTTGTTGTATAAAGGTACGATGTTTGGTTAAACTTCATAACTTTGTAATAATAACAATTAATTATTGAATTTGCTCGTTTGATTTCAAAACTAAAATGTTTCTGTCATGAAAAAATTTGTTTTTCAGCTCCTTGTTTTCCTGACGACTGTCCCGATGATGGTTTCCGCACAGCAGAAGGCCGCCAGTATTTCCTTTAAAGAAACCGTACATGATTTTGGCGATATTAAGGAAGCGGACGGTAATGTAATTCATAAATTCGAATTCACAAATACGGGTAGTGAACCTCTTATCGTTCAGAATGTCACGCCTTCCTGTGGTTGTACAACACCCACCTGGACCAAAGAGCCGGTTATGCCCGGAGAAAAGGGATACATCAGTGCCGAATTCAACCCCAGCGGCCGCCCGGGTCATTTCGACAAATATATCACAGTTCAATCCAATGCCAGTCAGCCGTCCATCCGTTTACGGATTACCGGTAAAGTGGAGCCAAAACCTCTTTCCATTGCGGATGAGTACCGTTATCAGATGGGTGATATCAGGCTGATAAAAAATAATGTCAGCTTTGGTACCATATACAAAGGTCAGCCTCAGACCAGGCTGATCGAGTTCATCAACGACTCGGACAAACCGGTTGCCGTTGATGTGAAAAATGTCCCCGCACACCTGAAAGTAACGGTTGACAATCCAGAAGTAAAACCCCACGAGAAGGGCAATATCGAAATTACCTATCTGCCGGATAAGCAACCCGACTGGGATTTTCTGATCGACAGGATGGATGTTTATGTCAATGGTCAGACCGACCGGACGTTTAAGGTGATTGTAAGTGCAAATGTCCAGGAAGATTTTTCCGGGCTGACCAAGGATCAGCTGGCCAAGGCCCCGGATATTAATTTTTCGGATACGAACTTCGACTTTGGCAAACTGCAGCAAGGCGACAAGGTTAACCATGAATTCACCTTCGTGAATGACGGTAAGTCTGATCTTATGATCAGGAAGGTACACGCCAGTTGTGGTTGTACTGCAGCCATGATCTCAAGCCAGGTCATTCACCCGGGAGAATCCGGTACGATCAAAGTAACCTTCAATTCAGCCGGTAAACTTGGCACTCAGAATAAAACCGTTACCGTGATCACCAATGATCCCCAACATTCCAGGGAGATCCTGTGGATCCGCGGAGAAGTAACCCAGAACTCATCTAACCAGACGAAATAATGATTTTTATATCCGGTACGGGACCCTCCCGATACCGGATTTTTGTGTCTGCACGGATTACCGGCTATTGTCCTGTATGCCTTTCGGCTTACTAAAATGCCCAAATCATCTGCCTCCTTAAGGCCATGTCTCACGGAAGCAGTCTTTGGCGGTATAACTAACTCTGCCGGTCACAATGCCGGGAGCGTTCTGGATAGTGAAAGCACGCAGAAAAAATCCCTTAGCTTTTGATTTGGTTATCTTTATCGTATTTTTGAGTGCATAAGAACCCATAATGGAAGAGAAAAAAAGAGACCGGAGCACTTTATCTTTGAGCAGTGGCATTGATCAACCCGGGCAGGTGAATGACCGTGCCCTGAAAAGGTACCGGAAGATCAAGAAAAAGCAACCTTCGACTGAGGAATATTTTGAAGGAATCAGGGAGGATAACCGCACCATCCTCAGCAAGGCTATCACCCTTATCGAAAGTTCCCTTCCGGGTCATCAGGAACAGGCGCAGGAAATCATAACCCGGTGCCTGCCCTGGTCAGGGAAATCCATCAGAATTGGAATTACCGGCGTCCCCGGAGTTGGTAAAAGTACCTTCATTGAAGCTTTCGGAAAATTCCTCACATCACATAACCATAAGCTGGCTGTGCTGGCCATCGACCCCAGCAGCGAGCGGTCTAAAGGCAGTATACTTGGTGATAAAACACGAATGGGAGAACTGTCTGCCGATCCTTCTGCCTTCATCAGGCCTTCCCCTTCAGGAGGTTCTCTCGGCGGTGTAGCCCGAAAAACACGTGAATCCATTATTTTATGTGAGGCTGCCGGCTTCGATACGGTAATTATTGAAACCGTCGGCGTCGGGCAATCCGAAACCCTGGTGCATTCGATGGTGGATTTTTTCCTTCTTCTCATGCTTGCCGGTGCCGGTGATGAACTGCAGGGCATTAAACGGGGCATCATGGAAATGGCCGACGGCATTGCCATTAACAAATCAGACGGGAGTAATGTCGAAAAAGCCCGTATCGCCAGGTCGGAGTTCCAGAACGCACTTCATCTCTTCCCTCCCCCACCTTCCGGATATTTCCCCAATGTACTTACCTGCAGCGCCAAAACCAGGACGGGCATTTCTGAAATATGGGACATGATCGACGGTTACAAAAATCTTACGATGGAAAACGGTTACTTCCATACCAAACGAAATGAACAATCCAGATACCGGATGTACGAAACCATCAGGGAACATCTCGACCAGCATTTTTTTGAAGATGAAGACATGAAACCTCTCATCGCCCGCTTTGAGCAGTTTGTTCTCCAGCGACGTCTCACCGCCTTCTCCGCTGCCGGTGAACTGCTAAAAAAATATTTTGGATACTTCCACAAACAATAAATATTATATTAGCCGTTTATTTATTTATCAACCAGTCCGGCAGGATGAGAAGTCGTGTTTTATGGAATGGATTCTGCCTGGTTCTCAGACTTAAAATTCGTATATCATGATGAAAAAACAATTTTATGTGTATTCTATATTTTTTCTGTTGATCCTGAGTACACCTTCCATATTCGGAGCTGAAGAATCAGCCCTTTCCGACAGTCTTACTGGCTATGTCATGACGGTGAAAGCCGAAGATGTGGCAGGCCGGTATCTTTATCTTATGCGCAGGGCCGGCAGTGACTGGCAGGTGCTGGATTCTGCCATGGTCAAAACCGGAGAGGATGTCATTTTCAAAGGGCAGACAGACCACCCTGATGTCTTTTACCTTTTTCTTCAGAAGTCGGGTAAGCCGGTGGCTTTTTTCGCGGAGAATTCCACGATCACAATACTGCCGGATTTTAAAGAACCTGCAAAATCGGTGATTAAAGGATCTGCTTCCCAGAGGGAATATGAAAACTATTTAGCTCTTTTCAACTCCCTTTCTGCCGAAAAACAGGAACTCTACAATGAATACATGAAAGCCAGGAGCCAGAATGACAAACAAAAGATGGACCAGGTATCCGGTGCCTATGATGAGCTTGCGGCCAAAGAGATGGACATCAACAAGAAATATGTGGCGGAAAATGGTTCATCATATGTCACACCTTATGTGATCCGCAGCAACATGTACTATTCCCTCAGTCTGCCTGAGCTGAAAAATCTGGTTGGCAGCCTGGATCCAAAACTGGACAATTCATCTTTTGTTCAGGAAATGAAAGACCATATCGCTGTTCTGGAGCGTGTGGCCATCGGGCAAAAATTCACCGATTTCAAAATGGTCACACCCAAAGGTGACTCCCTGTCGCTTTCCGACGTTGCGGGAAAAGGATATCTTCTGGTTGATTTCTGGGCCTCATGGTGCAGCCCCTGCCGGAATGAAAATCCCAATGTCGTTGCCTTATACGATGACTTCCACGCCAAGGGCTTCGACATCCTGGGTGTCTCCTTTGACAACAACGAAGCGAACTGGAAAAAGGCCATCAGTGATGACGGTCTTGTCTGGCATCAGATTTCCGATCTTAAAGGCTGGGGCAGCATGGCCGGCAAACTTTATGGCATCCAGAGTATACCTCACACCATGCTCCTGGATAAAAACGGGATTATCATAGCCACAAACCTGAGAGGCGAGGAACTGAGGAAGAAGCTTGAAGAATTACTGGATTAAATCCTGACGCCCATCACAAGAATATCGTCGACCTGGCTGGAATTCTGCATCCACCCGTTGAGGGTTTCTTCAAGGATACGCTTTTGTTCCCTGATGGGCTTCCGGTAAACATCAGTGAGAAGCCGCTTGAAGTTTTTGATCATGAACTTCTTTCCTTTAGGCCCTCCGAACTGATCAGAGTAGCCGTCGGAAAAAGCATAGATCATATCATCCTTCTGAAGGCTGATGGTTTTCCGGGTAAACGCTTCTTTTGCCCGGGTATGAATACCAATAGGCATTTTGTCGGCTTTGAGTTCGATGAGGCCGGAATCACGACAGATCAACAGGGAATTATTTGCACCAGCAAATTCGAGATCCAGGGTTTCCCTGTCGATAATATATACGGTCACGTCCATCCCGTCCTGGCTTTCTCCTTCCCGCCCGGTCTGATGAAGCGATTGGATCACATGCATTCTGAGTTCATCCAGGATAACATTGGCGCTTATGTTGTCCAGCTTGCTTACAATCTCGTTCAGAAAAGCCACGCCGAGCATACTCATGAATGCACCGGGCACACCATGTCCTGTGCAGTCGGAAATGAGAACGATGATCTTGTTGTTTTTTTCCGTGAGCCAGTAAAAATCTCCACTGACAATATCCCTCGGTCTGTAAATGATAAAATGTTCGGGAAGCAGCCGCTGAATGAAGTCACCGGGAGGGAGGACAGCATTCTGTATTTTTCCGGCGTAATGGATACTGTCGGTAATCTCCTTGGTCTGCTCTGTGACGAGTATATTCTTCCGGGCAAGTTCTTCATTGGCTTTCCTTCTCAAGGTATTCTGCCGGAACAGCTGTATGAGCATCCCGATAAATACGAGGAGGACGAAGACAGAAGCATAGAGAGCTTTATTTCTCAACTTTAGTTTTATCTCGGTGAGTACCTGGTTTTTCTTCAGAAGCTCATTCTCCCTTTCCTTGGCCTCTGTCTCATATTTGACCTGCATCTCATGGATCTGTTTCCTGGTCTCAATCTGAAAAACAGAATCACTGACTTCATTGGATATCCGGTTGTACCTGAGGGCCTCCTTATAGTTCCCCTGTTTCTCCTTCAGATCAGAAAGATAGGAAGCCACATTGACAATGACCACTTTGGCATCCATCTCCTTAGCCTTGCTGAATGCACGGTTTAGATAGATCTGGGCCCTGTCATAATTACCCCTTGCCAGATAGAAGATCCCCAATCCGCTGTTGGCAATCACCGCCGTTTTATCATCTTTGTATTCTTCGGGAAGATCGGCCCATTCTCCGAAGTACTTATGCGCTTCCTCATAATTCCCGAGGTGATTATAAATACTTCCCAGGTTAGCAAGGGAATTACTGATCCCTGCCATGTCATCGATCTCACGACGTTTTTTCAGGGCCATAAGACCATATTTCACCGCCTGCCGGGCAGGTTCAAGATCCACCTGAATGCCCTTCTTATAAATAACTATATCATAGTCCTTTCCATAGATATCCTTGAGTGTATCTTCAAGAATCCGCGAATACACTATTGAGATATTACTGTATGTGTTTGCCAGCTCAAAAGGGTCGTTGTTATTTTCCCGGATCTGCAGGATCTCTTTATAAACGTCCAGGGCACTCTGGAATTGATCCAGGTTTTCATAGATAGTGGCCATTCCGGTCAGGTCAGCCGCGATTCCCGGTTCGAATTTAAGTTCCCGGAAAATACTGAGAGCTTCCTTATAATAAGCGATTGCCTTGTCGATATCTCCCAACTCAAGGCTGGCATTTCCCAGGTTGGTAAGCACGATTCCTGTACTCCGGGGGTTGTTGAGCTGTCGCCTGATTTCCAGGGTCTCTTCAAGGTATTTCACTGCATTTTTATAGTCGGCCCTTTCCATATAAAAGCTGCCGATATTGTTCAGAACAGAAGCGATTTCATCCTTCTTACCGGTCTCCCTCCTGATTTTCAGTGATTGCTGATAATAATCAAGAGCCTGCTCGTAATTATTCTGGCGTTTGGAAATATTACCCAGGTAAAAAAGAGATCTGCCTATCACATCCTTGTTGTCGATTTTCGTCCCAAGGTCAAGGGCAAGCCTGGCATAGTTTCCGGCTTCCACATAATGATTCAGAAAATAATAAATGAGGCTGATGCGATCGTATACCAGGGCCGTTTTATCGTTGTTGCCCAAATCTTTGTACAGGGAGAGGGCTTTCTGAAAAAAAGCCAGTGCTTTTTCATTCTCATCCATGTTACTGTGTACCAGTCCGGCCTGTAAATACGCATCTGCAATCCTTTCCTTATTTCCTGAAGCAACAGATAAATTCAGCGCCTTATCCACGTACACCAGGGCAGAATCATTGCTGGTTTCAACATAAGCCTCTGATAACGCCAGGTATATTCCGATTTTAGACTCATCATCATGACTTTTCTGCAATACATTATAAAGGCTGTCAGTGTCCCATGTTTGAGCTAAGGATGAAGGAAAAAACAGGCAGCAGATTAGCAGGGAAAAAATACCAAATCTTGACATAAGACAAATTTTGAGACCGCTCATTTGTACAAATATATGGAATTAAATATTAAATTAATGTTATTGCAGGAACACTCCGGCAGAGGCTTTCACTCGTGTTTGTCAGAGCCTTCCACCGCCAAATAGGGATAACCTTTTATGATTTTTTAAGTATAAAAGAAAACTAAAACTATTGGCCATGAAAACTTATCGTCTGGTCATAAAAAGAATAATTCTGTTCTTTCATTTAATAGCTCCGGGAGTTGTTTGGTCACAATGCACGCCCCTGAATATCAATCCTGGCGGTGATACGGTGATATGCCCCGACGGAACCCTTTACCCCGATGCCCGGGGAAACGATTGTCCGTTGTTCTCTAGGAGGAGCAGGGACGCGGGACTTACGAGGCAAAGGTGTCTGCATCAAAGTCAGGTCTCGTACGGGGTATATATTTTATCAGGATTAACCTTGCAGAAGCAGGTATATTCACCTATCAACTTGTATATAATTAACATAACTACTTTATAATGAGAAAGATAATTTACATTCTTTTTATTATCTTACTTTTCCCAATTACAAAGGTCATCAGCCAGTGTGATGTAGGAAATGTCGAAATCAAAGTGACCGTCGTCACCAATCTTGAAGGGAACGACAATATCTGGACGCTTAAACAGGGCTCGACGATATTGCTGAGTGGAGGACCCTACATCGCCGGACAGGTAAATACTGATACGAAAACGGTTTGTGTGCCCGAAGGAACGGAGATGCTCTTTACTTTCCAGGATTTGGGTGCAGACGGAATCGGCAACGGATATTTCCAGGTGGAGAGTTGCGATCATGTCGTGGCTTATCACACCGGGTATATGGCCAGTTACAAAAAGGCATGGATTAAAGCCCAGCCTTGCGTAATAGCCGGCAAAGGTGAAGGTGAAGTCTATACCAGGATCGTACGTCCAACCACTGCGAGCGCAATAAGCTGGACGATTACCGGACCCGGAGGTTCACCGGTCTATGGTGCTCACACCATGCAGGCTTCTTCCAATTTCGAATTTCTTCGCACAGCGGTACCGGAAGGGATACCCCTCGAATTCAGAATATTGAATACCAGTGGTGGAGGCATTTACAGTACCGCCACCGATGAAGGGTATTACGAAATTGGTTATAGCTGCGTCACCCTGGCAAAAGGCGGTGACGATTTTGATATCCTGGGCATTGTTCCTTTTACGGCACCCTATTCCAATCCCGAAGGTGTTGTCTTCGAACATCAGGTTGAAAATGTGGATATTGACCAGGGGTTCATGATCCGGGAATTATGTGAGGGAGGGTATGTTATAGCGGGCTCAACAGGGCCGGAAAATATTGCCCCTTTACATCAGGCAGTCCTCATGAAAACCAGTCCCGGCGGGGACATCATCTGGTCAAAAGAATACGGTGTGGATGGGAATGAAACGGCACACGCGGTCGTTCAGAACAGTGATGGCGGTTTCACTGCTGCAGGTTACCAGACTGAAGATGGATCAACTAATCAAAATATCTATCTTTTCAGGACCGACCTCGAAGGGAATGTATTATGGGAAAGAAATTTCGGAGGGTCGGGGCGGGAAGATGCCTATTCCTTAACCGGAACTTCCGATGGAGGATTTCTGACTGCAGGGATGACCAACACTTCCGGTTATGGAAAAACCGATGCCTATGTTGTAAAATTCTCATCTGCGGGCGTTCCCGTCTGGGACTATGAATTCGGAAACGCATTTGACAATTATGCGGCTGCCGTAACCCAAATTCCGGGAGGAGATTTCCTGATCGCAGGCCGCACAAAATTCTCCGACAACCAACCCTGGAACGATAGTGAGAATGACGCATGGTATTTCAGAATCAACGGCAACGGCGGCCTTGTTTACAATAAGGTGATCGGAGGCTCACAGGCCGATGTCCTGACCTGTGTTAAAGTGGTCAATAAAAAATATGCTGTTGCCGCGGGATATACAAAATCATCTTCTCCGGGTAAAACGCTGGCTTACCTGGTAAAATTCAATATTGCCTCGGGTGATACGGTCTGGACCATTGCCTATGGAAAAACAGGTACCGAATTTATTAATTCCATTGATATTACTCCTGATGGGAATTATCTGCTTACCGGGTCAAATGGTGATTCATATGAAAAAACGGAAGCCATCTTTATTTCCATGGTAAGCCCGGGCGGAGAGCTCATGTGGATGAAAAATATCACACGCCCGGGAGCCAATATTACAGGACATTACGGCATTGCATCCTCCACAGGCGGATATGTGCTAACCGGGGAATCATATTATGAAACTTTCCCTGAAAATCGTCCCGATATCTACTTCATGAAGACCGATGATGATGTAAGCCTGGTTTCCGTACCGGAGATTTCAGGTGACAGTCTTTTCTGCGAGGGAGGGAAAGCCAGCCTTCAGGCTTCAGAGATCAGGGTTGGATCCGGGATTACCTATACCTGGTCGAACAGCCTGACCGGAAGGACCATCCAGGTGAACCAGGGGGGAAGCTATACCGTGACGGCAACCGATATTATGGGAAATAAAAAGACTTCAAACGCCTATGCCGTCAGGGAAATACCATCCCCGCAAGTGTCAGTCACCACAGAAGGAGATCCAAGGATCTGTTTCGGTACCACGCTGGATATGAAAGCCGTTATCAGCAACTGGCAGCCCGGGACAGGCTATGAGTATCTTTGGAATACCGGTGAAACAGACAGTGTGCTCACTGCTGATTCCGAAGGAAAGTATACTGTGGTGGTAACCGATGGGACGTACGGTTGCACGGGCAGTTCCAGTCCTTTGAGTGTCGAGGTCCAGAAACCTTTCAATGATGAATCGATATGTATTGTCACGGTCGATCCGGAAAGTAGCAAGAATATGATCGTTTATTCCAAAACACCTGATAAAGGAACCAAAGCATTTATTATCTGGAAGGAAACAACGGTGGCCTATGTCTACGAACCCATTGGTGCTGTGCCATACTCTGATGCAAACCTCTATATCGACTATGCCTCGAGTCCGTCCACCCAGGCTGACAGGTACCGTATATCGGTTCTCGACGTATGTGATAATCAATCGCTGAAGAGTAATCCGCATAAAACAATGCATCTTACGGTCAATGCCGGTGGCGGTGGCCTAAACGCCAATAACCTGATATGGGACAACTACGAGGGATTCCCCTTCGGAACCTATACCATTTACCGCGGTACTTCGCCCGACAAGTTGGATTCGATCCACTCAATCCAGAGTTCGCTTACCAGCTGGACTGACGACAGTCCGACTGAGGGCGATCTCTATTACCAGGTAGGCGTCCGAAAGATAAACCCGTGCTACATCGTCACAGACAAAAAAGCCTCGGGGGGAGGGCCCTATGCACATTCCCTTTCAAACCTTGAAGACAATAAACTTAAAACGGGGGTGACTCAGCAGAATTTCCATGCGAAAGACTTACTGGTATACCCGAATCCCTATTCCGGTTATACAAATATTATCTACTCTGTTGAGAAGAGAAGTTTCGTCGATGTAAGTGTATTTAATACTCTTGGGCAAAAGGTAACCACACTGGTGTCGGATTACCAGGCTCCCTCGGATTACCGTTACCGTTTCAGTGCGCAGGATTATAATCAGCCCGGCGGGGTTTACCTGATCAGGGTACAGGTCGGAAACCAGGTTGTGACCAGGATCGTTATGGAGAACCGGGGATCACAGCCCTGATCCGCTCGTGTTTAGTGAGGATCGTATTTTGAAAGGCGCAGGATCTCCTGGTAATTCCTCTCCTTCATGATACCTGCAAGGCTGAGTTCCGGGTTTCTTCCGGCCCAGGCTTTGACGATCTGCCATCCGATCCATACGGAAGCCCTGCCAGGTGATTCATTGGTGAACAGGGCTGTGAACGGTGCTACGCCGGTCAGCTTCCGGATCTCCATTGGATCCTGCGAGAATATAAGCTTATTCTCTACCAGCGACACCCACATCTCCTCCTCATTGTTGGTGCACCATTTCATCTGGCTTTTTGTAAAGCCGATCTTAAGCGAATCGGGCTCACCGGGCAGCAGATGGTCGACAAAATACATAAGCTGGCCTTCATGAATGATATGTGACAGCACATTGTCCACCGAATCATTAAACGGAAAGCGTTCATTGCCCCAGGCATACAGGGCATCGGAAGGGATTTTCGCCGGGATCATCAGCTCCCGGCGGTACTGCGGAATACCAAGCCTTTCATAGTATTCCGACTGGCTGCCGAGATACATGTCGAGACCTATGCCTATATAGTTACTAACCGTAAAATACGGGTTATTAAAACGGCTGACATAAGAAACCACTTCAGGAACGGTATCAGCAGGAAAATAATATTTGTAACGCTTGAAGGCATCCGTGAATGTCTTTTCCAAAGGTGACATATCGGCAAACACTTTCAGGGTAGTATTATAAACCTCCCGGTTAAGAGGATCATTCAGGAACGTGGCCAGGTTTCCCGGGTAACTTCGCTCAGAAGGCCTGCCAATATTGATGACATAATAGCTGAAGATATCAAAGAAATCTCCATAGGTCTTATAAAAATAATTTATGGCATCATCCAGCGTGTCCGTGTCCATTCCAAAAAGTTCCCTGTCGAACCGGTGAATACTGAAATTCAGGTTCATTTTTGAAATGTCGGGCCCCTTATTACTGCGGTGGCAGGAAATGAGAGTGAAGGCTGTCAGCAGCGGAAAACAAATGATCCATTTAATACTCCGTTTCATTTGTACAGTTTTGAATGTGAAGCGGTGAATAAAAATGATACTTTTGTATCAAAGAAAATGCTAAATTAATAAACACTTTGGTATTCCTCTTTATTGTCCGAATGTTCAATACGAAAATCTATGCTGAAAAAAACACTTCTTCTTCTTCTGATCCTGATTGCAGGCTTTGACAGTTTCGCTCAGAAAGCCCGGTTCAGTTTCATGGCCAGCCCCCAGGTAGCGTGGATGACAAGCAATAAACAGAACATAAAATCAGACGGTGTGGTGGCCGGGTTAAATACAGGCATCGAACTCGACCTCTTTTTTGCAGAGCATTATGCTTTTTCCACAGGTCTTACCATAAACAATCTCGGAGGAAAATTAATTTACAGTGACAGTATCCGTCTCGATGTCGACGATACAAAGATACTTGTCACTCCGGGTAATTCCATCAGATATCATCTGCAGTATGTTTCGCTGCCCCTGGGACTAAAATTCAAAACGGTTGAAATCGGATATTCCACGTTTTGGGTGAATGCAGGCTTTACTCCCATGATAAACCTGAGGGCGAAAGGTACAACTGAAGATGGCACTCTCTCCAAAGACAACCTGAAAGATGAAACCGGCTTGTTTAACATCAATTATTTTGTTGAAGCCGGCATCGAATACAGCCTGGGGGGGAATACGGCCATTGTTGGCGGACTTGGCTATTACCCGGGTTTCATGGACGTAACCAACCGTTCAGCCGACAAAATATTTACCTATTCGATGGCCCTTGTATTAGGTATTTTGTTTTAATCCAACTTGATCATGAAAATTGCATTAGCCCAGCTTGATTACCACATAGGAAATTTTCTCGAGAATACGACAAATATCGTCCTCGAGATCAAGAAAGCACAGCAGTATAATGTGGATCTGATTGTCTTCTCGGAATTATCCATTTGCGGGTATCCTCCGCTTGATCTGCTGGAAAGAAAAGAATTTGTTTACCGTTGTGAAGAAGAGATCCAAAAGATTGCCCGGATCTGCAAAAAGATTGGTGTCATTGTCGGCGGCCCTTCGATGAACCCTGACGAGAAAGGAAAAATGCTTTTCAATACTGCGTATTTCCTGCACGAAGGAAAAGTCCAGGAGAAATTCAACAAATCCCTGCTTCCGACCTATGATATTTTCGATGAATACCGCTATTTCGAGCCGAATACCGAATTCAGGCTCCTGGAATTCGGGGGTAAAAAGATTGCTGTCACGATATGTGAAGACCTTTGGGATGATCAGCCTTTTGAAAACGAGTTTGCCAGGAGGCGTTTATATAAGGTAAGCCCCATGAAAGAACTGGCCGCGCTTGGCCCCGATGTCATCATCAACATCGCTGCATCACCTTTCTCCCATACCAAAACCGGCATCAAGAAGCAAATCTTCATTGATAAGGCCAAAAAATTCCACCTGCCTGTGATTTATGTAAACCAGGTCGGCGCCCAGACACAACTGATCTTCGAAGGCGGGAGCATGGCTATCGACCGCAATGGTGAAATCATGGAGCACCTGAACTTCTTCACCCCTGATGTCAGGATCGTAGACCTGGAAAATCTCATATGGAAAAGGCAAACCCCATGTGTTTGAAAAATCTGAGGATATGAAGATGGTCCATGATGCTCTCATCACCGGCATCAGGGGATATTTCGTGAAAATGGGATTCTCGAAAGCCGTGGTCGGATTGTCGGGCGGAATTGATTCGTCTGTAACCCTTGTCCTGGCTGCAAAAGCCCTTGGACCGGCTAATGTTCATGCCCTGCTTATGCCCTCGGAATATTCATCAGATCATTCCATCACAGATTCCGAAATACTGGCTGATAATGCTTGGCGTCAGCTACCATCAGATCAGGATACATGAAATTTTCGACGTTTACAGGCAGGCTCTCAAACCACTTTTCGAAAATCTGCCTGAAGACATCACGGAAGAAAATATCCAATCGCGGATACGGGGAACGCTTCTCATGGCTTACAGCAATAAGTTTGGACATATTTTACTGAATACCAGTAATAAAAGTGAAGCAGCCGTGGGTTACGGAACGCTCTATGGCGACATGAGCGGCGGACTGTCGGTCCTCGGAGACGTCTACAAAACAGACGTTTATAATCTGGCGAGATATATCAACCGGAAAATGGAAGTCATTCCGGAAAATGTCACTTATGCAAACCTCCCTCAGCCGAACTCAGGCTTGAACAGAAAGATACGGATTCCCTGCCTGAGTACGACATACTCGACAGGATCCTGAATGACTTTATTGAAAAACAAATGACTTTGGATGAGATCACCAGGGATGGCGGCTACGACCCCGACCTGGTCAGAAAAATCATAAAAATGGTGAATATGAATGAGTATAAAAGATACCAGACTCCACCCATTTTACGAATATCATCGAAGGCCTTCGGAACGGGCAGGCGCATCCCCCTGGTTGCAAAGTATTAGCTGAAGTGGAATATTTAACCCGGTTTGATTAAATTTTGTGACTTTTTAATGGAGAAGAAAAAAAATCGATAAAAATTTCTACCTTTGAGTGTTATCGAACATATAAACGTAAACTTTACATTTCATGATACAGGAAAGGGTCATTAATTGTGATAATTGTATCGACAATCCAAAATCCGTCTTCAACGTATTACTCCCAAAAGAAAAAGAACTAATAAGAAAAAGTCACACATGCGCCTTCTATAAAAAAGGCGAGATCATTTTCAAAGAAGGTGACAAACCTACAAGCCTTATTTGTTTATCCGAAGGAAAAGTGAAAGTTTTTAAAGAAGGCGTCGGTGGCCGTGAACAGATTGTTAGAATGGCAAAGCCGATTGGTTTTATAGGCTACCGGGCTCTGTTTGCAGAGGAACATCACACGGCTACTGCAGTAGCCATTGAAGATTGCACCGTTTGCATTATTGATAAGGATACTGTATATAAGCTCCTCCGGTCGAATTCCGATCTCTCCATAAACATCATCAAAGCTTTTGCTACTGAACTCGGTTTTTCCAATAACCGCACGGTAACTCTCACACAGAAACATATCAGGGGAAGGCTTGCCGAATCCCTCATCTTTCTTAAAGATACCTACGGCTATGAAGAAGATAACCAGACCATCAAAATCTACCTGTCGAGGGAGGATGTAGCCAATCTTTCAAATATGACGACGTCCAATGCCATCAGGACTCTTTCGACCTTTGCACAGGAAGGGGTCATTTCCATTGATGGCCGGAAGATCAGGATCCTCGATCTGTCCAAGCTGGAAAGAATAAGTGATCTGGGATAAATGGCACGACCGGATCCGGATTCCGGCGGGGTAAAGCTTAACCCGATCAGCTTTTATTCATGCACTCCGGAATCTTTTTTTTGTACTTACTGAGATGTCACCTTTTTACAGAGACATGGTACGGAGATGGTATTTGTTATAAACCCTCTGATCGCCAGAACATATATTTCAGCACAATATCATTAAACAGCCAGGTAAACAGCATCAGCAGGGCTACCGGGATGATAACCTGTTTGTACTTCAGCACGAAGGTTTCCACACTATGAAGGTCGCTGATTCCGAAAAGAAGAAATGAGGTAGCCAGAATCACTAACAGTCCGATGACCAGGCCCACTTTCAGGGTGGATTCGAAGGCCAGTTCTTTTAAAATATCCGGCTTTTCAATCTTTTCAAGTACACGCGATGTAAATCCCGCAGACAAAGGCACACCGGGAGCTTCTCCCAATGCCTCATCGATCAGCTTATCCAGCATATCGTAAGATTTCCCTTCGCTTTTCATCTTATCCTCATTTTTAATCGTTACTGTAAAAATCATGCTGCAGGTCCGGCACCTGTTTAAGGAGGTTTTCCTTTATGGCTGCCCTGCCACGGCTGATATAGCTTTTCACTGTCCCTTCAGGCATTCCTGTTATCTCCGAAATTTCGGAATAGGAAAACTGTTCCAGGTGGTAGAGAGTGATGACAGTCCTATACTGGACCGGAAGCTGCTCAATGATATTGTGTATGATGTCTTTCATCTCATCACGGTTCAGTGTCCTGAGCGGATCAGCAGGTTCAGTCATCGAAATCTCCAGCCGTGCTGTATCATCTGTGAAAAGAACTTTATTCCGGCCTTTCTTCCGCAGATAGTCAGTGCTGACATTGAAAGCCACAGACCCTATCCACGTTGACAGCTTTGAATCACCCCTGAATTTCCCGATACTACGGTAAATTCTTACGAACACTTCCTGGCAAAGGTCTTCGGCATCCTCCTGTTGCTTTACCATCCTCAAGACAATATGCCACACCATATTACTGTACTTATCGACCAGATGCCGGAATGCATTGGTGTTCCCTCTTTTAATCTGCAGTATCAGGTCCTCGTCATTCATTATTTTATGAGTCGAAACCGGAAAGCATTTTGTTGCAAATTACAGCCCTTTTTTAATAAACAGGAATAATTCTGCAACATTTTCCCGTCGCCATCGACAAATGTTTCAACAAACAGATTCACCAAATTAAAATTTACTATCATGTACGGAGAAGTTTTAACTACAGCAATCGTGTTTTTTGCGATTTACCAGATCCTTAAAGCATTTACAGATTTCCTTTTAAAGAGGAAGATCATTAAAATGGGTCACCTTGATAAAGCAGAAATCCTGGTCCAGCAGGAAGAAAGCAGGGAAGAAAACCGCTACCCTACCCTGAAATGGGGACTCGTCACTTTTCTGGCAGGTGCCGGTCTGATTCTGATAACGATACTCTCAAAAACGACGATGCCATGGATTCTGAATACTGAAGGTGCTCCACTCGTTTTTGGCATTGAACTCGTCTTAATTGCTGCCGGATTTCTTTTGTACTTCCTTATTATGAATATGAGAAAGTCTGAATAAACGCAGCCACTCATAATGTATCCGGGGATACAACATTCAGGGGTGATTCTTTGAAGGTTGTATCCCCGTTACTATATCAGGCCGTTTCCGTCACAGGTTTAACCTCTCTTTTTCTGACCACGACAGCGCTGTAATACGCTATGATCAGAAAGGCAATGGACGGTACCCAGTAGGCCAGTTTAATACTCCCGGCTTCATCCGAAACAATGCCCTGGATCTGCGTCAGCACCGCCGCTCCCGCAATAGCCATGACCATACCCGATCCGCCTATTTTGGTGTCCTCACCCAGTCCGGTAACACCGAGCCCATAGATGGTCGGGAACATCAGCGACATACAGGCTGAAATACCCATGAGGGCATAAACACCCGCAAATCCATTGGAATAAATGGCTATGATGCCCAGAACAAAAGCCACAAGTGCCAGAGTCGTAAGGATGTTCCTGGGCTTGATAAACCTCATGAGCCCGGTACAGATGAACCTGAAGATGACGAAAAGGATCAGGGACATGATATAATATGTAGCCCCGGCCTGCTCGGCTGTCCTGGGTAGAAGAGGTTCGAGTCCGATCCAGTCAATAAAACTGTAAAATGTTGCTGCCACAGGTTCAACAACCCGCAGCCTTGCAATGATATCAGCCGTGGACGGATGATCCATCGAAGCAATAATACTGTCGAAGTGCAACTGCTGCATGACGTACCTTATGATAAAGGACCACACGGCAATCTGGGCGCCAACATAGAAAAACTGGGCGATGACACCCCATACATAATTTTTGTTTTTCATCAGCCGCCGGAAGGTGCCCCCAAAATCGAGCCTCTTGTCTTCTTCCTTCAGTCTTGGCATTTTTGTAAAAAGGATCATCAGCAGCAAAATGACCATCACCAGGCCAACGGTCACATACGTCATGGTGACGGCATCGAGTTCGTTCCCCTGGATTTTGACCAGCTCTTCATGGGTGATGGATGCTCTCTCGGTTGCCCCCATGATATTCAGGTGAGACAGGATGAATACCTGGCTCAGGACTACCCCGGTAATGGCTCCAAATGGGTTAAACGACTGGGAGAAATTAAGCCGCTGGGTGGCCGTCGATGGCGGGCCGATAACATAGACATACGAATTGGTGGAGGTTTCCAGTACCGACAGTCCGGCAAAAAGTACCAGTATCGCGGTCAGATACATCAGGAAGCTGATATTTATATTCACCCCCGACATAAGCATGGCAGGGTAAAACAAAAACGCTCCGGTGGCATACAGCCCCAGACCGAGCATGACACCTGCCTTATAGGTAAACCTTTTAATGAACAGAGCTCCCGGAATAGCGAAACAACCATATCCGAAAAAGTAACAGGCCACCTGGATCCAGGCGGTCTTGGAATCTGTCAGGCTCATAATCCTTTTAAATGCGGCGAGCATGGTATCGGTCATATTATTGGGGATCGCCCAGGCAAAAAACAGGGAGGTCAGCAGTATGAACGGCCAAACGATGCCCCTCGGAATAACTCGGTGATTTTCCATGGATGTTCAGATAAAATTAAAAAACTCGGGTTAAGTCATTAATCATAAAACCAAAAAGTGTTTTCGTGATGTGATCCATCTGGCTGACATCACCGGTAAGATGAAAAATCCTCTGACTGTGCCGGATTTGTTCACCTGCTTTCAGCATGGCGGCCGGTGATGAACTTTCCAGCTCGTAAAAGGGACCCATTACCGCTCCGTCTTCATTCGGCCCGTCATTATAGGCATTGACGGCATCCCCGCTTAACGTATCCTCCTGGGGTCCCCACAACGAATTTACATATTTGAAGGAATGCTCCGGCAAGGAAAACCAGAGAATAGTCAGTACCCGGTTTATCGGGTCATAACTTCCGCAATAGGACGAAGCCCTTTCCGGAGGAATTCCGATTTTACTCCGGAATTTTCCGTCCGTCTTGAAAAACAGGATGTCGTCACCCACAACCAGCCGGTCTGATGGTACCCTGCCAAAATAATCATCCGTTACTTTCTTCCCTTTCTCCTTCTCGCTGCCCTTCCTGAAAGGGATAAAAACGACGCCCTTCTCAGAAGGATTAAACATACCCAGCATCCAGACCGACAAAAATCCGGTCCCGGAATTCCAGTCTTCACGGCCGGTGTTGGTCAGTATCTGATCCGATTCATAACCGACACACTGAACTGATCCGTCCATTCTGACGTTCAGGGCTTGTGCCACTTCATCGCGTGAAAAAATCCGTATCGTTCTCCGGATGCCGGTTTCCATTTTAGTCCCTGAAGCATTGACCAGGGAAAAAGATTTTTGGAAAACGCCTTGTTCCGCTGATGCTTCAATGGTGTCGAAGGCAATGGTATCGAGCTCTCCGGGGACTTTCCAGTTAGCGAAGATCTGCTCTTCGCCTTCTTTGAAATATACGGAAAAAGGTCCCCCCTCGGGCCCCAGCCAAAACCGTTCTTCACCTCCGAAAGGGTTAAACTGCGTACTTATTTTACCAGACCGTATCAGCTCATGGTTAATCCATCCGTAGCTCCGGCCTTCATCGCCGCCGGAAGAGCTGGTCATAACCCTTCCCTGCAGTCCGGGCGATAACAGTACCCTGGAATCTGACGCCTTATCCCTCAGTTCAATAGTCGAAATGCCATGATCGTTAAGAAAGGATGCATCATAGCCATAGGATCCTTCAGGAAAATTATTCATCTGTTTTGTATCATTAGTTTCTCCGGTCACAGCCTGCCTTTACTCCGGGAATCAGAAGTACAGCGGTCCGAAATTAGCACATGCCCTATAGTCGGCTCCATACTTCTCCATACCGAAAGAGTTCCATACGTTTGGCCTGAAGATTTCCTCATCCCCGACGTTATGCATGAAAACCGGGATCCGCAACATGGAAGCCATGGTGATCAGGTCGGCACCGATATGCCCGTAGCTGATAGCCCCATGGTTCGCTCCCCAGTTGTTCATTACCGAGTATACATCACGGAAGGCTCCTGTTCCTCCTGTTCTGGGTACAAACCAGGTAGTTGGCCAGGTAGGGTCGGTACGCTGATCCAGGACTTTATGAACCTCACCGGGTAACTCGATTGTCCAGCCTTCCGCCAGTTGAAGGACCGGTCCCTGCCCCTTAACGATATTAATCCTTGACATGGTTACCGGCATCTGTCCTGCCGTCCTGAACTGGGATGAATATCCGCCTCCCCTGAAATATTCAAGGTTTGCAGGACACCATTTCGTATTTGCAAGACACAGTTCGGCTTCATCTTCAGTAATCTCCCAGAAAGGTTTCATGACCGGGTTACCCTGCGTGTCACGCTGCCGGGCAGTGGCATCAAGAGTGGTCGAGCCGGAATTGATAAGATGGATAAAGCCACCCGCGGAAAGGCCGGTGAGAGTGTGTCCGGTCACTCTTTTTACCGAATCAGGACTCCAGTATGTACGGACGTCGGAGAATATCTGGGCTGTTTTCGTGAGCAGATGCCCGAACAACATGGAGACACCGTTCAGACTGTCATTCTCGGTAGCAAATACGAAAGGTTGCCGGATCCCGTTCCAGTCAAAGGAGGAATTCAGGATCGTCTCACTGAAATCCCCGTTAGGGTAATAATCGGTCCACTGGCGCTGTCCCTGAAAACCGCCGGCAAGGGCATTTCTCCCCCGTGCTTCCTCTCCAAAGCCCAGTTTCGCCAGCTCCGGATTACCGATCATCAGGTCCTTCATAATCAGAGTCATTTTCACCACGGTTTCCCATTCCCAGTCTTTGCGTATACGGTCGGACGGTGACTGATTGTTGTCGGCACCCTCCTTACATTTGGCCTTAACCCAGCCAAGAGCCCTGGAATATTCCTTCTGATCAAATACGCCCTGCTCCATCCTCCTGATCAACTCGACAGATTCAACAAATTCAGTTCGCATCCCCAGGTAATCATGAAAAAACTCGGCATCAACCGTTGAACCGGCAATGCCCATTGAGGTATAACCCAACGACAAGTATGATTTTCCTTTCATGTATGCCACCGCCAGACCGGCATTCACAAAGCGTATAATTTTTTCAATCACGTCAGCGGGAATGGACTGGTCACCCGCATCCTGCACATCCTGGCCATAAATCCCGTATACGGGCAGCCCTTTTTGTGAATATCCGGCAATTGCCGCTGCAAGGTACACTGCACCAGGCCGTTCCGTACCGTTAAAACCCCAGATGGCTTTCGGCGTTAACGGATTGGTGTCCATAACCTCGGTACCATAACACCAGCATGGTGTAACCGTTAACGATACGCCAACCCCTTCCCTCTCGAACTTTTCAGCACAGCGGGCTGCATCCGCTACCCCGCCGATAGTGGTATCTGCGATAACACACTCTACCCTTTCACCATGAGGAAATCTAAGCCGGCTTTCAATCAACTTCGCTGCAGCCTGTGCCATATTCATGGTCTGTTCTTCAAGAGATTCACGTACGCCATGTTCCCTGCCGTCGATGACCGGCCGGATACCAACTTTAGGCAATCTGCCAATTAATCTGTCTTTCATAATAAGGTAATTTTATTAAAACGTTTTAGCCTTTTATTTTTTCGCTTTGTGATCAGCATGAATCATGCAGGACCAGTTCATGTTTTAGCTCCACATGAGTGGTTTTGGCCGAACCATTGATCAGATCCATAAGGACCCGGATGGCTTCAAGACCCATCCCGGTAAGCGGCTGCCTGACATAGCTCACCGGGGGATTAAAAAACTTGAAGACGTCATTCTCATCAAAACCAAGAATGGCCAGGTCGCCGGGGATGTTAAGCTTCAACTTCCGGATCTGGTAAAGCCCGGCAACGGCAATGAGCATGTTGGTGAAAAAAATAACATCGGTACCGGCTCCGTCATGGATCAGCCTGTCAACGGCCGTCTCAATGTCACCTGCAGAAAAAGTGTAGGGTATGGTTACGACCTTTATATTCTGCTCAAGATGACTGGCCTTCATGGCTTCCTCATATCCACGGATGCGTTCTTTCATATGGATCAGGGTGGAGTTATAAGCCATCAGACTGACACGGCTGTATTTTTTCCCAATGAGACAAGCCGTAGATTCAAAGGTAGCCTGGTAATTATCCAATACTACATGACTTATGGATCTGAGCTCAGGGAAATAACGGTCGACGAGGACGACAGGGATTTCTGTCTGCTGCAGGCTTGAGATCTGTTTCTCTGTTCCCTCAACCGGAACGATAATGAAACCGTCCACCTGTCGGTTGAGGAAAGTATCAATAAGCGCGGCTGATTTATCCATATTCTCGTCCGAACTGCCTATGATCACGTTGAATCCGTGTTTCATGGCTTCATCCTCAATGGTCCTGGCCAGGATCCCGAAAAACGGATTGGCAATGTCGGCCACTATCAATCCGATGGTGTTTGTGGCTCCTTTTCTCAAGCTTCGGGCAATCTGGTTCGGACTGTAATGCATTTCCCTGGCTGTGCTGATGATCTTCGCAGCCATCTCTGCACTAACCCTCTTTTCCTTACCCTGGCCATTCAGAACAAAGGAAACCAGCGTTGTTGAAACACCCAGCCGGCTGGCAATGTCTTTAATGGAAACCCTCTTTTTCATGGACTGCTGTTTACAACCTTGTATGTACTGGTATTATCATTGCTCCTGTCTCCTCCTGCAAAAAGCCGTGCCTGTATTTTTCAGCTCCTGTTCATTCATCGAAAAATATGCTAAAACGATTTAACAAAAAAGAACAAATACATGTTTTACAACATGCTCAATAATCAGTCAGATGTAATCCACAAAGACAGTGGATATTTAGCTCACGCAAAAAACAGGATGTCCCGGTCAAAACCCGACTATCCGGGCTGAACAGTCTCCTGGATCGGTGCATTGACAACAAATCGTCATCTTTGCCCATAATCCGGCGAAAATTGTATTTTTGGGAACGAAAACCATGTAGATGAAACGGATTGTATTTTTATTCCTGTACGGACTTTTATGGCTTATAACCCGCCTACCCCTGCGGTTTCTTTATTTCCTTTCGGGAATGTTTAATCCTGTCATTTATTATCTGATCCCTTACCGGAAAAAGCTTGTATTGAAAAATCTCCGGCTTTCCTTTCCGGAATGGAGTGAGAAGCGGGTCCGCCAAACGGCCAGGAAATTTTACCGTCACTTCTGCGATTCCTTAATTGAGGGCGTTGTAACGATCTTTCTTTCAGAAGAGGAGCTTAAAAAAAGATATATATTCCGAAATCCTGAGGTATGCAATGAACTGTTCAGGCAGGGAAAGAGCATAGCCCTGATATTCGGGCATTACGGCAATTGGGAATGGGCATCTCTTATGCCTTTATTTTTACGGCATAAAATTCTGGCTATTTACAAACCACTGCATAATCCCTACATCGACCGGCTTATTAAGCGGAACCGGGAACGGTTTGGTGTTGAGACGGTGGCTATGGAAAAAATTTTCAGATCCATAAGCCGGTATAGCAAAGATCATGTTCCCACCCTCACCATGTTTCTTTCCGATCAAAGGCCGCGATGGGCACAGATCCAGCACTGGACAACTTTCATGAACCAGGACACGCCGGTGATCCTCGGTCCCGAAAAAATCTCCAGAAAGCTCGGACTATCTGTGGTATATTATAAAATTATTCCCGTTAAGCGCGGCTATTATGAAGTCGAGTTCATTCCGATGTTCGATGATCCGGACAAGACAGACGTCTTTGAAATCACCGAAAGATTTCATCAGCTTCTCGAGGAAAATATCAGGGAGTATCCGGAATTCTGGTTATGGACGCATAACCGGTGGAAGCACGAGAAGGCCAAATATATTCCAAAAGCAGTATACACCGAATGATCCGAAAAGGGAAATCCAAAGTTGCCATCCTCGAAGCCGGAGGTCAGCATGATGAAGTGACATTGCCACTGCTTACCCTTGAAGCCCCATTGTTTGAAACCTACGACAGGTACAAAGTGACCTCGGTTTCTTAGACTTATAATACTTCCATGCCTTTCCTGATAAGGGCTTCCACCTTGCTAAGGGTTTCTGTGAAGGTGAAGATCTCCTCAACTCTCCGCCGGCCTTTCTCCCCCATTTCATCCCTGAGTTTCTTGTCCGACATCAGCTGTTCGAGCCTCCGGGTCAGATCTTCAACATTCGCTTTCTCCACCAGGTACCCGGTTACTCCGTCACGGATGATCTCGGCCGAGCTGTGGATATCGAACGCGACGACCGGTTTTTTTTCTGCCATGGCTTCAACCAGCACGTAGCCGAATCCTTCATAAAGTGAGGTCAGGACAAAGATGTCGATGCTGGTGGTGAAATTTTTTATGTTATCCACGAAGCCAAGAAATATCACTTCATCTACGACATCCAGGGATTTTGCATATTTCCTGAGTTTCGACTTGAGTTTCCCGGTACCCGCGATGATAACCCTGAAGTTCAGCCCTTTCTTCTTCAGGTTGGCTGCCAGTTCGATCATGTAGATCTGGCCTTTCTCTTCCGACAACCGGCCGGCATTTCCAATTACAATTTCCCCATTCTTCCTGGTATAGAGCGGCTTTCTCTTCAGTTGATCATAAACATCCAGGTCGATACCGTTGTAAATGATCTTGATCTTTTCCCTGGGCACGAGTTTATGATTATTCTGAAGGATGGTGCGGCTGGTTTCTTCAGAATTGGCAATGATATCCGTGACCACTTCGCGATAGAGAAAGCGGTTGAGCCATGTATTCCGGATGGCAATGGCACTTCCCCGGCGGTAAATGATGTTCCTTACCCCAGCCAGTTTCGCCGCAATTCCGGCCACCTTCAGATCAGACGACAGGTTCAGGATGATGGTTCCCACATTTTCCTTCCGGAGAAGATGGTATATCCGGAATATTTTAATCGGGTTGAGAAAGGAGAGATTCGATACCCGGATCCCACGGTAATCGATGCCGGATTTTTCCGCTCTGCGGTGGAGTTCGCTATGTGGATGTGATAACAACAGGACGTTGTAACCCTTCGAATATAATTTCCTGGAAATATCCAGATGCCATTTTTCACCACCTCCCCATGATTTCACACTATTGAAGAAACATATCCTGTTCCGTGCTAAAAGAGCCTTTTCTTTGTAAAGGTTCCGCAGTTTGATATATTTCAGAAAGGTCTCATGGGCCGCATTCACACTGATGACCAAACCGTAGAATCCATCCAGAAAGCCGAGCTTGATAAAATAGTCGCGGAACACCCTCCAGATCGGATGAAAAACAATATTGAAATAGCTGGATTTCCGGTTTTCCCTGAAATACGCTGTGGCTACAATGGATGAGAACTTATTGATCTGTTCAACATGTTCATTAATGGTATAATACGAATAATGCAGCAGATCCCCCCTCAAAAACTTCTTTGTGGCTCCCTTTTCAAGTTTAAATTTGTCATGAGGATTGATCCCTCCCCATTTCCCCTTCCTGGAGTCCCAGAGTCTCATTTTCCTGGCCGGATACCAGCTGGTATGGCGGATCCATTTTCCGCAGTAATTGGTGAGGCGGTTGAAATAGTATCCGTCGTATTTCCAATCTTCCTTTACTTCCAGTATAGAGTCTTTAAGCCTGTGAGAAAGCACCTCATCGGCATCGAGGGAAAGGATGTGTGGGTATTTCGCCTGGGATATAGCCCAGTTTTTCTGCTCAATATGTCCTTCAAAAACATGCGGTATAAACCTGCCACCGTAAGATTTTACAATTTCACCTGTTCTGTCGGTTGAATAGGAATCCACCACGACGATATCATCGACAATATCGGAAACTGATTCCAGGCAGCGACCGATATTTTTTTCCTCGTTATAGGTAATGATAACAACTGATAACTTTGGCATTGGACAATTCCTGTAAAATAAAAAAGACTAAACCGTTAAATTATCAAATCAGAATTCAAACACATGAACCAATCCCCTTTCATTCTGGAAATCCTGATTTTGCAACTATCCTGGGGCTCCGAATCTCAATGTGTACCAGACACAAGCTTGTGAATTTAGTGAAAAATTTCAATTGATCATGTCCTTCTTGTGCAAAGCTACTGAAATTCGGAAAAAGGCCGACAAAAGACATTTACCATCCCAATCTTCCAACTTCACAAAGATTTTCCTGTTCCCGGCCGTGAACAGCATTGTTGTCGTCCATCTGCGCCGGGATCATTTCGGGCATAACGAAGAAAATAATTTTTATTCCTGAAAATAAATTCTCCTGACCCGTTCAGAAATTCTGGTCAGGATTTCATAAGGTATGGTTCCGGCAGCTTCAGCTATTTTGCCTACAGAGTTTTCACGACCGAAAATTATTACTTCATCGTTATCTTCAGCGGGAATGCCGGTCACATCCACCATCGTCATATCCATGCAGATATTTCCGATAACAGGTGCAGACTGTCCGTTGATCCTGAATGCACTCCTGCCGTTGCCGAGCGATCTGAAAATGCCGTCGGCATAACCTACCGGCAGGGTTGCAATCCTCCTTTTCTCATTTACTTTGCCCTGCCGGCTGTATCCAACAGTTTCGCCGGCCTCCACATCGCGGATTTGTGCAATGCTGGTTTTAAATGTTGAGACTTCCCTTAGACTATCCTGCCGGAAAGTGCTGACGCCGTAAAGCCCTATTCCAAGCCTTACCATATCAAACGCTGCCTCAGGAAACCGTTCTATTCCCGAAGAATTCAGGATATGCCTCAAAAAATTCCGGCCCAACCCGGCTTGTATCCTGTCGCTGATCCTCCTGAAACGGCTGATCTGACCGAGTGTGAATTCATCATTTACCGGTTCATCTGCAGCCGCAAGATGGGAGAATACGGAAACGACGCGAAACGTATCACCCTGTAGAACTTCGACAAGTTTATCAGTATCCTTTTCTTCGAAACCAAGCCGGTGCATACCGGTATCCATTTTAAGGTGGACCGGATACTGGCTGATACCGTTCCTTTCGAGGTAATGCCTGAAATCGTTCAGTATCCTGAAACTATAGATCTCAGGCTCAAGATTATATTCCGTGAGGAGAAAAAAATCGTTCTTCTCAGGATTCATGACCATTATCGGAACAAGGATGCCGTTTCGGCGGAGGATAACCCCTTCATCGGCAAAGGCCACGGCAAAATAATCGATATGATTATACTGAAGTATACTGGCGATCTCATAGCTACCGCTTCCGTAAGAAAAAGCTTTGACCATGGCCATGATCTTTGTCCCCTTTTTCAGCAGGGATTTATAAAAACGATAATTCTCCACCAGGGCATTCAGATTGATCTCCAAAACGGTACGGTGCGCTTTTTCCTGTAAAATCCGGGCTATCAGCTCGAACCTGAAATGTCTGGAACCTTTAAGTAAAACAGCTTCATTGCGGAAGGCCGGCTTTACCGGTGAATTCAGAAAATCCTCCGTGGAACTGAAAAATTCAGAACCCTTGAGGAAGAGATCACTTTTGGAGGAGATCTCCGGTCCGATACCAATCAGCCTGTCAATTTTTTTTCCGGCAATCAGTGCAGATACCTCACGGTAAAGTTCATCACTGCTTTTACCACTCTGCAGAATATCAGACAGGATGAGTGTTTTTTTCCTGTGTTGGTTTTGCTGGTTCAGAAAGTCCAGCGCATTCGAAAGAGACACCATGTCGGAGTTATAGGTGTCATTGATCAGTGTGCAGTTGTTCAACCCGCTTACGATCTCCATCCTCATCCCTACAGGTTCAAGCTTTTCCATAGCTGCAGAAATGTCATCCGGCGCGTAACCGGAGGCATGAAGGAAGACGAAAACATGGATCGCATTTTCAATCGAAGCAAAATCGGTAAAATGAATCGTGAACCGGTTTTTGCATTTCCCTGAAACAGAAATAACAGTGAGAGTCCCTTTCTTGCTGAACTTTACCTTGTATTCGGCCTCTTCCGAAAAACTCCAGGAGACCAGGCAAACTCCTGCAGGCAATTTAAGGGCCTGCTTATGAATGACAGGATGATCCCTGCAATAAATAAGTTTGCGGCAGTTTCGGAAAAGTGTCATTTTCTCGGCCACTTTTGCCTCGATAGATGGGAAATTTTCCTGGTGAGCTTCGCCGATATTGGAAAAAATCCCGGTGTCGGGCTGGATCATCCTTTCGAGACGCACCATTTCCCCGGGAAAAGATATGCCGGCTTCAAGTACGGCAAGTTTATAACGGTCTTCCAGCAAAAACAGGGAAAGAGGAACCCCCACCTGTGAATTATAGCTTAGGGGACTTCGCACTACAGGGATCTTCTGGTTCAAGGCCTGGTAGATCCATTCCTTGATAATGGTCTTCCCGTTGCTTCCGGTAATGGCAACCACTTCACCCGAATAAGCCAGGCGAATGTGAGCAGCAAGTTTCTGAAGCGCATCAAGGCTGTCGCCCACAAGAATGAAGGTGGCTTTACCCGCCCTCATTCCCGCTGGCACTTCCTCGGCAATAAAACATCTAATCCCTTTTTCATACAACCCGGGAATATATGTATGCCCGTCGTTCCTTTCCCCGCGTATGGCAAAGAAGAGAGCTCCTTCCGGATCGGGTAACCGCCGGCTGTCAATAAAAATATGGTCCACCTGCAGACTTTCAGAACCCACCAGCTGACCATTTACGATTTCAGATATCTCGGCAATGCTGAAGGACTTCATGTCGCTTTCCCTTTCTTATGACTTTTCATTTCCCGGTTAAAACACTTACGGCAAAGCGGCTCGTAAATATCTGTTTCACCAAGAAGAACAAGTTTATCGCCTTCAGTCATCCGGTGTGAATACTGTGCCAGGTTTCCACAGCGCACACAGATGGCATGAACTTTTGTGACGTATTCAGCAGTAGCAAGGAGTCCCGGGATCGGTCCGAAAGGCCTTCCCATGTAATCCATGTCAAGCCCTGCAATAATCACCCTGATCCCACGGTTGGCCAATATATTGCAAACTTCCACCAGTCCGTTATCAAAAAACTGGGCCTCATCGATCCCAACCACCTCCACATCATTTGCCAATAGCAGGATGTTGGCCGCAGTGGTCACCGGTGTTGACACGATGGAATTTTCATCGTGTGAAACAACCTCAACCTCCGAGTAACGGGTATCGATGTGGGGCTTATAGATTTCGACCTTCTGCCTGGCGATCCTGGCCCGCTTCAACCGACGGATCAACTCTTCTGTTTTACCCGAAAACATCGAACCGCATATAACCTCGATCCATCCCCTTTTCTCTTCCTTATTTATCGAATTTTCAAGAAACATTGAATAAGATATTCGTAATAATATCGTTACTTTTGTGATAAGATTTCAAACAGAACCAATTATCCGGCAAATTATTATGGGATATAAACATACCTTCGAAATCATTACTAAAGATATACAAGATATAGAAAAACTTGTGGGCAATTTCGAAAATTATTCCGAGATCCCCTATATCGAACTCGATCTTGCGCTCTCAAAATTACGGAATGTTTATGAATTACTCCTGATGTTCAGGGACGGAGGAAATATGTCGGGATCATCACCCGCTCCGGGGGCGATCAGCGAAGCGGAGCTTCACTCCCGACCACCACAGCCCAAACCAGCACAAGAGCCTGAACCCGTGATTGATAAACCACGGCAACCGGAAAACCCTGACCCGCCCGTTGTGAAAACCAGCCCGGAGATATCAGAAAACACTGCGACTAAAGAAAATGTCAAGGTTAATGCAGAGGCTCAGCCGGAAACCGGGTCTGCTGACCATGAAAACCATATCCTGGCTGAGAAATTTCAAAGCCGGAAATCGTTCATCAATGAAAAACTGGCCGAAAGCACTAAAAAACAGGACGTTTCCTCGAGGCTGCTCAAGGCTCCCATTACCAGCATTAGCGGAACAATGGGGATTAACGACAAATTCTTCTTCATTCGTGAGCTGTTTAAAGGGGATGCCGAGAAGTTCAGGGCAACGATGGATAACCTCGAACATGCCGATAATTTCAATGAAGCCTATAATTTCCTGGTGGATAACTTTGATTGGGATATGGAAAGTGTCGAAGTGCTGCAACTGATCTCTCTTATGAAACGAAAATTCTTAACTTCCTGACATGTCCAGGCTATTCCTCGTTCCTACCCCAATTGGCAACCTCAGGGATATAACCCTGCGGGCACTGGATGTCCTAAAAGATGCCGATCTTATCCTCGCCGAAGATACCCGAAAAACTTCCATCCTGCTGAATCATTACGATATCAGCAAACCACTCAGATCATTTCATAAATTCAACGAACATAAGATCCTTGCCGGTATCACAAATCAACTCCTGAGCGGAGAAACTATCGCCCTGGTCAGTGACGCAGGCACCCCGGGAATATCCGACCCCGGATTCCTGCTGGTCAGGGAATGTGTCAAACTGGATATAGACGTCGAATGCCTTCCGGGACCCACTGCCTTTATCCCCGCACTGGTAAACTCCGGTTTTCCCTGCGATCGATTTAGTTTTGAGGGCTTTCTCCCTCAGAAAAAAGGTCGTATGAAACGTCTCGAAGAACTGAAAGGGGAAGTCAAAACCATGGTCTTCTACGAATCCCCTTTCCGGCTCCTGAAAACCCTGAACCAGTTTAGCGATGTTTTCGGCCCTTTACGAGAAGTGTCTGTTTCAAGGGAGCTCTCTAAGATCCATGAAGAAACCGTAAGAGGCAGCCTCCTTGATGTGATCCAGTTACTACACTGAAAAAGGGGTAAAAGGCGAACTCGTTATCGTACTAAAAGGTAACGACCAGTGAGCCAGCAGGAATGATATTTAAGACTCCGTCCTCTTCTTTTGTCCGTTTCCGTACACCCGATGTTACAAAAGCGTTCGCTTTTAATCTATTCCAAAATTCATATTCTGATTGTATATATTTGATATCGTGTTTGTTATAAGATTTGGCACAAAACGTGATCAAGTCAACTTGTCGTCAAAATCGGAGAAATACAAAACAGAATGACCATGAAAACATTAACTCAGCGAATCGGAATGAAGCTACACATTTTGGCAATGATGGTTGCAGCAGGTTTAATCTCCCTGAATCTTTACTCTCAGAAATCCATCAAACATTACGAGCTGGAAAAATACACCGAAGACCTCATCAGCAAAAGCACTGAACAGATAAAATCTGCATTTGCAAGATCCTCCTCATCCTTTAACCCGGTATTTGATGATGTCATCGAGATTGAAGATTGGATGACCGATCTGAATCAGTGGATCATATTATTTGATTCCGGCTCCAACATGAAAGAAGGTTCCGTCTCTGAAAACGCAGGCATGAGCGGTGAAGGTCTGGCCTTCGAAAGCTGGATGCTCAGAACCAACTGGAGCAGTGAACGGGAACTGAAAAACTTCAATAATTCACTTGAATTTGAAGACTGGATGTTGAAACCCTTTGAACTGACTGCTATCTTAAGTGACAATAACTCAGGCAGGAAGTAAGATCCAAGGTCTTTTCTTCCTGCTTTTACCCCGTTTATTCATCCGTTATTCTGACCTAGACTCTTATTAATGCCGCTCTTCCGGTAACCCACCAATTAGTTTGATTACGCTTCTACTGCTTCATTTTTTTAGGTACCGCTTTTTTGTACATGTTTATATTGTGCCGCGTTTCGGATCCGGGACCCGGTAAATCATCGCCCCGATTTTTACATTACCATTTAAATAGATAATTTCGTCCCTGTTTTCCGTTCCCTTCGGCTGAATAGAACACAGAGGTTTCGGATCACCTGTGAGATTTACATTAAATCATTCCGTTTTGAAGAAGTACATTCATCTTTTTTTCGATCTCGACCGCACCCTGTGGGACTTTGAGAGCAACTCCCTGGAAGCCTTGAACGACCTCTTTGAGAAATTCGCCCTGAAAGACTATTTCATTTCACCCCGGGACTTCATCAATAGTTATCACAAACACAACGAACGCTTATGGGCACAGTACAGAGTGGGCGAACTTAGTAAAGACATTCTGAGGTCGAAGCGTTTTGAGCTTACCCTCAAAGACGGAAAACTAAGTGATGCGGGGCTGGCCCGACAAATCGGTGACGAATACCTCGAACTCAGTGTCGTCAAGACGCGCCTCTTCCCATACACTGTAGAGATCCTTGAATACCTGCGACCCAGGTACAAACTGTACATTCTGACCAACGGATTCAGGGAAACTCAAGCCAGAAAGATGAAAAACTCGGGGCTGGACGAGTTTTTTGATCATGTTTTCACCTCCGAGGCCCTGGGATATAACAAACCCGACACAAGGATTTTCAGCAGGGCTGTGAGCTCGGTCAATGCAAGGAAGAAGGACTGTCTGATGATCGGGGATGACTATGAAGTTGATATCACAGGGGCTTCGCAGTTTGGCATCGATACGGTTTTCTTCAATCCGGCCGGGACAGAGGGAGACTTCAAAGCGACATATCAAATTACGGATCTGAAGGGTCTGGAAGAATTCCTTTAATCAGAAAGGCTGGTCATCAAAATCGGAATTCGTATTGAGACCGAAATCACCACGAGCCTTGCCTTTGCCTCCTACTTCATGATTTATCTTTGATCCGTAGGTCACGATTCCCTGATCAGTTCCTCCGTCATCAAATATCGGTTCGATATCTTCCAGGTCGGTGAATTTGGCGAACTCATCCCTGAATTTAAGAGTGACATCCCCGATAGCACCGTTACGGTGTTTGGCCACGATAATTTCCGCAATACCTTTCAATGAATTTCCCTCCTCATCCTGATCGATACCGTATTTTTCAGGCCGGTGAATAAACAGCACAAGGTCGGCGTCCTGTTCGATGGCTCCTGATTCCCGGAGGTCGGAGAGCTGGGGTCTTTTATTTCCCGAACGCATTTCCACGCTTCGGTTCAGCTGTGATAAAGCGATGATAGGCACGTTAAGTTCTTTCGCTATCCCTTTGAGTGATCTGGAGATATTGCTGACCTCCTGCTCCCTGCTGCCTTTGTCGGCAGGACCGGTCATCAACTGCAGGTAGTCGATAATGATCACCTCCACATCATAAAGGTTTTTCAGACGACGGCATTTTGCCCTGAGTTCAAAGACAGAAATGCCCGGGGTGTCATCAATGAAAATTGGTGCCTCAAC
Organism: uncultured Bacteroidales bacterium; assembly: GCA_963764345.1. GTDB lineage: Bacteria > Bacteroidota > Bacteroidia > Bacteroidales > DASQZK01. Next base: position 429,300 of record CAVXSF010000008.1, on the reverse strand, counting down.
GAGGCTTTTAATTTTATAATCAAGCTGTTCCCATTCCCAGGGTTCAAGACGTCCGTTCCTGATCCGGTCGGAGGGTAGTTCCGTCTCGCTGACGATGAGACGATTGACAAGCTGAATGGATGCCATTTCAAGGGAGAAGATCGCCACAGGTCGTTTGTGTTCAACAGCCATACTTCTCGCCATTGACAGCACGAATGCCGTTTTACCCATAGATGGCCTTGCTGCGATGATCACCAGGTCGGATTTCTGCCACCCTGAGGTCAGCCTGTCGAGCTTGGTAAAACCAGACGGTACACCGCTCAGACTATCCTCCCGCTTCGAAGCTTCCTCGATCTGGTGAATGGCATCCTTAATGAGCAGATTAATCCGCATCGTCTCCTTTTTGATGTTGCCCTCAGCGATTTCAAAGAGCTGGGCCTCCGAAAAATCGAGGAGTTCATCCACGTCAATCGTATCGTCGAAAGCCCTGGACTGAATTTCGGAAGAAACCCTGATCAACTCGCGCTGAATGTATTTCTGTGCTACGATCCTGGCATGAAATTCAAGGTGGGCCGCAGACGCCACCCTGTCGGTGAGCTGTGTGATATACAATGCGCCGCCCACAATATCCAGCTCCTCAAGCCTCTTCAACTCTTCCGTGACTGTAAGAATATCGATGGGCTGCTCGTTCATGGACAGGTTTACAATGGCCCTGTATATTTTCTGGTGAGCTTCCTTGTAGAAACTTTCCGGCTTCAAAATATCCAGTATCGAAAGTACGGCATCCCTTTCGATCATAATAGCCCCGAGAACCGCTTCCTCCAACTCCGGAGCCTGCGGTGGCATTTTGCCATATTCCACTTTCAGTCTTTCAAATCCATTATCTTTTCTGGTCGTTTTTGCAGCCATTGTTATGTCATTTTTATGCGGTCTAAAGGTAGACATATTTACCACCGTGAAAAAAATCCTTGCCGCAAACTTTATAAACAGAAATAATTATTTTATTATTAACAACTGTTAAAAAAAAGACCGAAATTTAACACAGGTTTTAAAACACTTAGCCTTACCAGCCATGATCAGTTTCCCCAATGCAAAAATCAATCTTGGACTTTATATCACGGAAAAACGAAAAGACGGATTTCATAACATTTTAACAGGAATGGTTCCTTTTGGACTATCGGATATCCTGGAGTTTGTCGAATCCGATGAAGACGATTTCCATTGTTCAGGACTTGAAACCGGTGCATCCGGGAGAGACAACCTGGTCATAAAGGCACTGCATCTTCTTCGGGCCGGTTATAACATCCCGCCTTTGAGCATGCATCTTCACAAAGTCATTCCCACGGGTGCCGGACTCGGGGGTGGATCATCCGATGCCGCATTTATGCTGAAAATGTTAGACTCCTCTTTCTCTCTTAACATCGGGAACGATAATCTCAAAACCCTTGCTTCCGAAATAGGCAGCGACTGTGCTTTTTTTATTGACAACATCCCGTCCATAGCTTCAGGAAGAGGTGAACAGCTTGAACCGTTCACCGGTATTGATGAAAACTTATACATCATCCTTTTGCATCCCGGTTTTGCCGTTTCAACCAAGGAAGCGTATGCCGGCGTTGTCCCGGCCCGACCCGGCGAAGACCTCAGGAGACTCATAAGTCTGCCGGTATCAGACTGGAAAGACCGGATTGTAAACCAGTTTGAAGAAACGGTGATTAAGATCCACCCGAAAATCCGGACCCTGAAAGAACTCTTATACCAGGCCGGCGCAGCCTACGCTTCAATGAGCGGCAGCGGGTCCTCGGTGTTCGGAGTGTTTACCGAAAAACCCGATCTGAAAAATGTGCCGACAGATATGATGATCTATTCGGGGAGATTGACAGAATAATTTCCAGCAGAAGGGTGTCTTAAAAGATTGATTTTTGAAAAAATTGGTTACAAACCGAAAGACGTGCCACGTGGCACGTCCCTACGACAAAAAGCCAATGAAGGTGTATCCCCCTTAAAATTCAGCATCATATTCCATATCCACCGGTTCCCAGTAAATCTGCCGGACAATAATATTCTTAATCCGGATCGCACTCGAGTAGGCTTCGAATCCCACATGTGTATACTTCTGATTATCGATGGGGTCTGGGGTCCATGGTTTCCAGCAGGAGCTTTCCGTTGGCGAAGATGAAGCAATGACCGTCGATACTGCCGGCCTGGATATGATACTCTTTACCCGGTACGAAATCAAACAACGGGGTTCCGGTCATAAATTTATATTCCGGTGATTTTTCGATGCCTACTTTCCCGGTCCACCATCCCTGCAGACCGGCAACATAGGCCATTCCGCGCTGATCCTTATCTTTTAGCCATTCGCCGTTCCACATCACATTGATGTCATGAGTGGAAGGGGCGATGGTGGAAGCGTCAAACTCAACCAGTACATTCCCCGGAAATTCCTGTTTCAGGATAGCCATCCCGGGCCAGTTGCCACGGTTACGACCCACCAGCCATCCGTCTTCCACCTTCCATTCGCTATGGTGCACGGTCCATCCGGTTGCAAAATTCTCAGGGGTGACCTGTTCGTTGAATAAAATTTTGGAAGAATCCAGCAGGATCCGCTTTTTCATCAGGGAGAGTACATTCACGGTATGGTCCGGCGTTTTTTGTTCAGACAGGTTCTTATTCTCCGGCCCGCATGCGGTTAGAAAGCCGGCGGCCAGAAAAATCAACAGAAATCGTATCATGATTTTAAGTTATTTTTTAACAAGAAATGATCGGTCAGATCTTAATAGTAATAGTATGTCCGCCTTTATGCCAAACCTGAAGTACACCTCCCGTATCCAGAGGCTTCCAGGTCCAGCCGCTGCCATCCTGTGGGGCCTGGTCAGTCTCCTTAATAACCCCACCCTCCATACTTATCCCCTCCGGCTTTTTCATTAGCCTGAGTTCTTCATGCGAATCGTTGTCAAAAGTAACATAATCGATCGAATCAGAACTATAGTTGATCGATTTCAACACCGACGTTGTGCAGAGAAGTCTGTCCTTGTTATCGGGCGCCAGTTCAGGCCAGGCCGCCATGGCCCTCAGGTAATGCCTGACATAATCGCCATAACCATCGGTGAGCCAGATATCGTCCCGGATATACCGGTTACGCCCATCGTCGGCGACAGTATACGTCGCCCAGTTCAGGGTTCTGATGGCATTGGTGAGATAAGTGGTGTCGCCGCTCAAACGGGTATACAACAATTCAATGGATGCCTGCCTCGAAGAATGGCTGTTTCCCGGAACACGGTAAACCGTCTGTTCATTCATCACTTCGACACCATATTTCTCATATTCGTGGTTGCCAAGATTTTTGTACGTCCAGGTAAAAATACTCTTCACATCATTCTTCCAGTCGGGGAAGAGATCACGGTTATGAAGAATGAACATGGCAAAGGTGATGGCATTGGTCTGGGTATCACTCCATCCCGGGATGTCCTCGAAAAAAGGACCCCACTTGTTGGTCTTGAGCGGATATTCCTTCATCCAGTCCAGGATGGTGTTGAACGCCTTATGGAAAGTTTCCTTCTTCTCTGGTTCAAAGGTCTCAAGTTGCCTGAACAGGTCCATCGTACCCGTCCAGTTAGAAGTATACAGTGCCGGTGAGATTCTCTTCTCCTTTCTTTCCTCCTGGTTGTTCGGAAGGAACAAACCCACATCACCCGTTTTTGCATTCACCCTGAAAGGGAGAGGGGACTCATCATTATTTCCGGTTTTGACATGAGCTGCAAGGGTGTTGCCGATCCGTTCCGCTGCTTTCAGATACTTTTCTTCACCTGTAATCTTATACAGAACGATTAGTTCATAACCAAAATTTCCGGCTTTATCGGGTTGTAGAATACCTTTGCCATTCCGCATATCACCGTCGTACTTTCCTGAATGGATATCGGTATTATACGGATAGGGAAGATATGGCCAGGCATCCGTAGAATCTGAAAGTGACCGTGCAAGATAGGTGTCGGCAAGATATTTCATGTTTTCCAGGACCGCAGGATTACCTGTGTAATCATACAAAAGCGTCCAGGATGAAAGCGCCATGTTGATCTGGTCACCGCCAAGTCCTCTCATATCGTGTCCGGGTTTCCATACCTGGTGATTCATATAATATTTCAATCCGTTTGAATCAACAGGCATATTGTCCCAGAAATTCCATACCAGCATCAACACGGTATCATACGACTCACCGGGATTTGAAGAAAACCAGGGAAGAATGGCATGAGTGGTCTTGTCGATCCGGACCGGATGGTACTGGATTGTGTCACTCAGAAGGATGGTATCCTGCACTTTGGTCGTCTTTTTTGAAACATACGGATTGCAGGATATAAGCATCGTTCCCGTAACCGCCAGCAGAAAAAATAACTTGAGCATTGTCTTCATGGTAGTGTAATTTAGGGTATTTGGTTATTCATTATTTATATCAAGGATTACTGACCGGCAGCAGTGTCTGGAATGCTCAGGCCTGAATGGTCGGTGAACTCAGGAATTTCAACCAGTTTCTTTTCAATTCTACCGTTCATCTCTTTAAATACATACAGGTAGGTTATTGTTTCGGTATTACCGGAAAGGGTCATCGATATGCTGCCGTCGGCAGGATAAAAGGTCCCGTTTACCAGATGTGAAGTTTTATGTGCACGGTCAATCCTAAGAGCATCATCAGAGGTCATCAGCATCGGATGATTGTACCGGATACCTTCAGCGACGAGTTTCATCTGCTTATCCCAGTTTTCATGGTTGATCCTGTAAATATAATCGGTTTCATGAGTAAACAGCACGGCCATGTCCATGCCCGATAACACCCTTCTCAATTCTGTTATTCCTCTCTCTGCCGATGATTCAACATGCTTATCCGGAGCCCATTCATAATCTGCAACATCCCGGATCAATATATATCACCATCAATCCAAAACTTCCCATTTCTCTCCTCCCTAATCTCTAATCTCCAATCTCCAATCTCCAATCTCCAATCTCCAATCCTAACTCTTACCTAACCTCACAACAGCGTACTCACAGTACTAATACTCCGTTCAGGCAGGACCACCGTTACACTTTTCCCGTTTTGCTTTGGGAAACTTTCCTGTTCACAGTTTTTCTTTTCCGTTGTGACAAAGAAGTGTACCTCTTTATCCTTCAAAGGTCCGGTGAGCCCGTCAAACCGGATATTCATTTCAACATCCTGTTCAGCGGAATTCATGAACACCACGGTGAAATCGCGACCATCGGGAGATACAAATGCCTGGATACGGATATTACGGAAGGGATCATGCCACATCTTATACACATCATTTTTCTCAGGTTCAGGGAATTTTACCTTCACCATGTTCCAGCCGGGCCTGACAAAACGGTACACCTGTTTAGCAGCGAAATACCGCTTTTTCGGTGTGTAACTCCAGTTTGTTGTATCGGTGGCCAACAGGCCGTATCTTGCCCAGGCACTATCATGTTCATGAAAATTGTCGAAGGCATCCCATACCAGGGCTGCATTAAAACCGTCGCGTAATGCTTTCATCAGCCTGCGCGTCGACCTCCAGGAAAATTCATAAGGAATGAGCCCCGTCTGATCGAGATCCCCATATTCCGTCATCCAGACAGACGAACTACTGAATGCACTGCTTTTTACGATTTTGGCAAACCTGGCAAAATTGGTTTCATTCTGATACCAGTCTTCATTTTCACCGATACTGCCATTTCCGTAGGTGTGGGTTCCAAACGCAAAAATATGTCCGACCAGGGAAGTATCCGATAAAATTGTTTCCAGCTTGTATAGACGTGGATTGCCATCATCGGGGACAATGAGTTTAACATCCTGCAATCCCTTTTCTTCAAGTTTTTTCACTATGGCTTCGATGGCTGTCACAATGGTGTCTCCGTCAATAGACGGACCTTCAGGATAGCCGAAATCTGTTTCATTAAAAGGGGCCAGAAGGGAAAACCGGAGATCTTCTTTCTCCCGGGCCCACTTCACCATGGAAACGACCATTTCTGCATAACCGTCAAAATCGGCCAGACGTTTCGGATCATCACGGTAACCAAATCCGGGAGGGATCCGTCCGCTGACATTAAAAAACGGTTCGATGCCCTTGCTGTTCAGGTAGCGGAAAGTAGCCCAGGCATCAGTAAAAACTCTGGAATGATAGACACTATCGAGATAGACTTCCGGCCAGGATCCGTCGCTGTTCCGCCGGGCGGGGTCGAGCCAGTTGGCCAGTCCCGTACAATCGAACCGGAATAGTGTCGCACCCAGGTCATCCACAAGGGTGTCCAGAACCGGTTTAAGATGTCCATCGTGCCATTGGGCCGGCGTAATGTTGACCCCAAATCCGTCAATGGGGCGGATGACATCAGCGGCATCAGCGGTGATGGCTGTTTTGAAATGTACCGGTGAGGGTTGTGTACAGTTGGTCAGCAGACCCAGGATGACCGGGAAGGAAAAACATAAAAAGTAAAAGACTGATTTTTTCATATTTAGCAGGATTATCAGTTTACTTTACTGACCGTGTATAATGGGGTTGTCCGGGTTGTGTGGCCGAAAATGCCATCCCGGTGCCCTGGTCGATCTTTATCATCACCGGTGTTCCCACGCTGGCTTCCGATATTTCAACCTGGTGACCCATCGCTCTAAGTGAATCCATTGCTGTTTTTGAGTACCCTGGGTTCAGGAACAGTATCCGCCTGTCAGGATAAGCATCCGCCCTCAGGCTGTCTGGATTGAAAGAATCCTGGTGCAGGTTGGTAGAGAACCTTGGCCTGGCAAGGGCATCTTCGGGACTCATGTCATACACGAGTGCATCGAGCAGCAGCTCCAGCGCTGCCTGGTCCTGCACATCTCCTCCTTCGATACTGACAGCCAGTACAGGCTTTCCGTTCTTCAGGACGATGGTGGGTGTGAGAGTTGTACGGGGTCGTTTACCGGCCTCAATGGCATTGGGATGGCCGGGAGTGGTATTGAAACTGATCAGCCTGGTGCCGTGTTTCACACCGGTTGATCCGCCATCTCCCGCCGTACTTCCCCACCCGCTGGGCGTGGCGGCCACTACATTGCCCCACTTATCGACAATACAACAAGTGGTAGTCCCGTGGCTGACCGGCATATAATGCGATGTGTCGGCAAGGGCTTTCATGTTTGCCGGATCGCCCGGCCTGCAGGCCATGGAAGCCCTGTTAATATCGATCAGCTCCCGGCGAAGGGAACTATAATTCCCGGAAAGAAGATTATCCAGTGGAACGTTCGTAAAGAGAGGATCGCCGTAATAGGTATCCCGGTCCGCCAGAGCCAGCTTCAGAGCTTCGGTAAGCAGGTGAACATAATTCGCAGATCCCGGCTGCAACCGGTAAAGGTCCCAGCCTTTTAGCAGCAACAGACTTTCCAGCAGGACCGGTCCCTGGCTCCAGGTATTGCATTTATAAACGTCATAACCATCAAAAGAGACTCTGACAGGTTTCTCCACCCTGGTGTGATAATTTTCCAGGTCCTTCTTTGTCAGGAAGGCACCGGTCCTTCTGTACCATGCGGCAAGCGAGTCTGCAACTTCACCGCGGTAAAAACAGTCTGACACAGCCTGTAACTTTTCTTCCCGGCTGCCTGACCGGCCTTGCTCACTCTTTTCCAGTTTTTTAAATGTCCTAAGCAGATCGGCACACCAGGCCTGATCACTTTTTTTCAGAAGCTTCATGGCCGGCAAAGCCACCTGTTTAAAAGACATCGTACCGTACTTCTTAAGTACGGTGACGCATAGGTCGACGATGGCGGGTACAGCAGCGGCCCTGATGGACGTCCGGGGAATCCCGTGTTGATAATACCATTTGATGGCAGCAGGGTTCAACGGTGCTGTACCCTGCCCCGAAAAAGCCACTACCTGCCCGCTTTTCGCATCATAATATAAAAGTGCAGCTTCACTTCCGATACAAAAATCCTTGTTATCGGTTATGCTCAATGCGAGAATTGTCGCAGCTGCAGCATCAGCAGCGTTCCCTCCTTCCTTAAGGATCTGTGTCCCCGCTTCAGATGATCCGGTATTTCCTGCTGCCACCAGACCCTTTTTGCCTTCAGCGAGATGTAACCCTGCCCTGTTTTCATCGTTTTTCAGCGATTTACAGCAGGAAAGCATCAGAAAACAGTATAAAATGATCAATATACGGTACATTCGAATGATTGTTATGAACAAATAAAATCATATTTTATCATAAATACAACAGATAATGCATGGTGGGCTAAGATGCTTGAATTTCTGATCATTTCCTCATCACAGTTACCCGGTGGCTGAACAAGGGAGAAGGAGGGTTCCTTTTATGCGAATGAATACGGTCGCTGAAGCCGAAGGGAACTTTCAATTTGTAATCCGGATTCTACATTAAATGCCTTTTAAGACTCCCTGACTTCCATTTCCCCTCATCAACTCCTTATGTAGGATCATCGTGCATTTTTTGTTACTTTTGGCGATAATACCCATGTTCGTTGAGATGTGATGCATCCCAACGTTAAAACCGTCACAACAAACCGCGCTTAAAACCTGCACCGTATGAAAAAAATATCATCTATTTCATCCTTCATGCTGGTTGTAATCCTATTGACCGGCACGAATCCTGTCAATGCACAGGACAACAAAGATTGGTTCCCTCTTTCCGCTGAAGACGATTTCAGCCCGAGCGTTATCGACATGAGCGGGTGGCTCGACAAACCTGCCGGGAAACATGGTTTCTCGCAGATGAAAGGCGACCACTTCGTTTTCGAAGACGGAACGCCCGTGAAATTCTGGGGTGTGAACATTGCCGATTACCGGGTCTATGTAGATAAACAAACCAGTGAGAAATGGGCCGACTACCTTGCCAAATATGGTGTAAACGCTGTACGCTTTCATAAATGGACCTGGTCGGGATACTCGCATCTCGATACATCGACCTATATACAGCCCGATATGCTGGAGAAACTGGATTATTTCGATTCCAGGCTCAAAGAAAAAGGGATCTATTTCAGCTGGTCCCATATTTACGGCCACCGTCCGCAACCAGGCGACAGTGCCAAAATGCTGGCCTATAACGAGGTCAGGAATGCCGGCTCAAGTTTCCTTAAAGGGTCTACGATCGGACTGGTAAATTTTGCCCCCGACCTACAGGATCTGAGCATTGAACTAACGGTCAACCTACTCAACCATGTCAACCCCTATACCGGCAAAAAATACGCCGATGAGCCGGCCCTCGCCTATATCGAGCTTCAGAATGAAGACGACATCTTCTTCCCCACCACCGAAAAATGGGTGGAACAATGTCCAACCTATAAAAAACTCTTCTGTAACCAGTTTTCCGACTGGCTGAAGAAAAAATACGGGAATCAGGAGAACCTGGAGAAAGCCTGGGGTAAAGATGGTCTGAATGCCTTTCCCGAATTCCAGACCAACGAGAGCCTTGAAGCCGGAAACATCTATCCGGTTTCCAATCAGTGGTTTTTCAGCAATGAAGGACTGGAAGCTAAGAAAAATGTCAGGCAGCGGATTTATGACACTGGCCGGTTCCTGTATGAATGCCAGCATAACTTTTACAGCCGTTTTATCGAAGCCATCAGGGCAACCGGATACAAGGGGGAAATTGTGGGCAGCTGCTGGCAGGCGGGTGATAACCTGAGCCATTACTATAACCTGTACGCCGATTACCAGGCCGGCTTCGTCGACCGGCACAACTATTTCGGCGGAGGCGCCGGAGGAAACAATATCAAGCCGGGGAAAATCAACCGGAAGAACACGGCGATGGTAAGCCATCCGGGGTCAGGACTGCTGGGCACCGGGATGCAGATGGTGAAAGACGCCCCCTTCAGCATGTCGGAATGGATGAGCGAGCTGCCTAACGAATGGACCGCCGAAGCCTCCCCCATTATCGGCATCTACGGCTTCGGACTCCAGGGCTGGGACGCCAGCTTTGCCTATGCCTGCAACAGCCAGGGCCTCACCAAAGATCTTGAAGCCCCCAACCACGGGGTATTCAACACCGACACGCCCCTGCAGATGGGACTTTACCCGGTCATTACCCGCCTGATCTATCGCGGCGATGTAGAGGAAGGGAAGCCCGTGTCGGTGAGAAATGTCAATATCCCGTCACTCGAAGAAGGTAAACTGGGGTTCACCGATATCGTCAAACAAAACAAAGATGTGAAATCCTTTGCCGGCTTCGTCCCTCCTGAAGCCCTCGCCGCAGGCAAAGTAGAGGTTGCTTTCACCCCCGAATTCGAACCGACGAAAAAACCCGACCTGACCCCGTGGGTGAATGAAAGCCAAAAAACCATCACCTCCACCACCGGTCAGCTGGTGTGGGATTATTCAGGAAAAGGGTTCTTCACCATTAATACCCCCGGAACCAAAGGTGTGGTCGGTTTCGCCGGCGGAAAAGCCCTGGACCTGGGAGATATGACCCTGACGGTCGACAATCCCTTTGCCATCGTGCTCGTCACCAGCCTGGAAAAGGACAAAGACATCAGCCAGGCCCACCGCCTCCTGGTCACCACCATCGCCCGGGCAAGGAATACAGGCATGACGTACAATGCCGACGAAACGGAGCTCCTGTCGACCGGTACTGCCCCATTGCTGATGGAACCGGTCAGCGTCACCCTGTCATTGAAACATACCGGAAAGCCCAAAATTACCGTTCTTGATCATGTGGGCCGGCTGACAAATAAAACCATCAAACCGGAGGGAAATATGATCCATATCGACGGGAAGACGACCAGGGCGTTTTATTATTTGATTGAATATTAGGGGGAGTTAGGGATTGAGGGATTGAGGGATTGAGGGATTGAGGGATTGAGGGATTAGGGATTGAGGGATTGGGTTAGAGAAGACACGGTGGGCTGGGTTTCCCCTTTAGGGGACTAAGGGGTGAGCGGGGAGAGGTTGGGAGTTAGGGATTAGGAGTTAGGAGTTGGGGAGGGAGTTAGGGAGTTAGGGATTGAGGGATTACGGGATTGAGGGATTACGGGATTGACGGGATTGAGGGATTGAGGGATTGAGGGATTGGGTTAGAGAAGACACGGTGGGCTGGGTTTCCCCTTTAGGGGACTAAGGGGTGAGCGGGGAGAGGTTGGGAGTTAGGGATTGAGGGATTACGGGATTACGGGATGAGGGATTACGGGATTACGGGATTACGGGATTGAGGGATTACGGGATTACGGGATTGACGGGATTGAGGGATTGAGGGATTGGGTTAGAGAAGACACGGTGGGCTGGGTTTCCCCTTTAGGGGACTAAGGGGTGAGCGGGGAGAGGTTGGGAGTTAGGGATTGAGGGATTACGGGATTGAGGGATTACGGGATTACGGGATTGAGGGATTACGGGATTAGGGATTGAGGGATTAAGTTAGAGAAGACACGGTGGGCTGGGTTTCCCCTTTAGGGGACTAAGGGGTGAGCGGGGGGAGGTTGGGAGTTAGGGATTGAGGGATTACGGGATTGAGGGATTGAGTTAGAGAAGACAGGATGTCAGCCTGAAATCAAGCTTGTAATCGGCATCAATCACCATCGGTATCTGTGGTAAAATAAACAAATCAACGCATAAACAAATCAACAAATAAACATTTCCGCATCCTATGAAAACCTGTATCATCACTTTCGTTTTTCTGTTGGCATCATACGTTTCACAGGCCATCCTGCCTGCACCCGACTGCGTTAAAAGTGAATTATATCGAACACCCGCTGGGCATCGATGTCACCCCGGTTTTCTCATGGGAGGTGGCGGACCTGGACCGGAACGCGGTACAGACCGCTTACCAGGTGATCGTATCGGATAATGCAAAAGATATCAACGATGACAATGGCAACCTGTGGGATTCGCAGAAAGTGGAATCCAATCAGAGCCTTGAGATTAAATATGGCGGCAAAGCCCTGAAACCGGCCACCCGGTATTACTGGAAAGTACGTACTTGGGACGGTAACGGGAACGCATCTCCCTGGACGGAAAAGAACTGGTTTGAGACCGGACTGTTCAGCGAAAGTGACTGGAAAGGGTCATGGATCGGAGACGGAACCATTGCCCCGGCTAAAGATGAAGACTTCTACAAGCGCATCCCGGCGCCGATGTTCAGGAAGACGTTCGACGTCAGCAAAAAGATCACCAGGGCCAGGCTGTATATCTGCGGATTGGGCTACAATGACGTCTACATCAACGGTGAAAGGGCCGATGACATCCGCCTCGATCCGGGCTGGACGCAATTTGCCAAAACGGTGTACTATAACGTTCATGATGTAACGAATGAATTGAAAGAGGGAAAGAACGCCATCGGAGTCATCCTCGGCAACGGATGGTACAACCCTCTCCCGTTAAGGGTTTTCGGCAGGGACCTCAGGAAAGTGCTCACCATCGGCCAGCCGGTATTGCGCTGCCAGCTTTTAATCGATTATGCCGACGGCACATCTGATATGGTAGCCAGTGATAAAAGCTGGAAAACCTCACAAAGCCCGATCGTCAGGAATAACATCTACCTCGGGGAATGGTATGATGCCGCTATGGAACAGCCTGGCTGGGACACACCGGATTTTAACGACAAGGGCTGGAAGAACGCTGAGAAAGCTGAAGGCCCGGCCGGCAAGCTCACCTGGGAATATATCCCGCCGGTACGACAGTTCCAAACCCTTCACCCTGTTCAGCTCATGGAACCCAAACCCGGCGTATATGTCTATGACCTCGGACAGAACTTTGCCGGTGAGATCCGGTTTCTCAGCAAGACACCGGCAGGTACGGAGATCCGGTTCCGTTTTGCAGAAGTAGTGGATCCCGATCATTCCATCAATGTCAACACCACCGCTGCCGGCCAGATCAAGCATCCCGGACAGGGAGGCCCCGGAGCCCCCGATGTGGCCTGGCAGGAAGACCGGTACTACAGCAAAGGCAAAGGCGTTGAAACCTTCGAACCCCGTTTCGTTTTTCACGGCTTTCGGTATGTGGAAGTCACCGGGCTGCCTTATAAACCGTCCATTAACGATCTCGAAGGTCTTGTGCTGCATTCCGATATCAAAGACGTTTCCGAATTTCAGTGCTCCAACGACCTGTTCAACCAGATACAGCACATCACCGAATGGGCCATGCTGAGCAACGTATTCAGTGTTGAATCCGACTGCCCCGCCCGCGAAAAATTCGGTTACGGAGGCGATATGGTCACTGTCAGCGAAGCGTTCATGAATAATTTCGACATGAGCAATTTCTACCAGAAGTCGGTCCGCGACTTCGAACGCGATGCCCTGCCGGACGGGGCCATGACAGAATGTGCCCCCGACAACAGCATCAACGAGCGCGGTTTCGAGAAAGGCGCCGGACCTGTGGGATGGACCCTCGCCCACCCTTTCCTGCTGTGGCAGCTTTACAAATATTACGGAAACCTCGATATCGTCCGGGAACAATACCCGGCATTGAAAAAACTTGTTGACTTCCTTCATGACCATTCACCTGATAATCTTGTCATGGACGGCATCGGTGACCATAACAGCGTGGATGAGCGGCCACGTCCGGTATCGGCAACTTCAGCCTACTACCACCACGTGATCATCCTGGCAAAATTCGCTGAGATCCTGGGTAAAACCGACGATGCAGCCAGGTACAATAAACTGGCTGAAGACATCAAACAAGCCTTCATCGATAAGTTCGTCGATAAAGAAACCGGTATAGTATACACCGGCTACGAAGCCTGCCAGGTGTTCGCCCTGTACTACGACCTTCTGCCGCCGAATCTCAGGCGCAAAGCCATGCAGCAGCTTCTCAACGAGATACAGGTCGAACGGCATGGCCACCTTACCACCGGCATCTTCTCCACCAAGATGATGCTCAACTACCTCAGTGACCAGGGCCGGGACGACATCTCGTTCCTGATGCTCAACCAGAGGGATTTCCCGGGCTACGGCTATATGATCGAAAATGGGGCAACGACGTTATGGGAAAACTGGGATATCCAGGAACACGATTCCAAGAACCACCCTATGTTCGGATCGGTGAGCGAATGGTTCTATAAATCGGTGCTTGGGATCCAGCAGTCCGACAGCTCGGTGGCCTTCAGCGATATCGTCATCAAACCCTCCATCGTAGGCGACCTCACCTGGGCCAAAGGCAGCTACCATTCTGTGCGCGGGAAGATCAGTTCATCGTGGGAGCGGTCAGGAAGCGAAGTGAATCTCGAGGTCACCATCCCGGCCAATGCCAAAGCTACGATTTACGTTCCTGTGCTCGAAAATGCCCTTCCTGATATTTATGAAGGTGATGTTCAGCTTCTTTCCAAAGGTAAAGCGAAAGATGAAGAACCAGATGTAAAACTAGTGAGACTGAATTCGCGGGCTGCCGTATTCACGGTAGGTTCGGGAACATACAGGTTTAAGGTGAGATAGAAGATAAGATGAATGTATTTGTCTGAGGATCAATTAAGTTCGCATTCGTGTCACCTCTCCCCCCCAGCCCCCTCTCCTGGAAGGCAGAGGGGGTGTTCACTCCGATAAACTATGTTCTGAAACGAACGATTATCCGGTAACGTTGCACAAGAAAACTTAATTAAAAAAGTGCTCTCATATCAACTTATCTCATTAGAAGACAAGCCCCTCTCCCTCAGGGGAAGAGTGGAAGAGTGGAGAAGCTTAAATGAGTTATTTTGATATTTTCGGGACCTCACAGGCTCCATTCCTTCGTTCCACCTCTCCCCCCAGACCCCCTCTCCTGGAAGGCGAGTGGGGGTTCACTCCGATAAACTATGTTCTGAAACGAACGATTATCCGGTAACGTTGCACAAGAAAACTTAATTAAAAAAGTGCTCTCATATCAACTTATCTCATTAGAAGACAAGCCCCTCTCCCTCAGGGGAAGAGTGGAAGAGTGGAGAAGCTTAAATGAGTTATTTTGATATTTTCGGGACCTCACAGGCTCCATTCCTTCGTTCCACCTCTCCCCCCAGCCCCCTCTCCTGGAAGGCGAGTGGGGGTTCACTCCGATAAACTATGTTCTGAAACGAACGATTATCCGGTAACGTTGCACAAGAAAACTTAATTAAAAAAGTGCTCTCATATCAACTTATCTCATTAGAAGACAAGCCCCTCTCCCTCAGGGGAAGAGTGGAAGAGTGGAGAAGCTTAAATGAGTTATTTTGATATTTTCGGGACCTCACAGGCTCCATTCCTTCGTTCCACCTCTCCCCCCAGACCCCCTCTCCTGGAAGGCGAGTGGGTGTTCACTCCGATAAACTATGTTCTGAAACGTAGAACTCTCAGGTAATCTCACTCACTTCCCCATTTCTTATCTCTTAATATTAATCTGTGTAACCTGTCCCTTATAGTTATCGGGATCTGTGGTGAACTCTTACTGTGTAATCTAGACTGAAAACCCCGCCTTCACCTAAAATTTAACCGTAATACTCCCGAATATCTCCCTTCCCGGTCCCGGCTGGTACGAATTGCCGTCCGGATCGGGTTCGGTGAAGGCCATGTATTCCGTGTTGGCCAGGTTGCGGAAAAACACGCTGGCATCGCCGTTGAGCTTCCAGAGGCTCCATTTATACGAAACCCGGGCATGATAGAGGTTGAAGCCGTCCTGCCAGTTCCGGTATACGGCCGGATCCAGCTCGTTGTGATAGGCTTTGGCATCAGTGTAGATAGCCCATTTCGATTGGTATTCGGTGCTCAGCGTCACGGACAGGTTTTTCGTAACGGAATACACGAGCTCGGCATAAAGCTGGTGCCGGGGTGAATTCGGCAGCCACTGCCCTACATCGGGAGGAGTGGTCAGCACGTAGCTGGCATCGGTATACACCGGGTCGACCGTGGCAGACGTATACTCATAGTTGGCATATGTATAGACAGCCTGTAACCTCAGGTTCTGCAGGATATTAACAGACACGAAGGATTCGATGCCGAACCGTCTGCTGTTCCCTGCATTCCCGTAAAAGACCTCCTGGTTGCCGCGTCCCGACTGCTTAAACCGGAAGAAATCATTTTCGGTCTTCATGTAAAAGCCGGTGAGTTCGAAGTTCAGAAGGTTGCCGAAAAATCCACGGGCACCGATCTCATAACAGTTCGACGTGGAAGGTACCAGGTGGGTGTTGAAACCCGAATATCCGACCGGGTTATTGGCCAGCTCTTCGGTTGACGGCGGCATGAAACCCTGGCTCCAGTTGGCATAAGCCGTCAGGTTACCGGTCAGCTGATAGCTCACGCCTACCCTGCCGGATACGTTCGAAAAATCCTTGTTTGTTTTGGCGGTATCAAGACCGGCCATCTTATCCGTAAGCTCATTGTAGTTGGCATCGTAGCGCAGGTTCCCGATCAGGCTGAACTTCCCGATTTCCAGATTATACAGACCGTATACCCCGGCGCTGCGTTGCGAGATGACCTGGTTGGCCAGGAGGTTGCTCGTCTCGATGTTGGTCTCATCGATACTCTCGACCCGGTTTGGGTCGGCTGCACTCTGCAGTTTGTACATGCCGATGGTCTGCCATTCCAGGTCGGACCCCAGGCTGAAGGTATGTTTCACCAAGTCGTTACCGAGGTGCAGGTTATACTGGGCATTCATACCCGGATTGGTGATGTCGCGGTATTCGGCCGCCTTGTTGCTGGTTTCCTTGTACCGCCAGGAACGCAGGTAAGATGTAGCCTGGATGTCCTGTTTTTGGCTGATCTTATACATCCCGTGAAAACCGATGGTCGTCCGGTTCGTCTTCTGGTACTCGTTGAAGGGAACCGCATCGGGATTGGCCTGCCGTGGATTACTCAGCTGATCGAGACTAAGTCCTTCGGGGTTTTGCTGAAAATAATCGGTATGGGCAATGATCTGTGTGATGGTCAGTTTCTCCGAGGGATGAAAATTGACTTTTTCATAGAGGTTGTTGGCCCAGAACGCCTGGTGATCGCGGTAACCGTTCCCTTTGGAGCGCGAATAGCTCACCCGGTAATCCAGGGGATCTTCGGTACCGTCGATCTGCACCAGCGATTTGGAGAAACCGTTGGAGCCAACGGTCTGACCAAGTTCACCCTGCAGGGGTTTCGGACCACCGTTTTGGGTCGTGATATTGATCAGTCCCGCAGCCCCGCCACCGCCGTACAACCCGGCTACCGGACCTCGAAGTACTTCGATCTTCCTTACCGTCGACCAGTCGACGTCGTAAAGATCAGGAGCAAACCCCGACGGATCGTTCAACGGGATCCCGTCGAGCAGCACGCCGATACCCCGCAAACCTCGCTCGGTAAGGATACCCTGCCCGCGGATCGAGATATGCACCCGCTCCCCGTCATGCTGATTGTCGATCCTGACCCCGGGCACCAGGCGCAGGGCTTCTTCGGCGCCAATACCCTTGGGCATTTCCGCAAGCTGAACCGACCGCACGAGGGATATCGCACCCGGATTATCCTTAAGCATTACCGGCACCCGGTTCGAGGTGACAACCACTTCTTCCAGGTTGACATTTTTCAGACTGTCATTCTTTTCGGTCTGGCTGAATGACAGGTTGTAGAGGGATGAAAGAAACAGAATGATGTATAGTGGTTTATTCATGGTGTTGGATTTAGAAATTAGGGATTAGAGATTAGGGATTAGAGATTAGGGATTAGAGATTAGGGATTAGAGATTAGGGATTAGAGATTAGGGATTAGAGATTAGGGATTGGAGATTAGGGATTGGAGATTAGGGGTTGGAGATTAGGGGTTGGAGATTAGGGATTGGAGATTAGGGGTTGGAGATTAGTAGTTGGAGATTAGTGATTGGAGATTAGTGGTTGACACTCCATAACTCCATAACTCCATAACTCCATAACTCCATAACCCCATAACTCCATAACTCCATAACTCTCTCATCACCACAGATTAATTCGTTACGAAAAACCCTAACCCGGAATCAGGACCCTTTCGGCGGTGGCGCCGGAGTGGTTGGAAAAACTCCATGGTAATGTGGCACGAAGTTGACGAAAGACCTTTCCACAGAACCCGGCCGGATAAGCGGTTCGTGTTCGTCGGGTAAATATTTGTTGTCGAAGCCGGCCAGGATTTTGTTCGTGGTTTCCTTATCTGTACGAATCTTTTGAAAGGCCGAGACCAGCCGGCTCTCCTTCCGGTCGTTAAAACAATAGTAAACCGTTTTGCCTTCTTTGCTGCCGGAACGTACCACATCGTACATTTCCCCGTGATACCGGAATTCCTTTCCCGGTTTTTCCCAGTCCAGATCCGATGGGTTATTCACGGTGATAACGGTAAGCTGATCATCCGCTTCCCCTCTGCCGATCACCTGCCGTACTTCCGCTTTGATCCGTGATCTCTGTACACCGAACCAGATGTAGTATCCCTCCATGTTAAAGAGGAACAAGAGAACACATACGGAGGCAATCCATTTTTTCATGATCCGTGACTGAAGTGCAAACGGAACCGGACAATTCTGCCCGGGCAATTCACAGCATATTCATATAATAACTTACAGCCCAAAGCTACCGGCCTGAATTACAAAATTAAGAATGTAGAAGGAATTTGCGGTATAGCATGGCGTTTAATTATCAACTGGGCGGGGATCAGTAAAAACGCCGGCGACCCATAACTTAACGGTAGTACTCCGGTAAAGCTGTCGGCAGTTAGCACATGCTCACTTCTCTCCGCTCTTCCACCCCTCCCCAACCCCGCATCTGGAGAGGGGCTTCTCTTCTAATGAGTTAATTCGTTGTGATGACCGTTTCTCTCACCTGAATTTCCGTTAACACATTACCACATAACGGTTCGTTTTACAACTAAGTTAATCGGAGTGAACACCCCCTCGTCTTCCAGGAGAGGGGGCCGGGGGGGTGAGGTGGAACGAAGGAATAATGTCCCGATTATCCCTTTCCCCATAACTTCCCCTATCTGATCTTCATAGCCTTCATCGAATAAAAAGAATGATCCGCAAACTGCACCGAGATGAAATACAGGCCGGGAGCCAGATCTCCGGTTTCCAGGATTTTATTTGTCGTGAACAGGGAATTTTCTTCATAAACCACCTTACCATATATATCATAAACGGTTATTGCCGTCAATGCCCGGTCTGATCGGATAGTAAGATGATCATGGAAAGGATTTGGGTAAATATTCAGTTTTTGATATGAATCATTCCTGACTTTAAGAGATAACAAATTACAGTTATCACAAACCGAATCCTGATCAGAACATTCCCAATATGAACCTAAGAAATACATAACTTCTCCACAATTATTGAACGGTAATGAATATCCTAATAGTCCATTTGAGTACCCTACACCTTCAACTAACGAAGGTCCACAGGGATTGTCAGGATAGCCAAAGCCAAATTCGCTGTATCTTTTATGATAACGACCAGCGATTTCAACAGAGTCTATTACTTTAACCACGAAATATTCCCACTGATTAACGCCATAAATAGTATCACCCAAACTAACATTAAAATTATATATTGTTACTGGATCCTTCTCTCCTTTGGGTATATACTGAACGGTTCTATTCTCTGAATTTCTAATAAATCCGATTAATGAGCTGGGTGTATAATAGTGATCTCCCAAATATGGCTCGACCAGCTTTTCTTCATATAATTTATAATACATAAGGTTGCCAATAGTTGTATCACCACAACAAAATTTTGTTATCTCTTCTGAATTACCCGGTGGTGGTTCAGTAAAATATTCATCCCAAACGCCATCATTAAAATTCATGGAAATATAATCCTGCGAGAATAGGGTCTTACTCAGTGCAAGTAGCAACACTACACTAAAAATATTACGGAATAATTTTATGCAAAGTACCATGGTAGTTAATTTTTATTTATTGAGCCATAACTTATATTAATTACAGCGCCGGTTTCCGAACTAATACTTTCAAATTCCGATCATCAATTAAAAAATAAGTTACAACTGAGTTTAGAAAAAAAAGAAAATCATCTGTCAATTTAGAAAGATTACGGATAAAGATTCAGGGAAAAACAGATTATCTGAATCGATGGAAGAATTAGCATGAAATATGCAATAGAGGTACTTTTATCTCACTGATCCGGTTGTTAAAATCCGGGTTTTTCAATTATATATAAGATGGCATTGTAGTTATCTTTTATTGATTGAGCCATCGTCTAATGTTTTATTCTTTTAGTCCTAATTGCTTATACCTTCCTTCAAGCAACGCTTTATAGGCCGTTTTCATATCGTTTGACAGGAAAGACAGGTCAATCCAATCGAAGGCACCTGATTTATTCTTTATCATTCGACTGAAAGCACCTTTGATCTGTTTAGGATTCAATCCTAATCCTTCTGCAAATTGTTCAAAATGTTCCCGCTTCAACTTTTTTTTCTTCCCGGCTAATGTCAGGGCAAGTTCCTCTGTATCTTCCGGTAACAAAATCGCAACATTTAAAAGATCGTATGCAGGTGATAACACCCAACCCGAAGGACTTTCAATCATAGAGAAATTCTTCAGGTGCATATCATTATTTCCGGTTAGAAAGGAGAAAAGAGCCAGGTCAAAGTAAAAGATTTTATCTAGCAAAGTGTTGCCGGAGTATATGTCCAATGCTTTTCCAACTTTCTCCATGGAGCCTTTATACTTATCAAACGCTTCCGTGATTTGAAACATATCGATCATGTGTATCTTTTCTCCGGTTTCTTTCCGGTCAACTCTTTTCGTTATATAGGACAGTTCTCCGGATGATAAGCGGATCAACGAGGAAGGTACTACCCTGATTCCGAAAGATTCTGCCATTCGCATTGTTACATGTTCGTTTTCAGGCATTTCGGAAAATCTGAATGAAGGGGGTTTAAAAATATATTGTCCGCCCAATGCCCCAATTACAGTCAACCTTGGTTCCGAATTCTCCCTGGTATTCCTTACCACGGACATAGATAGTTTTGGCTGAACACCAGGGACTGCAATACTTCGCTCTACCACCTTTTTTGCAAGTTCATCCATTTGATCAAGCGAGTATTTCATCTCCGGAGGTGTTGGCGTTCCAAAGAAATCCATTGAACACCTCTTGTGAAAGTCCGGTTCGCCTTCGACAGGTTCGTAACAATATAAACATCTATGCTCCATCTTCTTCAGTTATGGATACCACACTCACTGCACCGATACAATTCTGACAACAGGCCAGAAGCAATCCCATGCGATCATTCTTATTGATCTTCCAGCTTTCGGAAGCGATATCTAATAACCATCCTTCCGGGATCAATCCCTCAAAAAACGGAAAGAGCCGCTTCTCGGTATATGGTTTATCCGAAACAGGCATCGTGAAAGTGATAAATTCATCCGGATGATCTTTTACGTATTGATCATCATACTGAAATACATATTCGCCATCATTCGTTTCTGTAATGATACCGGCCAAATGATCTTTATAGAATACCTTGCCCTGTCTCATTCATTCAGATCTTTACGATTAACTGGCGCCAGTTCATGTCCAAACATTTGAAGAACCAGGTTAACCTTATCCATATTCAGATTCGTTTTCCCCTGTTCGATCTTACGCACTACCGTTAGTGCCACGCCTGCACGTTCCGCAAATTCTTCCTGAGTCAGATTAACTTCCTTTCTCCGGTCTTTGACAAACTCTGCAAGGGTTTTCATTATATGCTTTTAAATATAAATTTGTATAAATATACAAAATTATATGCAATTTAATATAATTTTACTCTGAAACATTATTCTATATGCGTTCGAATATAATTAAGCTCAAACAAGGTCTCATTTGATTTTTGAATGGCACACAATGTAATGGAGGTCGTTTTGTTTTCATTCTGACAAATCTGGTTAGTTCGTCAGGTACGGCACAATGACAGGATTCGTTCGTCCGGCGAAAATCCCGAAGGGGTTTTTGGTTAGGGTAATTATGCGTGTATATCCGGGTAATGCTCTCCTTTCATTTGTTCAATTTTTAATAATTTTTAAAGAACTGATTGAATGATCTGCGGTATAGAATTAAATATGAAAAGCGAGGCCCCTTTTTTCAAAGATTATGGAATTTCATGTAGATTTCTTTTATTTTCTTATCAAAATTGATTGCACACCCTACGGGGCGCCGGGGAACCTTTCCTGTCAAATATTCTATCGCTCTCTGACCCCCCTGGGGTCTTTTTGGATTATATGTTGATTGATAATTAGCCATTTCGTGACAACGATCAACATTTTGATCACAAAATTTCGCAATCACGATGAACAAAGCCTCCCATAGGAGGCAGCGAGCGATAGAACGATGCACGACATCAAACACGGCGCCCCGTAGGGTGTGCAACATCTATTCGGTTTACCGGACACCAATGAATATTTATATTTTTTTGATGCTATTCTTTAGGTATTTTATTCAGTATATTTTTAATATGAAACTATTTATCGAAGATAATGATGTGCTCTGATTTATAAAAATGTGTAAATAACACATTTTAGAAATACGTTATATTTATAAGACTCTTCCGGCCAATAATTGTACCATTAATAAATTATTATAGAGCCCGGTTTGCACCGTGTACTTTATATACTATCCCTTCACCATCTTTTAACCGTAATACCTTAACACCGGAAATACATACAAAATAACAAGGCAACTGGTTTGCCCATATCTCCTGTATTCCGTGTGTGGGATTCCCTGATACCTCGTCAATAAGAATGGTT
Source organism: uncultured Bacteroidales bacterium (assembly GCA_963764345.1). Lineage (GTDB taxonomy): Bacteria > Bacteroidota > Bacteroidia > Bacteroidales > DASQZK01. The sequence goes on along the minus strand of CAVXSF010000008.1, from coordinate 406,715 downwards.
AGCGGGAAACCGAAGACCGGGTTCTATTTGATTTCGATGATGACGAATCCTTTCGGGATGGTATCGCCGGTTTTTACATTCAGGGATTTGATGGTTCCCGAAACCGGCATATTCACCTTGTTGCGCATCTTCATAGCTTCGAGGATGACCAACGGATCTCCTTTTTTAACCTTCTGGCCTTGCTTCACGAATACGTTCATGATGGTGCCCGGAAGATAGGAAAGGATCTTTTTCGGATCAGGCGCTTCCCATGATTTACGGTTCTCAAACTTACCGGTCAGGATGGTGCGGTATTTTGTGCCTTCAATGACCAATGATTTGCACCGGATTTTCTGTCCACAGGGATCCTCTTCCGCCTTATCTTTTTTTATTGTCTTATTTAAAGCCATAATCTACTTTGTTAAAAAGGTGGAACACCGTGTTTTTTCCTTGGCATAACGATTTCCTTCCTGGAGGACACTTCAACGGCATGCTGCAGGAGGTTCCTGGTTTCATTGGGTTCAATCACCGAGTCGACGTATCCCTTGGCTGCCGCCACATAAGGATTGGCAAACTTATCCTTGTATTCCTTCACTTTTTGTTTACGCATCTTCTCGGGATCTTCAGCCGAAGCGATCTCCTTACGGAAGATAATATTAGCCGCACCTTCCGGTCCCATAACGGCTATTTCCGCTGAAGGCCACGCAAAGACGAAGTCGGCCCGCAGATGCCTCGAGTTCATGGCTATATATCCGCCTCCGTAAGCTTTACGGATGATGACAGTAATCTTGGGAACGGTGGCTTCACTGTAAGCATACAGGATCTTGGCACCATGACGGATTACACCTGCATGTTCCTGGTCAACTCCCGGCAGATACCCCGGAAGATCCACAAGGGTAATGATCGGCACATTAAAAGCATCACAGAACCGGATAAACCGGGCAGCTTTGTCGGAAGAATCGACATCGAGCACTCCTGCAAGAACAAGAGGCTGATTACAAACAAAACCCACTGTTTCACCGCCAAGCTTTCCAAAGCCTATCACAATATTGGCCGCCCATAATTCCTGTACTTCCAGGAAATCCGAATCGTCGACAATGGCCCTGATCAGGTCTCTCACATCATAAGGTTGACGGGGATCATCAGGCACGATGGTGGTGATGTCAAAACTTTTCTTTGGGGGTTTTGGTGCAGTACGCAGAGGCTTTTCCGTATTGCTCCACGGTAGAAATTCAAGCAATTTCTTGATCTGGGCAAAACACTCTTCTTCACTCTGAGCATAGAAATGGGCATTACCCGTAATCTCACTGTGTACCCTGGCACCTCCAAGTTCCTCCATGCTGATCTCTTCGCCCAGAACGGTTTTGATGACCTCAGGACCGGTGATAAACATTTTGGAAATCTTTTCCACTACGAACACAAAATCGGTAAGTGCCGGAGAATAGACGGCACCTCCTGCACACGGTCCGAGGATCACAGAGATCTGGGGTATTACTCCCGAAGCCAAAGTATTCCGGAAGAATATCTCCCCGTAACCTGCCAGTGAGTTCACCCCTTCCTGGATACGTGCACCACCCGAGTCGTTGATCCCGATAAGCGGCATACGCATTTTCAGCGAGTGATCCATGATCTTGGTGATCTTACGGGCATGCATCAGACCCAGCGAACCGCCGGCAACGGTGAAGTCCTGTGCAAAGATACAAACCGGCTTGCCATGAATGGTACCGGTACCGATAATCACACCGTCACCATGGAGAGTCTTCTTGTCCATGTCGAAATCGCGTGCATCGTGCTCAACAAAAAGGTCGTATTCGTTAAAGGTATCCTTGTCCAGGAGCGACAGTATCCTCTCCCGGGCAGTGAGCTTACCCATGGCAGTCTGCTTCTGAATAGCCTGTTCACCTCCACCCTGGAGAACCAACTCTCTCCTCTTCTTTAATTCCAGTATTTTCTTATTGATGGGCATAACTAACAGTTTTTGATTTACTTACCGGTAAAAAGAGCCGGAATTTTTCGAATTTTGGGAGTACAACGTTACTAAATCCCTTCAATTTAACAAAGGATATTCGTCAATAATCCATTCCCGCATGAGCTTATACCCCTGCCATACAGATATTTGCTTTCTGTTTTTTTATTAACAAACATTTAGGGAGGTTTTTCGAACGTAGGGCAGGGAGACAAGAGAAGGGAGACAGGATTGGAGACAGTTCATCGCTGAAAGTCACCCCGAAGCGTTTTAATCATACCCCGGTAATCAGAGTAGTGACGGATTCAACCGTGGTGAAAAAGGTGGTTTCCCTATACAAAAAAGGACTGAAATATTATTGCAGTGAGATGAAAAAAAGATGATTATTGAAGGCATTCATCAAAAAGGATATACTTATTTCAGGTGAGTTGATAACTTTTCGTCAAAATGCGGAAAAAGGCACGCTGAGATTTGGAGGGTGAAAGTCATAAAGGGCGGTCGGTTGGAAGGTGGGGGTGGGATCCCGTTTCAATAACAGACTCCTTAAAAATAACGAAGCCCCGAACTCTGCCTAAACTATACAGGGCGTAGAGAAAGGGAAAAATTAGGGTGTTAGGGAGTTAGGGAGTTAGAGATTAGAGATTAGAGATTAGAGATTAGAGATTAGAGATTGAGGGAGAATATCAAATGATGAATCCTGAATTCGGAGACAGGAGATGGACTCAGTAAATGCTGCGGCGGGCTGGGTTTCCCCTTTAGGGGACTAAGGGGCGAGCGAGGGGAAGAGGATGGCGGGAAAAAGAATAAAGGAAATAGAGGGATTGAGGGAGTTAGGGAGTTAGAGATTAGAGATTAGGATTAGAGATTAGAGATTAGAGATTAGAGATTAGGAGAATATCAAATGATGAATCCTGAATTCGGAGACAGGAGATGGACTCAGTAAATGCTGCGGCGGGCTGGGTTTCCCCTTTAGGGGACTAAGGGGCGAGCGAGGGGAAGAGGATGGCGGGAAAAAGAATAAAGGAAATAGAGGGATTGAGGGAGTTAGGGAGTTAGAGATTAGAGATTAGAGATTAGAGATTAGAGATTGAGGGAGAATATCAAATGATGAATCCTGAATTCGGAGACAGGAGATGGACTCAGTAAATGCTGCGGCGGGCTGGGTTTCCCCTTTAGGGGACTAAGGGGCGAGCGAGGGGAAGAGGATGGCGGGAAAAAGAATAAAGGAAATAGAGGGATTGAGGGAGTTAGGGAGTTAGAGATTAGAAATTAGAGATTAGAGATTGAGGGAGAATATCAAATGATGAATCCTGAATTCGGAGACAGGAGATGGACTCAGTAAATGCTGCGGCGGGCTGGGTTTCCCCTTTAGGGGACTAAGGGGCGAGCGAGGGGAAGAGGATGGCGGGAAAAAGAATAAAGGAAATAGAGGGATTGAGGGAGTTAGGGAGTTAGAGATTAGGAGAATTAGAGATTAGAGATTAGAGATTAGAGATTGAGGGAGAATATCAAATGATGAATCCTGAATTCGGAGACAGGAGATGGACTCAGTAAATGCTGCGGCGGGCTGGGTTTCCCCTTTAGGGGACTAAGGGGCGAGCGAGGGGAAGAGGATGGCGGGAAAAAGAATAAAGGAAATAGAGGGATTGAGGGAGTTAGGGAGTTAGAGATTAGAGATTAGAGATTAGAGATTAGAGATTGAGGGAGAATATCAAATGATGAATCCTGAATTCGGAGACAGGAGATGGACTCAGTAAATGCTGCGGCGGGCTGGGTTTCCCCTTTAGGGGACTAAGGGGCGAGCGAGGGGAAGAGGATGGCGGGAAAAAGAATAAAGGAAATAGAGGGATTGAGGGAGTTAGGGAGTTAGAGATTAGAGATTAGAGATTAGAGATTAGAGATTAGAAATTAGAGATTAGAGATTGAGGGAGAATATCAAATGATGAATCCTGAATTCGGAGACAGGAGATGGACTCAGTAAATGCTGCGGCGGGCTGGGTTTCCCCTTTAGGGGACTAAGGGGCGAGCGAGGGGAAGAGGATGGCGGGAAAAAGAATAAAGGAAATAGAGGGATTGAGGGAGTTAGGGAGTTAGAGATTAGGGATTAACGAGCCAGGCTCCCCAATCTGTAATAATCTTTAATAATCTGTGTAATCAGTGGTGAACCTGAATCATGAATTCGGAGACCGTAGACGGTTTTCAAGAGGATCAAAGAATGTAGCTTGCAGTGTTTAAAGGAAAATGAATAATCCCGGGAATCAGCTCCCCTAAACCGCAGAGCGGTAGCCCACGCATAGCCACGGTTCTGTGGTGACAAAAAAAACCGGTATTTTCAATGCTTGCCACGACGGACAGGCGATTACACACGGGGACTTATTTCGGAGCCAGTCTGTACAGAAAAAATGCCACGAAGGCAAAAATAATATTGGGGATCCATACCGCAATCAACGGCGGAAGCGTTCCCCCGATGGAAAACTGGGATGAAAACTGCATGAAAAGAATATAGGTAAAACTAAGGGCAAGACCGAGACCCAGCTGCATCCCTATACCTCCCCGCACTTTCCTGGACGATACAGACATCCCGATGATCGTAAGAATAAAGGTGGAGAAAGGAAAGGCCGTACGTCGGTATTTTTCAATGAGATAGGCCGTAACGTTCGTTTCACCCTGCATCTTCGCCACTTTGATAAAATTGTTCAGCTCACTCCTACTCATCGATTCTACCACGTTAAGCCGGCGGCTGAAATCTGCGGGCGACAGGTTAAGAGTTGTGTCAATGGTATTTCCCTCAGTCAGCTTCTCAACCATACCACTGATATCCCTGATGTAATATCTACGGATAATCCAGTCATTTTTTGTCGAATCCCATGCGATCTGATCTGCCATCAGCTTCGAAACCAGCTTGCCGTTCTTAAACTTTTCCATCGAAAAATTATAGCCGGTCTTGCTGTAATTACTGTAGCTCTCCATGTAAATAAATGTCCCCGGCTCAATCTGCCTGTGGATATTTTTCTGGTTAAAATTCACCGGATGGCTCTGGACATACTTCTCCTCAAAATCGAGCCTCACAGCAGTCGCTTTCGGAATGACAAAATTACTGAGAAGGTAGGCTAAAAGGGCAATGAGTCCGGCTGAAAGCATATACGGAAGAAGCAATCGCCGGAAGCTGACCCCGCTGCTCAGGATGGCAATGATTTCAGTGTTGTCCGCCATTTTGGAGGTGAAGTAAATGACTGAGATGAAGGTGAAAAGAGAACTGAAGAGAACCCCGAAATAAGGAATAAAATTCATGTAATAGTCAAAGATCACCGCTTTTAATGGTGCCCCGTTTTCAATGAAATCGTCAATCTTCTCTGAAATATCGAAAATGATCGCAATCGAAAGGATGATAACTATGGAGAAAAAAAATGTCCCCAGAAACTTTCGGATAATGTAAAGATCTATGATTTTGAGTCCAAAGACCCTCATAATCTTGTTGACAATTTTTTCACCATGTTGTCTTTCCATGTACTGAATTCTCCGGTCAAAATTTTGTTTCTTGCTTCCCTGACCAGCCAGAGGTAAAAGCCCAGGTTATGAATACTGGCGATCTGAGCGCCCAGCATTTCACCAGACACGATCAAATGACGTAAATAAGCCCTGGAATATTGTTTATCGGCAAAAGTAATACCGTTTTCGTCAATAACAGAATGATCGTCCTTCCATTTGTTGTTTTTCATGTTGATCACCCCTTCACTGGTAAAAAGCATCCCGTTACGGCCGTTCCTTGTGGGCATCACACAATCGAACATATCCACACCCAGAGCGATGGATTCCAGGATATTTACCGGTGTTCCGACACCCATAAGATACCTCGGCCGGTCTTGCGGCAGTATACTGGTCACGATTTCGGTTATACGGTACATCTCCTCCGCAGGTTCCCCCACAGACAATCCGCCAATGGCTATGCCATCCATGTTAAGTCCGGCCATCTTCTCAGCTGATTTCTTCCTCAGGTCCTCATAAACACTCCCCTGCACGATAGGAAAATAAGCCTGGTCGTAACCATACAGCGGTTCTGTTTCCTGAAAACGCTTTATGCCCCTGTCAATCCATCGATGGGTAAGACCCAGCGACTTTTTAGCATAGGCATAATCGCACGGAAAAGGAGTGCACTCATCCAGCGCCATCATGATATCCGCACCGATGATCCTTTCGGTGTCAACCACATTTTCCGGTGTGAAGATATATTTTGTCCCGTCGATATGGGAATTGAAAACGGCACCCTCTTCCTTGATCTTCCTGATCTTAGTGAGTGAGAAGACCTGGTATCCGCCGCTGTCTGTCAGAAGAGCCCTGTCCCACCCCATGAATTTGTGCAGGCCGCCGGCATTTTTGAGTATCTCAAGCCCTGGACGCAGGAAAAGATGATAGGTATTTCCCAGGATGATTGGAGCATTCACCTCATCTCTCAGCTCCCGCTGATGAACTCCCTTCACACTTCCGGCTGTTCCCACCGGCATAAACACCGGCGTGAGAACCTCACCATGCCCGGTGGTGATCCGTCCTGCCCGGGCACCGGAACCCGGATCCTGATATTCAAGGTTAAATGTCATCTTCTGAATAAATCGCAAAGATAAGCGGAAGAATTTGGAGAGACAAGGGATTGGAGAGTAGAGATTGGTGAGTGGAGATTGGTGAGTGGAGAGTGGTGAGTAGAGATTGGTGAGTGGAGATTGGTGAGTGGAGAGTGGTGAGTGGAGATTGGTGAGTGGTAATTGGTGAGTGGTAATTGGTGATTGGTTTAGACAATAACCCTCTTAATTAAACTCTCCCCCATTCAATCTGTGTAATCTGTGAAATCTGTGGTGATATTCCCATCTTTTAACAATTTCCCGAAAAATGTTCTTAATTTGGTTTTGTTCTGATGAAAATCTTGCTAAAATTGCCTTTCATAAATTCAAACGTAATTGGAATACATCATACAACATACCGATCTGTATACCAGGGTTTTACTGATTTTGTTCCTGGTGAGTTTTTTTGTTCAGGCATGGTATTACCTGCATATTTTTGTCAAAGCTTCGAAAAAACCTGAGGCACTGAAAGAAACAGGGGATCAGCTGTCGCCTGTCTCAGTGATCATTTGTGCCAGGAACGAAGCCGAAAACCTGAAAAAATTCCTTCCATCTGTCCTGGAACAGGATTACCCCGACTATGAAGTTATTGTAGTGAATGACTGCTCAGAGGATGAAACGGAGGAGGTCCTGGCTGACTTTCAAAAACGGTATCCTGTTTTGCGGGTCTCCACCATCAGGAAGGACCCCGTATTCACGCACGGCAAGAAACTGGCCCTGACCATCGGGATCAAAGCATCCACTCACGAAATACTGCTTTTCACCGATGCCGATTGTAACACCACAGGGAAGAACTGGATCCGTTACATGACAAGGCATTTCAACGATAATATCGATATCGTAGCCGGGTTAGGGCTATATAAAAAACGAAAAGGCCTGTTAAACCTGTTCATTCGCTTTGATACGGCCTTCATTGCCATGCAGTATTCCTCCTTCGCCAGGGCCGGCAGGCCTTACATGGGCGTAGGAAGAAACCTGGCGTATAAGAAAAGCCTGTTCTTCAAAAATAAAGGCTTTGCATCTCACAGCCGGCTCACTTCAGGCGATGACGACCTGTTCGTCAGCGAAACATCAACAAAAACAAATCTCATTGTTGAATCCCATAAGGAGAGTTTTACCTGGTCCGAACCTGAGCTAAGCTGGTCGGGATGGCTAACCCAGAAAAGGCGACATTTAACCACCGGAAAATTTTATCAACAACCTGTCAAACGCCTCCTGGGAATGGAATATTTATCGAGAATCCTTCTAAATCTCACTTTTGTGCTTCTCCTTTTCACACATGTCCTAAACTTCTACGTCATCGGTGTTTATATTCTCATTCTCCTCATTAAAGGGATAATCTTTAATATTGCTTTCAGACCTTTGGAGGAAACTTATTTATTCTTACCTTCGCTGCTGTTTGAACCTCTTTTCCCGTTGTTGTACGGGGTTTTGCATATTGGGAATATTATTGAAAGGAAAAGAAATAGATGGAATTAAACCTTAACCTCTCCGATAAGGCTCAGCAGGATTTCCGGCTTGTCGAGATGGCCAGGAAGGGAGATCAGAGGGCATATGCAGAACTTCTTGGCCGCTACCGGGATACCATCTATTTTATGCTGCTTAAAATGGTGAGTAATCCGGTGGATGCTGAAGACCTTACCATCGAAGCCTTCGGTAAGGCATTTAAAAACATCCATCAGTATACGCCAAATTATGCGTTCAGCACCTGGCTGTTTAAAATTGCAACCAACAATTGTATTGATTTCATAAGGAAAAAAAGAGGAAATATGGTGTCCCTCGATCATACCTTCGATGATGATGATTCGCTGACACCTTCATCTTTCATACAATCCGAAACACCCAACCCCGAAAGTCATATGATCAACAAACAGAAAGTGGTGATCATGAGGGAGGTGGTATCAAAACTGAAACCCCGTTACCGCCGGTTGGTCGAATTAAGGTATTTCAAAGAATTTTCCTATGACGAGATCTCCAAAGAACTGGATCTGCCCATCGGAACTGTCAAAGCCCAACTCTTCAGGGCTAGAGAACTGCTGTTCAATATTCTGAAAAACACGCCTGAAAATATCTGACACTTTTATGGAACTGATCCTGAAATACTTCCCGGATCTTTCCGGTGAACAACAGGAAAAATTCCGTAAGCTTGAGAGACTCTATACCATGTGGAATGAAAAGATCAACGTGATCTCCCGCAAAGACATCCCTTTTCTTTTCGAACGACATGTTCTCCATTCTCTTGCTATCGCAAAGGTTATCCGGTTCAGGGATCAGACCGAAATTCTGGATGTCGGGACCGGTGGAGGTTTCCCCGGGATACCGCTGTCCATTCTTTTCCCGGGAGCTCATTTCACCCTGGTCGATTCTATCCACAAGAAAATCATGGTGGTGAAGGATATCACTGCAGAACTCGGTCTCAGGAATACCGATGCGATTTGTTCACGTGCTGAAAATATGAAGGGTAAATGGCATTTTATAACCAGCCGCGCCGTAACATCCTTCCCAAGGTTTTATGGATGGGTGGGGGATAAAATTTCAGGAAAGCAGTTCAACGAATTAACGAATGGCATCCTCTATCTCAAAGGCGGAGAACTCGACAATGAGTTGGAAAGTTTCCGGGATAAGGTCCGAATTTTTCCGGTATCTGACTTTTTCAACGAAGAATTCTTCCAAACTAAAAAAATAGTTTACTTGCCATTCAAAGGAAAAGCATAAGAAGGCCTTCTTTTTTCCTGAATTTCTTTTTGATAAATAAAAAAAAAGCTATTTTTGCAGTCCCATTCCAAAAGAATATAACAGATAAAGATATACTGTCATGAAAAGAACGTTTCAGCCTTCCAGAAGAAAAAGAAACAACAAGCACGGTTTCAGATCCAGAATGGCTACTGCCAACGGGCGTAATGTTTTGGCTTCCAGAAGAGCAAAGGGAAGGAAAAAACTCACTGTATCTGACGAGCAAAAACATAAAAAATAGGTTTGTATTTACCTGCCTGGCTTAAACGAATCTCCACCGGTTCGTTTTTTTTTCTCCACACCTGTCTGAAAACCTTAACTCCGTATCCGGTAATAATAGTCCTGCCATCTTCATAATGGGTATAATCACAGGAATATAATTTTCCATTCCTATTATCCCGACCAAGGAAGATTATTCTTATCTTCACTTCCTAAATGTCCAAAAACATTTGCGGATATGAAGAAAACATCCAGAATCCATCATATTAAACCTATTATTCCGGAAAAAAAGCTGACAAAACTTGCTTTCCTGTTCTATACCTCCGGAATGACGAAGGAAACCAATACTCTCCTTTCTGACTCCATTAAACGGTTGAAAAAGGATTACCACGGATCAGCCTCTTTTTTCTTTGTTGAAGACCACCCGCTTGAAGACTTTCAAGACGGGGATACTCTGCAGCCAAACACCGGCTGGAAGATTCTGCCTCGGGGTGAAGCCCTCCTTCCTGTTCCGGGCAATGACTTTGACTACCTTGTGATACTGGCTGCTGATGGACTCTCAAGGGAAATCAACTTTAATGAATTTTTCCACGAGAATACTGCATTTCCTGACGCAGGATCATGGTCTGAACTCTTTTTCAGGAACCAGTTGCCCCAGGTCCCCGGCGGAATCATACTGGGAAAAGACCTGGCTGAATATTTTTTGACCCTCCCCGCCACTCCTGCTGTTTCTCTCCGGGAAGATCTCCTTTGGTATATCCGGAATCTGCAACAGGCTGGTTCCAGGATGCTCCTTCCCATTGACAATCCTTACACCGCACAAACCGGAGTAATGATTCGCCTTCCTGCCTGCCTTTCTTTCTTCCGCCGTTGGTTTAGCTGGAATTTCACCACGGCTTTCCGCGAATACCGCTCCGGTAAAAAATACAATGGGGTGAAAGAATCTCCTCTGCTGAGGCCTCTGTTTATCATGGCAACCCTTCTGACGATAGTCATCCTTCCGGTTATCAGCTACCATGCGGGTATCTCCGGCGATGAAGAAAAACACTGGCTTCAGGCAGGAAAGGTGTATGATTATTTCGCTTCGGGCGGTGAAGATACGCTTGCCCTTAATGATCCCAAATATAAACTCAATTATTACGGACAATCGTTTGACCTGTTCACCTATGCTTTCATAAAAACGTTTCATATAAAAAAAATATATGAGACAAGACACGTGCTGAACGGGCTGACTGGCGCCCTGGCCATTGTCACCACGGCCCTGCTGGTGCGGTTGCTTCTCGGAAATGCAGCAGGATTGCTGTGCCTGTTCCTGCTGTTTTTCTCGCCCCGGTTCCTCGGCCATGCGATGAACAATCCACTGGACATCCCGTTTGCGCTGGGCTACATATTTACCCTTTTGCAAACGATCCGTTTTCTGAAAAGACTACCCGAATTTTCTGTCCGGATAGCCCTTCTTATCGTCCTGGGGATAGCGTTCACCATTTCGATACGCATCGGCGGTCTTATTCTCATCCCGTACCTTTTTCTATTCTCTGGCCTTTACATGATATTTAACCGCTGGCCGTGGCCCTTCATGTCTGGTAGTTATCTGAAATTTGCCCGACAGGGGCTGGTTTATCTTCTTGCCATATCACTTGCAGCCTATTTCCTGAGCCTGCTCCCCTGGCCGTACGCCCTCAATGCACCTTTTAAAAACCCGTTTACTTCACTTAAGATGATGTCGAACATTACCGTTGCCTTAAGAGTGATGTTCGAAGGAAAGATCATCTGGTCCGATAACCTTCCGTGGTATTACATTCCCAAGGACATTCTCATCACGGTACCCGTCATTATCCTTATCTTTTATGTAGTCCCCCTGTTTACTCTGAAATATTTCAAAAGAAAAGGCCAGGGCTTCCTTATCTTCCTCCTGTATTTCGCCTCCCTGTTTCCGGTGGCTTACATCATTTACAAAGGTTCGAATGTATACGGGGGATGGCGACATGTAATGTTCATTTACCCTCCACTGGTGGCTCTGTCTGTTGCCGGGATCATCCGCATAAAGGATCTCTTCAGGGGAAGAATTTTCCGCACCGGATTTATTTTGCTTGTCCTGATTGCCATGGCCGGACCTGTAATCCATATTTTCAGGAATTTTCCCCTCCAGTATATTTATTACAACAGGCTGGTCGGCGGCGTCGACAAGGCTTACAAAAAGTATGAGACGGATTACTACCTGGTAAGTCTGAAGCCTGGCACTGAATGGATTAAGGAGCATGTTCTCCCATTGCGGAAGAAAAAAACGTCCATTATTTCAAACGCACCAACAGCAACCATCGACTACTATTTCCGGAATTATTCCGATACGGTCACTCTCCCCTATACCCGGTATTACGACCGGGGAGTGTACAACTGGGATTATGCCGTCTTTTTCATGAACTATATCGATCCTTACCAGATCAGAAAAGGTATCTGGCCGCCGAAAAATACGGTTTATGAGGTGAAAGTGGACGATGTTCCCGTCTGTGCTGTCGTTAAGCGGGAAAACCGTGATGACTTTTACGGTATACAGAAACTCAATGCCGGTATAAAATCGAAAAATATCAAGCTGATGATGGAGGGTCTTAATATGCTTGAGCAGGCTATAAAATATGACCCTCATAATGAAGTGGCTTACCTGACTTTGGCTCATGGATACATTATCATCGGTTCATTTGAAAAAGCTCGTCAGAAACTGCATCAACTGCTTTCCTTCTACCCCGAATATGACAAAGCACTGAATCTTGTCGCATTCTCCTACCTCTCCGAAGGGAATAACACCAAGAACTCTGTGCTTCTCGACAGGGCCATCACGATTCTTAACCAGGTCATCAATATAAACTACAAGAATTCCCAGGCCTATTATTATCTTGGACTTGCGTATGAAATGAAAGGAGATGATGAAGAAGCTCTGAAACAATTTAACACTTCCCTGAACCTGAACCCGCGGTATAAAGATGCTTATTACAGTATTGCCTCCATCTTTGATAAACAGGGGGAAACCGCCAAAGCTGCAGACTTCAGGAAGTATGCTGATTCTTTGTAGTTGATTACTTGCTAATTATTTCTAATTTTGCCACACGTTAAACACAACAACGTTAAATGAGAATTGCCGTCATTGGTGCCGGGCCTGCAGGTATAACCGCTGCATATCAATTGTCAAAAGCCATTCCCGGGGGAAAGATAGAACAACTCGATGTGTTTGAGATATCTTCACACATTGGAGGCCTGGCCAGATCGGTGGATATGTTCGGTCAGCGTGTGGACCTCGGTCCGCACCGTTTTTTCAGTCACGACCCAAGGGTAAACGGGCTCTGGCTCGAAGTCGCCGGTAAGGATTATGATATTGTAAACAGGCAGACCCGTATCTTCTATAAAAACACCTTTTTCTATTATCCTATCAGGGCAGTAAATGCACTGAAAGGTCTTGGGTTTTTTGAAGCTGCACTTTGTGTGCTGAGTTATGTGAAACAGCGGGTTTTCCCTGCACATGACGACGGGACCTTCGAATCCTGGGTCTCCAACCGTTTTGGAAAACGGTTGTACCGCATCTTTTTCAAGACTTACAGTGAAAAACTCTGGGGAATCTCCTGCCGTGAGCTCGATAAGGATTTTGCTGCACAGCGCATCAAAAAACTTTCGCTTTATGAGGCTATAAAAAACGCACTGTTTAAGGGAAAGAACAACCAGCATCAGACCCTGGTCGACCAGTTTGCCTATCCACTTGGAGGTTCAGGATCGATTTATGAGAAGATGGCTGCATTCATCCGGGATAAGGGTGGAAAAATCTACCTGAACAAAGGCGTTGAAAAAGTGATCACCTCCGGTCACAAGGTGACAGGTCTCCAGTTGACCAGCGGAGAGACCATTGAATATGATCATGTGATCTCCTCCATGCCCATCTCACTCCTGGTGACCAGGCTCCCGGAGACGCCTTATCATATAAAAGATATGGCCAATGCACTAAAATTCAGGAATACGATACTGGTATATCTGAGAATCGATACCAACGGACTATTTCCCGATCAATGGTTGTACATTCATTCAAAAAATATGAAGGCCGGTCGCATCACTAACTTCCGGAACTGGGTGCCCGAAATGTACGGAAAGGAAGAAGATACCATTTTATGTCTGGAGTACTGGTGCAATTTTGAAGATCCCGAATGGAAGCTTGAAGATGAGGAGTACATCAGTATAGCCAGCAGGGAAATCATACAGACCGGACTTATTGGCAACGGAAATGTCAGGGAAGGTAAGGTCGTTCGCATCCCCAGGTGTTATCCGGTCTATTTCAAAGGCTACAAGGAAAAACTGAAACCTATTGAGGATTACCTGGATAGTATTGAAAAACTGCAGGCCATCGGGCGTTACGGAGCTTATAAATACAATAACCAGGATCACAGCATTTTCATGGGCATCCTTGCTGCTGAAAATATACTTGAGAATAAATCTCATAACCTCTGGGAGATCAATACCGACTATGAAACCTACCAGGAATCAAGCATCATCACTAAAACAGGACTTGTAAAAACGGATTAAGGATGGAGAATGAAGTTGTATTGAAGGGACTGAAGGGGGAAAAGAAGGATATAACCCGCAAAATTCTGAATAATGAGCGCCTGACTACAAAAGAAGGACTGGTACTATTCCGGGAATTTGAACTCTCCCTGCTTGGTCTCCTGGCTGACCGGCAAAGGATAAACCACAACGGTGATCATGTGTATTTCAACCGGAATTTTCACCTTGAGCCGACCAATATCTGCATCCATCACTGTCTCTTTTGTTCTTATTCACGGAATGTCCATGAAGAAGGGGCCTGGGAATATAATCTGGATGAAATCACGCAGCTGGTTTCAGAATACCGGGACAAGGATGTCACCGAAATTCATATCGTAGGAGGCGTTCACCCCGGGAGAGACACAGAGTACTACGCGGAGATGCTGAAGATTGTCCGGCGTGAACTTCCCTCGATTCACATCAAGGCATTCACCGCCGCCGAGATTGATCACATGGCCAGGAAATCAAGGCTTGATCTGAAGGAAGCCCTGACAATACTCAGGGAAGCCGGGCTTCAATCGATGCCTGGAGGCGGGGCTGAAATATTTGATGAGGAACTCAGGAAAAAAATATGTCCCGACAAGACGGGCTCTGAGAGATGGCTTGAAATTCACCGTACTGCACATGAACTCGGATTGCCAACAAATGCAACCATGCTCTATGGTCATATTGAAAATTATGCCCAGCGCATCGATCATCTGAACAGGCTCAGAGATCTCCAGGATAACACAGGAGGATTCAATGCTTTTATTCCGTTGAAATACCGCAGTATGAATAATCAGATGTCGGAGTCAGGGGAAGTATCCTTCACTGAAGACCTGAGAAATTATGCGGTTTCGAGGCTCTTCCTCGACAACATAACGCATATCAAGGCCTACTGGCCTATGATAGGGAAAGAAAATGCCACTCTGGCACTTTCTTTCGGGGTAGATGATCTGGACGGGACCATCAATGATACTACTAAAATCTATACCATGGCCGGAGCGGAAGAGCAGACCCCCGGTATGACCGTTGACGAAATCGTTGCCCTGGTGAAAGCAGGGGGCCGGATACCCGTTGAACGCGACAGTCTGTACCATCCCCTGAAAATATTCGCCTGATCTGTATACCTTTCCGGAAGAAATGTCCGTTTATTAAACATCTCCGGGAATTGCCGGAATGTTGGATCATTGACATGGACATCGCGTAATGTTATTCACAACCGGTTTTACCGTTGAATAAAAGGGATTTATTTATCTTTGTCCGGTAATAAAATCAACCCAATGAATTTTCTGAATTTCCTGATTTCAAAAACATTCCTGAGAAATCTTCTGATCGCAGCGGCAGTCATCATGCTGCTTTTTGCAGGAACACTTATCTGGCTCCGGGTATATACCCATCACGGGCAGGCCATTACCGTACCCGATCTGACCGGGCTTAGCCGTGAAGAGGTTCAGACCATCCTTGACTCGAAAAATCTCAGATTCAAAGTAAACGATTCCATTTTTTACAAGGAATTACCACGGGGTACCGTTGCCCGACAGAATCCGAAGCCGGGCTCCAAGGTCAAGGAATTACGAAGGATCTACCTTACAATGAATGCCTTTAACCCCGAGAAAGTGACTATGCCGGCCGTAACAGGCGTTTCACTGAGGCAGGCGCGATCAACCCTTGAATCGTACGGACTGAACCTGGGAAAGATCTTTTATAAACCGGATATGTTCATGAACAGAGTTCTTGAACAGAGACTCAATGACAGCCTTGTTCAGCCGGGATCAAGGGTCCTGAAAGGCTCCAGCATAGATCTGGTGCTAGGACAGGGACTGAGTGATGAAACCACAGCTGTACCCGACCTGATGGGAATGAGCTTATTCACAGCCAGAAACCTCGTTGCCGACCGATACCTGAATATCAATGCGGTTATTTACGATAACAGTGTGACAAACGAGGAGGATACCGCAAGGGCCTTCATCTGGCGGCAGAGACCAACATTTCAGGAAGGAAATACGATCCACCTTGGAGCGAATGTGGATGTTTGGTTAACCGTGGATTCCACAAAATTTCCTATCCCCGATACACTGAATATTGAAAATGATAAGGACCTGCAGGATGATAAACTCAATTAGACTGAAGAGCCTGTTACTACTGCTGTTTATAGCGTTCAACGGCCTGATGAAAGCCCAGGAAATTCTCATTCCCGTTGCAGGGAACCCTGTGGCCCGCGATTATTACCGCCATCATCCCGCGACACGGAAAGCAGCTCTTGCCGACACGGTTGAACTGCCGTTCATCGACGATTTTTCCGATTCATACGTCCAGCCGAAGTCAACCCTGTGGAGCGACTGGTTTGCCTTTATCAACAATACATACCCTGTATTCCCGGTCACCGCCGGAGTTGCAACCCTGGACGCCTATAATTACGACGGTTCGGAATACCCCGACGTTAGTGCCCTGCCTTATGTTGCCGACCACCTCACGTCCAGGCCCGTCAATCTGAATTATCCGGCCGGCGACAGTATTTATCTGAGCTTCTTTTTCCAGCCAAAAGGCATTGGCAGAAATGCCGGATCCAAGGGATTCCATTTGCCTTGATTTTTATAATTTAAGCAAGGATTCCTGGGACCGTGTGTGGGCAACGCCGGGCGACAGCCTGAGACCTTTCAAACGGGTTATGATCCCTGTAACCGACACGGCTTACCTGAAAAAAGGCTTCCGCTTCCGGTTTTTCAATTATGCCAGCCAGACCGAAAATCCCGATTATCCCGACCTGCGGGCCAATGTCGATTTTTGGAATATCGATTATGTGTACCTGAACAAAGGAAGGAGTATGGCCGACACTGTGCTGAGAGATGTAACCTTTATCTCCCCCCTGCCTTCGTTGCTCAAAGATTATGAATCCATACCCTGGAGACATCTGAGCGCAGCTTTCGTCACCCAGCGCACAGCCTTTATCCCCACCGTAATCATGAATCACGACACCATAACCCGGAATGTAACAAAAACGCTGCAGATCACCGACGAGAAGTCCGGATTTACCTACAAAGCCACACCTGTGGCCAACGACATTGGAGCAGGCGACACCATTAACTACCTGTTCGCTTACGACTATCCCTTTGACTTTGAATCAGGAACTTCCGCAAAGTTTGACATCCGCACGATCCTTAAAACGGATGTTTTCGATTACAAACCAAACGATACCCTGAGATACACCCAGGTTTTCAGTAATTATTATGCTTACGATGACGGAACGGCAGAAGCGGGCTACGGACTCAGAGGACAGGGCTCAAGAAACGCATCGGTGGCTGTAAAATTTGAGTCTTTCCTGCCAGACAGCCTTCGTGCCGTCGATATGTATTTTAACCAGGTGGTGGACAGCCTCAATCTCAAGTATTATTTTTACCTCTGCGTCTGGGATGATAACAACGGCAAACCGGGCGATCTGCTCTATTCCAAAATAGGTGAGAAAGTGGAATACAGCGAAGACCTGAACCAATTTGTCAGGTATGACCTCGACGAGCCCGTCCCGGTTTCAGGAACATTTTATGTGGGTTGGACCAAAACCGTTGATAAACTGTCGAATGTAGGATTCGACCTCAACAACAACCACAGGAACCGGATCTATTATAACATTGGAAACGGATGGGCTAACAGCCAGTTCTCAGGCTCGCTCATGATCCGGCCGGTAGTAAGCTCCGGACCACTTACAGGTATCGGTAAAAGCTTGTCGAAAGGAAGTGCCGGCGACTACTTCTCCGTCTACCCCGTTCCTGCAGACCGCTACCTGACAATAGAGCTTAAAGGATCTGATGGCTCCGGAGAAAAAGTATTTTTGGTTGACCTCACCGGCAGGAGGCTTGGTGAATATGATCCTGCAGCCCAAAACATCATCTATACAGGGGATCTGAAACCGGGCATCTATTTTGTGGTTCTTACCAATCAAAGAACCGGACAACAATTTACCAGAAAAGTGATTATTAATCATTAACCTAGCCTTCATGCAGGATGAACTCAATGACAACCAGGAATTATACGAACATTTTCGCATCGAAGTAGATAAAGGCCAGGAACAGGTCAGAATCGATAAATTTCTGGTGAACCGCCTCGGGGGCACTTCCCGAACCCGCATTCAGGCCGCTGCCGCTGCTGGTAATATTCTGGTCAATGAAACTCCCGTTAAATCGAATCACAAAGTCAAACCGGAAGATATTATCTCTATTGTTCTGCCTCATCCTGTCAGGGAAATCGAGATGCTTCCGGAAAATATCCCTGTCGATATTGTCTATGAGGATGACGATCTCCTGGTGGTCAATAAAGCCGCCGGTATGGTGGTTCACCCCGGCTTCGGAAATTATACAGGTACACTTGTGAACGCACTGATGTTTCATCTGAGTGAAAATCCTCTTTTTCAGTCGGGGGAGCTCAGGCCTGGCCTGGTTCACAGGATTGACAAGGATACCACCGGACTGCTTGTTGTTGCTAAAAATGAAATGGCTGTCAACAAGCTCGCACGGCAATTTTTTGACAAAACCACGCAAAGAACCTACCAGGCCCTGGTCTGGGGGAATATGGAGGAAGATGAAGGTACCATAACCGGACCTATCGGAAGAAACCCCAGGGACAGGAAAAAGATGTATGTCTTTGCCGACGAGTCGGACGGTAAACCAGCAGTGACGCATTACAAGGTGCTGCAACGCTTCGACTATGTCAACCTGGTGGAGTGCCGCCTGGAGACAGGACGGACCCATCAGATCAGGGTGCACTTCCAGTATATAAAACATCCCCTGTTTAATGACCGGGACTATGGTGGCGACCAGATTCTCCGGGGGACAACCTTCACCAGGTACCGCCAGTTTATTCAAAATTGCTTTTCAATCCTTCCCCGTCAGGCTCTTCATGCCAAATCATTGGGATTCAAGCATCCTTCCACAGGGAAGGACATGCTGTTTCGATTCAGACCCTCCCGGCCGACATGCAGGAGG
The DNA here is from genome assembly GCA_963764345.1 of uncultured Bacteroidales bacterium. Classification (GTDB taxonomy): domain Bacteria; phylum Bacteroidota; class Bacteroidia; order Bacteroidales; genus DASQZK01. Next base: position 387,669 of record CAVXSF010000008.1, on the reverse strand, counting down.
TACTTGAAAAATGGCGGCGCTATGTCGCCGGCAGGGACCTTTCTGAGTAATCCCCGCTTAAACTATCGCTTATTTTCAGTAACATTGAAAAAAATTGCCTGAATGAAAAAAGCTATTGCCATCATTGCCGGAGGAACCTCTTCAGAATTTGTGATCTCGGTTAAGAGCGCAGAACAGGTTAAAAACCTCATCGACACTTCAAAATATATACCTTATACCATTCTGGTAACAGGGTGGAACTGGAAAGTCGTTATGGAAGACGGCAGTGAGACAGGACCTGTAGATATGAATGACTTCAGTTTCATGACCACTGAAGGAAGGGTTCAACCTGAATATGCTTTTATCATCATTCACGGCACACCGGGAGAAGACGGGAAAATACAGGCTTATTTTGATATGCTGGGTATTAAATACAATACCGGCGGTGTGATGTCTTCAGCACTGACTTTTAATAAATACGTATGTAAAATGTACCTGAGGAATTCAGGCATACTGACGGCCGATTCGATGCTGGTCACCCGGGAGAGTCAGCCCTGCGCCGGATGAAATTGCCGAACAGGCTCGGCCTGCCCTGTTTCGTTAAACCGAATAACGGAGGATCCAGTTTCGGCACATCACGGGTCAAACCGCATCGGGGATATGGAAAATGCGCATGGAAAATGCCTTCCGGGAAGATACGGAAGTACTTATCGAATCTTTCCTTTCCGGAACCGAACTAACCTGCGGCGTACTGAAAACGAATGCTGAAGAAATGATATTTCCCGGTCACGGAAATCGTGTCCAAAAAAGAATTTTTCGATTTTGAAGCTAAGTATACTGTCGGAATGGCCGATGAAATCACCCCCGCAAGAATATCTGACGAGTGTACATCAGAAATGCCAGGACGCTCGCATCACAGATCTATGACCTTACCTTCTGCCGCGGACTGGTAAGGGTTGATTTTATTCTTAAAGGAGAGGATCTGTATTTCCTGGAAATAAACACTGTTCCCGGCATGAGCATGGAAAGCATTGTACCGAAACAGATCCGGGCTGCTGGAATGACTGTGGAAGAGGTGATAAACAAGATTATCGAAGATTCGCCGGCGAAATAATCAGGATTTCTCGATTTCAAGCATGACATCATCCTTCATGACCGAATCGTTCTGCTTGATGTTCACTTTGGTAATACGGCCGGAAACACTCGACACAATTTCATTCTGCATTTTCATGGCTTCGAGAATAAACAGGGGTTCCCCCTGCTTGATCTCACTGTTTTCCTCCACCATGACATCCAGGATTTTACCGGGCATCGGAGCATTTATGATTTCAATTTTCGATGTGTACCCGCTTTTACTGAGAGTCTTCTTCCGTTTATAGGATATGGGCGTCTCAATGGTGAAGGAATGCCATACACCATTGATCATCACAGTGTATTTGTTCTGACTCTTTTCAAGAATTTCAACCTGGTACTTCTTGTTGTTATAGATAAGATATGAGAAGCCTTCCGGATCTTCAATGATCCTGACATCCAATTTCTTGCCTTTTACCCTGACTTTGTCGTTGAGTGGATTTGAAACTTCAAATTTTTTATTGTTCGGAGCACAGGCAATATATTTATCCTTTGATGATATTCCGTTTTGACTGCTCATAACTCTGAATATTTTATAATGATCTGAGTCGTTTTTTCAAGACCCAGGGTGCCATATTTTTACCCTTGTCGAAGTCAACCACCCTCTTTTCTTCGCTTTCAAGATCACGTACAAAGTCGTAAGTTGCAAAAAAGGCTGCCAGCATTTCCTCATCAGGATCCTGGAAATAATGAGTCTTCATTTCCTGGGTGAGGAAGGAAGTATCGTATTTCCCTTTGCGGAAGTTCTTGTTGACGAGCACGGCCTTACAGAAAGGGATGGTTGTTTTTAATCCTTTAATCCACAATTTCTTCAGGGCATTGACCGAATAGGAGATGGCCTTTTCCCTGGTTTCCCCGTGAACGATCAGTTTGGCGATCATGGAATCAAAATAGGGTGTTATCAGAGATCCTTCAACTACCCCGGTATCGATACGGATATTTTTACTTCTGGGATAGGATATCTTTTCAATGGTCCCAAGGCTGGGTGAAAAGCCGGCCTGGACATCTTCAGCATTGATCCGGTATTCAATGGCCCATCCGTTGATGGAGACATCCTTCTGTTTTAACGGAAGTTCTTCACCCTGTGCCACTCTTATCTGCCATTCAATCAGGTCCAGTCCGGTAACCATTTCGGTAACCGGATGTTCAACCTGAATCCTCGTGTTCATCTCCATGAAATAAAAATCAGATTTTTCATCCAGGAGGAATTCAACGGTTCCGGCACTGTAATAATTGACCGATTTTGCGATTCTCACGGCAGCACTCCCCATTTTATTCCTCATTTCAGGAGAAAGAGCGGACGAAGGTGATTCTTCGATCAGTTTCTGGTGTTTTCTCTGAATGGAGCACTCCCTTTCACCGAGATGGATGATATTACCACTTTTGTCGCCAAAGATCTGGAATTCGATGTGCCTCGGATTTTTAACATACTTTTCAATAAAAAGGGATGGATCTCCAAAGGCTTTATCCGCTTCAGAGCCGGCCATGCGGAACATCTTATGAATTTCCTTTTCACTCTCAACGATGCGCATTCCGCGTCCTCCTCCGCCCGAGGCTGCCTTTAGGATGACGGGATATCCAATTTTGTTGGCGATTACAGCAGCTTCTTCAGGAGAATCAACATTGCCCCTGCTGCCTTCAAGAAGAGGTACTTTATGTTCCCTGGCCAATTGCTTGGCTATCGTCTTGTTTCCCATTTTATGAATGGCTTCCGACGAAGGTCCGATAAAAATCAGTTTCTCCTCGAAACAGCGTTTGGCAAAGAAAGGGCTTTCAGCAAGAAAACCGTAGCCCGGATGAACGGCATCAATTTTATTTATCTTTGGCGGCATGATATGATGTCTTCAATATCGAGAAATTCAGGGATGTCATCCAGTTTTTCCGTAAAATCAATGACATGATCTGCTTCTCTTAAATAATAGGCATAAGGTTCCTTTGATGTTTTAATCACCCATGTTTCAATACCCATTTTTTTAGCCGTCTGGATAACTCTGACAGCAATTTCTCCACGGTTGGCAATGAGTACACTCTTAATTTTCATAGAGTAAATTTAAAGAGGAATATTTCCATGCTTCCTGGAGGGAACATTCACATGCTTATTCTCAAGAGCTTCAAAGGCATTGATGAGTTTTAGCCGGGTTAAAGCCGGATCAATGACCTCATCAATATAACCCTTTTCATCAGCAATGTAAGGATTTGCAATTTCATTTCGGTATTTTAACGCAAGTTCTTTCCGGAGTTTTTCAGGATCATCCGTTTCAGCCAGTTCTCTCTTATAAAGAATGGCTACTGCTCCTTCAGGTCCCATAACGGCAATTTCGGCTGTTGGCCAGGCATAATTAAAATCTCCGCCCAGGTTTTTACTGTTCATCACACAGTAAGCACCACCATAAGATTTCCGGAGTATCACAGTAATCCTGGGAACCGTGGCATCGGCATATGCATACAACAATTTAGCACCGTGCCTGATGATACCGCTGTGCTCCTGATCTACACCCGGTAAAAAGCCGGGAACATCCTCCAGGGTAAGGATGGGAATATTAAAAGAGTCACAAAACCGAATAAAACGGGCGGCTTTCATCGATGAATTGATGTCGAGAGTGCCGGCCAGAACTTTTGGCTGGTTGGCTACGATCCCAATAGTTTTTCCTTCCAGCCGGCCAAAACCAATAATAATGTTCTGGGCATAATTTTCAGAAATTTCAAAGAAACTGCTCTTATCAACAATCAGGTTGATGACCTCTTTTACGTCGTAAGGCTTATTCGCGTCATCGGGCACTATATCCCGCAATTTCTCATCGGCAATTTTCGATTGCTGTTCTCCGTAATCAATATAAGGCGGATTTTCAAGATTGTTGGAAGGAAGATAGGACAAAAGCTTCTTAACCCCGAAAAGTGTATTCTCTTCATCCTCGTAAATCATCTGTGCAATGCCGCTCTTCTTGGCATGAACTTCCGCACCTCCCAGATCTTCAGAACTTACATCTTCGTTGAGTACTTCTTTTACAACGTTCGGACCCGTTACGAACATGTAACTGGTCTTGTTAGTCATAAAAATAAAATCCGTAATGGAAGGAGAATACACTGCCCCTCCGGCAGCGGGACCCATGATCACGGAAATCTGTGGAATAACACCGGAAGCCTGGACATTCCTGTAAAAAATGGACGCATACCCTGCCAGACTTGCCACACCCTCCTGAATCCTTGCCCCGCCCGAATCGATAATCCCGATGATGGGTGCACCCATTTTAAGTGCCATTTCCTGAATCTTGGAGATCTTTGCGGCATGAACCTGCCCGAGTGAACCGCCCATCACATTGAAATTCTGTGAATAGGCAAAGGCCAGCCGGTTGCTGATTTTACCATGCCCGATGATCACCCCGTCACCAAAATCCTGACTCATCTTTCCGAAACCCGAAGAACTGCTTGCTGGAGTACTGAATGCATCAATTTCTTCGAATGTACCTTCATCAAAGAGAATCTCAATTCTTTCCCTCGCAGTAAGCTTTCCTCTGGCGTGCTGTTTTTCAACTATTTCGGGGCCATTCTGCTCCTGGTATAACTGCTCGCGCTCAAGAAATCTGGTAAAATTTCTACCTTTTATATCCATAAAAAATAGGTTTCGATTGACTCACAAATTGAAACAAGACAAAATAGTCTCTTTTTTATCCAACATCAATTAATCGTTGTAATTACACAACATAAAAACATGATAAAAGTCAATCTTTTTTCCCCCTGCAAATGTAACAATAAAATTAATTTTTAGAATTTTTATCACTAATAATATTGCAAAAAGGCCTATAGCGCTGTTTGATATACAATTACACCCAATCCATTTCTCGACTGTATTTGGACCCAGGGCATACCCGGAAAATAACTTCTCCTATTGCCAGAAAAGAACCTTTTCACAAGATCATTCCGTTCATAATTCGATGTAATCAGTAAAACATTTTTAAGCTGAAAAAGATCAATATTTCAGACCGGTGGAAAAAAAACCGCTGCCGGAATAGATGAACCGGCAGCGGCCATTAATGAATGAAAAATACCCCAAAAATTAACCATTCATTAACCCCAAATCAGTTTGGCTTTGAAGAAAGGAAAAGGAAGTTTTCACAGTGGATCTCGGTGGAATACCTCTTGTTCCCTTCCTTGTCTTCCCAGGCATTGGTGCGTATCTTACCTTCGATATACAAGGGATCACCCTTTTTAACATATTTCTTCACGACTTCGGCTTGCTTGTTCCATACAACAATGCGATGCCATTCGGTTTTCTTGATTGCCTTGCCGTCTTTGTCGGTGTAATTATCATCCGTAGCAAAAGTAAAATGGGCTACCTCACCATCTTCTTTGTACTGATTTACTTTTGGGTCTTCGCCCACCCGGCCGACAAGTGTTACTTTGTTAATTCCGTTTTTCATGGTTTTGAGTTTTTAGTTGCCTTTTCATCCCTTAATGGAAAAAAGACTAAAATCTCAGCTACCTGAATCGAAAAAAATTCAGAAAAAATGAAAATAAATTTTTAACTAATTGATTTTTTGTTACTTAAAATCGGGGAAAAATTGAAGAATTTCTTCTGACCGTTTGGAATAAATCGAATTCTGCGCCTTCAGTCTTTGGAAAATTTGTTCGGCTCCGGGGAGATTACCCTTTTTAAGATAGCAAAGGCCAAGGTACCACCTGGCATGCTCCTGATAGTAATTAAACTCCCGGCCCAGAACGAACTGCAAATCCAGTTCGGCATTATCAAATTCTGAAGTTGCCATTTCGGAAATGGCGCGGTAAAACCGGGCTGTTACGTTCGTACAGTCTTCCTTCAGGAAACGGGTCAGGTCATTTACCGCTACAGTGTAATTTTTTTCACGGTAATGAAAAACGCCTTCCGATAACCCGTCAGCATGTCCAGGATGATTGGAACGGCTTAGAATATCCTGCACATAATCTGTGAAATACTTCGAGTAAATTTCATCAGGACCTAAGGTTTTTCCCCTGAAGAAAAAGAAGAAAACGATTGGGATCAGGAATGCAAATGGAAGCAGATAGATATATTTATTTTGGCGTTTTACGGATACGTTCTTTTCACGGAGGCTGTCATCTGCACCACCGCCGGCATCCTTCTGAAAAATCTCCCTGAGTTTCCGTCTGAACCTGACTTCATCGTGCTGCTCAAGGGTATGATTGATCAGTTCATGTAATTCAAACTCTCCTAACAGTTCAGGATTCCGATGGAGGTCTTCTCTGAACTGAAGGAGTTCCTGATCAGACATCTTACCATCTAGGTATTTTTGAATCCTCTCTGTGTGCTTCATTTCTTAATTCCTTGTAGCGCGGACTATTCCAAATTCTCTCAATAAGATTTTCCTTACACCGGGTCCTTCTATTGCGAGTATACTGATCGGATGAGAATTCCATCATTTTTGTTATTCGGGATACCGGTGTATTTTGTATAAATAAAGTTAACAATTTCTGGCAACTTTCACCCATCTCATAAAAATGATCCATCACGAGTTTCCTTTTTTCCATCCGGATATAGTCTGTCATGAAATTATTCTCGTAATCAATCAGTTCATTCGGATCCAATCGTACTGATGAATGTGCATTCACCCGCCGGAGTTCCTTATACCACAAGTATTTATTAATGGAAAAAAGATAGGTTCCAAAGGTGCATGTAAGCTTGGGAAATCCTCTCTTCACCTTAAGATATATGATGACGAGTGTATCCTGGAAAATATCCTGTGCATCATATTCATTGCCGTTATTCGACAGAATATAATGGAGCACAGACGGGTAGTATACTCTGTATATCCGTTGGAGAATCCTTCTGTCCTCCCTTCTTATGCCTTCAAATATTTCTTCAGCTGTTTGTGTGTCCATTGGAAAACATAATGCTCAAATATAGAATTAATTCCTGTAATTCCAAATTTCCGGCAGATTGACATTAAGAAATAAAAAAACTTACGGAATATGGCGTATTCAGGAGGTAACTGTTCACGAACGGGCTTCAATTACTCAGGATAGTTAAAGAATCATATGTTCATTATCCCTGAGAATTTTACAGGTTATTACGGTACTCTTCAATCGGGATGCAGGAGCAGAAGAGGTTCCGGTCTCCCCAGGCATCATCGATGCGGGCTGTAGCTGGCCATATCTTATTGATCCTGAGCCAGCTGACAGGAAATGCGGCGAGATGTCGTCCATAAGGATGACTCCAGTTATCGGCAGTACATTCGAAGTCGGTATGTGGTGCATTCCGTAGCACGTTGTCATTCCGGTCAGCCTTACCGTCTTTGATATCCATGATTTCAGAATGAATGGACTTAAGGGCATCGATGAACCGGTTCAGTTCAAAAAGTGATTCACTTTCGGTGGGCTCTACCATCAGGGTACCATGAACGGGAAATGAGAGTGTGGGTGCATGAAAGCCATAGTCCATGAGCCTTTTAGCGATATCTGCTTCAGAGATACCCGCTTCCTGCTTAAAATTGCGGCATTCGAGAATCAGTTCATGCCCAACCCTGTCCTCTTTCACCGGTATACAAGGTTTTAAAGTGATCTTTTAGCTTCGCAGAGATATAATTGGCATTCAGAATAGCCACTTTGCTGGCTTTGGTCAGTCCTTCACCGCCGAGCATCTTAATATAAGCATGTGAGATAGTGAGTATGCTGGCACTGCCATAGGGTGCCGCTGCCACGGCGGGGATACCGTTTATGCCGCCTGTGCTTACCACGGGGTGGGCAGGCAGGAATTCCACCAGATGCCTGGCAACACCAATCGGTCCGACACCCGGTCCGCCACCGCCATGAGGTATCGCAAAAGTTTTGTGAAGGTTCAGATGACAAACATCAGCACCGATAATACCCGGGCTTGTCAGTCCTACCTGGGCATTCATATTCGCTCCGTCCATGTATACCTGACCACCGTTTTCATGAATGATCCCGATCATTTCCCTGATCTGTTCCTCAAACACCCCATGTGTGGACGGGTAGGTGATCATGAAAGCGGCGAGCTTTTCCCGGTTTTGTATGGCCTGGGTCCGAAGGTCCTGAAGGTCGATATTTCCCCTTTCATCACACATGACTACAATGACATGCATCCCGGCCATGACCGCACTGGCAGGATTCGTGCCGTGTGCCGATGCCGGGATCAGTACAACATTTCTATGCCCCTCGCCCCTGCTCTCATGATATGCCCTGATCACCATCAACCCGGCATATTCACCGGCTGCACCCGAATTGGGCTGGAAAGATATTTCCTCGAAACCTGTAATTTCCCTTAGATCCCTGGCCAGTTCGCTGAAAAGCTGATGATACCCTTCAACCTGATCAAGGGGCACAAAAGGGTGGATATCGGCAAACTCCGGCCACATAAAAGCAAACAATTCGCTGGCAGCATTAAGTTTCATGGTGCACGAACCAAGGGAGATCATGGAGTGTGTCAGTGAGAAATCCTTACGCTCCAGCATTTTCATGTACCGCATCAGTTCCGTCTCCGAATGATACCGGTGAAATACCTGTGCTTTAAGAAAATCAGATGTTCGCCGGAAACGCTCATCAAAACCATAGTCTGTACTTAAACTGTTCACGGTCCTGAATTTCCTGCGAATAGCACGCGCGAAGACTTCGATAAGAATATTGATATCTTCAGTGCTCACCGTTTCATCCAGGCTGATATTGATCGTGCGATCGGTATTGTAGCGGAAGTTTAATTCATTTTCAAGTGCTGTTTTCCTGATCTCCCCGATATCAATACCGTCGGGAATCTCAATATGCAGTGTGTCGAAATAATTTTCATTAAGCTGCCGGTATCCGATCTCTTCCAGCCTTTCCTCAACGGTACGCGCTGTAAAATGAACATAACCGGCAATCTTCTTCAGTCCCTCAGGCCCGTGATAAACGGCATACATCGATGCCATAGTTGCGAGCAAAGCCTCAGCCGTACATATATTTGAGGTGGCTTTCTCACGCCTGATATGCTGCTCCCTCGTTTGCAGGGCCATTCGCAAAGCAGCGTTTCCGTGGCGGTCGATAGATACACCGATTATCCTACCGGGAATATTACGTTTGAAGGTCTCCCTCGTAGCAAAATAAGCGGCATGCGGACCACCAAAGCCCATCGGGATCCCGAATCGCTGGGTGGAACCTACTACAACATCGGCACCCCATTCTCCCGGAGGTGTCAGCAGGACAAGTCCCAGTATATCAGCGATTGCTGCCACGAGAGTGTTGCTCTTGTGGGCTGCCGACACCAGGTTCCTGTAATCCATGATTTCACCGTCTGAGTTCGGGTACTGTATCATGCATCCGAAGAAGCTACTGTCTGAAACAAAGGTCCTAAAGTCGCCCTTTACCAGTTCGATGCCAACCGGGTTTGCCCTGGTCTCAAGAACGGCAAGTGTTTGAGGAAAGATCTTTTCGTCGACAAAAAATTTGTGAACGTCGTCTTTCACGGCATCCCTCGATCTCAGACCGAACATCATGGTCATGGCTTCCGCAGCTGCAGTGGCTTCATCGAGTAAGGATGCATTGGCGATTTCCATTCCCGTTAAATCAAGTATCATAGTCTGGAAATTCAGAAGAGCCTCCAGCCTGCCCTGGCTGATCTCGGCCTGATAAGGCGTGTAAGAGGTATACCATGCCGGATTCTCGAGGATATTCCGGCGGATCACCGGCAGACTCACCGTACCATAATAACCGGTTCCTGTATAAGATTTGAAAAGCTTGTTTTTCTTCCCTATTTCCCTGATATGCTGAAGGTATTCGTACTCACTAAGCCCGTGATCCAGTTTCAGGGGTTTTTTGAGCCTTATGGTGCCCGGTAAAGTCTGATCAATCAAATCGTCGAGGGTTGACAGTCCGATATAATCCAGCATTTCACGGATCTCCGAATCACGTGGACCGATATGTCGATCAGAAAAACGATCTGTAATCATTTTAAATGAATTAAAGGTTTAAAGAATGACCTGGAAGATGGCTCAAAATTAATACCTCCCATTTTCAATCTATATAATCAGAATATGTTTAACAACTCTAACCTAAAAACGGATTATTTGTGCGTTCCTGGACAATGGTAGTGGAAGGACCATGTCCGGGGTAAACCTTGTAAGAATCCTCCAGCACCATCAGTTTCTCTTTTATCCCCTCTATCAGCAACTCGTAATTTCCTCCCGGCAGATCCGTGCGTCCTATACTTCCGTTGAACAAAACATCACCGGAAATAAGATATTTTTCCTTCCTGTTGAGAAAAACCAGTGAACCCGGAGAATGACCTGGAACATGGAGGACTTCTAAGGAGGAATGACCGAAAGTCACCCTTTCCCCCTCTTCCGGAAAACGGTCCGGCTCAGGCGGGGTTTCGAGCTCAAAGCCGAACATCAACCCCTGGTTAACAGCCTGATGAAGCAAGAAAAGATCCGCTTTATGAAGCAAAAAAGGAATAGAATATGCATTTTTAAAAAAATTCACCCCCGTCAGATGGTCAACATGAGCATGGGTATTCAGAATCGCTACAGGTTTAAGACTTTTCTCCTTAATATATTCCTGAAGGATGAAATTTTCCTTCTCATCATAGCAGGCAGGATCAATGATGAGACATTCGCCAGTGTCGTCAAACAGTATATACGTATTGACCTGGAACGGGTTAAAAACAAAGGATTTTATTCCTGACATCATTGCAAAAATTAACCTGATTTACCTTTCAGAAGAGGAACGAAAGCAAAGTTACCATGTTCAGTGCGTATGAAATTTTTTTCATCTTCCTTGAGAATCTTTATCATTTTTTGTCCGGAAGTTTCCCCCACCGGGATTACCATAATACCTCCGGGTGCCAGCTGGTCAAAAAGTTTCTCCGGGACATCGGGGGCTCCTGCTGTTACAAGGATCCTGTCGTAAGGTGCATAAACAGGAATGCCCTCGTAACCGTCACCATAATAAAACCTGGCTTTATAGCCCAGTTCAGACAAAACAGACTGGCTTTTCAGAAATAATTCGCGTTGCCGCTCAATGGTAAACACACGGGCTCCCATTTCAAGCAGAACTGCTGTCTGGTATCCTGATCCCGTTCCCACCTCAAGAACCTTATGCCTGGCCTGGACTTCCAACAACTGCGTCTGAAAGGCCACGGTAAAAGGTTGTGAAATGGTTTGTCCGGCTCCGATGGGAAACGCCTGGTCGCTGTAAGAAAATTTTACAAAGGAGCTATCCATAAAGCGGTGACGCGGCACCGTATTTATTGCTTCCAGCACGGCCTTGTCACTAATGCCCTTGTCTCTGATCTGTTCAACAAGCTTCTGGCGTAAACCTTTATGGAGGTATGAATCTTTCATCGCGTTTTTCATAAGCATTGCAAATTTAGCTTTATCAACACAAATAGTTGAAAAGTAAGGCAACTATTTATCTACACTTGTTAACAAATGCGTTATGTTTGCTTGCATATCCCGTCATTCATGATACAAACAGCTCTCATTGGCACTTATGAGAATTCAGATATTTACCTGGGAGTTATCCGTCAGTTTGGGGGATATATTCCGGCTCTGACCATGAACGACGGTTATGGAGAAGGATCTGCCAGCCTGGTGCCGGAAATCACAGACCCTCTCCTTCTGACCAGGTTGGCCGATGCCGTGATCTTCACAGAATGCAACGGGCAGAGCTTTTCTGTTTTGAGGGAAATACTGAAACGCGGGAAGCATGTGCTGATTTATCCCGATCCGAATTTGCCGTTTTACCAGCTTGAACATCTGAGGAGAATTGCTGAAGAAGCCGGCGTATTGCTTTACATGGCCCATCATTTCTATGATCCGGCGACAATTGCCGTCTACAGGAAATACTGTCCTAACCCTGAATTTACCAATGTCTATCGCCACTGTAAAGGGAATACCGCAAACGAATCGGAACAAATCAGGGATTCGCTCTATTACGAAATCATCTCTGTCCTAGCCCTGAATCGTGTACCGCTAAGAAAATACGGAATGATGTCCGTACCTTTTAATTCACCGGATCCATCATTGATCGCTGTCAGGCTGGAATTCACTAACGGTTCCACGGCGTCCCTGACGCTGAACCAGTTTTCCGGCCGGGATGCCAGGTCCATTGAAATGTTTTCCTCTCATACCATGGTCAGATCTGATTTACAAAAAGGCACCGTGGTGATCTCGCGGGGTACTAATCCGAATCAGACTGAAATACCGATGAACAGGGATACATTGCCGGATATAAACCTGGGGGAGGATATACGCCGTTTTTTTCAGTTGATCACAGGGAATTCCTTTCCCGCCGATATGTTTGCTTCCGGTATTATGACGCATAAAATCGCCTTAGAAATCACCCAGAAACTCAGTACCGAAACTCTGAAGAGACCGCATTGAATGCTTTTTAAAAATGCTAACTTTGTAAAACAAACTACGGACTAGTTCCGTTTTGATTTTGCAGAATTTAGTTGCCCTGATCCTGATGAACACTAAAAAACAGATAAACAAATACCTGGTAGCAGACTATTTATCAGCTCTGTCCAGCTGGACTCTGTTTTTTCTTTTTCGCAAGCTCTATGTGGAGCCCCTGAAATTCGGCTATCATATCCCGGTGAATTTTTCTTCATCCTTCTTTCTGGGCCTGGCGTTTATACCCATATTCTGGCTCCTGAATTATTACCTTTCGGGATATTACAAGGATATCTTCAGGAAATCAAGGCTTAACGATATTCTGCAGACTTTCATTCAGACCCTTACCGGAACGATCATTCTCTTTTTTCTTCTCCTCCTCAATGATGAGATCAAAACCTATAAGAATTACTATCTGCTTTTCTGTACTCTTTTCAGCATTCATTTTATCCTGACACTTATTCCCAGATACCTGATTACAACGGAGGTTTCAAAAAAAATCAGGCAACGTATCATCAGTTTCCCCACCCTGATGATTGGCAGTAACATGCAGGCTGTAGAAGTATACCAGGAACTTGAACAGGAGGCACAATCCTACGGCAACAAAGTCGTCGGTTTTATCCATGTTCACACCAAAAATCACTATCAGCTCTCCGACTACCTGCCACACCTTGGCAGCCTGGATGATCTGGTAAGTGTGCTTGATGAGCACCGGATAGAAGAAGTGATCATTGCCCTGGAAACGTCGGAACATAAGGAGTTCACCAGAATACTAAATAAGCTGGGACTCTGCGATGTCGTGATTAAAGCCATTCCGAATATGGAAGATATCCTTACCGGCAAGGTAAAGATGAACCAGTTATTCGGTACGCCGCTGATTCAGATCTCACATGATCTGATGCCGGTGTGGCAGGCAAATATTAAACAATTACTCGATTATGTCATTTCCGGACTGGCCCTGGTCATCGCCTCTCCGCTGATCCTTTTCCTCACACTCGGGGTGAAGTTCTCCTCACCCGGACCCATATTTTATTCCCATGAAAGGATCGGCAGGTACGGCAAACCATTCAGGATTTTCAAGTTCCGTTCCATGTACACCGACGCAGAGCAGAACGGACCCGAACTGTCGAGTAAAATGGATAACCGGCTTACCAACTTCGGAAGATTCATGAGAAAATACAGGCTCGACGAAATTCCCAATTTCTTCAATGTGCTGCGTGGAGATATGTCCCTGGTCGGTCCACGACCCGAAAGGAAATACTTTATCGATCAGATTACCAAAAAAGCCCCACATTATGTTCATCTTCATAAAGTGAAACCAGGAATTACCTCATGGGGGCAGGTAAAATACGGATATGCGGAAAATGTTGAGCAGATGGTCAAACGCCTCAGGTACGACATTCTTTACATTGAAAACATGTCGCTTTTTGTCGATCTCAAAATATTACTGTATACGATCCTGACTATTTTCAGGGGAAGAGGGGTCTGAAATAATTTCAGGATTTCATCAGGGCATGATGCGACAAGGAATGATAAACCACTCCTTTTTCCGTTAACACACTTTCATAAAAAATAATCTCCCCGGCAGGTGCTTCAAAAAATTTAAAGTCACCGTACTTTTCAAGAATCTCTTTAACATGGACGCGATGGTTTAATTTTTTCATTCTTCCAAGGGTCAGGTGAGGGCTGAATGCCCGGCTGTCTGATTTGAATCCATGACGAGCCAAATGATTCTCGAGCTCATTCCGGAGCTTTGTAAGTTCACCGGTTTCCTTCAGACCGATCCATAATATCCTCGGATGATTCAGGTTCGTAAAGATGCCGGCTCCCCTGACCTGGAAATGAAATGACTTAACATGTAAAACGGTTTCCCCGAGGATTTCTTTAATGAGGCCGACGTCTGTTTCAGGGATGTTTCCAAAGAAATGCAGCGTAATATGAAAATTTTCCGGATGCGTCCAGGAAATCTTTTCATCTGAAAACTCCTTTTTTAATGCATCGACCTGTTCGAGGAAGGTGTGACCGGGATGAATGGCTATACCAACAAATGTTCTCTTCACCTGTTTCAACATTAAAGAGCATCAGGACTATAATATCCTCCTGCGATTTTTTAAATTAGCAAAACAAACTTAAAAGTAGATCAAATTATGAGTAACTCAAAAAAATTCGCTGTCGTATTGTCCGGTTGCGGTGTAAACGACGGATCCGAAATCCATGAAGCCACCCTTACCCTTTATGCCATATCCCGGAATGGTGGGGAATACTCTGTTTTTGCCCCGGATGTTCCCCAGCATCACGTTGTCAATCACCTTACCGGTAAAGAGATGCAGGAAACACGCAACGTACTGGTCGAGTCGGCCCGTATTGCCAGGGGTAAGATTACCAGGCTCATCGAATTCGATGCCTCCCAGTTTGATGCCGTCATCTTTCCCGGAGGTTTCGGAGCCGCAAAAAACCTCTCCACATGGGCCTACGACGGACCCGAAGAATACATCCTTCCGGAAGTGGAAAAATGTATCCTCGATATGGTTAAAGCCGGCAAACCTATCGGGGCCCTTTGTATCGCACCGGTGATCCTGGCAAAAGTGCTCCATGGTGTGGAACTGACTATTGGTGATGACCCGAAGACGATCTCCGGGATTCAGAAACTGGGTGCAAAACATACGAAAACCACCCACGGACAAATCATTGTGGATCAGAAATACAAGGTGGTTACTACGCCCTGTTACATGCTGGATGCCACCATTGCACAAATCGGAGAAGGTACTGAGAACCTGGTTAGAAAACTGATGGAAATGACCGGCTGAAAAAACGCCTTTGAAATCCCGTTTTCTTCATGGAACAGAAGGTGAAAAAAAAGTATATCTTTAAGCTGAAGAAGCAGACCTAAATAAAGCTTACGGCAAAAATTTTGATGTAAGTATCCCGTTATGAATATAGCGATGCCGCAATTCAGCTAATGAGAAAAATTACAACCATACTGTTTTACTTTTCTTTCATCCTGTATCCGGCTTATCTTTCAGCACAGGGCGGAGATAATTCCGGCACTTACATCATGAAGGCGAGAATTATTAATGGAGATACGATCCTGGTTTCGGAACTTCCCGGAGTTGAACATCTACCCGTCGTATAAATACAAGAACCGCTGGGACTATTGGAAATACAGGAGACTGGTTCACAATGTCAAGACCGTCTATCCCTATGCCAAACTGGCAGCAGCCAAGCTTAAGGAAATAGACCGGAATCTTGCCTCCATCCAGGGTGAAAAAAAGAGGAAAGAGTATATCAAGCTATCCGAAAAACAATTGATGAATGATTTCGAAGACGATGTTAAAAACCTGACCATCACTCAGGGCAGGATCCTCCTAAAACTGATCGACAGGGAAACGGGTAATACTACTTATTTGATCCTGCAGGACCTGAAAGGCAATTTCTCGGCGGTATTCTGGCAGACCGTGGCCAGGGTTTTCGGATCAAATCTTAAGTCGGAGTACGACCCCAAGGGAGAAGACCACCTTATCGAACAAATAGTTCAGATGATCGAAGCCGGACAGCTTTAAGAATTTATTCAGAGTAGCTTAATTAAGACTTAAGGTTTACTTAACTCTAAATGCTGCAGAAACCGGACAAAATCCTGCCCGTTTTAAATTTCAGACTGTATTTTTCAATCACTCCAACTCCGGCCTTTTGTCTCAGAAACCCGCCTTTTAAGGGCGTTATGACAACTACCGGGTGCCACACATGGCAGGGTTCCATTCCAGCATCCTTCCTTATCCTTTTTTAACACGCTTTCTATTATTCGGGTCCGGACAGACGTCCGGGTTAACAATTATTTAAATAATTCATAAAGATTTATTTTGCTCCCGTTCGTCTGAATCTCCGCAACTTTGCCTTAACAAATGGCTGAATTGACAGGAGCCGGAAAGGATACCTCTGTTTCCTGCAGCAATCACCTGGTGATGACAGTAACAAGACAGCTTTCATGAGTGAGTGACTAATGTCGATGAAATAAAAGCCATAATGAAACCCCAAATGATTGATGACAACACAACCGATAAGCCTGAGGCGGAGATCTCAGCGGGACTAATCGTAACATTAAAATAATCAATCTTTTGTGGTTCTTTTCTACCTCAAATATTAATACAGAATGAAAAAAATACTTTTAATTGCCAACTTATTATTCTTCTTTCTATTATCCACAAATGCCCAAAACGGGAGCATTTCCGGCGTTGTAAAAGATGCCGGGACCGGAGAGACGCTGGTCGGGTGTAACGTATTTATCCAGGGTACTACTTCCGGAACCATTACAGATCTGGATGGTAAATTCAAACTGGAAAACAAAACACCCGGTGAATACAATCTGGTCATATCCTATATTTCCTACGATCGTCAGACCATCAGGGTAAATGTATCTTCAAATGCAGATACCCATGTTGAAGTAGCCCTTCAGCCTGCCACCGAAGCCATTGAAGATGTTAAAGTCATTGGCCACAGGCGGTCTAATACCGAATCGTCAATGATATCATCTATCAAAGCCAGTAATATTGTTGCTTCCGGAATTTCCAGTCAGCAGATTTCACGCTCAGAGGACAAGGATGCCTCAGAGGTGGTAAGACGGATCCCGGGTGTGACAATCCGGGACGGAAAGTTTATTATTGTAAGAGGCCTCATTGAGCGATACAATACGGTATGGCTTAACGGGGCAGCCACTCCCAGTTCGGATCCTGATATCAGGGCCTTTTCCTTTGATGTGATACCGGCTTCAGCCATTGATCATATCCTCATCTATAAAACACCTGCTCCGGAGTTGCCGGCCGATTTTGCCGGGGGAGCCATTCAAATATTTACGCAGACCAATGCCGATGAAAACAGCCTTAAGGTCGGCTATTCTGCAGGATACAACAATCAGACAACCTTCAAAGATTTTCAGACTTACCAGGGCGGGAAATACGACTGGTTGGGTTTTGATGATGGTACCAGGGCATTGCCGGCCGGCTTTCCGGCTGACCTGACCAATATTGAAGATAATCCCACCCCTGAAGACATCGCCCTGGTCAATAAACTTGGTAAATCCTTCAATAAGACATGGAAACCATTTCCAATTACCGGCAAGCCAAATCAGTCGTTCAACCTGACCTTTAAAAGAAGATTCCTGATTGGTAAAGCTTCCCTGGCCAATATCACGGCTGTGAACTATTCGTCGGATTTCGAAACCAGCAGACCTTATAAAGCTGCATATGACGGTTATGATGTAAGACTCGACACCCCTTATTTCCGGCACCAGTTCGCTGATACCAGGTATGCACAGAATGTTCGTGCAGGTGCCCTTATGAACTGGGTGCTCATTTTTGGAAACAACCAGCGGATAGAATTCTGTAATCTTTTTAACCAGTCGGGTCTTGACAGGACCTCTCTTCGTCAGGGTTATGATAAAGCCTCCTCAATTGACGTAAAACAATACGAGCTGTTTTTTCAGAGCCGGTCGACATACACAGGACAACTCAGAGGCAGCCACAATTTCGGTAACATGACAAGCCATTTTGACTGGACACTCGGATATTCGTATGCCAACAGAAACCAACCTGATACACGCCGTGTTACAGAAGCCCGTGATCTGGGCGCCGATCCTGCTGCACCATATTATTTCCAGCTTTCAAATTTCCCCGATCCCCGGTTGCTGGGAAGATTGTATATTTATAATAATGAACAGATCTATAATTTCTCCGGCAATTTTGATCATACTTTCGGTTTTGACTCCTTTAAGCCACAACTGAAAGCCGGTATATATATCGAAAGAAGATCAAGGGATTTCAGGGCACGCAATATCGGTTATGTACTATCCAATTTCAGTAATTACCAGCTCCTGATACCACCCATCGATTCCCTCATGCAGGACAAAAATATCGATTTCTACAATGGCCTGCGTATTGCAGAAAATACAGGCAATACAGATTCCTATAAAGCCAGGAACCTCCTGAATGCCGGATACCTCAGCGTTAAATTACCTATTGATAAATTCACGGTTTATACCGGTGTCCGGATTGAAAACAACGACCAGCAGTTATCCCTTTATCAGAGCAGCAAGCCATCTTTCGAGAGAAAGAAGACAGATCTCTTCCCTTCTCTCAATGTATCCTATAATTTCACGAAGAAACTGCTGTTGCGTGCAGCCTACGGAAAAAGCATAAACAGGCCCGAGTTCCGGGAAATTTCACCCTTTATCTATTACGATTTTGAACAGTATGCCTCCGTGTACGGAGATACTCTGCTGAAGAACTGTTATATCAACAACTATGATCTCCGGCTCGAATATTATCCCTCACCCGGACAGATGATCACGTTCGGCGGTTTTTATAAAAGTTTTGATAATACTATCGAAGCCCAGCTGTTCAATAACGGCAGTGACCTGAATTACAGGTTTCATAATACCCTGAAGGCGAAAAGTCTTGGGATGGAACTCGATGTCAGGAAAAATTTTGCCGCCATAGCCGGTAATGGAGCACTTTCAGAAGTGATTAGGAATCTTACCATAATCTTTAATGCCTCATTGATATACAGTCAGGTGAACGATACGGCGTCTGATGCCCGTGAAGGCAAAAGACCCATGCAGGGTCAGTCGCCCTATATCGTCAATTCCGGCCTGTACTGGCATAATGAAAAGTACAGGATAGATGCAAATGTCATGTATAATGTCATTGGTAAACGTATTGCTTACGTTGGCGATATCCAGATACCACATACTTACGAACTGCCGAGAAATTCACTCGATTTTACGCTGATCAAACAGCTCGGGAAATATCTCCAACTGAAAGCCGGAGTGAGAAACCTATTAAACGCACCGGTCAGGTTTGTTCAGTATTATGACTTCACGCAGGATCCAAACGGAGGAAGTACGCACGGGTACCAGGCAAATCAGGCAGGTGGATTATCGTACCTTCTCCACAGGTGTTGTCTATAAACTTGGACTTTCTTTCAAATTCTAAAGGTTTTATTCCGCCGGCTGCTGGTCCGATTACAGTTTGATCCATATTGTTTTGGATCTGCTGCGATGGTTCAGAAGAAAAAGGTCGCCGGACCCCTCCCCTGCTTGTCCTTACTCATCATAAAGATACACGTTCCCCTGTGTGTTATTGATAACTTCAAATTCCGGTAACAATTAATTAAGGCCGGTCATGCAGGTCTGTCTGTAGCGACCGGTTTTACTGCAATTTTTTATGATCTGCATTTCTTCACATACTCCTGATTCTAAGGCAAACTTAAGCTTAAAATAAAAGTACTTTAAGGCCGCCGGTTGCGGATTGACATACCTTTGAATCATTAAAAAAATAAAACTTTAAGTTATGAAAAGAATTTTACTCTCGATCATTTTTGCATCAACCACGATCTTAGCGATGCATGCGCAACCTACCATTGAAGATACGTTTTTTGACCAGGTTGATTACCGCGGAGCCTTTAATGCTACCGATGACTGGACTGCCGGTTGGACGGAACTCAACCCGCAGATACATATTTACCCGGCTGTAACCGACACCCTGGGTAACGGTGTCACTACCACGGGTACACCTTTTGAAGTAACTGGCAGTATGACGCTCGATGCATCAAAAGTATATCTGTTAAGAGGATGGGTATATATTGTAAATGGCGGCACACTCACCATTCCGGCAGGAACCGTTATCAGGGGAGAAAAATCCACTGAAGGGGCTATCCTCGCAGAACGGGGTGGAAAACTCATTGCCAATGGCACCGTGGATAGTCCGGTTATATTCACTTCAAATCAGACTCCAGGTGCCAGGGCGGCTTCCGACTGGGGAGGAATAGTCCTTTGCGGAAAGGCACCGACAAATCAGAATGATCCGCAGATCGAAGGAGGTCCCAGGTCCCATTTCGGAGGAACCGATCCGGCCGATAATTCAGGCAGCCTTCAGTATGTCCGTATCGAATTCGCCGGTTATCCTTTCCAGCCCAACAAGGAAATCAACGGACTGACCTTTGGTGGTGTAGGTTCGGGTACAACCATCGACTATATTGAAGTGTCCTACAGCGGAGATGATTCGTATGAGTGGTTCGGCGGTACGGTGAACTGCAAACATCTGATCGCTTATAAGGGCCTCGATGATGATTTCGATACCGATTTCGGATACTCGGGAATGGTTCAGTTTGGGGTAAGCCTTCGTGATCCCAACATTGCCGACATTTCAACCTCCAATGGTTTTGAATCGGACAATTATGATCCAGGAATCAATGCTTCCGATCCCAGTAAGGATGCACCTTATACCAGTGCCATTTTTTCGAATATAAGTGTGTTCGGCCCCCTTGCTACGCCGACTACTCCTCATAACCCGCAATTTGGAAGGGGAGCACACCTGCGTCGTAATACAAAACTTCAGATTTACAATACCGTTATAGCCGGAGAGGTAAAAGGGATCTTCGTTCAGGGCCCGACGGTTGAAAACGCAGAAAGCGGTTCATTAAAAGTTCGTAACTCCGTTATGGCCGGTTGCGGTACCTGGTTCGAGGTGGATGCTGCCGATGCATCCAAACCATGGGATGTGGCCACCGAACGGGATTGGTATTTTACCGCCGCCTTCCAGAATGATACGATAACTTCGGTAAATGACCTGATGTACACCGATCCTTTTAACCAGAACGGAAACCCCAACTGGATGCTGCAGAGCGGCTCCCCATTGCTTTCAGGATCCTACTGGCATCCGAATGCCGTTAAAAAGATACAGACCGTTAGATCCACCAGGATTTATCCAAACCCGTTATCCGATCAGGCGGTGATCGAATTCGAAAATCCTGACAACGCATCTTTTACCCTCGTAGTTTATGCCATCGATGGTCGTATCATCAGAAGAATAGATCATATCAGGGACAACCGGGTGATTTTTAACCGTGAAAATCTACCCTCGGGAATTTATGCGTATCAACTGAGCGGAAACAACGTCGTTTCGACAGGTAAACTGATGATCAGATAGATTTAAATTTTAGTCATCCTCCCTTGAACTGCCATGCACTAATAAGTACATGGCAGTTTTTTTATTTTCCTATATTTGTATTGAAAAGTTTGTATTGAAAAGAATGGGGTATCATCCTGAGCAAAAACAGCCGATAGTGATCAAATCCCCCGTAAACATTAATGAATGTCCGTTGTTAGAAATGTAAACCGGAGCTAATGAGTAACAACCCAAACGACAGGGAATATACCAACGGTGAAATAACCATCTTCTGGAAACCTTCAAAATGCATCCATGCTACAACCTGCTTCAGGGAACTCCTTGAGGTTTATAACCCGAGGAAACGTCCCTGGGTCAATATGAAGGGAGCGTCTACGGAAATGATCATTGAAGTGACAAATAAATGTCCGACGCAGGCTATTTCCTGGAAGTACAACAAAGATCTTGATCACGTTCCCGTCTCCACCATTGACGCAGATAAAGAACAGACCCCTGAAACCGTTTATGAAGATAAGGAGAGAGATATCCGGGAAGTGAGGATCCAGATCATGAAGAACGGGCCCATCCTTGTGGAAGGCGATTTCAGGGTTATCGGCCCTGAAGGAAACGAGCTTAAGAGCATGATCATGACCTCCTTTTGCAGGTGCGGCAGTTCTCACAATCAACCATTTTGTGACGGCACACACAGAAAGATAGGATTTAAGGACGACAACCATGAATGAACATCAGAAAGCGGCACAGTTTAATGCCGTCAAAAGTGGACCGCTTGAAGTAAGCGGCACCTTTACCATTATCGGACCCGACGGGAAAAAGCTCAAGGTTGAAGGCCCTGTTTTTCTTTGCCGTTGCGGAGGATCCTCCAATAAACCTTTCTGTGACGATACCCATTTACATAACGGCTTCAATGAGTAAGTCCTGCCAGGTGGTGTATTCACAGCTGTAATCCAGTCGGTTACGGTCCGAAGGAAACGTTTCACACTTTATAAATCATCTGTACCCATGTGGCTTTATCTCCTTAGTCTTATTGCCGGCACAACCGCCGGCCTTGTCTTTCGGAAGTCAGGGTGGCTGAGCAAAACGGCAGATATCATCAGCTCCTGGATCATATACCTATTATTGTTCATCATGGGCCTGCGTGTAGGCACAAACAGTGAAATTATGGATCACTTCGATTCCATAGGTTTACAGGCTCTTATCATTGCCCTTTTCGCGATTGCCGGAAGCGTTTTCCTTTCGAAGATCACCTTTGAACTTTTTTTCCGTCATGAAAAATAGCCTGATAATCATCGCATTTTTCATTGTGGGCATGGTAGCGGGAAAAGCCGGTTTACTGCCGGGCAACTTTCCATTAAATGCATCGCTTGAATGGACACTGGTGCTTCTCATGGCCTTTATAGGTCTGGCCTTTGGCAGTGATCCGAGGCTAAAGGAGATCCTCCGTTCAGTAAACGCCAGGCTGCTGATCGTTCCTGCCACCACCATCGCCGGCACCTTCCTCGGCATAGGGATATATAACCTACTCTTCAGCCGTATCGACGCACGAGATGCCTTCGCTATCGGCTCCGGATTTGGATATTACAGTCTCTCCGGCATCCTGATCAGTGAATTTTCAGGTGAAAAAATGGGTATCGTTGCCCTGGTGGCCAATATCTGCCGTGAAATTTTCACCCTTCTGTTCGCACCGGGTATTGCCAGGTTTTTCGGTAAAACAGCTGCCGTTTCTGCCGGCGGCGCCACCTCGATGGATACCACCCTGGCCGTGATCGTTAAAGCAACGGGAAAGGAATATATGATCATTTCCCTGCTGCACGGCATCATCCTGACCATCCTGGTACCCTTTATTATTACTCTTTTATATCAGGGTATTTAAGCCCGGGTGTTATCTTTGTATTTCTAAAAGAAAGGTAACTGATGCAAAATACGATTCATGTGGACGTGTTTTCAGAGACCGGTGATCTTGAAGCCGTTTTACTTCATCAACCCGGACCTGAAGTAGAGAATATGACCCCACTTAACGCTGAGAGGGCCTTGTACAGCGATATTCTGAACCTCTCAGTGGCTTCCAGGGAATATGACCAGATGAAATGCGTTCTAAAGAAGCTGACCACAACCCTTTTCATTGATGAACTCCTGGTGGAAGTGCTCCGTGATATTCCGGTGAGGGAGAAGCTGGTCAGAAAAGTCTGTGCTGCTGAAGGAGCATCCGAAATTGTAGATGACCTGTTGGCTCTTGACGCGGAACATCTTGCCAGGCAACTGATCGAAGGTGTCCAACTGAAGCGTGAAAACCTCACTTCATTCCTGAGCAAGGACAGTTATTCCCTCCGCCCCCTGCATAATTTTTTCTTCACCCGTGACAGTGCTACATCAATTTACAACCATGTACTGATCTCCCGTATGGCTACGAGGGTGAGGGCCAGAGAAACCATCATCATGCAGACCATCTTCGGGAATCATCCCCGGCTGGTCACCTCAACCTTCAATCCTGAACAGGATGATAAGTTCGACCATAACATCACCATTGAAGGCGGTGACATTCTGATTGCCCGGGATGACATCATTCTTGTGGGTATCGGATCAAGGACCTCTGCCCAGGGTGTGGACTTTCTGCTGGAAAAGCTGAAGCCGGTAAAAGCCACCCGGCATATTATTGTTCAGGAATTACCCCCTGAGCCGGAATCTTTCATTCACCTCGACATGGCATTTACATTCCTTGATCATAACAGTTGTCTGATATTTGAACCACTGATCATCCGGCCCAACAGATTTGTCACCGTTCACCTCACCCTCGATAACGGCAGAGTGACCTCAATCAAAAATGTAAAAAACATACCGGAAGCACTGAAGGACCTCGGGATGGATCTTGAACTGATTTATTGTGGAGGCCATAAGGATCCTGTGATGCAGGAACGTGAACAATGGCACAGTGGAGCTAATTTCTTTGCCGTAGGTCCGGGAAAAGTTATCGGCTATTCGAGGAACGTACATACCCTCGAAGACATGAACAACCATGGCTATGAAATCCTCAGAGCGAAAGATATCATTAACGGTAAAATCAATCCGGCCGGGTACCCGAAATATGCAATCACCATCGACGGCTCCGAGCTGGCCAGGGGCGGAGGCGGGGTGAGATGCATGACCATGCCTCTGAGGAGAAAGAGATATCCGCGGTAAGCGTACCAAAGCTCATCGTTCTGATGATAAAAAAGAAAGGTCAGAGCTCTAAAGGAGTACGGATCTGAATTTATTATAAGGATACTGTGCCCTTCCTCTTTTCTGAATTTTACCCTGACAGAGAGCCAAAGCAAGACCCAGGGGTTTCCTGGCACCCGGAGACAAACCTCTCAATTAAACCAGTTCTTTTACCAGATCAGCAGCTTCCTTCAGTGTAATAGCAGAGTATACCTTAAGACCCGAATCATCGATGATTTTCTTGCCTTCTTCGGCATTGGTACCCTGTAACCTAACGATAACCGGGATGGGTATATCGCCAATCTTTTTATAGGCATCGACAACGCCGGTGGCAACACGGTCGCACCGGACAATACCTCCGAAAATATTGATCAGGATAGCCTTGACGTTAGGATCTTTAAGAATAATCCGGAATCCGGCTTCCACCGTTTCAGCATTGGCGGTACCGCCAACATCAAGGAAGTTAGCAGGATCACCCCCTGAAAGTTTAATAATATCCATCGTAGCCATGGCAAGACCTGCACCGTTTACCATGCAACCGACATTACCGTCAAGTTTGACAAAATTCAGATCATATTTTCCGGCTTCCACCTCAGTCGGATCTTCTTCGTTAAGATCGCGCATCTCGCTGTACTCGGGATGGCGGTAAAGGGCACTATCCTCAAGGTTCACCTTGGAATCGGCCGCCAGGACCAGATCATCGGACGTTTTAAAGACCGGGTTGATCTCGAAGAGCGAAGAGTCAGATGCCTCGTAAGCCTTATAAAGTGCTGTAACGAACTTTACCATCTCTTTGAAGGCTTTTCCGCTAAGCCCCAGATTAAAGGCGATCCGGCGGGCCTGGAAAGCCAGGAGACCTGTCTTAGGGTCGATCTCTTCCTTAAAAATCAGATGGGGAGTCTTTTCAGCCACCGTTTCGATATCCATCCCTCCTTCAGTGGAATATAGAATCATATTGCGTCCTGTTGCCCGGTTCAGTAAGACACTCATATAAAATTCCCTGATCTCACTCTCACCGGGATAAAAGATGCTTTGTTCAATCAGAACTTTATGAACTGTTTTTCCTTCAGGTCCGGTCTGGTGGGTTACCAGGTTCATCCCGAGGATTTCCCCGGCAAACTGTTTTACCTGTTCCAGTGACTTTGCTATTTTAACTCCTCCGCCTTTCCCACGGCCACCTGCATGAATCTGTGCTTTCACCGCGAAACTATCTGAGCCTGTCAGCGCCTTTATTTTTTTTGCAACTTCCAGAGCAGCCTCCGGGGAATCTGCAATGAATCCCTGTGGAACTGAAACACCAAAACTCTTTAAAATCGATTTTCCCTGGTACTCGTGAATATTCATATCTATTCTGTTTTAAAGTTATCCATTCTACCCATCAGGCATCAAAAACACCGGCTCGCCTTATACTCCTGCGGATAGCAAAGGTTGATCAGCCATGCCCGCGGTAAAGAGAACGAAATTATCCATTTTTTTTGACTTAACTAAAGCTTAAATCCATATTTTAGCAAATTTAACCCGAGAGATGAGAAAACTTCGTATTGAAGAATTAAACAGACTAAGTAAGGAGGAGTTCAAAAGAGCCAGAAAAAATCCTGTCTACGTGATACTCGACAATATCCGGAGTCTGAATAATATCGGTTCTATTTTCAGGACCTGTGATGCCTTTCTGGTTGAAAAGATCTTTCTCTGTGGCATAACAGCCGTCCCCCCGCATAAGGAGATTCATAAGACAGCCCTTGGGGCCACCGAGTCTGTCGACTGGGAATATTTCGAAGACACGCTTACCGTTGTACAAAAATTAAAGTCGGAAGGCATCAAGGTATGGTCTGTGGAGCAGGCCGACAGGAGTACCATGCTTGAGGATATCCGGATAGTACCCGGAATGCGTCTGGCCCTTGTATTTGGGCATGAGGTCAGGGGCGTAGACCAGGCAATCCTTGACGTCAGCGATGCATGCATTGAGATTCCTCAGTATGGTACCAAGCATTCGTTTAATGTTGCGGTGAGTGCCGGCATCGTGTTATGGGAAGTAGCCGGGAAGATTAAACGGTCAGCGGAATGACCGGGTGCCGGAAGGGCACGGAATGAGTGTCCAAGCAGCGAGTTTCAAAATCCAATTTCAGAACATCACAACAAAAAAAGGGCGCCTGGAAAGGCGCCCTTTTGTTATCATATTCCCAGGTTTGAATTACTGTACCAAACCTTTGAATGTGTCGTTTTCAAAATATTTGGCAAATTCCATATCGTCTTTTGCACGGTCTTTAAGGCTGGCATCTTTGGCAAAAGCCAAGCGCAGGTTTTCAAAGACCATGTCGTCTTTGCTCTGTTGTGCAGAAATGACTGCTTTCAGGTAGTATTTTTTGGCGAAATCAGCATTAACCTTGTTAATGGTAGCCATAGCTCCGTCGGTGTCACCTTTCAGGAGTTTAACGAGAGCTGCATTAAAATCGTCAGCACTTCCAAGATAGTTGGCAGCGGCATCATAGTCGCCCTGCATGATCTTAATGATGGCAAGGTTGTAATTTACGTCAGCACCTGCACCCATGGAGGAAGTAAAGAGAGGTTCAGCTTTTGCAAGATCACCTTTCATAAGGGCTACAGCACCGAGGTTATTGTTAATAACGTCATTGTCTTTGATGGATTTCGCTTTTTCCAGGGCTGTCTGAGCCTTATCGGGTTGGTTCATAAGGATGTCAACATATCCAAGGTTATTGAAAGCTCTGAAGCAGGTCGGGAAATTCTCGGATGCCTTCTGATAGATAGCCTGTTTGGTACCAAGGTCATCAAAAAGGGTAGCAGCATAAAGAATTTCTTCGAGCTTGAGGGAATCCGGATCAGATTTCCAGAGGCTCATAATTTCCTGATCGCTGTGACCGATAAGGTCGACGTTTGCGGTAAGTTTAGCCCTTCTAAGAGGAGGAAGGATTTGTTTCTTGATGACCTCATAAGCTTCAGAAATGTTCTTGATTTCCCTATCGCGAACAGCCGGATCAGAATACATGGAGAGTACCCTGAGTACGAGTTCCTTATCGGGAACACTGCTTTCTTCCATCAGTTTTTTAAATCCATCCCAGTCTTCAGCGGTATATTTGGTAGCCAGGAAGTTTTCCTGCTTTGCATTGTCTACCTTTTCCTTTTTCAGTTCTTTTTCCATGAATTTGGTTGAGGTAGCTTCACGTTTCTGGGATAGTTTATCGTTAAAATCGTAAGGTCCGTCGGGAGAAGC
Source organism: uncultured Bacteroidales bacterium (assembly GCA_963764345.1). Lineage (GTDB taxonomy): Bacteria > Bacteroidota > Bacteroidia > Bacteroidales > DASQZK01. Next base: position 359,809 of record CAVXSF010000008.1, on the reverse strand, counting down.
ATAAGCGGAAATGTCAATGCCTTTAAGATCGATCCTGTCGTTTGAATTAGCATTTTTGATGTAGTCCATCAGTTCCTTGACAGTTTCCTTTTTAATCTCGGTATTTCTGATATCGGCACGATTGATAATATAAAGAATATCGGCCATATAGGAATCCGGAATAATTTTCTGGTATTTGTCAGCAATCATGATAGGCTTAGGATCAACCATCACAAGCTTGTCAGTAGCGAGGACTCCTTCGCCGATCTTGTAATCATCAAATTTTGTGGTTTTACCTTTGAGTTCGGCATTTACCCTGATAACCAGGTCGGATTTCATCATATCTTTGGTGAAGGGAACAGAGCCGCTATATGTAAAACTTCCGCCATTAGCGTAACTAATCACCTGATTATTGGCTTCCACCTTTTCACCCTGCACTGTCTTTGATTCATAAGCCGTTTCGCCATTGGCATATTTCAGCACGGGAGTGGCCGTAACGATGGCTTTTTTGTTAAAGTATTTTGCTGGATATTTAACGTCGATCTTAACATCGACCTTATCGCCACGTTCTGCAAGTACAGGAGGAGTAACTTTGTAAGTAACATCTGCAGCGGATTCCTGCATTTTGTTAATTCCCCCACAACTGCTGAGAACCAATGCGGCAAAAGTGAAAAGGGCTAAGTAATTAATTTTTTTCATAATGCTCTGGTTATTAGTTGTGAATTCAATTTTTCAATTTTTAAATAATAATACAAACTTAATAATGTTTTTTTGCAAAAACAAGTGCTAAACCGCAATTCAGTTATATTTACTGCAATATGACACGAGTTATTCCACGCTCATAAGAATGGTTGAAAATAGTGTCCTTTATTTTTATGAAATCCGCATGATTATTGACAAAATCGATATTCCGGGTATCAATAACAAGCGATTTCATATCCGTTCTGCTTTTCATATAAACAAAATAACCGTCCTGAAGTTTTTTCAGGTATTCAAAAGTGATTCCCTTCTCATAATCCCGTCCGCGTTTTTCAATGTTTTTCTGCAGTTGGTTTACAGGCAGATACAGGTACACATAGAGATCCGGCAACGTAAGATGCTGATGTATAATATTATATAGCTGACGGTATAAGTTATATTCATCCTCTGGAAGTGTAATGGCAGCAAAGATAAGGGATTTCGAGAAGTAGTAATCCGCGATGGCAAGAGGAGAGAACATATCGTGATGCGTCAGTTGATCTTTCTGCTGCCGGTACCGTTCTGCCAAAAATGACAACTCCAGCGGAAAAGAATACTTATCCGGGTTACTGTAAAATTTCGGCAGGAAAGGATTCTCTGCAAATTTTTCGAGAATGAGCCTGGCTTTCATTTCTTCAGCCAGCATGTTGGCGAGTGACGTCTTTCCGGCGCCGATGTTTCCTTCAATAACAAGATAGTTCACGATTCCGTCTTTTTGCTGAATGCTTTGGGAAGTGCGAAAATACAACAGAAAATCAGCTTTATCAAGTTCAGGATATGATTTTGAAAAAAGCTGGAGAAAGGAAATATGTAAGCCGGCAGACATGGAAACAGTGGTACTTTACAATCGCAGCTCAACGGGAAGAGATAGTGCTGACAAAGAGAAAGGAACGGAAGCAAGCAGGGCCAATGCTTGTTCCGTTTAAATGAAAAAGAGGTTGCCCTGTAACAGAACAACCTCAGAATATATTAAACAATTTCCGTTGAGAAATTATTCTTTGTCATGATGGTCACGGGGTCCGCGGTTATCACGGTTATCACGGTTCCCGCGGTTGTCACGGTTCCCACGATTGTCGCGGTTGTCGCGGTTGTCGCGGTTGTCCCTGTGACCATAGCTTCCGTGTTCACTATCGCTCGAAACGCCCTCAGGACGGGGAAGCAGAATTTTACGGGAGAGTTTCAGCTTTCCGGTTTTGCTGTCAACATCGATCAGCTTAACTTCCACTTCATCGCCTTCATGGAGGACTTCCTCAACCGTAGCCAGGCGTCTCCATTCGATTTCTGAGATATGCAGGAGACCTTCACGGCCGGGAATGATCTCTACGAATGCTCCGAACTGAACAATCGATTTGATTTTTCCCTTATACACCTTACCCACTTCCGGGACGGCGGTTATTTTAAGGATTCTTTCCATAGCAGCATCGATGGAAGCTTTATCGAGAGCAGAAACATCGACAACGCCTTTACTGTCCACTTCTTCTATTACGATGGTGGTATTGGTGGTATTCTGGATTTCCTGGATGACCTTACCACCAGGACCGATCAGGGCACCGATCATTTCCTTGGGTATTTCTATCCTTTCGATCCTGGGAGCATGAGGTTTATAATCTTCCCTGGGTTCAGCGAGAGTTTCCAGCATGATGCCGAGAATATGCATTCGGCCTTTATTGGCCTGTGCAAGGGCTTTGGCCAGGATCTCATAAGAAAGTCCTTCTACTTTGATATCCATTTGGGTAGCAGTAATCCCGTCCTTTGTACCGGTCACCTTGAAGTCCATATCACCGAGATGGTCTTCATCGCCGAGGATATCAGAGAGAACTGCATAATTGCCACTTTCAGCATCGGTGATCAGTCCCATGGCGATGCCTGAAACCGGCTTTTTAAGTTTCACACCTGCATCCATCAGGGCGAGTGTTCCTGCGCAAACGGTAGCCATCGATGATGATCCGTTAGATTCAAGGATATCGGAGACGACTCTTACTGCGTAAGGAATTTCATCCGGGGAAGGTACCATCCGTTTCAGTGCCCGGTGAGCGAGATTCCCGTGACCGATCTCACGGCGGCTGATGCCACGGGCCGGTTTTGCATCACCGGTGGAAAACGGTGGAAAATTATAGTGTAAAACAAATTTTTCAGTTCCACGGATCAGGACTTCGTCGATGATTTTTTCATCCAGTCTAGTCCCGAGGGTAATCGTGGTCAGTGACTGGGTCTCTCCGCGGGTGAAGACTGCAGAACCGTGAGCTGACGGCAGATAATCCACCTCGCACCAAATCGGCCTGATCTCATCAGTTTTTCTGCCGTCGAGACGTATACCTTCATCCAGGATGAGGCGGCGTACGGCTTTCTTCTCAATCTCATGGTAATAACGTTTTACCATCAATTCATTCACTTCTCCCTCTTCACCGGCCTCCTCAGTCAGCTTTTCAATAAAGCCATCCCTGATAGCTTTGAAATCATCTGATCTCTCATGTTTATTCGGATTAGCCTTGTGGGCCACTTCATAAACCTTGTCATAAAGTTCGGAAAACATTCTTTCCTTCAGGGCCTCGTCATTGACCTCATGGGAATATTCCCGTTTCTGGACGTTCAGTTCAGCGGCCATGTCAAGCTGGGCCTGGCATTGTTTTTTGATGGCATCATGTGCAAACCTGATGGCTTCAACCATCTCTTCTTCGGAGATTTCATTGAATTCGCCTTCGACCATCAGAATATTGTCTATGGTAGCCCCGACCATAATGTCTATATCCGACTCTTTCAGCTGGGTGAAAGTGGGATTCAAAACAAATTCGCCATTTAACCGTCCTACTCTGACTTCAGAGATCGGTCCGTTAAATGGAACATTCGATACGGCAAGAGCTGCTGAAGCAGCCAGACCGGCAAAAGCATCCGGCATGATATCCGGATCAGCAGATATGAGGTTAATGGTCACAAAGGTTTCGGCATGATAATCGTCCGGGAACAAAGGCCGGAGAGCACGGTCAACCAGACGTGAAATAAGTATTTCGTAATCCGATGGTCTGCTTTCCCTTTTCATAAATCCTCCGGGGAAATCGTCCAGAGGAAGCAAATTTCTCTTTATATTCAACTGACAAAGGCATGAAATCGACGTCTTCCCTGGCTTCAGTTGCAGACACGACGGTTGCAAGAAGCATTGTCCTTCCCATTTTCACAACAACCGAACCATTGGCTTGCCTGGCAAGTTTACCGGTTTCGATGGTGATCTCTCTTCCATCGCCCAGGTCAATCGTCTTTTGATACGCGTTAACCATTTTTTTCCTTAATCTTTTAAATAACTATTCTGAATAATAGCAAAAAAGGCAATTGAAAGAATTGCCTTTTGCGATGTTTTTTACTTTCTGAGGTTCAGAGCTTTTAGCGTTTCTCTGTACCGTGAAATATCTCTGTCTTTGAGATAATCCAGCAGCCGCCTTCTCTTCCCGACGAGTTTTAGCAGGGCACGCTGTGTACTGAAATCTTTTTTGTTTGTGTTCAGATGCTGCGTCAGGTGATTGATCCTGTGGCTAAACAGAGCAATCTGTGATTCAGCTGAACCTGTATCACTTACTGATTTTGCGTTTCCGTAAGATTTAAAAATTTCCTGTTTCTTCTCTGCACTTAAATACATTATTGTTTCTGTTTATATGACGTTAATCGTTTTTCTTTTTCGAACTGCAAAAATATTCAAATTTTTTGTTTTCACAATAAATAATCAAACATTTCTTATTGAGCTGGTTAATTAAACGCGCCGGGGAGTGGATTGTTCATCAGTGTTTACATCTGGGCAGCCACAATGCGTATTCCATCCTTCACCGATACAGGAAGATACCCCAGGTCTGCACGAGCTTTGTCGATCACAAGTCCGGTGACGGCCGGGCGCCTGGCAGGTTCATGGAGTGTGGTGGTTTTTACCGGGATGATGAGGGATTCATCATATCCGAAACAGCGTGCAATATGGACCACAAAATCATAAACAGAAAGGAAATCCTTTCCGGAAAGGTGGTATATTCCTGTGTGCTTTTCTTTCACTGCCTTCAAAATACCGGCAGCAAGATCCTCGGCAAGCGTTGGAGACCTGAACTGATCGGACACAATATAAAGTGTCCTGTCATGATCCAGCGATTCCTTCCGAAGACAAGCAGGTTGGACCTGGCCATTCGTGGTAAATATCCGTAGACAAGGCTGGTCCTGATAATGGTATGGACAGGACAGTTATGCAGAATGCACTTTTCAGCCTTGAATTTATCATGCCCGTATGTACTCAGGGGCATAGGGAAATCTGTCTCCCGGTAATGTCCCCGTTCGCCAGAAAACACAAAATCAGATGAGATAAAAACCAGGTGGAACGGGAAAAGTCTGGAAAGATAAGCCAGGTTTTCCACACTTTGGAAATTGATCCTGGCCGATTCACCGGGGTTCAGTTCACAATAATCGACCTGGCTGAGAGCTGCAGTATGAATGACCACATCGGGCCTGTAACCGGAAATGAGTTTTTTTGCCCGGTCAAAATCTGTGACATCGAAGAGCTCAAAACAACCATTGCCGTAATCAAACAGTGGTTCCGACCTCGAGGTAAGGATCAATGAAATGCCGGGATCTTTCCTCGCCTGAGAGAAAAATTTCTGTGCGACCAGTCCGTTACTACCGGTGATCAGAATTTTTATCATGATGTGAATTCACCTGATATGATTTTTTTAAGCCGTTCGACCTGGTGTCGGGTCCCAAGTACGAATAATCTGTCGTGTGGCGTAAGAAACACCTCCGGCAATGGGTTGATGAGATAAGAATTATCCTCCCTTTTCATCCCGATGATATTGGCACCCGATGCATTCCTGATATCGAGTTCACGAATCGATTTACCGGCAAAGCAGGCGGCAAGGTTTTCGCAGTTAATCTCTTCAAGGGTAACATTTTCAGAGCTCTGCAGCATCACATAATCAAGAAATTCAACCACATCAGGCTGAGCCACAAGCTTAGCCATTCTTTGTCCGCCAATCCGGTCAGGCATGATGACGTTGGAAGCTCCTGCCCTTTTCAGTTTGATGTCGGACTGATCCATCGAAGCCCTGCTGATAATGGTCAGGGCGGGATTGATCTCCCTGGCACTGAGAACGACGAAGAGGTTGTCGGCATCCATGGGAAGGGTGGTGATAAGAGCTTTTGCCTCTTTCAGGTTGACCTGTGCCAGTGTTTCCTCCAGCGTGGCATCACCTTCAAGATAAATCATTCCTGATTCGCGCAGTTTCTCCAAAGTAGCCCCATCCTTTTCCACAATAATGACCGGGACTTTATGACCGGCCAGTTCAATGGCAGCCTGTTTGCCATTCCGGCCATAACCACATATAACAACGTGGTTCCTGAGTTTTTCGATTTGCCGTTTCACTTTATTGTCCCTGTAATAATTTCTGAATACTCCGTCGATAACATACCTCGTAAATGTGGTTGCTGCATATGCAAAGATACCAAAACTAAATATTATCAGGAATGCTGTAAACCACATTCCCTGCTGATCCAGTTCTCTGACTTCCTTAAAACCGACAGTGGCAATGGTGATCACGGTCATAAAAAACGCTTCGGTAAAACTGAAGCCCATGATTTTGTAACCGGTAACACCTATAAACACAATAAATACCAGTAAGGCAAACGCAATATAGCCGGTATTTAAGTTATGATTCCTTTTCATAAAGTTCATTCAGTATCCTATGTCCGAAAAGACACTCAAGGCACCTTTGCCTGTTACAATAGCGAGTTTCAAGTTGAATGACAGCCTGTGAATCAAAAGCATTCACCGCACGTAATTCCAAATGTATTCCATTTTTTTGTAATTTCATTCATCTCAGCCGGAAGATCTTCCATGAATTCAATGACCCTGTCGCTGATCTCTCCATTCTTAAGAAATTTACCATACAGGAACAACAAAGGAAGAATAGCATTGATGATCAGGATATCGAGGGTCTCCCTGGCCGGAACACTAAGTTTCCTTCGGCCGGGCTTGCCGTACAAAAAATGATCGACCCAGTAATTTTTTGTACTGACTGACAACAGGTCGCGAATCTCATCAACGGTCACGGCGGAGGCGACTTTTTCAAAAAAAGGAAAGGCATTGCATACCAGGTTAAGGAACTGTGGGATCCTGGCAGTCGGAAATCCTGCCGGCCTGGAACGCATGAATTTCCAGTGGTATTTTTGAAGCACCGCGGGCGGCAGAATTTCCCGGATGGAGGTATATTCCCGCATCAGCATTTCAAAATACGGATCATCGCTTATGAGTTCATCGAGGAAGCCGGCCTGTCCGAAGAAAGCCGCATTGATACTTAGCGGGTTTTTCCTGTTCTTCAGAACGAACTTCAAAGGCACCGAAGCGGCCAGAAGGCGGAATGGTTCTGCATTGAGCTTCATCCCGAAGGCCACGGCCAGGGATTTATACAGTGCATCTTCCCAGTCGTAATGGTTCTCCCTCAGAATATCCGCAATGGTTGTGGTTTTTTCCCCGAGGCGCTCCACAAGAAGCTTACCTGTCCAGTCACGGATGAATATTTTATCCAGTCGGGAGATTCCGTCGGTGCACACTCTGTCTTTCCGGTTGTCAGTCAGAGAGAGGTATTTATCGAGGACACTGGTGCTGAAATTCAGGCGCACACATGGAATTTCCTCTCCGTTCATCCTGTACACAGCCAGGTCGTTATCATATACCACATGCAGAATCACGCTGTCGTATGCCTCATCATGCTGGTGGCCGTGCCGGATCCAGTCTGACGCCCTGACATGTACCTCTACATTTCCAGCCCAGACCGTCTGTCCTATTTTTATCCTGGCATTGAAAAAATCGGGACCCGAGCTGAAATTGTGTTCACCCGGTTCGATAACTTCGACCGGTTCATTGTCAAAATAGAGGTAATCGGAATGAAAAAAACGGTACTTCCAGATGTAATGGAGGAATTCTTCTCTGATCTTTTTCATGATAAACAGATTAGGATTTCCCCTTAATGGGAAAAGGAGCCTGTTTATCAGCCAGTGGTCAGATGATTTTTTTCTTTTTCAGGTAAGTTTCCATCTCGGCCTTCACTTCAGCGGCTTTTTCACGGGCCACCTGGTCGAACTTATTGGTGATGTCGGCATAGATGATCGCACGGCTTGAATTTACCAGAAGACCTCCCTGCTTGTTCAGACCATGCATCGAAACTTCTGCAAGGCTTCCGCCCTGGGCACCGATCCCGGGAACCAGCAGGAAATGATCCGGCACAATCTTCCTGATCTTTTTCATCCATTCAGGCCGTGTTGCCCCAACCACAAACATCAGGTTATCTGTAGTACCCCATCCCGAAGCTGTTTGCAGGACCTGTTCAAAAAGGTATTTTTTTTTCCCGTTCACTTTCAGAAACTGAAAATCTTCCGCACCCTCATTGGAAGTCAGTCCCAGCAAAATAACCCATTTTTCGTTGTACTGAAGAAACGGCAGCACACTGTCACGACCCATATAGGGGGCAACGGTAACCGCATCAAAATCCATATGATTAAAGAAGGCAGAGGCATAAAGCCTGGAGGTATTCCCGATATCACCTCGTTTGGCATCGGCAATAAGAAATAGTTCGGGATAATTAGAGCGGATGAAACTGACGGTCAGTTCAAGGCTCATCCATCCGGCAGTGCCAAGACTTTCATAAAAAGCGAGGTTGGGCTTATAGGCTACAGCAAGATCGGCTGTTGCTTTAATGATCAGTTTATTGAACTCGAAAAGGGGATATTCAGCATCAAGAAGAAATTTGGGTATCCGGTTATATTCCGAGTCAAGACCAATACAGAGGTAACTCCCTTTTTCCTTGATCTGGTTGTGTAGCTGCCTGGCATTCATAATAGGAATTTATGCTTATTCGATACCGCTCTCCCTGAGTTTTTCCACATTCTCGGCCATCTGGAGCTTTTCAATGATTTCCCCGATATCACCGTTGATGATTCGCCTGTAGGTTGTACATCGTGAGATTGATGCGATGATCGGTAACCCGTCCCTGCGGATAATTATAGGTTCTTATCTTCGCCGACCGGTCACCGCTGGAAACCATCGTCTTCCGCTTTGAGGCGATTTCATCCATCCTTTTCTGATATTCGAGATTATAAATACGGGTTCTGAGTTCCTTCATCGCTTTTTCAAGGTTCTTGATCTGCGATTTTTCATCCTGGCATGTAACCACTACACCTGTTGGGATATGAGTAAGCCTGATGGCTGAATAGGTGGTGTTCACCGACTGGCCTCCGGGCCCGGAAGAACAATAGGTATCCTTCCTGATATCACTGTCTTTGAGTTCAATATCAAACTCATCGGCTTCAGGCAGAACAGCAACGGTAGCGGCGGAAGTATGCACCCTTCCCTGCGTTTCCGTTTGAGGAACACGTTGAACGCGGTGAACACCCGACTCATACTTCATCAGACCGTAAACTCCGTTCCCCGTAACGGCCATAATAAGTCTCCTTGTATCCGCCAACAGTACCTTCGGTAAAACTATTGACTTCGTACTTCCATCCTTTGTTCTCAAAAAATTTGGTATACATCCTGAATAGGTCACCTGCAAAAATACTGGCTTCATCACCGCCAGTACCGCCGCGGATCTCCACAACCGCATTTTTCTCATCCTCCGGATCGGCAGGAAGAAGGAGAAATCTGATCTTCTCCTCCAGGGGTTCCACCTGGCCGGAAAGTTCATCGATCTCCGACTTGGCAATTTCCCGCAGCTCCTCATCCTTCTCGGTATTGAGCATTTGCTGTGGCCGACTGGATATTGCTGAGAATATTTTTATACTTGTTATACGATTCGAATGATCGGCTCAAGCTGGCGGTATTCCTTGTTCAGCCTTACATATCTTCTTCATATCCGAAACAATATCGGGCTGGGTATATCATCTCACCAACTTCATCGAACCGGATTTTTACATCTTTCCAGTTTATCGATTATCAGATTATTTGCCATAATTCTTTCTGCACTAATTTTTTCCGTCTGCAAAGATAATAATAAAACATGTTCTTTTAATATTCGAAAGTGCCTTCACCGGTTATGATGGTCAGGAGGTTTTTATCGCATCGTCTCGCAATAGCCGATGACCTTTGCTTCTACCTGGTATGAACCAGCAATTTCGATCACCTTTTGGGCAAGGGTTTCGGGAATGTAAAGTTCCATCCGGTGACCCATGTTGAAGACTTCGTACATTTCCTTCCAGCTTGTACCCGACTGTTTTTGAATCATCCTGAACAGGGGGGGAATATCAAACAATTCATTCTTCACCACGTGGATATCGCGGATAAAATTCATCACTTTTGTTTGTCCGCCTCCCGTACAATGGATCATTCCGTGAATTTTGCTGCGGAATCTGTCAAGCACCTCACTGATTACCGGGGCATAGGTACGTGTAGGAGAAAGGACAAGTCTGCCGGCATCAAGACCGGTCCCCTTCACCGGATCGGTAAGTTTCATGGTGCCGGAATACACGAGGTCCCCGGGAATTTTTTCATCAAAGGTTTCAGGATACTTTTCAGCCAGGTACCGGGCAAAGACATCATGCCTGGCAGAGGTAAGGCCATTACTGCCCATTCCGCCGTTATATACGTCTTCATAGACAGCCTGGCCGAAAGATGACAGGCCGACGATAACATCACCCGGTTCGATTTCATTCTGTATGATCTCGTCACGCCTGATTCTTGCCGTAACGGTTGAGTCCACGATGACGGTTCTGACAAGATCCCCGACGTCCGCTGTTTCCCCGCCTGTAGAGATGATGTTGATCCCCTGATCCCTCATTTTCTGCAGGAACTCCTCCGTACCTTCGATAATGGCTGAAATCACTTCACCCGGTATCAGGTTTTTATTTCTGCCAATGGTTGAAGAGACGAGAATTTTGTCGGTGACACCCACGCACAAAAGGTCGTCGGTATTCATCACAACGGCATCCTGTGCGATGCCTTTCCAAACCGACAGGTCACCGGTCTCTCTCCAGTAAGCATATGCCAGTGATGCCTTAGTCCCTGCGCCATCGGCATGCATAACCAGACAAAAGTCATCATCCCCGGTGAGGACATCGGGAATCACTTTACAGAAGGCAAAAGGAAAAAGTCCCTTATCCACATCCCTGATGGCCTGATGGACATCCTCCTTTTTTGAGGATACTCCTCTCTGATTGTAACGGGAATTAGTCATGTTCAGGAATATTTTTTACAAAAGTAGTAAATAAACAGGGAACGCACTGAAAATTTTATATGGTGGACAGGTCGTGGGAATGAAAAGGGGTTAAAGGAAGATATCTTAAAAGTCGGATTAAAATTTGTCAGGAACCTAAATTATAAACCCTTACATAAATTCAGATTGTAAGTGTTTTTTATGTAGAAGTGCAAAATTTTACCCTTCTACATAAAAAACATATACAACCCTGCAATATGATAATCCATTTTTCAGGATTTCCGGTCTATTTTTTCGGAATGTAATCGGTGGATAACACCTTAAATTCCGTACGCCGGTTTATCTGGTGTGCGATTTCCTGCTTATCTTCAGGCAGGCTGTTGATAAATGCATCATTAAGAACCTGTCCGATCTTGAAGAAGGGGTAATCTTTCACGATCTTTTCATCGACCTCCTTGGGTTGTGATTCACCATACCCTTTAGCCACGAGACGATCGGAAGCAATGCCTTTGGAAATCAGGTATGTGACTACAGACTGTGCCCTTTTCTGAGACAGGATCATATTGTCTTCATCCGTGCCGCGGGAATCGGTATGGGACATGAGCTCGATAGTAATATTCGGGTTATCGTTAAGTGTTTCCACAAGTTTATCGAGAGAAACCATGGATTCAGGTCTCAGATCCCATTTTGCAAAATCGTAGAAGATATTATCGATGACGATGACCTGGTCGACCGGTGAAAGGTACACCGTGGTCTGAAAATCCTGGGATTTTTCAAGTCCTTTGGTCGTTTCCCTTTGTTTACCGTTGAGATAACCTTCTTTATTTGCAATAAAGACATAATCGGTATTGGGCTTGAGCATGAATTTGAAGCCTCCGTCTGTATTGGTCTCGGCTTCGACTGTGAGGCCGTCGCTTCCAACAGATTTGACGGTAACGCCCGGGATGGCTTTATCCGTTTTTTCATTTTTCACCACGCCGGTGATGTTGAACCTGAGAGGAGGCAGGTAGAAGGAATAAATTTCATCGTTGCCCCTTCCCTTCCGGCTGCTTGAGAAAAAGCCCCGTTCATTTTCATGTTCGAAAACGATCCCGAAGTCATCGTCCGATGAATTGATAGGAGCTCTCATATTTTCCACGGTCCATCTGCCATTTTCGCCCATCTTGGCTTTGTAAATGTCGAGTCCGCCCAGGCCGATACGACTGTCGGAGCTGAAATAAAGTGTTCCGTCACTGTGTACGTAAGGGAACATCTCATCGCCGGGAGTATTGATGTCTTCTCCCAGATTCTCAGGTTCGCTCCAGTCATCTCCTTCATTGGCACGGGTAATCTTCCATATATCTTTTCCTCCGTAACCGCCGGCCATATCAGAAACGAAATAAAGGGTCAGGTTATCGGGTGAAATGGCCGGATGAGCAACAACGATACTGTCGCTCAGGATTTTAAGCTGTTGCGGCTTACTCCAGTCGAGTCCCTGGCTATGTGCATACCAAATCTGACAGCCCAACTGTTCCTTTTTCCCCCGGGGACAACGTGTAAAATAAAGAGTTGAAAAATCATCAGAGACATCGGGAGTCCCGTCGTCGGCTTCCGAATTAAAATCATCTCCGAAGGGTACAGGAGTGCTCCATTTGCCTTTCCTGTCCATGCGGGAGATAAAGATATCTGAAAAACTTTCCCCGGTGGCACCACTTGTTGCGTTGCCCGTCGCGTCATCACGATCAGACGTGAAGAAAACGGTTGAATAGTCATCGGATCCGTAAGCCGGACTGAAATCACGTTCGCGGGAATTAAAGTACCGCATTTCTTCTACCTCGTAACCTATCGGATTTTCGATCCACTGGACGGCAACCTTGCAGGACCGCAGTCCGGTTTCCCCCCTGGGATCATCGGGAACGAGCTCCTTGTAATGTTTAAACTGTTCAGCCGCTTCATCATAATTCTCGTCCATCATCAGCATTTGAGCGTAATACAGGAAAATGACCGGATCCTGATAATCGAGACTGATGGCCTTCTTGTACCATACTTCAGCCTTACGCGGATCCCTGGTCAAACGGTAACACTCGGCGATTTTAAAGACAATCTCATTTTTCCTGGACTTTTCTTTTACCTTATTGTACGCGGTTTTGTATAGATCAACAGCGTCAGCATATTCACCGGCATCAAAAGTAAGATTGGCTTTATAATCCTTATCCCTTTTACTCTGTGAAAAAGCGGCCGGCATTATGATAGCGGCAGCAAGTAGCGTAATGATGAATCTGAACCTGTTCATTCCTAAGCCTGTTTGATGAATCGTAAATTTAACTGTTTTTTAAGGATTGTGACAACACAATTCTCAGGTTTGTTAAAAACGATGTGAGATGTTAAATGTTGTGATACAAAAGTATAAATAATTTAAGGAAGGGAGGTAGGGAGTTGGAGATGGGAGATGGGAGACGGGAGACGGATTTAGTAAATACGATGGCGGGCCGGGCCTCCCCTTCAGGGACAAAGGGGTGAGTGTGGGGAAGAAAATGCGGGAAAAAGAACAAAGGAAATAGAGGAAAGAAAGGTGAAAGGCGAAAGTGAGGGAAAGAGAATATTGAATATCGAATATTGAATATTGAATAATGAATTTGGAGACGGGAGAAGAATTTCATAAATGCCATGGTGGGCTGGGTTTCCCCTTTAGGGGACAAAGGGGCGAGCGTGGGAACAAGATGTCGGGAAAAAGAACAAAGGAAATAGAGGAAAGAAAGGCGAAAGTGAGGGAAAGAGAATATCGAATATCGAATATTGAATATTGAATAATGAATTTGGAGACGGGAGAAGAATTTCATAAATGCGATGGTGGGCTGGGTTTCCCCTTTAGGGGACAAAGGGGCGAGCGTGGGAACAAGATGTCGGGAAAAAGAACAAAGGAAATAGAGGAAAGAAAGGCGAAAGTGAGGGAAAGAGAATATTGAATATCGAATATTGAATATTGAATTTGGAGACGGGAGAAGAATTTCATAAATGCGATGGTGGGCTGGGTTTCCCCTTTAGGGGACAATGGGGCGAGCGTGGGAACAAGATGTCGGGAAAAAGAACAAAGGAAATAGAGGAAAGAAAGGTGAAAGGCGTAAGTGAAGGAAAGAGAATATTGAATATTGAATATTGAATAATGAATTTGGAGACGGGAGAAGAATTTCATAAATGCGATGGTGGGCTGGGTTTCCCCTTCAGGGGACAAAGGGGCGAGCGTGGGAACAAGATGTCGGGAAAAAGAACAAAGGAAATAGAGGAAAGAAAGGCGAAAGTGAGGGAAAGAGAATATTGAATATCGAATATTGAATATTGAATTTGGAGACGGGAGAAGAATTTCATAAATGCGATGGTGGGCTGGGTTTCCCCTTTAGGGGACAAAGGGGCGAGCGTGGGAACAAGATGTCGGGAAAAATAATAAAGGAGTTAGGGAGTTAGGGATTGAGGGGATTGAGGGATTGAGGGATTGAGTGGAAAGAAAGGTGAAAGGAGGCGGAGAAATGATGTTTTTTTTTTCGTAGAGACGCGCAATTATGCACGTCTCCTGGAAAATACGGAATGAATCATTCGTGCGAAAAACGAAAAAAAGGCCGGCTTCTGTGGAAGCCGGCCCTTCATATAGAATAGGATGAAATGATTACCTGGTGAACAGAAGTTCCCTGTATTTGGCAAGAGGCCATTTCTCGTTGTCCACGATCAGCTCAAGTTTATCCACATGGTAACGGATATCATCGAGGTAGGGGAAAATGATCTTCGAATACGCATCAGCCTTTTTACGGGTATCTTCAATCTTGTTTGCCTTTTTCCTGGCTTCAATCAATTCCTTGACTTTTGCCTTGATATAGGAAATATGACCTGATATTTCCTTGATAAGGTCGATACGTGCTCCGGCTAATTCATTGAATTCCTCCTCATTGAAGAGGTCTTTCAGCCCTTTCACATTTTCAACGAGAGTAGTCTGGTAATCGACTGCAATAGGCACGATATGATTCATAACAAGATCGCCAAGGACTCTGGCTTCAATCTGTACTTTTTTGGTATACATTTCCAGTTTAACCTCATTTCTGGCGTGAAGCTCACGTTCAGACAATACCTGCTGCCTCTCGAAGAGTTCAACCGTTGCTTTATTCAGGTAAATATCCAGGGCTTCAGGAACATCATTGATATTGGTCAGTCCGCGTTTAGCGGCTTCTTTTACCCATTCTTCACTATAGTTATTGCCGTCGAAACGGACAGCCTTGGATTCGATAATATATTTCCGGAGAACCTGGAAAATGGCTTCATCCTTTTTGACGCCTTTTTTAATGATCACATCAACCTCTTTCTTAAACTGTGTCAACTGGTCGGCTACGGCAGTGTTGAGGGCTATCATCGGGAAAGCACAGTTACCGGAAGAGCCGACGGCACGAAATTCAAACCGGTTACCGGTAAAGGCAAAAGGTGAGGTACGGTTCCGGTCGGTGTTATCCAGGAGGATTTCCGGAATTTTACCAATGTTCAGTTTCAGTTCAGTCTTTTCATCCGGGGTCATCTTCCTGGTCGTAACTTTTGTCTCAATCTCATCAAGCATCCGGCTTAACTGGGTACCCAGGAAAACAGAGATAATGGCGGGAGGTGCTTCATTGGCTCCCAGCCTGTGGGCGTTCCCTGCTGAAACTACACTGGCCCTGAGAAGGTCGGCATTCTTATAGACTGCCATGATCGTATTTACCAGGAAAGTAAGGAACATCAGGTTTGTCCTGGGAGTTTTCCCCGGCGATAACAGGTTGACGCCGGTATCCGTTGAGAGCGACCAGTTGTTATGTTTTCCTGATCCGTTTATACCTGCAAAAGGCTTTTCGTGAAAGAGTACCCTGAAATTATGCCTTCGGGCAGTCTTTTTCATCAGGTCCATGATCAACAGGTTGTGGTCTACAGCCAGGTTGGTTTCTTCATAAATTGGGGCACATTCGAACTGGTTCGGAGCTACCTCGTTATGACGGGTTTTTACCGGAATACCCAGCTTGTAAGCCTCGATCTCAAAATCCTGCATATAGGCTTTTACCCTCTGCGGAATGGAATAAAAATAATGATCCTCAAGTTGCTGATCTTTCGCGGAAGCATGACCCATAAGGGTTCTCCCGGTAAGAGCGAGGTCAGGACGGGCATTAAAAAGTGCTTCATCTATCAGAAAATATTCCTGCTCCCAGCCCAGATTCGAAATGACTTTGGAAACATTGCGGTCAAAATACTGTGCCACATCTGTTGCTGCTTTATCCACAGCAGCAAGCGCTTTGAGAAGCGGTGTTTTAGCATCCAGCGCATCACCCGTGTAGGAAACAAAAATGGTCGGGATACTCAGGGTGTTATCGATGATAAATGCCGGTGATGAAGGGTCCCAGGCAGTGTAACCCCGGGCCTCAAAAGTGTTTCTTAAACCCCCGCTGGGAAAGGAGGATGCGTCGGGTTCCTGCTGAGATAATAACTTACCTCTGAAATTTTCAACGACGCCTCCGGTGGGAGAATGTTCAATAAAGGCATCATGTTTCTCGGCCGTACCTTCTGTTAGAGGTTGAAACCAGTGAGTATAATGGGTTACCCCGTTTTCCATTGCCCAGGCTTTCATCCCTGAAGCTACCTGATCGGCAATTTTCCTGTCGATACGTGTACCTTTGTCGATGGCTTCCATTACTTTTTCAAATGCCTCGGCAGAAAGATATTTGCGCATTTTTCCATAGTCGAATACATTAACTGCCATAATAATCCGACACTTTTGATGAAGGTGCTTCCACAAATTTGGGAGAATGTGAAAAGACCTCTTTCAGAGCTTCAAATCTGATAAATGCCATGTTTTTTAATTTAATTGTTAATAATGTAGGGTTGCCGGTACAAATATATATCTTTTTTAACATCGTACCCCTACTTTTTTACATTTTTATAAAATATTTTTTACTTTTTCAGCAAGAAAGGTCATTTTTCGTCAATTGTGAGCACAAAATTTAAAAAAAAACTAAATTTACCCCTGAAATAACCCTTACGGGTTCAAAATTACCATCTATGAAAATTTTTCCTTTCAAAATCCTGCTGCTTACAATCCTGTTGTTTTCATGTCACCGGGAAGAAAACCATTTCGTTACCACTAAAGGCCGTGAAATCGTCACATCCGGCGGTGAAAAGCTAATATTAAAAGGAGTAAATCTGGGATTCTGGCTTGTGCCTGAAGGCTATCCCCTGTTCATTTCCAACATATATGCCCCCCGCGAATACTATGATCTGATTGCGGATCTTGCCGGACCCGATTATTCCAAAGAGTTTTGGAAAACCTACCAGGACGTCTTCATCACGGAAAAAGACATAGCCTACCTTAAATCCATTGGCCTTAACTCTGTCAGGATACCCTTCGACTACCGTTTGTTCGCTGATGAATTTTACCTGGGCAGTTACAGGCCGAGAGGTTTTGAACTTCTCGACCGCGTTGTCGGCTGGTGCAGAAATGCCGGGTTATGGGTCATCCTGGATATGCACGCTGCCCCCGGAAGTCAGGCCGGATGGAATACAGATGACGGGTATACCTATCCGTGGCTTTTTGAAGACGGCGGGGAGGGGAGCCGGGAACAAACCATTCAGATATGGACCAGCATCGCCAGGCATTTTGCAAATGACACCACCATTCTCGGATATGATCTTCTTGGCGAACCTATCCATCAATATTGTGATACCGCCAGACTCAATAAACGGCTTGAGCCTTTCTATAAAAGCCTGGTATCCTCCATACGGAAGGTGGACAAAAATCATATCTGTTTTCTCGCCGGTGCATTCTGGAACCGTAATTTCGATGTCTTCACCGGCCCCTTCGATCCGAAACTGGTGTATACCACACATCTCTACTCCGTAACCGATGCATACTGTTCACCCGACTACTTTATTCAGTTCAGCAAAAAATTTAATGTTCCTGTCTGGCTGGGTGAATTTGGCCTGGGGAAAGACACCTTTGTTGATTCCCTTCGCACGGTATTCGAAAAAAATGATGTCGGATGGTGTTTGTGGACCTATAAAATGATGGATAATGAACACTGCCTGATGGATATTCCTAAACCGGAAAACTGGGATCTCGTCTCAACCTATGCCAACGGCTGCTATTGTAATATGGAGGATAAAGTGGCTGCGCGACCGGATATTTACCAAACCAGGAAAGCTCTGGATCAGTTTCTTAAAAATATAAGGATTGAAAACTGCCAGCCTTCTGACTATTATTTTAAAGCACTGAACATTAACAACACCAAACACTGATTATCATGACACTCACCGACTGGCTTGGATCTGCCGGAGTATTTCTCATCCTTCTGGCTTACCTGCTTAACGTCTTCAACAAACTCAGTAAAGACGGGTATTCCTATTTATTGATGAATATATTCGGAGCCGGCCTGGCTTTCCTGGCTTCCGTGCTCCTCAGGTATCTTCCCTTCGTCATCCTCGAAGCCGCATGGACAATGGTCTCAATCATAGCCCTGATCCGGTTTTCACTTCATACCGGACCAGGAAATAAAGGTCATCAAGATTGAAAAACTACTCCTCATGAATACCAAACACATTGCCTGTGCCCTTGCAAGTCTGAGCCTTCTGAATGGGATACCTCCCCTGAGAGAAGCCCTTTACTGGCACTGGCCTCATTACAGTAACCACGGTCAGCAAAGTCCGGCAAGTGTGATCAGGAAAGGAGACTATAAACTCATCGAATACCATGAGAATGGCTATGTTCAGCTTTTTAATCTCAGCAATGATATCGGAGAACACATCAACCTGGCCGATTCTATGCCGGACAAGTTAAATGAGCTGCGAAACAGTCTGCATAAATGGCAGAAAGAAACCGATGCAGTTATGCCTGTTTCAAATCCAGGTTACAAACCCAATCCTGAGAATGTATTTGAGAGATGGTAGAAATTCGCGATGAACAATGGCCTATTTTCCAAAATATTCTGCGAAATATTTGTAAAACAACGGGATCGTCTCAATACCCTTAAAGAAATTGTATAACGGAAAATTTTCGTTAGGGGAATGAATGGCATCCGATTCCAGGCCAAAACCCAGCAGGATGGATTTTATGCCGAGTACTTCCTCGAAATCGGAAATGATGGGTATGCTTCCCCCACTGCGTGTGGGTATGGGCTTTCTGCCAAAGGTGTCCTCAATTGCCTTGCTGGCAGCTCTATAGGCCGGAGTGTCGATGGAAGCAACATAACCGTGTCCGCCCTGAAGACTTTTTACCTTTACCGTAACTGTTTTTGGTGCCAGCGACGTGAAATAGTCCTCGAAAAGCCTGTCGATTTTACCGGGTCCTGGTTCGGTACCAGCCTCATCGATATTTTTGCAAAAGCTTTTGAAGGCAGAATGGTCTTGGCTCCTTCACCGGTATAGCCGCCCCATATTCCGCATACATCCAGACTTGGCCTGATGCCTGTGCGTTCAGGTGTGGTAAATCCTTTCTCCCCGTCCACGTCCTTAATTCCGATGCTCTCCATGTATTTCTTAAGGTTGAATGGGGCTTTGGCCATCTCGTCCCTTTCTTCACGACTGACTTCTTCAACATCATCATAGAACCCGGGGATGGTAATCCGGTTATTCTCATCCCTCAGGGAGGAAATCATTCCGGCCAGGACATTCAAAGGATTAGCTACCGCACCACCGTAAATTCCCGAATGAAGATCACGGGCCGGTCCGCTGACCTCAACCTGAAGGTAACTAAGGCCCCTCAGACCAACGGTGATGGAAGGTATATCAGAGGCTATCATGGTCGTATCACTCACGAGAATAATATCTGCCTTCAGAAGATCTTTATGCGCCCTGCAAAATGGTTTCAGGCTTGGTGAACCGATCTCTTCCTCCCCTTCGATCATGAATTTCACGTTACACGGGAGCGTACCGGTACGGTTCATGAGCTCAAATGCCTTGACTTGCATAAACATCTGTCCTTTGTCATCATCGGCACCCCGACCATATATTTTGCCGTCTCTCACTTCCGGCTCGAAAGGTTTTGAGACCCACAGGTCAAGCGGTTCCGGAGGCTGAACATCGTAATGGCCATAGACAAGGACAGTGGGAAGTGCCGGATCGATGATTTTTTCAGCATAAACGACAGGCATACCCGTTGTGCTCATGATCTGAGCTTTATCAGCACCTGCTTTTTCAAAACTCATTTTAACCGCCTGTGCGGCTTTTTGCATATCATCCTTATGCTCGCTGCGGGAACTGACCGAGGGGATCCGGATTATTTCAAACAACTCTTCCAGGAATCGTTCCTTATTATCATTAATATATGACTTAATCATGAAAATTGACGTTTAAAAAAGTGTCGCATTATTGAATTCACAAGTATAATAATTATTGTTCTCCTTCTATTTTGGAAACGAGCTGTTCCTTAACATTCAGGGTTGAAGTTCCTGAAAAACCTCCTCAAGTTCATGATAAAAATCTTCGCCATATACCCTGACAATTGCCTCCTGCAGAAACCGGAATACCGGTACATGTTTATCCCTGCCAAGGATCCTTGCAGGTTGGCATATTCCCCATTTGTTGTAATTCAGTGCCGTATATTTCCCAACCCGGCTGACACGGATAGGATAAAGATGACATGACACGGGTTTCCTGAAGGTCGTCTTTCCCTCATGCCAGGCTTTCTCAATACCGCAATACGCGATCCTGTCTACAAAATAGGTATAAGCACATTCGTTGCCGTCGATAAGTGGCGTCACTTTTTCACCGTCATTGTCAACCACCCATTTGCCCTGTTCTTCAATGGCTTCCTGTCCCTTTGGGGTGATAAAGTTCCTGAGATTTTCGTACTCCCGGTCAAGGATCTTTTCCTCCCCTTCGGCAAGCGGAGCTCCTGCATCACCAATGACACAACATGAACCATGACATTTTTCAAGATGACAGATAAACTCAGCCTCAAATAACTCGCTGCTCACAATCTTATCGCCAATCTGTATCATATTTTTACTTTTTTCGTCCCGTCCCTAAAGTAAATAAAGTTTTTACATTAGCTTAGACAATCAGAAATATATATTGTTATTCCATACCATTAGGATTACTTTTGCAGAATCTTTGCCGGATTCAACGAACAGAATGAAGATCTACATTATACTTTTATTCAGCCTTTTCTTTGCCACGCCGCTATACAGTCAGGATAGCCTATTGAATAATGAAAAGATACTGAAAGTTATCTATAATGGCTTAACAGCCATGTACGGATACGATTTCGGCCCTGCACATGAAGCCCTGGAACAGGTGAGAAAGGAATATCCCGATCATCCTGTAACACCCTTTTTCGAAGCATTGATCACGTATTGGGAATACTACCCTCTCCTGCCGGGCCAGCCCGAAGCCGACAAATTCACCACGCTGATGGAAGATTGCATCTCCCGGGCGGAAAATATGCTGGATAAAGATGAAAACAATATAGAAGGCGTATTTTTTGACCTGTTCGGAAGGGCTTTTTATGTGATGTTCTGGTCGGATAACGGAAAACCGGGAAAAGTCTTTCCTTTTCTTAACCAGATGTACAAAGAGACACTCAAAGGTTTCGAATTCAAGGACGTGTTTAATGAATTCTATTTCACCTGCGGACTCTACAATTATTATATCGAAGCCTACCCTGAAAACCACCCTGTTTACAAGCCGATAGCCATGTTTTTCAGGAAGGGTAACCGGAAACTCGGACTTAAACAACTAAAATATTGTGCTGATAACTCGGTTTTTCTCCGCGTGGAAGCCCGGCTCTTTCTCTCTATCATTTACGAGAATTATGAGGATGATTTCAAGACGGCTCAGGAATACGCCGCTTCACTCTATAACGAATTTCCCGGAAATCCATATTATGCAGGCAACTATCTGGAGATCCTGTTGTATAATCACAAATATTTCTTTGCCCCGGTCATCCTGGACCATCTCTCGGAAATGGAAAATCCCTTCGCCGTAATGCAGACCCATCTTTTTAACGGGCTATACCTTGAAAAAGGACAGCATGATTGGGAAAAAGCTGCAGATGAATACAGGCAGGCTCTTAATCTGGCAGAGAAATACGGCCCTTTTGCCAACCATTACAACGCCATTGCCGATATGGGCCTCGGAAGATATTTCCAGGCAAAAGGCGATCGCTCCGAAGCCCTGGAATATTTCAGAAAAGCCAGGGACTTCACATCGTATGATTATATACTGAAAGACCGGTGACCGCGTAAATGAGAGGGTGACGACAAACGATGACAGGCTGCAAGTGTACTTTAAGTTCGAATTGTTTACCTTTGAGCATGAGGAATATTCCATGAGGTACACGGCTGAACAACTTGAGAACGATCCTCGGTTCCGGCAAACGAACCGTCTTGGATATGAAGGCATTCTTCAGTTTGTCATGGAAAATATCCGTAAGGTCAATATTGCCAGCCGGACCTACCTGTTTATTAACGTTCTTTACCTGGTGTTCCTGATTGCCATTTCCCTTACCGGATTTTTCATCCAGGGTTATCATCCCGGACCCTATTTTAGTTCGCTGTTCTGGGGTATCCTGGCAGGATCCTTTGCGATTATCCCGTTTCATGAAGCATTTCACGGCCTGGCATACAAAATAATTGGCGCACCGGTCATCCACTTTGGTGCTGACCTGAAACAGATGCTGTTTTATGTGGCCGCTGACCGTTACGTTGTTGGACGCCGGGAGTTTTATTTCATTGCCCTGGCCCCCTTCATTGCCATTAACCTTATTACCATCGGTGCCTCCTTATTTCTGGCCGGATACTGGCACATTTTTTTCACGGTCTTTTTGCTGTTTCATAATATCATGTGTATCGGCGACTTCGCCATGATGAGTTACTTCATGCAATATCCTGAAAAAGAACTGTATACATTCGACGACCATAAAAACAAGATCTCTTATATTTACGAGAGGAACAGGGAGAATGGTGAGTCCGGGGCAACGAGACATTTAGATCTTCTAGAGGGGAGCGGAGTCTGGGGACAGGAAGAGAAGGAAACCGGGTCACCGCATTTTTCTCAGTACCGGAGCCCTTCCACACAGATCGTAAGTTTCCCCCCTGGTTTAATAGAACCCTGAACGAAATATTACTGTTTTTGGCTATTTTTGTTAAAAGTCCCTTACCCTGTAATTTTAATATTATGAAACGATTATTTTTCCTTCTCTTCATCACACTGCAAATTAGTCTTTACGGACAGGATTTTTACCACATGGCCGGAAAAACTGTCACATTGTCAAACGGATATATCACCAGGGAAATATGCCTGGATCATGACAGTGTTAACGGCACAATTCTTTCCATACCGGAAGAACAGAGGAATTTCATTCATCCTGGCAGGGAATTCTCTTTTCTCCTGAATGGAAAAACCATGGATGGTTGCAGCGGCTGGACCTTTATTGCATGCAGAACCTCTGAATACCGGGGATGCGGGTAAAGGAGTCACAGTCATTCTCGATTCCAAAGACCGGTCCCTGCCCCTCAGGCTGAAGATAAATTATTTGCTCTATCCTGAATCTACCGTCATCCGGAAATGGATCGACTTCATCAATACCGGAACCGGAGACCTCAAAGTTGAAGCCGTAAACATTGAAGATCTGATAACCGATCTTTCACAGGTCTCTTCCGTGGTTTACCATGATTACGGCAGGATGAAACAGCTGGGTACTTTCATTGGAAACTGGGACGACCCGGTTGTGGTGATCCACGATGTCACCGGCAGACGGGGTATTGCCATTGGCAACGAAGCACCCGGAATTTTAAAACGTACGGCTTACAACACACACGACAATAACCTCGAAGCCGGTCTCACCCATCCTGGTCAGGATTTTCCGTTCCGGAAATGGCTGAAACCCGGTGAAGAATGGGAGAGTCCCAAAATATTCATCACGGCTTATTCCGGTACAGACGACGGTTTCAGTGTTATCAACGGTGAAATAAACAACTTCATTGTTAAATATATGAATACCAGGATTGTAGAAGACAGCAATAAGCCTGTTTTTGTGTACAATACCTGGAATCCTTTCCGGACCTTCGTGAGTGATTCCCTCATCCGCGATGTGGCCAAAGCCGCTGCCGAATGCGGTGTTCAGGAATTCATCATCGACGATGGCTGGCAGGTCAATGCCGGATCAGTGTCATCGGCCGATGCATGGGGCAACAATTACGGCGACTGGCTGGTCGACGAACAGAAGTTTCCCGGCGGACTCAAACCGACGTTTGACTATATCAGGTCGCTGGGCATGAAACCGGGATTGTGGATCAGCATAGGTGCAGCCACAGCCGATTCAAAAGTGTTTCACGATCATCCGGAATGGTTTGTTATAAATTACAAGGGGGAGCCGGGGAACATACACAGTATGAATGATAAGGATTTTTACTCAAGTTGTTTCGGAACCGATTGGTTCGACTACATTAAAGGGGTAATACTGAGGCTGGAAAAGGAGTACGGTCTGGCTTACGCGAAACTTGACTTCTCGGTGGTCACCAGTGCTTATGTTACGGATCCACGGATTTCGGGATGTTATGCCACCGATCATCCGTACCACAGGGATCATGAAGAATCTTTTACAGTGATCTATGAACGGATTCTGAAACTGTTTGACGAACTGCATGAAGAGGCACCCGGACTCTTTATCGACTGCACCTTTGAGACTGCCGGTAAACTGCAGCTGATCGACTATGCGATCGCAGAACATGCCGAAGGCGACTGGCTGTCTAATTTCGAGGAACCATCCCCCACCGGTCCGCTGAGGATCAGGCAGATGGCCTGGTGGCGTTCTCCTGCAATCCCGGCAGGTGCCCTGGTCATTGGTAACTCTCAGATGAATGATCCCGGATTCGAACTGGCGCTGAAATCGCTGACCGGCACCCTGCCTATTGTTCTCGGTGATCCGCGGAAAATACCGGAAAAGCAACGTGCAGGGATCAAAAAATGGTCTGACTGGATGCAGTCTGCAGAAAAGAAATACGACTATATGTCCTACCGGAAAGATCTGCCCGGATTTGGCGAGCCCAAAGAAGGAGCATGGGACGGATGGATGCGGATTAATTTTCAGACAAAGGAAGGTGGCATTTTCGGTGTGTTCAGGCAGGATGCCCTGGAGGACAGCCGTATGGTTTTTCTCTCAGATCTTAACCCTGAAAAAACATACAGCATCAGGCTTGCCCCCGGTGTATCGGAAGTTTACAGGGCATCAGGAAAAGATCTGATGGAAAAGGGATTCGACGTGAAGATCCCTGAAAAATGCGACGGCAGAATCTTTGAAATAGGTATGGTGAAGTAATCCGGAAACATGAGAAGAAAAACAGGCCCCGGGGCAGATAATCCTCCCAAAGGCCTGCCTGTTATGAATTAAAATTTAAATATCGCTCCAACAGTGATGTTCCCCGTGGTGAAAATGTTGTCGGTATCAGCCCCGAAGCTGTAAGTTGTGAGTGCTGGTTTTAACCTCTGTTCCACTTGTATCGTCTTTCGAAGAATTCCAGTTTAATCCCAAACTTAGCAGGTTGATCCCGGCTTCCAGCTGGATTTTGTCATTCAGGTCATATGAAACACCGGGATAAAAATTGATCCCGAAAGAGGTTGTTTTCGGTTCTGCATTTATTGTTCCGCCCGTTTTATCTTTTGTATGACCGAAAGACACATTCAGTTGTCCCTGCCCGTAAATAGCGAACCTGTCCATCCTTATGGCATAATAACGGGCAAAGGGTGTGATGCCAAATGAATTTGAAGTTATGATCCTTTCATTGACTCCCGGATTGGTTGTTTTATTCGTACCTATATTAAGTTCGACACCGACCAGAAAATCATCTGACAGGAAATATCCGGCTTTTGGATTGAAATAGAAGGAAGTCCTGCTGTTCTGGTCTGTTGTGGTAGTTCCGTTATCGACGGTGCCCCCGTTTGAGGAGAAGCTGATGCTGCCACCTGCAATATACTGAGCTTTCACAATGCCTGCGGACAATAGGGTAAGTAAGAATAAAAAAGAGATTTTTTTCATGGTTGTTGTTTTAATGTGCCTACTCTTGGGTTTTTCGGCTTACACCCCCTGCAATTTGCAATATCCCGGTCTGGCAGGAAATTACCGGTTCAGTATCTTTTTAAGGTCTTTTCAGTACTAAAAGAAACTGAAGGCAAACGTAAAATATTATGTCAATCATCTTAGAATCTTTATTTCAAGAGGGGGTAACCACCAGGTACTTAAATAATGAATTTTATTTTCCTTCTATAAATCAATGAATTACAAAAAAACCCTGGCCTCTAAAGGGCCTGTAACCCCGGAACCACGGCAGCGTCACTACCTTTCTCATTCGTATTCTTCCGGGAATCCCTATATTTTTTACAAACTAAAAATAAGACTTTTCTCATAATAATAACAGCCAACATAAAAGTAACCGGAAAAAGAGCTTTGCTGACAAGTATCGCAAGGAATGGTTACTGCACCTGAATTCCAGGAGCAGGAATAAACAATTCACGGACCTGTCTGTTTAGAAGTTTTATGAATTAAGAGAAGAGAAATGGCAATAATCACCTTAAAAGGCAATCCGGTTCATACATATGGTAGTCTGCCGCCGGTCGGTTCGGTTGCTCCGGATTTTCTGATCGTAAAAACGGATTTTACCGAGGTAAAGCTAACCGATTTCAGGGGACAGAAAGTCATCCTGAATATTTTTCCAAGCATAGACACCAGTACATGTGCAGCTTCAGAACGCCGTTTCAACCAGTTTGCCGCGGGATCTTGAAAATACGGTGGTAATATCGGTTTCCATGGATCTGCCCTATGCACTCCGGAGATTCTGTGCAGCTGAAGGAATTGACGAGGTTATCCCCGGAAGTGTTTTCCGCTCTCCGGAATTTGGAAAAAACTACGGAGTAATGATGACTGATGGCTATATGAAAGGACTGATGTCAAGATCCATTGTGGTAATCGATGAGCAGGGGAAAATCCTTTATACTCAACAAGTCCCGGAAATAACCCATGAACCCGACTATGATGAAGCTCTCAAAGCAGCCGGATGAGCGGTTTATTAATCCTTCTTTCTGCCTGAAAAGATCCTCTTCCTGACTGCATATAGCAGTAATACATTATTTTTATTTGCTAAGATGGCAAAGTTCTTTATTTTAGCCCGCTCATAAAAAAATATAGCGATGGCCGGATTTATTTCACAAGTAAAATCATACCCCCGTACCTTCTGGGCTGCCAATACTCTTGAACTATTCGAACGCTGGGCATACTACGGCATCTTCAATCTCCTTGCCCTGTACCTTACCAACTCACCTGAAACAGGGGCCCTCGGTTTCTCTCAGGTTGAGAAGGGCCTCATTATGGGGATCGTCAATGCCATCCTTTATTTTCTGCCGGTAATCACCGGCTCGATTGCCGATAAGTTCGGGTACAAAAAGGTGCTCGTGATTGCCTTCATCATTCTTTCTTCGGGATATTACCTGATGGGCCTGGTGACGACCTTTACAAGCGTCTTCATCACCTTTTTCTATGTCGCCATAGGTGCCGCACTCTTTAAACCCATTGTTTCCGCCACCATTGCCAAGAGCACCAACGAAGGCAATTCATCTCTGGGCTTCGGCATTTTCTATATGATCGTCAACATAGGCGGTTTGATAGGGCCGCTGATGGCCTCTGGTCTCAGGGAGACCAGCTGGGACTATATTTTTATCATGTCAGCAGCTGCCATCCTGGTGAACCTGGTTATTGTCCTTTTATTTTTTAAGGAACCGGAACGGCAGGAAAACAAAGATCCCCTGTCAAAAAGTATCATCGAAGTTTTCGAAAATATCTGGATGGCTTTGAAAGATATCCGTTTTACCCTTTTCCTGCTCATATTAATCGGATCATGGACGGTTTTCTGGCAATACTTTTACAGCCTGCCCGTATTTGTTGAGCAGTGGGTTGACACGCATGCCATGTATGAGTTCTTTTACAAGATATCACCCGGACTGGCAAAGGCTGTCGGAACAGGCTCAGGTGTAATCCTGGCGGAAAAGTTCATTACCATGGATGCTCTATTCATCGTTGTCTTCCAGATCATTGTAAGTACACTGATCTCCAGGATCAGGCCGCTTCATTCCATGATCGTAGGTTTGCTGGTCAATGTTTTCGGACTGACACTCGCTGTTCTTACACGAAGCCCGTTTATTCTTCTGCTGTCTATCTTAATCTTTTCCCTGGGTGAAATGGCCTTTTCTCCGAAAATACTGGAGTATATTGGCCGTATTGCGCCAAAAGACAAAGCTGCCGTATACATGGGTACCCAGTTCCTTCCCATTGCCGCCGGTAATTTTATCGGGGGATTCATTGCCGGAGGCGTATATGAACGCCTGGCTGATAAAATAGAAATGGCTAAAAAGATTATCCCCGGACATATCGATCCTTCCCTCACCAGCGATCAGATTCTCCATCTGGCTATGAAGACGACAAACCTGGATCAGGCAGGACTCACAAAGATGCTCTGGGCTGAATACAACCCATACCGCTTCGGGTATGTCCTCCTGGGGATGGGATTATTCACCGTTATACTCCTGGTGATTTATGATTGGTTTCTGAGAAAACGGGGAGTCTGAGACAGTAGCTTAGTTTTTTTTCCGGTTACGATTACAAACTCAGCAGGAATACGGTACGCTGAGCTTTCTTTATATGGCCCGAGTGAATCAAGGTATTCAGCCCGAACATTCTGCCTTGTAACCTTGTCGAAATTATTCCATGACAAGGCAACAGGACCACCGACGAGCATGGCATTACAGGCATCGTCATCATCTTTAAACCGGATTGGGCCCGAGATCCTGTATTCATCGATATCTGAAAATCCGGCGCCTTCAAAAGTTCTTGCCAGTGTATTTCCGGTACCCATTTGAAAAAACATCGGGCATACTTCCGTGGTCACACGCTTATCGACGATGGGAAAAACCTCAGCCCACCCACAATTTTTCCGGCTTCCCCAAACCGCGGCGGCTGCTCTGCCGCCGCGGTTTAACACCCGGTACATTTCACTTACGGCCTTTGCCGGATCGGCCAAATACATCAGTCCTAGGGCATCACAGACTATATCCCAGGAATTGTCGGGGAAAGTCAGGTTTTCAGCATCCATATTCATAAAATGAACATTCTCTGAATGATATTCATCGGCTAAACGCTGAGCGATCTCCAGCATCCGTTCCGAAATATCCGTGCCTGTCACTTCCCCCTCCCGGTCCCGCAGCACTGGCGGCAGGAAATGTCAGCAGTCCGCTGCCACAGCAAACATCAAGGATTTTTTCGCCACCCTTGATTCGGGCTTTCTTCAGTAAGTGCCTCTGGACATTCCTGAGTTGTTCTTTTCCAGAGATGATCATAATATGGGGCCGCCTTATTCCAGCCCCAGTGTTGAATTTTCAAGTGCAGTTCAGGATACATGACGTTTCGATTTAAATGATTAAAGCGCGGGTGCAGGTGAATAGCTGGCATCGCGTTTTACGGAAAAGCCATATTCGAGATTATCACGCATAGGACTATGCTCGAAAGCGGCATCCAAAACCTTTTGAATGTCTGATTCTGATGCCGGGCTTTGAATATCCACATGATAAGAGACCTGCCTCCAGTGTGCCGGCTGTTGATCTACACCGTAAAGTCCTCTTGCATCTTTATCAATATCGACGCTAACATCAAGTTTGTCTATCTTAACCCCGTAATGAGCAGCCCATAACGCTGTGGTGATTGCCTGGCATCCTGCCAGGGCCATGCTCATATATTCACCGGGAGTAGGTGCGGTTTCACCACCTCCGGAAACTTTGTTCATGTCCGCCTTCATTTTCCAGCGACCGCACTCCAGATCACAGGCAAGACCTTCCCTGTAGGTTGCCATGGTATGAATATTCCCTTTGCCAATGCCAGGCTGCCGTTCATAGCCTGAACTATGCGATCAAAAGTGGCATGTATTTGCTCTGAATTTTTCATGACGAATGGTTTTAAGGATTCCTGTTTTAATGATTGCATTTGAAGACGTTTTCTGCCAAGGCTCATGGTAAACGGAATTATTTTGGGCACCTTCATCCGGTAAGCTTTATAACGTTCACCATAATATCGCACCAGATCTTTTTCCTCATGGTAGATACCAATGAAAATATAAATGGTCATGCCGGAGCTGAAAACAAGATGTCCCACAGTCATTACCGGAGCAAACCAGAAGGCCAGCAGAAAACTGAAATAGAGCGGATGACGGACGTACCTGTAAAACAATGGCTGGCGGAAGGCAATATGTGTAAGTTCCTTGTTTCTTGCGTAAAAATATACCTGCCGTAATCCCAGAAGGTCAAAATGGTTGATCAGAAATGTAGTGACCAGCAAAGTGCCCCACCCCAGCATGGAAATAGCAAATAACATTTTACCGGTGATGGTCCCGTTTAAGTTCCATAACGGCATGTTCACCGTTTGCCAGAACCTGAAAAGGATCATCAGGGCGAGGCTGGCAAATAGCACATAGGTGCTACGTTCAACAGGACGGGGAACCAGTCTGGTCCATTTTTTCTTAAAGCCCTGCCGGGCCATAACACTGTGCTGTAAACCGAACAATGCCATAAGGCATAGATCCGTCAGTATCGCCGGAAAGCCGGATAATGCTGAATATCCGGTATCCAGTGTTTTCGGGAAGAGATTGTGAAGAGGTGCTGCGACAAAAAGAGCGGGAACATTTTCCACAAACCCGATCATATAAAGAAATGTCGCGAAGAAAAGTGTATAGCAAACGAGTGCATATAAAATAAAGACAATCTTTTTCATGATATTCTGGTTTCTGTTGTTACACTTTGATCAAATGATCTGTAAAATTGTTACAAAGGTAAAGGCGTGTGTTTGCTGGGACAATGACTGAAACGCCTGACCTTTTAACCGAAACGCCGGAGGGTCAGGGCCTTTAAAAATTTATGTGCGTGTGTTCATAGTAAACTGCTGAGCCATGGATGTATTATCAGATGTACTGAGGGTCATCAGATTAACCGGGTCAATTTTCTATTCCGCTCACCATCGGGATCCGATTTCGATCATTTCACCATCCGCAGAGGTGATACTCCGGTATATGCCGGGAAAGCGGAATGCATATCACTTTTTCATATTATTACGGAAGGAAAATGCTGGTTCAGGACTGAAACCGGGATAATTTTTCCGCTTATGAAAGGCAGCGTGGCGATCTTTCCCCAGGGCTGCAGTCATACCATGTACAGTCGTTTGGATGCTCCCCCTGTGCATTTGTTGAGGATTCTGAATCCTGAACAGGTCGGCGGGCTTTCAACGCTTGAATATGGAGGACATGGTGAAAAAACCCAGTTTATCTGCGGCTATCTCCTTTGTGACCAGAGGTTCAATCCGCTGTTGGGCACTGTTCCCGACGTCCTCATTCTCTCTCCTCTGAAACGGAGGAAAAAATGCTTAAGGAAGAGGAAAATCACAGGATCAGGGATAATACTTTGCCTATCATTCCGGAAGCTGGCTCGACATTACCCTCAGGCAACTGGTTGATGAAGTCAGGAGCGACCAATTCGGCGGTGCAACAATCATTACCAGGCTTACCGAGCTTATTTATATTGAAGTTCTGAGACGGTATATGAATGCCCTTCCTGAAAAAAGTAACGGCTGGCTGGCAGCAGTGAGGATCACGAGATAGGTGTTGCCTTGAAATATCTTCATGCGCATCCGGAAGAAAAATGGAATGTCGAAATGCTGGCTTCCAGGGTAGGAGTGTCAAGATCAGCATTTGCCCGGCGTTTTACCGGCCTTATCGGCGAATCTCCCATACGATACCTCACCGGGTGGCGGATGCAACTGGCTCAGCAACTCCTGCTGCAGCCCGATCTCAGTATGTCAATGGTTGCCGAAAAAATAGGCTATGATTCCGATATCACGTTTAACCGGGCTTTCAAAAGATATGTGGGTGAACCTCCGGCTCACTGGCGTGACCGGATGATGATGCAGGCCCAGGCCTGAATGAAGGAAGCTTTCATCGCTTCAGGTATACAAACCCTTTGAAGTCCATTGGCATTCCGGGGATTCTCAGAACGTACCAGTAAGTGTCCGAGTTCAGTTTTTCCCCGTTGAGATCACGTCCATCCCAATCACTCTTGTAATTCTCCGATTCAAAGACTTTCCTGCCAAGCCTGTCAAAAACAATCAATACTAGAATTTTCCCGGAGGCCCCGGATGACAAACAGATCGTTGATATTATCTCCGTTGGGTGAAAATGCGTTGGGGATGTTGATATCCCCGGGATCAGGATTGGGTACTTCAGGAACCCTGGGTACGGTAAGGGCTGAAGATATATTATTCATAATGTTTACCTCATTGACACTCCCCTGGATGATGGCTGTATTCTGGTAAAAACCGGAAGAATTTACGGTGGCTGTCACGGTCAGCGTCTGGGATTCACCGCTGACCATGCTTCCGATATTCCAGTCACCGCTGATCGTGTCGTAGTTCCCCAGCGTAGGCTCGGCTGAAACCAGTGTGTACCCTCCGGGCATGACATCGCTTACCATGATCCCCGAGGCATCAAACGGACCGTTATTGGTTGCCGTTACCGTAAAAACAACAGTTTGTCCTATCTCCGGTGAAACATCGTCCACGAGCTTCATAACACTCAGGTCGGTATTGGTGCCGGTATTGACGCAATTCTGAATCTGAATGTATACATTTTTTGGCGGGGATGTGCATCCGTTCGCGGAAACCGTCAGGGTATATACACCGGAATCCTGAGGTGTTGATGAAAAAATCTCTGAATACTGTGCAACAGAGCTGTATCCATTCGGACCTCTCCAGAGGTAGCTTGCGCCCGGAACGCTATGGGCAATCAGGTTAATCGAATTACCGGCACAAACAGGTGAATTAGTGCTGGCAATTGCAATGGGAGTCGGGTTCACGGTGATATGATACCTTGCCGTATCCGCTTTCCCCCCTGTCCTTCCGGTCACAATGAGGCTTCCGCTGGTTGCATTCTCTCCGAAATTCAGAAGAACATTCGAAGAACTTCCGTTAATGGAGACTCCGGAACCGGAATAGTTCCAGGAATAAGCTGATGTGCCGTCCATACCATGCACACTGTAGCTTTCCCCTGTGAGACCCTGGCATACGATGTGGCTCCCTGTGATCCGGCTTTTGTCAATGTCGTACATCTCTTCCACTTCATCCGGACTCAGGATCCGGTTATAAATCATCACCTCATCGATCTTCCCTCTGAAAAAACGGTCAGATAACCATTGACTCTGGTCCCATCCGATTAATAACGGGTCACTGTTTATTCTCATCCCGTCTGTGTAGTTCAGCTCCGCATTAAATTTCCCGTCAACGTAAAGCTTAAAAATTTGCCCGTCATAGGTAGCAACCATAAAATGCCACTTATTATCCACCACTTTATCGATTGAAACAACGTACCCCCCTTGATCATTCTGATGATTGTACCAGATATCGGCCCTGGCTTTGCTATATTCATTTATATCCATAAAATATCCGTGCCTGGGTTCCGTCATCTCCGCTTTGCAGATAATATTTGCGAAAGGTTTGGCATAATCTGTCTTAAACCATGCACTCATGGTTATAGGTCCGGAAATTTGCAGGATGGTTGAATTGGGAACCAGGATGTAATCATTCTCCCCATCAAAATAATACGCGTGGTTTGGATCCCCGAACCGGTCTGTGGTCAAGGTGGCACCGTAAACCGTGCCGTTGTTCCCGTTTCCGCTTTCATCGTTCGCATTGCCATTGAATGGATAGAAGACAATCAGCTTATCCGTTGAAACCTGTGCAGAAACGGAATAATGAAAAAAAACGATAACACCGAAAAAGGCTATGAACATTCGAGTTTTCATTCTTTTCATTCTATAAAATTTTGATTCCAGAGGTAGAATAGCATGTCCCACTCGTGCGGGAGAACCACACATGATCGAATATTAAAAGGTTACTTTTAGCTCCGCTGAGCTCTCCGCCTCAGGCGGATCGGTTGTGTTGTCATCCATCATGTGAATTTCATTTTTTGCTATTCTTCATCGGTTATCCGAGCTTCTGATAGCCTGGCGTAAACCTTCGACACCGACTAAACCGAGATTGATCCCAAGTGAGATCTCATGTGTGCCATAGTTATACCTTGCAATGTTGCTTAAGTTACACTCAAAGTTGTATCCGGCGTAAACCATCTTGTAGATCCGGATACCGAATTGGAAATTTGCCCTCCCGGCAGTACTGAAGGATGCCGCAATCCAGTTTAGTTTTTTCACATACAGTTTTGCGTGAACATCCAGGGTCAAAGGTTCTCCTCCCCATTTTTTCAGTTTAAGGGAAGGTTCAAAATTGAATGAATTGCTGCTCCTGTTAAATTTATATCCTCCCATTAAAAAGTAGCCGGGCTTCTCAATTGGAGTCTGGTTTACAGCGGACACGCCCGGTAAAAGTTTAATGAATGAAATGCCCCCGAACCAGGTGTTGGTATGATAATATGCCCCTATGCCCACATTGAACCTGAAAAGGTTTTCATTTCCATCGAGAAGGTAAGGATCATTGGCCTGATCAGGCTTCAGGATGGAACTGTTAAGAGCATACTGGAACATATATGCTGATAAGCCGAAAGACAACCGGGCATCTAAATTCACCGGAACAGAATACGCGTATGAAAGGATCCCCCCGGTTGTTGATAACGGTCCGTTCTTATCCTGGAAGACAGAAGCCCCGAGTCCGACACGGTCTTTCAGATGCAAGGGGCCATTGTTAATGAAGCCTTTGGGATCATAAAAATCATAGCTGCCGACTCTGAAGTTCCCGGCAAACAAAAATGTAGACGGCGAATCCGGAAATCCCAGCCATTGTTTTTTTACCGACATGCCGGCAACCGGGTAATATTCCGATCCCGTACAAGCCGGGTTGGTAATAAACGGATACAGATAGTCATCACCAAATACCGATTGCTCCTGTGCAAAAACATTCAGACTACACAAGGCTAACAGCGGGATCATGATATTTCTGAAAGGATTTAAAGACATCTCCGGATCATTTTTGAATGATTTTGAATACAACTCTCCTGTTCACCGCCCTGCCCTCAGGTGTATCGTTCGGCACAAGTGGGTAAGCATAACTGTACCCGGTATACTCCATCCTGTCGGGATCGATTCCCTTGCTGATCAGATAGGCTACAACTGCTTCCACCCTTCTTTCCGAAAGCTTAAGATTGAAATCGTAACTGCCGATGTTGTCGGTGTGCCCTTCCAGTTTAACCCGAATGCCGGGGTTGGCTGTCATCAGCCTGTACAATTTATCGATCTCGTGGTATGACCTGGGTAGCAAATCACTTTTGTTAAATTCAAATTGTATGTTTTTCAGAACAATGGCAGAGTCGACCTCAATTTTACTGATGTCAAAGGAAGTTTCTTCATCCTCTTCCCCGTTCACTGTGATGCCGACCGTATCGGGTGAAACATGGGGAACCGTCACTTTTTCGATAACGACATCATCGATGTAATAGTAAGCCGATAACTCCTTTTTCGTCATGTTCCATTTATTCTTTTTCCCTTTGACCCGTTGAGGAATAATCTTCTCTATGCCTGTCGACCTGTCCGGCAGGAAATTTCCAAGAACGATATACTTCTCAAATCCTTCGGCTTTATAAAGGGTTTTTAAGGTCATCCATTCCCTTGTACCTTCGAGAAAGGAAGAGTTGAATTCCACCTGTGGCCGGACTCTGAAAGAAGTGATATCCCTGCTGTTTTTATTGCTGCTTCCTGAAAAGTAAACACCGAAATTTTTTACAGCAATATTGGATTCCCCGTCGAGGCACAGCGAAAGTTCCACCCTGTAAAGGCTGTCCTTCTGCAATGTGTCAGTCAGTGCCGTTTCAATATACTCCCTTATATCCCTTACTTTCCGGTATGGCTGGACCCGATAACAGAAAATACCTACAAATGCGCTGCCGTTTTTAGCCCTGGCTCCCCCGATGTACTTATCAAACATATCATTATACGGATTATCCTTGTTCAGGTTAAAATAATCCGGTGTATCTGAAGCTTGAACTTTATGCCAGCCAAATGTTTCTGCAGTGTCGAATTTGATAAAATCCTCAAATGACCCGTTAGACACGAAGTTTTGAGAATAGACACCCTCCACGGTAAGCATCAGAAAAGAAAATACGACAGAGAGCATTATAATGTGGAAATTCTCCTCTGAACGTATCATAGCTGATTTCCATTTCTTCATGTTAGTTCCAGGCAGATATGATGAAATAGGTATATGATTAT
Source organism: uncultured Bacteroidales bacterium (assembly GCA_963764345.1). GTDB lineage: Bacteria > Bacteroidota > Bacteroidia > Bacteroidales > DASQZK01. The sequence continues at coordinate 323,666 of CAVXSF010000008.1, read as the reverse complement.
AACGAATATAAGGATTGCAGATAAAAATCAGAAATTTTTCTCGAAATGTCCCTCTGAAAGTCTAATTTATTCTCAGTCTTAACACTCCATAAAAGGGCCGGATAAAAATCGGGCAGGAGAATGGAAGTCTGCTTTTGGAATGAAAAAGAAAGGTTGCAGCGGGGAGGCGGAATTCAGGGAACGACAGAATAGACTTATAAGGTATAACGTAAGGTACAGGCTCAGAACGGGTATCCGATGGCAATATTAAGCACCAGGTTCTCGCGGCGCCAAACCGGGCTGGAAAGGTCAAAAGTCCTGATGCTCCATTTCCTGCCTTCGGGCAGCCAGGGCTTCCTGAGTGGAATACCCAGATCTGTCCTGAGAACGAAAAATGAGGCGTCATACCTCAACCCAAATCCACTGCCCACGGCCATATCATCAAAAAACCTGCTCCATTTAAACAGTGCCTGACTACCCGCATATTGTGGTTCGCTATGCAACAACCAAATATTACCGGCGTCAAGGAAGAGGGCCCCCTTTAGCATCCTGAAAATGGTAAAACGGTACTCAAGATTACCTCCGGCTTTGATATCGCCCGTCTGATCAAAGAAAATTTTGCTGCCGCTGCTGTCGGGTGAAAAACTGCCCGGCCCGACAGACCGGTACCGGAAGGCCCTTATACTGTTTGGTCCTCCTGTATAAAACTGCTTCCGGTAAGGCAGTACATTCGAATTACCGTAGGGTACCCCAATGCCCACAAACCAGCGGCTCACCAGTTTATTGTACTTCTTACCGCCGAGATAAAACCTCAGGTCTAAGCTTCCCCGGGCATATTGAGAATACGGCAGGCCAAAAACAGTGGTGTTTTTCTCTCCTGTTGTTCTTGCCGACGACAGGGTTTGAACCAGGTTTATCATGTTTCCGGCCATCTCACCGTTGAACTCAAAAAAGGTATTCACCGCTTTCCGCTCCTTAAGCTGGTTATTATAGGTGTAACGGTAACTCAGGCCAAGGATGAACTGTTCACCGAAGCTTTCCTTGATAAACGGATTTTGATTCAGCAGGGTGTCAAAGGCGGGAGATGTATGACTCAGTTTGGAGTAGTTCAGAGTGAATAACTGGAAATCATGACTCTTAGAAAGGGTTTCACGCCAGTTGTAACCAAACGAAAGGTCGGCCGAATGTAGAGTGAATTCGGAGGACCGGTCATACAAATTATATCCGGCTGCAAAGGTAGTGTGAGGTGTGTACTTACGGGCAAGTATCCGGTTTACATCAAAAAAGGGAAAGACAAAACGTGGCACCTTGAGCCCGGCATTAAGACCAAACTGCCAGGAATTCAACCCTTTTGTATTGCTGGTAATCTGGGTTTCATAACTCCCCGACAGGTCAATGTTAAAATCTTCAGCACCCCTGAAAAGGTTCCTGTCCCTGTAACTCAGGCTAAGTCCTGGACCTGCGAAATCATTTGACTTGGTAACCCCCTCCACATCCAGCCGAACCGACCTGGGTACTGTTCGGGTAAGAAATACAGAGGCATTCAGATCATTGCCGCCGATGGAATCCGAAGGTATCTCGTAACGGATATTGGCAAACTTGTATACCCCCAGGCCCATTAGTTTGTTCAGGGAAGTACTGTAATCACTGAAACGGTAAGGACTGCCCTTCGTAAGCAAAATAGCACCTGAAAGTACCCCGGGCCTGATGAACTGATCATGAAAAATATACCTTTCGCCGTCCTGAATCACGGTATCTCCCGGCTGATTTTGGTTTTCAAGTGAATAATCGGCATGGACAGTGATCGATTTCAGGTAATACTTTGTCTTCACATCTGCCGGGACATCCTTTTTCAGATCAAGGTAGACATCAACGACCTTATCCGAATAACTGCTGTCCAGCCTGAAAATCAGGTAATCGGGAGCAAAATTAAAGTACCCCCGGTTGCGCAGGTTATCATTGATCCTCACCCTTTCCTGCTTCAGCTTTTCCAGATCATACGGATCACCCGGCCTGATAAGACTTTCTGTTTTCAGTGAATCGATCAGAATAATCAGGCTGTCGGCCTTTCCGCTATGTGTTAGGGCGGGGAATGTGACATTTCTTATATGATACCGCCTCCTGGTATCAATGTCATATTCGATCCTGATTTTCTTTCCCTTCACTATCTTTTTGGTGGTGAGCTTCGAATCGAAATAACCGTTACTGAACAAGTAATTCCGCATATCATTAGCTGACCAGCCAACATCAGCATTTTCGTAGACTACCGGCTTATCCCCCAATTTATATTTGATCCAGTGCCGTACACCCTTGTCGGGTACACTGTCGCCGGCAAGGTTGTAAAACCAGAGACCGAGCGGTAGGATCCCCAAAAATTCAGTATTGGGTTTGGGTTGCGCATATATCTCCAGATCTTGCTTCAGGCGAATCTTTCTAATTCCTTTTTGATCCTGAACTTGAATACTTGCCCCTTTGTACAAGAGATCATTTTTCCCCAGCGATTTGGTAGTGCTGCAGCCGGTAAGCACAAGAAAAATCAGAATCAGGCAGGTATAAACCAAGCTGAATGCTGTCCGGGCCAATGGATACTCGCTGTGGGGTTTATTTTTCACTATTTTTTCGTTTTGGATTTTCCGGAACTTTTTTCCGATTTAACCTTCTCACGGCGGAATAGATTTTTGAACCGGTAGAAATCACGGTTGAAAATGAAAGCTACCCCGGTTTTACTCAGTTCACCGTCCAGAACATCCTCATATTCATTCTTTTTAAAAGCCTGAATCCTGTAGGTACCGTCGGGTGACAGTTTATACTCTACCACTACATCTCCCGCAAGGTTGTTTATATTGGCAGGTGAGACTGTGTTAGGGTTGTTTTCCGGGATATTCACATTCCCTCCAACCTTTATTGAAAGACGCTTGTTCAATAGTTCCCTCGACATATTCATCTGCACATTGGTGTTAGCGGAAGGTTGCCCCGGTGCGTTTTCAGCATAGGAATTTATATTGACCTTGAAATTTAACGCCGGGAAATATTGCTGAGAAAAGCGGTTAATCTGGGAGGCCAGAATATTCCCCACACCTTTTCTCGCTGTGGAATTCAGATTATAGGCAAAAGAGTTCTGCGACAACGTGTTTTCTTCCAGGAAGCTATTAAACAACAAAAGTGAAAACACTTGTTTATTGAGTTCAGACTCGTTGCTGTTTAGTGCCGAGAGACCGGCCTGGATATTGGGATCACGCTCGCTGGCCAGCTGTTTGATCTCAAAACTGATGGTGGGCTGCATAAGAAAACCCTTGATATACATATACACGTCGAAATCCATATTACCGCTGTATTGTGTATCCTGAGCACGGGTCATGCCGGTCATCTGCGACGAAATGACAGGCTGGGGAGAGGTCTGAACGGAATACCAGGTAGACAGATCAATCCGGGGATTTGAAACGTCACCGGTCCAGGTCAGGGAACTGCCCTGTGCTATATTGAACTTGCGTTTTAATACGTCATAAAGCGTCAGGCTGTAACTACCCCTGTCTACCAGGTAATTACCGGCAAGTGTCATCTGTCCGCTGCCTTTAAGATTAAAGCTCAGGTTACCCGATCCCTGAACTTCAAGCGATTCATTCGAAGCAGGATCAACGATAATCGTCAGTTTCATCTTTTTATCGACACTGATGTTGGCCGTCAGATTTAGGTTCTGAGTTGGTGCCTTCCTATAGGTGCCGGTTGATGTTGTCCTGGAGAGAATATTGGAGACCGTATCAGTGCGTTTATTGATGAACTCAACAATACCCTGCTGCGCGATGGATGCGGTTCCGGTCGAGGGTACCACATAATAAAACTCCGAATCAAAGCCCAGGTTAGTAATTAGCTGTATATCCGGATTCTGAAGATTGCCCAGGACACTCGCATCCAATCCGGCGGTAAGTTTCCCGTAGAACATGTTATTGCTTTTACTTCCGGTGTTCAGGAACATAAACTTCGAAGTGTTCAGCTTCAGATCAAAGACAGGATTCACCGGATCCCTTGCATCAATCGTCCCGTTGATCGTGGCTGTATTCCCCTCCGAATCCGCAAGGTGAAAATTATTCATTCTGACCTGGCGCTTATCGAAAATGATCCGGTCTGTATCCATACGGATAAGGGATTGTGTAAAAACCGGTGTGACACTTACCTCTGAAAAAGCAAGATATCCCGAAACCTCAGGATCGGAGATCGTATTCGCAATACTGAGATGTGCGTTTACAGCACCCTTCAGGCTACTGATCTTATCCGGGAAAAAAGGTTTGAACGGTGTCAGATCCAGATTGCTGATATCGGCTTTTGCTTCGAGAGCGACCGGTGCGGATCCGGTATTAAGATGGCCTGATATATCCACAGAATCTCCCTTTCCGATTCAGGCTGACAGCAAAACTGAGAAGATCTCCTGTTTGATTTTCGGCCCGGATTTTCATCAACCGGAATACATTTTCGCCAAAAAGAACGATATCCGAAAAAGACAGGTCAGCCTTGAAGACCGAATTACGACCCATGACAAAATTGCCGTTGGTTGCAGCACTGATGATGCTTTTATCACCGGAAACCAGTCCGGTAAGATTGCCAATGTCAAAATCCGAAAAGGTCATCCTTACGGAAGACGGGATCGAATCAGATCCATTTTCCGCCGTTACGGATAACCTCTGTTCACCATGCTGAAATTCAAAGTCCTGAATACTAATCCCTGTTTTTGTAAACTTTAAATAATTGCCTGCAGAAATTGTAAAAGGCGTATCGTTGAGGATAAGACCTTTACTGTCGAGGCCGACAACCAGGGAGTTTTCCATATTTCTCAGAAATCCTGCAAGGTGATAGCGTTCATTTTTCCCCGTGTTCCCGCTGGAGAGCAACCACCGGATAGTATCACGTCTGACGCTTCCGCTCAGGTATGTCGGTAATATCTCAAAGGGACCGCTGTAAATATGTTCCACTCCCGCCTTCCAGGTTATCTGCTTATTATCGGAATTTATACTCACATTCAGTGTATCCATGACAGAGCCCTTGTAGCTGATCTCAGGGAATTCTGCAGAAAGGGACAGTGAAGGTTTTGACCCGTCGAAGCTTGCCGTTATATCTGACTGATCGAAGTTCTTAAGCCCTGGCAGGAAAATTTTTGCCAGAAGATCCGTATTCAGGATCTCAGCCTTAATATCGAAGCTGCCCCTCTTCATGTTCATCCCAGCTGTGTCCTGATACATATCGAAATAACCGCCCAGAAAATTTTTCATCACTTCTGTAAGCTTACTCATTCTCACCGTTCCGGAATAATCAGCATTTATAAACTGGGACTTCAGAGACAGTGCAACACTCTGAGGACTGTTGGAAGCACTGATGAGGATGGAATCGAGGGGATAAAACTGTCCGTCTTTGACAACAAGGAAATCATAAGCCTTCAGATACCCATTGATACTATCGAAGTTTGCTCCGGTGAAATCCGTCCTTACCGTTCCCTTCAAACGGATGTCCTGATTTGTGAGGTGAATGGCTTTGGCATCCATTGCTTCCACATTGAGCGTGAAATCGTAGGAAGGCACCGAATCCCTGAAAGAAGCTTTTCCGGTGAAATGAGCAACCAGACTTGTATCCCTGATACCGGCATCACCGTCAAAAATATGATTTGCAAAAGTTCCTGCCAGTCTGAGATTATGGTAGGTATAATTCAGGGCTGTGAATCGGCCGACAGTAAGATCAAAACTTGCATCCGGATCCCTGAAATGCCTGCTGCTTCCGGAGAATTGTCCGTTAAGGCTTACTTCTCCCAGGGTATCCGGCTTATTAAGCAGCTTACCGACATCGTAATCCTGAATATTGATCCTGCCGGAATAATGCTCCCGCTGATCCGGTCTTCCTTTGCGATAGATAAGGCTTGCCAGGGCATTTCCCTGCGAAGAATGCAAATTGAACCCCATGCTGAAATCGTTTACAGATCCCTCAAAATGGCCGTGAAGGCTTATATATTCAGGAAGATGAAGTGCAGACGGTATCAACGTGTCGGGTAACAAGGTGAGGATATCTTCCCGCTGAGCCTGAAGAGTGTCAAGTTTCACACTGAAACGGGCCTTTTCAAACGAAGGCAGACCTTTCACTTTTCCCGACAACGACAGGGCAAGACTATCCCCGGCACGCAGTTCAAACCTTTCAATATCAATACCGGCAAGCTTCCCTTTAAGGCCGGCAGAAAGAAATACACTGCCGGTCTGTTGCACACCTGCCGGGATCTTACTGTAAAGGTCGGGAGAGAAGTATTCCACATCGTGCGGACTGATCCGGCTATTTTCGATGGAAATATCAAACCTGGTATTAAGAGCGTCTTTCAGGATACCGGCAATAGAATCATAATGAAGTGTGGCAAACCCACTGATAAGACTGCCAGGCGTTTGAATCTTCAGTGACGCCAGATCGATCGCCGTGTCGGAAACCAGTACCCGGCCACTGATACTCGTCAGGTTAAAACCTGACCTTTCCCTGAAACCAAGCTGATGGATGGTTGCCTTATACAGGCCGCTGCCGGCTGATATACTCCGGAAGTCCGCATTCAGATCGCGGAGCTGAAGATGGTTGAAGTCGACCTGTCCCTTTGTCCGGTAAGCCGTATCAACATCATAGCTGAATGTGTTGTCGATGAGGATCAACCTGTCAGCCCTGATATCCCAGCTATTTCCGGTGTTAACCTTTTCGGCCGTACCTGGCGATGCGTTACCTGTTGTTCCCGCTATGTAAGAGACCACGGTATGTTGCAGCTTAACCTGCTTTAGCCTGATCACCTCGTTTTGAAGATCCACCTTCCCGGGACGAACCGTTAGGTCCGCATGACGGATACGGATTTTCTGTCCGGATGACTGATCTTCCATATAAAAACTGACATCACTGAGTTTTGCCGTGTTGTTAAGATAGATCCCGGGATTGGATGATGTAGCAGAAGATCCACTGCTCATGCCGGAGAGATAAAATGCCACCGAACTTTTCTGCAGGTCAAAACGGCCGATATCCATGATAAGCGGATTAGGACTGAATTTTCTGAAATGAACTGAAAGATCACCAATGACGGCATTTATCCGGTTGCCTGTCAGACTGTCGTTGTAGATAAACCTGATACCGGTAAGTCTGACCCTGCCCAGGGTAAGGCGGGCAGATGACCCGGAAGTCGTATCTGCTGGCACGGCTGGAGCTCCGGAAGCAAAGGCTGCGGGGATAAAACTGAAATTAAATGCACTGTCGCCCTCAGACCTCAGGATCTGTCCTGTCACATCGTGTAATTCCAGCATCCGGATGTTGATATCCCCTCGCATCAGGCCAAAAAGCCCGACGTTCACCCGTATCAGACCGGCGTTTATAAGTGTATCCTGATTCTGATCTCCAACGTACAGATCCCTGATTGTGATACGGTTTGGAAGCATGATCCTTATGCGACCTATTGAGATTTGCGTGTGCATTCTCCGGCTGAGTTTCTGAACGGCAATTGCGGCTAAATAATTCTGTACGACAGAAAACTGAAGGCTCACTGCAATACCCATAATGATAGTTGCAAGAACCAGAATAACGATTCTCAGCTTACGGAAGATGATCTTCAGGTATTTTCTGAATGAACCTGCCACTTGTCTTATGAAATAATCAAATGAATCCGGATAAAATGTCAGACCTGACAAGGTACGTCTTAATTACGAACCATGCATTGCTTTACAAATACAAGTATGTGAAATTGAAAAAATCACGCCATAAATTACTTGTCTTCCGTGTGAACCTGAATTTGGTCCGGATTTCTAACAGCTTGACCGATCTGGCCGCCTTCAAAGTGTGCTACGATATAAAAATCAAGGCAATGTGTGGAAAAATAACCCGAATAGAGCCGGTGAAATGTGGAATTACCTACCTAAACAAAAGCTGAAAATCTCTGTTTTAGCTTTAATTATTTATGGCTTACAATTTGAAGAAAAACACTTATATCCTGATCAGCATGAGAGTGTATGACTCAGGTTTTGAAAGGAAGAGATAGCATCAAGGTGCAAAATGTGTATTTGAAACTTTGGGACACCACTCTGGTGATGAATAATATTAACCGCTAAAATGCTATTGCATGGAAATTAATATTGATCGGGCAGTTCAAATAACAGAGAACATCAGCCGTGAAGAATTCCGTGAGAACTACCAGCTTCCCCAGAAACCGGTAATCCTGCGCGGATTATGGAAGGAGTACCCGGCCCTCGAGAAATGGACCATCGATTATTTCAAGAAGGAGCTGGGTCAGATTGTGGTAGGTGTATACAACGCTGCGGACACAAAAGCAGACCGGTCCACCAAGGCACCTCCGATCAAAATGAAATTCGGTGATTATCTGGAAACGATCACCGGCGGGCCTTCGGATCTGAGACTTTTTCTCTTCAACATTCTCAAGCATAAACCTGAATTACGCAAGGATTTTGACTATCCGCCAATAACGTCGATGTATCTGAAACATCTACCGTTCATGTTTTTCGGCGGAAAAGATTCTGTGGTGAGAATGCACCAGGATATGGACTTCGCCAATGTTTTTCTTACGCAGCTTCACGGAAGAAAACTGGTGGTCCTTTTTTCACCAAAATATTCAAGGTTTCTCTACCGCTATCCTTTTAATGTTCACAGTTCGGTAGATGTGGAACATCCCGATTTCGACAAATATCCGGCACTGCGTTTCGTGGAAGGATATACATGCATACTGGAACCCGGCGACACCCTGTTTATGCCCAGCGGATACTGGCATTATATCAAGTATCTGGAAGGTGGATACGCCATCAACCAGCGTGCATTAAGTCCTCATCCGGCACACTGGTTCAGAGGATTTTATAATGTGGCCATCCTGTCTAACCTGGATGATCTTATGCGCTTCATCCTTGGAAATAACTGGTACCAATATAAGCTCGAACAGACATACGCCAGGGCAAATGATGCCATGAACCGGCTGAATGTGACCTGAAGGGTAAGCGGTGACCCGGCACCATGAATGTGGGCCGGCTACCGGGAACATCCGTATGATCCTTCTGTTTTAGCTGTTCATGAATTAAGGATGATCCCAATTCCATCCTTCACTTTTGTATATCCTTAACCAAGATGAAAAAACGCCGTTAACTTATTTAATAAGTGATAATTAGCCACCACTTCAAGGCATCCTTATCCTGCAACAGGCCGGAGGAATAAATTAACATTAGGTGCGAAACGGGTTTTTCAAAGCTTCGATGCGAAGATTGAAAATACCTGCGATATAACATATTTTTATTAACAACTTCTCTATCAAATTTTTAGTACTTGTTTCCAGACTTTGCTTACCTTTGGTTTATTCGATGCCATCCCCATAACTAAAACACGACTTACCATGAATCTAAAATTAGCGATCACGGGAGTGGCAGGTTTCCTTTTTCTGACATCCCTCATCGGCTTTCACCAGGGTGATCCACCAGGTAAATACAAATACGACGATTTTGAAAAACCCGACTATTGCGGGTCATGTCACGATGGCTTCTATGCCCAGTGGTCTCAATCCATGATGTCCGAAGCGTACACCCATAAGTGGGATGAGATTGAATACTTCAACCTTGCCGTTGCACATGCTGCGGTAGATCCGGCCATGAAAGGTGTCGATGACGGATGTAACGGCTGTCATACTCCGCTGGCCTTTTTGGACGGACAACTGCCGCCCCCACGTCCTGCCGAAAATTCCAGGGCCAATGAATCGGTTTCCTGCGAGGTCTGTCACAACATTACAGCCTTTGAAGGTGATACCCCCTTCAATCATAACTATATCATGGATCCGGGTAAAACCAAATATACTTCACGCAAAGGGGATACCGGCTCGCCCAATCATGAGATCAGTGCAACAGAATTGCACAGCAAAGCAGAATTCTGCGGTATTTGTCACAATGAAAAAAATCCTAGCGGAATATGGGTTAAATCCACTCATCTGGAATTAACAGAAGGTCCTTACTATGCCGAAGGTGTGGTGTGCCAGGATTGCCATATGCCCGGCACTCATGGGAAGACGGCAAAAATGGGTGCGGTATATGACAATTCCAGGCTTCATCTCTTTAATGGTGCCCACGACGACGGCAAAAAACGGGGCACTATCGAACTGAGAATTCAGCCCGACAGGCAGGAAGCTCTGATGGGCGACCCGGTAACCTTTACCGTCACGCTGTTTAACCAGAAGACAGGCCATAAATTTCCAACCGGATCGGTAGAAGACCGGATTGTATGGCTGCATGTAGAAGCCGTTGATGAAGACGGAAAGGTATACCCTCTCCCGGTGAACAAGAAGGGTTTTGACGGGGAAGAATACACCATCGCAGGCACTGACCTGGCATACCAGGACATGGCTATACCACTGAAACTGATCGATTTCAAGGGAGTGCGACGGGAAGATGTTCCCATCGGTGACCGCATTTTCAGGATGCCCTACTTCGACCCGCAGGGAAGGATGACCATCATGCAGTGGAATACTAAATCACTGGGTGTGGACTATAGATTTGGACCCCGGGAAACGAAGACCGAAACCTACAGTTTTGAAATCCCCTACGATATAAAACCAGGTAAGCTCACCATCAATGCCGTATTGAACTACCGCCTGCTGGTGAAACCCGTCGGTGAGTTCCTGGGCGTTCCCGAATCGGAATATGCTGCCAGGGAAATCAACGATCAGTCAGCTTCAATCACCATCCTGCCCTGATCATAACCGGACTTGAATAAACATAAAACCGGTATGCCCTGATGCCGCACAATATACCTTATCGTGACATGAAACCCACATGATGGATGATAACACAACGTAACCATATAATAATCAACCATGTGTGGTTCTCCCGTACGAGCGGGACAAACTATTCCACCTCTAAAATCAAAATTATTACAGAATGAAAAAACTGCTGATCACAACCGTCATTGTTCTAATAATTACCGGACTGTTCGGCCGGGTTGATGCCATTCCGGCTTTTGCCCGGAAATACCGGATCAGTTGCCAGGTGTGTCATTCCCCCTCTATTCCCAAGCTCAAGGCTTACGGTGATGAAGTCGCCGGCAACGGGTTCCGCCTCAAGGAATACCAGGCACCCGGGTACTTCGTCAACACAGGTGACGACCAGCTCAGCCTTATACGCGAATTCCCCCTTGCTGTAAGAATGGACGGATATGTTACCTACAATAGGGGCGACAAAGGACAGCCCGACTTCGCAGCCCCTTATATTATTAAACTTCTTTCCGGCGGCGAGATCTCCGACCATATCTCCTATTACTTTTATTTTCTGATGGACGAAGGAGGGGAGATCGCCGGAGTGGAAGATGCTTACCTGATGTACAACAACCTTTTCAATACGGATCTCGACATTTACCTGGGACAATTCCAGACGTCGGATCCCCTGTTCAAGCGGGAACTGCGACTGACACTCGAAGATTATAGTATTTATACCACGAAGATCGGCTTGTCGGATTTCAACCTTTCATACGACCGCGGCGTCATGGTTACCTGGGGATTGTCGTCAAAAACTGACCTTATCCTCGAAGTCGTCAATGGAAGCGGACTCTCCCAGGCAAGCCCGGCTATGCTTTTCGATAAGGACAAATACAAAAATGTGTTCGGCCGTGTTGCCCAGGATTTCGGAGATTTCATGAGAATAGGCATAACGGGGTATTTTGGAAAGGAAGATATGACAAACATACCCGGAAACACACTGACCAATTCATCGTATTATGCCGGACCCGATGCATCTATCAGGTTCGGAAGCAAATGGGAACTGAATGCACAATATCTCATGCGAAATGACAACCAGGTATATACCCATGCCGAGACAGATGAGATCATGAAAGATGTCGGTACACAGGGCGTTATGACCGAACTGATATTCAGTCCGGAAGGGGACGCCAGCAAATGGTATGCACTGGGAATGTTTAACTTGGTGGAATCGGATTTTAACCCTGCCAATTACAGGTCTGCAACACTCCATGCAGGATACCTTTTAAGGCGTAATGTAAGAGTGTCCGCTGAATATACTCAAATATTTACCGATGCCGACAATACCTGGGGCAGGATGTCCCTCGGCTTTGTCTCTGCATTCTGAAAAATATTCACTGCATATTCAGGATCACCGGGAAGATTTAATTAAGTTATACCTTCCTGGTCTGTTTCCTCCGGGAATGAAATAAACACTGACCAAACGGCTCTTGTTAACCGGTAACAAGAAACCAGGAAAATATTAGACGAAGTGACAATCCGGATACCTGCCGGTTTATGATCTTCTCAAAAAACAGAGGGCTGCTACGCATCCTCCTGTATTCCCTTCACCATCATCTGTTCTCCGGTTGCCGGAAAATTGATCTATTCCTGTTCATCCTTTGCCAGGCTTGTAAAAACTTTAAATTGTGGAGGTGAAGCCAGAGTCTTCTTCACTTTGCACAGATCAGCGGCATTGATAACGGCTGACTTGTATTTTTCCGGAAAACCGGCAGGCAGCTGAATATCCAGGTTGATATTCACCGGCAATCCGGTCTTTTCATCGTATTCGGCAGACTGAATAATCCGGATCCCGTCGGTGGGAATATCCCTGCGGTCACAGAAAGATTTGACGTAAATGCCTGCACACGTACCAATGGAGGCAAGAAACAGGTCAAAAGGAGCCGACGCTGAATCATCGCCTCCGGCCTTAACCGACTGATCGGTTTTAATGACATGACCTTTGTAGTAAGCATTTATCTTTTTATTTCCTTCAAACCTGACTTCTAAATTCATAATAAGACTGTTTTAATGATACAAAATTTGAACACGTCGGAAAAAGCTTTTGCAAAGTAACAAAATACCCCGGGAATTCACGAAGGAAGAATCATCAGAATATCCTTTCATGTTTATAAATCGTTCACTCTTAGGATACAATTTTCAATACCTTGCATGCCCTATCTTAACCGTACTAAAAATGACCCGCGATGAAAACCAACCTGATCATTCTGATCACAATAACCGCTCTTTTGTCATCCTGTGCAGGAATGCATAAAACACAGAAAAAACCTGTCTCCTCATCCAGTGTCGTCCAGGATCGGAAGAAAGATAACAAGGTGCAAGCAGACAATCCGCCGATTACCGAAGTAAAGGAAAAAATCGTCAGTATGGAAAATACACCTGTCGACCCTCATGAGTATTTCGTCATTACAGGCAGCTTCCGTAATCCGGATAATGCACGGAAATTCCAGGAACAGATAGCTTCCGATGGCTTCATTTCGGTCCTGCTTCGCAATGAACAGGGCCTCTACCGGGTGTCCGTTAAATCTACCGACAATATCACGGAGGCCAGGGATAAGATTCGGTATATCAGGAACCATTTTATGAAGTACGAAGATACATGGTTACTGATATCTATAAAGTAACCTGCGTTTCTTCCTGCAGGGACGGACGGCACGGCACAACAGGGAGCTGCAATGGACAAACCGGAAAGACTTAATTCAGGGTGATCAGAAATGTCTTTTGACTAATCTTGTTTTCGGCTGATCAACGGAGTTCGTATAATCCAACAATGTTCACAGAGCAAAAGTTTGAGGGAGAGTGCAAGAGTGGAAGCAGGGTTCGTATGCCTTGTTCTTCCTCTCCCTTTGCGAGCCTTCCATGCTTACTTACAACCATTAGCCATCGTCACAAAGGCAGCCAGAATTTTCTTCGCTTCCAGGATATCGTTGGCCTGGATATCGGTATCATAGCCGAAATTCTGAGCTTCACCGTTTTTGTAAGGCTTAATGAGTTTCTGCTTATTTTTGGTCACCAGGCTCACCCGTACATCTTTCCCTGAAACCGTTATGCCAGAAGCCGAAGGATCGATATCGGACAGCACGAATTCCCATGCATATTCCGTTGTGGCGCCTTTACTGTCAGTACTGTTAAGAGTATATCTCAGCTTGCAGTCACTCCCCTCGGTTTTCTCAATCTTCTGATCATAAACCTGACCTTCATCAATTTTTTTAATATGAGAAGTAAGGAAAGCAAAGGCTGCAGCGTTATCCTTCATCAGGCGGCTTTCCACCTTTGAATTTTTTACCAGTACGTCAATTGCCTGCGTAAAGTAGGCTGCCATTCTCACATCATCAAATAACACATCCACTGATTTCGTGTAATTCTGGAGGTCGCTATTTTTGATATAACGGACATAGCTCAGTTTGCCAGTTGATAAAGGCACGAAAAGTTTTTTGCTACTAACTTTAATGGCATTATCACCGGTAGAGATATCTTCAGGATAGATCCAGTATTGTTCTGTCACATCCGTAGCACCGTTACTTCCCGGTGTCACAATATCCAGAACAATCCTGTTCTCTGAAGCCGGTACGACACTCAGAGCCTGATTTGTGGTTTCCCCGTCTGTCGTCACTCCGGTCACGTTTTTCTGTAACCAGGTGATGGCACTGGCCACCGAATTCAGGCCGGGGTCTCCGGGAGAACTGTTTTTAATGGCAAATTCCAGGGCACCCTCAAGATTCCGTGCCATATCAATATCATCAACATACAGTTTTACTGAAGAAGCCCAGGGCTCTATGTTATTGTCTGTCGTTTGCTTTATGTATTTGTTCTTGTTTTTAGTGTCGATTTGCAGATAGGCTCCCCTCGACGAAACGTTCAGGGATACCGGTGTCTGGATATCATTCAGATACAAGGTACTGGTCTCCTGGGAAGAGTTTCCTTTTGAATCCGTCACCGTGGTACTGAAACTGACGGCACCGGAGGATGAAGCATCAAATGTCAAAGACTGCTGGTAAGTCTTGCCGGAGGATGAGGATTCCCCAACGTTATCTTTTACGAAGCCCAAGGCCTCTGAATAACCTTTCCATTCGGGTCTTTCAGCCTTTGTATTGGTTACAAGGTAATTTAATGCGTTGACAGTATTCCTGGCCGTTTCGATATCATCGGCATAAATCTCCATATCGCGGGCAAAAGAGATCCCGTCATCGCCGGTCTTCTCCGTAATAAAATAGTTTTTATCCCGGACAGGGATTTCAACTTTAAGAGATTTTCCTGAAACGACAAGAGTGATACCGTTGGGATTGAGGTCACTCAGATCAAAGATCCGGGTCACGGTATTTTTCGTCCCTTTACTATCTGTCGATTCCGTTTTCAAAGTGGCCATATAGGGCTTACTGCCTTTGGAAAATGACTGTTCATAGGAGGTACCGCTATTATCGGAAGACTTGACATTTTCTATCAACCAGGAAAATGCCTCTTCCGGAGAATTCCAGGCCCGGTCGGTTTGCTTGCAGGTACCGGTATGGGCTTTGATTGCATCTATAAAAGCTCTGGCCTTGTCGACTTCACTCATTGTCAGCGGGACTTCATCGGTATAGCCCGAAAAATCACCATTCTCCGATTCTGTGATGAATTTCTGGCTGTTCCTGATTTTCAGACTCACCTTGATCTCTTTACCGGAAGGTTTGAAGGTTAGTGCGGACGGATCAAGGTCCGAAAGGTAAAATACCCAGTCGGTCGAGGTGACTTTCCCCTTTTTATCAGTTTCCTTTTCTTCAATCTTCAGCTTGCAGGCATTACCGTCAACGGTTGAGAAAGTATAGTTGAAGGTGGATGAGCTGCCGGCAATATCACCGGTAAAATCCGAAAGCCAGCTTACCGGATCCTGCGCCGTAAGTAAAGCCGGGATGAGTAAAAGAACGGAAAGATACAAAATGCTGAAGAATGAGTCTTTGTGTTTCATGGCTGGTATGCTTAGTAGTTAATGTATTGAGGCGAATGTGCAAATCAAATATATGGCGAAATGATGGTTAAAAATTGAAATTTTACAGGAAAGGGTGCTTTTAATTGACCGAAAAACGCTTTGTAACGTTTGGGTAAGCAAATTTTTAATCCTTCATGAACATCCCCTAAAGTATTGATGTCAACCGGAAAATAAATAAGGGCCGGAAGCCTTTTGTTAAATATGTATTGCTTTCCCAAATCAAACCTCTACAAATGTTAACCTTCCGGTTCACAACCAATATTTAAAATCCATTATAAAAACAGAGGCAGAATATCTCACTCATTTATAATGTTATTTCCCGCCATGTTGTAAAACATCTCAATCAAAAGCTGATTTTATGCTCACCTTGACATTCAGGCAAGAGATGCAATGAGATAATTTTACTCAATTCATCATACATAAAGGGTATGAAAAAATTTCAAAACAAGTACCGGATTCCTTCAACACGTATGCAAAATTGGGATTATGGGTGCAATGCGGCCTATTTTGTAACCATATGCACAAAAAACCAAATTTGTTATTTTGGGGTGGGGGTAGAGACGCCCAAATTGGCCGTCTCTACCCATATCCATTTATCCGAAATTGGTAAAATTGCCGAAGAATTTTGGATGGAAATACCAAACCATTTTCCGTTTGTCCGGTTGGGGGAATTTGTGGTTATGCCCAATCATGTTCACGGGATAATCATCATTGATAAACCCGTAGAGACGCCCAAATTGGGCGTCTCTACGTTGTTCCCCAACCCCGACATATCCCACAACCCCAACCCAACCAACCACCACCCTCCCACCCCGCCCAAACCCGTGGGTAAAAACGACAAATGGAAACCCGGTACCCTTGGTGTTATAATTAATCAATATAAACGGATTTGTACAATCCATGCAAGTATGATCAATCCGGATTTTTCATGGCAACCCCGGTTTCATGACCGAATCATCCGGGACAGGGAGGCATGGCGGGCGATTGATCATTATATCCGTAATAATCCGGCCAATTGGCATGATGATGAATATCGTAATTAGGGATAAAAACCCGTAGAGACGCCCAAATTGGGCGTCTCTACATTTAACCCGGATTATGTGACCCTTTTCGGGAAATTAATTACATTTACCGTAGAGACGCCCAAATTGGGCGTCTCTACATAAATTCAATTAAATCTAATTCCAATTTAAAAGAAAATCATCATGAACTTTGTGTATGTATTAATTGTCGTGGTCTTCATATTCCTGACAGGAATCCGGATTGTAAGACCAACCCAACGCGGTCTGATTGAAAGACTGGGGAAATATCATCATTTTGCCAATCCAGGATTTAACTGGATCATCCCCATTATCGACCGGTTGTACCTTGTCAATATAACCGAACAAATGGTTGATGCCACCCCTCAGGAAATCATTACGAATGACAACCTGAATGCCAGTGTGGATGCCCAGGTCTACTTCAGGGTAAAGTCGGAGGAGGAAAGCGTCAAGCAGGCGATCTATAATGTCAATGATTATAAATGGCAGATTGTGAACCTTGCCCGCACCACCCTTCGTAACATCATCGGCACACTTACACTGAAATCAGCCAACAGCGAACGTGGGAAAATTAATGATGCGCTTTATCAAACCCTGCATACAGAAACAAAGAACTGGGGTATCGATATTGTGCGAACGGAGCTGAAAGAGATCGATCCCCCCTCCGATGTTCAGGAAACCATGAACAAGGTGGTAAAGGCTGAAAATGAAAAGATCGCAGCGATCGATTCAGCTACAGCAGCCGAAACGGTTGCCGACGGGGTTAAACGTGCAAAGATAAAGGAAGCCGAAGGTCTTAAACAATCAAAAATATTGCAAGCTGAAGGAGAAGCTGAAGCCATAAGACTGGTGAACGAGGCAGCAGATATGTATTTCATTGGAAACGCACAGATGTTGCGCAAATTAGAAGCTCTTGAAACAGCCCTCGCAAGTAACTCTAAAATTGTCGTCCCCGCCGGATCCGAACTTGTAAATGTTATCGGTGAAATGGCAGGCATAGTGCCACTTGTGAAAAAATCCAAAGAAGAAAAATGACGCCGATTCCAACACATATATTAAAATCAGGAAAAAATCATTCAATAACTGGAAGTTAAATAATTAATTGTACATTTGTATCAAATTAATTTTAATACAATGAATAAAGGAACAGTAAAATTTTTTAATGCTTCAAAAGGTTTTGGATTCATTAAAGACGCAAATTCACCGAAAGAATACTTTGTACATTCATCCGGATTAAAGGATAATATCCGTGAAAATGATGAGGTTGTCTTCGATTTGCAAGAAGGTAAAAAAGGATTAAATGCTGTAAACGTTAAACTGGCTTAGTTTATACTTATTTTAAACATTTATCATTTTGGGTCCCGTCGTCAGCGGGACTTTTTTTTTGAAATTTTTTCAGGTGAATTTCTTAAACGTAATCCCGGAATTTAATACGGGAAAGCATGTGTTAAAGCCATATGGAGCCATGTCAGCCAAAGCACGCAGGGTAAACCCACGGTCCGACCTAAATATCAATTTTGAATTGTACCCTCACCCCAAGAGACGACACATTTGGATTATTGAGATAAGAAAAACGTTTTATGAGGTCAACCCGTAATACCCTGAAAATATTGGAGACCCCAATGCTTCCTTCTATATAGGGTTTGCTTTCGAGAGTAAAGGTGGTGGGAGACCCGGCAGCGTTGGTGGGAAATCTGAACAGATCATTATGGTACCCAGGATTATTGGTACTCCCCAATCCGCCGTATAACATTTTCAAGGTAGCCACCTCTCTTAGTTTCAATTTTTTAATAAGAGGTATTTTGTTAAAAATGAATCCGTTAAACGAATGATCGATGTTAAGGGAGAAATAACGGTCACTGACAAATTCAAGAAAATTCATCATGTTATATGAATTGTCCTGATACACATAGGTTTGATTCGCATTATGTATAAACAGCAGTGGATAAGGGACCTTTCCGAATAATTTACCGGCTTCAACTTCCACATCCGAATAACCGACGATGGAAAAATAGAAACGTTTGCTTATGTTAAGCATAAGCTTAAGGTAATCATAATTATTATTCAGACTCTTTGAACCCAGTGTACTCCGGAGCTGGATGATGGGATACTTTGAAGCTACCCGGGTTCTGTAAATCTTGCCCTGGTAAAATTCTTCTTTCGGTGCGTACCTCAGCATGAATGACAATTCGGGAGTAGTGATGTAAGGAACGGTACTATTGACAGGCAAATCACCACCGGTCGTAAAATGAAGAGTTCCGCCCGGTGTCAGTTCAGTATAGTTGTATCCAAAACCACATGAAAGATGATTTTCATATTCATTCAGATATTCGAGTTTGAACGTGCGGTTATATAAAAGCTTGTTATCGATACCCCTTTTGAATGAATATAACAGATTATCGTGACTGGCATATTGATACAATACACCCGGTATTTCAGTATCGTACCGGTAACTTATGCTGACAGATTTTACCGGGAACTTATAGATGGTTTTACCGGACAGGGAGTAGGTCAGGCCCAGGTTGTACTTGTACTGCTGATCCCTGAATCCATAGGCCAGGTATGAATTCAGATAAATTCTGTTATTGAATTGTTCAGTGGTCCTTCCTCCAAACCTCACTCTTGGCCCCTCTACCGGATTGAAACTGTAAAAGGTGCCTGAAGGTCCGATCTCAAATTTTCCGAGATTCAGGAAACCGGTAGTAAAAAGCATGACTACGTTCATCCTGTGTCTGAAAGCAGGATCCTTTTGTATACTGTCAACTATGGTGTAAAGCTTCTGTTGTGCCTCGGGCAGGGGGGCTTCACGAACGGATTTCCAGTACCCGGGCAGATCCTCCGACCCGCTCAGCCTGTAGATTTTATCACGGCCCTTTGAACACTGAATCTTCGATAGGTTGATTCACTGAAAAATTATTATACCAGACTTCTCTTTGGCCGTACATACCCGGCTTGTTCCGTGATATTCCAAAATCAACCGAGATATCCTCCAGTGAAAGAACCCATGCTTTCCCTGGAATCTTATCAAAATCCTGAACGATCCTGACATCATTGACCCAGTCGATATTGATTGCCTTGTTAAAGCTCATATCAATCTTCTTGATGGCATATGCACTGTCAGCAGTTATGAAAAGAAAACCATGGAAAAGAAAATCGGACTTATTACGGGGTTCGAAAAAGACCTGGATACAGTTGACTTTGCCGACCATGGAAGTATCAATAATGAAATACCGGTAAAAAACAGGGGCTGATGGTGCTATGGGACTAAGGAATTTATTGGAAAGAAAAAAAATGTCATTGCTATAAATGTCAATATCCTGGTAAAGGTATTTTACATTCGCCGTCAACCCTTTATTATCGATGTATTTATCGATATGAATGGTCTTTTCAGCTCGGACGATTTCTTTATTTGCCTTCGGATTTCCCCTGTAAAATAAATCGGAACTGGTCTCCTTAATATAGAAGGGAATGTTCTTTTTACCGTCGGCCCGGCTGGAATCCACGTTGTTGAGTAACAATTGGATTTGATTAAAAGCTTTGGGCCAGGTTACGTTCTTACCCAGATTACTTAATGAAAAGGCTATCCTTTCATATTTGCTGCAGCTGTAATAGTCAAGGTCCTTCATCCTGTTCTGGTCTTTATGGGCAATAACCTTGTCAATAAGTTCAACAGCAGGGTTATCCTTGTTATGATAGGGTAATCTTTCAGGTTTCACAGAGATTTCCTGAAGGGCAATGACTTTAGGCTTAAGTTTTACATTGATTACCTGGGTTTTACCTGGATATATGACATGCGTTTCTGTCTTATAACCTACAAAGGAAAATGAAATTTTATAGGATGTAGCGATGGTAACGATCTTATAATGACCTTTTTGGTCTGTTATTGTCCCCACAGATGTATTATCGAGCACAACGGTTACCGCCGGCAGTGGTGCCCCGGATTTCGCATCAATGACCGACCCTATAATGATGGTATTTCTGTCGGGTTGAGCAAATAAGGTCACACTGCACATGATGCCGGTAATATAGAATGCTGATACCCAGAGAAACAGTTTGCCCGATTTCATAAATGTCTGCCAGTTGCTAATTTTTTATAAGGGAAGTAATAGTAAGAAAGTTGGTTAAAAAGTAGTGATTAAAAAGTAGTGATTAAAAAGTAGTGATTAAAAAGTAGTGATTAAAAAGTAGTGATTAAAAAGTAGTGATTAAAAAGTAGTGATTAAAAAGTAGTGATTAAAAAGTAGTGATTAAAAAGTAGTGATTAAAAAGTAGTGATTAAAAAGTAGTGATTAAAAAGTAGTGATTAAAAAGTATTGATTAAAAAGTAGTGATTAAAAAGTATTGATTAAAAAGTAGTGATTAAAAAGTATTGATTAAAAAGTATTGATTAAAAAGTAGTGATTAAAAAGTAGTGATTAAAAAGTAGTGATTAAAAAGTAGTGATTAAAAAGTATTGGTTAAAAAGTATTGGTTAAAACAATATAAAAGTTGAATAGTTAATTCCGTCAGGCCGCCAAGGAGGTGCAATGAAAGGCTGTTCCTAATAATAAGGATCATCTCCGGAGACTTCTGCATTTAAATAAGTGATGGATATTATTCTCCAGATATAACGGCTTAAACATCTAGTTATTTTGCCTGGTGATAAGCGTTGATTCCTTCAGCCGGGTTGAACTCAGTAAGCTGATCACCATGAATACCACCAATACCACGAGTGGCAGTCGCATAGAGCCTGTAGCGGCTGACTTGAAATAATCCATCCCAAAAATAAAGGCTATCCCGGATGCCTGCCCCATGAGTAATAGAAAGCCGTTGGAGGTTCCTTCAGAAACAGGCCAGGTTATCTCGGCACCATACTGAAAACCGATAGGTCCGGAACTTAGAAGGAAAAATCCGAAAGCTGCCCCTGAAACCAGCAAGACAGGATAACTTGAGGCAAATGTAATTCCCGCCAGGCTGAGCGTGGCGCCGGCCAGTGCTATGATGATAAAGGGCGTCCGCTTCCTGTAGTAGTCCGATAGCATGGGAATGACCAGGGCACCAAGGATCCCGCCGATAATCATCAGGCCGCCGGTGGTACCTGCCTGGACAGCAGTGAATCCCCTGGGGCTGAGAATATTTTCAATCCATGTTGTCACGGAATTAAAGACGCCCAGCCCGATGAAAAAAATCAGCATCAGCCAGTTGAAATCCTTATAGCTGAAGATGCTCCTCAGTCCGTCCAGGGCAAGAGCCCTCTCTTCCTGGTCGGGCCGGCACGGAGCCGTGGGTGGGCGCTCCTTTGAAAACACGATGAAGATCAGGGCCGCCCCCATTGAAAAAATGCCATAGGTATATAGCATATTGCTTATGCCGGAGCGTAAAACCAGGTAAGGTGTCAGCATCATCCCGCCCAGGATGCCGATATACATGGCCAGTGTTCCCAGCCCGGAAGCCGTCGCCCTTTCCCCGATGGGAAACCACCTGGCAGCCACTTTGGTGATGGCATTCAGGAGGAATGGCTGCCCGATGGCAATTCCGACCTGTGAGATCAGCAGCCAGTTATAATCGGCACCGGCAAAACCTCTTGTCAGACCGAATATCCCGGTCAACAAGACCCCGATGCCTACGCCGATCCGTATGCCGTATGTATCGATGATCCATG
The DNA here is from genome assembly GCA_963764345.1 of uncultured Bacteroidales bacterium. Classification (GTDB taxonomy): domain Bacteria; phylum Bacteroidota; class Bacteroidia; order Bacteroidales; genus DASQZK01. The sequence goes on along the minus strand of CAVXSF010000008.1, from coordinate 301,257 downwards.
AGGCCGGAATGGATACCACCAGGTATACGATCATAAAGGACATGGAAAGGATCCCGATTTTCAGGTCGGAGACCCCGTAATAATGTGTAGCATCCATCGTAATGGGTGCAAAGGTGATCCATAACATCTGGTTCACAGCAACGATAAGCATGTATACACTCAGCATTACCCACCGGTAGCCGTAAACTCTGAACCCTGATTTTTCCATGAAAAACAGTATTAGAAAAAAGATTGAAGACCAGCAAATATAAAAAAAGATCGGAATATGAAGTTTTACTCTTCCATGATAAATCATCGACTGAATTCCGGTCGCCAGGGAATCCGTCGGAAAAATAACTCCGCAGACCGCTTTCACAGTGCTCACGATTGATAATGTTGATATGAAGTCAACATCACATGCAGTGCCGGAAATAGGATGAACTGAGTTCAATAAAACTATGTGCTAATCTGAAAAAAAGAGTAAACGATCATTGCAGGATATATGTGGAAGTCCGGAAAGATTATCTGCAAGGATCGAACCTGTCATATCGGTCTTAAAAGCAAGTTAAGATAAAGTCCAGTCAGCCTTTCCCCTATCATCCTGACGGAAAGCCGATCAATTTTGAAGAGGTTGATGTTTAGATAATAACAGGATCAGAAAAACAGATAACATATAAACCTGAAAAATCATGAAAATTACATCAGTAAAAGCCATCGAGGTCCTTGATTCCAGGGGAAATCCTACGGTGGAAGCAGATCTGAAACTTGAAAACGGAATATCAGCCCGGGCCATGGTACCCAGCGGCGCCTCAACAGGCGAACGCGAAGCCTGTGAACTTCGCGACAACGATAAAAAACGCTTTGGTGGCAAAGGTGTTCTCAAGGCCGTGGAAAATGTGAATACCATTATTGCTGAAGGGATTGAAGGCCGCTGTTTTGTGAACCAGCGGGAACTCGATTATTTCATGATCGACCTTGACGGTACAGCCAACAAGGCCAAACTGGGCGCTAACGCCATACTTGCCGTTTCGATGGCCTATGCCCGTGCTGCCGCCCAGACAGCAGGAATACCATTGTACCAGTACCTTGGCGGCAGTAATGCCTACCTGCTGCCCGTACCCTGCATGAACATCATCAACGGGGGAAAACATGCCGACAACAATGTGGACTTCCAGGAATTTATGATCGCTCCTTTCGGCGCACCGTCCTTCTCGGAGGCCATCCGTATGGGTATCGAAGTATTCCAGACCCTGAAAGGCGTTCTAAAAGCCAAAGGGTACAGCACCGGCGTAGGTGATGAAGGTGGATTTGCACCCGACCTGAAATCGAACGAGGAAGCCGTGGAAGTTATTCTTGAAGCCATTACCAAAGCCGGATACAAACCCGGGGATGAGATGGGAATATGCCTCGATCCGGCAGCCAGCGAACTCTGGGAGGACGGCAAATACAAGTTGTTTAAAAGCACGGGGAAACTGATGACAAGTGACGAAATGATCAAACTCTGGGAAAGCTGGGCTAATCAGTATCCGATCGTTCTTCTCGAAGATGGTCTTGCCGAAAACGACTGGACAGGCTGGCAAAACCTGACCAAAGTTCTCGGAAGTAAAATTGAGCTCGTGGGCGATGATATTTTCTGTACCAATAAAAAAATACTGGCCGAAGGCATCGAAAAAGGAGTTGCCAATTCCATCCTGATCAAGCTGAATCAGATCGGGACGGTGACGGAAACACTGGAAACCATCGAACTGGCTTATAAAAATAAATACAATGCCTTTGTTTCGCACCGCAGCGGGGAAACCGTGGATACGTTCATCTCCGACCTGACGGTAGCCGTAAATGCCGGCCATCTTAAAACCGGCAGCGGTTGCCGGGGCGAGAGGATCGAAAAATTCAACCAGCTCATGAGGATCGAAAATCAGCTGGGGAACAGTTCAAAATTTGCCGGTGTAAGCGCGTTTAAGAACAGGTAACATTTATCCTGGCGCTATTATGAGCCACAAAATTGTTTTTTGACTGCCGGACCTGAAATCGTAATATGGGGGACAGGGAGATATTCTGCCTTTCTGTCTGCCGACCGTTATGAGTGTAAGACGGCTTGGCATTCCGGTAGACCACACTCAAGTTGATAATAAGGAAATGGAAATTGAAAGAAAATTCCTGGTGAATAAAAAGCTCTGGTCACGACTCGATAAGCCGGCCGGAGAAAAAATCATCCAGGGATACATCACGACAGACATCCATAAAACCATTCGGGTAAGGATATTGGATTCCCAGGGTTTTTTGGCCATTAAAGGAATAACCAGGGACATCTCCAGGGAGGAACTTGAATTTCCCATTCCTTTGGATATCGCCGAAAAGCTGGTAGACGAATATACCGAAAGCCGCATTGAAAAGATCCGGTATACCTTTGAATATAAGGGCAAATTATGGGAGGTGGATGAATTCACGGGAGATAATGAAGGACTTCTGGTAGCAGAGATCGAACTGGATTCGGAAGATGAACGGTTTGACATACCGGAATGGATCGGTAAAGAGATATCGTCTGACCACCGGTACTTCAATTCTCTGTTATCCCTTCATCCGTTTAAATACTGGCAGCACAACTAGCTACAGATGAACCGAATAAAAACGCCGGTAAAATATCAAACCGATGTTAAGCATAGATATACCCGGATACAAAAAAATAGAAGCCAGGCATCTCGTGCTGGATTTTAACGGCACATTAGCCATTGACGGAAAATTTATCAAAGGTACCAGGCCATTGCTGGAAGACTTGAGCAGCCGTTTAAACCTTCACATCCTAACCGCCGACACATTTGGGACTACCGTGAAGGAGGTAGGAGATCTGAGCTGCAGACTTGAGATCCTGGGCACTGAAAAGCAGGACAGGCAAAAGGAAGATTATGTGCTTCGTCTGGGTAGGGAGAATGTCATTGCCATCGGCAACGGTCAGAATGATATGCTGATGCTCAGGCAGGCCGCACTGGGTATCGTGGTGATGCAACAGGAAGGGGCCTTTTCGGGACTGTTGGGCTACAGCGGTATAATCTGCAACTCCATCACGGATGCTTTGAACCTCCTGTTAAACCCGTTGAGGATCGTTGCAACGTTAAGAAAATAGAGTGGTATGAGACAAACAATTTTATCTGAGAATTATCGCCGTTCATTCCTCTCCAGGTACCCATTGGTCCGTTCTGAACGGAGAGGCCGGCAGTCCCTCCAGGTTATAGAGGTTAGCTCCTTCGGGATTATCGGCCCAGGCATAGCGAACAGCGACAGGATTCTTAACCTGCCTGTTCCACACAACGATCCTGTTACCTGATATTTTCGCCGAAGCCCAGACAAATTTCCGGTCTTTCCCGGCGATGGCAAAACGCCTGAGTTCTCCTCCTCCCTTAACCATCAGTCCTGAACCCGTAGAGGAAAAGGTCAGAATGATGCTGTCCCCGCTGATTTTCATGGATTGGTACAGGGGACCCGGTGAAACCACCTCCTTTTCGTTGTAGGCTGTTTTCCGTGCTGCCAGGAACAGCCGTTTTGCAACATCTTTTTTGTTTAACGGGTGAATGTCATTCCACTCTCCGAGATCAATGGCAACGGCCATAGCAGTATTTGGCAATGAAAGCGCCTTCATCTGGGCTTCACGCGTCAGCGCCCAGTCACTTTCCACAGGGTGATCATAACTCTCCCCGTAGTTATGAAGCTGGACAAAAAGGAACGGGAAATCGCCCTGATTCCATTTCTCCCGCCAGTCTGTGATCATTGCAGGAAACAGGGATCCGTATTCGGCTGGCCTGCTGACATTCGACTCCCCCTGGTACCATACAACGCCTTTAATGGTATAACCGGTAATCGGTGCAATCATGCCATTGTAAAGGCCGGTGGGCTTCCATCGTATGACAGTCTGTTCCGGCAAAGGCTCCATCGCCGCCCCGACCCGGTAATGCCAGCTTCCTTTTAAATCCAGTGTATCCAAGCTAGCCACCAGCTCGTAAGGCTTGCCAGGGACAAAGCCTCCCCTGCCGCTGTTGCTGATCAGCCTGACAACGATGACATTTTTCCCCTCCTTTAAAAGACCCCCGGGGATGTCGTACCTTCGCGGGGGATACTGGTAGCCCGTCGTACCTGTAAAAACGCCATTGACAAATACAGAGTCGGCATCCACAATGCGACCGAGATTCAGGCGGGCAGGTTTTCCCGCCATACGGGAAGGCAATTCAATATCTTTTCTGAACCAGGTTACGCCGTTTATCTCTCCCTTTTCGTTACCGGGAAGGTACCCCGGAACCTGTATGACAGCCCAGTCCGACACGTCAACTCCCGGTTTATACCATGGCAGACCATGATTATTGTACCCCTGGTCGGTGTCGTTCAGAGTTTTATACCATGCCCCGGACCTTGCCTGATCGGCTTTCTCAATCTGCCGGATCAGCTGCGGATCCTTATATTTCTGAGCTTCATTGTAATATTCGGGAAAGGCCCTGATGGCGTCTTCGCTTATCCATGCCTGCGCAGGAGATCCTCCGAGGCTGGAACGGATGATCCCGACAGGAACCCTGTATTTTTGATAAATTTCCTCAGCAAAAAAATAAGCAATGGCGGAAACGCTCAGGATATTCCCCTGACTGATGCTTTCCCAGTGTCCGGAGGCAAGATCCTGCTGCGGCTTGTTAAAGTCCCAGGCTGATGGAACGGCAAAATACCGGATTTCCGGGTTTCCGGCATTCCTGATGTCTTCTTCATAGAGTGGACGTACCCTGTCCATATTGATGTCCATCTGCGACTGACCCGAGCAGAGCCACACATCACCGATTAAAATATTCCGTATGGTCACGATGTTGCCTGCAGATATCGTCATGTCAAAAGGTCCGCCGGCCTGAAGATCTGAAAATACGACACTCCATTCGCCGGCCTTATTGGCGGTGGTCTCCCGGGTCGTATCCAGAAAGCTGACTCTGACATGTTCGCCTTCAGCCGCCCATCCCCAGATTTTCACCCGTGTGTCTCTCTGCAGGACCATACCGTCACTGACCAGTCGTGGTAATCTTACCTGGCATAATGCCGGCGACGACAGAAAAACCCATATCAGAAGAACATGAATGACGTGGTCCAATCGTATCATCTTATCACCTTTTTTACGCGGAATTTACCCCCGGACATTCCGGTGAAGGTTAAATTTACAAAAAGATCGTGGTATTCATTGTTTTTCTGCAGGGGATGTTCTCTTCAGGATAATCCATAAACACCGGAAATTTCAGGGTTGCGCACCCTACGGGGCGCCGGGATTATCGATTTCGTTCATTCTATTGCTATCGCTCTTTGCCTCCTATGGGAGGCGGTGGCATGAACCGGATATCACCATATTTATGATCATACCAAACAACGAGACCCCATCGGGGTCACAGAGCGATAGATAAAACCATGAAATAAATTCCCCGGCGATCCGTACATAAATAAATACTAATGAGGATGTTGCGGCCATCATCAGGTTTTCCCGCCAATTTTTTTTAAATAGTTTTTGGTTAAATGAAAATTTTAATACTTTTGTCTCTCCCAAAAACGTCGGTGCCATAGCTCAGTTGGTAGAGCACAGGACTGAAAATCCTGGTGTCCCCGGTTCGATTCCTGGTGGCACCACCGCTGCAAAAAGTAAATCCCGCAAAGTCAATGACTTGCGGGATTTTTTGTTTTGAGGGTGACGAGAGTGGTGACGGATTTTGTAAGTGAAAGATAATCTGGATCTTTCGATAATATCTAATTCTGAATTTGAATCAATTTTTCTCTTAGTATTAGATATTATTTAAAGACAACATTCCTTTTTTCAAAGCTTGCAAAATTCATACTTCCACAAAAAAATTAACCGGTTATGTGATTTTTAAAAACATGCAGATGATCATCAGTTAACCTGTGAGTTTGCTTATGCATAATAACCGTGCGAATTAATGGCCAAACGCCATTTAATCAGACTTCACAATCATTTAAAAACTTTTACAAAAATAACTTTTTTATAAGGGATAATCTTTTTGAGCTATTGACATAGTTTAATAATACGCTTTATTTCCTCATTTGTATAATACTTATCTAAAAATTGTTGTGGTGTATAAAATGTATTGTCAATCGTGTATAAAACCTTTATATCATTATCTTGTACAATCCACCATGCCCAAAGTATTCCTTTAATGTAAAATACTTGTTTAAAATCTATACTTTTTAGTTTACCTATTGAATAAATATAATCCTTATATGTATCTGGAGATTCTTGATATAAAGAGGCATCGCAATCTCCTATATCAGTACAGCCATATACACCAAATAACTGATTATTCTTAAACATAATCGCATCGTGAAATAGAAGTTTCCTGTCTAATACAAGAGAGGCTAAAAGATTCTTTTCATTTGTATAATCATAAGAAGAATCTTTCATCTGCATTTTAAACATTGGTATTAATAAATAGTTTACACTATCTAGCAATGCATCAGCTGAAAGAATATCATAAAAATCTTCATGTATTAAATATCTTCTTACTATAGCTCTAACTTTCATTTCATATTTTATCTCCTTATTATTAAAATCATTAATTTCCTTTGGGATTTTTTCTATAATCTGACACTTGATCTGTGAAGAAATTAATATAATTAAAATTAGTAGATAAAAACGTTTCATAAACTTCTATTTTAAGGTTTTCACAATCCGTTATAATGTCCCACGGTCTTGGGAATACCCCATGCTGAGTATTCCGGGCAAAGAGTACACTATATGACGGATTGTCATCTTAAAATGGCTCCGCCCGCCGCAAAAAAAAATAAAAAAATAAAGAAATACGTCTCCAAAAAGTTGTACACTTTACTCCGGAATCCATTGTACACTATATCCCGGAATTCATTGTACACTTTACTCCGGAATACTCACCATGCAGAGTAACTGAATGATTTATCGTCAGATCGATCATCGCTATTGAACATGTACACAATAGATCCCAGGTAGTCCGTATTTACGTGCCAAAGAACATTCTTACCATTGGTCGAATCAACATTAGCTTCATAAATTGCACATAGACCGGTTGGTGCATAGGCGTAATTGATGTCTCTGACAGAGTTACCTTCCTCAATCTCTTCGTATTCTCCGAAGTAACGCTTTGTTTTTAGCGGGGTTCCATTTTTTGAAAGAACGGTTTGTCTGCGTTGGTCGTCGAAACCACTATTAACGACAACTCAGACTATATTACTAATATATGGAATTTTTTTGGGGTTTGTGGCTTTCTCTGGTTATTAAATAATAAAGTCAATGACTGACGAAAGTTTTTGTTGAAGGGGTGACAGAGGCGTTGATGGAATTTGCAAGTGACAGGATGTAACTAATATAGCCTTTTTATTTGGGGTCTAAATTTCAGATACTTATGTATTGTTGTTCGTAGAATCAGTAAAGAACATTATTTTTCTTTTATCTCTTTTGGGGGCTGGAACTTGAAATCGGCGTATTCACTCCAATTTCTTTCAAAATATGATTTACAGTCGTAAATATATCCATCCTTAACAATGAAAACACCAGATTGCCCAACACAAATCCTTACCTCCAAAGGTGTACCTTCAATCCAAAAGCAATAGTCGAGTTTTTTTTCCAAATATAATTGAGCTATTTTTTTATAATCCACATCGGTTGAATCACAATAAAACACATTTACTCCGTTACATGTTTTAATAGGTCTGCCATTATTGTCTAATACAAGTGATCCAGAGGATATTATTTTAATATTTTTAAATAATTTTTTCTTTTTGATGTAAACTGTAGTCAAATTGTCTAAAAATAATCCATTAAGAAATAATGATTTTGCGAATTGACCTTCATATTTCATCTGAAATATGTTGATAATCTGGTTGCTGGATATATTTATTTTGTAAGGTTGTTCTTTTAAAGTATTTATTATTTCATCATTTAATAGTCGCACTTCATTTCTGAACGAAGGTGAACCTAGCTTTGTTTGTGAATTTAAAGTTAGTGGCAATAGAATAAATAGAATTGTTATGATTGATTTCATTTTAAATGAATTTTAAGGATTTATTAATAATAAAAGGAAAGGTTAATGTTTCTTAAAATTCTATTATAGTCAGGCCGGATGAAAAACATATTTCCAAAGTCAGAAGATCTAACAGTTTTAATTATTCCATTATCAAGAACTTTCCAAACAAATTTTAATTTTGTACCGTTATTTCGATAGATAGCTTTAATTTTTAATGAAGCAACATTTACTTGGTGTGAACCAATTCCTACAGTAATTCTTCCGCCCTTGTTTGCATAATCTGCTGCTTTTATAATGGATGCAGGTGAATAAGACTCTCCCTCATTGGTAAAAGCATATTGCCTGGAAAAAGCATCCCAAAAATCTCCATCATATAACATATCTGATTCTGCTGATGTGCCAGGAAACAAATTATTTCGTATTTGTTGTTGATCAATATTCATTCCATATGATTTATCAACTACTTCACCTGCTGTAGGAAGGCAATTATTTGTACCAACTTGTTCAACTTTAGGAAGGATATTGGATTGATCAAATATTGTTTCTACTTTCATGTTAGATCCAGTCCAAAAATCTCTTCCATCAATAGATGCTTTAATTCCTCCTGCCAAACCTCCCGTCAATCCTCCTGAGATACCACCCATTAAACCTGCCAATGTTCCACTCCAAAGTCCCTGTCCAAATTTTTCACCTCCTAACCACGCATTTCCTGTTCCAGCGACAAATCCAGAAGCAAATCCGGAGGCACCTCCAATAGCTGCTCCTGATATAAAACTCGTTGTAAAACTCGCAGAAATAGCGGACATCGCAGTTTGAGTTCCCATAAAACCAGCTCCAAATGATGCGCCAGATAATGAGGCTGTCACGCCCATTCCTACACCAGCACTTAAACCTCCTGCCAATGCTCCAGTTACAAAATATCCCAATCCTTTCCATGTAAAATCAGCACCATTAAACGCCCAGTTTAAAATTCCACCAACAGCAGCTCCAATAATAAGATTTACAAATTCTCCGCTGGGATCATTATAACTAAGTGGATTATTGAGGCAATACGCATACCTGTTAAAATTCTGCGAATTACCTGGCTCCTGCACAAAATTATCCGGACTTAAAAACATCCCCATGACAGGATCATAAACCCGTCCGTTCATATTGATCAGGCCTAGCTCATCCAGATGTTCATGACCTGTAAATCCTCTTGCAGTTAAAAGACCTGTAGGTATTGAAGATAATTTTTCTCCCGTAACAGGATCACGCCTGTTACCCCACGCATCATAACCAAGTTTTTCTTCAATGGTCCCTGAAGCATTCGTTATACACCGGATCGAACCTAACTGATCCTGGTAAACATAGTGCATTTCAGATCCGCTTGCCGTGGTCTCGTAAATACCTACAAGATCTCCTCCTGCATAAATATAATCTAATTGTAATTTACTAAAATTACTTTTAATTATTTCTGTATTCTATTTATAAATTTGAGTTTTATTGAAAATTTATTTTAAGTGCCGGTGGCACCACCGCTGCGAAAAGTAAATCCAGCATAGTCAATGACTTGCGGGATTTTTTGTTATGGGGGTGACGGAGAGTGGTGATGGAATTTGTAAGTGACTGAATAACAACGATTTACTACCAGAGATTCTCAGACTACCTAATATAAATGGTATTTGGGTATTCCATGTAATCCAATGCTTACGTCGATACTTTCGTTCTCGTATTCATTAAGTTCTAATTTGCATGGGAAAAGAGTGTTAAGGAATTCTAATTCTATGACTGCTTCATGTGATTCGACTAGATAATTCGATTTTTATGGATTCACCTACATCAAGACTACAGACGAATTCTCCATTTAAATACAATGGGTAAGAATTCCCACTTCCATAAATTTGATTATTTCTGGATATTTTAAGGATTGTATTTCCAATCTTTGGAATATATTTTTCACTTACAATTATAAAACATTTTTTTGGCGGAGAAGACAGATAAAATACTTTAGCTTTAATATCGTAAGATTTAGATCCAAAAGGTGATGGATAATATATTTTCGATATTTGTAGTGCATTTCCTCCGACATCAATAGCTTTTTCTTTTAATAAATCTATGGACTCATCTAAGCGGTATTTTGCTTTTGAGAAAAAATTTCCTCGAGTATATATTTCACATATAAAAATTGCATCCGCTGGTACTTTTTCGAATTTCCCAAAAGTGTAAAAATCATTAGATAATGAGTTTTTAGTTAAAACTGGCGACTGATTTTCAATATAAATAACCGGTACGCATGAATTGAATGATATTAATTCAAGAATAACTAATATAGGAAGAAGTAAATGTTTAAATATTGAACTCAATATCTGAAGATTAAGGCGTTTTTTCTTGTTTTGAATGCTCCTCATAATACCTAAATAATTGATAAAACATTGAAGGGCTATGAGAGATAGAATCAACTTTAAAGGCTATAGTATCTCCATCAATGAAATAATATAGCGATTGAGGAGGGTCATATTCGGGAAGATAATTTGTATCCGGAAGAGTTTCATTAAACTGATCCTTGTAGAAATGTTTTAATTTATTTAAAGTTTGATAATTTTTTGAGATGTCAGGAGGAAAATTGTAATAATAGCATACCAAAATACTATCATGAATTAAGATAAATGTATCTGGAGGTATTATTGGAATTGGATTATTATCATCGGAAATATGGTATTTATAAGTTGAGTCTGAAATATACTGAAAAACTGTGCAGTATTTAATATTTCTTTTCACTTTTAAATTGTTATAATAGTCATTAGTAACATATTCCAAATGTTGCATATTTACTTGTGATAAAATGCTAATTTGAAAGAATATTAAGATAACGATAAATAAATTTCTTTTTATACACATGCTTAATAAATTATATCTACACCCGGAATACTAAATCCTGGATCCTCACCTCTAAATACACCATCCCAACCAATAGCAATTATTGGAAACCCCATTTGTAGCATATGCCTAATATCCGGAGTTGAAAGATATGAATTTCTTGGATGTGTGTGATAGTAATAAGTTGGACGACCCATATTTTGTAAAGAACCCATGCCATTTGGTATATAGAGGTCATTATTTCCAGGATTCATCGAATATCTGTAACTATTACTAAAATTATTTTCACCATAATAGTAATTATACAGATCATCTGAGGGAATAAATGTCCAGAAATCATCATTTAGTTGGTTCTTATAGTAAGGAATTTTCACATAACCAGAACTTCTTTCAAAATAATAGCCATAACCATCTACATAATACATTCCCATTTCAACACCTTTATATTTAGACACAGTTACCAAGAAAGTTTTGGCTTCATCTAGGCTTCCCTGAAAGAATCGTGGATCACCAGCTATTCATGTTTCTAATATTATTATTAGTTCTATTTGAAACTGACATTTTTGGGGATTCTTCCCTAAGAGGAATTTTCCCAGACCCTCCAGCTGCAGTAGTCCATTTAAAATCCCAATCATTTTTATAACCTTCTATTCCAAGTTGTGCAACGGGTGTAATCAAACTATATGAAAAATTCACAGTCCCAGGATTCACCAATCCATATCCACCTAATGCACCTGCGGCCGTACCAAATGCTATACTAAGATACGTAGATTCGTCGTGCCAATTCCACTTTAAAAAATTAAGTTCGAGGTCATTTGAAGAGACACCACCCAAATATGCCCCTACAACTGCTAATATTACAATCAATGGATTTTCTCCATCCGGATCTATATAGATTAGCGGATTATTGAGGCAATACGCATACCTGTTAAAATTCTGCGAATTCCCCGGCTCCTGCACAAAATTATCCGGACTTAAAAACATCCCCATGACAGGATCATAAACCCGTCCGTTTCCCGACACCTTTGAGCATGCGGGATTTCGTTTCGCTCAACATATTAATCAGTCCGAGCTCATCCAGATGTTTCCCGACTTAACCCGGGACAAGCTATGACCTGTAAATCCTCTTGCAGTTAAAAGACCTGTGGGTATTGAAGTTAATTTTTCTCCGGTAACGGGATCACGCCTGTTACCCCAGGCATCAAACCCCAGTTTTTCTTCAATGGTCCCTGAAGCATTCGTTATACACCGGATCGAACCTAACTGATCCTGGTAAACATAGTGCATTTCAGATCCGCTTGCCGTGGTCTCGTAAATACCTACAAGATCTCCACCAGCATAAATATAATCCAATTGTAATTTACTAAAATTACTTTTAATTATTTCTGTATTCTATTTTATAAATTTGAGTTTTATTAAAAATTTATTTTAAGTGCCAGTGGCACCACCGCAGCGAAAAGTAAATCCTGCAAAGTCAATGACTTGCGGAATTCTTTGATTTTAAGGTGACGGGAGTGGTTACGAAATTTGTAAGTGGAAGATTTTCAATAGATAAAAAACATTTCTTTATATAATAACTGACTTTATTCTCTAAGCATTGCAGTCAACAATAGGTTAAAAATGAAAGCACTCTTTCTTAAGGAGAAAACTGCCCCGGGGAATTCCAGGGCTTTGAAATTACAGATCTCAAATTAAAATATTTCAAAATCGGTTATATTTTTCAGCAATAAGTTTGTCACTTTATTTTCCGTAAGAATATTCCTTACTTTTTCTGTAATAAAAGTAAATCTGAAATTCGCTGGGGTAAAGACATCTGATCCATCCCAGCTTCTCAAATCAAAATAAAGTCCTTTTTTGGCTTCTATAGAATCCCCAGATGATGTGAATGGAGTTTTTAAAAATGGCTTACTTTTTTGATGTCTTTTAATTACTTATTTTTGTAAAATCTTTGAACTATTAGACATTTTAAGGTATAAAAATGAATACAGGCAATATCATAATTACTTTAAGAAAGAATAAAGGATAGTCTCAGGCCGATTTATCCAAACAATGCGGGGTTTCCCCGCGAGATGGTTGGTAAATATGAGCGTGGAGTAGCTGTTCCCTCTATCGAGGCAGCCAAAAAAATTGCCGATGCTTTCGGGGTTTCACTTGATTATTTGGTAGGAGAAGGTGTTAACGCTCATTTTGATAAAAAAACGCTGAAGAGGATTCAGGAACTCGAACTACTGGAAGAAGATAAAAAGAAAACCCTCTTCGATTTAATGGACATGTATATCCGGGATGCCAAAACAAAGCAGGCTTACGCTGACCGATAATACTTTAATAAATGAAGTTTACAAATTACTTTCTCCATACCCGGCAGCGGCCAGACCGAATAGACATTAAAATGGAATGGATTAAGCAGGTTTACGAGTTCCCGGAACATGAACAAACGCAAAACGATGGCCGTAAACGGAAGTGGGGATATATCAAGGAAGTTGATAAATATTTACGCATTATAGTCCTGGAAGATGGCAAGACGGTTCACAATGCTTTTTATGACAGGAATTTTAAAAAATAACATTATGAAAATAACATACTTTAAAGATACCGATACTTTGCTGGTAAATTTCAACAACAATGAAATTACCGATACCAAGGACCTAAACGAAAACGTGCTGGTGGAAATGGATAAAAATGGTAATGTGGTTAGCATGACCATTGAACATGCACAACAGCAGGCCGAGATTGCCAATTTTTCTTTTAACCAGGTGGAAAATAAAGGTGCTGTGAAATATAAAAAAGCCCGGTAGAACTTATTACTCTATTAGTATCCGCCCCAGCAAATACGTGTTTCTAAATTAAGCTTTTGTCTATAAATTGCGGCAAAAATTCTTTGAAATTGCCGGCGGGTGTGGTGTGGATGTTTTCCATGACGTATTTCAGCCACTTCTGAGGGGGTATGTCGTGCTTTAGGCAGGTTCCAAAAAAGCTGTAGAACATTGCTATATTACCAGCGGCATCCCCGATGGATCGGGACAGGCTGTGTGATCCGGCAAAGAGAAAATTTTTTCTTCCGACATTAGGTAAAGCTTTACATAATCTGGGAAGAAAAAATTATATGTTCGCAGGGAGTCATAGCTTGTCCCGATCTTTCGGGAAAGCTGCTCAACAAGCCGCCATGATCTACTCTTTTCTGGGAACATGCAAGATCAACAATGTGGAGCCCTTTGCCTGGCTAAAAAAGGTTCTTACTATTATCCCTGATTACTCGGTTCCGAAACTGGAAGATCTGCTTCCAGGGAATCGCCTAGTATCGGAATAAAAAAATCAACTTATCGGTTTATTTGGTGGGGGTGCAGTTAGCCGAAGACTTACGTCGATGCTGTCTTCTATCATCCGGAATGCTCTTCACGCAGGATCGCATTTAAAGGAGAATCCTGCAGACAAAAGAAAAGCAGGAAACCAGCCTGCCACTTTTCCTGAAAATTTCATACCTTACCCGAAATATTACACAATGAATGCGGAAAACATCATCGAACTTGCCTTTGAACAGGGCAAAGGAATCCTGAGGCTGGCACCCAACTGGGTTCCCCGTTCATTCTGTATCCCCGGGAGGAGGATCAAACTACATCCCGATGACTATTACTGTCTGGGAGGGAAAAGGGGCGGTATCGACGAACGGTGGTTTTCCTCGACTACACCGGCTGACAATGGCCCACTGACAGGGGAAAACGAAGGATTAAGTGAAATTGTCTTCCAGGATCGTTCGGGAACCTCCCGCGCTCTTTTAAGGGATGCCGTTGCCCGGCTAAAAGGATCACTGATCGGGGAACGGCTCTGGGATTCCTATGGGAGCTGGCCTATGTACTCCAAGTTTTTCGATAATAAGGGTGCATTGCCTCATCATATCCACCACCGCGATCAACATGCCGGGCTGGTCAACCAGAAGGGAAAACCCGAAGCCTACTACTTCCCTCCACAGGTTAACAATCACCCCGGTGACTTTCCCTATACATTTTTCGGGTTAATTCCCGGGACTACCAGGGAAGAAGTACTGAAGTGCCTGAAAGATTTCACCAGGGGGGATAATAAAATCACCGCTATTTCGCAGGCCTACAGACTGGAAACCGGTACCGGATGGGATGTTCCCCCGGGAGTGCTCCATGCTCCGGGAAGTCTGTGTACCTATGAACCTCAAAAAGCTTCCGATGTTTATGCCATGTACCAGTCTCTTGTCAATGATGCCGTTGTTCCTGAAGAACTCCTGTGGAAGGATACCCCTGGTGACCGGCTGGGAGACTTTGATTACCTGATGGAGATTATCGACTGGGATTTGAACGTAGATCCCGATTTTAAAATGAACCGGTTCATGAATCCGGTACCGGTCAAACCCCTGGAGGTAACGAAGGAACAGGGTTACATGGAAAACTGGATCTGTTACCGCTCGGATGCCTTCAGCGCGAAGGAATTGACCGTATTTCCCGGAGCATCCGTTGTTATAAAAGATGCAGGTGCTTATGGTCTGATTATGATGCAGGGGCATGGCAAAATGAATGACCTGGATATTGAAACCCCGGCATTGATACGCTACGGCCAACTGACCTTCGATGAATATTTTGTGAGCGAGCAGGCAGCCAGGGATGGGATTAAGATAACGAACCCTTCCGGCAGTGACCCGATCGTTATGCTCAAACATTTTGGTCCCGGTAACCCCGAACTGACTTTATAAACGATCTTTTATCCGGAAAAATATGCCGCAATTAAACATCCGATTTATCTGGCTGATGACCTTTGTGGCCGCCATGGGCGGTTTTCTTTTTGGTTATGACTGGGTCGTGGTCGGGGGAGCTAAGAATTTCTACGAACCCTATTTTGGCATTACCACCCCTGCACTCAAAGGATGGGGAACAAGTTCAGCACTGATCGGGTGCATTTTCGGGGCGCTCCTGTGTTTCCTGCTTGAGTGATAAATTCGGGAGACGACGATTGCTCATCCTTTCAGGATTCCTGTTTGCAGTGTCGGCAATCGGTACTGCGCAGGCCGGGACCTTTGAGGCGTACAATATTTTCCGGATTATAGGAGGATTCGGGATCGGGATAGCGCTGAATCTCTCCCCCATGTATATTGCTGAAATGTCACCGGCAAATATGAGGGGAAAATTAGTTTCGGTCAACCAGCTGATGATCATGATCGGGATCCTTGTCGCACAGACAGCAAACTGGAGAATATCGCTGATCGATACTGCCATGCCGGTTAATGCAACGGACGCCATGATAAAACAGAGCTGGAACGGGCAGATGGGATGGAGATGGATGTTCGGACTGGAATTCATCCCGGCAATGATCTTCTTCATCCTGATGATCATTATGCCGGAAAGTGTACGCTGGCTGGTAAAAAAAGGTCAGGTAAAAAAAGCCCGGAAAATTTTATCACGAATAGGCGGTGCTGAATATGCGGAAAGGGAAGTATCGTTCATTCAGAAAACGATTTCCAGGGATGAAGTGGACAGGGTAAACTTCAGGGATCTGCTGGAACCCGGCCTGCTCAAAATATTGTTGCTCGGTATATTCATTGCGGTCCTCCAGCAATGGTGCGGGATGAATGTTATTTTTTACTATGCTGCGGACATCTTCAGGGCGGCAGGGTTTGATATCCTCCAGATGATGGGGCAGATCGTCATTATCGGTTCCGTAATGGTCGTGTCGGTCATTATCACCGTTCTTATTGTGGAAAAGAGCGGGCGTAAACCCTTGATGTTGCTGGGGACAGGAGGGCTGGCCGTGATATACATCATTGAAGGGTACTTCTTCCATATCGAAAAACTGGGCATTCCCATTGTAGTGCTTACACTTGCAAGTGTCGCCATCTATTCCCTGACCCTTGCTCCCATTGTCTGGGTTATTCTCTCAGAGATCTTTCCGAACCGGATCCGCGGGGCGGCCATGTCCCTGGCTGCAATTTCATTATGGATCGGTAATTTCAGCCTTACTTTCACATTCCCCTCAATAAAGGAAAACCTGGGGTGGGCAATGAATTTCTGGCTGTACGCGTTGATATGTATTATCGGCCTCCTGGTCCTGATCTACAAATTACCGGAAACAAAGGGAAAATCGCTGGAAGAAATTGAGGAATTGCTGGTTAGTGGGAAAGAAAGTGATGGAGTTATGAAGTTATGGAGTTATGGAGTTATGGAGTTAGGAAGTTAGAAAGTTAGAAAGTTAGAAAGTTAGAAAGAGTGCCCCCGAATTAACATCTTCATAACCTCATAACCTCATAACTCTTTGGAAAAGTTATGGAGTTATGGAGTTATGGAGACCCCATCGGGGTCAGAGAGCGATAGAATATTTGACAGTTAGGGTTCCCCGGCGCCCCGTAGGGTGTGCAACTGGAGTTATGGGGTTAGGAAGTTAGAAAGTTAGAAAGAGTGCCCCCGAATTAACATCTTCATAACCTCATAACCTCATAACTCTTTGGAAAAGTTATGGAGTTATGGAGTTATGGAGACCCCATCGGGGTCAGAGAGCGATAGAATATTTGACAGTTAGGGTTCCCCGGCGCCCCGTAGGGTGTGCAACTGGAGTTATGGGGTTAGAAAGTTAGAAAGTTAGAAAGAGTGCCCCCGAATTAACATCTTCAAAACCTCATAACCTCATAACCTCATAACCTCATAACTCTTTGGAAAAGTTATGGAGTTATGAGGCTATGCGGTGACTTGTCCTGAAATAGGTGAAAGGTGAAAGGCGAAAGGTGAAAGCTACGGGGGAATGGTTACTTATGTGTGTCATCTACGTTTACCAAAGGAAAGCCTGAAACTCTGAACCAAGACAACGGCATCCCGGTAGCGGATCAACGAGCCAAGCGGGCAAAATCCCTCAATTAAAATTTCCCTGATATCCTGATCCCGAAGCTGCGCTGTGGCCTGATATCTCCGGGCCGACCCATATATTCCGTGTTGGTCAGGTTTTTTATTACCAGCGACAGGTTGAAATGATCTGTCAGGTCATAACCCAGGTTCACATCCATGAGGAAATAGGTCTTGTTATCGTTTGTCCAGTATTCATAGAAGCCCGGGAGGAAACTTTCCCGCGTGGTCTCATCCAGGAAAACCTTATCAATGTTCAGGATGGGTGAACGGATATACATACCTGCCCCGAGAACCATCTTCCTGTAGCGATTCTCAATATTAAGCTTTGCCGAATGCTTCCTCCGGTATTTAAGGAACACGTCTTTATTCCTGTGTGTGACAGGATTGTATTCCACGGGGTACGTATAGATATATCCACCGCTCAGGGTTGTGGTCAGCTCCCCGGAAGTCCTTTTCAGCATATAATCCAGCTCGCAACCGTAAATACGCGATTGCTCCACGTTAGCCGATTTAAAACCAAGACCGAAAATGCCGGTCACCGGATCAGGGTAAAGTCCGAAAAGGTACTCGATCATGTCGGTATTCCTCTGGTAGAAAAATGCCAGGTCGAGCTGCCCGGTGCTGTTTCCCGCCTGTACACCCTGCTTAATGCCCACCTCGGAGTTCCATCCTTTCTCCGACTGGATTTCCGGGTTGGGATAGATCTGTATTGATCCCAGGGTGGTGGCTGCATATTTCTCCGCGATAGATGGATACCGGTAGCCCTGTCCGAAAGATGCCCTGATAAAGGTATACCCTCCCGGGTGGTAGTTGAGTCCTGCCCTGAATATAGGTACCAGCTGATCAGCCTTGTTGTCGAGGTAGTTCTGTTCCAGTCTGACACCACCGCTCATTTTCAGCTTCTTCACAACGTCCAGGTCTACCTGGGCGTAACCGGCCACATTGAGCCCGTTATGATCCCCGTAGAATTCAGAATGAATAAGTCTATAGTCGCCGACAAGCCCTGTATTCAGGCTCGCAAACCGGAGCAGCCTGTACCACATCTGGTATTCAGTATAGGATGAGAGAGCGCTGCTGTTGTTATTTCCTCCATCCGGATAGGAATTCGAGGTATACTGAATCCGGGATTTCAGATCATGTTTAAGGCGCTCACTCTGTTTAAACGAAATGAACGGATCCACGGTAAGGAAAGTACCGACAGCCAGCTGGGCCGTTGAGGTATCCTGCATCAGCGCTCCGGTAGAGGCATTCTGCCAGAGGATGAAATCCCGGAACCGGCTCGCCCCGCTGTTCAGGTTTACTCCGTAAGTAAGTCCATCGATCCTGCTGCTTTGATGCCGGATCCCCGCGTTGAGACGCGCAAGCTTCTCATCATTCAGTGAACGGTAGCCATTATCATAAAAAATACCCGATCCTATACTTATGCCTGTATTCCCTTTTTTCACCATATGAGAGAACGAGGCCGATGAGAACACCCTGGGTGTATCCCACCATACCCAGTTTTTCTGCCGGGGACGGTCGTAGATCCCGCCTTCGGCGTACAGTCGGGTGACCGGTATGTTGTCCGGTATCGCAGTACGGAAGTTGATCACCCCGTTGAGAGCCGATGAGCCATAAAGCACGGATGAGGCTCCCTTAATGATCTCCACCTGGGCGAGGTTCTCCAGCGGAAGGTAGCTCCACTTGATATTTCCGGCATCGGCGGAAAGCATTGGCAGCCCGTCGATCAATACCAGTACCCTGCTTCCGGCACCATAGCTGAAACCGCTGCCACCACGTATGGAAGCCTGTCCGTCGAGCACCTCGACACCAGGCGATTTGTTCGCCAGCTCCTCCGCATCCGTAATATGGTCCTGCCCGATCATCTCCGGGTGGATCACGCTCATCGACACGGTAAGGTCAGATACTTTCTGTTCTGTCTTGTTCGCACTTACCACGATCTGGTCGATCTGCCTGATCTCCTGTTCCATGGCTGCTTCCACGAACAGGGTATCTCCCCCTGCCAGGTGCAATGATACGGCATAGGTCCGGTACCCGACATATTTAAAAATCACATTATAATTCCCGGCACGGGTACGAAAACTGAATTCCCCGTCCTGTCCTGTGATGACCCCCATGTTACGGCCATAGATCACGTTGACAGCAACAAGCGGCTCGTGGCTTACGCGGTCGAACACCCTGCCACGGACAATTCCGGTACTGTCAGCCCCGAAGGTGAGGGGGAGGTTGAAAAGGACAAATACGCTGAATAAAAGGATGCGCATCACTTTGCCTTGAAGGTCATACGGATCAGTATGGGTTCACTGGGATTGGCCAGATTGGGAAAACCGGTCGTGATCTTGAAGGATGTCTTGGTGAGCTCAACGATCTGGGCAGTAACCGGGAAAAGCAGTGAGTCGGAGGAAATGGTGATCTCCGTCTCCTGGTATGCGAATTTCCAGGTACCATCGTACAGGCCCATCTGCCCGGTCCCATCCTTGTTGAATTTGGTCTCCCCGGCAAATTTCTCAAGCATCCCACCCTCACCGCCGGATTCCACACCGTTGGCCAGCAGGCTGTCGGAGATCCATACCGGATCTGTGAGAAGTCTGAACCGCTCCGACACGGACCCGGTATCCTTCTTGCAGGCATAAGCAATGCATAGTCCCAGGATGGCAAGCAAAAAAAGAATGCGTTTCATACCGTTGATGTTTAAATTAAGAAATGTATCCGAAAACTTTCTTCCCGATAATTGTCCCGGGGCTGGTTAAATGTATACCATTATTTGATAAATTCAAATAACCGTGGAGTGAACCGTCTTGATCCTGTAAGCCCGGTCACTGAATAAACAATCAGGGTAATAATTAAGTTGCTGCTGCATGGAGGAGGTGTAACAGTGAGATGACCCGGCAGGCCCGGGTTTTCAAGGTTTTTTGCCGAAGGGTGTTACAGGAAAAATAAATATAATCTAAATTTGTTGCACTTTAGAGGATGGTGCCATCTCCGGTAACTGCTGGGAAATCTAATTCCGTCGTTGTATGTGTGAGTTAGGAGTTAGGGAGTTAGGGAGTTAGGGAGTTAGAGATTAGAGGGTAGGGATTAAGGGATTAAGGGATTAAGGGATTAAGGGAGTTAGAAATTAGAGAGTTATGAGGTTTTGAAAATATAAAATGAGGATGTGAATCGAAGCAACAGGTGCACCGGGTCTCCCCTTTAGGGGTCGGGGGTAGCGCGGGCTGAGAAGAGTTATGGGATAAAGGAGACGGTTTTCTAAAGAGAGTTATGAGGTTTTGAAAATATAAAATGAGGATGTGAATCGAAGCAACAGGTGCACCGGGTCTCCCCTATAGGGGTCGGGGGTAGCGCGGGCTGAGAAGAGTTATGGGATAAAGGAGACGGTTTTCTAAAGAGAGTTATGAGGTTTTGAAAATATAAAATGAGGATGTGAATCGAAGCAACAGGTGCACCGGGTCTCCCCTATAGGGGTCGGGGGTAGCGCGGGCTGAGAAGAGTTATGGGATAAAGGAGACGGTTTTCTAAAGAGAGTTATGAGGTTTTGAAAATATAAAATGAGGATGTGAATCGAAGCAACAGGTGCACCGGGTCTCCCCTATAGGGGTCGGGGGTAGCGCGGGCTGAGAAGAGTTATGGGATAAAGGAGACGGTTTTCTAAAGAGAGTTATGAGGTTTTGAAAATATAAAATGAGGATGTGAATCGAAGCAACAGGTGCACCGGGTCTCCCCTATAGGGGTCGGGGGTAGCGCGGGCTGAGAAGAGTTATGGGATAATGGAGAACGTTTCACCACAGATTCTACAGATTACACAGATTTTAGTATAAGTTAGGAGGTTAGAGAGTTAGGAGTTTTTACATTTGTCGTAGGGACGTGCCACGTGGCACGTCCCTACGACAAATGACACTTCTCTGAACAGGCTCCTCACGGCTTTGGAACAGCCGTGACATTTCATCTAAGGGTATATTCTCTTTCTATGATTAAGCCTTTATTTTACATCGGAAGTTTCCATGATTTTTACTTCGAACGGCTGTAAGGTCACCTCGAATTCGCGGCCCGTACCCGCAAGACCGGAGATTTTTCCGGAGCTTTGATCAACGGTGTAAAAACTGAATTCGTCCGCACGGGTCCCGGGCAATTCCAGATCTTTTACCACGTCAACGTGAAAAGTTTTTATCCCGGCTGTCGGGTTCCTCAGGGTGATAATGGAATTTTCGGGCGACCAGGCGGCCCAGCCATAAACATCGCCCTTCCCGGGATCGCCTCCCACCCAGTGAACATCGACAAGCGTTTTCTTATTTTTCCGTGACCAGCGAATCGCTTCCGCCAGGGTATTCCATTCCGCCGGGGTCAGTTTATGGGGATTAATATATAATTCCTGGAGACTGGTCCCTGTGGCAAAAAACGACCAGATCTCGTCATTGATGTCTTTTTCCTCCAGGTCGAAAGTGGCGGGTTGTCCATTATCCGCAATACAGATACCATGGATCATCAGGGCATTTAAAGGGTATAAGGGACCCATCCCGACAATATTTTTGTACGTTTCCGCATCACGGTAAGTGATCCACTGCTGCCGTTTGGTGCCTGACCCTTTTAATCCGGTGTCACCGCCGTTTCTCCAGATGTTATCCCCGTAAAACAACCAGAACGGAGAGGCCCAGGTACCGGTGGTCAGACTGAAATACAGGTCCGGTTTCACAGTCCTGAGATCCGTAACGAGCTTCAACAGCGCATTAATATCACTCGCGTATTCAGAACCAGCACCTTTCTTGTTATTCCCGGCTCCCACACCGTCGTACTTGAACATGATGACCCGGTCATGTTTAACAAAATCAGCGGCTACATTAAAAAACCGTTTGTAATAGACCGGCCCGGACAGGGAAAACCCGTTCTCATTGATCTCAAAGGGCGGTTTTTGGGTCTTCCCGTACTCCAGACGCTGTTCCTTGGCTTCCCCGTAACCTCCCCAGGGTGACATCCAGATTCCCAGGGCAGAGTTATATTTTTTGGTAAGCGCGGCAAGGTCTGAAAAGCCATGCGGGAAATCCTGTTTGTTCACCTCCCATAACGTCCGGTGATCATCCCAACCATCATCAAAAAGAAAGGCGTTCACGGGCACACCCCGCCTGATGAACAAACTGTCACCATAGGTTCGGATGCGGTCTTCACAAATCGCTTCATTCATCACTACACCCGGCCATGAAATATCGAACCATGAATTATAGTGTAACATCTGGCGGTAAGGAACCACTCTTTCCCTTTCAAGGTAATAAAGAAAACCGCGTCGAAGTTGATGCCCCGGGGTCACTCCCCAGACAGAAGTACAGGTCAGTGGATTTGATGAGGTGTTGGAACGGTAACCGGCCAGGAATACAGAAAGGGCCTGACCCGACGTGTCAATCAGACTGTTTGGATTTTCAACAGCCAGGAAAATATCATGATTTACCAGTGGTGAGCCTGCAACCTTACCTCCCGGTTCGAAACCTGCCTTTAAAGGCACTTCGATCAGACTGATCCGACTGACTTCCGGCAGGTTGTTTGAACTTAACGTGAATTTTTGCCGGATATAATTTGAACTGTCCTTTATTGAGATCTCCAGCTGAAGGTTCAGATCCAGCGCGGGGTTTCGGAGTTCTGCAACAATTTTCTGACCCTGAAAATGATCCGATCTTTTTACTGATGCGGGGTCTCCTTGGATTTCCGAAATCGCCGGTTTTCCGGTCAGGACAAAATCACGGGAAGTCAGGCGCTTGCCGTTTTGAAGTTCTATTGAAAACCACGGACTTTCACCCCACTCAAGGATATCCCCGGTTTCGGAATTTTGAAAAGTCACCGGCCGCAGCTGATGATTTTTAATGTCCCAGGCAGATTTAAGGCTGTTATTTTCCAGGGTGAAACTGGTTCCCGTTAAATTAATTTCAGACTTACCGATATTTTTTCCGGGATAAACAGGTTGACTAAAAGCGGGTTGTACGCATAAACTGATAAGTATCAGTCCGGTCAGATTTCTAAATCTTAGAATGAATTTTCTCATCTGTTACATTGTTTTTTTAAAGAAACAGGCGGTTAAGCTGCCCCGGCAAAAGGGTAATCGTACATTCAGAATAAAAAGTTCAATAGCTTAAAAGTAATGGATTTGGTTCAAATCACAAGACGGTCTGCCCGCAAATCCTTTTACGAACTAACAAGGACTCACCTGCGACAGCAAAAATGAATTTTTTATACCATTTAAGCCGTTAAAAACTACGGCAGACTTTATTCAGTCCTCTTTTTATGTACGCAGGACGTGTGATTCCACCAACAATTTCAACCCTGACTTTGTTAAACTTACACATTAAGGACAATCGTACTGTGAGCTATGGGAGGCCTGCCATCTTAAAACACTACCCTATTTCGCAACATGTCAACCATGTCACACTTACCATACATTCGATAATTTCTGAAAACTACAGATCATGAGCACTGAAAAACCGTTTACCTTCCAGAAGTTTTTTCCCGAACGGCCCGGCAGAGTGGTTATAAGTCTTCTGCTGCCTGCCTTCGTGATGGTCAATTTTTCCTCCGGTTCAAAAAATGAGATTGAAAAAGAGGCTTCATGGCAGAAAAAAGAATCCACGAAAAAAACCAGACCCAATATTTTATGGATCACCACCGAAGGTGTGCCGTTGAGTGTTTTAAGCTGCTATGGCAGTAAAATTGACACAACCCCCAATATTGACCGGATTGCGAAGGAAGGCATGTTGTTTACAAATTCCTTTTGCAACAATGCCCTTTGTGCACCGAGCCGTGCCACGCTGCTAACCGGCAAATACGATCACTTGAACGGGATGTATTCCAATTATGCCGTTGCTTCCAACGGGCAACCGGCAAGTACCTTCGATCCCAAACAGGAGAATTTTGCCCGGATCATGAAGAATAACGGGTACAACACGGCCCTGGTGGGGAAATGGCACCTGCCTGCAAATCCGGGAGAAGTCGGCTTCGATTATTTCCTGTTTAAAAATGGAGCCGGCGGGCCTTATTACCGTTCCACGGGTTACCTTGAAAGCGCATCTTTCGGAAATACCAAAATAGAGGATAAAACCTACGAGGGATATGGTACGGATGTCTATACGGATAAGGCTATCGAATGGATGAAAGATTTAAACTCACGGGGAAAGCCGTTTATCCTTTGCATGCAGTATTTCAATGATCACCGGCCGTTTGACCCTCCGCACAAATATGAACATATTTACGACAACCGGCACTTTCCTGAACCCGCAACCTTCTGGGATGATTACAAAACCCGCTCTTCTGCGGCTAAAAGCGCACATATGACGATTAAGGACATGCGCGATTTTAACCCGCCCGACAGCCTCACCCCCAGGCAGCGACAGGAATGGAATTACCAGGTTTTTATGCGTCATTTTATCGGAACCTTGAAATCACAGGACGACAATATTGGGCGGCTGCTCGATTTCCTCGATAAAAGCGGCCTCTCAAAGAATACCATCGTGGTCTTTACCGGCGATCATGGCTTTTTCATGGGTGATCATGGCTGGTTCGACAAACGGTTCATGTATGAAGAGGCGCTGCGGGTCCCGTGGCTGATCCGTTATCCCGGAGTGATCAAGCCGGGAAGTGTGAGTGACGACTGGGTTGTGAGTATTGACAATGCCCCGACGATCCTTGATATGGCCGGGATCCCCGTGCCGCCGGATATGCAGGGCAAAAGCCTCGTGCCTGTTTTTGAGGGGCATACTCCGGAGGGTTGGAGAAAATCTATGTATTACCACTACTACGAATTCCAGGCACCGCATTGGGTATTACCGAATTACGGGATCCGGACCGAGCGGTATAAGCTCATCTTTTATTACACCATCAACCAGTGGGAAATGTTCGACCTGAAAAATGACCCCGACGAAATGGATAATCTGATGATCGAGTCGGGAGTTAAGGTACAGCCGGGCTATGAAGGCGTATTAAAAGACCTGCTGAACCAGCTTAAAGACCTCCGTACACAATATAAGGACACGACAGGGTTGCCGGTGAATTTCCGGCCCCCGAATGCGTATAATTAGGTTCACCGGACAAACCATTAAACACAGAGGCTCATTGCTGATTGTTACGAAAACTCTTTTTTCCACCTTCAGATGATCTCCGGATATACTTCAGACAGTCCGGATAATTCAGCATGAAGTACCCGCTCCTCCAGCGCTTCTATTGTAACTTTTAACTTAAAGGCGCGGGCACATTTTCTTCACGTCCGTTTCATAATTCACCTGTTAACATTCGTAACTAAATCTCAGCTTAACCAACAGTTCTGACTCTTGTGTAAACTATACCAGACAGATAGGCCATCCCATAAGACCTGTGAATCCCATTTTCAGGATGTGGATGAAGAGGCCGGAACCTTTGTCATTCCTGGAAATGTTCCGCTCCGCTGAACAGACTTATCCCCTATAAAATCTTCCTCTCTTTACCTTTTTTGTATTTCTGTTGTTTATACGGTACAGTCTTGACAGTGCCTTAACCTTATCCGCCTGAAGGTGAAAGCATATACAACATGAGATGGGGGAATTTAAAGTAAAACCAGGAGAGTATGGAAACCGGGGTGAAAATTGCCCGTGTTGAGCGATGATTAAAACAAAGGGGTGTTATGAAAATGAAAGCAGAAAAAATACATCTTTTGCAACGAGCATCTAAAATCCTGTTTCTCAAATTTATTCTTATCACTTTGTCAATTGCGGCTTTTGGACAGTCTGATCTGAAGTCATTGCTTAATCTGGCAGAAACAAATTACCCCGGAATACTGGCGAGGCAGGAAAAAGCCGAAGCGGCCAAAGCCCAGGTTTCACTTGGGAAAAATACAAACTTCCCTCAATCGATGCTGCCTGGCAGGCCAATTACTCAACCTACAATAACATTTCGGGAATGAGCTATCCCGGGATTCTTGTGCCGATCAGCGGTCCTCCTTCCGAAAAAAACATCTATGAAGCGGTTCCGGGATCTGCCGCCGGATTGATCTTCGATGGTCGCCGGTCACCTTCGGGCAACGGTCCGCTTCCGTTGAATACAGTCAAAAGTCATATGAACAACAACTTGCCGGGGTTGAGGATGAAATCCTGAAGGTGAATTTCAGGGTTGCATCCAAATACCTGGAGATTGCATCCACCCGTGAACTTATCAAGGTGTATCAGAAAAATATCGAGCGTCGGAGTTCGACCTGAAACAGGCATCGGTTCTTGCAGGCAGCGGAATACGACCCGGTACCGACAGCCTTAAGTTTAAAGGGAACTGTCCAAAACGCGAACGGCACTTTTTGCACTTGAAAATCTACAGCAAAGCCAGTTGCAGGAATTGACGGAATTGCCTCCTCTCATCATATCCCGCATGTTGAAATCAATGAATTCTTCTTTCAGAACCTCCCCTCTTTTCTTTTAGGTCACACCAATGAACCCGGCATGGAATCCGATTCGGGTCATCTGCAAATCCATCCCTGAAAATGCACGGTATGAAGTAGAGGCAGGTAAAGCACAATTGAAACAGATCGACCGGTCCTCGGCCCCCAGGCTGGAATTCTGGGTAACAACCTATGCCCGTGGATCGTCAATCCATACAAACGGTAGCGTTAATATCAGCGACGGCTGGATGTTTAGCAGGTACAATTACGGTGTCGGTGTTCAGCTCGTGTTCCCGCTGCTCGACCTGGCCAATTACAAATACAACACCTGAAAAACCAGGCTTTGCTCCGGGTTGCTCAGCAGAATTTCAATGAGACCCAAAACACGCTGCATAAAGCTCAAAATTTAGCATTGAACGATCTGTCCACCTCACTGAAAATTGCACATGAAATTCCGAACGAATATTTCGCCAATGAATCCGCCTTTAAATCGATGCAAACCAGGTATAACGCCGGTCTGATAAGTTATACCGAATTAATCCAGGCGCAGTATGATCTTCTCGATTCAGAGGCACGGCTGAAGAATGCCTTTATCAGCTCCTGCGAAGGTTGCGAGACTGGCTGTAATCAAGGTCGACCTAACTATTTTCCTTAATCAAATGCAAAAGGGATCATGAAATTTATTGAGGGAGCTTTAAGCAGGCCGGTCACTGTAATGGTGGGTGTATTAGCCATCGCTTTCTTTTCGGTACTCTCCATACTGAAAATGAAAATAGATATTTTCCGACCTTCGGGCTGCCCACGATTTATGTGTGCCCAGCCCTATGGCGGACTGTCGCCTGAACGAATGGAGGCTTTTGTAACCAACTACTATGAATACCATTTTTTATATGTTACCGGAGTTAAAACCGTTGAATCAAAATCGGTACAGGGAAATGCACTGATCAAGATCATATTTCACGAAGGGACCGATATGAGCCAGGCATCCGCTGAGGTCGTGGTATATGTAAACCGGGCAAGATCATTCATGCCCCCGGGCACCGTACCCCCGTTTATCACCAGGTTCGATGCCGGGAGCGTGCCCGTGGCACAACTTGTATTTTCATCTGAAACGAGGACACTGGGGGAGATCGCGGATCTGCACTTTCAAGGTCCGGCCCAGTTTCTACCCTCCCGGGGTTCCGCTCCGCTCCTTTTGGGGGCAGTGCCAAATCGGTGGTCATCAAACTTGACCCTGAAAAAGTAAAACAATACAATTACACACCCGACGAAATTGTGAGGGCACTCGCCGAATCAAAAACCATATCACCTGCCGGAAATATCCGTATCGGAGATAAAAGCTGATCACACACCAAAAAACAGTGGTTGAGAATATCAAAGACCTGGAAAATATTCCACTGAAGCTGGGAAAAGGCGCCTCCGTATATTTAAGGGATTTAGCTTCGGTACAGATCGGCACCGACGTGGTCACAAGTTATGCCCTGGTAAATGGAAAGCGTTCGGTTTATATTCCTGTCACGAAAAGAGCGGACGCTTCTACCTGGATGTGATTAAAAATGTAAAAAAGCCCTGCCTGATATGCAGGCAGCCATCCTGGGGACATTAAAGTCTCTTATGAGTTTGACCAGTCAAGCTATGTCATTAACTCGTTAAAAAATTTGCTTTAGGAGGGCCGGTCTGGGAGCTATTCTTACCGGTTTGATGGTATTACTTTTCCTTGGCGACAGCAGGGGTGCCCTGATTGTAGTGCTCACAATACCCGTTGCATTATTGTCGAGTGTCATTTTTTTGAATATGACCGGGCAAAGGATAAATATCATGACCCTGGGCGGACTTGCCCTCGCTGTCGGCATACTGGTTGATGAAGCCACTGTGACCATTGAAAATATCCACCGTCACCAAATGCGGTTCACCGAAAGCAAGAGCTATCCTGAGCCTGTAAAGAAATGCGACGCCAAAACTGCTGATCTTATTCAGTATTTTGCAGTCTTGCCCCCGCACTCTTCAACGGGAGCCCAGAGCAGTTTAGCCCATGTCGCTAGCTGGGTTTACCTGATCACCTCATTTGGTGTCAATGAGTTTGTCCGGTCAGCAGTAAGGATTAGAAACCACTCCAGCAGGCGAAGAACATAACAGGTTTGAGAAATTTAAATCGTGTATCTCCGCATGTCAGAAATTAACGCAGCAGATCAAGCTCTCCCTAGCAGTATACTTTAGCAGCTATTGCCTGTTCCTGCTGCATTCTATCTCATCGAACTGACATTTCACAAAGTTGAACCAGCCAGTACAGCAGCGCGGAGGAACAGACCAATTAACGACTAAAACGCCACACAGATTTACTTAAAACCGCCGAAAATCGTTGCAAAAAACGTCAGTATTAGCTCTGCATTTATAGCACACAACCTTCAAGCTTTCCTGTGAATTTAATTCATTGTACAAGTGCCCCCATAGCAGTTATCAATAAACCTGCAAAAAAGCAATACCTATCGCAGCGTTCCAAAGAAATGCGTAAAAGATTCAGCAAAAAGTACCCAAGCTAAACTCTCTTTTTAACCCAAACCTTACCAATCATAACCTATCAACGAACCGATTGAGTGCTTCCTGAAAAAACCTGCAAACGTCCCTCGATATCGCTCAGCACCTAAAATAATCTTAAAGAAATTCCATTTTTCAAGATGTGCAAATAACTACACCGATCGATTATCCCGCATAAAGATAGATCTCCACCGAGTTAAAGCAGTCAGCTTGATTACCGTTGAGATATCGCAAAATCAATCGTTCCGCCACGTCACCAGCATTCACTACTCCCGATTATTGAGAGATCCATCTTCAGCGTGCAACCAGTACAATTGAATACCCAATACCTTATAATAAAGCTAAGATATTGAAATATCCCGATTGTGAAACCAAGATAAGAAGATCTACCTGCGGAGTGCAACGTGCACAGAATCACTACTCCTGCTGAATAGATAAGCTAAATCAGCAACGCTTTATTTCGCTGATTGCCAATATTCATCGTAAAATCTCAATCAGCTGTAAAAGCACTCGATAAAGCTGTCAATGATCTAGCTAACTTCCCCCCACAAAAATACTTAAAAAGAGCAATTACCTGCTAAGAAACGTTAACTAATTGCAGCTCACTGTTTATTGCCATCATTGTCATCTTCCTGAGCTAGCAGCAAATTTCCAATCTTTTAAATCGCGCTAGCAGCAGTTTCGATCCTTCCAGCAGTAAGCAATTCAGTTTGTGCTCCTGCAACCAATCATACTTTAAATATTCAATCCTATATAGCGCTATCATAGCTTTGGCCATGGCAAATACGATCTTTTATGTAACGAACGCAGAAAGTTTGCGCCGGCAGGGAGATATCAATGCATATCACACGCAGCATCAAACCGGATGAGGCCCATCCTGATGACCAGCTTCGCCATGATCGCCGGAATGATCCCCATGGCCATCGGGATCGGTGAGGAATAGCTCAGGTTGCACCCCTGGGAATTGCCGTCATCGGAGGCTTAGTTTTTTCCCTGATCAGCACTTTGCTCTTTTTACCCCTCATATACAGAACCCTGGTCGGAAGCAAAGCCTTCACAAGTGTTTCTCTCAATCCCGATGATCCGGATAGTAAATATTTTGAAAAACAGTAAAACCATAAACCATCATGCAAAAGACAGCACTGCTTCTTTCGGTTTTCTTTGCGTTCATTCTTCTGTCCTGCGCACCTGAAAGGACAAAAAACCACAAAGCGGAAGATGCTAAAGATGCCTTTGTCCTTACGAAGAAAAAGGTCAGCAAAACATTGGATCTGCCTGCAGAATTATTGCCTTTTGAACGGGCAGAGATCAATGCAAAGGTAGAGGGTTACGTTCAGAAATATTTGGTTGATATTGGTGATAAAGTCAGGAAGGGCCAGATCCTCGCGGTGCTGGATGCCCCGGAGATTGTGGCCCGGAGTGCAAAGCTAAAGCAGAGTAT
Organism: uncultured Bacteroidales bacterium; assembly: GCA_963764345.1. Classification (GTDB taxonomy): domain Bacteria; phylum Bacteroidota; class Bacteroidia; order Bacteroidales; genus DASQZK01. The sequence continues at coordinate 270,201 of CAVXSF010000008.1, read as the reverse complement.
GACGAAGCAAAGGCTCATTATGAAGCAAGCCTTGATAAGTTCAACCGGTTGAGCAAGGCATCCCGGGAGCAGGGGGTTATCGCAGAAAGTGATTTGATCACTGCCGGGAACCTGGTCTCCGCAGACAGTTCCGCGTCGTTTCGTTTCAGCAAGGTCAAAAACCCTTTCTTACCGGCATTTGCAGGCTTATCTTACCATCCAGGCTCCCTTTAACTGCATTATCACCAAACGGTTCATCGATGTTGGCGACCTCGTGGGATCAAAAGATCACAGTATACTCTTCGTATTGGAAAGACCGGATATCCTGCGGTTGCGGATTCATGTCCCGGAAGCCTACGTTCAAAGCCATCCGGAAGAGAAAGTATTAGCCTTCACTACGGATGCAGTGGCAAATAAAACATTCTATGCCAATCCCGCTAGAAAATCCGAAAGCATTGATCCCGATACCCGCACCGAATTATGGGAATATGAGTATGACAACGGGAACAATGAACTCAAGCCGGGGATGTACGCCATGGCCCACATCATACTCATGCGGGAAGGCAGCTCCTTTGGTGTTCCTTTTAGTTCGGTAGTGACCTCTCTTGAGAGACAATTCATTGTAAGGGCAAACCTTGGCACAGTTGAGTGGGTAGATGTAAAGGAGGGGATATCAATGAAGGACAGCGTCGAAATATTCGGGGACATGCAAGAAGGTGATACATTGCTAACCCGCGGCAGTGAAGAAATTAAGCCGGGTATAGCCGTAAAAATAATGGTTCAGGGTCAATAAATACAGGCTGCTTTTGATATTTCATCTTATAGACTTTGGTTAATTTTAATCCGGGGAGTGTGTGAAAAATTTCCCGGAAAAAGGTCTTACAGATTCTGTAACCGGTAATCAGGGATAAGTGTAAGATCCTTTGGTATTTGTCATACTAATATCCAAAAAATATACTATTTTAATCATTGGTGTCCGGTAAACCGAATAGGTGTTGCACACCCTACGGGGCGCCGTGTTTGATGTCGTGCATCGTTCTATCGCTCGCTGCCTCCTATGGGAGGCTTTGTTCATCGTGATTGCGAAATTTTGTGATCAAAATGCTGATCGTTGTCACGAAATGGCTAATTATCAATCAACGGATAGTCCAAAAAGGCCCCATCAGGGTCAGAGAGCGATAGAATATTTGACAGGAAAGGTTCCCCGGCACCCCGAAGGGTGTGCAAGTAAGGTTTCGTTAGTAGTTAGGGGTTAGGAAGAGTGCCCCCGAATTAACATCTTCATAACCTCATAACTCTCTTTGGAAAATTTATGGAGTTATGAAGCGAGGTCTTACAACTTCGACATTCGATATTCAATATTCGATATTCAATATTCGATATTCAATATTTCTTTACTGACATCTGACATTATGAAATTCCATAATCTTTGAAAAAAGGGGCCTTGATTTTGATATTTAATTATATACTTCAGATTATCAGGCAATTATATGAAGTAAATTATCGGTTTTCGATTTTACCGGACACCAGTGATTTTTAATTATACAGCTCTGTAATTGTAACCTCTACAAACCCAAATTTAAATCCGGAAGTGGCGTATTTTTTCCTGGATGCATATACCGGCTTAACTGCACATCCTTCCCCTATCAGAGCATACTGTCATGTTCCATAGAATAAAGCTAAGTTCAGACTGGAACCAAACACTCACTATGATTGTAATTTCCGCCTGATCCCGGTTCAAAAATCCTATACAGGAATTCCCGGTGAATTTCGATACCACAGTCTCTGGAATGAGGTGCTTACTTCAATTTTCAGAGCAACACACATCCTTTGTACCAAGCCTGTTTACCTCAAATCTTTATTTAGAAGTAATTTTTTTATTTTCACTGAGATGGGCCTGCAAACCTCCCTTAAGCGTAAACGACACTTCTAATGACCTTATAATTAATGCACTGGACCAGGTTTTAGTTTCCTGTCCCACGATTTTATTCGTAAATTGTGTGTATACCAAATATTTTATGAAATGAAATCATATTTACGTTATCTTACATTATTGTCTGTCATGATAATGTCTGTTATGTTTATATCATGTCAGAAAGACAAGTCCGGCAAGGATACAGCTCAAAAAGATGGGTATAATCTGAAAATTACGGGCGAGGACAATTATGAACTTGAATTAATTGGTGAAAACATCGACTCAAGATGGGACCCGTACGGTCATACAATTTACCTTGGGACAGATGACAACAATGAACCACTTGGGTCACTAATCATGACAGTTGATTCAAATCTTGCAGTCAATAAATTCTGTATTATAGCTTCTGCATCTTTGTCAAAGACGGATGTGAGAGTAGGTACTGCAGGGGAGTTTAATGCAAGACTTTATTATATAGAACCGGAACAGGAATTTTTTGTTATCGAGCTGAATCAGGATCTTATTCATGGAGAACTGAATGACGTTTCGATGAAAGATGCTAATACAGGGGAATTTGTAAAAGTCAACGGTTGGTTCATTGCAACAAGGTAAGATTAGCAATGATATTTTAAAGAGGGTTAGAAATAAAACAACAAAAACGATTTGTCCCTCATGTCAGGCTCTCATGCCACCTCATTGTATTTTCTCCATAAGGCAACGTTTCCGGATCAATAGTACAACGCCTTTTTACGAATAAGTTGTGTAACTGCAGTCCCAGATACAAGGTCTTTAAATCCTGTATGCCCGCACTCTCCCATAACCATTTGATGGATGTCCGGGGATGAATCCTAATGTTCAGGTGGCCTTCCATTACAATTTGGCTGGCTAATGTGCCTGTAATGGTGAAACTTTTTCCGGAAGCTGAACACCTGAAATGAAGGTGTGGAAAGATCATTAAAACGCTTTTCAGTTTTACCGGACATCATAGTTTAGAAATATCTAAGGCAGATGTTTGCCTTTATTGTATTTTTCAGGTAAACGTTGCTGAAGTTCGGGACCGGACCGGGAGTTTCTCCTATTTCAATTTCTCCAGAAAGAAATCCAGGGTCCTTTTCCAGGCAAGCTCAGCGGCAGCTTTATCATACCGTGGTGTCGAGTCATTATGGAAGCCGTGATTGACATCCGGATATATATAGGCTGTATACTCCTTGTGATATTTTTTCAATGCTGCTTCATAGGCCGGCCATCCCTCATTCACACGATTGTCGAGAGCTGCATAGTGTAACAATAAGGGAGCATGAATCTCAGGAACCAATTCTGGAGAGGGCTGTACACCATAAAATGCAACCGCTGCAGCCAGGTCAGGCACTTTCACGGCCATCATATTTGTGATCCAGCCGCCGAAGCAAAAGCCGACAACACCAACCTTTCCTGTACATTCTGAACTGGATTTCAGATATTCAAAGGCGGCGATGAAATCCTCCAGCATTTCATTCCTGTCCCGCTTACTCTGTAATTCCCTTCCATCATCATCATTTCCTGGATAGCCCCCCAGTGGTGTCAGGGCATCCGGGGCCAGACTGATAAAGCCGGCCAGGGCAAGCCTGCGCCCTACATCCGCGATATACGGATTCAGTCCCCTGTTTTCATGAACAACGACAATGCCCGGCAATCTGCCGCCTGCATTCTTTGGCCGCGACAGCTGACCGCGAATTGAGCCTCCGCCTTTGGGAGATTCATAGGTAACGTATTCTGTAGTCAATCCTGGATCATCCTGACTAACCTGAACTGTTTCCTGGTAACGTGGCATCATAAAACTCATCAAAGCCCCTACGGTGATCCCTCCTACTGCATAGGTGGAGAGCCTGTCGATGAATTTTCTTCTGTCGATCTTGTTATGAGCATAGGCGTCATACAGATCAAATACTTCCTGAGGAATGTTTTCCTTATTGATTGTGTTCATAGAAATCATTTGTAAGGTAAGAACAAAACGGAATCAGGAATAGTTCAACAAACTCTTATGGCAAAAGGCTGCAGGAAATATAACAGGGCAAGGGGAAGGCTGCACACCGTTTATCGGGTCCTGATAATATTTAAGGATGCTATTTTGTGATGAGAAGATTGATGCCTGCAGGGAATCGGGCGACATGTTCAGACTTGGATGATTGCGAATCCACTGGAGTGCGATAGAATGGATGAAGTCCCGTATCCCCCGGTCGTAAACAAAATCACGGCTGTCTGGTTCTTATATTGGCACATGGATCCGTCGTACCACATTAAATGATTTCTAATTTCCCTTTATCCGCAGGAATTATATGGAAGAAACTCAGGAAATGGTCAGGGATTACAGCCTGATTGGCGTTGAAACAAAAAAGGCGATAAAAGCAGGGCTGGCTGATGCAGAATGGTATCAGTCGCCTGTTCCCAGGGAAAAAATGCGCGAGCTGCTGGTCAGGAAAGACGGTCCTGCTCTCAGGGATACGATCATCTGGTTCGGTCTTATCATAGGTTCAGGCTTCCTCGTCTTCCTGTTATGGGGTACCTGGTGGTTTATTCTTCCTTATATCATTTATAGTACACTGTATGCTTCCACCTCCGATTCAAGGTGGCATGAGGCGGGTCACGGTACCGCCTTCAAGACGGACTGGATGAATAATCTTTTATATAAGATCGCTTCATTTATGGTTTTCAGGCAGTCAACTGCCTGGCGGTGGAGCCATGCCCGTCATCACAGTGATACCATTATCAGGGGTCGTGATCCAGAGATTTCTGTACCGCGGCCTCCGAATTTGAATAAGGTGATACGTGGATTTTTTGGCCTGGGTGGTACCATTCCCGAGGCAAAGAGGTTATTCCGGCATATTGCAGGGAAAATAGACCCTGAGGTGGCAACCTATGTTCCTGAATCCGATTATAAGAAGATCATCCTCGAAGCACGGATCTATATGCTCATATTTTTATGTGTGATCGGTCTGTCGGTTTATTATCGGCAGCATCCTGCCTTTGATGTATGTTGGAATTCCGACCCTCTTTGGTTCATGGTTGTTACAGTTATACGGGTTAACCCAACACGCCGGTTTACAGGAGAATGTGCTTGACCACCGGCTGAACAGCCGGACCGTTTACATGAACCGGCTGCACCGGTATTTGTACTGGAATATGAATTACCACGTTGAACATCATATGTTCCCTCTTGTACCCTATCATGCCCTCCCGCGTTTGCATGAATTGGTGAAGAACGATTGCCCCACGCCGTATATCGGGATCCTTGAAGTATACCGGGAGATGATCCCCACCCTCCTGAAGCAACGGAAAGATCCATACTATTTTGTGGAACGGAAACTGCCTGAAGGCGCCGGTCACCAGATGGAACAGAAGGAGATCATTACGGGAGATCCTTCAAGGGTGGTGGACAGCCGGATTGAAGTTTGCCGTATTGGTGACCTTCCAAAAGGAGATGTGGTCCGCTTTGATTTCAACCAGAGAACATATGCCATATACAGAACGGATGAAAACAAATTTTACGCCACAGACGGTATTTGCTCCCACAGTAATGCCCATCTGGCTGAAGGAGTGGTTATCGGGGACCTGATCGAGTGCCCCAAACACAATGGCCGGTTCAGTATTAAAGACGGGTCTCCCAAACGGATACCGGCATGTGTTGCCATTCGTACGTTTAACGTAAGTCTGGATGACGATAAGGTGTACCTGCACATTTCCGGCAAAAAGAAAGCCTCCATCCCGGATACGGATAGGGAAATAAGGTTCAGGGTGGTGAGCAATCATAATGTGGCAGCCTTTATTAAAGAACTTGTCCTGGAAACATTAGAAGAGAAGAACTTCACATTTAGGCCGGGTGAATATATTCAATTGATGATCCCTCCGTTTGACATAACTTTTGACCAGATCCTGATTGATAATCCGTATGATAAAACCTGGAAGGACCTGGGATTATTCGACTGCTTTTCCAGGAATACGATCCATACAAAACGTAACTTCTCCATGGCGAATAATCCCGAAAAGGACCGGCTGCTCCGGTTCAATGTGCGGATTTCCCTGCCGCCCGGTGACAGGAACATCACTGCGGGAATCGGGACCTCGTATGTGTTTAACCTGAAACCGGGTGATGAAGTAATGCTGAAAGGACCCTACGGTGATTTTTACATCAAAGATTCGGACAGGGAGATGGTTTATTTAGGCGGAGGAGCTGGAATGGCGCCCCTCCGGTCACACGTGTCGTACCTGTTCGAATCATTGAAAACGAAACGGAAGGTGAGTTTCTGGTACGGAGCCCGAACATTGGATGATCTTTTCTACGATGACTATTTTAAAAATCTGGCTGAAACCAACGATAATTTTACCTTTCATGCGGCCTTGTCAGAACCCGGCAAACATGACAACTGGCATGGTGACAGAGGATTTATTCACGAGGTATTACTGAAAAAATACCTGAAGGACCATAAACATCCCGGTGAGGTTGAATATTACCTTTGCGGCCCGCCTGCGTTGATTGAGGCAGGGACGAAAATGCTGGCAGGCCTCGGCGTTCCCGAAAATATGATTTCGTTCGATGAATTTTAGGATTGTGATTTTCGCAGATGAACCCGGCTAACAATTGTAGTTGGAGATGGGAGTCATATGATCGATGATATCGCCGGAGGCTGTTGCATACTGATTACAAGCGGCAGATGAAATCCTCCGGCATTTCATCCTCGCCCCGCCTACTCCGTATTCCCATTCCTTCATCATCATTTCCGGGATAGCCCCGGTAGTTTCAAGGCATCTGGCGCAAGAGTGATTGAGCCGGCCAGGGTAAACCTCCTCTTTTCAACCACAGATCCCATTACTATACGGGACAGATTGACACAGATATTTTATGTTTCTGATCTGGTTTAATTATAATAAAAACCCGCCGGTTCCATTAGGAAAAACCGGCGGGTCTCAATACATGGCTCTCATCACGAGCATCTAACCCTCAAACTATAAAGCCATGATAGATACTTTAATGACCTGGGATACCGCGGGCCACATGAACTGGTCGTTCACGGTCATTACATCCTGTGATTCATCGATGCCTCCGTTACCACCCTCGTGAATTCCGGCGCCGGGGTACTCATTCACTTCCGTACCGGCATCCCACAGCATGATCTTTCCTGTTATATCTCCGCCAATTGCTGTCGCACCATCAAACAACCGGATGCCCATATCACCGGGAGCAAAGAACTCGTCATTCGATTTACCCAGCATGGAGGCAAAACTGAGGTAGTCACCCACTTTGGCCTGGACGACAAACGTGTACGACTGTCCGGGCATGAGCGGAGCGGGATCTGAAGCCCCGTCGGGTATGTTGTAAACACCGGCGTTATAACCCCCTGCAACCAGTGAATTGTATACTTCTGACGGATCGCCGACTTCAGAAAGCTTCTCCAGTCCCTGGCCATAATCGGGTTTGCCCTCTTTAAAAATCGGTTTCTGACCCTGCTTGTGAACGACCCACACGCCGGGAGCAACCGGTGAAACATAACCGCTGTTCATTTCAAGGTAGGTACTTAACGGTTCTGCATTACCCGTTTCAGCCAGGTCTTCAAGACCATGACCGTAATCCAATTGTCCTTCGGTAAAAATCGGCTTCTGCCCGTCGTAGTGCACCACCCAGGCAACCGGTGACAGCGGTGTGCTCGATCCGGCCAGGTCCTGCACGGTTAAGGTGAACATGCTTGTCCCGTCATAGTCAAGCATTACTTTGATGTTCTGTTCAACAGTATTGTAGGTGAATCCGTCCATGACATTATCGGTATTCCGGACGCTCTCAACCGGAACCGATTCATTGGCGCCGTCTTCTCCCGATGCCGGGGCATGGTTCACTTCAGTCCCGGCATCCCAAAGACTGATCATCCCGGTTATATCACCTGTGGTGGGGGTGGTGCCGTTAAACAGCTGAATACCTCCGTCTGAAGGTGCATAATAAAGATCATTGGATGCGCCGTACATGGTGGCGAAAGAGAGCCGGTGTCCTGGTCCTGCATGGAATTTCACGGTAAATGACTCGCCCGGGTGAGCCGGTCCGGGCGTATCTTTACCGTCGGCGATGAACTGCGCTCCCGCAGCAAAATAATCGTAGGGTGTGGATACGTTTTCAATCCTTACCACGAAGCTGCCTTTCGGTGCCTTTCCATGACCTTTCCCATACTTAAGGGCATCAGCCAGTTCATACTTGTTACACCCGTTAAAAATGGCAGCAACGAGAATTAAACTCATCGTAAACAGTGCTTTTTTCATAACATTATATTTTTAAATTAATCTGATGCTAATTTCCCGTGTAAGTGTCACAGAATGATCACGATAGTTTCATGATTTGATACCATTTATTTTTGCATGATTTTGCAGACGCAGTCCACTCTTAACGCCTCTCCGCTGTTAATTTTTGCTACCTTTGCCTCCATGAATCTACAGACGCACACCCTGCCCAACGGCATCCGGCTGGCCCACCTTCAGGAGGGCAACATGGCGGCACATTTCGGTTTTATGGTCCATACCGGATCACGCGATGAAAAAGTCCGCGAGAACGGCATGGCCCATTTTATCGAACATGTGATCTTTAAAGGTACCCGTAAACGGAAAGCCTTTCATATCCTCTCCCGCCTTGAAGATGTGGGTGGTGAACTGAACGCATATACTACCAAGGAGGAGACCTGCATTTATGCTTCCTTTCTTAAACAGGACTATGAACGGGCTATTGAACTGGTTTACGATATCTGCTTCAACTCGGTGTTTCCGCCCCGCGAGCTCGACAGGGAGAAAAGCGTTATTGTCGACGAGATCATGTCTTACCTTGATACCCCTTCCGAGCTGATCTACGACGAGTTTGAGGAACAGGTCTTCAACCGTCATCCCATCGGCCGCAGTATCCTTGGCGATGAGAAACAGATTATGCGCTTCTCCCATGACGATGTCAACCATTTCATCCGGCACAACTATGCTACCAGCGAAATGGTGCTCTGCTCCGTTGGTGATCTCAGCTTCAGCCAGTACAGAAAACTATGTGAGAAATATTTCGGTCAGGTAGTTATGAAAGATCGTCTCAGGAAGCGCACCAGGCCCGATACCTATGAACCCATGCACCGGACGGTTGACAAACACACTCACCAGTCGCATTGCATCATTGGTAATGTGGCTTATGATGCGTATTCAGAAAAACGGTACCCTCTGGCCCTGCTTAACAACCTCCTGGGTGGTCCCGGGATGACCAGCCGTCTCAATATGAGCCTACGGGAGAAAACCGGATACTCCTATAATGTCGAATCCCAGTATGCTCCCTACACCGACACCGGTATCCTCGACATCTATTTCGGCAGCGACAAGGATAAGTTCGAAAAAAGCCTCATCCTGGTGTACCGCGAATTTCAGAGACTGAGAGAGGAAAAACTCGGTACCCTGCAACTCAGCAAAGCCAAGAAACAACTGATGGGACAGGTTGCCATTGCCTCCGAGAGCAATGAACACCTCATGCTCACCCTTGGAAAAAGCATACTTCTCTATGACCGTTACGACAGTCTTGGAGAGATTGGTGAAAAAATCGAGTCCATCACAGCCTCCCATATTCTTGAAGTCGCCAATGAGATCCTCGATCCAAAAATATTATCCCTTTTACACTACAAATGATGGAACAATTTGAATCCACAAATATTGTGAACCGGTATATCGAAGCACACTCGTCTCCTGAAGATCCGCTGTTGGCGGAAATCCGAAGATTCACCGGTCTGAATACCGCCTTCCCCTCCATGCTGTCTGGACCGGTACAGGGTAAACTTCTGGAGCTTGTCAGCAGGCTGGTCCGGCCCTCACGTATCCTGGAAATCGGGACCTTCACCGGATACTCGGCCATATGCCTGGCCCGCGGACTGAAAGACGATGGCCGACTGATCACCCTCGAAGTCAATGACGAACTCAACGACGTAAGCGATGGCTTTTTCCGTAAGGCCGGACTGGACGGAAAAGATCAAAAGGATTAACGGTGATGCCCTGAAACTCATCCCCAACCTAAACGACACCTTCGACCTGGTCTTCATCGACGGCGAAAAAGAAGAATATGTCGAATATTATAAACTTGTGCTGCCCAGACTTTCCCCGGGTGGGATCATTATTGCCGATAATGTTCTCTGGTATGGAAAAGTCCTCGACCCCGGCAAAAACAAAGACTCAGCCACGCTAGGTATCGAAGCTTTCAACGCGTATGTTACAGGGGATGCGGCGGTGGAAAATTTTATCCTTCCGTTACGTGACGGGCTGATGGTGATACGGAAGAAGTGAGGGCGGAGGAGGTTAGGGGTTAGGATTAGGAGGTTAGGGGTTAGAGTGAAGGCGAAAGGTGAAAGGTGAAAGGTGAAAGGTGAAAGGTGAAAGTTAGGGAGTTAGGGAGTTAGGGAGTTAGGGAGTTAGGGATTGAGAGATTGAGGGATTAAGGGATTAAGGGATTGAGGGATTAAGGGATTGAGGGATTGAGGGATTGAGAGATTGAGAGATTGAAATAGAATATCGAATGATACGGAGAAAGGAGATCTGAATATTGAATGAAAAACCAAATCGTTGAGACGTGATGCTTCGCGTCTATAAAAAAACTGGATACCCAATCTGTTTATACTGTACCGACAACAATCGGTAATCTGTGATAATCTGTCCTTTATAGTTATCGGGATCTGTGGTGAAACTGAATTTCGAAGGACTGTGGTGAATCTGAATTTCGAAGGACTCAGAAGGAGTATTAACGTCGGGGCAGAGTAAGGGGCTTCGTTATTCTAAGGATGTCTTTTCTTGAAATGGGATCCCTCCCCCACCTTCCAACACACCGCCCCTTAATCCTTTCAACCCCCCAAATCTCAGCGTCCTGTTTTTACCTTTTTGACGAAAAGTTATCAACTCACCCAAAATGATGATTCTCATTTTGACGAATGCCAGCCGAAATACATATTTTTTTCCTTCACTGCAAGAATATTTCAGTCCTTTTTTGTATAGGACCATTTCGGGGCTTCTGAACAGGAATGAAATTTTCCTCGCGATGTTTCCGGAATTGTCTGGAATCATGATGAACTCCCCATCATAACGCAGAAATTCCGGGCATTCCCACCACAATCAAAAAACCTGGATACGATTATTGAAGCCTTCCCGGGTTCCCTGGAACGACGACCATTCCTACCACGGGCAAAACCATGGCTATGCATGAGCTACCGCTCTGCGGTTCGGGGGACCGATTCCAGGGATTATTCTTTTTCCTTTTCGTCCCTGCGTCTTTCACCGGTCATAACCACCACGGGCAAAACCGTGGCTATGCATGGGCTACCGCTCCGCGGTTCGGGGGACACAATTCCAAGGATCATTCCTCCTTCCCCCTCTTCCCTTCTTAACTTCTTAACCTCTTAACTCCATAACTTTCTAACTTTCTAACTTTCTAACCTTCTGTGGCTATGCATGGGCTACCGCTCCTCGGTTCGGGGAGATACAATTCCAAGGATCATTCCTCCTTCCCCCTCTTCCCTTCTTAACTTCTTAACCTCTTAACTCCATAACTTTCTAACTTTCTAACTTTCTAACTTTCTGTGGCTATGCATGGGCTACCGCTCCTCGGTTGGGAAGATACAATTCAAAGGATCATTCCTCCTTCCCCCTCTTCCCTTCCTAACTTCTTAACCTCTTAACTTTCTAACTTTCTAACTCTCTAACTTTCTAACCTCTAACCTCCAACCTCCAACCTCTACCTTCTTCACTTCTTCACCCCTCCCTCCATTATGTTCAACTTTCCATAAACTTTTTTAAACAAAATTTGTTAGTTTAGCAAAATAATTTGGATTCGCGATGTCCTGAACACCGCATCTTACCGGGGAATTTTGATATGTCAAACTATTCTATCAAGGATCTTGAAAAAATCTCAGGCATCAAGGCTCATACCCTTAGAATCTGGGAAAAGAGGTATAACCTTCTGGAACCGAAACGAACGGATACGAATATCCGTTTCTACGATGATCTGGATCTGAAAAAAGTACTGAACGTAGCCCTGCTAAACCGTAACGGGCTTAAAATAAGCCATATTGCCAACCTGGGTAACGAAGAGATCAGCTCAAAAATTAACGAGATTTCCAGGCAGAATCAAGACACAGAAAGTCTGATTGACAACCTGGTGATTGCCATGATAGAGCTGGATGAGAAGAAGTTTGAAAAAATATTATCGAGAAAGATTATGCAGGAAGGATTTGAAAAAACCATCCTGTATACCGTTTACCCTTTCTTTCAGAAAATCGGGATCCTTTGGCAAACCGGGGCTATCAACCCTGCCCAGGAACATTTCATCTCCAACCTGGTGCGGCAGAAGCTCATTGTTGCCATCGATGGCATCATGGATAAAGACCAACCCAATAAACCCAGCAAACGCTTTGTTCTCTTTCTCCCAGAAGGGGAACTTCATGAAATCGGCCTGTTGTTCTACTATTACCTGGTCAAGAAAAGAGGCAACATGGTCATTTACCTGGGTCAGTCTGTCCCCTTCAATGACCTTCAGGCAGTGGTGGAGATCAGACCCTGCGATTATCTCATTACATCCCTGAGCTCCAATATTTCCGGGATCAACTTCAGGACATACCTCGATAAACTGTCCAGGAAATTTCCCGATCAGATCATTCTTTTTTCCACTTTCGATCCCGACCCGGTGAAAGAGGGCCTTCCACATAATGTCAGGATGATGGATAGTGCCATTGATTTTGTACATTTTCTGGAGAAGATCAGCGAAAAAGAAAATGCAGGCTAAGTCTATAAACTGCCGACTTCCTTTTTTCTGCTGAAAACTGACAATAAGCCAGGGATTATCTGTTATCATCGATCCACTTACCAATTTTTCATATTCAGCCGGTTGCCTCATCATAGCGGATTCGGTCATTAACCTGCAGATTCATAAAATGTTTGTTCATAAAAGAAATTGATATTCACAGGATGAAATCGTTACTTTCAGGCGTTGTTAATTGAATGAACCGTGAAGGAATTCCAAAAATGTTGACGAAGGTATTCTGTACGTGCATATTCATGTTTGTCTTTCTCGCCAAGGGTTACCCTCAACAGGGATTGGACAAGAAGACCTTTAAGGAAAAATTCCAGGAGGCGGAATACTTTTTCCTGCGTGGTGATTTTCAGGAAGCTGCCTTTCTCTATCATGAGCTTTTAAAGGCTGACCCCACAAATGCCAATCTGCAGTTCCTTACAGGCGCAAGTTACCTGAGTGTTGACGGACTTAAGGAACGGGCCATCCCGTTTCTCGAACAGGCAGTTGCCAGTGTATCGCCAGGTTACCGTGAGGGTTCATACCGCGAAAGGAATGCTCCCCGGGAGGCGTTTTTCGCCCTCGCAAGAGCCTACCACATCGAAAACCGTTTTGATGAAGCCATGACCTACTATGAGAAATATAAAAATGTGATGCCCTTATATGACGCAGCAGAGATCGATTATGTGGCTGAACAGATTGCCTCGGTGAACCTGGCAAAACAAATGATCAGGGACACCGTCAAGATCGGATTAAAAGATGCAGGCAATATGGTGAACGGTGCTTCTTCCGCATTCCATGCTGTGATGGCTGAGAAAGATTCAGTTCTGCTATTTATGTCGGAGAAACCGTTCTATTCGGCCATCATGATGACCCGGAAAAAGAATGGGAATTGGGAGAAGCCGGTAAATATCAATGACCAGATCAGGGGTGGTGAGGATTGCCAGATTACCGACATCTCAACCGACGGCTCCGAGCTATTCCTGGTTAAACAGGATGGCCTCGATAAAAACCTGTATGTAAGTCACTTCAAAAAAGGCGGATGGAGTGAAATGGAGAAACTGCCGGAGCCGGTGAATTCTCAGTGGGATGAGACACATGTCAGTATTTCCGCCGACATGAAGACACTTTGTTTTACAAGCAACCGTCCCGGGGGCTGCGGTGCCATGGATATCTACTTCTCACATCCCGGGAAAGACGGTTCATGGTCGAACCCGGTGAATGCCGGAAAGCCCGTGAATTCAATTTACAGCGAGGAAACGCCCTTTCTTTCTGAAGATGGTAAAACCCTTTACTTCAGTTCTATGGGTCACGCCACCATGGGTGGCTTCGATATCTTTTACAGTACCAGGCTTCCCGATGATACATGGTCGGTTCCTGCAAACCTCGGTTTTCCTCTTAGTACCAGCGACGACGACCTCTTTTTCTTTCCCCTGGCGGATGGCAAATATGCCCTTTACAGCAGCTTCCACCAACCTATGCCCAAAGGCAGGATTGAATGGGTCAGCTTTATTACGGGCTCAGCCGACCACAACTATATTATAGACGGAAACCTGACCGCTGAAGATAATGTCGACATCAGTGCATCTGCTGAAGTAAAAATCATTGACACCGGGTCAGGTGACACTGTTGCCTCCGTCGCGCCGGATCCGGAAACAGGGAATTACACCGCTGAAGTACCCTCCGGTAATTACAACATTGTGATCAATTCTGATCATTATAGTGAACAAAAACTTGACCTGGATATCAAGCCGGGCATCACCCGGGAACAAATACATGTGGAATCCAGCCTTCAACCCGAAAAAGTAACCAACGGCACCTATCTCCTGGTCAAAAATATTCTCTTCGGCTTCGACAGTATTGTGCTCGATAAACAAGCCCGGTTTGAACTTGAGAAACTCTGCCAGGTGATGACAACCTACCCTGATTTGTTTGTACAGGTGCGTGGTCATTCCGATTCCAGGGGTGCTTCGGATTATAACCTGAACCTTTCCCGGCAGAGAGCAAGGTCTGTGCTCGATTACCTGGTCGCCAGGGGTATTAGCCGGGAACGGTTTATCTCATCGGGGGTGGGTGAACAGGGAAATGTCGCCAGGAATATCAATCCTGACGGGACAGATAATCCCGAAGGCCGTAAGCTGAATCGCCAGGTGGAAATCATGCTCATCAACAATCATTATGAGAACATCAGGATGGATGAACTGAAAGTGCCTGAAAGTCTCAAGCCGATGAGAGACAAACGGTATTATGTCATTCTTGAACAACCAAAGAAAAAGCTAAACACCTTCCCGGCTAATGTGGAGGGTCAGGATACACGTCTTTTCGAAACGGAAAAAGGTTGCCTGTATGCTACCGGGCCTTTCAGTATCAGGACTGAAGCCACCAAATTTCTAAATACTGTGATTGACGGTGACTTTTCAGATGCATTTATGCTTGGAGAAAATGATTTCACCAGGTTGTTATCCACGTCCGATCTCAGCCCTGAAGAAGTTCAGGGTCCGTTCACCATTCAACTCATGGCACTTAAAAACGAAACTGACTTCGATGTTTTCGGCCATCCTGAGAACATTCAGTTGTATGAAGGTAAAGACGGGTATCACAGGTATGTTACCGGCATTTTTGAAACCCACGACCAGGCCATGACCAGGTTAAGTCATTATATAGAAGAAGGTTACACTGATGCATTTGTCATGCCCCTGTCAAACTATATCACCATATCACCAGCAGAACCGGACCGTAATACCAGCAATTTCTACTTCACCATACAGATCACTGCCACAAAAAACCGGCCTGACCCGTCGGCCTTCACCCAGCTGCGGGATTTGAGGATTACAAAGGGAAATGACGGTTTCTTTAGAATTTCGGAGGGCATTTACATGGATATGTCCGATGCAGAAAAAGCCCTTCAGAGAGTGAGAGGGGAAGGATATTCAGATGCCTTTATCAGGAAGGTCCGAAAAGGGGAAGAGAACTAGAAATCAGAAATCATTGGAAAGCGGATGGGAAGAATGCAGTAAAGGTAAAAACCATGGGAAAATGACTAATTGACGACCAGGCAAAATTCCGGATTCTGCACAATCATGGATACGGAAATCCGGATTCAGACCAGTATTTGACAGGTTCCCCGGGTACCGGTCTGTACTAATTAAATCCTTACCGCTGATCCCAATCATTCAGATGTCCGCTCTTTGCCCATTTTTCAAACGCTTCCTGAAGATGATCCGGCTTGCAAATATCCCGGCAGGGATGCCTGTAAGGAAACCTGTCAGGTTAAGAGTAAGATCCACAGGGTTGAAAGCTCTTCCGGGGACCCATATCTGTTGAACTTCAGCAACCACGGAGTAAAATAATCCTGCGCATATAAGAAGAATCCCTGCCCGCAGGGTTTTTATCTTCATACCGGCTCCTCCCGACAGGAAATAAAGTATGGGTATGAGCATGAACAGAAACAGATGCTCCAGATAGTCCCACCGGACGGGTGAGTCAGAAAATTTCTCAGGACCGTTGCTGCCTGGTATTGCTGTAAGAACATACAAGGTGATCAGCCAGAAATAAAAGACCGGAATCAACCACTTCCTGTACCTGGATTTTGTCATATCTATTCTGTTGAAATTGCAAAAATGAAGAATTCCCGGTAAACATCCACCGGCTATCCTTAAAACTTTCAGAGAATGAAAATGTTTCAAATAGTGAAACGGGTAACAAAGATATTCTTTTTTCAATCCTATGGATCGCCTTCTCCCTCATCCACTTGCCAGGCCGGTTTCCCGGAAGGTGATTCCGCGTCCGGTATTTACCCTCATTTTTTTTCGAAAAAATTCACACTTACAGAATAACGATAAAGGTTCATTACTACTTTTGACGACGTTTTTTCAACCAAACTAACCATTATGTTTATTATTTCACTCATTGTAGTTTTCATTGCCGGATATACGGCAATCGCGCTGGAACACCCTTTAAGAGTAGGGAAAACAGCTATAGCACTGCTTATGGCTGTGGCGCTGTGGGTTATATTCTCACTGGGCGAATATGATATCCCTCAAACCGTTCACGAATTGTCTGAAAACCTTGCTGAAGTATCCCAGATCCTTTTCTTCCTGCTGGGAGCCATGACCATTGTCGAGATGATCGATGCCCATAAAGGATTCAAGGTCATAATCCAGTGGATTCATACAAAAAACAAAGTGAGCCTGTTATGGATGACCGGCTTTGCCACATTCTTCCTGTCATCCATCCTGGATAACCTGACCACCTCCATCGTTATGGTCTCCCTGCTGCGAAAGCTCATTGACGACAAGAAGGACCGGGTCATGTTTGCCAGTATGGTCATTATTGCTGCCAATGCAGGTGGTGCATGGACTCCTATCGGGGACGTCACCACCACCATGCTGTGGATCGGCGACAGGATCACAAGCTGGAATATCATCAAGGCCCTTTTCATACCGAGTATTGTGACTCTCGCCATCCCACTTGCGATCGAATCATTCCGGTTGAAAGGAACTCTAATGGTCAATGCAAAGAAGATCGAAGAGCAGTCCAAAACCGAACCGGGAGGCGTTTTTGTACTGTTCCTCGGTATAGGCTCGCTGATCTTTGTCCCAATATTCAAAACCATTACCCACCTTCCTCCTTATATGGGGATCCTGCTCGGAGTGGGCATTATGTGGATGGTGACCGACCTGATGCATTCCCGGTATGAAGAGCGGAGGCATCTGCGTATCAACGAGGCTTTATCGCGGATCGATATTTCCAGTGTGCTGTTCTTCCTCGGGATTTTACTCGCCGTCGGAGCACTGCAGTCGGCTGGTATCCTGAAAAGCCTGGCCGCAGGACTCGACCATGCCTTTGCCGATAAACGGCTTATCATCTATATCATAGGTCTGATGTCGGCCGTGATCGACAATGTTCCTCTCGTTGCCGCCGGTATGGGCATGTATGATGTCTCAGTTTTCCCCATCGATAACAGCCTTTGGGAGATGCTGGCATTCTGTGCAGGCACGGGAGGCAGTGTGCTCATCATCGGTTCGGCTGCCGGTGTAGTGGTCATGGGTATGGAAAAAATAGAATTTTTCTGGTATCTGAAACGGGTCAGTCTTCTTGCCCTGATCGGGTACAGCGCGGGATTCCTGACCTATATCCTGATGTATACCTGAGAGCCACCGGTAAAAAGAACCCGGTAATATCTCCCGGACAGAAGAAGAACGGATCAGCGGAACGAACAAATGTACAGCAGGCCCGTTTCGGGTTCTGTCGGATATGATTCGTTTACCAGGTATCAACTGATTTGAACAGAAAGGATACCCATCGGCATCGGTAAGCTATGGGGAGGGAATTTTCAATTACCGTTAACGGGTACTGACGGAACGCTTTGGTTCGTTTAATGCCTGATAAGAAGCCGGAAACAATCAGTCCCGGTTTCAGGATTTATTCCTTCCTCCGGGACTGATACCCATAATCCCACTTGTCAAAAAATGACTCTGTCCTATTTTTTCCCGTTCATGCCAATGTAGGAAAAAAATTCACCCCGCACGGATGGATCTTTGAACCTGCCATGATAAGAAGTGGTTACCGTTGAACTGTTAATATCCCGAACACCGCGTGTAATAACACAGAAATGTTCGGAATCAATCAGCACCGCAACATCTTCCGTTTCCAGGATTCTCATCAGTTCGGTGGCGATCTGTATGGTGAGACGTTCCTGTACCTGGGGACGCCTGGAATAATAATCCACAATCCGGTTTATTTTGGAAAGCCCGATGACTTTACCGGATGAGATGTAGGCCACGTGTGCTTTCCCCAATATCGGTACAAAGTGATGCTCACAGTAGGAATGCACCTTTATATCCTTCTCCACAAGCATTTCCGTATATCCGAATTTGTTGTTAAACAGCGTCGCTTCAGGTTTATTTTTTGGATCCAGTCCGTAAAAGATCTCATCGACATACATGCGTGCAACCCTGTCGGGCGTTCCACTGAGACTATCGTCCTGAAGATCCATTCCAAGAGTTTCCATTATCTCTCTGAAATGATAGGCGATCTTCTGTTTCTTCTCATCATTGGACATTGTAAAAGCATCTGACCGCAGAGGGGTAACAGCGTTTAATTCCGGCTGCTGATCCCCGATAACCATAAGTTCTCTGTAAGCTGAAAAGTGGTCTTCATCACTTTTCAGCGCATTATTCCCATTGATTTTCATTAACGAAAATTATTTTAAAGATTTTACGATGCGTATATCCTATTTACGCGAAAAAATTTAGCTGTAATCCTTCAGTGATTCCATCAATTTTTTCCGTGTAAAGAAGATACGGCTTTTGACAGTTCCGATTTTGAGGTCCAGTGTGTCGGCTATTTCCTTATACTTGTACCCTTCCGTATGCATTTTGAAAGGAACTTTGAAATCATCGTCCAGTTGTTCGATGGCCTTTCTGATTTCTTTGATACGGATCTCGGAATCTGGTTTGATCAACTGTGACTCCTTTGAATTATTCAGATAGTAAAGATCTTTGGTACTATCAACTTTGGTATTTTCCCGCATAGACTTACGGTAATTATTTATGAAGGTGTTCTTCATGATGGTATAAGCCCATGCTTTAAGGTTGGTGAACTCAACAAATTTCTCCCTGTAGGTCAGGGCCTTCAGATAGGTTTCCTGCAAGAGATCCTTTGCTTCTTCTCGATTGGAAGTCAGGCTAAGTGCAAACCTTTCCAGACTGTCTTCCATGTTAATCAATGCGTTGCTAAATTCTATTGCTGTCATGGTGTGAAGGTTTTAGGTTATCTTCTTTTGTTTAACAAATATAATAGTATATTGAACAAACTTCCAAATTTATTTAACTACAAACTGTCATTTCAGAAAGACTTTATAAATAGGTATTTTCTATTTTTACTACTTTTATTGGCTTTTTAAGAGTTTTTGATCTTTTATTCTAAATAATATCCAAACAAATTTTTATCGTTCAATCTTGTCAGTATATCGTTAAACAATAATAAGGTGAATTTTTAAATAAGATATACAGGTCTGTTTTTCAGGTAAATATGTTGGAGGGGATTAGGGGTTGGTGATTAGGGGTTAGGGATTAGGGATTAGGGGTTAGGGGTTAGGGATTAGTTAGGGGTTATCCAGACACAACTAAACAACTAAACAACTAAACAACTAAACAACTAAACAACTAAACAACTATATTGCAGTGCCGGAAACTATCGTCTCCGGCCTGCCATCAAACCATCTTATAAAGTATAAGCTGGAACAACCATTTACCCTTCTCCGGGTAACAAATCGTAAATATTTTAGCCTTTAAATAACTATTCGTAAGTAAAACTTAGTTTTATCTTATTTTATGTAATTTTTATGCCATTATTAATTACATTTTAGTTATTTTTGAACAATAATAATATCAGATTTATATTTCTGAATTTCTTTTTAACCATTAATTTGAATTCTTATGTGTGGATTTACGGTTTATACGGGGAAGGACAAAAAGCTGAAGCTCGATGTGGCTCATGATTTCAGATCGGTTAAACACAGGGGACCGGATAATTCAGTTACTACAGATTTTGGAGAAGACGGCTGGATGGGCTTTCACCGTCTTAAGATCATTGACATCAGTGATGACGGCAACCAGCCGCTTCAGTATGAGCATATTCATCTCGTTTGCAATGGTGAAATTTATAATTACCCGCAATTGAGGGAAAAGTATGAAGACACTTTCACGTTCAGTTCGGAAAGCGATTGTGAGGTAATCATCCCGATGTTTCTGGAAAAGGGTATAAAACAGACGGCTATTGAGCTGGATGCAGAATTTGTATGCGTCATTTATGATTCAAGGCAGAATAAATATTTTGCCGCCCGGGATCCGATCGGGATCCGGCCGATGTTTTACGGGTACAGCGACTATGGCGAGATCATGTTTGCCAGCGAGATGAAAGCCCTTATCGGATCATGCAAAACAGTGAAACCCTTTCCCCCCGGACACTATTTCGACGGGGAGAAGATCCTGCCTTACCGCGATGTTTCCAGGGTAGACAAGTATAAAGACGATGACCTGGAAACCATCTTTAAAAACATCAACAGGCTGCTGACCCGGGGCGTCGAAAAAAGGCTTCATGCCGACGTACCGGTAGGATTCCTGTGCAGTGGCGGACTCGATTCAAGCCTGGTGTGTGCCATTGCGGCACAAATGATGGACAAGCCAATCAGAACTTTTGCCGTTGGTATTGAAGATGGCCCTATCGATACAAAGTATGCCCGGATGGTGGCCGACTATCTTGGTGCAGACCATACCGAAGTCCTGTTCAAAAAACAGGATATCTTCGATACCCTGAGTACGCTAATCTATAACATCGAAACCTGGGATATCACCACCATCAGAGCCTCCGTGGGTATGTACCTGGTTTGTAAGTATATCCGGGAAAATACCGACATTAAGGTCCTTATGACCGGGGAAATCTCCGATGAGATCTTCGGTTACAAGTACACCGATTTCGCCCCTTCACCCGATGATTTTCAAAAGGAAGCGGAAAAAAGGATCAGGGAGATCTATATGTACGACGTCCTTCGGGCCGACCGCTGCATTTCCTCCAACGGGCTGGAAGCACGGGTTCCTTTCGGTGATCTTGATTTTGTGGATTATGTGATGAGTATCCGTCCGGAAAAAAAGATGAACTTCACCGGCATTGGCAAATATCTGCTCAGGAAAAGTTTTGAGGGTGATTACCTGCCGCATGAGATCCTTTACAGGGAAAAAGCCGCATTTTCTGACGCCGTGGGTCATAGCATGGTTGATTACCTGAAAGCCTATGCCGAAGAGTTGTATTCCGATGAAGACTTACTGATCGCTCAGGTCAGGTACAAACACGCACCGCCAATCTCCAAAGAATCACTGATGTACCGCGATATATTTGAGAAATATTTCCCTGGACGTGCCGATGTGGTCAAATCGATGTGGATGCCTAATAAAGAATGGAAAAACTGCGATGTAAACGATCCAAGCGCCCGGGTATTGCCAAACTACGGAAAAAGCGGCGAATAATACAGACCAGTGATATATGAAAGCATAATCAAGCCGCTTTTGGTTTATAAATGGAAAAAGGCTGCTTACCTCGTAAGCAGCTTTTTTTTGGTTTAGGAACCAGAAGGAAAATGCACATCATTAAAAAACGCATCCTCTTAAACGATTCCACCTGATATCCAGGCCTGTGATATCCGCAGGTATATCCGCCTTCCCTTTGAATGCATACGGCACCTGCCCAATCATTATACGGGGGATGCACAGCACATGTCCACGTTCAGCTCCCGGCGTAACCTATCAGCTCCCCGGTCTTGAAAATGAACGACATCCTCACCAGCGCGGATGAGAAGGATTCTTTTCGCAGGGTCATATGATAAATAATAATTTTGTAATTACAGGTCCGGGCTTATCTTGCCATACAAATAAACCTAATTTTATTAAAATGATACCTTGCTTTTTTGGAGTAGGCGGAGTTCTTGGTATTCTGTTTATCATCTTCTTCATCGCTCTTTTTCCGCTGGTAGCCCTGATTGATGTCCTGACCAGCCGCTTTGAGGGAAATGATAAGGTCGTATGGGTTCTGATGATCATCTTTCTGCCCTTCCTCGGAGCGTTTCTGTACTTTCTGATCGGAAGGGACAGACGCCTTTAAATAAAAAAACCATGGCAGCTTTATGCCATGGTCATGTAGTGTACCCGGAACCGGAATCGAACCGGTACGGCCATTTCTGGCCACTGGATTTTAAGTCCAGCGCGTCTACCTATTCCGCCATCCGGGCGGATTTATTTGTTGAGTCGTTGAGTTGTTGAGTTGTTGAGTCATTGAGTTGTTAAGTCGTTGATTTGAAATGGTTTAAGTTGTAACAAAGTCAAATGTTATATTTTCCTGGCTTCAAGTCTGTTTTTTACATATTTACGAGAGGAGGCGAATATACGTAAAGGTCTTTAGGCTTCTGTTTTCAGATCATCTGTACTTAAATTCTAAGAAATTCCTGATTCCGGTAATAACTCAATCTAAAAAACAGTTTCGTCTATTTCTTCAACAACAATATATATTCAGAGTAAAATTCCTGGTCGGATCTTGAACAGCAGGCTGCCCTTTAGTTTGAGACCATGGAAGTACCGGATCGAAGGAACTGCTTACCGATAATTCAAGATTGATCATTGTTGTGCAGCTTTTGAAAGAACCGGATGATCGAAATTGCAAATAATTATATTCTTGCAGGAAGGGGGATTGGATCAATCATGTATTATCAGTTCAAGGTTAATTAATCCTGCCAGTCCTGCGTAGCAAAGCATGAACCCTGAACCAACACCTAAACAACTAAACAACTAAACAACTAAACGACTCAACAATTAAACAACTTCCTTGAGCGGGAAACGGGACTCGAACCCGCGACCCCGACCTTGGCAAGGTCGTGCTCTACCAACTGAGCTATTCCCGCATGAACAAATAAGAACTTATCTTCAGAACGTTCTCCCTGATTGGGATTGCAAATTTAAATGAATTTTTGATTCCGCAAAAGAAAAAAGTTTTTTTATCATGAAATAACAAGACGGTCAACCTTGTGTGAATGCTGAGAACAATCGCATCACTTCCTCCACATAAGAACGGGAAATCGGTAAAGTCTGCCGGTCTGAAGTGTCAAGTTCAAGGACCAGACCATCCTTTTCTTTTCTTAAGATTCTGACTCTCTCAAAATTTACAATATAAGACCGGTGACATCTCAGAACGGTCATGTCACGTAATTGTATTTTCGAGATTTTTTAAAGAATTCCGGATCAGGTATTTCGATCTTTTATTGCCGTCCAGATAATGAACGACCACATAATTATCGGCTGCTTCAAGGAAAAGCAGGTCTTCATTTTTAACCGAAAAGCGGAGATCCCCTTTCTCATCCCTGAAAGACATCATGACCGGCTTGGAAATATTTATTGTTGGCCCGGTTTCGGAAAGCTCGGCAAGTTTCCGGTTTTTTTCCTGCCAGGAAAAGTAAAGGAAAGTCAAGGTATAGGGAAATAACAGTACCAGTGACGTCAGTTTCAGCGATTCCCGGAACGCCATGAGAATATCAGTGATCCTTGACACAAAAATCATTCTGAGGATAACATATACGATAGCCAGGGTGACGATCTCCATGGCAATCCATCCGATATAGGCTCCGGTATTCAGGGGTTTTTTTCTGGCCACCCACAACATGAGGATCCGGCTCAGGGCAATGACCAGCAATCCGGTCAGAATAACCAGGCTGGAATAAAAGAAAAGCTGTGGATTGGTTACATCGTACCACGTATTCACTCCGAATGGTGAATACAGGTTGATGAATATCAGGGCAAACACCGCCGTAAAGAGAATCTGCCTGATCGTATTTTTCTTGTCGGTCAGGAAGCCCGGTATTTTGCTCTCAAAGAATGTCATTTGACCAAATTTTCAAACAAATGTATTCTTTTTATCTGAATCTTTCACCCCGGCAATTTTAATAGAATCCTGAATTTACCCCGCATTGCTGAATTCCGCCCCTGGATTTTGAATTTCGCCCCTGAACATGCCGGCAAATCCCATTTCTTTTTTAATGTCATACCTGTCACATAACTTTGTATCAAACAGCCCCATAAATGAACTTCACCGAAAGACAGGAGATCCTTCTCAAGTATTTTGATCCTTCACTTGCCACAAATATCATTGAGGGAACATCCGTAAATGTGCATTTCCTGCCTTTTGAGTCGGTTGTACAACCCGGCAATCAGGAGTCGCTTTTCCTTTCCCGCATGCGTGAAGTCATACCTGGTGCGGAATCCGACGGGCTCATTCAACAGAACAAGCATTTTGTATACCCGGTTTTCATGCCGGAAAACAGGAGTGGTAACCGGGTAATTATCATGCTCCACGGTCTCAATGAACGGAAATGGGACAAGTACCTGGCATGGGCACATTACCTTGCCGAACAAACGGGAAAGCCGGTCCTCATTTTTCCCACGTCCTTTCATATAAACCGAAGCCTGCCCAACTGGCTTGATCCGCGTTTCATGAACGATAAAGTTGTTTTCCGCCGTCAGAAGTACACAGCCGATCCTCATCTGTCGACATACATAAACCTGGCTCTGAGTGAAAGGCTCACGGAAACACCGGAACGTCTGTTTCTCGCAGGCCTGCAAACTGCCATCGATCTCCGGAGCCTTTTGGGAACGATTTTCTCAGGGGGACATCCTCTTTTTGAAAAAGGCACCGGCTCTGACTTTTTTGCTTATTCAATCGGCGGACTTTTAGCACAGGTATTGTTCATCTCCAACCCGGACGGGCTGTTAAACCGTTCAAGACTTTTATTGTTTTGTGCGGGATCGCTGTTCTGCCAGATGAACGGAATATCCCGGGTCATCATTGATCCGACAGCCAACGAGAGAATTCAGCATTACTATAAAAATGAACTTGAAGAAAATATAAACAAAGCTGGTGTGTTTTCAGAGTTCTTTAATAACAGTCAGATTGGTATGGCTTTTCGTTCGATGATCGCACCAGACCGATTCAGAAAGATCCGTGAACAGGTCTTTGGAAAGCATTCCCGCCAGATCTACGCTATCTCCCTCCTGAAGGACAGGGTTATTCCTCCTGCCTCAATAGGATCAACCCTGATGGGTAAAGGCAACAAACTTCCTGTAAATATGGATGTGTACGATTTCAACTATCCTTATTCACATGAAATGCCATTTCCTTTCAGAGTAAGGGATATCAGAGACCGTGTTGATGAGGCTTTTGATAAAACTTTCCGGAAAGCCGCAGTCTTTCTGAGTTGATAAAACTGACCGGGCTCATTACAATCCGGTCAGTTTTTTTATTTCGTAGAGCTTGTTCAGAGCCTGAACAGGAGTAAGATTATTGATATCCACGTTTTTTATTTCATCCCGGATTTGTTTCAACACAGGATCATCGAGCTGAAAGATGCTCATCTGGAAACCTTCCCTGTGTGAGGCGAGGTCGGACACCGGCTTAGTAAGTGACTTTTTCTCGTGGGATTTTTCAAGTTCCGCAAGGATTTCATTTGCCCTTTTTACCACCGATTTAGGCATCCCTGCCATCCTTGCGACATGGATTCCAAAGCTGTGTTCGCTTCCACCCCGCATGAGTTTACGAAGAAATATCACCTTATCTTCCAGCTCTTTTATGGCTATATGATAATTTTTTACCCTGGGGAATGATGTCTCCATTTCATTCAACTCATGATAGTGAGTTGCAAACAAAGTTTTTGCCCTGTGCCTGGGATTTTCGTGAATATATTCCACCATAGCCCAGGCGATGGAAATGCCGTCGTATGTGCTTGTCCCGCGACCGATCTCATCGAGGATGATAAGGCTTTTCCCGGAGAGATTATTTAAAATACTCGCAGCTTCGAGCATTTCAACCATGAAGGTGGATTCCCCGAGTGAAATATTATCGGAAGCCCCTACCCTGGTGAAGATCTTATCCACCATCCCGATGCTGGCTTTTTCAGCCGGCACAAAACTCCCGATCTGAGCCAGGAGCACTATCAGGGCTGTTTGTCTAAGGAGAGCCGATTTACCTGACATATTCGGACCGGTCAGGATGATGATCTGTTGGTCATCCCGGTCAAGATAAACGTCGTTAGCAATATACTTCTCATCCAGGGGCAGTTGTTTCTCTATCACCGGGTGGCGGCCCTGGCGGATGTCAATGGTATCGGAATCGTTCAACTCCGGCCTGATGTAATGATTTTCCAGGGCCTGCAGACCGAATGACAGGAGGCAGTCCATCGTAGCAAGAACACCCGCGTTAATCTGAATGGCAGATACATAACCGGCAATGTAGTTCACAAGATCCAGGAAAATCTGTGTCTCAAGTGCAAGGCTTTTTTCCTCGGCGCCAAGAATTTTTGTTTCGTAGTCTTTAAGTTCACTGGTAATATAGCGTTCGGCACTTACCAGGGTCTGTTTCCGGATCCATTCCGGGGGAACCTTATCTTTATGTGTGTTCCGTACTTCAATATAATAACCAAAAACGTTGTTGAAGGCCACTTTTAGGGATGATATTCCCGTTCTCTCGCTTTCGCGTTGCTGCAGGTCCTGCAGGTAATTCTTCCCCGAATGCATCATTTCCCTGAGCTCATCGAGTTCACCGGAGACGCCTTTTGAGATGGTCCCGCCTTTACTCACCATGTTGGGGGGATCATTCACGATTTCCTTCCCGATCCGGTCGTGTACCTCGTCACACGGATTAAGTTGTTGTCCAAGGTTTTGAAGCGCCTTTATTCCCGAAGCCGCACAAAATTCCCGGAGTGGTCCGATGGTTGCAAGAGCCGTTTTAAGCTGGACAAGGTCACGGGGAGTCACCCTGCGCAGAGCCACCCGCGAGATGACCCGTTCCAGATCCCCCACTACTTTGAGCTTGCTTTTCAATTCCAGAGCCTGGTCTTCATCACCCGAAAAGTAGCTTACAATATCCAGCCTCTCCTCGAGGGGATCAATATCCTTCAGTGGCAGGGCAAGCCAGCGCCTCAGCAGACGGGAGCCCATGGGCGTGGTTGTATGGTCAAGAATATCAATCAGTGCCTTCCCCTCATCATATATCGACCTGAAAATTTCAAGGTTGCGAATGGTAAACCGGTCGAGCCATACATAATGGTCTTCTTCAATCCGGGACAATTTAGAGATATGCCCTGAATGATGATGTTCAGTAAATTCGAGATATTGCAGAACAGCCCCGGCGGCAATGATCCCATACTGCAGGTTCTCCACACCAAATCCTTTCAGGGTGGCTGTCTCAAATTGTTTCAGAAGCCTTTCGCTGGCATTCTGCACGGTAAAAACCCAGTCATCGAGGGCAGAGACATAATACTGGTTACCGAAGACTTCACGAAACTGGGTCTGGCGGCGTTTTTCTATGAGTACTTCTTTCGGCTGAAAACTGCTGAGGAGTTTATCGATATATTCGAAACTGCCCTCAGCTGTCAGAAATTCACCAGTAGAGATATCAAGAAAAGCCACACCGGCAACTTTTTTCTCCATAAAAACGCTGCCAAGAAAATTATTTTCCCGGTTTTCAAGGACATTCTCGTTCAGGCTCACCCCTGGTGTAACAAGTTCGGTGATGCCTCTTTTAACAATGGTTTTTGTCAGTTTGGGATCTTCAAGCTGATCACAGATGGCCACCCTCTGCCCTGCCCTGACAAGTTTGGGAAGGTACGTATCGAGAGCATGATGAGGGAAGCCGGCCAGTTCAACGTAGGATGCCGAACCGTTGGCCCTGCGGGTGAGAGTGATACCAAGGATTTCAGAAGCACGGATAGCATCATCACCGAAGGTCTCATAAAAGTCCCCCACACGAAAAAGAAGAACCGCATCAGGATGTTTAGCCTTGATGGCATAGAATTGTTTCATCAACGGTGTGTCCACGTATTTCTTCGGGATATCAGCCACGGGGTCCTCCTGGTTTGGTTAACAAAAATATAACTAAAAGATGAGTTTTTGAAAAGAGTAGGAAACCATTTTTCCGATATCCCGGTAAATGATTTTCTGACGCAGCCCGACAGGCTAAAGCCATGAGCATTCAGTACAACTGGCAAAGCTAAAAACGGGACTATCCTGAAACAGAAACTTATGGACTGGACATACCAATATCTGTTAATCAGTGCCCTTTTATACAACATACCCCTATATGTTTTAAAAGACATAATCTTTACTTTAAACTGAACACATTAGACTTATTTTTGACAGGGATAAAACACCATTCCATTATGAAAACCATTCTTATTCTGGGTGCAGGGTTATCATCCTCCACCCTGATCAGTTATATGCTGGAAAATGCCGTAAAATATGACTGGCAGATCCGTCTAGGGGATGTATCGGTCGATCTGGCAAGAGAAAAAATTAAAGGCCATGCTCATGGGGAGGCCATATTTTTCAATGCTGATGATCCGGAGCAGCCTGGTAAAGAGATCCATGGAGCCGACCTTGTAATTTCCATGCTGCCGGCAAAGTTTCATTACCGGATAGCTCTCGAATGTGTAAGGTATGGAAAGAATATGGTCACGGCTTCTTATGTCTCACCCGAAATTGAGTCTCTCGACAGAAGTGCAAGGGAAAAAGGTGTCCTGTTAATGAATGAAACCGGAGTGGATCCCGGAATAGATCATATATCGGCTATGCAGGTCATCGACCGGATCAGGGAAAACGGCGACCAGCTTATCGCCTTTGAGTCAGCCACGGGAGGACTTGTAGCCCCGAATTACGATAACAATCCATGGCGGTACAAATTCACCTGGAATCCCAGGAATGTGGTCCTGGCAGGGCAAAGGGGAGCCAGGTTCATGCATAACGGCAAATTCAAATATATTCCTTACCATAAAATTTTCAGCCGGTACGAAGTGATTGACATCCCGGGGCTGGGTCAGTTTGAGGTTTATCCTAATCGCGATTCACTGAAGTACCAGGATTCGTACGGGTTAAGTGACTTAATGACCATGTTCCGGGGAACCATCCGACGCCCGGGTTTTTGTGAAGCCTGGAATACCCTGGTGCAGCTCGGGGCCACCGACGATTCCTACACCATGGCCGGAACGGAGATCATGACCTGCCGTGAATTTACCAACAGCTTCCTGGCCTATAATATGGTTGATCCTGTCGAAACCAAGGTGGCTCACTACCTTGGCATTTCTGAGAAGTCGGAGATCATGAAAAAGCTCGAATGGCTTGGTCTGTTCAGCGATGAAGTCATCGGTGTACCGGATCTTACACCGGCCCAGGTCCTTCAGCATATCCTCGAAAGAAAATGGAAAATGGAACCGGAAGATAAAGATCTGATTGTCATGCAACACCAGTTTGATTATATCCGGCTTGGCAGTCACCGCAAGCTGTATTCCACCCTCGTGATTAAAGGTGAAAACTCCCATCTCTCGGCTATGTCAAAAGGTGTGGGACTACCTCTGGGCATCACGTCCAAACTGATCCTTCAGGGTAAAATAGACCTGACAGGTGTACATATCCCGGTGCAGAAGCAAGTGTATGAACCTGTCCTGAAAGAACTGGTTAAGTTCGGGATCCGTTTTGAAGAGAATGACATCAGGATATCTTAAGTAAGGTTCCGGGAGTTGAAGTCAGAAGGCAAGGTAAAAGTCTTTTGTCAGCCGGATATATTCTTCCGAGTATACATGCCTTCCACCGGATTCAATGATGATTTCGTCTTCATGAAACTCTCCTGCAGTAAAGCTGAAGCTGATCAATATCCTGGCAAAAGGTCTGCCTGGTACAGGCCTGACTTTTAACCCCTTTTGGGGAAACAGCAACAGTCCCGTTGCAATGGATATAAATTCTGCCGAACTCCCGAAGGGAAGGATCACTGCAAATACACCTTCCGGTTTCAGCAGTCTGACAACATCCTGTAATAGTTCCTCCTTTGAAAGCAGGTCATCATGCCTGGCCAGGGTCCTTCCTTTGCCGGGAGCCTTCATGGAACGGCTGAAATAGGGGGGATTGCTGACAATAAGATCATAATCCCTTTTCCTGTCAACGGCAAATTCCCGTAAGCTTTGGTGATGAATACTCAGTCGGTCATCCCACGCTGAATGCCTGAAGTTTTCTGCGGCCTGACCCGCCGCATCCTTATCGATTTCAACCGCATCGACAGTGGCAGAAGGATATCTCTGAGCCATCATCAGGGCTATCAGTCCGGTTCCGGTGCCAATGTCGAGGATCCTTGCGGGATTCTCCACTCCTGCCCAGGACCCAAGGAGAACACCATCGGTACCGACTTTCATGGCGGTTTTATCCTGCTTCACCATGAACTGTTTAAATCTGAACCAGTCGTTTGCCATTATTCAACCCATTTTTCGAGTGCACTGATCCCAAAAAGGGCAAAATCATATTTTACAGGATCATCCCGGTCGAAAGTCCGCAATCTGAGTGTCAGCTCACTGACGGCTTTCCAGTCATTCTGTTTTCGCCTGAGAAGTCCCAGTTCCCTGGCCACTTTCCCGGAATGGACATCGAGGGGAATGTACAGGGCCGAAGGGGGTATTGAATCCCATAAGCCAAAATCCACACCCCGTTCATCGCGTCTGATCATCCATCGCAGGAACATGTTGATGCGTTTGGCGGCAGCATTTTTTTCAAGGTCGGGAAGATGCTTAAGGCTTCTTTCAGGAAAAGGGATACTGAAAAATACATTTCTGAAATGCCGGATCGCACCGGGGATATTTCCATAGAGGTTAAATCCTTCACTGAACACCTCTTTAAGACCGCCACAGTTTTTATAAATATTTTGGAGTGATCTGAGAAAAAAAACACAATCGGTGCCGTTGAAGGTCCGGTGCCGGAATACTGAAAAATATTCCAGCTCCTGCTCTCCGGCGTGTAAGATAAACTGATAAGGACCGTCGGGCATACTGTCAACCAGCCAGGTTGCATTTTTAATGATCACCGGGCGTTGTCCCCAGGCAATGACGGCAGTGAGAAAAGCGGCAATTTCAATATCACCGGCTGATTCAAAGGCATGCGGCACCTGGATGGGATCGGTCGGGATGAAAGATTTACGGTCAAAGTAATCGTAATACTCATCAAGCCATTTCTTCAGTTCCTTCTCTTTCAAATCGATGTCATTAAGGTTATCAACAGGAGACCTTTATTTTAACGGCTTCACCAACCCGGGAAAAGCTCTGTGGACAGCATTTTCAATACAGGAATAATAAACTATCCATGCCGCCGGGTACAAGCCCTTTCATGATCAGGGTACAAAGGTCCATGCCCTGCTTCTACGGGCTTTCAGGTTTCTTCCTGTTGTCTGCTTCAGCCGGCAATCACCCCGTCATGGATGATCAGTTTCCGGTCTGCCATCTCTGCCAGTTCAGGGTCATGGGTAACGATGACAATGGTCTGTCCCAGTTTTTCCCTCAGGCTGAAAAACATGGAATGCAACTCCTTTTTGTTCTGGCTGTCAAGGTTTCCGGAGGGTTCATCGGCAAGAATCACGGCCGGACTGTTGATCAGCGCCCTGGCAACAGCAACCCGTTGCTGTTCACCACCCGACAGTTCAGACGGTTTATGATCAAGCCGGTCGTCCAGATTGAGCAGTCCCAGCAATTCCCGGGCTCTTGACTCGACCTTTGACCGTGGTGAACCGGAAATATAGCCAGGAATACATACGTTTTCGAAAGCGTTAAATTCCGGTAACAGATGGTGAAACTGGAAAACGAAACCAATATTCTGATTTCTGAACCTGGCCAGTTGCTTTTCATTTAAACTGTTGATATCAGCTCCATTAATGATCACTTTACCTTTGTCAAACGGAAGCAATGTACCGATAATCTGAAGCAGGGTGGTTTTCCCGGCACCGCTGGCGCCGACAATGGAAACGATCTCCCGTTTCTCTATTCTCAGATTGATGCCTTTCAGAACCTTAAGGTCTCCAAAATTTTTTTCTATGTTATCAATAATGATCATAATCTGTTACATTTCAGCCTTTGTGGATTACAAGGTAAATATATACCACATAGACGAATAATAAAATAAAACCGTCGACCCTGCTTAACCTTGGCTTTCTGAAAGGGATAAGCAATACGGCGAGAAGCACTGTGATAGCCATCATCCACAGAATATCGACATTCACCATGACCGCCGACAACCGTATTGGTTTGATGATAGCCGTTATACCAAGGACACTCAGAATATTAAATATATTCGAACCAATGATATTCCCCACAGAAATATCAGGTTCCTTTTGAATCGCGGCCATAACCGATGTTACCAGTTCAGGAGTGCTGGTACCTATTGCCAGCATGGTTATGGAAATAACCCGTTCACTTATACCAAAATCACGGGCCAGGATCGCGGCATTGTTCACCAGCAGACTTGAACCGGCAACCAGTCCGGCACAGGAAGCGATGACGAGAAACAGTGAAAACGGAATGCCCATATCCGGTTTTGGGCGGATTTTACCGCTTGTTCTCATTTGTTTTCGGGACATTCTCAGAGAAAATACCACGTATACCACGAGCAGGAGAAAGAAAACCAGTCCTTCAGGCCGGCTCAATATATGATTTCGTACAATGAGATAAAACAGGATACTGACAGCCATCATGACGGGCCAGTCGATAAGTATCGAGTTCCTGTTTACCCGAAGAGGCAGGATGATGGCGGTAATCGCCAGAACGAGTCCGATATTGGAAATATTTGAACCCACAACATTTCCGACTGACATTTCGGGATAGCCTTTCAGTGCCGCCTGAATACTGACCAGAAGTTCGGGTGCCGAGGTTCCGAAAGCTACCACGGTGACCCCTATGACCAGTGTGGAAATTTTGAAATGCTGTGCCAGTGATACGCTGCCCCTGACCAGGTACTTTCCGCTACCGATAAGTAAAGCAAAACCCAGTAAGGCATACAGGTATTCCATATATTATCTGAGGGATTTCCAGGAAAGAGAAGAGAAAAATCAATCTTCCTCGATATTTTTCTTCACATTTTTTACAATTTCCCTGGTGTCGCTTTCGATATCGCGTCTGATATCTTTAAAATCTTCCATCACATCAGCAGAACTATCCCTGATTTCACGCTTTATATCGTCAGTGGCCTTTTTAAATTCCTTCATGCCTTTGCCCAGACCCTTAGCAACTTCGGGGATTCGTTTTGAACCGAATAGTAACAGTACAATGATGAATACTATTACCATCTCCTGCCCGCTAATAAATAACAGACTTCCTGACATCTTGCAATAATTTTCAACAAAGATATACAGACTTTTTCAAAGTTGTCTCCCAACGTTTAAAAATTATCAGGATACCTTCCGTGGATTAACTTTATTTAAGCTTATTACTAAGCCTGAAAGATAAAAAAACCGCAGGATTTCAACATTGTGAAACCCTGCGGTTCAAGATCAGTTCATCATATTATTCAATTCAATAAAAATTCATTTTTTCTCTTTTTCTGCTTCGAGGTTTTTACCAAAGGTATCGTAAGCGATCGGTGTTGCAATGAACAATGAGGAATATGTACCGACAAATACACCGATAAGAAGGGCGAAGGTAAAGCCTCTGATCACTTCACCACCGAAAATAAAGATCGCCAGGATAACGACAAAGGTACTTAACGATGTACTGAAGGTACGACCCAGTGTACTGTTCAGTGCCAGGTTCATCGTCTCCGCATTGTCCCTTTCGCCGGAATACCTTCCGGTATTCCCTGATACGGTCGAAGATTACCACCGTATCGTTGATGGAATACCCCACCACAGTAAGTATGGCCGCAATGAAGGCCTGATCTATCTCCATGGAGAACGGCAGAATATCATGGAAAAGTGCGAAGGCTCCAAGGGTAATGGTCACGTCATGAACCAGGGCGAGGACGGCACCAAGACCATACTGCCAGTTCCGGAACCGAACGATGATATAGATGAACATCATAATCAGGGCGAAGAAGATCGCCTCGACTGCCTGGACCTTGATATCATCGGCAATGGTTGGACCTACCTTCTGGACTGACTTGATATAATCATCGGTGGTCATGAACTTAGTATAGGGTACCTTCTCCTTAAAGAATGGCTGAAGCCCGGCATAGAGCATTGACCTGATGGTGGAATCCGCTTCAGGACTGTCGCTCTGAATCATATATTTCGTGGTAATCCGGATGGTAGTCTTCTCTCCAAAGGTGATCACACCCGGCATTTCACCGAACTCCTTGCTGAGAGCTGACCGTACTTCAACGGGATTCACATCATGAGAGAACTGAATCACATAGTTACGTCCCCCCGTGAAGTCAACACCTGTATTCAATCCGCGGAAGATGAGACCCAATGCTCCGCCGAGGACTATTATACCGGAAATGACATAGAAAATTTTCCTCAGACCGATGAAATTGATATGGGCTTTTTTGAAGGCATTCTCCGTCAGTTTGGTTGAGAATCTCAGTGATGATTTATCCTTTGCCAGTTTTCTTTCGTAAATGAGCCTGGTGATGAAGATCGCGGAGAAGAGGGATGTCAGGATACCGATGACCAGTGTGGTGGCAAAACCCTTGATGGGTC
Organism: uncultured Bacteroidales bacterium; assembly: GCA_963764345.1. Taxonomy (GTDB): domain Bacteria; phylum Bacteroidota; class Bacteroidia; order Bacteroidales; genus DASQZK01. The sequence goes on along the minus strand of CAVXSF010000008.1, from coordinate 235,474 downwards.
CGGTACCGAACAGGTAAAGGATGATCCCGGTGAGGAGGGTCGTGACGTTGGCATCGATGATGGCGCTGTAGGCATGCTTATACCCATCGGAAATGGCCAGCTTGATGCCTTTCCCCGCCGATATTTCTTCTCGTATTCGTTCATATATCAGCACGTTGGCATCAACAGACATACCAATGGTAAGCACAATACCTGCAATACCGGGGAGGGTAAGAACGGCCTGCAGTGAGGCAAGCACCCCGATAAGAAAGAACATATTGGCTATCAGGGCAATATCTGCGATTAAACCGGCACTGCGGCTATAATAGAAAAGCATATAAAGGAGGACGATAACGAAAGCAATCAGGAATGAGTTCAGACCTGCATTGATTGAAGCCTGTCCGAGAGACGGACCAACCACTTCTTCAGATTCGATCCTGGCCCGTGCCGGCATTTTACCGGAGTTAAGAATGTTGGCAAGGTCGGTAGCTTCTGCCTGGGTAAAATTACCGCTGATGCTGGAGGAACCTCCTTTGATTTCCGTTTTTACAACCGGTGCAGAGACAACGTAACCGTCGAGCACAATGGCAATACATTTTCCGACATTCTCCCTGGTAAGATTAGCCCATTTCTTGGCACCTTCCGAGTTCATCGTCATGCTTACCTCAGCTTCACTTTTAAACTGCCCGTAAGCCATATTTGCATTCGTGACATACTTACCGCTGAGAGAAGGACGCCCGTCGCGGGTTGTTTTGATGGCATAGAGTCTGATGAACGATTCATTTCCTTTCATCGGCTTATGATCCCAGTAAAATCTCAGATCGTTAGGGAATAATGCTTTAACCTGGGGCCGGTTGAGGTATGAATCAACCATTGCCGTATCGGTGACATTGGAGACTCCAACAACTGCACCCGCCACCGGTTGCATATTATTATCAACATAAGGGGTCAGAATAGAAAACAGTGGGTTTTCCTTCTCCGCTTCCTGCTGTTCAAGACCGGTTTGCGTAGTATCGGTTCCCTGAAGCAGGCCAACCTGGCCGGTAGTGTCCTGATTCCCTAATATGGAAATTTCGGATGTGTCGCTTTTAGCCGGTGATGAACCCTGAGTGGTGCCATGAACAGAACTGTCAGTGGGCAGGATCTCTGTGCCGGTACTCATAATATCTTTCAGGAGACTGTTTGCCTGCTGGAGGTAAGGAAGGATCTCGGAGTTCTCATAAGTGGTCCAGAATTCAAGGTTTGCCGTTCCGGTCAATAGCCGGGCCACCCTGTCGGGATCATCGACACCGGGAAGCTCAACCAGTATCCTCCCCTGATTTTCCAGACGCTGAATATTGGGCTGTACAACCCCAAAGCGGTCAATCCTGTTTCTGAGAACGTTAAAAGAATTGGACACTGCCGATTCAGCCTGTTTCTTTAAAAATGCAACAACCTGCTCATTGGTTGTATTCAGATCAATTTCTCCTCTTGTTTCGGGAGTCATGAAAAATTGTGCCAGCTTTCCACCAGGATTGACTTCCTGATAGGATTCAGCAAACATATCCACAAAATCTTCCTGACTGTTCAGCCTCTTCTTTTTAGCAAGCTCCAGGGTCTTAGTGAACATCGGATCGGTAAGGTAATGTGGTGCGGCAACCGATTTTATAACATCTTCGACTGAAATCTCGAGAACAACGTCCATTCCACCTTTGAGGTCAAGACCAAGGTTAATTTCCTTCTCTTTACATTCTTCATAGGTATACTTCCGTAAACCGAGGAAATTATAAACGGTCACATTGGATATTGAATCCAGGTAATGGCGTTCCAAAGTTCTGTTACCCGCTGCGTATTCCTTAGCCTTATTCTCCGTTCTTACGGCAAAAAAAGTGAATAATAACTGGTAAACGCAGACCAGGGCCAAAATGATAGCGAATAATCGGATGGCTCCTTTATTTTGCATGTTTATTAATTTAAATATTTGATTTGTTCCCTATTAACGTCCAAAATTGACGGGCAAATATAAAACATTTTTTTTATAATTCATACCTGCCGGGAATGTTCTAAGACGCAATATCATGAACCTGATTTTATTCTTGAAAAGGCATCCTCTGACTTTGGTATAAATATATTGGTATTCAATCAATAGACCGATAAAATAAAAGGGAAATAATTCCGGCATATTCCGTACCGGAGTATTTTGACCCGCTCTTCATCCTATCGGAATACGCTTAGTATGCAGCACCAGAGATCTGTTTTCAAAATCGATCACAGCACCATGGCTTAACAAAAAGTCACTTCCCAGGAGGCCGTGAATGTTTTTCCCGGTCACCGGTTTATAAATGCCGTTGATACCCGTAAGGTCTATGAGGATGATCCGGAGGTTCTTAAGGGTGAACCCTGCCATGCTGAATGTTGCAGCGTTCGCAATTACCGATTCGATGTTGCTGGCAAGAATGCCGGCTGTAAGGAGATCATCGGTTCTGTCTTCCAGTATTTCAATATCATTTTCGAAATAATTACGGTCAAAAACGGTACGGCTGGCACCTGTATCAATGATCAGGTGACAGGGTATGCCATTGATCTGCCCTTCAACCATAATATGATAGCTCATAGTGTCGAGTTCAATGATCTCCAATGGCAAACGGCATATTTTATCCCGCATCAGTAAAATTTTCACAAGTTTAATAAAAAACAGTGAATATCAAATCAGCATGGCATACCCGTGTCGCTTCTTTGGCGGAGTGTCACATGTTCATTTTCAGTCCGCCTGAATGAAAAATCCCGCACCGAACTTCATTTCCCGAAGCTTGTTATTGCTATTGTATCAAGGTCATTACTCCCCTTAAAGGAATAGATATACATAATTAAATAATTTAATTATATTTGTTTCACGTGTTCAGGAAAACCTTAAACCTTTAAAACATGGAGAAAATAACAGTTATCGGTGCAGGAAATGTCGGTGCTACCTGCGCAAATGTCATTGCACATAAAGACCTGGCAAAGGAAGTTGTACTTGTAGATATCAAGGAGGGTGTTGCCGAGGGGAAGGCTTTGGATATCTGGCAGTCCTCTTCCATTAATAATTTCAACACCAGGGTCATTGGCTCGACGAATGATTACCTCAAGACCCGTGGTTCGGGAATCGTGGTAATCACATCCGGGATTCCCAGGAAGCCTGGAATGTCGCGGGATGACCTGATCAAGACCAATGCCGGTATTGTAAAAGAGGTAACCGAAAAGGTGGTTAAGTATTCGCCTGAATCCATTATCATCGTTGTTTCCAATCCTTTGGATGTTATGACCTATGCTGCTTCACTGGCAGCCCACAAGCCATGTAACCGTGTATTTGGCATGGCGGGAACACTCGACACTGGCCGGTACAAAGCTTTTATTGCCGATGCCCTCGATGTTTCCCCGAAAGATATTCACGCTTTGTTGATGGGCGGTCATGGTGACACCATGGTTCCGCTGCCAAGGTTCACCTCGGTAAACGGTATCCCGGTAACCGACCTTCTGAGTGAAGATGTCATTGATAAGATTGTTGAACGCACGCGCAAAGGCGGTGGAGAACTGGTTAATCTTATGGGCACTTCCGCCTGGTATGCACCCGGCGCTGCCGCCGCCCAGATGGTTGAGGCTATCGTCGACGACCAGAAACGCATCTTCCCGATTTGCACCTGCCTTCACGGAGAATACGGACTGGATAACATTTTCCTCGGAGTTCCTGTTAAACTGGGCCGTCAGGGTGTAGAAGAGATCATCGAAATCAAACTCAATGAAGCTGAGAAAAAATTGCTGATGGAATCAGCCAGCTCGGTAAAGAGTGTGATGAAAATTTTGGATGATATGCATCTTTTCGATTGAAACCAACCGGAATCTTCTTCGAGGAGTATACATTCGATCTGAGCGAGGAAGACTGACCGTCAGTTTTCCCTGCCGGAAATTTATCAGATTTCCCGAAAGATATTATCTTTACAGGAATGCTGTTCCTTTACAGCACCTATGGGTACATGCAGCCCGTAGACCTAAAACTTCAGTGAATGCACAAGATTCAAAGATTGTTAATCATCCTGGTTACAACTATTCTTGTCTTTTCAGGTTGTAAACCAAAGAACAACCGTGTAAAAGATAATGTGGCCTATGAATATTACGATAACGGCAGGATAAAGACTGAGGCCGGGGTAAAAAACGATACCCTTCTGAACGGGATCTGCAAAAACTATACACCTGACGGTTACCTTGAAAGTGTTTACACCTATGTGGACGGGAAAAAGGAAGGGCCCGGCGTCACCTATTACAATAATGGTAAGCTCCGGACCAAGGTTAGTTTCAGGAATAATAAGCTGAATGGCACGGTCAGAATGTACTACAAAAGCGGTGAATTATACCGGGTAACCAACTACCGGGAAGGCAAGGCGGAAGGCATGAGAATCAGCTATTACAAAAACGGTAAAGTCATGTCGGAAGTGCCTTATAAAGATGATTATCCCGGCCTGGGCATCCGGGAATATACCCAGGATGGCAAACAGATACCTGATCTTCTTCCGAAGATCCTGATTACTGCCGATAACAGGCTGGCTCTGGGAAATACTTACATTCTGAAAATTTCTCTCTCAAAAAATGAACCTTCAACCACTTTTTATATAGGTGATCTGGTAGATAACAAGTATATTCACAGTGGACTCTGGCCAAGAAAAGCGGCAAACGGCACCCTTGACTACCATCTTGAAGTGCATAAAGGCGGCTTTTTAATGGAAACGCTCACCATATCGGCAACATTCCTGACCAGCCATAAAAGCTGGGCGGTAGTAAGCCGGAAATACAATCTTGCGATTGACAATAAATGATCAGAGTGAATTCAGGCGGTAGCGCAATTCATAGTTATCCGGAGCTATTTTAAGTCCTTTCTCGAGGTATTCCTTTGCCCGGCTTTTATTATAGTGTTTGAAAAAATAGACGGCAGCGGCCGAATACGCATCTCCCACAAGCTTATAATTGAGCTCCAGACCGGGATTCTCTTTATAGATGGTTTCAAATTCTGTCAAATACTTCATTGCCGACTCCGGTTCATCGAAATCAAACAACTCTTCCACATATGAAAGGTAGGCCATCATTTTAAGACTGATAAACAGGCCGTTTTTTTCTAAGGAAGGAAACCTGGCACTGATATCTTCAATGCGGCTCACCACCTCCTTATTTGAAGAATTCTGAAAGGTATAGGCAAAGGTGTTCACGAAAAGCGACTGCACTTCCAGATTCTCAGGATTCAACTGATAGGCTCTTTGGAACATTTTGAGTGCTTCTTTCAGTTTGTACTCATTGAGCAGGGACTTCCCCCTTAAAAGTGAATATTGGAATTCAATGGTTTCTCTTAATTCAGGTTGCTGAAGGTTACTCATGAGAAAGTTAAAAATACTGTCGTACAACTGTTTATCCGACCGGTTGACCAGAACAAGATTACTCATGTAGTTAAACGAATTCGCCACTGTTTCGCTGCTTACCACCTTTTCCCTGATCAGCCGGGAAAGATAGACTATGAACCTCGCATCCATCATCTGTTTAAAATCACTTTCATAGATGGTTCCGTTGAGGATAAACTGGAAAACGGCCAGGACTTTTGACGAGGGATAGAGGAAATAGGCTTTTTTAATCTGTTCGAAAGCTTCTGCATATTGTTCCGATCCGTAATGGAAAAGTGCATCATTCATGTACTGAAGCCCGGTGATTTCCTCCAGACCGATATTTTTCTCGGGCAGGTAATACAGGTTAAACAGTTGATCCACGTTTGTCGTGTCGTATGTTTCACGGCTGACGCGTTTGGTATCCAGCAGATAATTCACAAACTTCACCTTCAGCTTTTCATCGAAATAATTCACCCCGGAGAAGGGATCTGTCGTTTCGATATTTATCTGGGACTGTCCGGGGTAGGCCACCGGATGCACGTGATTATAGGTTTCCCTGAATTCATAAGGAATCTTCAGAGAATCCAGCAAAAGCCCGTAGTAGGCTGTAGCGGTCAGACAATTAAACTCTCCCCGGGCGAATATGTCGGGAAACAATACTTTCTCCTTGTATCTCTTCAGGATATTGGCGTTTACGTTTTCGTAAAGGAGTTCAATTTTCTTTTCGGGTTTCGCTTTCTGAAATTTCCTGACCTTCACCTGTTGCAGTTCCAGTTCGATCTCCCGTCTGGTGATTTCATACTTCGTGGTGTTGACGGAAGGATCGACAGCCATCAGCAGTCTGAGGTAATCCTGCTTCCCCTTTTCAAAGTCCAGGAAAGCCAGTTCCTCAAAATAGGAATTATAACTCAGCTCATCAAAATGAACGATTGAAAGGCTGTCGTGCTGGCACCATGTGGCTTCAAGAGTGAAGAGGGCCAGCACTGTAATGATCGCTACCCTCATAACCAAAATTTATTTAACCCAAAGGTACATTTATTGGAGCAGGACGTCAAAATCTTCTTCAAGAGGTTTGGCATTGAGCCAGTCATACAGTGTGAGTGAGCGAATGGTATAAAAATAGGTCCAGTAGTTTCTAAGTGCGGCGATGAAACGGCGTGTGGCTTCATCTTTTTCGGTCTGGGCCACGTTCAGGTCAAGAACGCTGATTCTGCCGATGAGAAAACGCTCTTTCGTTACGAAGTAACGACTTGAGCCAACTGTATCGGCCTTGGCCGCAATCTTAAGCTGATCATCCTGCAGGTTGAACTGCATGACTTCGAGCAGGACTTCCTGCTGAAAGTCCATTTCTGCCTGATGGACGTTCGTTTTAGCGACTTCCTGCGCTGACTGTGCCATACGGAATTTTCCGCGTCCGAGGCCCCAGTCGACCAATGGTATCGTAAGACCCACCCTGACTCTTTCCTGATCCTGCGGATCAGCATATAGAGTACTCAGTTTGTCCGACCGCTGACTCAGTCCAAAGCTGGCATTGATAGAGGCATTGAGGCCCTTTTGTGATTTCGTCCTGTCAACCTCCTGGTCGGCTTCCAAAAGCTGTTGCTGGCGGTCGAGTACATCAGGATTGTTTGTCTGGGCCTGATCCAGGGCTTTCTGAAGGTTTATTTCAATTTCAGGAATATCGATAGAGACATCCAGATCGATATTGACCTCCTGACCCAGTCCGAGGAAGGAGTTCAGCTGAAATTTCTTAATAGCCAGGTCGATCTGGGCACTGTTCAGGTCCGTTCCTGCATTCAGGTAAGAGAGTTCCATCTGGAGAAGTTCATTCTCGGCAATGGTACCCAGTTGGTAACGTCCTTTTGCAATACGGTACAGCGTATCGGCATTCGAATAGTTCACTTTGGCGATATCCAGATTTTTCTGGGCCAGTGCCAGGTCAAAGAAATAGTTGACAGCCCGGAGAGATACCTGTTCGAGCGTTTGGATATACTGCCTCTGGGCGGCCTGGTATTTAAGAGGTTCGATTTGTCTCTCCCAGTGAAAATCATTATAACCGTTAATCGGTTGCTGCAATCCGATATTCACAGGGTACGAAAGGTATGATGTTCCTCCCTCCTTCCCCAGGTTGTCGATCCTCTGAAGGTCCGAACTCATATAAATACTGCCGCCGGTAAACCCGATGTTCTGCCTGAGTTCCATATCGGCGCTGGAGTTAATGAGTTTCCTTTCAACAAAAGCGTCACTACCGTTGTTCAGGGTTATTTTGTCGATGGAACGGTTCAGATCCGGCAGGGTGGTATTCAGTGTAAGGGTAGGCAGAAAACCAGCCTTGTACGTCCTGAATTCCCAATAACTTCCTCTGAAACGGTGCTTTGCCATGATGGCCATTGGTGATTGCTCTCTGGCAATCAGGATCACGTCGTTCAGCGTGAAGGTCCTTTTATTGGCTTGCGAAAAGATTAGCTGCGATGGTAGCAGAAGGATAATGGCCAGGTTCACAAAAAACGTAGTTCGCTTATTCATATCTGAGTGATTCTATTGGATCTTTTTCTGAAGCCCGTTTAGCCGGTGAATAACCGAAAATTATGCCTACCGAAGCAGAAACAAAAAAGGCTATAATAACCGAGAATGGGGATATTATGGTAAGTATGCCGGAAAAATCGTTGATAAGCCGGGAAGCGACAATGCCGATAATGACTCCTAGCAGACCGCCCGTAACACTGATCAGCACGGCTTCAGAAAGAAACTGAACCACGATATCCTGCTTTCTTGCCCCGATAGCCATCCTGGTGCCGATCTCCTGGATCCGTTCCATAACCGTGGCGAACATAATGTTCATAATGCCGATCCCTCCCACAAGAAGTGATATACTGGCAATGGCACCAAGAACCAGGTTAAAAATATCCTTTGTCCGTTGTTCCTGTTTGAGCAACAGCTCTGGCACTGTAATCTCGAAATCCCTGACTTCCTGGTGACGCCTCAGGATCATGCGGCTAAGAAGTTTCGTTGAGGGATCAAGTTCCTTGGATTCATTCACCTGGACAATGATCTTATCAAGCTGATGGTAGTTATTGTCGCTATTTTGGGATGGGACACTGCTGATCGATAAAATAAAGCCTCCCGACCTGATCGTGCTGTTGCTGATCCGTGATGAGACCAGTGCCCGGTTCTGAAATCTCAGGAGCATCGTCTTCACCGGAACATAGATATTATCGTTCATCACGTTAATACCCGTATTTTCAAACCCGGTCAACTTCACATCGTTACGTGCAATTACTCCGATGATCCTCAGCCATACCCTGTCAAACTTGATGTATTTCCCAATAGGATTCTCCTTGCTGAAAAATGTCTGGGCGATATTTGCCCCTATTACACAAACAGTTATTCCATTCTCTTCCTGGTAGTCGTTAAAGAATATACCTTCCGAAAGTTTCAGGTTAAAAATATCGAAGTAAGCGTTCGAAACTCCTAAAAGTTTAGCTGAAGCCCGTTTACCGTTTTGCACCACAAAAGAATTCAGGGTAATCTCAGGGCTGATCCTTTTCACAGTAGGCAGGATCTCTTTGATCGCATTAACATCCTTAAGATTAAGCCCGGGTGAGAATTTTGCCTTTTGTTTGCTGGCACCGCCATTATCCGAATCTTCATCCTGGCCTTTAGGCTGCACAATCGGTGTGATGATAATATTGTTCACCCCCACCATTTTGATCTGATCAAGAATCTCCTGTTGTGCCCCCTTGCCGATGGCCAGCATGCTGATAACAGCTGCTACACCGAAAATAATGCCAAGAGCGGTGAGAAAGCTCCTGAGCTTATTGGACAGAATAGATTCTATAGCTATTACGATATCATGAAAGTACCTGCTCATTACTGTCTGTTTCTATTGGGTCTGCTATTCCCGGTTCCGTTTGGTCCTGGATTCCCTTTGTTTTGTCCGTTATTTGAACGCTGTCCTTTCCTGTGAACAGGCTTTTCCTGCTGCTCCAATTTCTTCTTTTCCTCTTCGGCCTTCTTTTGCTTTATGACATTTACCAGCTCGAGTTCCTCCCATCGATAAGATTCCGGATTGTCGGGTACTGTGAGGTAAATTTCCTCATCGGCTTCCAGTCCCTGTTCCACAATGATCTCGTTCTCATTGGCATCGCCAAGTACAACCACCTTCCTTGCCCCCTTTGTGGTATAGACAAAGGAAAGAGAATCGTTGGTATGCACTGCCTCGAGGGGTAAGGAAAGAACATCCCCGAACTTACTTGTAATGATCTGGTTACTCGTTGTCATCGATGGCCGGAGAATGGTATCATTTTCATTCAGCCTGATGCTTACCTCAAAAACCTTGGCATCGGTGTTGGGTAACTGCTCTCCGATATTGGCAATCATCGATGACCCGGCCGGTAAACTTCTTTTCAGGGAAAGCATCAACGCCAACCCGAACCAACTGACCGACATTCACCTTGCTGATATCAATCTCATTCACATACGTCTTTGAAACCAGTGTCGAAAGGTCGGGAAGTGTGGCAACCGTAAGGTCCCAGGGACTGATTTCCGATCCGACGGTCCGTTTCTGACCGTTCCATTCTCTTTTGTAGATGACCATACCCGGAGCCGGAGCATAGATGTCAAAATCTTTTAAAACATCCACCATTTCCTTTTGTGTCCGTTCCTGTTTTCCCAGGTTAATGTTGACCTCCGTCATATCGGCCTGTGCCTGTTTCACTTTAAGATCATAGTTTTTTCTGGCCTGTTCAAAAGCACGGGTGGCTTTGTCGAGATTGATCTGTGCCTGCCTGATGGTTGCCGGAGGTTCATACTGTGATTGTTCCAGGGCAATTTTCATCTCTTCCATGGAAAATTTAAGATTGATAAGATCATCCCGGAGCTGGCGAAGCTGTATCGTGGTATCGAGCTTGGTTTTGGTATACTGGGATTCATCCTTCTCAAGTTCATCGGAGATGTCCTTGAGTGAGTTATCGGCCTCAGAACGATCGAGGGTTGCGACCCAATCTCCTGAATCTACCACCGTACCTTCGGGTATAAGCTCCTGTATCTTTATTCCCCTCAATCTCAGATTCCTGGATCTCAGATTTGAAGGCCCCCTGATCTCAACGGATTTCTCGGCCTGCAACTCACCGGTTACAGAAACAAGAATTTCAAAATCACCTTTTTTGACTTTACTGGTCAGCTTTACATCACCTTCAGTCTTTGAAGCGGCTGAATAAATGATAATGCCCACCAGTGTAAGAACAAGAATAATAATTGGGATGAGTACTTTCTTTTTCATTATTTTCTTTAATAAACGATATGAACTAACTGACGTAAAAATAGGCCGGTCAGGGCTATGCTTTTTTTAGATCTGTTTTACTTTATTTTTTTTTATCACACACTCAGGCATGACCTACTTAATTTTTTCAAGAGGGGCTGTTCCCCAATCAGGATACTCTTATGGCATAACACAATCCAACTCCTTTGGGCACTGCCTCATGCTGTTTCACAGGCCCGCATGAACCTTTAAACCTGAAAAAAGTAAATGGATTGTTCACCCTTCTTCCCTGATAACGATAATGTCTACAATATTATTGAGTTATGAGATAAAATCAAGGATTACCTTCATAACACGGTTTGCCAGTTCATCTGCCTTCTCCCTGTCCGCATGCTCAGCGTAAATTCTGATTATGGGTTCCGTATTTGACTTCCTCAGATGTACCCAGCTGTCAGGGAAATCAATTTTCAGACCATCGCTCTCATTCAGAGGCTGAGCTGAAAAATGACTTTTTACATTTGACAAAACTGCATCGACATTTATTCCCTCACGGAGAGAAATTTTATTTTTTGAGATTACATATTCAGGGTATGTCCTTCTTAAATCTGAACATTTCAGCCCGGTGTCGGCAAGATGGGTAAGGAAAAGGGCGATGCCCACAAGTGCATCCCTTCCATAGTGCAGGGCCGGAAATATAATTCCGCCGTTACCTTCACCACCGATGACGCAATGGTTGGCTTTCATCGCTTCCACCACATTCACTTCACCGACAGCGGACGCCGTGTAGGTATATCCCGATTTTTCCGTAATATCTCTCAGCGCTCTTGTCGATGAAAGGTTGGAAGCCGTATTCCCCGGTGTACGGCTGAGCACATAATCGGCAACGGCCACCAGGGTATACTCTTCACCAAACATGGTCCCGTCTTCGTTCACAATGGCCAGCCTGTCCACATCCGGATCAACGACAAAACCGACATCGGCGCCTGTCTCCTTCACCTTTTCTGAAATGGCCGTCAGGTTTTCAGGAAGAGGTTCGGGGTTATGTTGAAAAAGTCCATTGGCTTCCGTATTCAGGCCCGTCACCTCCTTTACGCCCAGTTCTCTGAGAAGATCCGGGATTATCAGTCCTCCAACCGAGTTTACCCCGTCGATCACTACCCTGAATCCGGCAGCCCTTATCTTTTCCGTATCAACCAGCTTCAGATTTTTAACCATTTCTATATGCTTCCGGCTATAATCATCTGAATAAGTGCATTTCCCAAGCTGATCGAACGAGGCAAAGGTAAAGTCTGACCGTTCAGCCAATCCGACGATTTCATTTCCATCTGCTGCTGAGAGGAATTCGCCCTCGTGATTCAGTAATTTAAGAGCATTCCATTGGGCAGGATTATGGCTGGCCGTCAGTATTATCCCGCCATCAGCCTTCTCAAGGGGAACGGCAATCTCCACAGTCGGTGTGGTCGCCAGCCCGAGCATGACCACATTAAAACCCATTCCGTTCAATGTGGCTGCAACCAACTGTTCCAGTATAGGTCCTGAAACCCTTGCATCCCTTCCAATAACGATACGGCGGTTCAGCTTCCTGCCCGTCCGCTGTAACCAGGTTGCATACGCCGAGGTAAATCCTACAATGTCGGGAGGAGTAAGTGACTCCCCGGGCCTGCCCCCAATAGTGCCCCTGATTCCTGAAATAGATTTTATTAATGTCATTTGCTTATACTTAAAATAACTTTTACATTTTAAAGTTTGTTATTATACAAACCGATGACAAATCCTGACCGTCTGTACACTCCGGTTGTCAGATAACCCTTTTTCCCTGGCATGCCTGACAAATTCCGGTTATTTTGACAGCATTCAGAACTGATGAATCCGCTGTTGTCGTAAAAAGACAGCAGACCTAATTTTTTCGCTATCAGTCAAATATTCATCCCGGAATTAAAAATAACTCCGTTCTCACTTCGGTTTGCTGTTCAAAAATATTATTTTTGCAAGCTTTTTACTAATGAAAAAGCATTTATATCTATTATTACCTGATAAATGAAAACCAATAACAACAGTAACCAAACCAATGGTTACAAGCGAGGGGGAAAAAGACCATATACATCTGAAAACCGAGGTGAAGACCGCAAAGGTCCGGATTCCCGCAATTCATACGGTTCTGACAACCGGGATGGAAAAACCCGTCAGTACAAAAGCCAGCCCGGACCTTACAGGGGAAAAGACGGGCGTACTTCGGATAAGCCCGGTGGAGACAGTGCCCGTTCAAATGACAGGAAACCAGGATACGGAACGAAACCATCCTATAACAACATCGGAAGAGCTGATGAAAGCCGTATTAATGATCGGCCATATCCGGCCGGAAAACGAGTCAGAAGGGACGATAGCGTGTCCGGTGAACGCCGGGGGAAACGACCGAGAATTACAAAATCTCAGCAAAATAATAACAGTTCTTCTGGTTTTAAAGGTGACGGCTCCACAAGGCTGAATAAATATATTGCCCATGCAGGGATCTGTTCAAGACGTGAAGCGGATGACCTGATAAAAGCCGGACTTGTCATGGTGAACGACACGGTGGTCACGGAAATGGGCGTTAAAGTAAATCCTGGTGATGTGGTCAAATACAACGGAGAGAAACTCAGATCTGAAAAGAAAATCTATATCCTCCTTAATAAACCTAAAGATTACGTAACTACAAGTGATGATCCCGAAGGTCGCAAAACGGTACTGGACCTGGTGAAAAACGCGTGTAAAGAACGGGTTTACCCGGTAGGAAGGCTCGACAGGAACACGACCGGGCTCCTTCTGCTGACCAACGACGGTGCAATAGCTACACGTCTGACCCATCCGAAATACAACGTAAAAAAAATATATCATATCTTCCTTGAAGGTGACTTCAAAGCCGAGGACCTTGCCAGGATGGAAGAAGGTCTAACCCTGGAAGACGGATTTATCAAGCCTGACTCACTGAGTTTTATTAAACCTGAAACCCGAAATGAGGTTGGGATGGAAATCCATTCGGGGAGAAACCGTATCGTTAGAAGAATGTTCGAACATTTGGGATATAAAGTGATCCGTCTCGACAGGGTATTATTTGCCGGACTAACCAAGAAGAACCTGCCTCGCGGAAAATTCAGGTTTCTGACGGAAATGGAAGTCAACATGTTAAAGATGAATGCGTTCGAATGATGATGACTGACCATATCCATAAAGCAGGTTTTGTTAATATCATCGGAAATCCGAATGTTGGAAAATCTACCATCATGAACGCCATGACGGGTGAAAAACTGAGCATCATCACATCCAAGGCTCAGACCACGCGGCATCGCATTCATGGTATTGTAAACGGTGATGATTTCCAGATCGTCTACAGCGATACACCCGGCATCCTTTCGCCGAAATACAGGCTGCAGGAGAGTATGCTGAAGGCAGCACGGTCGGCACTCACGGATGCAGACATCATCCTTTATGTTACCGATGTTAAGGAGGAGCCTCTTATCATCCCGGGATTTTCGGATCACCTGCAGCAGACAGACATTCCCGTATTCCTGCTGCTGAACAAAATCGATTTGTGCGACCAGGCAAAGGTCGAAGCCCTGTTTGAAGCATGGTCCGCCATTCTTCCCAAAGCCATCTTCCTCCCATTATCTGCAGTTGAAGGATTTAACCTGGATCGTTTATTAAATCTCATCCTGGAAAAGTTACCTGAAAATCCGCCGTTTTATCCCAAGGATACCATATCCGATAAATCGGAACGATTTTTTGCAGGAGAAATCGTTCGTGAAAAAATATTATTGAATTACCGGCAGGAGATCCCGTATTCAGTGGAAATTGAGATTGAAGAATTCCACGACAGTCAGGCGCTCATCAGGCTCAGAGCGGTGATTTATGTAGAACGGGAAACCCAGAAAGGGATCATCATCGGCAAAGGGGGAACTTTGCTGAAGAAAACCGCCACGGATGCACGACTGGACATGGAAAAATTTTTCGGTAAAAAAGTATTTCTGGAAGTTATATGTAAAGGTCAGAAAAGACTGGCGAAATAATGACCGTATGCTTAAAAACTTCGGTTACAGGTAAAACCAAAAAACATGTCAAACATTGTTGCCATTGTCGGAAGACCGAATACCGGAAAATCCACCTTCTTTAACCGTATGACCGAAACCCGGTCGGCCATCGTTCATGAAACCAGCGGGGTGACGCGCGACCGTCATTACGGTAAAACCATATGGAACGGGGCGGAATTTTCTGTCATTGATACCGGCGGCTACGTAGCTAATTCAGAGGATGTTTTTGAGGAGGAGATAAACAAACAGGTTATGCTGGCCATCGGGGAGGCTGATGTCATTGTATTCCTTGTGGACGTGAACAGTGGCGTCACCGATCTCGATAATTCCATTGCCGCTTTACTGAGGAAATCAGGGAAAAAAGTGCTGGTTGCGGTCAATAAGGTTGACGGCGGTGAAAAAATGGCGTATATCCATGACTTTCATTCCCTTGGCTTTGGAGAACTGTTCCCGATATCAGCAGCCAACGGCAGCGGAACCGGTGATTTTCTCGACGCCATAACCAGCAGCCTGCCGGCAAAGGATGAAATAAAGGAAGAAGAAGATATCCCCAGGTTTGCCATTATCGGCCGGCCTAACGTTGGAAAATCATCCCTGATCAATGCCCTTATCGGGGAGGAGAGGAATATCGTTACACCGGTTGCAGGAACAACCCGTGATTCGGTGAATGCCAGGTATAAAAAGTTTAACCATGATTTTTATATCATCGACACTGCTGGCCTGAGAAAAAAGGGCAAAGTGTCTGAGAATGTGGAGTTCTATTCCGTCATGCGGTCTGTCCGCGCCATTGAAAATTCCGATGTTTGCCTTCTTCTTCTCGATGCTGAACGAGGTATTGAAAGCCAGGATGTGAATATCTTCAGGCTAGTGGAACGAAACCACAAGGGCATCGTAATCCTTGTGAATAAGTGGGATCTGATTGAGAAAGACAATCATTCAACCAAACTTTATGAGCAGGAGATAAAGAAAAAGCTCGAACCCTTCACCGATATACCTGTCATTTTTACGTCAGCCATTACCAAACAACGTATTCAGAAAGTCCTCGACACCGCGATGGAAGTGTACCAGAACCGCAAACTGAAAATACCCACATCCAAGCTTAACGAAGTGATGCAGGCCGCCATCGAAGCGTATCACCCTCCAGCCGTAAGAGGCAAATTCATAAAGATCAAATATATTACACAGTTGAAGACCTATGCTCCGGTTTTTATTTTTTTCTGTAATCTTCCCCAACATATTAAGGATCCTTACAGACGCTATCTTGAAAATAAACTGAGAGAACATTTTCATTTTACAGGTGTTCCCCTTCAGTTATTTTTCAGAAAAAAATAATAAGCGGTTGTTCTTTCTGTCAGGAAAATTAGGTAATTTGTCATGCCATGAGAACTTTTTTTTATGTTACGGCATTCCTGTTTCTGCTGATGATGGCTTTCTCATCATGTGAGAAGCTGCAGAAATATCCCGATATCCCTACCGTGGAGTATAAAGGCTTTAACCTGTACAAGTCGCAGGATGTTCTTGGCAACAATATCCTCCTGGGTGAGCTGGAAATCCAGTTCACCGACGGTGATGGCGATATCGGTATCGAACAGCCCGATTCTTCTGCCACTGCTGACAGCCTCAAATACAACCTCTTTATGACGATGTGGACCCTGAAAAACAACACCTGGGAAAAAGCACAGGACGAATCAAGCGTTCAGAATTTCCGGGTTCCCTATATTGAAAGAACCGGGCAGAACAAAACTCTGAAAGGCCTGATTACGGTAAGCCTGGAATATAAGACCATCCAGTACGATACCATCCGTTACACGTTTTATCTTATCGATCGCCAGTTCCACAGGAGCAATGTGGATACCACGGAAACGATCATATTTACAGGGCTTGATTTGACGGGCGGAGGGATGTAGGGACAAGAGAGGAAACCGTAATCACGTCGGCTAATAGGGGTACGGGATGAATAATCGTTTCTTTTATCGCAGAGACACACCCTGAGACATATCTCTCCGTGTGAACAGCCATTTGATCCTTGATGCGCTTTGCCCCCCGGATTTGGAATTTGATATTTTGAAGATTGAAATTTATTTGTTTTTGGAAATTTCCCCATATCGCCGCTAAGGACTCGGAGGTCTTAAATCTTGATTCCCATAAACAGCACGTCATCAACCTGTTCAAGGTCTTCCTTCCAGAGCATGAAATTGCTCTTCACGTAATTGTACTGTTCATCCATGGGTTTGTCATGGATATCACGAAGGAGGTTTTTCAATCTGACCATCTTAAACTTCTTACCCAATGGTCCGCCGAACTGATCGGGGTAACCGTCGGAAAACATATAGATAAGGTCACCTTTCGAGAG
Source organism: uncultured Bacteroidales bacterium (assembly GCA_963764345.1). Lineage (GTDB taxonomy): Bacteria > Bacteroidota > Bacteroidia > Bacteroidales > DASQZK01. The sequence goes on along the minus strand of CAVXSF010000008.1, from coordinate 218,434 downwards.
TTGGAATCCTTCATCGCGGAATTCCTTTTCATCGGCCTCTTCTTCAAAATGCCCGCCAATGGAATTTCTTGAACCTCTGACATACACCTGTTGCTTATTAATATAAAGGATGATTGGCCGCATAGCTGAAGCTAAGCGGAGGTAGTTCGTTTTCAGGTCAATTTCCGCAACAATAATATCCATACCGTCATTTGACTTTTCAGCTTCCAGGTTTTGATTCAGAGCATTCTGAATTTCCTGATCCAGAGTCTCGAGAATATGGGAAGGAGACCGGACATCGGGACGCGAGCAAATATCTTTAATCAGGGTTGTCCCGATCATAGACATGAAAGCGCCGGGGACACCATGGCCTGTAGAGTCGGCACATACAATCACAAACTTATCGTCCCAAAGCCTGTCGTACCAATAAAAGTCACCACTCACAATATCTCTGGGCTGGTAATAGACGAAACTGCCCGAGAATGTATCCTGAATACGTTTGATAGGTGGCAGGATACTGGCCTGTATTCTCTGGGCATAGTTAATACTATCGGTGATATCCCTGTTTTTATTTTCAATTTCTTCTTTCTGCTCCATCACTTCCCGGGTCCGCTCATCGAGAGCTCTCTGCAGATAATCCTGTATCTGTTTTTGTTTTCTCTCCCTGAGTTTGATGATGACAAAGACGGTAACAATTACAATAAAGATAACGAGCAGGATAAACCACCATGCCTTCCAGATCGGAATCTTAATATGGATCTGCAGTTTCAGTGGCGTTTCGGTACAAACCCCATTTTCGTCACATGCTTTGAGCAGGAAGGTATAATCCCCATCTTCAACCCTGCTGTAATTAGCTACCGGCACCTTAGAAGGTTCCGACCAGTCGTCATACCCCTGAAGTTTGTATTGATAAACCACATTTTCGGGCGATTTAAAATCAATCCCAATAAAGTCAATTCTGATCTTGTATCGGTTATAAGGAAGGTAAACGGGTTTGGAGAAATCATAATCCTTATCCGAAATTTTCAGGGAGGTGATATTGAGCTGTGGTGCGATAGTGTCCTGGTGATCTTTTAAAGGATCATAGACGATCAATCCTCTGGAAGTCCCAAAAATCAACTCATTTTCTGAGTTGTTAATAACAGCGCCAAAGTTGCAATCTGCCGATATTCCTTCTTCAATGCTGAAAGCTCTAACATTACCCGTCTTCGTATTGATTTCACTCATGCCCAAACGGTGGCCCGACCAGATATTTCCGCGGGCATCGGTGGCTATGCTGTAACAAAAATTAGAGCGTAATCCGTCAGCGGAAGAATAATAGTTAAGGCTGTCGCGGGAAAACTGGAATATGCCGTCACCGTAAGTGCCTGCCCAGAGGTTCCCTGAACTGTCCTGTGTAATGCTCACAAATTCGAGCTCAGCATTTGCTTCAATAGCCAGTTCTTCTCCCGTGGAAAGATTAAAAAGACCGTTACTCCGGGTTGCAATCCAAACAGTATGGCTCTTGTCAATAAAAATATCCCTGATCTTATTGTGCGGAAGCCCTTCAGTTGTCCTGAACTGATGCCTTTCTCCGGTATTCTGGTTAAACCAGATGACACCATTATTGGTCGCCACCCAGATAGAATCACTACAGCCGGTGATGGCATTGATTGTATTTTCGAGCGAGTTTTTTGTCCGGTAAACAATCTTCGCCATTTTGCCATCCTTCCTGATGGTGTAGATTCCGCTTCTGGCCGTACCAATCCATACAGTTCCGTCGGAAGCCGGATAAATAGCGGTAAACCTGTCATCGGGCAACCCGTTTTTTGAATCGAGGAATCTGAAGTGTTTCGATGCCAGGTCGGTGATCATAATTTTATTTTCACCGCCTAACCAGTACAGGCTGTCGACCTGGGCCAGTGACTGGATATTATCGACGAAACCATCAGCATTGAATTTATAGAATGAAAATGACTGATCTTTCAGGACAAACAATCCCTCACCACTGGTTCCAAACCACAAATCACCTTCCGTATCCAGGAAAATGCAGCTGACGAAATTACCCGGCAATCCCGACGTTTTATCAAAATGACGCAACCGTACAAAATGCCCGTCGCCTTTAGAGCTGATCAGTTCATAGATCCCCTGACCCATAGTACAAACCCATAAATTGCCGTTTGCATCCTCAAAAACATCCTGGATATTGGAATTTTCCAATCCAAAGCCTTCACCAGGTTTGGTAATCGTATAAGAGTTAATATCGTTTGTCCCGGTCCGAAGTTTAAAGAGCCCCTGGTCCTCCGTACCTATCCAGTAATTCCCTGCAGAGGCATCCATTCCTATGGATTGTATTCTGGTATAAGGGATATCTTCAAACCTGCCGATAAGCTGCAGTCCGGAATAACCGGCAGTAAAATGGTACATAAAAAGACCATCGAATGTTCCAAGCAGAAGATCATCGGAAGGGGTGATACAAATAGAGGAAATGAGTTGTCCTTCAAGACCGTCTTTTAGTACGGTCATTTCATCCTTGTTATGGATCAGAATAATCCCTTTGTTCTGCGTAGCCACGATGATACTGGAGTCGGATGTCTCCGCGATACCGTTTATCCTTCCGCGATTTGCCTGTGGGATATTGATAAGTCTGAATTTTGAATCTTCCAGGACAGCCAGTTCACCGTCGTCGTAACCGAACCATACCCTGCCCTGTTTGTCCCTGTAACTTTGAGTGACCGGTGTCTGGGGCAGCGTATCACCCTGGAAAGCCTGTGAAAAACTGAAGCCGTCAAACCGGCATATGCCTTCACCCGTGCCAAGCCAGAGATAGCCATGCGGGTCCTGAATGATGTTATAAATAAAATTATCACACAAGCCCTGTTCGACCCCGAAGTTCAGGAAACGAAAATTCTGGGAGAGAACATTCCCTCCCAGCAATATCATCATTAAAAATGTTATTGTCTGGGTCTTGAGGATTTTCAATCTGATATAGTTTAACCTTTTTCTATTCCTTCTTTCTTACCCCAATGCTATATTTGTATTTGGGCACGCCGCCAATCGGGCTGGTAAAAAATTCAATATTTTCGCCGTACTGGTTTTTCACATACACAACCACGTTATTGTTTTTTACAATAGGAGGTGTTTTTTTCTTTATGAATTGTATGTCCAGGGAGGTATTCTTTTCTTCTTCAAAAATTTTAAATTCACCTTCGGCCCATTTATCTTCACCCGAAACCGGACAGGTCTGGCCTTTCCTCGCGACAGATACAACGCGGATAAAACCATCGTTGTCCCAGTCAAAATCATACAATTTAACGGTCACCGTGCGGTTGTCGACATAAGGGTAAATGTGGGATACTTCCTCAGGCACGTTATACATCCGGAATGAATATTCGAATGAAAGGGCATTGCCTCCTTCAACAGGTATCCTCTCTTTGGAAGAGGTGCTCATAAAATAACGGTACAGATTTCCGTCGTCGCCAGAAACGCCTTCGCAGATAATCTTCAGCACGTTGCCATCATATTTTTCAACGAATTCCCCTTCCGATGGGTTGAAAGGGCCGAAAACGTACCAGTTCTGGTCATAACGGGGATCTTCGCCAAAGGTTTTTGTTGCCAGCAGGGTCCCGCTGCGATATTCACCCACAGGATCGGTTCCCTGTGCGTCGGGGTTGGACCAGCATCCCTTGCCTCCATAGATGGAATAATTCACGCGGGTATTCCATTCGCCGGCGATCTCATCCACTTCACCTCCGACATCAGGGTCATAGACCCAGATAAAAACAGGCTGGCTGTAATCTTTTGGCAGCAGGAAAAAGAAAGTCTGAGAGAAATCATCATCACCCCAGCTCGTCTCAGCCTGTTTGCCAAATGTCATCAGGTATGGAATATTCTCCTCAACGTTTGGCACAGGCTGCGCATTTAGTGCAATGAATCCACTAAAGAACCATGAAATGAATATTAAATATACCTTCATATATAAATTTGCGTTAACAAATTTCAGAACAAATAATTCGTGCTTTTTTGAAAAATTCCTCTAAAATAAGTAAAATTTGATGAGCTATCCAGCTTGCCGGACTATATTTTGGACGGATTTAACTTATTCCCCGACAACAATGGTCTTATACGAACAGAATCTCCTTGCGGTTTCAGGGTCATTGCTTTCCTCGATAACCCCCAGTTTAACCTGGTAGATCCCAGGTATAGCATAACTGTGTGTAACGGAAGCACCCATGCCCCTGGACCCGTCGCCAAAATCCCAGTAATATTCTCCCGGTGTGGCATCTCCAAAATAAGATTCCAGACCATTCATTGCGACATCGGCATTCGTCTTCATAGTGTCAGGACAGGTGATATAAGATTGAACGGTTTTTCTGACTTCAACTTTATACTCGGCCTGGTTAAACTGCACAATGCCGGTCAATTTATCGATCACGTCAAGTTTAACCGTGTAATCCCCCGGACCGTTGTAACAATGTTCGGCCTCCTTTGCCCTTTCTTTTGAGTTATCACCGAGGTCCCATTCATAGACGTAGAGCGTTGTATCCAGGGTAACCGTATTTTCTTCGTAGAAAACATAACAGAAATTATCCTCAACCTGTTTTTTGCAGACGTCGAAGGAAGGTATTGTTGAAGAAAAGGAGTAGATATCCATTTTTCCTCTCAAGTCGGAAGTGTAAAATCCGGAATTAAAGTCTCTGTCGGCATAATAGGTAAAATCATTCCGTCTGGAGTTGTAGGGGGAAGGCAGTTTCACCGGCTGTATCCATCGATTGTTGTATATCTCACTGTAAAACAGGTCGTAATCCTTAGTGTTATCGTGGCTGTCGGAGGAAAAATACAGGCGACCGGAAGGATGGATATAAGGGTAAATCTCGTTTCCCGGGCTATTGATTGGGGGACCCAAATTTACCGGCATGGTCCATTCGCCGTTTTTGAAATATGAGACATACAGGTCATACCCACCGATACCACCCTTCCGGTCAGAAGCAAAGTAAAGCGTTGTCCCGCTGGAATCCAGTGAAGGATGGGTTGTGTGTGCATCATGATCATTGTATTCAAATTCTCTGATATTCGTCCAGCCGGCTTCCGTACTATCGGCAAAGAAGAGGCCGAAATTAGGATTCCCCTTAAGATCACTCCCGTAGGATTTAATGGAATAATTCCGGGTAAAGACAGCAAGCTTACCATTCCCGCTAAAAGATATGGGACCATCATTCTGATTCGTTTTCAGGGTCGCCGAAAAAAGTTGAGGTGATCCCCACTCATTCTTTCCTTTTCGTGGCAAGATGAAGATGTTATACATTGGCAGGTCATTTCTATCCTTGTAATTCATCATAGAACTTGATGTTTTATCGGAACAGTATACCAATCCGGCACTGGTCATCACAGGTGCTACTTCATTAAAGTTGTTAGTAGAAACCTGGAACTTGGAAGTTTTAATGTAAGACTGAGCCTGCAAGGCATTGCACAGGCCGGTCAGAAAAAAAATGAATCCGTATATATAATAACATCTCCTCATATCAGAAATAGAAAGGGCTGTCAGCGTTAGACTTGAAATTAAGTTCATACCTGAGCATGATCTCATGCGTACCATTGGAGACCCTGCTCAGATCGGTAAAGTAATAATCATACGCATATCCTAACCTAAGCCAGCTGGTGACCTGGAATTCAATGATTCCGGTAAATGCACTGGCGCTTGGCCTGTACATGGCACCCGTCCACAATTTATCCTGGAACAGGATAAAATTGAGTCCCGCCTGAACATCCAGGTTTGCAGTGCTGTAATCGATCAGCGTGGAAGGTTTCACCTTGAAGTCCGGGGAAACGTCAAACAGGTAACCTCCGGTCAGGATGTAATGATAACTTCCGGTATTAAAATTAAAATTATTGCCTTCCCGTGGAAAATCAAGGAAGTACGGAACTGAAAATCCCGTAAAAAACTTATTGTTGTAGATGTAAACCCCGGCTCCGAAATTTGGAGCGTAGCCACTGCTGTTGATAAATGAAGGATCGTTCTGCGCCTGATCATACAGGTTAAAATCTCCGGAGAAATCTTCAGTGTAATGATATATGCCGGCTTTTAGTCCTAAAGACAGTCGCACACCGCCAAGCCATATCCGGTAAGCATAGTCGCCATAGATCCCGGTATTCTTCACTAATGGATTGTAGTTATTCTCCATGCTGAATCCCAGGGCTACATGTTCATTCTTCAGTGGTGTATGGAATGCAAATTTCATTGTCCTTGGGTGGCCGGCAAAGCCTGTAAGATATTCCTTATCAACGGCCGTAATACTTAAGGCTTCTCGGCTACCAGCATAGGCGGGATTAATCACCATACCATTTATCAGATACTGGCTGAGCCTGGGGATATCAAATTGTGCGCCGGCATCCAGGGCAGCGAGGACAAGAAAAAACAATATGAGCGTTCGTTTCATCATCTTATTTAACAACTACATAGTTTTTAGCCGGCGGATACGTTACACCCTTATATTTGATCATCAGCACATAGTAATACACACCGGCCGGAACGACATTGTCCCCGATTTTCCCTTTCCCATCCCAGAGCTCAAGACCATTGTTTGGAAGTCCTCTCTTAAATCCCAGCCGGTCAATATCTTTATCGGTGATCTCTTTTACCAGGAGTCCGCTGGTAGAGAAAACCTGGAAGGTAAAGTTCACATCTTCGGTATCCAGTCCTTCGGCTACCAGGAAATCATTGATCCCGTCGGCATTCTTCGGTGAGATCCCGTCGTACACATTCACATTTCGGCGGTTAATGGTAATATCATCAGATACAGGTACGCAGTTTCCATTGGAAATGGTAAGCCGGAATACGCTTTGATTTTCCGGAATATCGTAAATAAGGGTTGAATCGGAAGCAATACCGGTAAATTTACCATCTCCGTCCAGGACGGTCCAGTACATTTGCCCGGCGTTTGGTTCATTGTAATGAACTGTATATTTATCGGTAATATATACGACCACTGAACTGTCGGTGAACTGCAGGGGTCCGGGTTGTTCAAAGAAGGCGACCTTCACCGAATCATAGGAGGGTGTATATCCCGATATATTCTGACAGCCTGGAGAATAAGCGTAGAATTTAAGATAAGTCTGCTGCATGTTAAAATTGGGTGCCACTGTCGCCCGACTTTGTTCTGCATGGCTGTTGTCAATGGTTATGTCAGGGTTCGAAACCGTCCAGAAGTAATTGATGCCGATATCCGGGTTTCCGGTGATTTGCAGTTCATTGCCGCAAACTGCCGTACTGTCGTCGAGCAGGATAACTGGTTCGGCATCGGGGAATAATTCACTTTGAGCTGTAAACTGTGACAGGTTTGCACTTCTGGTGTAGCAGCCTTTTGAATCCGCAAGCGAATCTATTCTGAAAATATAGGAAATGCGTTGTTGCGGAAAACTGTTTATCGGGATCTGACCGTTCTGGCCGAGATTGTTCACTTCAGTACTCCCGCCTCCGGTCCCGTCTGAATACCAGGCAGTATATACGGGCGCCCCGTTCCGGATGTCAATCGCGAGGGCGAAATTCTTCTCAAGGTGACAAATGGAATCCCTGTTTGCTGTCAGCAAAGTCAGGCCCGGCCTTTCGAGTGTGTCGATACGAATGGTAGGTGCTGTATCGGAGCATACGGTCGCCGATTGAACGATACGGCGGTATTGCATCGGATTATTAAGAATGGTGGGCTGATAATCAGTCTCACTGTTCACTCCCTGGGCATCAACCCAGGATATGCCGTCCGGGCTTTCTTCCCAGGTATATGAATACGCACCATTTCCGCCATTTACATTGCCGGAGGCTTGCAAAACTGGAGGCTGAGTACCGACGCAGGTTTCGCGGGCGGAAGGACCGGAAATCAGGTTGTTCCCTATGGCCGGGGGAACTGATATCTTAAGTGTAGCACTCGTATCCTTACATGTAAAATAGGTTGAGGGACCGGAAAGCACAATACGGCGGTACAGGGTGGTATCGTTCAGGGCCTGGCTGAAGGCATAATTTTTCTGAGCACCGCCTGTGGCAATATCTGTAAACTGGCTGTCTCCTGAAGATTTTTTCTGCCATTTCCAGGAATAAGTACCAGGGCCTTCTCCGCCGCCTGATGGCGTGCTGCCGGTAAGATCAGCGGGTTGTATGCCTTCACACACGGATTGCGGAGCAGAGATTGTGTTTCCGCTAATGGCCGGAAGTGTCGATATTTTTATGGAATCCGAGACGTTCATGCATACATCTCCGGCACCTGAATAAACCGTACGGCGAACCCATGTTGAAGTGCCAAGGGAGCCGGGTTCGAACACCTGGTTGGATGCCTGTCCGGCTGCCGAGGTCCACACTGTAGATCCATCCGGTCTGCTCTGCCATACGTAGTTATAATCCGGGGAATTACCGCCCGAAGGAACATTCCCGGCAATGCTTAAACTCGGGAGACCTGCGCAGATAGTGGTATCGATGTCCAGAAGAACATTATTCGTAATATCCGGAAGAACGCTGATCAGCAAAGCATTGCTTATGCTAACACAGGCATCGTCTGATCCGGAAAAGACAGTTCTCCGGTAGCTGTAAAATCCTTCACTGAGCGGGCCGATAGTGGAATAGTTCCTGGAAGTATTCCCGGCAGGGTTCCAGGTCCCCGACTGGTTGACTTCCCAGAAATAGCGTTTATCTGCCGGATCCCCACCGGAAGGAACCGGACCGGTGAGAGCTGCAGGAGACTGGTTGTTGCAGAGAGTCTGAGGGGCAGAAATGGTATTTCCCGTAAGGTTAGAAAGCACGGTAATAGTTACCTTGTTACTGGTATCGACACAAACACCCGATGTTACGATCCGTTTATACAAGGTTGTATCGGTAAGTAGGGGAACCGAATAGGAAGTCTGGTTGGCCGTGCCCGTTGCATCCGACCACAGGTTATCGGTTCCGCCCCGGATCCAGTGATAATCGTAGATCCCAAGTCCGCCCGACATTCCTGTGGGGGCGGACAAAACGCCGGGTGAAAGGTTATAACAAACGGTGTCGTCGCTTGCGATGATATTATTCACCAGATCCGGCTCCACTAAGATGGTGACAAAAAAGCTGGTATCGGCCAGATCAGCGTTAGTCTGGTCCGTCACGATCCTGCGGTAGTACATAGTATCGGTGAGTACCGGTGGCTGATAGGTCCTCTGGTTTATGGGATTGGGACCGGCGGCATTATTCCAGGTGACGGCATTCAAGCTTTCCTGCCATTTATAAAAGAATGCTCCGCTGCCTCCCATCGGAACAAGAGCATTAAGGATATTCGGGCTTTCATTTTGGCAAATCGTCTGATCATCGGGCATAGTATTGATGATAAAACCGCGGATGGGAACAATGAGCTTTGCCTGAGAATTGCCGTCAGAACCTTTGCTGGCGTCGCGGAACTTATCCACGGTGCCCTCGATCTTACCGGAATTACCATGAAGGGTGTCGATGGTAACCGTTGCCGGCAGATTTGCTCCCTTGTACCATATCATTCCGCCGCCGCCGCCGCCGCCAGGTCCCGTACTGTCGGGTAATACCATGGTATTACCCCCATTTCCGCCCCTGACCTGCACATTCAGATTCCCGACATAAGTTTCCACATTCAGCACAACGACACCTCCTGCACCTCCCCCACCGGCGCCAGCCGATGCAACAGCTGACACACTTTCGCCATTGGCAGAAATAACATTCCCATTACCCACCAGGGTATCGGCGATAACTATAATAATCCCCCCACCGTTTCCTCCTCTGGTAGCTGATCTGGAAGAGGCTGGGTCCTGGGTGCCTGTACCTCCGCCTCCGCCCAGGTAGATCCTGTTGAAGTAAACATTACCTGTATTGTTGCTGTAAAATGTTCCCAGTCCCGGACCAAATTCACCACCGATTTTCCCGGGAACGGGACAGGAAGAAGCTTCAGAGCCACCGTTTCCGCCCTGACCTTTGTTTCCACCACCGCCTCCACCGGAGAACTTCCCGTTGCCACCACCACCGCCTGATCCCAGATGACCTTTGCCTCGTGTATAGCCATAGCTTGCCCGTACAAGGCTCCCTCCTTTTTCACCCGCCGTATCCTGGGCCGTCTCGGCATAATACCCGTTCAGGTACGCTAAATTACCGTCTGAACAGTCATTTGTATACTGACCTGCAGGCTGAGCACCCTTAAAACCTTTGCCGCTTGCGTTCATTTCTGCGTTCAGATAAAGTGTTTTCCTGATAATCAGGGGAAAAATACCCCCTGTTTTTGTCACCGGGTCCCAGGCAGGAAAATCGAAGCCTGGTTCAACGGTGGCGCGTTCGTAAGTAGGAATTTTAATCAACTGTCCGGCTTCACCGGGCATATAGGCTTTCATATTTGGCAGGGTCGTGTTCAGTACGATCGTTGTATCGTCGATAATCTCCCCTATTTTGAAAATGGCATATTTACCGGTATTGAACATACTCTCCACCTCTCCCTTTCCCGAAGGCCAGCTGGGAGGATTTGCGGAAGCACCAATCGTCTGGAATACCAGGACGGTGTCATGAACGGCAAATGAAACTGCGGTGGTCACATAAATGGTATCAGGGTCGTTCGCATTATCACAACTGACCCTGTTAATACGGGTATATACAGCACGTGAACCATCTACGACCTGTTGTGAAAACAGGTCCGGGAAATGAAATATCAACAGGGTTACAATGGTTACAAGCTGGGTATATTGCCTAATTATACTCAATGCGGAAACTATTTAACATAAATACCGAACTAAAGTAGTTAATAAAATACGAAGATTGTTTCCAAAAGTTCAGAAAACATTAACAAATTATGAAAATTACCAAAGAAGTATTTATCTCCGTTTCATCCTGTTGAAAAAGCGCCGGATATTGGCAATGGTAATTGAATGTTTCCTGGCCCCCTTGATCCCGAGAAGATAGGAAAAAGGCTGAAGTTTCGTGAAATGTTCACCGATTATGTTCACCATGGCCAGGAGGGGAACGATGACAAACATTCCCGGGATCCCCCAGACCATTCCTCCACCTATGATGCCGAGGATAATCACCATCGGATTTAACCGAAGGCTGTTCCCAACAATATTCGGTGTCAGGATATTATTTTCGATGAATTGCACGATAGCGAAAAAGGCGATGACTCTTGCCGGCAGCATGAATGAATCACCGGTAAGCAGGGTAAATATGACAGGGAAGAAGCCTCCGATCAGGGTGCCGAAATAGGGAATAAAATTACAGATTGCAGAGATCACCCCAAAAACAATAGCATGATCGACACCAACAATAAGGAGACCGGTTGAATTAATGACTGCAAGGATAAGTACGACAGTAGAAACACCTCCCATATAGCTGGGGACGACGCTGGCAAATTCCTTAAGCACCCAAATGGCGCTCCTTTTGTTTTCAGGAGGAACCAGTTTAAGGATGAAAATGGCCAGCTTGGTCCGGTAAAAAAGGAACAGAAACATAAATACAGGCAGGATGGCCAGTCTGAACACCGTTCCTGCAGTGTTTGTAAATGCCTTGTTAACCATCGTATTACCCACATCGAAGAGATGCCTGACCCTGAACCGGATAAAATCGACCAGGCGAAGGTTCTTTACCCCGAAATTTTTCTCAATGGTACTTTCAAGCCGGTCGATATTTGCGAGGGCTTTGATTTTATAGACAGGAAAATCGTCGATAAATCCACCAACCTGTTTGTAAATGAAAAAAAGTCCGGCGCCCACAAAGAGCAAAAAAAGGAGGATACTCAGAAGGTTAGACAGGATACGCGGTATACCGATTTTCTCAAAAAGACGGGCCGCAGGGTAAAGGAGATAACCAAATAGAACACCCAGAACGATCGGGTACAGAAAATCCTTCGCAGCAATAACCGCATAAAAGAAAAGAATCAGTGCCAAAAGAAGGAAGCTGATCCTTATCGTAAGTGGGTACTTGTTGACATACTGTTTCATCCCTGCTCATCATTTGCGAGTGGCAACTGAACATAAAACGTTGTGCCCTTTTTCATCTCAGTCTCATACCATATCTTCCCTCCTGCAGCCTCAACGATGCTCTTGACAATCGCCAATCCCATTCCCATACCACTGGTCTTCGTTGTAAAGTTTGGCTGAAAGAGCCGGTCTCTAATATTTTCCGGTATCCCCTTCCCTTTGTCGGATACACTGATGAGGGCATGACTGCCGGTTTTCCCGAGACTAATGTCTATCTGCCCTTCCCTTCCTTCTGAAAAAGACTGCATGGCATTTTTTATAAGGTTTATCAGAACCCGGTTGAACTGTTCCCGGTCGGCATTTATATAAACATGTTCAAATACCCCAGTGTTCAGATTTATGGTGTATTTATCATATTCAGCAAAGAGCCTGATGGCATCTCTCAGGCGTTCCACAAGATCCAGTTTAACATTAGTGGCAGATGGCATTTTGGCAAAGTTGGAAAACTCCGTTGCTATTGAGGAGAGATTATCGATTTGTTCGATCAGGGTACGGGTAATTTTATCCGCCTGGTCACCTCGCTGGTCATCCCTTTCATTCCATATCCTTTGAAGATGTTGTATACCCAGCTTCATTGGTGTCAGCGGATTTTTAATCTCATGGGCAATCTGTTTGGCCATCTCACGCCAGGCCGATTCCCGCTCACTTCGGGCCAGCAGTTCAGCACTGTTTTTCAATTCATCCACCATGTGATTGTACTCTTCAACAAGACTCCCGATCTCATCATTTCCTTCATAGGCAATCTTTTCATTCTTCTCATTCAGGCTTATCCGTGCGATGTTATCCTGCAAAAGCCTCAGTGGATGAGTGATCCTGTTTGACATGAAAACCGCTATCGTGAAACTCAGCAGCGACAGCAGCACGACGATGTTGATGATGGCAACAACCAGATTGGTGATCTCACGCGTCAGTTCATCCTGTCTGGTAAAGTAGGGCAGGTTCAGATAGGCCAGCACCTTATTCTCGCTGTTTACAAAGGGGACGTAGGCCGACAGGTACTTCAGACCTCCAATCTGCTCATCATGAATGTATTCCGAACGTTTTAATACCGCCATTTCTTTAAAAGCCTGGGCATCCATCATGTTTCCGGTAAGGCCCATTTTAAAGATTTCGGGCCGGGAAGTTGCCAGTAATTGTCCGTCCTGATCAAACAGGTTTATATCGGTGTAAAATACGTTGGAATAATTCTGAAGCAACTCATTCAGACTAACATAGTCATCTCCAGACCAGTGATGAAGGTCCGTTTCAAATTCGAGCTTATGGATCAGTTCCACATATACCGACTGAATTTTTTCTTCCAGCAGTTCGGTTTGCCGGCTTTTATACTGCCTGATACTGAAATATACGGTTCCTGCACCGATCAGGATTAACGAAAAGAACAACAGTGACGTCATTGCAGCCTGGATCTTGTTCTTGAAATTCCAGTGAATTCTTAAGGTTATCGGGCTGATGTTGGTCATGAACAGCAGGATGATCAGGAGAATAAAGAAGAAACTGAATACATAAGAAAATGAAATCAGGATATCAACCCAGAAAACAGCTGGTTTGCTGACAATGATGGTGTTGGTCGAGTCGATATTATAGACCAGGTTATCATATTTATCAAACCTGACCATTTCAAAGCCTTCCTTCCCGCTGGTATAGATATTACTCGACATGGAATAGGCAAAATTGCCTGAACTTGTGATCAGTTTTCCACGGTTATATTTTGCCCATGGATATTCATAGCTTGTATTGATGAAGTGATCCTCAAGCAATAATTCGGGATACCCCAGTCCTTCGGAGATCAATCTGGAGTCCAGTTCGATGAAAAGCGTGATCTCACGTTTGCCGGGGCCTTCAAAAGTGATATCACCGAAATAGCTGATCCTGCCGTTCAGGTTATCAAGATAGAAGAAATCGGTATTCGGAACCTGTATGCCGTCGCGAAGAACATATTCATAAAAAAAATTGTAGCAATGATAGTAGGTGCCTTCGGGAGGAGAAACATAAACACTGTCCTGCGGACCGCAGGGTGTGATCTGCAGATCATATTTATCCCAGAAACCACTGAAATATTTTCTCTGCATATAGGCGTAAAATTCTTCAATATTAAAATCCTGTTCAAAAAGCATCTTCTTTAATTCCTCATCCCCGCGAATCTTTTTGTCGAGTTCGGGAAAGAGAAGCTCTGCCACAGGATCATGTTCGGCAGACAAACTGACGGCTTCCATTTTCATCTCATCCCGGCTTTTCAAATTGCTGTAACGTGTGATTTCAAAAACGGAAAATGCCGATAAAAGAAGAACGTAAACCACAAATGTGGAAAAACGGTAGTGAACACGGTCGCTGAAACGGAAATAATACAATAAAAATACCATAATCGCATAAAAAACCGTGGTCTCAGGATTCACCGTCAATTTCAGGGGAACAATCAGCGGAAGAACGATCAACAGGATCAATCCTATCATAAAAACGAGTGCTGCCCGGCGGTTCCTGTTAAGCTGAAGGACAGAAAAGACCTTGTCTGTCACCAGGGCAAAAGTCGTAAACTGAAGAGCCAGAATAAGCAGTCCTATAAATGTGTACACAGACAGGGTCATAACTTTATAGGCCTCGAAAGATATGGTTGAATCAACGATGATGCTTTTAAAAACAAATATATTCAGGAGGTACAACAGCATTGCAAGAATTCCGGCAACGGCAAAAAGCAAAACAGAAGCGGGGTTTAATTTTTTCACTGCCGGAAGCCTGAACTGAAAATCCGTATAAAAATTGTAAATTATAAAAAAGGCGATGACAGTCAGGAAGAACAAATCACCCAGGGAAGGAAGGATGGCTGACCGGGCAAAGAGATCGGGAGAAAATAGATCAAGATCGAAAACCGTTGCCGGCAGTCGGGAAGAGGACAGTAAATAATACACTAAAAACAGGACTGGAGCCATAAGCACTATCAGCAAGTTATGCAGGCGATGAGGGGCATTGCGGATAAATCGTCTCAGGAACATCAGGAAAACAAAAAAAGTGAGCAGGTAAAAAACCAGGCAGATCACCATTTGCGTCTCCCTTGAACGGTTAGCACTGTCAAGATCGATGCTGAAAATATAATTTCCTGATGCATCATATACCGGGTAACCCTGTCCCGTTATGGGATTCTTGAACCGGGGTGCGGAATTCCTTATCCTGACGGCCGGAGAAAAAGAAAAATCAGACTGATAACCGTTGTGCAAAAATCGATTTTCGTACGGATATTCCGTTTTTATCAATACAAGACCTATCAGTTTCAGGCTGTCGTTACCCGGAAGAAGCCGCTCTTTTTTAAGAAATATAGAATTCCCAATCTGGTCGACGGCGTTCTCCGGAATTTGATCGGCCAGTTCAGGTACGGGAACGGAATTGTCACTCCAGAAAGAAAGGCTATCCTTCCGGTACGCAAATACAGCCAGCCCTTCAGCCTTATAGAGGTTGTATATGTATTCAGGCACATGGGTAAAAAGCTCATCTTCACCGGGTGTCCTGTATTCTTTCCCGAGAATATCCAGGATGTCGCCTAAACGATTTTCCTTCCTGATGAGTGTTTTTTGAAATTCCTCAACATCGGTTTTGGTGTAAAAACTTACGGCTGTTCTTCTCTCAAAATACATGGAGATCATCAGAAGGATGACCATCAGAAGGAATAACCACCTCCCTGTTCCGAATGCTGACCGGATGGTTCTTTTCAGGATCATAAAAAATAATTAGCAGGACTAAAGTACAAATAAGTATGTAATTATTTCGTCATCAGGAATGATGATATGGTTCTCCCCGGATAATTGTAAACGCCCTGTACAACTGTTCAAGCAGGATCAGCCTGACCATCTGGTGTGAAAATGTCATCAGGGAAAGTGACAAATTCATTTCAGCCATATGATAAAGATCATCCGAAAATCCGTAAGCACCTCCGGTCACCATACAAATATCGCGCCCTTCATTCATCTTTTTCTGCATATACCCGGCAAATCCTTCGGAGGTAAACTTTTTACCCTTATCATCCAACAGGATCAACGTGCTCCCCTTTGGAATCTGTCGGATGATCTGCTCACCCTCCCTGTTCTTCTGCTCCTGTTCCGGCATGCTGCGTGTCTTTCGTATACCCGGTGTTTCTATGATAGTGAGAGGGATATAATGTCCCAGCCGGCCGATATATTCATTCATACCATCGACAAGCCAGGATTGTCCTGTTTTTCCGGTCATGATGAGCGTTAGTTTCATAAATCAGGCTTTATAAGATTTTTAGTATATTGCAGCAAATTAAGCGGTAAAACAATGCATCCCGCAAGTAAATTTTTATTCATTCCTCTGCTGTTCATCTGTCTGGTTATGCAATACCAGACGGCCTGGGCGCAGCACATTCCTTTATCTTCTGATATCACCAAGGGCTTCCGGACAGGGAACAGTCTTCTTCTGACACCCCATTTCGATGATCAGATAAAATTAAGCATTCTTGACAAAGAATATGATACGGGAAAAGAAGAGGCCACAAAAATCCTGGATACTTTTTTCACAGCTCATGTTCCGGAAAATTTTGAGATTAAATTTGAAAGTGAAAAAAAAGAATCCAAATTTGTCATCGCCATCATGAGTACCGCCAAGGGTAATTACAGGGTTAATCTGTACTTCAAAAAAAACGGGGACAAAGATGTTGTTCAGCTTTTAAGAATAGAAAAAGAAAATGAAGCATCATTTTGATGATTTGCTTGACCAATCGATAGATATTTGGTTTGCAGAAGACATTGGTGACGGAGACTATACCACCCTTTCAACCATCCCCGAAGAAGCCAGGGGGAAAGCGCAGCTTCTTGTCAAAGACAGCGGCATCATTGCCGGCGTTTTCATTGCCTCACGCATCTATGCAAAATTCGACCCCAGCCTGTCTCTGAGGGTGATCATCCCCGACGGCTCAGTCATACGTCCGGGTGATATCATTTATGAAGTCTCCGGAAGTGTGCGTTCCATCCTGCAAACCGAGCGGCTCGTTCTGAATGTCATGCAGCGTCTAAGCGGCGTGGCCACGCAGACCCGGGAATATGTCAGGCTGCTGGAGGGTTTTAAAACCCGGATCCTGGATACCCGTAAAACCACTCCGGGCATGAGATATGGTGAAAAAGAAGCGGTAAAGCTGGGAGGGGGATTTAATCACCGGGTGGGTCTCTTTGACATGATCCTGATCAAAGATAATCATATCGATTTTGCAGGTGGAATTTCAAATGCCATCAGACAGGCAAAGGAATATCTTAAAGAACATGGCAAAGATCTCCAGATCGAAATCGAAGCACGCAGTCTGGGCGATGTTGATGAGATCCTCCGCGTTGGAGGTGTGGATCGTATCCTTCTCGATAATTTCACCCCGGAATTGACCCGGACAGCCGTTGGCATGATTGCCGGCAGACTTGAAACGGAATCCTCCGGAGGGATCACTAAAGAGACCATGCGGGAATATGCGGCAGCAGGTGTGGATTTCATATCTGTGGGTGCTCTCACCCATCAGATAAAAAGCCTGGACCTGAGCCTGAAAGCTGCGTTCTAGAATATGATGTTCTGACTGCTCTTTTCACTGCCGGAAAACCAAACAGCAGGAGGATGTTGTGAAAAAAAAATTATCAGCCATCAGAAAAGAATACCACTATTCATCCCTGAGTGAAGAATCCATCTCCACAGATCCGTTCACTCAACTGGACCTGTGGCTCAATGAAGCCATTGCAGCAGGCCTCATCACACCCAATGCCATGATCCTGGCCACCCTTGGCAAACAAGGCAGTCCCTCAGCAAGAGTTGTACTTCTTAAAGGACTCAGCCATGAAGGACTCATCTTTTATTCCAACTACCATTCCCGGAAAGCTTCGGAGCTGGAGGCCAGCCCTGTCGCTGCCGTCGTGTTTTTCTGGCCCCAGCTCGAACGGCAGGTCAGGGTTGAAGGCCGCGTAAGCTTCGTTTCACGTGAGGAATCCGACCGCTATTTTGCAGAACGGCCCAGAGACAGCCAGATCGGAGCATGGGCTTCACCCCAGAGTAAGGTCATCGCAAACAGGGATGAACTCCAAAACCGGTATAAGGATTTTGAATATAAGTTTGAAGGAAAGGATGTACCACGTCCACCCCACTGGGGAGGGTACAGACTTGTTCCCGACTATTTTGAGTTCTGGCAGGGCGCCCCGGGAAGACTTCATGACCGGCTGGTATTCCGCAGTTCCGGACCGGGATGGACGTTGGAACGCCTTGCACCCTGAACTCACACGGGTCACATGACATGAATATGCTCTATCACCAGTTTCCTTATCTCTTCTTTTTTTCCGTAAAGTTTTTCTGAAAGATCCTTGTCACCATAAGATTCGAGTTTGCGTATCTGATAATCAATCATGCCTGAAGGAAAAATGCCGTCCTTCTCGAAGTGGGATCTCAATGACTTCAATGCTTGAGCCGATTCATGACATGAAGCCGGCAAACGGTCATACTTCTCAGGCTGCCCGGATTCTTTGTGAATATCATGACTGGCATATAGAGCCTCAGCCAGGGAAAGACTGTCTTGCGACTCCAATCCGTGAAGCGAAGCGATGATAAGTCCGGCCATCAGACAGTAGATATCCGCTGAGCCATCAGCAGCCCTGAATTCAATGGTTTGCTTGCCGGGTGATGCCAACGGCACCTTCTTTTCCAGCGGATTTGCATCAAAGATCATCGTGTTCCTGCCAAGCCATCCCAGGGGCACCCGCACCAGTACTCTTCGGTTCATGTCTCCCCAGCAAATACTGGTGGGAGCTTCCTGATTGGGAACCAACCGTAAATATGAAGTGGGTATCGTATTTCCGAATGCAGTCAGAGCGGAGGATAATTTCAAAATTCCGGCCGTCATTTTTTTTGCCTGAGTACTTAAACCCTGATCCGACGACATCATGTTTTGCCCGTCCTTCTCCAGCATCATATGAATATGCAACCCACTGCCGGCTTTTCCGACAGAAATCTTGGGCGCAAAACTCAGCTCAAAGCCATATTTCATGGCCAGGTTTCTCAGGATCCATTTGGCCACAACAACCTGATCAACGGCATTCTCAGCCTCACACGGAAGAAACTCTATCTCATGCTGCTCAAAAGATTCGGCTTCCGTGGTAAAATTCCCTACTTCATTATGGCCATACTTGATCAGACCTCCGCAGGACGCAATCAAGGCCATAGCCTCCACCCTGAAGGCTTCCCATTTGGCAAAAGGAGCCGATAAATGGTAACCTCGCTGATCTTCGGATATAAAATGGGGATCTTTCGGACTGTTGATATAATATTCCAGCTCAGCGAGGGCCTTAAACGTCATGCCTGTGCTTTCCCTGAAAAGCTGATGAGCCTTTTTCAAAACAAACTCGGGCGAATTTTCGAGCGGCACACCGTCACTGGTGTAAAATGAACATAAGATGTCAAGAGCCGGCACCTCTGAGAAAGGATTCAGGAAGGCTGTGCGGAAGCGCGGAATAACATATAAATCGCTCGAACAGGCATCAATAAATGAAAAAAGACTCGATCCGTCGACCCGTTCTCCGTAAGTCAGAACCTGTCGCAAATGATCCCCGCTGTTCACGATGAAATTTAAAGTTTTGAGCTTCCCATCCTCCGCAACATATCGAAAGTTAATCATCCTGATCTCATTAGCCTCAACATAATGGATGATATCATCACAGGTAAATTGTGAGGCCGGCTTTTTAAGAAATCTCACCAGCCTGTCCGGATTAATATTTGATTCGTATTCAGACATATTTTTCACATTTAATGGACTGCAAATTTAATTTTACTCTTCATTCCGGCGTATGATTTACAGCAGGAAGGTGCTATGTTCTTTAGCAAGAAGTAAACCGGAAAAAGTTGCCATATTAATAAAGTACAATCCTTCATTTTTACCAGTCATTATTTAACTTTACCGATTAATATTGAATTTTTAAAAGTCGATATAATGAAATCCAAATCCTTATTCATCCCGGCGCTGGCTTTACTCGTACTGACTGCAGTTTCATGCAATTCTCAACGGCAGAGTGAGAAGGCCTACCAGCCCCGTTTCACCGGACAGTATGGCCAGGTCAGGACGTTTATCCTTGAAAACTGGTATAAATCAAAAGTCGATTCATCATCATGGCAGATGCCCGGAAGTATGCCGTTGCCGAAGCCGTTTTTTTCCATCGCTGCTCACAGGAGCATACAGTTTTACTGGGACACTTATTTCACGGATGCCGGACTACTGGAGGTGGACAGTCTTCAGCAATATGCCCTGAACGCTACAGATAACTTGCTTTCTGAAGTCGACACCCTGGGCTTTGTCCCCAATGCCAGTGAACCCTGGGGACTGAACCGTTCCCAGACACCTTTCCTTTCCATGATGGTGAGAGATGTCTATGAGAAAACTCCGCAAAAAGATAAAATGTGGCTGAAAGAAGCCTATTATACCCTGAAAAAGGAATATTCCTTCTGGACGGATACCTCAGCCAGTGCCATTGAAAATCATACCACCGGAATACCGGGCCTGCAACGATTCTATCACCATGCCACGGAAAAGGAACTGCTAACTTTCTACAATCAGATGAAAGGCCGGTTCAGTTTTCCTGAAAACCTCAGCCGCCAGGAAAAACTCGAAATCGCATCAAACTGGCTTCCTGAAGCCGAAACCATGGATTTTACCCCACGGTATGATCACCACTGCCCGAATTTCGCATCCGTCGACCTGAATTCAAATCTGTATCTGTATGAAAAGAATTTTGCATGGATGGTGAAGGAAGCCGGACTGGATGCAGGTGCCGAACCCGACTGGGATAAACTGGCAGATCAGAGAAAGGAGAAAATCAACCGTTACCTTTGGAACCCGGATAAAGGACTTTATATGGACTACGATTTTGTAAACCATAAATTTGCGACCCTGCCTTGCGTGGTGACTCTTTATCCCATGTGGGCCGGGATCGCTTCCAAAGAACAGGCAGAAAAAATCGTGAAAAATCTTCCGTTGTTCGAATATGCTTACGGTGTGACCATCTGTGCAAAGGCGGAACATGAGCATACCTACCAATGGGACTACCCGGCAGGATGGCCGCCGATTTACTATCTTGCTGTTAAAGCACTCGATAATTATGGATATTTTCAGGATGCCAGGCGTGTTGCGGCAAAGTACCTGGATATTCTGACCAAAAACTTTCTGGATCCGGTCCCGGTGACTGCCATTGAGCAAAACAAACAGGACACCATACGACGCGAACCGGGAAAAATCTATGAGAAATACAATGTCACAGACGGGAACATTCTGGATAATGAATATGTCAGCCGCCCCTTCCTTGGATGGACAGCCGGGGTATTTATTTATCTGCAGGATTATCTGAAGACGACAGATGCAAAATAATGGGATACCCTTTTAAATTCTGACGGTTTCATGATCTTTACTTCTTCCGTGAAGGATTGGTAAATATCGCTATCTTTAACCCGAAGAGAGACTTTAATTATTATCCTGGAAAATTATCTATGAAACTAATTACCAATTCAGCAGTCCTGCTGTTATTCATTTTTTATTTCAGCTTATATCAGACCGTTCAGGCAAAGACCATTTTTGTTGCTCCATCAGGCAATGGGAATGGCTCAGATGAATTACATCCTTCGGGTTCATTAAACAATGCTGTTGCATCACTAAATCCCGGAGACACGCTCATCTTTCTGGACGGGGTTTATCATCAGACCCTGAGTATCTCAAACAAATCAGGCACACAGGAAAAGCCCGTCGTACTTATGGCAAAGCATGCGGGGTCGGTGTTGATCAATGCAGACACTGCCCGTACCAACGCGGTCTATATTGATCATGTTTCCTATATGAAAATTGACGGCATCGAAGGTGGAAACAGTTTGCATCATGCCTGGCGTGTACTCAGCTCCAGTTATCTGACCCTGACCAGGTGTGCAGGGTTCAATGCCGGTTATCTCCAGGCTATCGACGGACATGCCCTCGATACGTATGATGACAACTGCCATGTATTCAGCATCGCCTATTCAGATCATATCCTGGCTGAAGATATCTGGGGCTGGGGTACGGGACGATATGTCTTTGCTTATTTCCAGTGTAGCAATTCTATCATCCGCAGAGGCGTGTTCAGGGCTGATTTATATGACCGGGCACCTCATGCAGGAATGAACGTTTACGACTGCGTCAACTGCATTGCAGAGAACGTCATTGCCTTCGGAACACGGTTTCATCTCCAGTCGGATTACTATGCCGATAATCCATGGGGCCTTGTACAGGGAGGGATGGTATTTGACGATCATACATTTCCTGCCGATGCGAACCGGATTCTCGGATGTTTCGACCTCGACAATGGCAACTGGCGAACTGAATTACCAAGATCCAACCCGGCTATCCATGTTATGTCACACTGGCACGGTTCATTTGAAGACATGGTGATCTGGAAGAATGCCCTCGACTACGGTTTTGTCCTGTCAACCGACCAGGAAGTGAAGCTTCCTGAGAGGGCGCTGATTGGTTCACCTTCAAAAATAAAACAGGAAACAGGGCCTTATGTCAACAACCGGTACGTGGATGGTATACTCACAACGCAACCGCTCTGGCCCTGGCCAAATGAAGAGCTGATCAAACGGGACCTGGGCATGGACAAAACCATAACCGAATATGTAAGAGATATGCTTAGTCCAAATCTCAGCATTAACAACAATCAGGCGGACGGGGTGGTGACCTCGGTACAGATCGATTCTGCAAAAGTCAGCCTCAGCCCGGGAGATTCCCTGGTATTGCATTATTCCCTTCTCCCCTCGGATGCACTTTATCCTGAGGTGAAATGGACTTCAGCAAATGAAAAGGTCGTTACCGTCTCAGCAAAAGGCACTATCACCGCAATATCACCTGGAGAAACAATCGTCAGGGTAAGGTCGACCGACAGCGGTTTGTCGGACGCTTGTGAGGTAACCGTAGCCGATCCCGAAACCGGCGCAGGTACTGTAAGGATAGAGCAGAGAATACGAATCTATCCTAACCCGGTGCATGGAATGCTGATTTTGGATATTCCGGAAGGTATGAAGTCAAATATCACGATGGTGAACCCGGCTGGTAAGATCTTTCAATCCATAGCAACTTCCGGTGGTGTAATCACGATTTCAACCCTGGAATATCCACCCGGGATCTATTTCGTGTCGGTTACCGGTGAATGCATCAGTTACCACTCTATGGTGGTGGTTGAATAGAACGGCGGGGAATAAATTTCAGCCGGCTCTTCCATGGAACCTCATGAAACGTGACACTTT
Organism: uncultured Bacteroidales bacterium; assembly: GCA_963764345.1. Taxonomy (GTDB): domain Bacteria; phylum Bacteroidota; class Bacteroidia; order Bacteroidales; genus DASQZK01. Next base: position 195,205 of record CAVXSF010000008.1, on the reverse strand, counting down.
TTTAGATCAATGAAAAAAAAGCCCGGCATCAGCCGGATTAAATCTATAGCAAAAATAATAAACTTTTTAACTTATGGTCTTTGATTCCGGTTCCTGAGGGCGGGCTTATTAACACCTGCCATGGTGAGGCAAGGCGCTCTGTAAATCGCTTACTTAAGAGATGGCAGGTCTCTGCCGACGGTATTGCCAGGTGAGAACAACAGTAACAATGGCGGCTAAAGTCATTACAAAATCCTGGTAAATACCAAAGTTCAATGCAGCACTTACTCCCATCAATGCCCAGAGGGAAGGAATGATGAGCAGATAACGCCGGAATTTCTGAGAGGAAAGCAGAAAAAATCCAAAGGTCAAAATGTTAGTCGGGCAGGGCAACCCAAGAGAGAGCACACCGGTAATATCATGACCGGCTAGCAGGTCAATGACCGGGTAAAGGAACAAGCCATAAAGGACAAAGCCATATCCAGCATAGTCTTTTATTCGGTGACCAAAGCCAAAATCGAGCCTTCTTTTAACCAGCGATTCATATAACATGAGTACAGCCTGAATGAAAAACAGAAAGCAAAATCCCACGGCTGCTTTGTTGATCGTACTGAAAAACATCAAATGGTACACCAGACTATTCCAAAGCCAGAGAGCTGAAAGAATGATGGTAATGATTTTTCCCTTGTTACGGGTACCCGAATGCAGCAACGCAATGGCTGAAATACCTGCCACAAAGAAAATTATCTGGGCGGGGTATACGGCTGTGTTATATTTTTCAAACACTGCAAAAAATTGATCAATGGTAAACGGAGTTTTCATGACTTTAAATTTTTAATTAAACATCCTTATTAATTGTTGTGTCTATTTTTGATATATCAATTATTATTTTAAAAAAAATCAATAATTTTCATTTATGGCCTCCAGGATCCTTTTCAGTTCCTGAACATCCTTTGACGATATATTCTTCAAACCCTTCGACACATTTTCACTGGCGATTTTCTTCAGTGGTTTTTCAAGTGACCTTCCCTTTTCAGTGAGAAAGATCCGTTGTGCCCTGCGGTCATTCTCATCCGCTTTTCGTTCAATCAGTCCCTTTTTTTGCATGCCATCAAGCATCCTGGTCATACTGGCATTGTCCTTACCAGACATCCGGGCCAGTTCGGTCTGTATCCACCCGTCTTTAGTCCACAGATAATTCAGAATGACCCAGTAATCTATGGTTATCTCTTTGTACTCCTTATTCAAGGCACGTTGCAGACTACTCCGCATCATCGAAGCCGTCCTGTTCAGATAATACCCTACCGATTCCTCAAATTTAAATACCATTTTGTTTGATGTGTCATTATTTGTTGTGTCAAATATATAACAAAATCAAAGACGAGTCAAATTTTTTTTATTATTTTTTATTTATAAGGGAAAGTTTGACCGGAAATCTATATGCCAGGATACCTTTCAAATACTTAGATGGAGGGAAAGCATCAGAGCCGGAGGGAGGCTTCGGGAACAAGCCGGAGGCGTATGTCGGTTATGGTTGATAGCCGGATATAGTTATGGGCTTCGTTCTTCTAAGGAGTCTTTGTTTGAAATGGGTAACCCTCCCCCACCTTCCAACGCTCCGCCCCTTAATGACTTCCGCCTCCCAAATCTCAGCGTCCCTTTTCAACTTTTTGACGAAAAGTTATCAACATACCGGAATGTATGACTGTCATTTTGACGAATCGATTCGGTATACTGCATTTTTCCTTTCTACTGCAATACTATTTCAGTGAAATTTTGTATAAAGCTGCCGGTTAGAATTGTAAAAACCGGGCAGGCTTCAGCGTTAGGCCGGCACGTAGTCACATGACTTGATATATATCCTTTTTTTGATTTGCGGTGAAAAGCAACGGGATAACCAAATTTTAAGAATATGCCCGGGCGGCAGAGTCTGTCTTATAAGATCCGGAAATTTTTCCCCTTCTTCAACCTTCCCTTTCTTTTCTGACTTAACCGCCAGATTCATCAGATAAAAACCTTGTCACGTCCATTTTACACAGCCCATAGATAAGACTTCCCACCTTCTCTGTAATGGCTTTGAAATACATTTCTCCTTTTTCCCTGGTAGCCAGTGAGGGATCGCCTATACCGGTATCATCTGTCACTGAGGTCCATTTCCGTTCAGCCCAGGCCCATTTCTCATTGAGTTCCTTAACACTGAACTTTTTGTTTTTACCGCTACCTGCTTCAGTAAGCGGGAGAACAATATCCGGATTTATGTAAAGCATCAGGCTGGTTTCGGCCTCATCAGCATGATCTCCTTCATTCTCAAAGAAGTTATTTTTTTCAACACTCTGGAACCAATTGCATGTCGACAGGAACAACCCCGGGAAGTTATGACCGGTTTCCCGAAGGATCTGTCTGAAGTCATTTCCACCATGTCCGTTCAGGATGAGTAACCTGTTGATACCCTGTTCTGTCAGGCTCTCTGCCACATCATTGAGTATAGCAGCCTGCGTGGAAGGATTCAGATTTATGGTTAGCGGAATATCCGTCTGACCGGTATTTACGCCAAACGGAATGGCAGGCAGAACTATTGGTCTGGCACCTTTTTCCCAAGCTTGCCTGGCTGATTCTTTTGCAATGGCCTCCACTTCGAAAATATCCGTGCCATAAGGAAGATGGTAATTATGCGCTTCGGTAGCTCCCCATGGCAGGACAACCAGTTCCACTTTTTGGGACTGTATGAGTTTCCAGTGATTCCTCTCAAGTAAATAGGGCTCTTTTGTCATAAGTTTTTCAAAATTAACAAGTTAAATAATCTCCGCGTAAATCCGGTATCCGGGAGATCTCTGAATTGTGAAACCGTTTTCAGCGGGGAACACTAGCCCATCAGTGCGGCAATCTGTTTCTCCAGGGAAGCGATTTTATTTTCCGCATCCGTTTTTTTAATGTTCTCCCGTTCCACTACTTCGGCCGGAGCGCTGTTAACGAAACGCTCATTGGACAGTTTTTTAAGGACCGCTTTCAGGAATCCCCTGGTATATTCCAGTTCCTTATTCATTCTCTCCAGTTCCATGCTGATGTTGATCCGGTCTTCCAGTGGAATATAATATTCGGTATTCTTGACAATGAATGAAGCCGCGTTGACAGGTTTTTGCCCGGTGGCTGAAATCTCACTCAAGTTCGACAGCTTTTTCACCAGGAGATCAAACTCGCCGATATATTCCCCGTCGCTCGCTATATAATGAAGGGTCAGCCGGTCTTTCATCGGGAGGGTCTTTTCATTCCGGATATTGCGAACCGAGGTTATGACCTGTTTCACCTGTTCAAACCGGGAGATCAGTTCTGTATCAATGTTGGCAGCTGACGGTAATGGCGATATCATCAGGCTTTCTCCTTCCTGTCTTTCTTTGACGAGATGCCATATCTCCTCTGTGATGAAGGGCATGAAAGGATGAAGCAGAGCCATCAGTTTTTCCAGGAAGAAGTTGGCCTGGTCATAGGTCAGGTTGTCCACCGGTTTCCCGAATTCAGGCTTGATGGATTCCAGGTACCAGGAGGAGAATTCATCCCAGAACAGTTTATAGACTGTCATCAGTGCATCGGACAGCCGGTAGGCATCAAACTGTCCATCCATTGTGACGATAGCTTCGTTCAGCCTGGCATCAAACCATTTTGCGGCCATTTCTGAAGTTTCAGGCTGGGAAATGCCAGAGTCGACCTGCCATGAATTTACAAGCCGGAAAGCGTTCCAGATTTTATTGCCAAAATTCCGTCCCTGTTCGGTCAAACTCTCATCAAACAAAAGATCGTTTCCTGCCGGAGAGCAGAGTAGCATGCCAACCCTTACGCCATCGGCCGAATATTTTTCCATCAATTGGATCGGATCGGGTGAATTACCCAGAGATTTGGACATCTTCCGGCGCTTTTGGTCTCTCACGATACCGGTCAGGTATACATTCCTGAAGGGTTTTTCATCCCTGTATTCATATCCGGCAATGATCATGCGGGCAACCCAGAAAAACAGGATTTCCGGGGCTGTAACCAGGTCGTTGGTCGGATAGTAATAGTTTATATCCTTGTTAGCCGGGTTATTGATGCCATCGAATACGGAGATCGGCCACAGCCACGATGAAAACCAGGTATCCAGCACGTCTTCATCCTGACGAAGATCACCTTCGCGGAGTTCCTGATTACCAGTTTTTTCCCTGGCAAGTATAAGCGCTTCCCCGATGGTGTCTGCCACCACAAAATCGTTGGGAGCAGGATTACTGCCATAATAGAATGCAGGAATGCGATGGCCCCACCACAGCTGCCGTGAAATACACCAGTCTTTTACATTTTCCATCCAGTGCCTGTAGGTATTTTTGAACTTAGCCGGATGTATCTGTATGTCGTCGTTCATCACATGTTCAAGTGCCGGCTGAGCCAGTTCCTTCATCTTGAGAAACCACTGGATGGAAAGTTTGGGCTCGATGACCGCGTCTGTCCTCTCCGAAAATCCGACTTTGTTCACATAATCTTCAACCTTCAGCAAATATCCCTTTTCCTCCAGAACATCCACGATTTTTTTTCTGACGACAAACCGGTCCTCACCTACAAACCATTGTGCTTTCTCATTCAGTGTCCCGTCATCATTGAAAATATCTATGCTCTCCAGATTATGTTTTATACCGAGATTGTAATCATTCTCATCGTGAGCAGGGGTTATTTTCAGAGCGCCGGTACCGAATTCCATGTCGACATACTCATCTTTTATAATAGGCACTTCCCGGTCGACAAGGGGGATGATTGCCTGTTTTCCGTGGAATTTAAAAAAGCGCTTATCGGCGGGATTGACGCAAACAGCTGTGTCGCCGAGAATCGTTTCGGGCCGGGTTGTGGCAATAACAATGAATTGCTCTTCGCCAACCACAGGGTATTTTATATAATAGAGTTTGGAATTAACTTCCCGGTATACAACTTCCTCGTCTGATACAGCCGTTTTCGCCTGCGGGTCCCAGTTGACCATTCTGACACCTCTGTATATCAACCCTTTATTATAAAGATCGATAAACACTTTGATCACACTGGCCGACATGTCTTCATCCATAGTGAATTTTGTCCGGCGCCAGTCGCAGGATGCCCCAAGCTTTTTGAGTTGTTCCAGAATAATTCCCCCGTGTTTATGAGTCCATACCCAGGCATGTTCAAGAAAGGCTTCTCTGCTGAGATCCCTTTTACTGATTCCCTCATCCTGCAGCTTCGCAACCACCCTGGCTTCTGTAGCGATACTGGCATGATCGGTCCCCGGCACCCAAAGTGCATTTTTTCCCTGCATCCTGGCACGACGGATCAGCACATCCTGGATCGTATTGTTCAGCATGTGGCCCATGTGTAAAACTCCGGTAACATTTGGCGGGGGGATCACAATGCAGTAAGGTTCACGGTCGTCAGGGTCGGAATTGAACAGTCCTTTCTCCATCCAGTAATTATACCACTTCTCCTCCGTTTTTGAGGGATCATATTTTGAGGGAATATCCATAGATAAATAAATTTCAGTAAGTCAGAAACGTTAAAAACATCTGCAAAATTAATAAAATTCAGCACAATAATTCTCTCAAGTCAGCGCTCTAACGGGAATATTTACGGGTACAGGCCTATGCTCATCTCTTCGCTATTCAAATTGAATGCATAAAATACCTTAACTTACATGCAAAAATCAAAAAAATATGTCGGATACTCCCGAAATCCTGATCGTCGGAGCCGGTTCTATTGGAGGTGTGGTAGCTGTTCTCCTTCAGGAAAGAGGCCATAATCCATACCTGCTTTCAAAATACAGAGATATCAAAGAGATCGCTTCAACAACCGGATTAAAGATCACCGGACATCATGGCACTATTATCCAAAAGGTTAATGTATTGATATCCGGAGAAACCGGCAACCGGAAATTTGATGTGATAATAGTGGCGACCAAAGCCACCGATCTGAGAGATGCAGCTATGGAAATCCTGCCCTGCCTCAAAGCAGACAGCCTGGTCGTTTCGATGCAAAACGGTATCTGTACCGATGTCCTGGCTGAGATTGTCGGAAGCAGGCGAACGGTCGGATGTGTGGTCGGATGGGGTGCAACAATGAGAAAACACGGAGAGTATGATATGACATCCGGCGGTGAATTCATTATTGGTACTTTGGATGACATTCACATGCAAAAGCTGGACGTCCTGAAGTCTATCCTTGATGATGTTGTTCCCACCAGGATTTCAGAACATATTTATGGTGAACTGTACTCCAAGCTGATCATTAATTCGTGCATCAATACTCTCGGCGTTATCTGTGGTCTCAGTCTCGGCAGAATGCTTGTCAGAAAGACCTGCCGTACTATTTTTACCGGGATTATTGATGAAGCCATGAAAGTCGCCGGCGCGATGCAGCTAAACGTCCCCGCATATGGCGGAAAGCTGGACTTTTACAGGTTTACCGCCTCCAAAGGTTTTTTCGCGAATACAAGGCGACACCTGATCATCCTCATGATCGGTTTCCGGTACCGGCGGCTGAAATCATCCAGCCTTCAATCTCTTGAAAGGGGAAAACCAACAGAAATTGATTTTTTCAACGGCTTTATTACAAGAAAAGCAATGAAACTTAATGTCAATGTCCCGCTAAATGATAAACTCACCCTGATGGTGAAAGAAATTGAACAAGGGAGCCGTAAAATTGGTTGTCTTAATTTTGAAGAGCCGTTTTTCAAAAATTTAAGCAGATAATTTGATGTCAAGGCTATTCTTCAGCATATTTGAAATCGCAAATAACCATTATTTTTGAACTCCTAAATTTTAAGCAACAATGAAAAGAATCATTCCACTATTAGCACTTACCCTCATATTTGCCGTTGCCTGTAAGAACAGGGAGAAAAGCGGGACGGAAGACAATCCGACAGCGAGTATTTCTTTTGAATCAACGGTGCATAATTTCGGAACGATCCCTTATGAAAGTGACGGCCGGTGTTATTTTGAGTTTACGAACACTTCGGATGTCCCGCTGGTGATTAACGATGTAAGGACTACCTGCGGATGTACCCGGCCTGAATGGCCTTCAGAGCCAGTTTCTCCAGGGGAAAAAGGTAAAATCGGCATAACGTATAATACTAAAATTCAGGGTAATTTTCAGAAAACCATAACCGTTTACTCCAACACCACAGATTCACCGACAAGGCTGATGATCAAGGGAAAAGTAGTAACAGGAACTGAACAGGACAAAACAAAATAAAATGCCATCCATTTCCAGAAAAGGCAGGTTAATGCCTGCTTCGCCGATAAGAAAACTGGTACCGTTTGCTGAGGAAGCCGTACGCAAAGGCCGGAAGGTCTATCATCTGAACATAGGTCAGCCCGACATCCCCACACCGGAAGGGGCACTCGAGGCTGTCAGGAACTTTAGAGCCAGTGTGATTGAATACAGCCATTCAGCCGGACATGAGAGTTACCGCAGAAAACTCTCCGGCTATTACAAGAGCATTGGCATAAACGTTGAATATGACGAGATCCTGGTTACCACCGGGGGATCGGAAGCTATTTTGTTTGCCCTGATGTCTACCATCAGTGAGGATGAAGAGATTATCATTCCTGAGCCTTATTATGCCAATTACAACGGATTTTCCCTTACTGCCGGCGTAAAAGTGGTACCCGTAACTTCCGGTATCGAAACGAACTTTGCCCTTCCCCCCATTGAAGAATTCGAGAAACATATCGGTCCGAAAACACGGGGAATACTCATCTGTAATCCGAACAACCCTACCGGTTACCTCTATTCAAAGGAAGAGATTGAAGCACTTGGCAAACTGGTGAAGAAGCATGACCTTTTCCTGTTTGCCGATGAAGTTTACAGGGAGTTTTGTTATGATGGCAGGGAACATTTTTCCGTAATGAATCTTAAAGGGATCGATGAAAATATCATTCTTATCGACTCCCTTTCCAAACGTTACAGTGCCTGCGGAGTGCGGATCGGCGCACTGATCAGCAAGAACCATGAGGTAATCAGTACAGCCCTGAAATTCGGCCAGGCCAGGTTAAGCCCGCCCTCCTTCGGCCAGGTCTTTGGTGAAGCCGCAATTGATACCCCGAAATCATACTTCGATGAAGTATACCACGAATACATCGGGCGCCGGAATTTCATGGTTAAAGCGCTGAATGAGATGGAAGGCGTGATATGCCCCATGCCCGGAGGTGCTTTTTATACCATTGCCCAACTGCCTGTCGATGATACCGATAAATTTGCACAATGGTTGCTGAGTGATTTTGAATATCACAACCAGACGGTCATGCTTGCCCCCGCCTCCGGTTTTTACTCCAGGCCTGAGCTTGGAAAACACCAGGTCAGGATTGCTTATGTGCTGAAAAAGGAAGACCTTGAAAAAGCCATGATATGCCTGGATGAAGCTCTGCGGGCCTATCCCGGAAGGATTTAACCCGGGCTGTTGATGCAGGATCATCTTGCCGGGATGCAGGACGATTCCGGGATCTGATTCCATTTCTCAAGTGCCGGAAATAATCTTCTAAAAAAAGGTTGCTTTAAGCCTTGTGAATCACTAATTTTCGTATTCCTTTCTTTCCTCATTAATGAATGAAATCATGAAAACACCTCAATTTTCAAATATCGAAAAATTCTTTTTTGAACGATCTGATGTTAAGGCGATTACAACAAGGCTCCCTTACCTTCTGGTCAATAATTTTCCTGAACTGGGTCTCCTGACAGCCCTCCGGTTTATTGAATGGGTAGCCGAAAATCCGAAGGGCGTCGTCAGCCTCCCCACCGGAAAAACACCTGAATATTTCATCAAATGGACCAAATACCTGCTTGATAACTGGGAAAAGCAAGAGGTGAAGGATATTCTATCCACCCATGGCACGAAGAATCTCGCTAAGCCCGAGACAAAAAATCTCAGATTTGTCCAGATGGATGAATTTTATCCCATCGACCCCTCCCAGCATAATAGTTTCTGCAATTATGTCACGGAATTTTATATCAGGAATTTCAACCTTTCGAAAGACAATTGTCTTTTGATCAATTCAGCGGAAATACCCCTGCCGGAAGGGAAACCCTTCAGGGAGATTTTCCCCGATCACAAGATTGATCTGACGCTTCGCAACAGGGAAGCCAATGGAGACAGGGAAATTGTCCAGCAGAAAGCTATTTATATGGTCGACAACTGGTGCCGTGAATATGAGGAGAAGATCAGGGCCATGGGTGGGATTGGCTTCTTTCTGGGCGGGATTGGTCCCGACGGACATATCGCTTTCAACGTCCGCGGCAGTGACCATTACTCTACCACGCGACTCACAGCTACCAATTATGAGACCCAGGCCGCAGCGGCCTCAGACCTGGGGGGAATCGAAGTTTCCCGTAACCGGCTTGTGATTACCATAGGACTAGGAACCATAACCTGGAATCCCGATGCCGTTGCCATTATTTTTGCTGCAGGCGAGGCAAAGGCAAAAATGGTCAGGGATGTGCTGGAAAATGATCCCGATGTCTTGTATCCCGGGACGGCTCTTCATCAGCTGAAAAACGCCCGTTTCTATCTTACCAAAGGTGCTGCTTCAACACTAACCGACAGCATGGAAAGGTATTACCATGAGGGAGAATGGACCTTTGAAAAAACATTCAGAGCCATCACCGATCTGTGCAAACGGATCGAAAGATACGCCATGAAACTGACCATTGAAGAACTGAAATCCGACCCATATTGCCGCCTGATTCCCAATCTCAATGAAAACACTCCTGAGGAGGTCAGGTTAGAAACCATCCGGCGTATTGAACAGGGCATGGTAAAGGAAGAAAATGAAGTATATCTCCATACCGGCCCTCATCACGATGATATCATGCTGGGTATACTTCCGCATGTCAGTCAGCAGCTGAGACAACCCAGCAATCAGTTTTACTTTTCCGTCCTTACTTCAGGCTTTACTTCTGTGACGAATGATCTTATTAAAGAAGTGCTCGAAAATATCCTGAACCTGATGGACAAGGATGAAATAAAGATGCTTCATTATCCTGATTTTTTCAGGGATGGTTACCGCTATAAATTTGACAAGGATGTCAATCATTTCCTCAACAAGGTGGCCGAACGTGATGAATACGGGAAGAGACGCGGACTGGCCCACCGGATGGTCAGAAACATGGTGAGCCTTTACGAACTTAAATCCACGGAAGAGCTGACCACCAAAGTCAGGGAACTCATTAACATGATTTCAGGGTTTTACGACGGAGAAAAGAACCCGCCGGATATTCAAAAGCTGAAAGGAATGATCCGGGAATTTGAAGAAGAACTGGTGTGGGCACATTTTGGTGTGAAAGCCGGAAGCTGCCGGCACAACCGGCTGGGATTCTATAAAGGTGATATTTTTACCGAGGAACCGGAAATACACCGTGACGTGGATCCGGTTTATGAAATGCTTTCCGAAATTAAACCAACGGTGCTTAGCCTTGCCTTTGATCCCGAAGGCAGCGGACCCGATACCCATTACAAAGTGCTGCAGGCCATAGCCGAAGCTCTCCGCCGATATGCCGGGGAAAATGATGTCTCCGGACTGAGAATAAGGGGATACCGGAATGTGTGGTACCGTTTCCACCCTGCCGATGCAAACCTTTTTATACCTGTTTCACTAAATGCTATGGCTACTCTGGAAAATTCATTCCGTAACTGTTATATCAGCCAGGTCAATGCCTCCTTTCCGTCGTATGAACTGGATGGTCCGTTCAGCCTGCTGACGGAAAAAATATGGGTTGAACAAATGAATGATATCCAGTTACTCATGGGTAAGAATTTCTTTTACGAACACCCCCATCCGAAGGTAAGAGCCACACATGGTTTTGTTTTTATACGGGAAATGTCGGTGGATGAATTTCTCGGACATGCCCGTGCGCTGGCAGAAAGTATGGAAGGGAAGTAGGGAGGAGAGATTAGGGAGGAGAGATTAGGGAGGAGAGATTAGAGAGGAGAGATTAGGGAGGAGAGATTAGAGAGAGGGATTAGAGAGGAGAGATTAGGGAGGAGAGATTAGGGAGGAGAGATTAGAGAGAAGGGATTAGAGAGGAGAGATTAGGGAGGAGAGATTAGAGAGAAGGGATTAGAGAGGAGAGATTAGGGAGGAGAGATTAGAGAGAAGGGATTAGAGAGGAGAGATTAGGGAGGAGAGATTAGGGAGGAGAGATTAGGGAGAAGGGATTAGAGAGGAGAGATTAGGGAGGAGAGATTAGGGAGGAGAGATTAGAGAGAAGAGATTAGAGAGGAGAGATTAGAGAGGAGAGATTAGGGAGGAGAGATTAGGGAGGAGAGATTAGAGAGAAGGGATTAGAGAGGAGAGATTAGGGAGGAGAGATTAGGGAGGAGAGATTAGAGAGAGAGGAGAGACAAAGTGCAGCAGGCAGGAACGGGAGGGTTATGGATAAAGGAGGTATTTTGCCCTGATTTTTTTGAACCTGTCTAATCCCGGTTTCCAGCTTTGCCTGATGGTTTCTTCTGAAAGTCCTTCCCGGATTTGCTGCCGTAATGTTTCAGTCCCGGAGAGTCTTTCAAAATACGCGTTAAAAAATTCGTCCTTATTCCCGGAGTTTTGATAGGCTTCTATGAGCCATGTGAGAATGAGCCGGTTCCATTGTCGGCTTGGGGGAGTATATTGGCGAAGATCAACTCCACGGCATCTCTTGTCCTCATATTTTGGGTGCAGTGACATACCGGGGATGCTCCGGGGCGTGAAGTTAAAATTTCCTTCCTTAAGATCCGGGCTTCCAAATACCTGGAAAGGAAACGGGGTCCCGCGGCCCACACTGATCCTGGTTCCCTCAAAAAAAGCCAGTGAAGGGTATAACCGAATGGATTGTAAGTCGGGCAGGTTCGGCGAGGGTGGCACAGGTGGTTCATAGGTAGTCTGGTGATCATAATTCACGCACCTGATTACTTTGAGGGAGCATTTCACACCATTGGCCAGCCAGCCTTCGCCGTTTATCATAAGCGCATATTCACCGATGCTCATCCCGTAAACCACGGGGACAGGATCCATACCCACAAAGGATGCGTTTTCTTTTTCAAGTACCGGACCGTCAATATAGTCGCCATTTGGATTGGGGCGGTCGAGAACGATCAGTGGGATGGCGTTTTCCGCGCAGGCTTCCATCACATAATGCAAAGTAGAGATATAGGTATAAAACCGCACGCCGACATCCTGGATGTCGAAGAGCACCACGTCAATATCCACAAGGTCTGTGGCCAGAGGTTTAGTATGATTCCCGTAAAGTGAAATAACCGGTAATCCGGTCAGGGAATCGATACTGCTACCAATCGGCTGACCTGCCTCACTATTTCCCCTGAAGCCATGTTCGGGGGAAAATACCCTGACCAGACGTAACCTCAGGGCCAATAAACTGTCAGCGAGATGGGTATGTCCAATGAGACTGGTCTGATTTGCCACCAGTGCTACCCGTTTTCCTGAAAGCAGTGGAATATATTCGCCGGTCCGTTCAGCACCGGGGATTACGACAGTTTTTCGGATGGCTTTTCCCGGTGAACATGAGAGGATGCCCGCCAGAATGAATAATACCAGTGTTTTGCCCATTTGATCCTGATTTTCGGTTACGAAGATAAAACATAATTTCCGAAATGGACAGGATTCCGCAGTGAGACTGAGGACTGAGGCCCTGGCACGAAGTACCGGAACCTGTGGACCGGGCTGAGGGTTGAATAACGCAAGGAAGACCCGGAAAATGCCGGGATGTAAAAGGTACCTCTTAACCTTCCGGGCGGACATTTTTTCGTTCACAATTCCTTTCCGATAGTTTAAAAAAGGGGTATGAATAAAAAATATAAGTCGGGCTTCTTTGAACGATTTGGATGAGAATGCCAGGTAATACCCGGGTATTTAAAAAAGAGAGAGAGCTTCGGAGTAAAACTCTTTGCATTCTGCTCCCGGCTCATATAATACCTATTCTTTCTCAGGTCACAAAACAGCCCCCGGATCGCAGGAATCAGGATGACTTTTGTACATTTGCATGGATTTGTTTACAGCTTTGTCAGACCGAAAAATTTGAATACCGAATTATTTATAGCGCGCCGTATCATCAGCGGCACCAAAAACCGGAAGCACTTCAGCAGTACGATCACAGGTATTGTGATCTTCGGTATTGCTCTGAGTATAGCGGTTATGATTGCTTCAGTGGCTATTGTCACCGGTTTCAAGAAGGAGATCCGTAATAAAGTGATCGGCTTCGGATCCGATATACAGATCATAAACTATGACTCGAACCTCTCCTACCAAACCAAGCCGATACCGCTGAATGACACCATTGTAAATATGTTCAGTTCGGTTCCCGGAGTGACCTCTGTTCAGCCATTTGCCATAAAGGCAGGTATTGTCAAGACCAAAACCGATATTCAGGGCCTTGTCCTGAAGGGCGTCGATAAACATTTCAACTGGACCTTCTTCGACAATTCCATGATTGAGGGTCATCATTTTACAGTAACGGATTCAACGCTCAGCAACGGCATCGTGATATCCTCCTGGGTGGCAAGAAAACTGAAGGTAAAACCCGGTGATTCCTTCCAGATGTGGTTTGTTGATCAGCAGCCCAGGTTCAGGAAGTTTACCATTTCCGGGATATATGAAACCAGCCTGGCGGAATTTGATCAGACCTATGCCATTGTCGATATAAAACATATCCAGAAGCTGAACGACTGGAGGAAAGATCAGGTGAGCGGACTTGAACTACAGATCCGTAATTTCAATAACCTTGACAATGTTACCTGGGATGCCCGGGATATCGCTGCTTCATTCTTTTTTGATGATGGTGCGAAGCTTAAGGTCCAGAATATTGTGGAGCGTTATCCCCAGATCTTCGACTGGCTGAGGTTACAGGATCTGAACGTGATCATTATTATAGCACTTATGCTGATCGTGGCAGCATTTAACATGATATCCGGCCTCTTGATCCTGATCCTGGACAGGACCTATATGATTGGGGTACTCAAGGCGCTTGGCAGCCGTAACAGGTCTATCCGCCGGATCTTCATGTACCAGTCATCCTATCTGATCCTGAGAGGACTGCTCTGGGGGAACGTGATCGGCATCGGGCTCTGCATGCTTCAGAAGAAATATGAACTTATCAGTCTGAACCCTGAAAACTACTACCTCACCACAGTCCCGGTGAATCTGGATGTTCTGCATATCCTGTTTATCAATGCCGGGGCTATGCTGGTCATCATGCTTTTCCTGATCATCCCTTCCATGCTGGTATCCCGGATATCTCCTGCCCGAACCATCAGGTTTAACTAAATGCTGAAACGAGTTGGGGTAGAGGGGGGGAATAAAAGAAACTTTGTTTACCGGTTAAACGGATACAAGCATAAATTTAAGGCGTAATTTTGGCCATTATGATATCAGAAGAACTGCAACGGATCACCGGTTTACTTGCCACTGAACTAACCAAACCAATTCCCGGGAAGGCTGCTCAGTTAAGGATGGCGCCTTTTCCCAGGCGACCGGCAGAATTTGCCGCACCGGTGAGGCAGGCCGCTGTTCTGATTCTTCTGTTTCCTTCCGGTGACGATATATGCATCTGCTTTATCCGGCGGGCTGAATATGAAGGTGTACACAGCGGCCAGATCAGTTTCCCGGGCGGAATGGCAGAAATTTCGGATTCAGGGCTGGAAGATACGGCAAAACGTGAGACTTCTGAAGAAACCGGGGTTGATTCAGGAAAGATTACCATCCTTGGCAAGCTTACCCCCCTTCCGGTTCCGGTGAGCAGTTTTATGGTTCATCCCTTTGTCGGGTTTTTGGATGAACACCCGGAATTTGTCCCCGATCCGGTCGAGGTCAGTTTCATTATTGAAGCACCTTTGAAGGTCCTGCTGGATCCCGTAGCGGTTAAAAAAGAAAAATGGAACCTCATGAATGAATCAGTGATGGTCCCATTTTATTTTTCAGAAGGCCACAGGATCTGGGGGGCAACAGCCATGATCCTTTCGGAATTCCTCGAAATTATTTCACGAGCTGAGCCAGCTCATCCGAATCGTTGATGTTGAGGTAGTGATTATACCTGTACATGATATCCCTGACATAACGGTAGGTCTCTGTTCCCCTGACGTATCCGTTTTTCACCACCGGGTCGGTGAAATATTTCGGATCGGACTTCTTTAGTAGAAAATATTCTACATTATCTTGCCATTTAGCGGGATCTTTACCATATTTCTTCGTCAGATTAATGGCGTCAAGCACATGACCAAGACCGATATTATAAGATGCCAGTACAAATTTCTCACGTTCCTTTTTATTGGGGACATATTTCGTCAGTTGCACATCGAGCCAGTGGATAAAACTCACACCAGCACGGATCTGGGCTACCGCTGAAGAATTCGCGTCAACCCCGAATCTCTTGGCTGTAAGGGGCATGAGCTGCATGACCCCAAATGCGCCGGCCCACGACCTGGCTTGGGGATTAAACCTCGATTCCTGGTAAATCATGGACGCAAGCAAACGCCAGTCCCAACCGATTTTCTCCCCTTCCTTCTTCAAGATGTTGTCATATCGTGAGATGCGACCGGTTTCAGGGTAATAATATTCACTTGTGACGATGGACGCTGAACGGCTGCTGTTAAAATACTTTTGATAGAGCAGTGCATACTGCCGGGTTTTCTTAAAACCTTCCAGCCAGTCATTGATATCATTCTTGAGTTCAACGGCACCTTTTCTCACTGCCCAGGCCTGGTTCTGGGGAAAACTGATGACAGTTCCTATATCCAGGTCATCATAATACGAACTATTCACCTTGGCAATATTCTCATCTGCCACGGTATAATCAATTTCCTTCCTGGCTACCATCCTGATCAGTTGTTCAGCTTCAATGGGTACTTCGACGATGTTTACTTTTTCCCCTGTTTCTTCTGAAAGGTGGTGCAACCGTCCTGCATAGACTGAATTTTTCTGAACATAAATGGTCTTTCCTCCAAGCTGAAGGGGATTTCGTACGGGCTCTGCCGGTTGGAAAAATTCATTGTCGTCTGCATCTTTGCGTTGCACGAGTACCTGCCTGGTCTGGCTGTTTGGCAGAGTGAAATCCACCATTTCCTTTCGCTCGCCGGTTACCGTCAGATTTGAAGCGATCAGATCTATATCCCCGTTCTCCAGTTCTTCAAAATTCTTTTTAAGATCGTTATTGACTTTTACTTCAAGAGGTATCCCAAGGTAATCCGAAAGTTCCTGCAATAATTCATATTGAAATCCCATCGGTTGTCCACGGTAGATAAAATAATTGATGGAATTAAAATCGGTAACGACTCTAAGTTTGCCAATTTTCCGTATTTCAGAAAGGTCCCGCACACGGGTTTTACTCTGAAGTGACGTGATCTCCTGTTGATGACTGCAGGAGAACATGAAGGGAACGACCAGTACGAACAACAAAACACCTATCTTCTTTACGTCTCTGATTATTCTCATATAATAATATATATATTAATAGTTACTTATCGTAACTAAATAATAAGTCTACTTAAACAATTACTGTACCAAAAAGTTTAATTGCTTTAATCATAGAAAGTCCATGCCAGGCCGAATTTAACAGAGCTGTTAAAGCTGGGATAACGGTATGCCATGAAATAGTTATAGCCTGCCAGTCCGGCAAGGGCATTTGTATACTGAAGGGTAAACCGGGTTCGTTTAATTCGCCAGTTCAGGAAAGCATTTAAATATGGATAATTACCGTCCATTCTGTGATTTTGGTTATAGAAAAGGCCTGTTGCCGGCATATAGGCATCCGTATAATATTTGAGGAAATAATAGAAATCAAATCCTATCTGGAATTTAAGTGCTCCCTTAAATACTTCATTTTCATAGTAAGTAGTATTTCCGTATGCCAAAAGTGGCAGATGTACGACATCGCTTGTCGGTTTCTGGACGAGAATTTTATGGATATGATGAACCGGGCCCCAGTTGAACTGTTTTTGAAGATACAACGAAGGCACGAGCAGTTCGGTGGTGAACTGTTCTGGGAGGGCAAGCGAATCAAACCAGATATAGCCTGTGAAATAGTTTAGTACAAGATCGGCGTAAAAATTTTTGTTCCCTGAATATCTGAGTTTCAGTTCGATATTGTCGGTATTTTTAAAATTATTTGACCAGATGAAGTGTGAAGAAGCATAATTTTGCAGGAAGAAGGATGGTTTCAGACTTGAGATATGTCCGGACAATCCCAATTTCCGGGTTTTGTTACTAAAGAATCTGGCAAATTCACCATCGGCAGAAATATCAGCCTGACGGTATCCGGTAAGATAAAAGAAGCCATTGGTTTTATAGGTCCAGTTGCCGAGAATCCCTCTGAATACGCCTCCTACCGAAATATCGTTATATTTCTTTACCTGAACATCCCCGATGATGGTATCCAATAACAGAGGATTAAAATCATATCCGACTTTTACGGGGATTTCATAACTGAAGGATTTATATTCATGTTGGATATATACGCGAAGTTCCTGACTTTGTCCGGCAAATTTCATGCTCAGGTCGATACGGTTGCTTAGGTTTTGAGAGAAGGCTGAATCGGAGGCTGTATTGGTCAGATAATAGTTATGGCTGTAAAAATGCAGGGTATCCTGTTGAGAGATAATGTCGGAATAGGTTTTAACATACCGGTCATACCTTATTGTATGCTGAAGGACAAAGCGTCCGGCTTTTCGTGTACTGGCCGAATCCTTATCTGTGGAAGTCAGGTTAAGT
>CAVXSF010000008.1:0-172500 GCA_963764345.1 uncultured Bacteroidales bacterium | reverse complement strand
TCGAGTTGCAGACTTCAATCCGAACTGAGATCGGTTTTAGAGATTAGCATCCTGTCACCAGGTAGCTGCCCTTTGTACCGACCATTGTAACACGTGTGTAGCCCTGGACATAAGGGCCGTGCTGACTTGACGTCATCCCCACCTTCCTCACGGTTTACACCGGCAGTTTCGTTAGAGTCCCCGGCATTACCCGCTGGCAACTAACGATAGGGGTTGCGCTCGTTATGGGACTTAACCCGACACCTCACGGCACGAGCTGACGACAGCCATGCAGCACCTTGCAGATCGCCCGAAGGAAGACCAGTTTCCCGGTCCGTCGCTCTGCATTTAAGCCCAGGTAAGGTTCCTCGCGTATCATCGAATTAAACCACATGTTCCTCCGCTTGTGCGGGCCCCCGTCAATTCCTTTGAGTTTCAATCTTGCGACCGTACTCCCCAGGTGGATCACTTAATGCTTTCGCTCAGCCGCTGACAGTATATCGCCAACAGCGAGTGATCATCGTTTACGGCGTGGACTACCAGGGTATCTAATCCTGTTTGCTCCCCACGCTTTCGTGCCTCAGCGTCAATCATAGTTTAGTGAGCTGCCTTCGCAATCGGTGTTCTGTGTAATATCTAAGCATTTCACCGCTACATTACACATTCCGCCCACCTCAACTACATTCAAGAATACCAGTATCAATGGCAGTTCTACAGTTAAGCTGCAGGATTTCACCACTGACTTAATATTCCGCCTACGCACCCTTTAAACCCAATGAATCCGGATAACGCTTGCATCCTCCGTATTACCGCGGCTGCTGGCACGGAGTTAGCCGATGCTTATTCTTACGGTACCGTCAAATCCCTACACGTAGGAATCAGTTCTTCCCGTAAAAAAGCAGTTTACAACCCATAGGGCAGTCATCCTGCACGCGGCATGGCTGGGTCAGACTTGCGTCCATTGCCCAATATTCCTCACTGCTGCCTCCCGTAGGAGTCTGGTCCGTGTCTCAGTACCAGTGTGGGGGATCATCCTCTCAGACCCCCTAGTCATCGTTGCCTTGGTGAGCCGTTACCTCACCAACAAGCTAATGACACGCATGCCCATCTCTAACCGCCGGAGCTTTAATTATAAAAAGATGCCTTCCTCATAATATTATGGGGTATTAATCCGAATTTCTCCGGGCTATCCCCCAGTTAAAGGTAGGTTGCAAACGCGTTACTCACCCGTGCGCCGGTCGTGTACTCCCGAAAGAGCCTTACCCCTCGACTTGCATGTGTTAGGCCTGCCGCTAGCGTTCATCCTGAGCCAGGATCAAACTCTTCATTGTAATTATGAAATTTTAAGTTCTGTCTCAAGATTCATTACGTCACTTCAAAAAAATTGATAGTGCCTCTTCTACCTTACTTTACCTTTTCAATACCTTCAAAGAACTTGTCTTTACTATATTTTCGGACTGCAAAGATAACTAATTTATCCCTATTACGCAATCTTTTTTTTCTGTTTTAAGAACGTGCTTCTGGAAAAGCGGATGCAAAGATAACAACTTTAATTTCTAATCTCCAAATCTTTTTACCTTAAAATTTTTCGACCGTCACTTTCACCCTTATTAAGAACTTTTTCCTTCCTCGAAAAGCGGCTGCAAAGATATCATCTTTAATTTTAATTCTGCAAATCTTTTCTCACTTTTTTTTGCCGTCCGCTTTTCAGATTTTTTAAGAACTCTACCCCCACTGTTTAGGGGCTGCAAATATAGGCCTCCGTTTTTGACTTACCAAAACTTTTTTGAAGTTTTTTTGCCCTTTTTTCAGCTGTTTTCAGAACGTTTTTCCCGTGTTTGGGGCTGCAAATATAGATGCCCTTTTTTGACTTACCAAAACATTTAACGCTTTTTTTGAAAGAAAAAATCATAGCGTTGATTATCACCCTGTTGTAATTACAATTCTATTGCCGAGTGGAAGAATCAGTTCTATCAGAACGGAATATTTCTTGTAATGGTCACACCCTGGCCCTACAAACCGATATGGCAAAACGAAATCTCTGAAATTGAACCGGCAACCCGCTTTTCCTATGCCGGAAACCTGCTGTCCGGGTACGGCGATAAAAGCTTTTTTGAATCTATAGCCTGGGGCACCGCCTCGTCTAATCCGGCAGTGACCCAAAAGTATCAGTAAAAAGTAACAAGTGCAGAAACAGGAAAAGGTAAAAAAGAAAATATCTTTCCGTATCCGGTAACCGGCAGCAGAGAAAATCCCACCCTTAGATAACCGGCGGCCAGAACTTTCACCCACCGCGCTATCATGTAATTAGAAAATGTTATCTTCGTAAGCTTAAAGCGTATTAATTTTTTAGTGGGTCGTGAAGGAAAACCTTGTAATTATTCCAACCTATAATGAGAAGGAAAATATCGGGAAAATCATCCCGGTAGTGATGGACCTTCCCGTTGATTTCGATATCCTTATCATTGATGATAATTCACCCGATGGCACTGCCGACATTGTCACAGCCCTTCAGTCCGAATACCCTGAAAGACTCCATTTGCTGAGACGGAAAGGAAAGCTGGGACTGGGAACGGCGTATATCACCGGATTCAAATGGGCTCTGGAAAGGGACTACCAGTACATCTTTGAAATGGATGCCGATTTTTCTCATAACCCTGAAGATCTGCTACGCCTGCACAGGGCCTGTGCCTTGAATGGCGCCGACATTGCCGTCGGATCGCGTTATGTTTCAGGAGTCAATGTTGTCAACTGGCCCATGGGCCGGGTGCTGATTTCCTACTTTGCTTCCGTATACGTCCGGATAATTACCGGGATGAAAATCCATGATTCCACGGCAGGATTCAAATGCTATACGCGGGAAGTCCTGAAGACCATCGACCTTGAACGTATAAAATTCAAGGGCTATGCCTTCCAGATCGAGATGAAATTCACCGCCTGGAAATTCGGCTTCAATATTGTTGAAGTACCTATCATCTTCACCGACCGGCGCGAAGGATCCTCGAAAATGAGCGGCGGGATCGTGAATGAAGCGATCTGGGGAGTGATGAAAATGAAAATCAACAGCTTCTTCCGATCCTATAAAAGAAAAGACCATGGCCGGATACCTGATCAAAAACGCAACGATCATCAATGAGGGCCGCTCCTTCACAGGTCATGTCCTCACCAATGGGAAAATGATCGAAAAGGTAAGCGAAGAACCCATCCAACCACCACAGGGGACAGTGATTATCGACGCCTTTGGTAAATGGCTGCTTCCTGGAGTGATAGATGACCAGGTCCATTTTCGTGAGCCGGGATTGACGCACAAGGGAGATATCTCCACCGAGTCGGCAGCTGCGATCGCTGGCGGGGTTACTTCGTATATGGAGATGCCAAATACCAAACCCCAGACCGTCACGCTGGACGAACTGAAGAAAAAGTTTGATCTGGGTGCTGAGAAGTCACTGGCCAACTATTCCTTTTACCTGGGCGCAACCAATGACAACCTGGAGGAGATCCGCAAGGTTGATCCCGCCACGACCTGCGGTATAAAGATTTTTATGGGATCCTCCACCGGGAATATGCTGGTTGACGATCTGACAAGCCTGCAGGGTATTTTTGCCGAATCACCCGTACTTATTGCCACCCATTGCGAAGATGAAACCACCATACGGAACAATACTGAGATTTACAGACAAAAATACGGCGATGATATCCCGGTGAAAATGCATCCGCTGATCCGGAATGCCGAAGCGTGTTACAAATCCTCATCCCTGGCCGTCGAACTTGCCGGTAAATACAATTCCCGCCTGCACATCCTGCATATCTCCACGGCCCGTGAACTGGCCCTGTTCAGAAATGACATCCCGTCCCGGGAGAAAAGGATCACTTCCGAAGTTTGTGTCCATCATCTTTGGTTTAATGATACCTTCTACGATTCAAAAGGCTCGCTCATCAAATGGAATCCGGCCGTCAAA
Organism: uncultured Bacteroidales bacterium; assembly: GCA_963764345.1. Taxonomy (GTDB): domain Bacteria; phylum Bacteroidota; class Bacteroidia; order Bacteroidales; genus DASQZK01. The sequence goes on along the minus strand of CAVXSF010000008.1, from coordinate 168,562 downwards.
ACGGAAGCTGACCGGCATGCCCTCTTCGAAGGCCTTTTGTCCGGTAAACTGGATGTTATTGCCACCGATCATGCCCCCCATACCCTGCAGGAGAAACAGAATCCTTACCTTTCGTCTCCTTCCGGAGGTCCCATGGTTCAGCACAGCCTTACAGCAATGCTGGAATTTGCCTGGAACGGGCATTTAAGTCCCGAACAGGTGGTTCAGAAAATGTGTCATACACCTGCCGATATATACCAGGTAGACCGGAGGGGATATATCAGGGAAAAGTATTATGCCGACCTGGTACTGATTGATCCCGAAACCGAATGGGTGATTGACCGCCAGAGTCTCCTTTATAAATGCGGATGGTCTCCCCTGGAGGGTGAGAAAATGCATCGCCGGGTGAAAATGACCTTTGTCAACGGGGAAGCCGTATTCGATGACGGGCATTTCACAGGGGTAAAAAGCTCCATGCCCCTGCGATTTTTAAGATGAAGGGAAACCTGTCAGTTGAAATTGTACCCGAACCGGTCTCCCTCACAGACCTCTTTTAATGCATCTGGATAAACCTGCTGAAATACTTATGGTCTCTGAGCAAATCCCTCACAGGTAAAGTTGATTTTTTCTGCGGCGGATAAAGGTCTATCTCCGTAACCACATTCATATCTATATTTTTATAGGCATAGAAATCTATCCCCTTGCTCGAGATAGCTGTAGCCATAGTAATTCGCCTGATCATCAATAAATTCAGGAGTACCATAGGCAAACTGAACTGCGGACAGCTTGCTTCCCACCGAGACATTTTTGGCGGTAAATCCAGGGTATGGCGGAAGCAGGATCAGTCCAACCAGAAGATCACTGTCAGCAATGACTGTGTCTTCAGAGAAAAAAACCCCGACGATCCCCAGGTCCTTGTAGTAAACCTGGTTCAAATAGATACTATACTGAGGTTCATACGAAGAATAGTAAGCCGTATCGGTTACCGGAAAGGTATCCTGCATAGTTTGCCAGGTATCGATTTCTATGCTCAGCTCCGATATACCGACACCTTCATGAATGGTGTAAAGTGCGGGGGGAACCTGAACGTTGAGAAAACTGGAAACCGTATCCGACAGGTTTGAACCTATCGCCTTCAGAATAACCTGAAAGATCCCCGGAACATCGTAACTATGGGTCGGATTCTCATCCACCGAAATATTACCGTCACCAAAATCCCATTGATAATACGTGGCATTCTCAGACATGTTTGTGAAAGTAACCGTCTCGTTTACCGCAGGATTTGTCGTGTTTACCTGGAATGCGGCGGTGGGCCTCACCGGCTGATCTTTCTTTTTGCATCCCGTTATTGCCAGAACCGCAGGCAATACCATTACTAAAAACCATTTACTTGTCTTCATTCAGTTTTTTATAAAGTTAAATAATCCCGGCATATCCTGCCTTTGGAGATAAAGCTGATGAAACAGGATCAGCGGCCTTCTGAAAAATTACCGTACTTAAGATCTTTGTGTTTGAATGGATTATATTCTCCAGTCAAAATTTCAACATTTCAAGTCACAGTTTATTATGAAATTACAAATTGTATCCGGAATAAAAACATATTTTAAAAATTTATGTTGCTTAGACAGATTCTTTTTAATATTTGAGGATCTTTCATACCGGGAAAGGATTTTAAACACTTTTTAAATAGAAACATCTTAATTATTCTGATTATTTTTGACCACCTAACCATTAACTTTATTGGCCTATGCTAACCGTTGAAAAGATTGGCGGAACATCGATGTCAAAGTTTGATGAGGTTCTGAAAAACATCATCATCGGTCACAGGAAACCGGAGGACTATTACAACCGTATCTTCGTGGTTTCAGCTTATAACAATGTAACCAACTGGCTCCTGGAGCACAAGAAAACCGGTGAGCCCGGCATATATTCAAAGTTTGAAACGAATAAGGACTATAATGCAGCCCTGGATGAATTGCTCGGAAAACTTATCGCACTGAACCGGAAGTTCGATACCATTGGGCTGGACCCGTTTGAAGCTGATGAATTCATCACTTTGCGGATCAATGAGGCCAGGAACTATCTGAATAGTCTGGCAGATGTGCTGGGCACAGGGTATGTTAACCGGCAGAATATCCTGCTGGCAGCAAGGGAAATACTCTCATCGATAGGGGAAGCTCATTCCGCATTTAATTCTGTAAACATTCTGCTGAACAATGATTTCAACTCACAATTTGTGGATCTGTGCGGATTCAACGATGCCGATTACCTGACCATTGACGAACGGATCAGGAATGCCTTCAAGGGTATCGATTTCACTAAGACCCTTCCGGTAGCTACCGGATATACTAAAGGAACAGAAGGCATCATGCGTGAATTTGACCGCGGCTATTCCGAAGTGACCTTCAGTAAAATTGCCGTGGAAGTCAGGGCTGATGAAGCCGTTATACACAAGGAATTTCATCTTTCGAGTGCAGACCCGAACATTGTCGGACTCGAAAAATCTGTCCCCGTAGGCTTTACAAATTTCAACGTTGCCGACCAACTCGCCGATGTGGGAATGGAAGCTATTCATCCTAAAGCTTCAAAGCCACTTGAAATGGCCGGCATAAATATCCGGGTTAAAAACACTTTTGAACCCGATCATCCCGGCACGCTGATTTCTAAAGATTTTATTGATAAGGATCCCCGGATTGAGATCATTACCGGTTCCGACAAGGTTGTGGCCATTGAGGTACATGACCCCCTCATGGTAGGCAGTGTAGGTTTCGACCGGGGGATCATGGATGTGTTTGAAAAGTATAATGTCAGCTACATCCTTAAAGCAACCAATGCCAACTGCATTACCCAGGTTATATGGGAACATGATCTGAATGAATCTATGGTCGCCGAATTAAGATCAAAGTATCAGAAAGTGACGGTTGCCCCATGCTCACTAATCTGCGCCCTGGGAACCAATGTCACCAGGCCGGGAGTCATCGCGAAGGCTGCCACTGCCCTTGCTGAACGTTGTATCAACATCTCAGCCCTCTCCCAGTCGCTGATGCAGGTCAATATCCAGTTCGTCATTCCCCGGGAAAGTTACCGGGAGGCAGTGATTGCTCTGAATGATGCCCTTTGTTACCGTGGCGGGCGGAAAGCAGGTTAAAGGTAGATTAAAGGAGGAGAGAGTGAAAGTGAACCAAATGGCGAAGGTGACCATAGAGCATGGGAGACTGAAGAAGGTAAACCTGGAATCTGCGGTTGGTTTGATCTACTATGATTTCAATAGAATGATTCTTTCTTTTATCGCAGAGTCAAGCCCCGAGGAATGTCTCTTTCATTGCATTTTCAAGCCATGAAGCGTATATCCCGGCAAACACGCATTTGCCGGTCAGGAACATCCTGAAATCCCTGATTTCACCGGATCTTGATCTGCCGGATGCGGTGGTTGTAATATTCCGAAACGTACAAAGTATTGTTCAGAGTATCGAAGACCACCCCTACCGGACCATAAAACCTTGCATTTCCCGGTGATCCGTCCTGATAGCCTGCTGTAGTGTTGCCTGCCAGGGTTGTGACGTCACCCTGGGGATCAATTTTCCGGATAAGATTGTTGAAACCGTCAGCCACGTAAATATTTCCACCTGCATCAATGGTGGTGGCATAAGGAGTATTGAACATGGCATTGCTGCCCTTGACCATCGGCATAACCCTGTGTACTTCCTGCAAGGGTCGAAACCATCCCACCGGGCGTCATCTTCCTGACACGGAAATCACCCCAGTCTGCAATATAAATAGTGCCATCAGGTCCTGAGCATATCCCCACCGGGAGAGTAAATTCGCAGCTTTCCTTTGGCCCGTCGGCAGTGCCGGCAGTGCCGGTACCTGCATAAGTAGTAACCTGGCCATTCGGGGTAACCAGGCGAATCACATTATTCAGAAAATCGGAAACATACAGGTTCCCGGCAGGAGTGGATGCGATACCAGCCGGACCGTTAAACCTGGCTGCATTCCCAAAACCATCGGCAAAGCCGGCAACAGAATCCCCGGCAATAGTAGTGACCATACCCTGCATGGTGACTTTGCGGATGGCATTATTACCCAGGTCGGCCACATAAAGGTTTCCATCGGTATTCACTACCAGGGCGGCGGGTTGTCTGAAACGTGCCTGCTCGCCTGAACCGTCCCGGAATCCGGCCACACCGTCACCGGCAAGGGTCGAGACGTTGCCGTCAGAGGTGATCTTCCGTATAGCATGATTCTCCTGGTCGGCAACATAAAGATTTCCTGATCCGTCAAGTGCCAGGGCCCGGGGGGTATTGAAGCGGGCTTCTTCAGCGCTGCCGTCCTGCAGGCCGATAAGTCCACTGCCGGCAAAAGTGCTGACAGTGATCGTGGGCAAATAAGTGAATACCGGTCCGGAGATGGTTTTCTTTCTGACGGTAACCTTCACGTTGCCCGACATCAGCCCTTCAGGGATAATCACTTCAAGCGAAGTTGAGTCGGCCTTGTAAATCCCAATCTCCTTATCACCTATACTTACCTTATCATCGGGTATGGCCGGACTGAAATTTTGCCCGTATATATATAAGGTAGTCCCGGCCTTCCCCTGTTCCGGGTAAATGGACTCAATAACCGGCGCCTTGGGGTTCTCATACACATCCTGCTTTTGACAGGCAGAAAATCCGATAGCGGCGGTCATCAGACCAACAAGTGTTCGCAAGATTGACCGTCCGGGAATAATATACCGTGTTCTGACTATCATGATCTTATATTTAAAACAATCCGTTTTCATTTCTTTCATCTCCCCTGCCCTGCCAGTATTTACCGTTGTTCTCACTAATACCTTATGCTGACTACATTGCCCTGCCCGGATTCCTTTCCGCTGTTCGTCACAACCGTCAGGTAATAAAAATACAAATGTCCTTTACTAACAGATTTATCCTCATATTTAAAAGTGTCACCCGGCACCTCGGCAATTCTTGAGGCTTTTTGCCCGGCCTCGTAACGGTAAATCCTGAATTTATCAGAATTTGCTGCAGATTCAGGAGGCCAGGTAAGAAAAACGGATGCCGTTCCTTTTGATATCCTGACATCGTAAACAGGCACAGGTAGCTCCTCCCCTCCCGGGATAACGACATCAAGAGCTGTGCTGTAAGGACTTTCGCTTCCCGATTCATCAAGCGATGTCACGGTGTAGTCGTATTTCCTCCCGCCAACGGCCGTACTGTCGGTAAAGGTATTATCATTGAAAAGCACCAGGTCCCGGTTGATCTTCATGTATGAACCCTCCCCTGCTCCCTTCCGGTAAACGTTGTATCCGGCCAGGTATTCATCCTGCGGGTTCATATCATCCCATACCAGGATAACCTTTCCGTCGAGATACCCTCCGTGCAGGTCGGAGGGAGCCAGAACCCTGGTCGTAATTGACGGACGCACTGCCACCGCCTCTGAAGGTGAGCTTAGCTGATACCCGTCATTTACCGCAACCACGGCATACCGGTAAGTATGGTTACCCTGAAGGGTGGCTGAAGTGTCGGTGTATGACATCATTTCTCCATTGGCTTTAATCAGTCCTGAAAGTTGCTGCAAAGTGTCGTTCACTCCCTGGTCACGATAGATATAGTAACCCGCAACAACCGGATTTTCATGCTTCCAGTAAACTTTCACCCCACCTTTGACAGGCTCGGCTGCAACATCGGCGGGAGGATCCGGCTGAGCCAGGTTCACGGAATGTCCCCCGACTTTGGCACTCGGGAAACTCTTGTTCATAATGCCCTGAAACACCAGGTAATAATAATAGTTCTCCATGGCATCCGTCACGTGATCGGTGTAAACCGAATCGGAAGCCGGTACTTCGGCGATTTTCTGATAGGCCGAATCGTACACCTCACTCCTGAAGATACCGATGCTCCTGACCAGGTCCGGGTTGTCAAACTTCCAGTATAACCTGACGGTATGATCTCCGTCGCCCTGTGAGACATTGAACTGTTTTAACACCGGAATATCGCTGTGCATAAAGTCTGATACCACCACGGGATCACACGCTTTCCCGGGATTGTCAAGCCTGTCGAGCGGCTCTGCATAGTATTCATAAACGGTTCGGGGAGAAATATCGCGATCCGTCATCACCAGGAAAAGGGAATCTCCCTGGTTGTAAAAGCCCCTTTCCGGGTTGATCTTTTCAAATTCGCCGGCCATATTTTTTCGCCGGTAAACCCTGAACGAATATAAGTAGGGATCTTCTTTCACCAGCCAGTCGATATACACTTTCTGCCGGTCTGCATTCACACTGTGATATTCAGGAACCGGCAGGTTGACCACCGGAGGCAGGGTAACCGTGTTGGTCTTTTTTGTGTCGGCAATGCTCCCTCCCCTGTAGTAGGTTATAGTATAGGTATATTTGATCCCCGGTTTTGCCGTCTGGTCGAGGTAAGCCGTTCCTGCAGCCAGGAGCATTACCGGGTAGTTCACCGGCGGAAGGGTGTCGAGAAGAGTATTAGCCTGTATGAAATCCCACATCCGACTGATATCCTGATCGGTATAATGACCCAGGTCGATGAAAAGGGGTTCAACCTTTTGGATCCTGTTGGCAAGGTCATCCTGGTTTTTGGGTGTTTCGACCGTTGCGATCAGATTCTCCCCGCCTTTTTTATCCCCGGATCTGGCCACCTGGATGTAACCGTCTTTTGGTATACGGTTAGTAAGGAAAATGTATACCCCGTGCGGTGATCCGGCAGCGAGTGGGTATTGTGCCCAGGCTCCGCCGGCAGTCAGCAGGAGGATAAACGCGATGATGATTCTTCTCATGATTGTATTCATAGTTTCATCCTTTCATCTTTAAAAACCGGAAGATAAGGCTGCTTTGGCCGCTGCAGTTCCCGAAGCCGAACGACAGGTCGGTATGTCCCTGCGAATCGAACATCATCGTTACTTTGATAGATTCTGAAAGGGTCTTTCCGATACATCCCTGACAACCGGCCACCAGTGTCGGGAAGCATTGTTCAATCCTGGCAGCCAGGCTGAAACTGCCACATCCGGTAAGTGTAAATGTCCCTGTTCCCGTATTGTACGTACCCTGGGCCCCAAGTTCGGCCCTGGCATCGGCACTGAGGTTTGTACAGGTGATTGAGCTGGCAACGAAATAAGCATGCGCAAATGCCATTACCCCGATGCCCAATTCGGCACCCGAGTTGTCAAATCCCATCCAGAGCCGGGCATCCAGACCTGCATTAATACCCAACCGGGCACTCAGGATCCACAGATCAATGCTAACGTCAGGGATATTGATCACCGGCAGGCTTTTCTGACCTGTAATGAAAAATCCGGAAATATGATCCTTGAAAGCAGCAGGCAGATTTTTGTTATAGGCAAACTGCATGACTTTGTTGGTGACATCGGGGGACATGTATCCATAATCCCCGATCATGATCCCGGCCTGTATATCCCCCAGTCCGGGCGTTTCTATTTGACCGCCGGCCAGGAAATACCACCCGCTCTTATCCACCAGCATGTTGGCCACCCCTTTCATGGTGAGTCCTGAAAAACTCTTGTCGATCGTCATGTCACCGATCATCCTTGCATTCTTATAGTCAAAGGTGATGTTCAGGCTTCCGAAGCCGGTGTCGATATTTTTCACCTGGACATTCTGGTTGTCGGCCACAATATCACCGTAAATGGTAAAGGTCTTCTTCCGGTCACCCTCCATGCCCTTTGCTCCGTTCATGGTGCCGGTAAAGGTGAACAGTCCCCAGTCATTCTTCGACGCGTCGACTCTCATTTCACCCTTGATATCCGACAGGTTTGTACTGCCGTCGCTGCCGATGGGCAGAACCTGGTTGTACGGATCCACTTCAAGCCATACCGCTGTTTTGTTGCGGTGAAGTTTACCTTTCAGCTTAATCCCTTCCTCATCCCTGATCTCACCGGGAGCCGAAAAGACCCCGTTGTCAAATACCTGATCACCGAATTTCTGGCTCGAATAGAACCTTACCTTGCCGGGTCCTTCAAAGTCCATGTTCAGGGGGTACAACTCAAATTTCATCCCGCTGCCCTCTTTTGAAAACCTGATGGTCCCGTTTTGCTTTTCAATACGCGGGATGCCCAGGTCCATGGCTCCGTCGAGAAGGAAGTACCCGTCGTAAGGATAGATGGCAATGGGTTTGACATTAAGGGTCTGGTAAAATTCCAGTTGCTGATCACCCTGCGTAAAAATGAGCGACTGTTCTCCGTTACTCAGAATGGAGAATGTACTAAACGACAATTGTGTGCCCTGTTTCAGTCCGGGCAGGCCGGAAAGGGTTACGGCAGGTTTCCCGGCCATGCCAACAACAGCAAGCCGCCAGTGTCCCTTCTGATCTTTACCGATCGAAGGGAAGTATCCAAAGGAAGTGTTAGTACTTTGAAGCGTTAATGGTGCCACACCGCTGAGTGTCATCTGCTTGAGCTCTATCTGCCAGATCTTGAAAGATGTGGGAGTGAGCTCGATATTTTTTACCGGAAGGTCTACAAGACCGGTCTTCAGGGTCCCCGATTCGATCTCAAAGCCTTTCGACTGTTGTGAAATCGACCAGTTCTGCGACTCGACCGTCCATTGTTCCAGTTTGAAGCTCAGTTTCTTTGAACCCTTGACCGGGGCGAACCCGGTATGAGTCAGCTTCAGATCGCCGATATCGATGGAAATTTTCGAAGGGGTTATGTTCTCAATATCCTTCGTCGTTAACTGAAGGGCAAGGGTTAGGGTGTCATTCTGAACGTATGACCCGGTTTTACGGGCCACGCCGTCAAATCCTTTCATAGTCACCTTCAGATCATTTCCGGACGATCCGGTAAGCACAAATTTCCGGGCTTTTGATGCATCGGGCGGTGCCCTGAAGACAGTAACACCGTTCCCTGTAGTACCCTGTTCCACGATCCACGCCCCGGAATTGTCGAAGGAGAAGAGTGAAGCATTGAAGGCAAATGAATTTTTCAACATGACCCGTCCCCGGATTATCCCAATACCTCCGCTTCCGGCTTCGACTTTAATTAAGGAGCCGGATACCGGATTCTGAACCGCCATGAATGCTCCGTTCAGAATAATGTCAAGGCTTTCCTTATCCAGGGTGAAAGAACTGCCTTCAGGTTTGAACATCTTGTTGCCCTGTGATTTTGAACAGTTTCACGGCACTGAATTTAAGTTCGGGAACAGAGCCTGTTTTGAAGGCGAAGTTTGCATTAGCCAGTTTGTCTGGCTGTAGAAGAGAGCCGGAGATCAATGCCGTATTTCCCTGTTTATCCACCGTGGAAACAACTACCGGGAATCCGAACAATTCAGTAGGAATGCCGGGCTCAACGGTCAGATGAAGATCAATGGCAGAGGAAGCCGGCAGCTTGATATCACCTTTCCGGTCACCTACAATCGCACTTTCCGGATCATACTTATCAGCCTTAATAGCGCAGGTGCTCATCTCTCCGGGTATCTTTCTTAACTGATATTTCCCTTTGCTATCGGTATAGGTAAATATATCTTCATTCCCTTCAATGTAAACCCTCGCCGAGTCGGCAGGCTGGTTGTCATCGCCAATGGTAACGGTACCGTTCACCTTAAAACCCGGGAATAATTTAATGTCTTTCACAAAAACAACCTTTGTACCCGGAGTATTGGAAAAGCCCTGTGTGCGCAACCGGGTAATCGGAATCATCCGGGGGCATAACGTCCAGCTTGAAGTCGGTTCCGGAGTTGACGAAATTCAGGGTAACATATCCCTGCGGATCGGTAATACCGCTCACATCGTCAAGGATATCTGCAATTTTGACTTTCACCCCTTTCAGAGGTGACGGCGGAAGTTGCAGTTTACCAGGGGGTTGCGAATAACCGAGTACCCTGAATTTGACACGGTGCATAATCTTCCTGACCACATATTTCTCGACCTTTCCCGGGTTGGTATCGTTCATCTTCGCTATCCGCATGGAGGTGTCGAGGGGAGCATAGGTCGACATATCATCAGGAATGATCGTGATTTTGGAATTGTCGGACGAAGGGGCATAGAAAACGAACAGCTGGGACTTTGGCGGAATCTGTCCCAGGCCGGTGGCCTTGGCCTTGTAAAGAGCCAGGGCGGTAATTAAGTTAGCTTCGCCTGTATTGACGGCCGGGTAGCCTTCGATCTTGACACTTGATTTTACCGGATTCCCGTCCTCATCCACCACATAACCCATAGCAATGCCGTCGGGATACAGCGAGATATCGGCCTTCACCTGGTCGCCGTATTTCAATACGTTCACGTCTTTCTGCCACAGTCCGAAACCTTTGGGCTTGGCGAGCAACCAACGTTTTGGACCAACGATTTTCCCTTTAAATGTGGAAGGATCACCGGCTTTAACCCCCGACAGGTCAATTTCCAGGGGCAGCTTCTCGAAACTGTACTTGCCGTATGCACCGGTATACATAGTCTTTATCGAGAGTGTGCTGTTGATATGTTCGGATGCAGGCACCCGGTTGAGTGAATCATACTGGCTGAAAAGCAAAACCTTAACACCCGATTTGGTGGTATCGGTCATGGTATTGCTGAAGTTGACCAGGTCCTGCATTCCGGTTACAATTGCCTTTCCGTAAATTCTTGGCAGCTCGGGGTACATGTCGACATCGACCTGAAAGGTCTGAACGTTGAATTCCGAGTTAAACGTGATCCCCAGACCGTACTCCTCGTACTGCGGTCCCAGGTCTATCCCGCCCTGTCCGCCAGTACCGGAGGATACCAGTTCTTTATCGAGTGAATTAAACGGGAAATTCTTTTTATCCTTCAGGTAGATTGGATTGTACCGCTTCTCAATATCCTTGTAATTGATATTGCCCGTTGTCTTTGATGTTTTGCAGTCGATATAATACCGGTCACTGTTATTATCCGGATCATGCATCACCAGATTATAAAAGTGCGCCTGACCGTTCATGTCGGAATTGGTGGCTTCAACAAGTTTTTTCCGTCCGGCAGCCGGGGGTATCTTGTTCTTAATGTTTCCTTCATTGTAGGGTACACCCGTCACGGTACCCTGCCGGAGTATCCTGGTATCCACATCATTCAGCGCTGTACCACTCCCTACTTTCTGGTCGTAAAACTGCGAGGTGGTGGATTTGACGTTCACGATCAGGTCATAACTTTTCACCCATGACACCAGTGTCCCGACATCCGCAGCTTCCCATGGTTTGACAAAAATATCGACATCGGGGCTGCAATAGTATTTATTATCAACGACGAGTCTTATGGTTTTATATATCTGACCGTTGGCTACATCGCCAAATTCACCGGAATGGGAAACCATGAGATCATTCGTTTTACCCATGGTGGTATCTGCGTTCACAAACGAAAAGCTGAAACTACCGTCAGCAGCAGTGTAGGTCGTTTTCAGGACCATCCCGTCATCCGGGAACTTTGTAGTATAGACGTCATCGGATGTGAGAGCAAAATCTTTACGGTTGATCACTTTGCCCGAAGCATCTCTTCCATTAATGGATCCTGATCTCATCACATAATGTACGACCAGGCTGACCCTGACATTTCCCAGGGGTATTGATCCGGTCGGATCTATATACCCCAGGATAGACGCAAGCTGACCGGTTTGTGCCTGGGCAGATGTGGTTACCACTCCAAAATTTGAACTGCTCTGTGAGAAGTTCTGTCCGCCGGTATTCTGCGTATTTTGCTGACCCGACTGGGATCCCTGTGACGAAGTGCCGGATCCCGGATTTCCCGGAGAGGGTTTAAATTTATAATTCAGCTGGCCGGTGACCATACAATAGGGAAGGATCTTGGGGTCAGGGGTTATTTGTGAGATCTGCGGACCAGATGAAGAAGTCACCGGGCCGGTGACCTGGCTCTGACCCTGGCTGCCATATACAAAGTAGCAGGGCTCGCTGCGTCCGCTGTTTTTAAACCGGAGTTTGCGGGCGTCGAAATCAAAAGGATTGGAAATATTCAGGGCTTCAGTACCCGCATCGACTTCAAAGGCATATTTTTTCCCGGGTTCAAGAATCGGCTGTGCCGGGCCATAGAGGAAGGACGTTCCCAACACCGTAGTCTCAAAAAAGGCGGGTGTGGTTGCCGTGAGCAGGGCATCTCCAGGGGGTACGTCCGGATTATCCATCTGAACGATCCTCAGCGTATACGGGGTTCCCGGAGGAGCGCCGGGTGAAGGACTCCAGTTAAAAACGATGGGTTGTGCAGGTCCATTTCCTATTACCTTGCCGCATTGGGGAGAGATGATCACCGGAGGCTCGAGAAGACGGAGAGAGAAGGGAGCACTGCAACCGACAGGATCCGTGGCCAGAGACCGGAACGCCGCTTTCATTGTACGCTCTGAAACAAAGCCGGTAAGTCCCCTCAGGCAATCCCCTGTCACTTACCTCCTGTGCTTGTATGCCGCTGAATACCAGGTTGTCAGGACTGAATAATTCATAGAGGTCCTGCGAAGTCAGCATAACCGGTACATTAGGTTCCAGTTCGATCATCTGGGCAGGTGTATAATCGGGAGATGTCCCGATGGAAATACCATTGTTTCCTTTCAGGATCAGTTTAAGGCTTACCCTGGCCAATTGCGATGAGGAGAGAGTAATGATGGTTTTGTCGTAATACTGAAGGAAGTCGCCGTCGAAGGGAGGCCGGACTACGGTATTGATATTGATCCCGGATTGTTGTATGTTGAAATCAGCACATCCTGCAGGTGCTGCCGGAGAAATTGGCGTTACACCAGCAATGCCGTTAGGATTCCACAGGCGGAAACAGACCTGGTAATGTCCCGGCGGCAGACCATAATTATAAACCGAATTGGGATCGACATTTGAAAAGCTCAGATTCTGTTGCTGGAAAAGAATATCAAAATTTAAATCTGCACCGGGTATTATCAGGGGGACGCCGCTTTGAATATAAAACTGGTCAAGCTGATTGCCGTTGGTTTGGATCACGATGCCATTATCCCCCCTGATCATCATGGTCAGGTAGACGCCTTCCAGGTCGGTATTCGAAAGTGCTGTGACCCTGATTTTATCTTTCAGCTGATCGAAAGGGACATTATACGGGGGCCCCAGCATTACCGTATTCACACTGGTTACCACTACCCGCTGTGATTTGACGGCGGGGGTTATAATCACTGCCAGCAATACGAAGGCAATGATCCTTCCGGTCTGCTTAAAATGAGTATACATAACCAATGTCTCCTTTTCGTTCGGTGAAGGGTGTAAAGTTTGAGGTCTTAGACTTTGCGTTATTCACATAAAGCCTGACATAAAACCGGTGGTGTTTTGAGGGTTTGACTGTTCCGCTGAAGGATATCCTGTTGATGCCCGAGATCCTGGTCACTCGCCCCGGTACTGTATGTCAGAGCATTTTTAAAGTAATGATCAGCAAACATCAGGGAAAGTTTTCGTTTCAGTAACGTCTTTGTCAATGAAAATGACGGACCGGAGATCCTGTTTTCAGAATTTTTCAGGCTGAAAACAGTGTAGTTATATCCCAGCCCCATGGTCAGACCGGCAGTCAGGAAAGACAACATATAGTTGGCCATGAGAGTGGATGAAGTATAGGAATTAAAATCTGCCGTGTTCCCGTTCTTGTCTTTCAGCTTCTGAAAATTATAGCTGAGCATGACCATATGCGATAAGGACGTCCCGGTAAAATTAAGGTTCTGATTAATCGCTACATTCTGCGTTGTCTGCGAGATCTCATAAAGGGAATCAACCGGGGTGGCTCCTTTCGACTGGCCCATATCATAGTTTGAATAGGTCAGATTGGCATTGTACACCTGTGAGGGATTGGCTGAGAAGCTCAGGGATCCGATGGTGCGGTGGGTTGTTGAAGGCAGGTTGTTTTTCAGGTTATCACGTTGAAAGCCAATACTGCCGCTGAAATTATATTTCTGGTTACCTGAATGCCATGCCGGTTCTAAGGTAAGGTTGCGGATATCATTCTGGAAGAAATAAGCTCCCATAGACCGGTAGCCGGGATCGATCTGTTTAAACCGGATGTTCAGCGATACCATTTTCCCTGAATAACCGAAAGATGATTCAAGGGCATTGCTTGTGTATGTCGTTGCATTCCCGGTATAAATACCGGAGAAGAGATCCATCAGTGCATGATTTGTGCTGTCGGGGATGCCGGAATTCAGGTCGTTGGTATAAAGCGACTGGGACAACTGGAGATCGAAATTAAAGAACGAACCCAGCTGCTGGTGCGTCAGAAAGGACAGGATCACATTTTCTGCAGGCATAAGATTGGACTGAAAGTGAATCGACGCCCAGTGAATTGCGCTCATCCCATCCTTTCAGGAAAAGAATGGCTGCATTGTTCTTTTCAGTGCCATAGCCAACCTTCATGGTCAGGGCTTTCCGTTCAAAAGAAGGTGTGCTGACGTAAGATTGGTTCAGATCATACGTTTGAGAATTCGGATCGATGGCTTTCAGGAGCCGGCCGTAGAGGATCCCGAACTGGAATTTGCCAGGAGTGAGTTCTGCCCCGACGCCATAAATGGTATGCCCCGCCATGCTGTAAGGCGACCAGTTGATATTCCGGTACCCCAGGTGAAGTTTCACCCATTTATAATAAGGACTTACCCCGAATTTATTGAAAGGCTGGCGGAAGTCCCTCTGCTCCTGACTTACGGTGAATGAGAAAGGAAACTGGATGCCATAAAGAGATACAGTAGGGGAGCCTGTAATCATCCATATAAAGGGCTTCTGACTGGCCGGCCTTCCGGTGACATCATAAAACATCATGGATCCGCCAAGGGAACCGGAGATGGAAAAAGGTTTTTCCTGTTTAAGATTTGCTATGTTCTGCCCGTTGAGCACTATTCCGGAAAAAAGTAAAACAACCGAAGAAATAACCGGTAAAATTAAGGTCCGGACAGACATAATCTGCTGAATTTAGTAGCTTCAAAACCTCGTTTATCGGGAACAGGGCCGGTACACACAAACATCCGGTCATCCCGAACGTAATTCTCCTTCCGGAGATTAAGAGATCAATAAACGAATTCTCTCTGCCTGAATGATCCGATCAATTGTCACGTATCATACAAAACGCATACTGCTGCACAGCTATGCCGGCAGAATTCTTATTCTCTTCATATCCTCTTTTGCTGAAATGGCTGTCAGATTTGGTACATAAACACCGGCTAAACAATCAGTCAGAATGGAAATGTGCCTTACCCGGGAATTTTTAACCAACGGTTGCATAGATTGCGGTATTGAGAACAAGAGGAAGAGAAAATCAATCTATCAACCTTCAACTCTGTCTTAATCCCCTCATAGTTATTAATATATACCTTGTAGCCATTACTTTTCAGACCGTTTCCAAACTACATTGGACATTCTAGTTAACAAATGTTAAAAACCAATGTTCAATATACATCGTTTTCTGTAGATGGCAATATCGCAAAGGGGAAAATTTATTAACTATGTGAAATATGTCTTCGGGGAACGGATGATTTCCCTAAATGTCTGGTTCACAAATCAAGTTGAATATGTGATTTCGTGGAATAATGAATATTAGTACCTGGCGAAAGTACGCATCGTTAAAACTCAATACATTTTACACAGAAATGGATAAGCAATCCTACATTCGGTTGGTAAGCCTGATGCGGTAAATGCCGGCTATCCCATATTGAATTGACCTGCCAAACGCTGCAGACCCTGATTCTCCTGCTTTCAGCTCAAAATCCACCCATTAGGGTCAAAATATAATCGTTAGAGTAACTCTACTAACTGTAATTTTACTCTAATGATTAAATAATTATTTTAGTAGAAATATTTTTACTCAACTGAGCATATATTCACTCTACCAACTATATTTTAATAACGAATCCTTTCCAATCCTGTTGGCAGTAGTACGTTGATTTTTTTATACTGATAATCCTCTAAATCTTACATTTTTAAAAGTTAAATGATAAGCCAGTTTCTAACTCAATACCTCTTGAGTTCGTTTTTTCATTCTATAATAATTTTGACTTAAAAGGTAGAATATCCTGTCCCTCTCGTGCGAGAGAACCACACATGATAGGTTATTATAGGGTTACGTTTGTACCGCTCATGGTAAAAACCTGGTCTTCAGAAATTCCTCTATTACCGGTTTCATATTCTGGTCCAGAACCTGGAAATGGCTTTTTCCCTTATAGATGACCAGCTTGCAATAGTCCCCGGCATTTTCCAGTTTTTTCTGAAAAGCGATGTGGGTATGATAATCCAGGAATTCATCGTGTGTTCCCTGGAAGATCAGGAACGGTGGTGCCCCCGGTTTGACATGATTCGTTGGTGACAAATTTACCGGATCATCCTTCCCGCGAAGGCAGTAATTAAACCAGGCATCGACCGTCGGATCGACACATCCCGACCAGAGGATGACCGCTTCGGGCATCGTACTCACGGAAGTATCCTCGCCAGGCTGACCATAACCGGGTATAAGCGCTGTTGCTGCGGCCAGTTGGCCACCGGCTGAAACTCCTCCGACAACCAGCCGTTGCGGGTCGATCCCAAGCTGCCCGGCATTTTCCCGCACCCAGCGTACAGCGGATTTGACATCCATGAGACCATCAACCGGTGTCGCATTCTGCCTGGCCTTCAAACGATATTCCACCGAAATCGCCACAAAACCAAGCTGGTTAAACAGCTTTGCCAGTTGCATATTTTCACCGGGCTGACCATTATACCAGCCGCCTTCATGGACCAGCACGATGACGGGCATCGTTTTCAGTCTTCGTTCAGGATACGTGACATAGGCATTGAGTGAATCACTTCCCACCACCTTATAAACCAGCTTCTCAGCCACACTGTATATGTCCGCCTCCTTTTGCAAAGCCTGCTCCACGGCACGCAGATATGCCGCATCGGTACACTCCTTCTTAAAATTAGTGAACATCTCACCGATATTATCAATGCCGAAGGTATTGATCTGCAGTAACATGATCTTGCACAACGCATATTGCCTGACTTCCCCGCTTAACTGGTGATTGGCAATGTAAAACTGGGTGTTGATGAAAAGATTATCTTTATAATCCGGAGCCTGCCCGGCTTCAATCATATATTTCGCTGTCAGGTCAAGGTACCTTTCAAGAAATTTGCAATACTCTTCATTTTTTAGCAGACTGTCGGCCTTAAGATTTGTTCCCTCTGCAAGAACATGATAATCGGGATCGGTGGTAAAGCCTTCATACGGAATGCGAAGACTGTGGTTCAGATTATAGCCGTAGATCATGCTATGAAAAAAGTACTCATCAGAAACCTTATTCCCCGACGAGGTATGGTTTTCAAGGGAATCTATATACTTCATGAATGACTTGTATGGCCTTGACCAGGCATGGCTGACTGACACGAGAGAATCGGCCTGGTGCAGGGTTAATAAAGTCTTATCGGACTTCCGGCTCCGGTTGCATCCGGCAATAACCAGAGCAGGAATAACGGCAAAAAACAGGATTCTTTTCATGATGATAAAATTAATAAATTGTTTTTAAGATCAAGCCGGTAATGAAACTACCTTTTCCCCGGATTAGGGATTGAGGGAATTAGGGAGTTAGGGATTGAGGGATTGAGGGATTGAGGGATTGAGTTAGGAATTTCAGAGATTAGAGGTTAGGGAGACCGTGTGAAGAGTGTAAACGGGAATTCTGATTGTTAAATATCAAAATCAAAAAGGTAGATTGGACGCGATGCATCACGTCTCCGTGTGGAAATTGAATATCGAATCTATGAATATCGAATATCGAATCATGAATTCGGAGATGGGAGAAGGACATAGTAAATGTCTACGGTGGGCTGGGTTTCCCCTTCAGGGGATTAAGGGGTGAGCGTGGGGAAGATTAGGGATTGAGGGATTGAGGGAGTTAGGGATTTAGGGAGTTAGGGAGTTAGGAAGAGAGTCTGAATATTGAATGAAAAACCAAATTGTTAACGTGATGCTTCATGTCCATGCAAAAAGATACCCAATCTATTATAATCTGTGTAATTGTGTAATCTGTGGTGAATATGAATGTTGAATTCGGAGACAGCAGACGGATTTAGTAAATGCTACGGTGGGCTGGGTTTCCCCTTCAGGGGATTAAGGGGTGAGCGTGGGGTAGTTGGGGAGAGGTTAGAATGTAAACATTCCCATTCGGAAGGATATGACTCATGATAATTGTGTATTTTTAGCCTGCGGAAACTTCCCTGCATTTTCCGGATATATCTTCCGTCTAACAAAACAACCTTGCCATGAAAGATTACACAGAAGATGAACTGATCTCTTTTTCAAAATTTAAAGTGACCTCGGCCGACACCGACATGGAAGCCCGTCTGAGGCTGGGAGCTCTGGTGAATTTCCTGATCCAGTCAGCCATCAATTCGGCCGACAGCCTGGGTTTTGGCTTCGGCGGAATCCGGGAACAGCAGTTGTTCTGGGTCCTTAGCCGGATGACCGTTGAGATATACCGGCCTTTTACCTGGTATGAGCAGGTTGAAGTGGAAACCTGGCCAAAAAATATCGAAAGGATCATCTACCTGAGGGATTTTCTGGTGCGCGACCAAAAACAGGAACTTATCGCCAGGGCCACATCAGGATGGCTGGCTGTCGACATGGACACAAAACGCCCCAAAAAAATTGATAATATCCACGCAGATATTTTCTCACGTCTTCACATGAAACAGGCCATCGAGTCATCACCGGAAAAGCTGATGCCCGTGGAAGGAACGGATATTCTTGAGATCAAAGCGGGATATTTTGACCTCGACCTGAACAAACATGTTACTTCAACCCGGTATATCGACTGGATGATGGATATGTTAAGCCTGGATTTTCACAAAACCCGCTACCCTGTCCGCCTGTCGATGAATTACCTTAAAGAGACCATGCCTGGCGAAACGATCAGAATCGTACGTCAGCAGAATGATCAGGAATTTCACTTCGAAGGTACTAACCTGAGCAATCATACAGCGGCCTTTCGCGGAAGAATCGATTTCAGTCCTGAAAAGGCCGCCGACATCGCCCGGCTTTCAAACTAAAATCCGCGTCCCTGTGCAGGTCCGTACCTTTTTCTGAATAGCTGAAAACAAGGGTGAATAATTTTGCATGACCGTCCCGGCAACTTATATTGTTTCATTGAATATAATTGTATATTTACCCCCAAAGTAAGAATTAATCAGGCTTTCAGGATTTTGACAAGTAGTTCAACTTTCTGAGAGTAATAATTTGTATAACTATAATTTACCTGGGTAAAACCAACTCATTATCTGAGTCATGTTTAGTGGATTGCAGCGATACAAGCGATCAGAACAGATCCTTTTTAGTCTGGTTCTGATGATTGCCTTACTGGGCCTTTTCGGTTGGATAACCGGCCGGATTCTCTTTGCACAGTTTTCAGTTTTTTATATTCCGATAGCTCCCTCAACGGCAGTTTCATTCATTATTCTTACTCTTACGCTTCTCTTTTTTTACCGGTTCAGGGCATCAAAGGCTACAAAGGTATTTAGCAAAATTTTCGTGGTCCTCATACTTGTCCTGGTTTCTTTGATCCTGCTAAAATGGATTATCGGATTCTCATGGGATGCCGAGGACATTTTTCTAAAGAACCCGGAGATGAAGGATAATTATGTGAGCGGCCGGATGTCACCTGTTACTGCCAGTCTTTTTGTCCTGGTATGCCTGGCATTGCTGATCTTTTTCGATATGAAGGGCAACTCCCGGAAAATTCTGTTTGGGATCATCGCCTTCATCATTTTTTTTGTCAGTTCGGTCCTCATCATCGGGTACTTATACAATGCCCCCATTCTCTACGGCGGAGCCACCATACCGGTAGCCCTTCCCACGGCGATATGCTTCTGGCTCTTAAGTATATCGCTATTGATGGCGATAAAGTTTGAATTCTGGCCGTTCTCACTTTTAAAAGGCTCTTCGGTTCAGAGTAGACTGACCAAGACTTTTTTACCGGCGATCCTTTTACTGATGATGGCAAACAGTTATGTGAATTCAACCATTTTTTCCAGTCTCAAAAACCCTGCTCTTGCGGCGGCGATAGAGCTGATTTTTGCACTAACGGTTTTTGGCTTTATTGTCATTATTATCTCCACAACACTCGGGAAGCGTCTGACCACTTCACAAAAGACACTTGAGAACAGTGAAAAAAGATTCCGGAATGCCGTTATGTATGCCCCATTCCCCATTATGATCCATGCCGAAGGAGAGGTGGTGATGATTTCCAAAGCATGGACAGACCTTACGGGTTATACCCTGGAAGATATCCCTACCATTGCCGAATGGTCCGCGAAAGCCTATGGTGTAAATGCCGCTGCCAGCAGGGAGTATATTGAAACCTTATATAAGCTCGATGCTCCCAAATATGATGGTGAGTGGAAGATTATAACAAGGGATGGAGAACAGCGGATCTGGGAATTCAGAACCAGTCCTGTAGGTCAGCTGCCGGATGGCCGGAATGCTTTGAGCAGCATGGCTGTTGATATTACCGAACGGAAAGAATTCGAAATTGAACTGAAGGATAAGACGGAAGAAATCGAGGCCCAGAATGAAGAGTTGATGAGTATAAACCAGGAATTACTCATTGCCAAAGAGCATGCTGAAGAGAGTGATCATCTGAAATCCTCCTTCATCGCCAATATGAGTCATGAGATCCGGACACCGATGAACGGTATAATAGGATTTTCCGGCTTGCTGAACGAACCGGACCTGACGGAAGATAAACGTAAAAAATTTACATCGGTTATTATTAAGAGCAGCGAGCAACTCCTCAGGGTCATCGACAACATCGTAGAAATTTCAAGGCTCGAAACCAGGCAGGTGAAAGCTATTGAAAGTAAGGTCTGTCTGAATGACCTGCTTACCGAACTTCATATGATCTTCGAAATAAATACCAGGGAATCGGGTATCAGGCTTTTACTCACCAAAGGACTGTCTGATGAGGAAAGTAATATTCTTTCTGATGAAACCAAACTGAATAAGATCCTGGGCAACCTTCTCGAAAACGCACTGAAATTTACCAGGAAAGGATATATCGAGATCGGCTACAAATTGGAGAGGCCGAACCTGGAAATATATGTTAAAGATACCGGAATTGGTATTGCGCCTGAGAAACAAACCGTCATTTTTGAACGCTTTTCCCAGGAGGACAAGGATGCTTCGGAAGCTCACAGTGGTCTCGGACTTGGATTATCGATAGCCAAAGAAAATTCCGAACTGATGGGCGGGCAGATCTCACTGTCTTCTGAAAAAAACAAAGGTTCAATATTCACTGTCACCATACCTTATAAGCCAGCCAACGGAGAAGAAAATACCTGACCCCTTCAATTCAGAATGATTTTTCAACTGCCTTGTCCCGCATAACCATCTGGGCCGTGTTTGAATTATGTTGCTCCAGAATGATCTCCTTCTCCACGGTAACGCGTTTAATGGTTTCCTCATCAAAATAGCGGATGGTTACCAGTTCCAGTCCGTTTTCTGTTTCAACGCTGAAATGATCCTCAAGATCCCTGATCACTTTCGGAATCCGGATCCTGTCGTTATTCACGCAAACCTTGAACGAGATGGCGGAATTCTGCATCAGGTTTATCTTCAAATGATAAGCCGCAAAAATTCCAAGAATGGTTTTGAGGTTTTCCTCCGCAATGAAGGAAAAATCTTCCGGGAAGATTTTGATGAGAACCTGATCCATTTTAAAAATGAAGGAAGGCACGAGTTTATCATCAACATCATCTCCAATGACCGTTCCCGGTTCATCCGGATGCAGGAATGATTTAACATACAGGCGGATATTTTTCTTCTTCAGCGGTTGAATGGTTTTCGGGTGAATGACACTTGCCCCGTAATAGGCCAGTTCGATAGCATCCCTGTAGGAAAGCCTGGGCAGGAGTACGGTATGGTCGAACCATTTGGGATCAGCATTCAGCACACCGGGAACATCCTTCCAGACGACAACCTCGGGAATGTCGAGGATATAGGCAAGGATAGCGGCCGTGTAGTCAGAACCCTCACGGCCCAAAGTGGTGGTTATGTTATTGACGGTAGCCCCCAGAAAACCCTGGGTGACAATCACACGGGCCTGGTCGAAGCGAAAATTGTTTTTCACCAGAACAGCAGAAAGTTCCCAGTCCACATGGCCTTCCCGGTAGGAATCATCTGTTATCAGCGATTTCCGTATATCCATCCACTGAGAGGGTATTCCGGAATCATTGAGAAATGCGGCTATGATAACCGTGGAAAGAATCTCACCGTAACTCACGACCTGATCATAATCAAAATCATAGTTCATAGTCGGGGACTCCTCAAACTTCGCCTGCATCATCAGGAAGATCTTTTTCACCTTTTCGTGGATCGGGTGATTTTCATCCGGAAAAAGGTCATGCATGATATAATAATGGTATGCCCTGAGATTTTCAAAACTTTTTTCCAGCTCTTCCTGCTTACGGTTGACATATAGGTCGGTCAGTTGCTCAAGTGCATTGGTGGTTTTACCCATCGCCGATACCACAACAACCATATTTCCTTCGTAACGCCTCAGGATATTTGCAAGGTTCCGGACCGCACCGGCATTGCTGACCGATGCTCCGCCGAATTTGAACACATACATAGGATTCAACGTTTTATTGGTTACAAAGATAAGTGAACGCTTAGCAATCGGGAAAATAATGTTTCTTTTCCGCAGCATTATTTTCTTCAATTCGATATAATCCGGATTTTGAACCCGGTCAATTCCACAAAAAATGGCAAAACGATACCAGCCTCAGATCCTGAACGAATTCATTCTTCAACAGCAGACGGCCTTCCCATATGCAAAGGGAGATCTTACCCGGATACTTAATCATATTGGCGTTGCCTCCAAATATGTAAACCGGGTAGTAAACGCCGCCGGACTGGCGGATATCCTTGGTGAAGCCGGCAAAACCAATATTCAGGGCGAAGATGTAAAAAAACTGGATGTTTTCGCCAATGATCAGTTCATCAAGATCCTGACTTCGAGTGGTGAAGTCTGTGGGATCGCTTCGGAGGAGAACAGTGAACTCGTCTCCTATGATAATACGCTGACCAAAGATGGGAAATACATCCTTTGTCTTGATCCTCTTGATGGTTCTTCAAACATAGATGTGAACGTCTCCATCGGGACAATTTTTTCTGTTTACCGCAGGATTACCCCTGTCGGAACTTTGCCCGATGAACGGGATATACTGCAGCCGGGAACAAAGCAGGTTGCCGCCGGTTATGTCATCTACGGGTCGTCGACCATGCTGGTATATACAACCGGTCTGGGTGTTACCGGTTTCACTCTTGATCCTTCCATCGGTGAATTCTGTCTCTCACATTACCAGATCTGTACACCCACCGACGGCAAAATATATTCAGTCAATGAGGGTTATTACAATCAGTTTTCACCGGGGATCCGGAAATATCTTGACTATTGTAAAAGTGATGAAGATAAAGAAGCATATTCTGCAAGGTATATTGGATCACTGGTAGCCGATTTTCACAGAAACCTTATGAAAGGGGGTATTTACATGTACCCTGCAACAGCCCAACACCCCGGGGGTAAACTGAGGCTCCTGTATGAATGCAATCCAATAGCCTTTCTTGCCGAGCAGGCTGCCGGATCAGCCACCGACGGGAAAGGACACCGCATCCTTGAAATACCTCCTGAGTCGATTCACCAGAGGGTGCCTTTTTTTACCGGCTCCAGACATATGGTGTCGAAAGTAGAGGAAATGATCCATAAGGAAGGGTAAGGATTAAACGGCTGCCTGTCTGCACAAAGCAACGGGATAACGAACGATGTATTTTGCACTATCGGGAAGCGAGATCCTTACATCCTGATCTCAAGCGGATGGGTGAACCTGAAAACAGAGCCGTTGCCCGGACTGGACTCAACACTGATTTCCCCGCCAAGAAGCTCAACCAGCCCCTTCGTGATCGACAGTCCGAGGCCCGTTCCTCCTATGCGGGCAGAACTCTCGGCCTGTGTGAAACGTATGAATACCTTTTCCAAATCCCCGGCGGAAATACCCGAACCCGTATCCTGAACGTAAAATTCGATATGCGGGTTATCAGCCTGTTCAATGATATTGTACCCCAGTTCAATAAATCCTGTTTCTGTAAATTTTATGGCATTGTTGAGCAGATTGTCGAGTATCTGCTTGAGTCTGAAACAATCGGTAAATAGCTCGGGATCCGCCTGGTTGACTGGCGGGCGGAACCTGATCAGGAGGCCTTTCTTTTCCCGGAAGTTGTGATGCTGCAAGTGACTGGCCATAATTTTCTCAAAGAACTCATTTATGTTGCACCAATCCTTCTCGATACGTAATTGGTTGGATTCAATCTTGGATATATCGATGATATCATTAATCAGCCGCATCAGCTGTTCACCCGAAGTACTTATCAGACTGGTAAATTTTTCCCTTTTCTCCTTTGTGAGGCCTTCCTGGACGAGTAACTCTGAAAAGCCGAGAATGCTGTTCATGGGTGTCCGTATCTCGTGGCTCATATTGGCAAGAAATGCCGATTTTAGCCTGTCGCTCTCCTGTGCCCGTTCTTTTTCGACTTCAAGCTTCCGGTTGGTCTCCTGTAATTCCCCGAGTGTACTCTGTAACTCCTCATTCAACGCAGCATACTCTTCATTCTGAGATGCGATGGCCCGATTCTTATCCAGAAGCTGAATTTCATAGTTCTTTATCTGGGTAATATCTGCCAGTATCCCAATCATGCGTTCAGGGCGGCCTTCAGCTGTAAAACTGACGGTTTTTCCACTCCACATCACCCATATCCATCCTCTGCTGGTATGGGCAAAACGGAGTTCATCCCTGAATTCCATCAGACCTCCTTCAACATAGTTGCTCATGAGCTTCGTCACCCTATTGGCATCCTCAGGATGAATCATCTCACGAACTGAACCCCGGAATTCAAGTAACTTTCCAGGGTCATTATATCCCAGCATCTGGAAAACTTCATTTGACAGAGAAAGCTCAAAGGTTTGCAAATTGAGTTCATATAATCCATATCCGGAGGCATGGATGGCCATTCGAAGCCTTTCCTCACTGTCACGAAGTGCAACTTGGGTTTCAAGAATTCCCGTGATATCGATCATCGAAATCACATTTACATCACCCGATGAAACAAAATGAAATTCAACCGTTTTGACAGAACCATCATTGCAGCGGATATCCCGGACCAGTCTCTCAGATTCTTTTCCTTCCTTAACAGCCGCACTGAGGATATTATCCAACTGTTTCTGCTTTTTTTTCCGGATTTTAGGATCCGGGAACATTTTTTTCCAAAGCATTTTAACCGTTTTCACGGTGTCAGCTGTATAACCGAAGGTATGGGTGAATTTACGGTTGAAGGTTAATATGTTCAACTGTTTATCAATGATGATCATCGGAATGGGATTCTCCTGAATGATCGTTCTGAAACGATCCTCACTGGCTTTCTGCTCCCGCCTTGCTTTCTTCTGTTCTGTGATATCCTGGATTACACCAAAAACAAGGTTCCGTTTTTTATCATACTCTGCAATGGAATGAATATCAAGGATCTTCCCGTCAGACTCTCTTCTTATCTGAAATTCTAAATCATAGGGTATCCCTTTCCTGACCAGCTTGTCCAGTGCTTCGTCCATATCTGAACGATATTCAGGGAGGGGTATATTCTGAACAGTTTTGAGAAGAAGCCTTTTGTCTTGCAAGCCATAAATCGCCAGTGCACCTTCCGAACCGATCATCTCCATGGAATTCAGGTCAAGTTCCCAATGACCAAGCCTTGCCACTTTTTCAGCACGGTTAAGCCGGTACCTGATTTTCTGGTTTTCCGTTTCCTTCTCTGCCCTGGCGGAAATATCATAAGCAATCACCAAAAACCTTGTTTCTCCTGAAGGATACCTGTAAGAAGATGCCCGGCACTTAAGCGTCAGGTATGTCCCTATTTTATGCTTAAAACGCCATACATCAACTGAATTTACGGGAGATTCACTGATTAACTTTAGTCTTTTTCTGAAAAGATCCTGATCATTAGGATGGAGCAGTTCTGCCAGGGGACGTCCCGGAAGTTCGGAAAGAGAATAACCCAAAGTGTCAGCGGACCTTTCATCCAGGTAGGTAATTACCCCGTTTTCATTCGTTTCAATGATCAGCTCCGACATATTCTTCAGTAAGCCGCTAAACCTTTCCATACTCTCCTGCAGATTCTCTGGCGGAATCTTACCCCCGGATCCCTCTTTGCTTCTTAACAAAGCATTGCATCTCGCAAGTTCTCCCTGCAATTCACTGATCCTACTGAGTAACTCATTATGGTCTCGTTTTTTCCCCATTAAGTCACTAATAAAATGAACGTAAGAAGGAGTTCCGGAGTCAATTGTTATACAAGATAATCATTCCTTTTTTAATGAAGACTATCCTGATCAGAATATCTCCTGACATGGTTTTTAAAAGTCCAACAGAGTTTTCTGAATATAAGTTCATTTTAGCGGACCCTTACATCTCCTGCCGGGCCACCCTTTCAGCGCCGGAGGAACAGGGAGGCTTCATGCGGGCCGGGGTTTTGGGGGACAGAAGTAAACAGGATTTCTGACTGATTGATCGTAAAGGGTTTCGTTTAAAGCCGTTTAAGTTTTCCGCGGGGACGGCCCCTTTGAAACAGCAGCAGCCCCTTTGTTGTTTTCCATAGCAAAAGAACGATTTAGCTCAATTTTGATTAGCTTTGCAGGCGAAGTTTTTAAGATGTCTTTGGATATTTATAAAGAGCGGAAAGAACCAGATGATATTGCCGGACTTTTAGAGGAACCGGACGGGAAAGTTGTGCATCTGAAGGGACTTTCCGGATCTTCACGTTCCGCTTTTATCCATGCCTGCCTTTCAAAAGTCCGCGGAGCCCACCTCATTATTCTCAATGAA
The DNA here is from genome assembly GCA_963764345.1 of uncultured Bacteroidales bacterium. Lineage (GTDB taxonomy): Bacteria > Bacteroidota > Bacteroidia > Bacteroidales > DASQZK01. The sequence goes on along the minus strand of CAVXSF010000008.1, from coordinate 141,729 downwards.
AAAGAGGAAGCAGCCTACTTTTACAATGACCTTACCACGCTTGGAGGAACCGATCATATCCTGTTTTTCCCTTCATCGTATACCCGTTCCATTCAGTACAAAAAAACGGATGAAGCGAACATCATCACCCGGACTCAGGTATTAAAAAGGCTGAATGAGCGGCGGGTGGAAAGTTTTATTATAACCTACCCCGAAGCTTTGATGGAAAGGGTAATCAGTCGTAAGGGACTTGATGATAACACTTTCCTGATCAGGGAGGGAGAAAAGATCAACCGTGAATTTCTGAAGGAACTTCTCGAAACCTACAGGTTCGAGCTGGTGGATTTTGTAAACGAACCAGGACAGTATGCCCTCAGGGGAAGTATTATCGATATTTTCTCTTTCTCCTCCACTCATCCGTGCCGAATCGATTTTTTCGGTGATGAGGTGGAGTCCATCCGGGCCTTCGATGTGGAGAGCCAGCTCTCAGTTGAAAAGGTCAGGAAAATCAGCGTTGTACCCAATATCCAGTGGGAAAAGGAAAGGCTGGTAAAACGTGTATCCTTCTTCGAATATTTACCAAAAAACACCACGATATGGACCGACGATCTGGGCGTTATCCTCAGCCGTATCGATGATATATATGACCGCACCAGCATTGAGGATGAATCAGATGTCACACTGATGAAATCCGAAGTCATCGCAAATGCCCATGATCTGGTCCATGATATGGCAAGGCTTAACAAAGTTGAATTCGGGCATTATTTTATAAAGAATACCATTCAGGAGTTCACCTTTAATACCTCACCTCAACCGGTTTTCAACAAGAACTTCGAACTGCTCAGTGAAGAAATCAGGCAGAAGACGTCTGACGGCTATGAGGTAAGAGTGTTGTCTGACAATGAAAATCAGTTTGAACGCTTAAAGGATATTTTTCATGCCATCGACCCTTCCATCAGTTTCGTACCGGTTCTGAAGACACTTCACGAGGGCTTCATCGATCACGATCTTAAACTATGCCTGTATACCGATCACCAGATATTCGAGCGGTACCACAAATTCAGGATCCATGACCGGTACAACCGAAAGGAATCCATTTCGATGAAGGATATTACCGACCTGAAGCCGGGCGATTATGTCGTTCATATCGATCACGGTATCGGAATCTTTGGCGGGCTGGAAACGATCGAGGTAAACGGGAAGAAACAGGAATCCATCCGGTTGATATACAAGGACAAAGATGTCTTGTTTGTCAGTATCCATTCCCTGCACAGGATTTCCAAATATAAAGGTAAGGACAATGCACCTCCGAAAATTTATAAGCTGGGGACGGGTGCCTGGCAGAAGCTTAAGGCAACGACCAAGAAAAAAGTCAAGGATATTGCCGTCGAGTTAATAAAGCTTTACGCCGGCAGGATGAACGAGGAGGGTTACCGTTTCAGTGCCGATACCTATCTGCAGCAGGAGCTCGAGGCCTCCTTCATCTACGAGGACACGCCTGACCAGGAAAAAGCCACCAGGGATGTAAAGGAAGGAATGGAATCGGCTCATCCCATGGACAGGCTGGTTTGCGGTGATGTGGGTTTTGGCAAGACGGAAGTGGCTATCAGGGCAGCCTTTAAGGCTGTAACCGATTCCAAACAGGTAGCCGTCCTGGTCCCTACAACGATCCTGGCCCTTCAGCATTATAATACTTTCAGGGAACGACTTAACGGTTTCCCCTGCTCTGTTGAATATATCAGCCGGCTGAGGAGTCCTGCCAACCAGAAAGCCGTCCTTGGGAAAATGGCCCGCGGCGAAGTGGATATCGTCATCGGTACGCATAAGCTGGTGGGAAAGGATGTGAAATTCAAAGACCTAGGCCTGCTGATCATCGATGAGGAACAAAAATTCGGTGTGAGTGTAAAAGAAAAGCTGCGCCAGATGAAGCTCAATGTCGATACACTTACTCTGACAGCCACGCCCATTCCACGGACGCTGCAATTTTCACTTATGGGAGCCCGCGACCTTTCTATCATTAATACTCCTCCACCAAATCGTCACCCCATCATTACCGAACTCCACACTTTCAACGAGGATATCATCAAGGAAGCTATTGAATATGAGGTGAACCGGGGCGGACAGGTGTTTTTTATACATAACCGGGTTCAGAACATCACCGAGATAGAACATATTATCAACCGGGTATGCAAGGGTGTCCGTACGGTGATCGCCCACGGGCAGATGGAAGGGAGCAAGCTGGAAAATATCATGCTAGACTTTATGCAGGGTTTTTACGATGTTCTGATCGCAACTTCAATAATAGAATCCGGTCTCGATATCTCCAACGCGAACACCATTATTATCAACAACGCCCATTATTTCGGGTTAAGCGACCTGCATCAGCTGAGAGGCCGCGTGGGCCGGTCTAATAAAAAGGCTTTCTGTTACCTTCTTGCACCACCGGTACAGCTACTTACACCGGAGGCAAGACGCAGACTCAGAGCAATTGAAGAGTATTCCGAACTGGGAAGCGGCATGAGCATTGCCATGCAGGATCTCGACATCAGGGGCGCGGGAAATCTGCTTGGCGCCGAACAGAGCGGATTTATTGCCGATATCGGCTTCGAAACATATCAACGGATTCTGGCAGAAGCGATTATGGAACTGAAGGAAAATGAGTTCAGGGATGTTTTCACCGTTCCAGGTGAAGAAGAAAAAGAGCGGGAATATATCGCCGACTGCCAAATCGACACCGACTTTTCAGTGCTTTTCCCGGAATCTTACATTTCGAATATCTCTGAAAGGATAAGGTTGTACCGTGAACTTGATAATATCGCTGAGGAAGCCGATCTGCGGGATTTCGCCGACAAGCTCATAGACCGTTTCGGGCAGATCCCGGTGCAGACGCAGGAACTGATGAATACGGTAAGGTTAAGATGGAAAGCGGTGAAGCTCGGAATTGAGAAAATGATCATCAAGAACAGGAAGATGATCTGCCATTTTATTCCGGACCCCGATTCCTCCTACTATCAGTCTGCCACCTTCGGCAAAGTACTTCAATATGTCCAGAAGCAACCGTCACGCATCCAGATGAAGGAAGAACATAACAAGCTCAGCCTGATCATCAGTAATGTTGACTCCATCCTGAAAGCGATTTCCATTTTGGGCGATATGACCGGGGAGAACCAGGATTAAGTCCCTTAATTACCGGACCCTCCTGAATCTGAACTCTGACGGCTAACCCCATAAATATTTATTAGCCTGCCAATACATATTTTCCTGATTTTAGCAGAGCGCCCGATTCTTGATAAACTGCAACAGAATGTCCGGTGTTCAGTTCGAATTCTAAAAAGCCTGCCGCATAAAGTTTCCCGTTGGCATACAAAAGTAAGTTAATCTCACTGTAAGCATCCAGGACAGATTAATAGAACTTTATCCTGTTATCCACGATTTTGGCATCTTCTTTCAGCGCATTATATCCTTCATAAGCCACACGGCTCTGGAGCGCGTATTTAAGTCTGAATTCGGCAGCCTGGATATCCAGCTTTTCCGGTATGGTTTTGCCTGTAACATCAATGACAAAAACTCCGTTTTCTCCTTCAACCGGGGCAGAAACCTGGTTTTCAGGAATCATGAAAGCGCTGGCCACAACTTCAGGTTCGAGTCCGATGCCATTGACATAAGGGTTCACGAACCTTACTTTGGAAGCTTCTGAAACCTGGCTGTTCAGGTCGGTAGCCACATCATCAATGTTAGCAGCGCCTGCAATTTTTTCTTTCACCTGGCCAGCCAGTTTTTCCAGTTTTTTCTGTTTCATCAGGGTGATCTCAATTTCCGTCTTGACATTCTTAAGGGGTGCATAACCTTTCTCTTTCACATCAGTGAGAGCGGCGATCACATATTTATCAGTCAAATCAAAGATATTGCTGATGGAGTTTTGATCATGTTCGTAAGCCCACCGTATAATTTCACGGGAATTTTCGAGACCGGGGAGGGTTTCTGCATTTCTCTTGATATCCGTAGCAAATCTGGGTGAAATATTTTTCTGGGTGCACAGATCCCTGAATTTCTGAACGCTTGAGGCTTCACTCCCAAACTGGCCTGCTTCGGTATAAATTTGCTGATAGGTTTCGTCGCTGGGGATCACCTCCCTTTCCACGATAGCCAGTTTTGCTTTCTTTACTTTCGGGCTCTGGGCTTCGATCTTCAGGACGTGGTATCCAAACTTGGTTTTCACGACCTCCACTTCACCCACTTTACCTGTGAATGCTGCATCGGCAAAGGGCTTAACCATTGTTTTCTCGGTGAACCAGCCAAGATCACCGCCGATCTGACGATTTGACTGGTCGGCAGAGAATTCTTTTGCCAGAGATGCAAAATCCTGTCCGTGATCGATAAGGTTCTTCAGACTGTCGGCAATAGCTTTTGCACGCTGATCATCTCTTTGAACGGAAAGGCTGATCAGGATATGTCGTGCCCTCACTGAATCGGGAAGATAAACAAACTCAATTAACCGGGCCAGTTTGTATGCGTCGTTATCAAAATACGGTCCGACGACAAAACCAGGTTTAGCATTGAAGATGGAATCACGGATGGATTGAGGAAGTTCATCATAACCGAAGTTATCGTCCTTAAAAGGAATGTCGGAATTACTGTTTACAAAATCAACAGGATTATCCGAGCGTTCAAAAGCCGGTTTGGCCTGGCTATATGAATTCCCTGGCGTTCTGATCATCCTTCTTGGAAGGGGTTACATTGAAAACCACATATTCCAGGCTTCTGGATTCATCCTGCTTATATTGATGTTGATGGTTTTCATAATACTCGCTGATTTCCGTATCACTTACCTTCACATCATTATCAGGAATGGTATTGAAAGGAAGGTAAACGAAACTGAAATTGACTGTTGACCCGGTTTCCTCTGCATATTCCTTATCATCGAGAGAATTCGGCGAAAGTCCTTTCCTGACGAGAGTGAAGTATTTCTGGCCGAGTCGTTCATCTACGATCTGGTTTTCAATATAGATCCAGCGTTTCCGTTCGTTCTTGTACACATCGCTGCTGATTGCATTGAAGTAATTCATCATCTGGTACCGGTTAAACTCTCCGGTTTCCGGATTGGTGAACATTCTCCGTACGACGGGGTTCGGCTCTTCCATGATCACACTCGATCCGCCTGTATTGATGGAATCACCAAGCAACATGGTTTTCAGTTCGTCAACACTAACGCTGATTCCCAGTTTCTGAATCCTATTATCAAGAATGATGCTCCTTACAGTATTCTGCCATACTTCCTGCCTTACACCATCCATGGTTTGCTCGTCGAGGGATTGAAGCTGGTAACTGGTACGGTAAAATTCAGCCAGTTGCTCAATTTTGGCATTATAATCCATATAATTGATAGACTTCCCGTCAATTTCTGCCACCTCGAGGCGTTTCTTGGAGAACACGGAAGGACCCGAATGAAGAAGGTCTCCCAGAATAAACGCCAGTAGCGCCATACCGATGATAACTGACACAAGCACACCTGCCTTGTTCCTTATTTTCTGTAAAGTTGCCATTTAACGAAACGTATTTAAATCTTAATTTTTTTCAGGCTACGAATATAGTAATTTCAATTGTTAATCCTGCAAATTGAAACCATTAATTCTGCGATAACCAACCCTCTGTCTTAAAACAGGAAATGCTTTGTTTTTCAACAGGATCACAAGGCACGATTATCACCTCAGGATCGGATTGCTGCAGTTCGGAAGGTGAAAGGTGTTATGCAGATGTTATCCTTTATGTCTCCGTCAATCTCCTGAGATAAACAAGTTCGATACGGGTCTGGCTGACCTTCAGGATCCGGTACTGGTAAGGCATAATGACGACCCGCGTATTTAGCCTTGGGATATTTTCATAATGGTCAATAATAAACCCTGCCAGGGTATCATACTCATCCGAAACGGGTATGTCCAGCTTATATTTTTCATTCAGGTAATCAATTTCGAGTCTCCCCGACAGGATCATTTCGTGATCACTGATCTGTCTTTCCACGAATTCTGAAATGTCGTGCTCATCTTCAATCTCGCCAAAGATCTCCTCGATAATATCTTCAAGAGTAATAATGCCGGAAGTACCGCCATATTCATCCACCACCAGCGCAATGCTCTTTCTCTCCCGGATCAGTTTTCTGAAAAGTTTGTTAACCTGCATGGTTTCCGGAACTATGGACAGGTCGACAAGCCTGGAACGTATGGATGGTGGATGTTTAAAGAGTTCCTTTGAGCTGATATATCCCACAATACGGTCAATGGAATCTTCAAAAACCAGGATTTTGGAAAACCCGGTTTCAATGAACCTTTGTTTGATCTCGGAAACGGTGCTGCTAATTTCAATAGCCTCAACTTCGGTCCGTGGTACCATGCAATCGCGCACTTTAAGCCCTGAAAATTCAAGAGCGTTCTGGAAAATTTTCTTTTCAGGTTCATCTTCCAGGCTCTTTTCAAGTTCCGACTGGCTTTCGCTGATGAGGTGGTCAAGGTCGACACGGCCGAAAACCGGGTTATGACGGCTGTTTTTCAATCTGACTTTAACGCCCATAAAATACCGCATGACAAAATTGGTTATGCCAAGGGTTATGATGGTCACAGGATACAGAAAGATAAAGAATACAAGTACCGGGACAGAAAACAGGTTCAGGGTGATGTTGGGCCTGCTGCGGAATATCGTTTTGGGAAGAAATTCGGCAGTGAGCAGTATGACCATTGTACCTACAATGGTCTGAATAATCAGGATCAGGATCTCACTTTTAATTCCGATCCGCTGCTCCAGGAACGGTTCGAGCAAACGTGCAATAAAAAGGCCGTAAATGACCAGTGCAATATTATTCCCTACGAGCATCGTGGCGAGGTAATGCTGGGGACTTTTCAGAAAGATGGAGATGATCCTGGAAGAAAAGAGCCCGTGTTTACGGTCAAGTTCTATCTTCAGCCGGTTTGACGATACAAACGCAATCTCCATTCCTGAAAAAAATGCAGAAAAAACAAGACATAATATGATAATCATTACCGGCGACATGTTCCTTTTTCTCACCCTGGCCGGAAGCAGATCCTTCCGCCACGGTATTTTACATCATGGTGAATTTTTGATTCTCTGATGTCTCCTGAAAGCATAGACCAGGATGGCAAGCAGAAATATAAGAAAAAATCGATAGCTTTCCCGGAAACCGTCTGAATAGGTTTGGTAAATTGCAGCTCCAAGGGATAAGACAGCCAGGATAAGCCAGAGTATTTCAAGGATTTTCCTGCTCATTGGGAGGTTCATCTTTAATATTTACAGTTCCTCGTGAACTTTTAAGTTTCCATTTTGAAAACCGCTGGTTGGATTCAAAACCATCCTGACCGTAAAATGTTCCATCCTGTGTTTCTATTCTGGAGAAACTGTTGGAATAGATGGTCTTTTTATTTTCATCCCAGAAGAGTTGTTCCGTATTGAGTTTTTCGCCATCTTTCAGATTGCTTGCCACAACATTTCCGCGGGCATCCCATAATTTGTCATTTGTATGGTAGATTGCATAATTTGCCCTGATCTCTGATTCAAGGTTCAGACTATCGTCGTAAAACCTCACGTAAATACCTTCAGGAAATTCAATGTATGGATCTTCCACCTTTGAGAACTGCCTGATGTACTTTGCTTCAAGTTTCATCCTTACGAAGCCTGAATCGCTGTAAATGATCTCGACATTCTCTGCAGAGATTTCAGGCATCACGGCAGAGTCCGTGATGGAATTGATCTTTTGAATATCATTTTCACATGAAACAATAAGCAAAGAAACTCCTGTAATAAACAGGAGTTTCAGTACAAAAGTCTTACTATTTGATCTTAATTTTTTCAAAGTCCTGATCAGCCTTTAGCTCTGGCCGTTGTTGATTTGTTTATCCAGCCTCCGACAGTATACGCATCACCTTCGGCAATCGAACGGAAGAAGAGTTCCTCTTTGGTAGGGAAATACTGGCTGTAGTCGCTAATCAGCTGATTGGCCTGTGCGGTAACATTCGGATCAACTGATTTTGCTTTTTTGAACATATCAACAGCCACCCAGTATGCGGTTCTCCGCTCGAAATCATCCCCAAGTGAATTGTTTCCTGAAACATAAGATTTGCCAAGGAGAATGTACGGATCGCCCCAGTCGGGTCTCAGCTCGATCGCCTGGGAAGCATACCGGGCTGCTTCCTGTGGTTTGTTCATGTTCAGGGTAATAGCCCCCAACTCATAATAGTAGTTGGCTTTGTCTTTGGGATTTGTTGCCTTATCGATGGCTTCGAGGTAATATTTGCTGGACTTTTGAAAATCTTCTTTTTTGAAGAACAGGCGGGCCAGGTTATAGGCAGCAGCAGCCGACGGTTCCATAGTATAAAGCTGTTCGGAAGCCTTGATATAAAGATCCTGGTCCTGGCAATCGGCTTCATTCATAAATCCTAAGATAAGATTCAGGAATTTTTCATCATCCTTGTTGGCATCGTACTTCGGACCGAAGATTTTATTAATGGCATCACAGGTCAGGACCTTAGCGTCTTTTAAATTCTGATCAATGGCTTCCCTGGCAAGTTTTGTCCTTGAGTTCGGCGGCAGATTATCCAGAATACCCGTTACGGTAATGTAATCATTTATGACGGTTTCATTGTCGAGGTCCCCGTTCAGGAAGAGGGTAATTCCGGCAGACATAAAGGTAGTCAGTACGACTGGGTTGGATTTCATTTTCTCGATACTGATAGATTCTTTCAGCAGATCATAACCCTGTTTAATATATTGCTCCCCTTCCTGGCGTTTAAACCTTAACAGATCGACACCTTTCCGGCCCAGCACATCACCACGGCTTTTGGGAAAATACTTCATCCTTTTATCGTAGATCATCATCATGGTGTCGGCATAAGCCGATTTAAGAGAAGGATCATTGGTTCTTTCAAGGAATGCTCTGTACATATTCACACCATAAGCGTACAGACTTTCCCTTGATTCGGGGCATACATTATAGACCACCCTCCATGGGTTTATGGCGTCATCATAATTTTTGTGTTTATAAAACTCATAATATAATGACATGTTTTTAAGGCAGGTTTCGTTATTCTGCCAGTCACCGCTGTCTTTGGGCTCCGTAATATTCTCATCCTGAGAGAAAGCGGGCAGAGCAAAAAATACAACCGATATTACAATGAGTAAAGTTTTCAATCCTTTTGTTTTCATGGCTCTTTCAGTATTGTTAATCAAATTTCCTTTTGAAAAACCAGAAATCGTGCAAAACCAGACTTAAGTTAACGATTCCATAATTTTCCTTTATCAGATTATTACTTAATGTTCCTCGTTGACCAAGAACCACACCCAGGTTAAAAGTGGTCTTCGTGTTTTTAAACGGTAAACCAATACCAAAAGTTATGCCATAATCATTCAGCTGCTCACCGCGAATGCGAATATAGCTGTTTGTATAATAGCCACCAAGCCTGTAACGCACATGATTCAAATATCCCTGCAGATCGGCCTCATTGGGTATGAATTCCAATCCAAATTTCATAGAAGTCAGATTCGTGAGAGAATCTGTTTTCCCGAGAATCCGGCTGCGACTCCATTGTTGCGTGTAATAATCGCCCGTGATGGTAAGTTTATTTAGAATTCCGAAGGCTAATCCGAATCCCAGGTTCTGAGGATAGATTACCGTGCCATTTTTCACATCATTGATCATCCCCAGGCTCGGATTAATGTACTTTTTAATAGTGTCCGTATCCTGTATAAAAGTAAGCGAATCTGCAACACCGGGAAAATCAGTTACGACGGTGTAATCCTGTGTGGTTCTCAGGTTTGTCTGATTATTGAACACGACACCCAGCGTAATGAAATACTTATCGGCGAAAGATTGCCTGTATTGCGCCCCAAGGTCAAAGACGATACCTCTGATGTTATCCCTCAGTCCGAACTGGGTTAAAGAAGCTGCATTATTATTAATAAACCGGGCCTGCTGGTTGTTTTGAATATAGCCGAACAGGGTGGACATGTTCACTCCCAGGGAGAGCCGGTTAAACAGACAGACGGATGTTCCCATAAAATATTTGGTCAGTCCGCCGTTTCCCTTATAGAAATATTCAACCGGACCAATCCCGGTGAGGTCCTTCTTTTCATAAATATTATACCCGACGGAACTGAAGGGGGTGATGCCGACCGCGGCCTTCCACCATCTTGTCAACAGGGAAGCCGATTGCTAAATGCTGGATATTGAAGTTGTTCAGTTTTGTATGATATTGATCGGAAGAATAGTTCGTGCTTGAACCCGAAATCCCGAAATCAAAAACAAAGGAATTGGTATCAATGGCCGTATAGGCTGCCGGATTTATATAATTGATCTGGGCTTTAGTGCGCAGGGCTATCCCGGAAGTACCCATAGCAGAGTTTTGACCCAGTCCGGTCTTTGTCAACTGACCGATACCAAATCGGGAATAGGGTGAATAGGTGTTAATTTGGGAGAAGGCACAACTGGAAAACAGGATTAACAGGGTGCCTGTCAGGTATTTCAATTTATTTCGCATTATAATCCAATATTCGGTTAAGTCCGGTGAGATTCAAATTAGAATCCACAAAGATGGAATAATTTAGTTTTTTATCAAAGTATTTCGCATCACCTCCGGTTAAAATTATCTGGAGATCATTATATTCGTGTCCTATCCTGGCGATATATCCTTCAAGTTCAAAGATGATCCCGTTGAGGATACCTGCTCTTATGGCTTCTTCAGTTCTTCTGCCTAAAAGCTGAAAATCTCCGTCCAGACTGACTAAGGGAAGACGGCTTGTAAACTTGTTTAAGGCGCGAGCCCTGATACCGGCTCCGGGCGAGATATTACCCCCCTTAAATTCTCCGTCCCCGGTGATAAGATCAATAGTAATGGCTGTACCTGCATCAATTACGAGAACGTTTTTTCCGGGGAAGATAGTATGTGCACCCACAGCATCGGCGATACGGTCGTAACCCAGGGTCGCAGGTGTCTCATATAAGTTGCGGATGGGCAAAGGTGTGGCGTGGTCTAATTCCAGAAAAAAGTTAAAAATATTGCTGATATAATCCTGAATTTCCCTGGGATGACTTGCTACCGACGAAATAACAGCGCAATCCAGACCGGCATATATATCCATGATCCCCCGGAGCATCTCAAGGGTCAGGAGGTCTTCCCTGCGGCATAATAGCATCTCCCCTTCCGAGAAAACCGCTATTTTTGTAGCGGTATTGCCAAAATCAATAACAAGGTTCATGTAATATTGGCTTAAGAGTGTTCTCTTTATTTATCGCCTTCATTTTCAGATACAAAAATATAAAATAAGTAGTTACCGAAGAAGAACCGGATAACCTTTATGATAGGCATTTTATTGTGAAATGTCAGTAAATCACAAAAGTTCAGATCACTATACAGCACTTACCGGCAATTTCCCGGATAAAAAACAAAAAGGGCGGAAATGTATTCCGCCCCTTCTGCTTAAGGATTGTTAGTTATCCATCCCTTTCAGTTTCAAAACTAAAAGGATAAATAGTTCAGGAAAGAAGTTTCCGGACGATGCCGGAGATTGTCTTTCCGTCGGCTTTGCCAGCCAGATCTTTGGTTGCCTGTCCCATAATCATCCCCATGGCCTGCATGCCTGAAGCTCCTTTTTCACGGATCAGATTACGGATATACTTTTCAATATCTTCATCACTCATCGGTTTGGGCATATAAGCCCCGATAAAGGAAGCTTCCAGAAGTTCCTTGTCAGCCAGGTCCTTTCGCCCCTGTTCCTGGTAAATATCGGCCGACTCCTTCCTTTGTTTCACCAGTTTCTGCATAATTTTCAATTCTTCATCTTCGGTGAGTACCGATCCTGCTCCTTTATCACTTCTGGCCAGAGTAAAGGCTGTTTTAACGGCCCTCAGGGTTTCCAGCAGTTCCTTCTGCCGGTCCTTCATAGCCTGTTTAAGGTCTTCACTGATTTTATCACTGTATGACATCATCTTGCAAATTAAGTTTCAATCCACATTATCGTGCAGATAGGAATTGTCCTCGCGGAGTTTAGGTCCCCCTTTATCCTCGTCCTCGGTCAGTTTGAATTTCGACACATTGGACTCAGATGAGGGTTTCTCAGGTTTTATGGGAATTTTTTTTCTCATATAGGCAGGTTCATTTTCCAGTTGTTCGATCGTGTCATTTTCACTGGCAGGGTTATAGCCGGCCTGTTTCAGCCTTTCCTGCACCTCCTTGAGCCTTTTCACCCGGTCCTCCCGCTTTTTCGGGTCGTCCTTCGGTGGCGTCCGGCTCTTTTTGGTGTCTTCATAAAGGATGTACTGTTCAGGACTTTCATCCTTATCTGAAAATTCGATGATGCCCTGGTGAATGTTTCCTTTTAAAGTGGAATTGTCCCTCACCTCAAATTCTCCGGAAACCGTTTTTACCTCACTGCTTTTCTGGTTATCACGTAAAGGGTACTTGTCATAATGTTTCTTGGCAGCGTAGAGTTCAGGTATGCTGTTGGTGCCGAAACCTGTGGCAATGATGGTAACACTTATGGCATCACCAAGTGATTCGTCACTGCCGGTCCCCCATATCACAAGGGCGCTTTTGTTTGCAGCCTGGTTTACAAAGTCGGTGATCTCACCTACCTCATCCATACTGATTTCTTCGGTGCCGGAGGTGATATTCAGGAGAATACTTTTAGCACCGGTAATGTCATTATTATTGAGAAGGGGTGAGGTAAGCGCTTCCCCGATGGCTTTGACGGCCCGGTCCTCACCACTGGCAGTGCCAGATCCCATGATGGCTACCCCGCTGCTGGTCATTACTGTCTGAACGTCGGCAAAATCCACATTGATATAACCATGAACGGTAATGATTTCAGCAATACCCTTGGCAGCAGTGGCCAGAACGTCATCGGCCTTGGAAAAAGCATGGGAAATTTTCAGGTTTCCGTAAATCTCCCTTAATTTCTCATTGTTAATAACAAGCAGGGAATCCACGTATTTCTGCATCTCGTTGATGCCTTCAATAGCCTGGTTTATCCGTTGTTGTCCCTCGAACGCGAAGGGTATGGTCACTATGGCAACAGTGAGAATTCCGAGTTCGCTGGCAACTCTGGCAATGACGGGTGCCGCTCCTGTTCCGGTACCGCCTCCCATCCCGGCTGTAATAAAAACCATCTTGGTATTCCCGGAGAGAACCTCTGTGATCCTGTCAATATTCTCTAAGGCCGCCTCCCGGCCAATGTCAGGCTTGTTCCCGGCACCACGGCCTTCGGTCAGAGATTCTCCAAGTTGTATTTTAACGGCCACCGGACTGTTCAGCAAAGCCTGGCCATCGGTATTGCACACCACAAAATTCACATCCTTGATGCCCTTATTGTACATGTGATTTACCGCATTGCTTCCGCCTCCGCCAACACCCACCACCTTGATGATGGATGACATCTCTGCCGGCAACTCAAAATTTATCAATTCTTCAGCCATGACTATAAAGTTTTAACAGTTAAATTTTAAGCCCTGTGGTTGTTTTACATGGTGGCATCATCTTCATCAAATATGTCGGTGATGACATTCTTTAATGACTCGAAGAGCTTACCACCCGAGAGAAATTTCTTATCTCTGCTTTTGATTTCGGCTACAGGAACCGCATCCGTTTCGTTTTCAGCAACCCCTGTACGTTCATTATGTTCGCTCAGGTATTCATACCCCTTCAGTAACAGGCCAATGCTGGTAGAATACATGGGCTGATTTACCTCTTCCCTGGATTCGGCAACGAGCCTTTCATTGGGGAATCCGACCCTGACATCCATGCCTGTTTTGAATTTTACAAGCTGAGGCAGATGTCGCAACATGGCGCCGCCACCGGTAAGGACAATACCGGCAGAGAGCTTGTCCATAAATCCGGAATTTTCGATCTCGTACATGACTGCATCAATGATCTCTTCCATCCGGCTCTGGATAATATAGGCCAGACTTTTGAAGCTGATCTCCTTAGGTTCACGACCGCTGATGCCGGGAATGGTCACCACCTTGTCTTCCTGGGCGAGATCTCCGAGGGCCGAACCAAACTGCACCTTAAGTGACTCTGCCTGACGCTGAAGAATGGAACAGCCTTCCTTGATATCCCTGGTTACCACATTACCCCCAAAAGGTATAACAGCTGTATGCCTGATAATGTCGTCATAGTAAACGGCCACATCGGTTGTACCACCACCGATATCCACAAGAGCTACGCCGGCTTCCTTCTCATCGCTGGTGAGAACTGCTTCGCTGGATGCCAGAGGCTCAAGGATAAGTTGCTTGACATTCAGCCCTACCCGGTTAATGCATTTTTCAATATTTCTGGCTGAAGCTATCTGTCCGACAACTATATGAAAATTGGCTTCAAGCCTTTTGCCCGACATCCCGACCGGATTCTTTACACCTGTCTCGCTGTCGACAATGAAATTTTGAGGAAGAACATGAATAATTTCTTCACCTACATCGACGGGAATTTTATACATGTCTTCAACAAGCCTTCGGATATCATTCCTGGTAATCTCATCCTCGTAAGAATCCCTGTTAATATATCCGCGGTTCCTGAGGGATTTGATGTGCTGGCCGGCAATGCCAACAAATACATCACTGAACCGGATCCCGGACATGGTCCGCGCATCCCTGACGGTTGATTCAATCGCATTAACGGTCTCCTCGATATTCAAGGACGACCCCACGTTTAACGCCTTTGGATGCCGTCCTGCTCATACCGAGCACTTCCAGCCGCTGATTTTCATTGATACGCCCTACGATCGTAACGATTTTGGTCGTACCTATGTCAATTGCAGCAACAATTTGATCTTTTTTTGCCATAGTGTTATCGTTTTAGTGCAGATTACTTGATTTTTATATTTCAGATTTATTTTTTCATAGTTATTCCAGCCTTCATATTTTAATCCTTCATTGTACAGGATCTTCAGTTTTCTGAATTTCACTGCCAGATCACTCGGCATCGCCAAAGATGATCTGGTGTGCTCCAACCCTGGGGATCAGCTCAAAATCCTGATCCCTGTCAAAATACACCTGGACGATCTGGGACTTCCAGAAAGTGTCATGGTCAATAAAATCTGCAAGCTTTAGCACTCCAAGCCATTCAGTGTATTTTTCCCGGTCCCCGAGTGCATCAAGATTAGATGCTTTTCTCAGATCCGTATCTTCGGTAAAATAGCCGTTGGCGATGAGAACATGCGGTGTAAAATCTCCCCTCGAAGGAAGAATATATCCGTCCTCATCCAGATAATAACTGTTCTGTGAATGGGTGATGATCCTCACGAGAGGTTTTCTCTGAGTTATATCGACCTGCATAACACCGTTAACACTGGAGTATATCTCTGCCTTCCTTATATAGGGCCTTTTCATCAATATCTTTTCCATCTCCCTGGTATTGATCTTATTCAGTGGATAACCCAGGATCCGGTTTCCGTCATTCATCAGGATCTTTTCAATATCCGCCTTTTTGTAGAAGCCGCTGTTGATGGTGTCAAAAAGATTGATTCTGAGTTCCCGGCATATCGTTTTTGAATCGCGTGAAGCCGTAAAACCCAGGGCAATAAACATATATACCAGGATGCCAGAGAGGATCAATATGTTGGCGATGTTCTTCATCTGTGTTTATTCTGCAACAATTCTTTCAATGGTTCAGTAAGCTGGTCGATGTCCCCTGCGCCCATCGTGAGAAGAACTTCAGGGTTCAGCTCATCAATAACCTGTAATAACCGGGCTTTGGAACAATGGATCTTCTCCCCCGGATTTTTCAGTTGCCCGAGAATCAGTTCGGGTCCGACACCTTCAATAGGTTCTTCCCTTGCCGGGTAAATATCGAGTACGATAACATCATCCAAAGCAGAAAGGCTTTCAGCAAAACCGGCGGCAAAATCGCGTGTTCTGCTGTACAGGTGAGGCTGAAATATTCCGGTAAGACGTTTACCGGGCAGTGCTTCACTTACTGAAGAGATAAAGGCTTTAAGTTCCTCCGGATGATGAGCATAATCATCGATGAATACACAGTCCGGCCTCTCGATCATCACCTCAAACCTTCTCTTCACTCCCGAATACCCTTCCAGTCCTTTCCTGAGCGCTTCCTCGCCAGCACCTGTGAGTAAGGCGACAGAGCAGGCAGCAACCGCATTCTCAAGATTTACTTTTCCGTAAACACCCAGGGTCAGACCCCGGATGACCTCGCCGCGGGCTGAGAGGCTGAACCGGTAGCGGAAACCTTGCCGGATCACCTCCCGTGGGTGAAAATCCGCTTCGCCGGATAAACCGTAAGTGAAGGTCTTCAGATGTCCGGTATGATCCGGGGAAAGACCCTGCTTCAAAAGCAGCGTCCCGCCATCCCTTATCTGCGAAACAAAATTCCCATACGTTTCCAGCAGTGCCTTCCTGTCACCATATATATCCAGATGGTCAGCATCCATGGCAGTTAAAACAGCCATGTCGGGGTATAATTTCAGAAAAGACCTGTCAAATTCATCAGCTTCAACTACCACCAGGTCCGATTCCGGGCTGAACAGGAAGTTTGTACCAAGATTTGTACTGATACCCCCGAGAAAAGCATTGGTTTTTATCCCGCCGGCACTCAGAATATGAGTGATCATACTGGAAATTGTAGTTTTACCATGGGTCCCGGCCACGGCAATCACTTTCATTCCCTTCACAATCAGTCCCAGGGCTTCCGAACGTTTCAGAACCCTGAAATGATGTTCCCTGAAAAATACCAGCTCCCTGTGTGTGGCAGGAACTGCCGGGGTGAATATCACCAGGGTGCCCTGGGGTTTGCGGAAGGCAGGTGGCAAAAGGGAAATATCGTCGGTAAAATGTATGGACATCCCCTCCCCCGACAGCCGGTCGGTCAGGGTTGTGGATACACGGTCGTAGCCTGCCACCTCAATGCCTGTCGCATTGAAATATCGGGCCAGGGCGCTCATCCCTATACCGCCGATACCTATAAAAAAGGCTCTCTCTATGCCATACAATGTGTTCATAACCATTTCGTAATCTCTTCGGCTATTCGTGCAGCTGCGTTTGGAACAGCCAGCTTCAATATATTTTCTGATAATTCTGCCATCATGTTTTCATCTGCCAGCAAGCGGATGCATTCATCCACCAGCATGGATTCCGCCTGGTCATCGGGGACATGCAAAGCCGCTTTTTTATGGACCAGCGCCAGGGCATTTTTTGTCTGGTGATCCTCCGCAACGTTGGGTGAGGGTACCAGGATCACAGGTTTCCCCGCCACTGCAAGCTCTGAAATGGTTCCTGCGCCAGCCCTGGAAATGATAACATCGGCCACAGCATAGGCCAGATCCATCTCCCTGATAAAAGGCCTGACCAGGATATTTTCAGCTCCGCCTGCCCCGATCATTTCTTTCACCTCTTCAAAGTAGATCTTCCCTGTTTGCCAGATGACCTGCACATCTTTGCCGAAATCACCCATGTTTTTCCCTATGCTACGGTTGATGGTCCTGGCTCCCAGGCTTCCTCCAATGATCAAAACCGTCTTTCTCCTGTCATCCAGTCCGAAAAATTTCAGTCCTTCTTCTCTTTTTCCCCTACAGCCAAGGATCCCCGGGCGTACCGGATTGCCGGTAAATACGATCTTTTCAGCAGGGAAATATCTCTCCATCCCGTCATAAGCCACAAATATCTGTTTTGCCTTTCTGGCCAGAAGCCTGTTCGTTACCCCGGCGTATGAATTTTGTTCCTGGATCATCACCGGTATATTCCTTTTTGCCGCTGCCCTGAGAATAGGACCGCTGGCATATCCCCCGACACCAACCGCCAAATCGGGCCGGAATTCGGAGATGACCCGAGCAGATTTCAGAACACTGCGTAATAGCTTTGGAAAGAACATCACATTCTTCCATAGCTTTTTCCGGTGGAAGCCGGCGATCGGAAGACCGATAATATCAAAGCCCGCTTCAGGGACCTTTTCCATCTCGATCCTGCCTTCTGCGCCAACAAACAGGATCATGGATTCAGGCATTATCTCCCTTAATGCACCGGCAATGGCAATAGCCGGGAAAACATGTCCCCCGGTACCTCCCCCACCTATGATGATCCTGCTATTCTTCATGATCTTCCTTTTCAGTTTCCGCCATTTTTTTCCGGTCCTCCTCCACTCCCCAGCTTACACTCAGAACTACGCCCAGGGCAATGGAGGTAAATAACACCGAGGATCCGCCGCTGCTGATAAAGGGAAGCGGCTGACCAGTGACCGGTACAAGGTTGACCGCCACTGCCATATTGACCATTGCCTGGAATACAATGATCAGACACAGACCTATGGCCACAAGTGCACCAAAGGTTCGGTTGCTTCTCTTTACAATAAGGCCTGCCCTGAAAAGCAACCACAGATAAAGCGCCAGGACCGCAACACCACCTATCAATCCGTATTCCTCAATAACAATTGCGTAAATGAAGTCTGAATTGGCCTGGGGCAGCTTTTCCTTCTGAATGCTGTTTCCCGGTCCACGGCCCAAAATACCACCGCTGACGATAGCCACCTTGGCACGGTTTACCTGGTAGTTGCTCACACTCTCATCCTCACTGTTCCTGAAGTTTTCAATCCTGCTTTGCCAGGTGCCCGCCCTTCCTTTAAAATCCAGCATTTTCATCCCCTGCATGAAGAGGAGGAACACCAGGGCTGCACCGGCGAACGTCAGGAACAGGAATTTCATAGGAATTCTTCCCACAAACATCAGAAACATGCTGGTAGCCAACAGGATTGCAGCCGTGGAGAAGTTAGAGGGTACGATCAGCATACATATCAGGATGACCGCGCCGAGCAGAGGCAGATATGTTTCCTTAAGATTGTTCAGGCGGTCCTGTTTCTGCGAAAGAATCCTGGCCACATACATGATGAGGGCAATCTTGGCAAAGTCGGAAGGCTGAATGGTAAAACCAGTGCCTGGAACATCCAGCCAACGGCGGGCTGCATTCACATCTCTGCCGGTAAATATGGTGACGATCAGCAGCGGTATGGCCATAAAAAAGAATAACTGAGACAGTTTGGAGAAATACCTGTAAGGAATGTGGTGGGTTACAATAATGATGAACAGGCCGAGTAACAGGATGATCATCCGTTTTACCAGGAAATACATAGTACTCCCGCCCTGCCGGCTTATAGCCAGCGACTGCGATGAACTGTAAACCGCCACGAGGGAAATCACCGAAAGAAGGATGATCACCATCCAGACAACCCTGTCACCTTTTATATATTTAGCCCTGTTCATAATTCGTTATATGCCGGGTTTTCAGACCCCGATAAGGTTTATAACTCTCTCACCGACTCCTTAAACTGCCGGCCCCTGTCCTCATAATTTTCAAAAAGATCGAAACTCGCACAAGCCGGAGAAAGAAGTACGATATCCCCGTTTTCTCCCAAATGATAAGCTTTTCTGACGGCCTCTCTCATGGAAGTGGTCTCGATGATGGTGTCAACGATACCTTCGAAAGCATTTTTAAGCTTGGTGTTATCTTTTCCAAGGCAGATGAGCACCTTGACGTGGTCCTTTACAAGCACTTTCAGAGATTCATAGTCATTGCCTTTATCCGTGCCTCCGGCAATCCAGATCACAGACGAATGCATACTCTCGAGGGCATACCATGTCGAATTGACATTGGTAGCCTTTGAATCGTTAATAAACTCGATACCGTGAACTTTAAGCACCGGCTCAAGGCGGTGTTCCACACTCTGAAAATCCATCAGCGCTTCACGGATCACCTCTTTTCTGATCTTCAAAACACTACCGGCAATCCCGGCAGCCATGCTGTTATAGGTATTGTGCCTTCCCCGGAGAGCGAGTTCATTCACCGACATTGAGAAATCGACATCCTCAAATTCGATCCTCATAAAATCCTCATCATCCACCCAGGCCACATCTTCATCCTTCCTGTGAAAGGCATAAGGCAACTGCCGGGCCTTGGAAACAATCCGCTCCAGCTCCTTGATGGTGATCTCGTCATCGGAACAGAAAATAAAATATTCATCCTCTGTCAGGTTCTGTGTAATCCTGAATTTTGAATCCACATAATTCTGAAGGTTATAGTCATACCGGTCAAGGTGATCGGGGGTGATGTTCAGCAGGATGGCGATATCTGCCTTGAACTCAAACATCCCATCGAGCTGGAAACTGCTGATCTCCAAAACATAATAATCATATTCTTCCGTGGCAACCTGTAGTGCAAAGCTTCTGCCGATATTCCCTGCAATCCCGGCATTCATTCCGGCTTTCCGCATCATGTGATGGATCAGTGAAGTAGTGGTGGTTTTACCATTGCTTCCCGTAATACAAATCTTTTTGGCATGAGTAAACCGGCCGGCAAATTCAATTTCTGAAATGATCTTAACTCCTTTCTTCCTGAGAAGCTGAATGATAGTTGAACTCTCCGGAATGCCAGGACTTTTAATGATCAGACCGGCATTCAGAATCAATTTTTCTGTATGACGGTTTTCTTCATACGGAATTTCGTAACTATCCAGCATTTCCTTGTACCGGGGTTTGATCCTCCCATGATCGGAGACAAATACATCAAACCCCTGTTTCAGCGCCAGGATTGCAGAGCCGGTTCCACTTTCTCCGGCACCAAGGATCACTATTCTCTGTACATTTTCCATATTTACTTTTTTTTCATTTTATCTTTTACCTGATTTTAAGGGTCACAATGGTGATCACTGCCAGCAAAATACCTACAATCCAGAACCTTGTGACTATCTTCGCTTCAGGATAACCTTTCATCTGGTAATGATGATGCAGCGGCGCCATCCTGAATATCCTCCTCCCTTCGCCGTACTTCTTCTTTGTATATTTAAACCAGCTTACCTGCATCATCACCGAGAGACTTTCCACCAGAAAAATTCCGCAAAGGATAGGGATGAGCAGTTCTTTCCTGATGATGATGGCAAAAACGGCAATGATACCGCCAATGGAAAGACTGCCGGTATCGCCCATAAAGACCTGGGCAGGGTACGAATTATACCAGAGGAACCCAACGGTCGCACCGATGAAAGCACTGGCATAAATCACCAGTTCACCAATGTGGGGAATATACATGATCTTCAGGTAATCCGCGATAATGGTGTTACCCGAGACGTACGCGAGGATCCCCAGTATAGTCCCGATGATTGCCGCCAAACCTGTTGCCAGGCCATCGAGACCGTCCGTCATATTGGCTCCGTTTGAGACCGCTGTAACAATGAAAATCACGATGAGCACGAAAACGATCCAGGCATAATCCGGGGCCTTATCTTTCATGAACCAGACCAGCCATGCATAATCAAATTCATTGTTTTTGAGGAAGGGAATAGTGGTCAGGGTCGACTTGGTATCCTCGACCATATAGTATTTACCATTCTCAACCACAACAGGAGCAGTGGTTTCCACAGCCTTAAGGACTGAGATACGGTGCTTTTCCCTGATGGTCACATCATGGCTGAAATAAAGAACCATACCGACCATCAAACCCAGGCCTATCTGGCCGAGGACTTTGAACCTGCCGGCAAGGCCCTGCTTGTTTTTCTTGTAAACCTTGATATAATCGTCCAGAAACCCTATAAGCCCAAGCCAGAGCGTGGTAAGCAGCATAAGCTGAATATATACGTTGGTCAGATCGCCGAAGAGCAAAGTGGGGATCAGTATTGAAGCCAGGATGATCAGCCCGCCCATGGTGGGAGTGCCTGTCTTTTCCATCTGCCCGTGCAGGCCAAGGTCCCTCACTGTCTCACCAATCTGCTTTCGCTGGAGAACACCGATGATGCTTTTACCGAAAACCATGGAGATGACCAGGGACGTTATCACAGTAATAGCTGACCGGAAGGAGATGTACTGGAACACCCCCGCCCCGGGAAAATCAAGTTTATCAAGATATCCAAACAGATAGTAAAGCATTGTCTATTCATTTAAATATTGACGTAATTTTTCCCTGTCATCAAAGTGATGTTTAACCCCTCTGATTTCCTGGTAGGTCTCGTGACCCTTTCCGGCGACCAGGATGATGTCGTTAGCGCCGGCAAAGGAACATGCGGCCCTGATGGCTTCATCCCTGTCGGTGATAATGAGAGTCCTCCGGGCAAGCTCCGCACTCAGTCCGGCCTTCATATCATTGATAATGTCCACAGGATCTTCATCCCTGGGGTTATCCGAAGTAAGTATAAGCTTATCACTGAGTTCGGCCGCGATCCTTGCCATTTCAGGCCTCTTGGTCTTATCCCTGTTCCCTCCAGCACCCACAATGGTAATGATCATCTCATCCTTCTTCCGGATAGCCCGGACGGTATTAAGCACATTCTCCAGTGCGTCGGGTGTATGGGCATAATCCACTATGGCCGTAGGACCTATAGCATTCCTGATGATTTCGAACCTCCCGTCTACAGAGGTACATAAGCTAATCTGACCGATCAGTTCCTGCTCTTCAAATCCGAGCAGAATCCCAGCGCCGTATATTGCCAGGATGTTATATGCGTTGAAGACTCCCGGCAGCCTTGTCCAGAATTCTGTTTTGTTGACCTGCATCAGGTTTCCCTCCATGGTGCTTTCAAGGATCTTTCCATGGAAATCGGCCATACTCTTCATCGCATAGGTATGCGCTGATGCACGTGTATTCTGTACCATGACCAGCCCGTTTCGGTCATCCCGGTTAACCAGAGCAAAAGCTCCGGGACCCAGACCGTCAAAGAAAGCTTTCTTGGCCTCGAGATATCCCCTGAAGGTCTTGTGATAATCGAGGTGGTCATGGGTAATATTGGTAAAGATGCCCCCCCGGAACTGTAGTCCGTCGATCCGCTTCTGATGGATTGCATGGGAGGATACTTCCATGAACACGAACTCACAGCCCGAATCGGCCATTTCACGGATCACCGATTGCAGCTGAACCGGATCAGGAGTGGTATGGGTTGCGGATCGCACCTTTCCGTCATACCTGACGCTTATAGTGGAGATAAGCCCTGCCTTATATCCAAGTCCTTCCGCCACCTGGAATAGCAGGGATGCAATCGTTGTCTTTCCGTTCGTACCGGTCACTCCGATAAGCTTCAGTTCTGCTGAGGGATTTCCATAGAAATTTGCCGAAATCATAGCAAGTGCCCTGTGTGAATCCTCAACCCGGATGTAACAGATCCCGTCAAGCATCTTTCCGGGCAGGTTTTCACACACAATAAACTCAGCACCCTGTTCAACGACGACGGGAATGAATTGATGACCATCGACCTTCGTACCGCTCAGGGCCACAAAGAGGTCGCCCCTGCCTGCAGCACGCGAATCAAATACAACGCACCCGGTCAGGGATTTTTTATCGCCCCTGATGTCAAGAACCTTGCATCCTTTTAATATGTCTTCTATATTTCTCATCAACTGTCGCTCAAACTCATTTCGAGATTAATTGTCTGCCCGGGTATACTAACCGATCCGGGCGTTATTGACTGTCCCCGCACGGTTCCCCTTCCGTTCACCCTGACCTTCAGACCTGATTTTTCAAGAAGGTAGACCGCATCCTCCAGCCCCATATCCTTAACATTAGGCACAAGGTTTTTTTGCACCTGTCGTGGTAAAATTTTAATCGCATCACCGTCAGATTGTGTTGAAACCCATGTGTTTCCTGCACTTTCATCCACAAACCTGATCCCCAGTAGGGAGAGCGCGTTTGTCAGCTCCTGGTACGATCCGCTTTTTGAATAAGGTGCATCGGCCACCACCGGGCTTCCCGGACTGTTGACCGGGTCATGAATGTCGAGCTGGGTAGCATAAACCTTATTGGCAATTTCAAGAAAGACGGGGCCCGCAACCAGGCTGCCGTAGTAAATATCATTCGAGGGCGAATTGATGACCACTATACAACTGTACCTCGGGTCATCTGCAGGAAAGTATCCGACAAAGGAGGCCTGGTAGGTGATTCTGGATTTTATCTTGTAACCTGTTTTCTTGTCGGGGATCTGGGCTGTACCGGTTTTACCTGCTATCTTAAAATTGGTCTTACTCAGGCTGCGAGCCGTGCCCTCTTCCACCACACCGTTAAGCAGCTCATGCATGGCCTCCAGAGTTTTCCTGCTGCATATCGACGGATTCATCACCACCGGATCAATCCGGTCCACCCTGTCACCCCTGTACCTTATCTCGCTGACTAACCTGGGTTTTATCTCTTTTCCGTCATTGGCAATGGCATTATAGAAAGTCAGAATCTGAAGCGGTGTCAGTGTCAGTTCATATCCCATGGCAATCATCGGCAGGGAAACACCCGACCAGTCGGAATGGGAAGGCGACTTGATGAAAGGCTCCCCTTCGCCCATGATCTCAATTCCAGTCTTCCTGTTCAGGCCAAGGTCGTAAAGGCCCTTTATGAACTGGTCTTCCTTCCCTTTATAATGTTCATATATGACCCTGGTTATGCCCACATTGGAGGAGACTTCGAACGCCCTTTTTACAGTGATCTTTTCATGCTCATTCCTTTCACTGTCTTCCACCTTTACACCATAATAATAAGTTACCCCCTTATGGATATCTATAGAATCATCAATACTGATCAGACCGTCATCGAGGGCTACCATCAGACTGGCAGCCTTAAAGGTCGAACCCGGGACTGTACTTTCTCCGACGCCGTAATTGACCGATTCCCAGTAATTCCCGGCTTCATTTCTCTCGAGGTTGGCAATGGCTTTGATATCACCGGTCTTCACCTCCATGAGAATAGCCGTGCCATGTTCGGCGTTATGCTTTTGCAGCTGCGTATACAAGGCCTTTTCGGCAACATCCTGAATGTTCAGGTCAATGGTTGTGATCACATCCATCCCGTCCTCCGGGTCCACCTCATTTTTATCGAACAACGGCACATAAATATTTCCGGTGAGCCGCTTATAAAGCCTTAGTCCCTCCTTGCCCCGGAGATCTTCATCATAAGCACCTTCAAGTCCCACAATATTCCCGCTCACACTTTCCGTGGTTGAGCCTATGGTTCGTGAAGCAAGATATCCATTGGGCTTCACCCTTTCACTCTTTTCTATGAAGCGTACCCCGCCTTTAAACCGGCCACGGTTAAAAATGGGGAAGTTTTTGGCTTTGAGCATCTGATCATAAGAGACATCCCTCCTGATAAGGAAGTACTGCAGCTTTGCCTGCCGCGCTTTGATCAGATCCCTTTTATATTCAATCCATGAACGGTCTCTGAATGTGGATGCCAGGTCTTTCGACAATATGTCTACATTTGCCCAGAAGATATCGTCGGTCAGGCTGTCGACGGTGAGATCCATCCGAATATCGTAATAAGGAACAGACACAGCCAGAAGTTTGCCGTCTGAACTGTAAATATCACCCCGGTTCGCCTCAATGGATACCTGTTTGATGGGGGCCGTATCAGAATTCACTGACCATTTGTCCCGTTCTCCGAATTGCAGCCAGACAATCCTCCCGATAATCGTCAGGCCGGTCATAGCCATCAGAAGATACACAACACCCACTCTCCATAATATGTCCTTTTTAACTGACAATGTGTTTATCTTTTTCTAACCACAATTTTTTTTGGCGGTTCCTGTGATTCCTTCAGATCGAGACCTTTTTTGGCAACTTCATCGGCAACCTCGGTCTGCCGACTCAGTTTCATCAACTCCGACGACACAAATATGGCCCTGGACCTCAGCTCACCGGTTTCCGCCCTGAGGGAGGAAATCGTTCGCTTCAGCATATCGGCATGGTACCGGTTACTGATGTACAGGAGACTCATAAAAACGAGATAGAAAATAAAGGGCATCTGGCGCAGGACAGACTTACGTGTAAGAAGAGTTCCGTCAACAAGGCCACGGAGTATCCCTCCGGCCTGGGATGACGGTTCCTTCTCCTTCTCAGGTTCCCGCTCATCAATAAATTCAATATGTTCTTCTTCCCTGGCCTTCATTTTTTTTCTGCAATTCTGAGTTTAGCACTTCTTGCCCTCGGGTTGGTCCTTATTTCATCTTCCCCGGGAACGATAACATTTTTATTCACCATTCTGAAAGGGAGGAACATGTTGCCGTAAAAGTCTTTTTCCATCCTGCCATCGTGATTACCCGATTTTAAAAACGTCTTCACAATCCGGTCTTCCAAAGAATGATAGGTCAGAATGACAAGCCTGCCTTCCTTTTTCAATACTTCCGGCGATTGTTCCAGCATATCCTTCAGAGCACCCATTTCATCATTCACTTCAATCCGCAGAGCCTGGAATATTTTAGCCAGCAATTTGTTCCTCTTGTATTCCGGTATCAGGCTCGAAATCGCCCCGGTGAAATCATCCGTGTCGGTAAAGGCTTTGCTCTCCCTGCGACGGATGATCACCCTGGTCAGCTTATGGTAACCCGTTACTTCGCCGTAGTCCCGGAATATCCTGTCCAGAGCATGAGCATCATAGCTGTTGAGTACCGAAGCTGCCGTCAGCTCTGCACTGCGGTTCATTCTCATGTCAAGTCCGGTATCCTGCATAAAGGTGAAACCTCTCTCCCTCGTGTCCACCTGATGGGAAGAGATACCAAGATCGGCCAGGATACCGTCTACATGGTCGATATTGTAAAACCTGAGAAAATGCCTGAGAAACCGGAAGTTTGAATGAATGAATGTAAAACGGGGATCGGCAGGGGTATTCTGTTCTGCTTCGATATCCTGATCGAAAGCGTACAGCTTTCCTTTTTTGCCAAGATTTTCAAGAATCCTGAGAGAATGCCCCCCACCACCAAAGGTCAGATCAATATAAATTCCCTCTGGTTTAATATTAAGTCCGTTTACACTTTCTTCTAACAGAACCGGTTTATGATAGGTCATCCCTCATTGGTTTGTTCAAAGGACCCACCAAGTATTTTTTCTGCCATACTGGCAAATTCATCATCAGCCTTGCTGATCTTTTCGTAGTTTTCTGCTGACCAGAACTCAATCTTTCCATACTGGCCGGCCATCACAACCTCATTTTCTATCTCTGCAAACTCCATCAGGCGTTTCGGTAAAAGAATCCTGCTGTTCGCATCGGGGACTAATCTCTGCCGTGCCACTGAAGAACATCCTCAGAAACCGGCTGTGCTCCTTGTTGTAAGGATTGGTCTTTGCCCTGATCAACTGATTCTGTCTCTCCCATTCCTTCATCGGATAAAGGATCAGGCATTTGTCAAATACATCGCGCTTCAGGACAAAGCCTTCCTGGAAGCTCTCCTTCATCTGGCGTTTAAACGCCGTTGGAAGAGACACCCTGCCTTTTGCATCCACCCTGCCGTTATAGTCTCCGATAAATGTTATCATGAGTATACAGTTACTATAAGATGTAAAAATAAGACAAAATCTCCCACTTTTTACCACTTTATCCCATTTTTTTACACATTGTTAATAACTTTTCCGGCACCGGCAGTCAGGAGGACGAGGGTATTTGAAGGCAGAAAGCTATGAGATTCATTCCTTTTTCGTATTTTTGGTCACCCCAACAAGGATGAAGTAACATGACAGATCGTGAAAAGAAACAGGACATAAAGCCCATTGATATCCGGCAGGTCTTCAGGGATAAAAATGCACGGCTGGCGAGATTTCTGCCTGGTTTTGCATTCACTCTTATCGGTCGGCTGGTACATGTCAAATTCATCAATTCCATCCTGGAAATACATGGAAACAAGCGTGGTCTTGAATTTGCTGAAGCCCTGGTTAAAGAGTTCAATATCACGATGGAGGTAAGAGGAATGGAAAATTTACCAGACTCAGGCCGTTTCATTTTTGTTTCCAATCATCCTTTGGGTGGCTTTGACGGAATGATTTTATTGACCATATTGCAGAAGAAATATCATAACCTGAAGGTTTTTGTCAATGATATTCTGATGAACATCAAGATGATGGACGGAATTTTCGTCCCGATAAACAAACATGGCAAGCAATCTTATGATGCAGTTCAAAAGATAGAGGAGATTTACAGTTCAAATGATCAGGTTCTTACATTTCCGGCAGGACTGGTTTCCAGGAGGAAAAATGGTGTCATAAGGGATCCGGAATGGAAAAAAAATTTTATTACCAAGGCCATGAAACTATGAGCGTGATATTGTCCCCATCCATGTGAGCGGCAGATGCACCAATTTCTTTTACTTCATGGCAAATCTCCGTAAGCTGCTCAGGATAAAATCCAATCTGGAAATGATGCTATTACCTGATGAAACCTACAGGCACCGTGATGAACATATTGTGATCACGATTGGTTATCCTGTAAAATGGCAAATATTTGACAAGTCGTTCAGCCCGGCTGAATGGGCAGCCAAATTACAGGATTATGTTTACACACTCGCTGAAGGAAATACGGATCCTTTTATTCCTTAGTTATCATAAATTATTTATGACTGTGCGGCTTAAGTTATATAATCACTAAATTTGTCTGCTTAAATTGACTATTATGGAAAATATTATTCCACCGGTATCAAAGGATACGTTGCTCCAGGAACTGACCAGTGAGAAATTCATCAGGCGCACCAATAATGCTGGTAACCAGCTCTTTATCATCACCGAGGAGGACTCTCCGAATATTATGAGGGAGATTGGCCGCTTAAGGGAATTAACATTTCGTGAAGCCGGTGGCGGTACAGGAAAAGCCGTCGATATTGATGACTACGACCGGGGTGAATCCGCTTACAAACAGCTTATTGTATGGGATCCTTCAGAGCAGGAGATCCTGGGGGGATACCGCTTTCATATTTGTGATGAATCCAATTGTTGCGATGGAGGAGAGATCAAACTGGCCACAGCCAAGCTTTTTCATTTTTCCAAAACCTTCAGGGAAGATTTTTTGCCATTCACTATTGAGCTTGGCCGTTCTTTTGTACAGCCAAAATACCAGACGACCAACAAAATAAGCAAGGCACTGTATGCCCTCGATAATCTATGGGACGGGCTTGGCACGCTGGTTATCGATTACCCGGAAAAAAAGTATTTTTTCGGAAAGGTAACGATGTACAAGAACTATAATCAAAGGGCAAGAAACCTGATTCTGTATTTTCTTGAGAAGCATTTTCCCGACAACGATGGCCTCATTACTCCTATTGTTCCGCTTGAGACCAACATAAACCGGTCAGAGATGGAAAAGATTTTCGTGAACGACAACTACATGGATGATTACAGGGTTCTTTCCCAGAATGTCAGGGCTTTCGGTGAGAATATTCCTCCTCTGATCAATGCATACATGAATCTGTCTCCTTCGCTCAGGACTTTTGGGACGGTCAGCAATCCTTATTTCGGCAATGTGGAGGAAACGGCTATCATGATCAACATTAATGACTTGTACAAACAGAAGGTTGAACGGCACATCAACAGTTACACCCCGAATGAAAAGCTGGAAGAGGATCAGTAAGCTCTTCGATTGATCCCTTCAATAAAATTGATGAATGAGGTAGAGACTACCTTATTACCGCCGGGTGTCGGATAATCGCCGGTGAAATACCAGTCTCCCAGGTCATTGGGGCAGGCCTTATGAAGGTTGTCAATGTTCTGGTAAACGATTTCGATATCTGCTTTAATTTCCGGTGACTTCAGGAGTTGTCCAATTTTTCCGGATATCTCCTTATCTGTAAACGAGCTGTAGATTTCCGTTACGTGATTGACAAATTCTTCTTTCGGAAGATCTTTTTGGTCACGGCATTTACGGTAGACTTCATTAATAATACTATCCTTCCCTTTTTCCTTGAGAAGGGCGATGGCTGCTTTAAAGGCGATAAAATCGCTCAGTCTTGCCATATCGATACCGTAACAATCGGGATAACGGATCTGGGGTGAGGATGAAACGACAACAATTTTTTTCGGTCCAAGCCGGTCGAGAATTCTCAGAATACTTTGTTTCAGTGTTGTCCCTCTCACGATTGAATCGTCGATGATGACCAGGTTGTCGATACCCCTGCGGATAGTCCCGTAAGTGATATCGTAGACATGCCCCACCAGGTCATTCCTCCCCTTGTCCTGGGAAATGAAGGTGCGGAGTTTGAGGTCCTTGATGGCCACTTTCTCTATCCGGGGTTTTTGGGCAATCATATCGAAGAGTTCTTCTTCCGTCATCTCATTCCTTTTCCTGTGCAGGAGTTCCTTCTTCTCCCTGATCATCACATTCTCCACTTCCTTAACCATGCCGTAGAATGCCGATTCGGCAGTATTGGGAATAAAGGAAAAAACGGTATTCTCGATATCGTGACCTATAGCTTCAAGGACACCGGGAACAATGAGTTCGCCCAGTTTCTTCCTCTCGTTGTAGATATCCTTATCTGTTCCTCTCGAGAAATAGATCCTCTCGAACGAACACGACTTCCTTTCTTTGGGCTCGAGCACCTGTTCAACACTAAATTCCCCGTTTTTCCTTATGATGACGGCATGTCCCGGGGGAACTTCCTCAATCTTATCGTAGGTCACATTCAAAGCCGTTTGAATCACCGGACGCTCCGAAGTCACCACGGCTATCTCTTCGTCGTGATAATAAAAAGCCGGGCGGATTCCCCATGGATCACGGTAAACGAAAGAATCCCCGTGACCGATCATTCCGGCTATGACATATCCACCGTCCCATCGTCTTGCTCGCATCACGAAGAACACGGGCGATATCCACATTTTTAGCGATCATATGGGAGATGTCGATATTGGTATACCCCTGGGCCTTGAACTTATCGAACAACCGCTGATTTTCCTGGTCGAGGAAATGTCCGACCTTTTCAAGTATCGTAACAGTATCGGAATAATCTTTGGGAGACTGCCCCAGTTCAAGGAGCAGGTCAAAAAGCTCATCAACGTTTGTAAGGTTAAAATTCCCTGCCAGAACGAGGTTCCTCGATTTCCAGTTATTCTGCCGCATCACGGGATGCACATTATCCAGGCTGTTTTTACCGAATGTCCCGTACCGTAAATGACCAAGGTAAGTCTCTGCAACGAAAGGCAGGTTCAGTTTCGCCCAGTGCACATCATCAATAAGTGCGGCGTTTTTCTTCTCAACTTTTTGGAAACGCTTATATATTTTCTCGAAAACAATATTTATTGCAGAAGGATCGGTGGACCTTTCCCGGCTGAAATATTTTATTCCCGCCGGTGTATCAAATTTCATACTCACAATGCCTGCACCATCCTGACCCCGGTTCCTCTGCTTTTCCATCATGATATAAAGTTTCTGAAGACCGTAACTCCAGCTGCCGTATTTCAGGTGGTAATATTCGAGAGGTTTAAGCAATCTAACCAGCGCAATCCCACACTTATGTTTTATTTCGTCACTCATCTGATTAAAGCATTAATCAATCCGGATCCAGCCTGATATAATGAGAAACAGGAAATGAATTCGGAAAATCCGGTTTAATTTGATAAAACAACTTCAGCACTTCCGACCTGGTACGGCAGTCTCCCACATATACCCTGTAGTCTGGTGCATCAAACTGAATATAAGCACCAACATTGTCATACAGGCTTAAAAAATGTGCCCTGACCTTTTGTGCCTCAGCGTAAGCATTGACGCCGGAGCCTGTGAAGATCCTGATACGGAAACCGTTTATACCCTGGTTTTTCTGATTATAAAGCAGATCTTTGTAGTAATTATCTTCAATACCAGGATCCATTGTTATGATAACCATCCCTGAAGATCCGTTATTTTTTTCCAGGATACTCAGCAAATCTCCGGTGGATCGGGGAGGCGTAACGGCAGACTGTGAATAAAGGCCTGTAAAAGTGAAAAAAACAAATAGAACTGTTAAGACTGAATACCTCATTATCCCTTTATTTTTGACTGTCAAAATTAATCAAATTTACTATTAGAAAGGAATATTCTAAAAATTTATTATTTTGCACCCATGCCAGTTACAGGTCAAAACACAAGGAACACAGAAATCATAGCGGGTGTCTTTTCGATCTTCGCAGGACTATCGATCATCGCGACGATTTTGACCCGTTTTGAATTTATCAGTTTTTTTTCGAGTTTCTCTGAAGACCTTGAATATCTGACCGATAACATCTATCTTCTGAGAATTAACTCTATCACCTGGCTAATAACTGCCCTGATTCTAACGATATCAGCCTCTACATTTATTGTCCTGCTGAATCCGTATCACAGGCTTTTTTCATGGATGACCGGATTTTTCCTGATCCTTGCCTCGGCCATGATCTGTGTCTCAGGCATCAAAGGTTTAAGCATCATAGATATCCTCAATAACTCCAGGGATCTAAAACTTGGGGATAACGATGCCCTAAAGGTGGCTATTTTTATTCTGGCGAGGGAGAAGGAAATGTATATTATCACTTCTTACACCTTACTTGGACTGGCTTTCCTTTCGCTGTCCGCCTTTACTTACAGGACAAGAAGACTTTCCATATTTACAGGTTCGGTGAGCCTGATCACCGGTATCATCCTTCCTGTATTTACTGCTCTTATTCCTGAAAGCCTGCTCTCAGACATAGGCCTGGTTGCCGGATTTATTACGTTTTTAATTATCGGAATGCGCCTTCTCTTTACGGGGCTCGAAAAGAAACGACGAAAAGCAAAACAAAAGGTAATACGGAAGGGAGTTAATGATGAAAACACAAAATGAACTGTCTTTACGTGAATCGAATGAAAAGCTTGAAGAACAACTGAGAAAAGTCAGTTCAATAAGCTATCTTCAGGAACTTCTTAATGCGCTTCCAAATATTGTAACCATTCTCAACGATAAAAGACAGGTCGTCTATAGTAATCAGTCCTTGCTAAATCAGTTGAGCTATGACGATTTCCATACTCTTCTGGGAAAAAGACCCGGAGAATTCATTCATTGTATCCACGCCAACGAATGCGAGGGGGGATGCGGTACAAGTGAGGCCTGCAAGGTTTGCGGGTCTTTAAATGCCATCCTGAGGAGCATGCGGGAAAACATAAAAGTATCTGAAGAATGTATCATCTCTACATCCAGGAACGGAGAGGAAGAAACTTACGAATTTGAAGCTACAGCCTCACCCTTCACATGGGAGGGAGAACGATTTACAGTTTTCAGCCTCATCGATATCAGCAGCGCAAAAAGAAGAAAGGTTCTGGAAAGAATCTTTTTCCATGATCTGCTAAATACGGCAGGTAACCTAAAAAATCTTGCTGAGATTTTGCCCCAGCTTCAGGATCAGGACCAGGTTAAAAACATGATCATGATCATGCGGCATCTGAGTGATGAGCTTGTGGAAGAAATTGAGGCACAAAGACAAATTACATCTGCTGAAAACGGGGACCTTAAACCAAAATCCGAACCGCTTGACTCCATCGATATCATTCATACGGTAACCCGGCAATTCTCTGCCAACCCACAACGAAAGAAGACCACGGTGCTGTTTGATGAGAGCAGTGATAATGTCCGGTTCAATAGTGATAAAACGCTACTGATCAGGGTTTTAAAAAATATGCTGAAAAATGCCGTTGAAGCTTCCGTTACAGATGAACCGATTACATTTGGGGTTCATCAAAAAGAAGACCATATCCTTTTTTACATTCACAACAACATATACATACCCAGGAAAGTACAGATGCAGGTCTTTAAGCGAAATTTCTCCACAAAAGGCAGCGATCGCGGACTTGGCACATACTCAATGCGTCTGATTGGTGAACGGTACCTGAAAGGGCGTGTCTTTTTTGACAGTATCGAAGAAACAGGCACCACCTTCTACTTTGAAATACCGGAAAGAAACGAAATGTAAACAGGTGACCGGATCTCCGGGCTGATGAGGAGCAAGCCTTACCGATGGTCACTCATCCATGGCATCAACCACTTCATCGGTGATTTCGAGATTATGGAATACATTCTGCACATCGTCATCCTCTTCAAAATCATCAATAATCTTCAGAATTTTCAGCGCATCATCCGTCGCGAGAATTTTTGTGTCGTTTGGTATCCTCTGTAATTCTGAAGATTCAGGCTCGACACCCATCTCTTCAAGCTTCTTCTGCACATTACCGAATTCTTCCAGCGGAGTGGTAATAATGAACATATCCTCTTCAACCTGGAAATCTTCCACGCCGGCATCAATAATTTCAAGCTCAAATTCTTCGGGATCAAGTGTTCCTTTTGGAACGTTGAAGACGCCTTTTCTATCGAACATGAAACTGAGAGATCCGTTGGTACCCAAATTTCCGCCCCGTTTGTTGAAGATGGCTCTTATATTCGATACAGTACGAATATGATTATCCGTGAGAGTTTCAATGAACACCGCGATCCCATGCGGAAGATACCCTTCGTATGTGAGTTCCTGGAGTATGGCATCATCCTTCTCGGCCCTGGAAATGGCACGCTGAATATTCTCTTTAGGCATGTTTACCCCCTTGGCGTTCAAGATGGCGGCTCTCAATTGCGGATTAGATTCGGGATCAGGCCCGCTCTCTTTCACCGCTACACTGATTTCCTTCACAATCCGGGAGAACATCTTGGACCGCTTTGCATCCACGGCTCCCTTTTTTCGCTTAATGGTTGACCATTTACTGTGACCTGACATGAAATAAAGTTTATTAATTCATTTTAAAACTCAAACAAAAGTAAAAATTGCCCGCAAATTTAAAAAGTCTTTTTAGACAGAGAAAAAATTAATGAAAATTACCCTTGAACAGACGGCGGTTTTATTTTTTCAGGATAAACGGACCGGAAGGAGAGTTTCCAGGATTCCTTGCGCATCTGCACAGCAGACGGGAAGGGGAATCCTCTCAACCCGGACGCGTGGTTTTAAAGGGGGCGGTTGTTGAACTTACCTTCATATATTGTACATTTGTGCACCGAAAAATGCCGAATTCCGAAAATGAAAAAATCCAAAGTATACATTGAGACCTACGGTTGCCAGATGAATGTTTCAGATAGTGAAGTGGTGGCTTCCATCCTCAGAAAAAGTGATTATGAGATAACCTCTGATCCGGCCGGAGCGGACCTGATCCTGATCAACACCTGTTCCATCAGGGAGAATGCAGAGCAAAGGGTAAGAGGAAGACTGGAGAATCTGCGACACCTTAAAAAGGACAACCGGAATCTTCTCGTTGGGGTAATTGGTTGCATGGCTGAGAGGGTCAAGGACAAGCTTCTTGAAGAAGAGAAATTGGTTGATATGGTGATTGGCCCCGACGCGTACAGGGATCTGCCGGGATTGATAGAAGTTGCCGCTCATGGAGGTAAGAGTGTCAACACCATCCTGTCGCTGGAGGAAACCTATGGAGATATAAGCCCGGTAAGGTTTGACAGTAACCATGTCTCAGCCTTTATATCCATCATGCGTGGCTGCAACAACCTGTGCTCTTACTGTGTGGTACCTTATACCAGGGGAAGGGAGCGAAGCAGGGATCCCCGGACCATTCTTCGCGAAACCAGCGAGATTCTTTCGGCGGGCTATCGTGAAGTGACTCTTCTGGGACAAAATGTGGATTCATACCACTGGACAGATAGTCTGAATGATATGGATATGGATTTCACGTCTCTCCTTGAAAAAGTGGCTTCCACCGATCCCTCCCTCCGCATCAGGTTTTCGACATCACATCCGAAAGACATGACCGAGCGGGTTCTGGAGACCATGGCTCAATACCCCAATATCTGCAAAAGCATCCACCTGCCTGTGCAATCGGGTAGCACTGCCGTTCTTAACAGGATGAAGCGAAGATACACCAGGGAAGAATACCTTCAAAGGATCCGTGCGATCCGCCGTATTCTCCCCGGTGCCTCAGTATCTACTGATATCATCACCGGTTTCTGTGGCGAGACTGAAGACGATCATCACCAGACCCTCTCGATTATGGAAGAGGTAGGATACGATTTTGCATTCATGTTTAAATATTCTGAACGTCCGGGCACACTGGCCGCAAGGAAATACTCCGACGATGTTCGTGAGGAGATTAAAACGCGGCGACTGAATGAGATCATCGAACTACAGAGCCGTCTCTCCCTGCAGAGCAAAAAACAGGACATCGGAAAAACCTTCAAAGTCCTGGCTGAAGGATATTCGAAAAAATCAAATGTTCACCTTACCGGCAGGACCTCCGGCAACAAAGTGGTTGTATTCCCCGAACAAGGTTATAAGCCCGGTAATTTTGTTGAGGTGCTGATCGAAAACTGTACTTCCGCCACTCTCATCGGAAAACCTGTAAAACCAGCCGCACAATGAGCAACATGATCAAGGAATTCCGGGAATACCGGGAAAAAATGAACGAAAGGCTTCTCGCCGCAGATAATAAAGTGATTAAACGGATCTTTAATCTCGATACCAACACCTATAAAGACGGGGTGCTTACTGCCGTAACCAAGGAAATGCTCGGATTGGTTGCTTCCATGGTACTGCGTTGTGACGACTGCATAAGGTATCACCTGGAACAGTGTTTCAGCCTGGGAATAAAAAAAGCAGAGATTCTGGAGATTTTTGCTGTTGCCAACCTCGTCGGTGGTACCATCGTTATCCCTCATACCAGGAGAGCCCTCGAATATTGGGAAGAACTTGAAAATCTGCGATAATATTCGTATTTTTCTTCATATAATATTGTTTTTATTTAGAGTGAAACCTCCGGGCAGACCGGGATTATATCCTGATATTGGGTTCTGCCGTTATTTGGGGAGTTCATAAGTGGCTGAAGGCTAAACTGAACCGTTATGAAAAAGAAAATTATACTTGCAGGAAGTCTGGCGATGACGGGCATGTTCCTCCTTTTCTCTTCTTTCCAGAATATCCAGCCAGATGAAGGCAACGCAATTAAAAGCCTGATATTCAAACTCACAGCGTATTATGACTGGTATCCCCAGCAGAAAGTTTATCTTCATATCGATAAGGATAAGTACGATGTGTCTGAAAGGGTCTGGTTCAAAGCCTATGTGGTGAATGCCACAAACCATCATCCCGACAGTATAAGTACGAATCTTTATGTCGATCTGATCAATCCCAGCGGTTATATCGTTCAGACAGAACTGCTGAAACTTGAAAACGGCGTCGCAAACGGTGATTTTGCATTTCAGGATACGGTACCTGAGGGTTTCTACCGCATCAGGGCTTATACCAACTGGATGAGGAATTTGGATGAGAATTATTTTTTCAGCCATGATATTTACGTTGCCAATCCCCACTTCAAAACCTATGCTACCAGGGAGGCTGTACATGCAATCAGGCACTCACACCGTAAGAATGCCAGGCTGGCCCAAAAGATGGACATCCGTTTTCTGCCTGAAGGGGGAAACCTGCTCAATGGCGTCGAAAACAGGGTTGCTTTTAAGGCCATAAACGCACTGGGGCACCCGGTTGAAGTGGAGGGCCGTCTCCTCGATAGAAAAGGCCGTGAGATCCTGACCTTTAAAAGTATTCATGATGGTATGGGGACCATCAGTTTCACCCCGGAGACCGGTAACAGATACAACGCCTATGTGAAAACCTCCGAATCCGGGGAGTCAAAATTCAGTCTTCCCGAAGGCATTGACATGGGAATCGTCATCCGGGCAGATTTTGCCGGGAAAGACAGTATTAAAGTACAAATCGTGACAAACCTGGGGCACGGAAATATGCCTGAAAATACACGGTATTTCCTCCTGGCCCATACCCGGGGAAAACCTGTGACGTGGGCAGAATTTGATCTTAAAGATTCAGTACGAACGGCTGTCTTTGCAAAAAACCTCTTTCCATCCGGCATCACACAGTTTACTCTTTTCAATGCCGAACAGAGACCTGTGAGCGAACGCCTGGTGTTTATCAACCATGAGGATCATCTGAATATCAGCATTACCCCTTCAGAGTCGTTGATGGCGAAACGAAAAAAGGTAACGGCAACAATACAGGTCAGAGATCCGGAGGGAAATCCCGTCAGTGGCCAGTTTTCCCTTTCAGTTGTAAAATCATCTGAAATCACATCGGGCAGAAATATCCTGACGAATCTGCTTCTTACCTCTGATATTAAAGGTTATGTTGAAAAACCGGACTTCTATTTCAACGGCTGGAATGCCGGTAAGGAAAAACTGCTCGACCTGGTTATGATGACTAACGGGTGGAGACGGTTTAACTGGAATACGGTGTTACTCAATCAGAAGTTGCCGGCAAAATACGCTGTTGAGCACGGAATTGAAATTTCCGGAAAGATCACCAGGCAATTTTTCAAACTGCCACTTAGTGATATCCTGGTAAAGCTGACAATTCTGAACCAGTATAATGATGCCTTCATGGCAAGGTCAGGACTGAAGGGCAGGTTTTCATTTACCGGGCTGGATTATCCCGATACCATCGCCGTAAAACTCGAAGCATCGAGAGAAAATGGAAAAAAGAGCCTGGTCATTTATATTGATCAAAGGGAAACATCCAGGATTAGCGATATGAATTATATTACCCAGCAACAACTGAAAAAACCGGGCCCTGAAGGTCGTTTTGCCATGCCGGTTGAAGAGAAGGACGACGATCCCTTCGCCGAGGAGAACAACCGCATTTACCGCCTCTATAATGAACCCGGAAGACAGAATGTGATCATCGTCGACGAAACCATGCAACATTTTCAGAATGTAGCCCAGATCATACAAGGCAGGATACCCGGGGTTCTTGTAAATGGCAATAACATTAATATCAGGGGAATTAACAGCTTTTTCGCCAGTACCGATCCTCTTTTCCTGGTCGACGGGGTGATCGTAGACAAGGACTATGCGCTCTCCATGAGCCCCTACGACATCGAGCGCATTGAAGTGCTGAAAGGTCCGGAGACAGCCATCTATGGTTCCAGGGGGGCCAATGGCGTGATAGCCATCTATACCAAACGGGGTAAATTCATGATTAAGGGTGAACTCAATTTTGAAATGCTCGGATACCACGTTCCACGTACCTATTATTCACCAAAGTATGATGTCAGACCGGATGAAGCCCTGAAAGACGACAGGACAACTCTTTACTGGAAGCCCGATGTGATGACGGATCAAAACGGAAATGCCGGGGTGTCTTTTTACACTTCAGACCTTGATGGTACCTATATAATAAACGTGCAGGGGATGACCATGAAAGGGTTGCCTGGTTCCGGATCGGCCGGCATTACAGTGAAACCCTGACGATGACGGTAAGGTACTTTTTGTTAATCCGGATAAATAATGTTCATTACTGCTGCCTGAACGTATTTTAAAATATTTACGAACAGCGTGGATATTTTCTATAGCTGGGGGGTTCTGAAAAGCCGGTTTCACCAAAATTCCTCTTTCAGAAAGCACGCTTCTAAAGACAACTTTTTCTTCCCACATAAAATTCTATATTTGTAATTCCTAATAACAGATCTAACCTTAAAATTTCTTTTTACTGAGTTTATGAGAAAAATTATGCTTTTTCTTGCCGGCGTGTTTCTGACCATCTGTCTGAACGTAAAAGCCGATGAGGGCATGTGGCTGTTAACCCTTCTCGGGCAGCTGAACATGGACCAGATGCACGATATGGGTCTTCAGCTTACAGCCGACCAGATATACAGTATCAACCATTCCAGCCTTAAAGATGCGGTAGGAGCACTCGATTACGGTTCATGCACATCAGAGCTGGTGTCGGCCGAAGGACTTGTTCTTACCAACCATCACTGCGGATATGGGGAAATCCAAAGTCATAGTTCGGTCGAACACGATTATCTTAAAAACGGGTTCTGGGCAATGACGAAGGAGGAAGAACTACCCAATCCCGGCAAAACCATTTCCTACCTGGTCAGGATGGAGGATATCACCAACCAGGTCCTTCCTCTTCTTTCAGACGACCTTACCGGACCGGGAAGGGAGCAGAAAGTTGAAATGATTACGGATGAACTGGTTAAAAAAGCCACAGAGGGCACACAATATGAAGCAAGGGTTAAATCCTTTTTCAACGGGACAAAATATTTCCTGATCGTCCTTGAAACATACAGGGATGTAAGGCTCGTGGGCGCTCCGCCCGAATCCATCGGGAAATTTGGTTATGATACGGATAACTGGATGTGGCCCAGGCATACGGGGGACTTTTCCATATTCCGTGTCTATACGGCGCCGGATGGATCACCTGCCGATTACTCTCCTGACAATGTACCCCTGAAATCCAGATATTTTCTTCCTGTCTCCCTTAAGGGTTATAAAAAGGGTGATTTCACCATGGTCATGGGATACCCCGGATCAACCGACCGGTACATGACATCTTTTGAGGTGAAGGAACTTCAGGATATCGATCATCCCAACAGGATAAAGATCAGGGGTTTGAAACAACAACTGATGATGGAAGACATGGTCGCCAGTGATGCTGTCAGGATTATGTATGCGTCGAAATATTCCCGTTCGAGTAATTACTGGAAATACTCTATCGGTCAGAGTGAAGGACTGCAGCATCTTCGTGTCATCGAAAGAAAACAGGCGCTTGAAAAAACGTTCACCGGCTGGGCCAACAGTGATAGCGATCTGAAAGCCAGATATGGCAGAGCCCTTGGAAACATTGAAGAAGGCGTGACGGCCAGGAAAGACCTGGTATTTTCCCAGCAGTATCTTTTTGAATGCATGTACCAGGGCATGGAAACGGTACGATTCGGTCTGAACTTCCGGAAACTTTTTGAAGAATTGTCGAAAGACAATCCTGATCCCTCCGTTGTCAAAAATCTCTCGGCAGAGCTGAAATCCGAACTCGACAATTTTTACAGGGACTACAATCTCCCTACGGATAAGAAAATAACAGCCGCGATGCTGAAACTGATGCTCAATGACATGCCGGCAGACGATCAGCCTTCTGTGGTGAGGGATATCCGTGTAAAATATAAGGGAAACTGTGAAAAATATACCGACTGGTACTATAAGAAATCCATGCTGCCCTATCAGGATAAAGTAGAAGCTTTCCTTGAGAACCCTTCCCTTAAAGTCCTGAAGAAAGATCCTGCATTTCTGGCAACGATGTCATTCCTGTCAACCTATTTTGAAATCAGCGGACAGGAAACGGCTTTTGATGCAAAAGTAGAAGAAGGTCGCCGGTTGTGGATGGAAGGTCTCAGGAAAATGGAGACCGGTAAGACTTTTTATCCCGATGCTAACTCATCGCTGCGGCTTACCTACGGCACTGTCGGCGACTACAAGAGCAGGGATGCTGTATATTATTCCCATTTTACCACCCTTCAGGGAGTAATGGAAAAGGAAGACCCGTCAAACCCGGAATTCCAGGTACCGGACAAACTAAAGACCCTCTACCGTGAGAAAGACTATGGCCCTTATGCCGGGGATGGCACAATGCATGTCTGCTTTACCACCAACAATGATATTACAGGTGGAAATTCAGGCAGCCCGGTCATGAATGCCAAAGGCGA
This sequence comes from uncultured Bacteroidales bacterium, assembly GCA_963764345.1. Classification (GTDB taxonomy): domain Bacteria; phylum Bacteroidota; class Bacteroidia; order Bacteroidales; genus DASQZK01. The sequence continues at coordinate 100,520 of CAVXSF010000008.1, read as the reverse complement.
ACTCATCGGAATAGCCTTCGACGGAAACTGGGAGGCCATGAGCGGTGATATTATCTTTGAACCGGAATTACAAAAGTGTATCTGTGTTGATATCAGGTACGTGTTGTTCATCATTGATAAATATGCCGGTGATTCGCGTCTTATCAATGAAATGAAGATTGACGGATAATCCCGGCTGCAGAGTTCCCGCGAAGTATTTATATGGGTTTGTGAAACGGGTGCGAGGATGTTTATTAACCGGTTCCTTTCCACTGACCCATATTTTTTATAGTTTAGTATCCTGTTGTTTATCCCTGAGAAAATGAATCCTAAAATAACCGGGGCCGCAGGCAGCCCCATCATTATTTATACCGACGGGGCTTCCAGCGGAAATCCCGGTCCCGGTGGCCTTGGTGTTGTCATGAAATACGGTAACCTTCGTAAAGAGATCTCGGAAGGATATACACTCACCACCAACAACAGGATGGAACTGCTGGCCGTCATCCGTGCCCTGGAAGCACTGAAATGGGAGACCGCTGCTGTTAAGATCTACACAGATTCAAAGTATATTGTGGATGCCGTAAACCAGGGATGGGTTTTCGGGTGGGAAAAAAAACGGTTTAAAAATAAAAAAAATCCGGACCTGTGGCTCAGATTTCTGGAACTATACCGGAAACATCACGTAAAGATTGAATGGGTGAAAGGCCATGCCAATAATCCGGAAAATGAAAGATGTGACAGACTTGCTGTCAGCGCCATAAAGGAAAGAGAACTAAATGTTGACGAGGGCTATATCCCTAACCTTGAAAATATCTGATTATTTGAAAAGATTCATTATATCAAATGTAGATTTCGTATATTAGGTCACATTTATCGGTTTTCATGGGTGAACGTGAGATAATACTTGAATATAGCGGACATTTGACTTTCAGCACCATAGGGCGGCTACTGACCATGCTTAAAAATAAAGTTCCGGAGAAAGGCATCAGGATCGGTATGTACAAGCGTCTGTTGTCGGTGACGATAGAAGTATTGGAAAACATTTACAAATACAGCGACCAGTATAAAAATGACCATTATATCTCCCGTAATTTTATCCCTTCCTTTTTGATTGACTGTTCAGAAGATATTTATTATATCCGTGTTTCCAATCCGATAAAGAATTCAGATATTCAGAAACTCAGGGAAAAAATCGATTTTGTCAATACCAAGACGACTGATGAATTAAAAATTTTGTACCGGCAAACGATTACCAACGGGATATTCACCCCTAAAGGAGGTGCCGGACTGGGAATCATCGAAATGGCTAAAATTTCCAGAAACAGACTTTCCTATCATTTTGAACCCATTAACGGCCATTTCTCCCGTTTTTCCCTCACCGTCACCTTTTCCTGAGAATCCGATGGAGGTTTTTCCCATCCCGCGCATGGTCTTTACCAATTTATGGTCAGGGTCTGAAGATATATTTAAGGTAGGTGAGTCTGACCAGCCACAGTTTACATGGTATCCGATTCCGTACACCTGGTGTCCATTTTAGAACAGAAAAACAGGTGACCTATTTTGCAATAGGACTATATTATTTTGATTCATTGATATTTACACCCAGTGGTATGTTCTTTGAGAAAGGATCCTGAAACCCTTCGATAACATGTTCATCCTGCACCTGAAACCTGCCGTACCGATTGCGATTGCCGGACTAGCCATACTTTGGCATACTTTGAAAGCGGGACTTGAAAATTCTGGTGAACATCTGAAATATGAATAACTAAAAATCTGGGACAATGTTAAAAAACTACCTTCTGACTGCCATTCGAAACATCAGAAAAACAAAAATCTATACGTTTATTAATATTTTCGGATTGTCAGTTGGCATTGCCAGTTCTGTACTGATCCTTCTTTTCATTACCAGCGAGCTGAGTTACGACAAGTTTAATTTAAAGGCGGACAGGATCTACCGCTTGTACGTTGACGCCGATTTTGAAGGTTCCGAATTCAGATCCGCATATTCCTGCAAGCCGGCAGGTCCGGTTTTCACCGATGAGATCCCTGAGGTGGTCAATTACACCAGGCTCGATCCAAATTCCCAGATGGTAGTCCGTTACGGAGACAATAAATTTGTTGAAGATCATTTTGTATATGCCGACTCGGGTGTTTTTCAGGTCTTCGATCTCAACATGTATACCGGCAACCCGAAAACGGCCCTGAAAGAACCCAATTCAATCGTCCTGACCAGGAGCACCTCCGAAAAATATTTCGGTCATGAAAACCCGATGGGAAAAATTCTTTCAGTCAATGGCGACTCTAACCTTTACAAGGTAACCGGACTGATTGAAGATCTGCCGCCGGAGACTCATCTTCAGTTTGATTTCCTGGCCTCCTTCTGCACTCTGCCCGAAAGCCGGAATGACATATGGATCAACAACAACCTTTTCACTTACCTTCTTCTTGAGAAAGGGACCGATAGTGATGCTGTGGAAAAGAAAATGCAGGATATCACCTTTAAATATATAGGGCCCCAGGTCAAACAAATCCTGGGAATCGATATTGATGAATTCCACAAAAAAGGGAACCGGTACGGAATTTTTCTGCAACCGCTTAGATCCATTCACCTCGACGGCAGTATCTCGGGAGGATTCAAGGCCACCCATGAACGAAAATACCTTTTAATCTTTGGTTTGATTGCTCTTTTTATCCTGTTGATTGCATCGATAAATTTCATGAACCTTTCGACAGCCCGCTCCGCGAACAGGGCTAAAGAAGTCGGAATGCGAAAAGTCGTCGGATCGACAAGGGGGCAACTGGTAAACCAGTTCTTATGGGAATCCGTGATATTAAGTATCATTTCACTGATCTTTGCCCTGATCCTGACAGAGCTCATCCTTCCCTATTTCAACCAGATCATGGACCTGCACCTGTCGCTCAATTACCTTAAAAACTGGTACACCCTTCCCGGCCTGGTCATCCTTACCCTGCTGGTCGGAATGCTCAGCGGGAGTTATCCTGCGTTCGTTTTATCTTCGTTCAGGCCGGTGAAAGTCCTGAAGGGTCAGGCAGTCAAAGGTCTTGGGGGAGGCATGCTAAGGAATATCCTTGTCGTCGTTCAGTTCACCATATCAATCGTCATCATCGCAGGTACCATCGTGGTATATTCCCAACTGCACTACATGCTGAACAAAGATATGGGGTTCAATAAAAAAAGGATGATCGTGATCGACCGTGTATGGCCGCTCGGCAAAAATATCCAGACCTTTATCCAGGAGATTGAAAAACTTCCCGGAGTCGTCACAGCAACAAATGCCACAAATTATCCCGGACAGATCAACAACAATAATTCCTTCCTGATCAAGGGCAGAAGCAATTCCAGTAATTATATGTTCTGTACCACCTGGACCGACTATAATTATTTAAACACATACAAGATTCAGCTTAAGGAAGGCCGTTTTTTCGATCCTTCCTTCCCGTCAGATTCTTCGGCTGCCATCATCAATGAGACGGCAGTGAGAAAGTATGAACTGAAGGATCCTCTTGACGCCATAATCATGGAACCCTCAACGGATGGGAACCTTAAGCCTCACAAGGTCATCGGGGTGGTTAAGGATTTTCACCAGACCACGCTTAGATCGCCTATTGATCCTTGTGTTTTTCTTTTCAAACGCGACTGGTGGTCCTGGGGAGGATATATTTCAGTGCTTCTTGAACCGGGTTCAGGGTCAACACAAAATACCCTGAACCAGATCGAAGGCATCTGGAAATCGTTCAAGCCGGAAGACCCGTTTTTGTATTTCTTCCTTGAAGAACATTTCTATAACATGTACAAGGAAGAGGTCCGAACAGGAAGGCTTTCCCTGACATTCAGTATTCTGGCCATCATTATTGCCAGTCTCGGACTCTTTGGCCTTACCCTGTTCACTACTGAGAAAAAAACCAAAGAGATAGGTATCAGGAAAGTTTTGGGGGCTCAGATGAAGGACGTCATTTTCCTTATTATAAAGAATATTACGATTCTCCTCGTTATATCAACCGGCATAGCCTGGATTTTATCTTTCTGGATCATGGAGAACTGGCTCAGGAGCTTTCCTTACAAGGTGAATCTTAGTATGTGGTTTTTCGTTGCTGCAGCGGCTGTGGCTTTCGTCGTTGCCATTTTAACAGTAACCATCCAGGCCTGGAGGGCAGCCAGGGCCAATCCGGTAGATTCACTGCATTATGAATAGAGTACTTGTGGCTCAGATCATTTTTCCGGCCTGTTCAAGGTCTTCCGGAGTATCGATACCAACGGGGCCGTACATGGTTTCACTCACCTTGATGCGGTAACCGTTGGCCAGCCACCTCAATTGTTCGAGGGATTCCGCTTTCTCCAGACCGGTTGGCTCAAGACGCGTGATTTGCTTCAGGATTTCGGAACGGAAGGCGTAAATCCCGATATGCCGGTAAAAAGTATAGGATTTAAACCAGTCTTCGGCCTCTTCACCGCGGATAAAAGGGATTGGTGACCGGCTGAAGAACAAGGCAAAATGATTCTTGTCAAAAACGACTTTGGGTTTGTTCTCATCAAAAATTTCCTTCGGGGATTCCACCTGTTTCACGAGGGTGGCAATCTCCGTTTCAGGGTCTTCAAAACATGCGACCAGAAGACTGATCTGTTCCGGCCTGATAAAAGGCTCGTCTCCCTGGATGTTCACCACAACATCCGGCCGCAAATGATACGTATGTTCAATTATTTCAGCCGCTTCCATACACCGGTCGGTGCCGCTCTGATGAGAGGGGGATGTCATCACTGCACGGCCTCCAAATTCCAGAACAGCATCGCGGATGCGTTCATCATCCGTGGCAACAAAAATATGTTCGAGAATCCCGGCACTCCTTTCATAAACCCATTGTACCACCGGCTTGCCTTTAAGAAGGGCCAGCGGTTTGCCCGGAAAGCGAGTGGAGGCATAACGAGATGGTATAATACCCAATATTTCCATAACAGGCGTGAACAAAAAACGTTTTTATTGTACCCCAATATTAGTAAAAAACTTTTAAAGTAGTAATTTTGTCATAGGAATCAGGATATTTTGTCAGTACTCATTCAGGATAATCGGTATGGATTTACAACAGATAAAACAAAGATTTAGCATAATAGGAAATTACCCGGGTATCAATCATGCTATTAATATTGCCTTACAGGTTGCCAGCACCGATTTGTCAGTTCTTATCACTGGTGAAAGCGGGACCGGAAAGGAAGTGTTTCCACAGATTATTCACAGTCTTAGTTCGAGGAAGCATGGTGCTTATATCGCCGTAAACTGCGGAGCTATTCCCGATGGTACCATTGATTCGGAGTTGTTCGGCCATGAGAAAGGGTCTTTTACCGGTGCTCATGAGTCAAGAAAGGGTTATTTTGAAGTGGCAGACGGAGGAACGATCTTTCTGGACGAAGTAGCCGAGCTTCCGCTGTCTACCCAGGTAAGGCTCCTCAGAGTGCTTGAGGCTGGTGAATTTATGCGCGTCGGGTCTTCCAAAGTACAGAAAACCAACGTAAGAGTGATTGCCGCCACAAATATCGAAATTGCCGGTGCGATAAACAATAACCGTTTCCGTGAAGACCTGTATTACCGGTTGAATACCGTACCCATTGCCATCCCGCCACTGAGAAAACGTGGCGAAGACATCTCCCTGCTGTTCAGAAAATTCGCCTCTGATTTTGCCGATCGGTACCGTATGCCTCCCATCGTTCTTACCGAAGATGCCAGGGCTGTCCTGATCAATTATGAGTGGCCGGGCAATGTACGACAACTTAAAAACGTTACTGAACAGATCTCTATTATTGAACAGGAGAGAACCATCGATCCCGAGAACCTGGTGAAATACCTGCCCGACTATCACAAGTCAAAACTGCCTGCACTGACAGGCAAAGCCCATCGACGGGGAGACCTTTTCCTCGGAGCGCGAGATCCTGTATAAAATTCTGTTCGATATGAAAAATGATATGTCCGACCTCAAGAAACTGGTGAAGGACCTGATGCAGAAGGGTACCGACAGTCATGAGGTACGTGAGGAAAATGCACAGCTCATCCGGAAACTTTATCGTCCAACGGAAACGGAGTCGCCGGAAGAAAGTCATAAGAGCTTTCATTTCTCCAGACCTTCCGAAGAGGATATCATGGATACTGAAGAAATTGTGGAGGAATCACTTTCCCTTGAAGATAAAGAAATTGAGCTTATCAAAAAAGCCCTGGAGAAACATCATGGAAAACGTAAAAATGCGGCACAGGAACTGGGCATCTCAGAAAGAACCCTATACAGGAAAATTAAGGAATATGATATCGAAGCCTGAGAAAATGAACCGGTTTAAATATATTGCTATCCTAATCTTTTTCCTTACCTTCCCGGTCGTCATGCAATCCTGTAAGGTGAGTTACTCGCTCACAGGGGTTAACCTCCCACCTGAAATCAAGACCTTTTCAGTTCAGTATTTCCCCAACAGGGCGCCCGTTGTACAGGCTACACTGAGCCAGAAATTTACCGATGCCCTGAAAGATAAAATTACCGGACAAACAAGTCTCAGCGAGATCAACGGGATAGGCGACGTGGATTTTTCCGGAGAGATCAAGAATTTTGAGACCAGGCCAACAGCCATCACCGGGGCAGAAGTCGCTGCTCTTAACCGACTAACCATTACGGTGCGGGTGAAATATACCGACAATGTTAACCCGGATAACAGCTTCGATTCAAGTTTTTCACGCTATGAAGACTATTCCAGCTCACTATGATCTGTCTGCGGTGGAGGACGATCTCACCGACCAAGATTGTTGAGCAACTGGTTGAAGACATCTTTAATAAAGCTTTTGTGAACTGGTAACCATGGATATAAACCTTTTCCAGAATTATTTACTCGAACCGGAGAAATCCGGTCTGAACCAGGCGGAACTCATTGATCTGACCGGCGAATACCCATGGTTTACGACAGCCAGAATTCTCAGGTTACTGTCTCTGAAACCAGACCATACCCTATCACTTCAGAAGGAAATTGTAAAAGCCGTTCCTTTTATTCATAACCGGAAACAGCTATACAGGTTAATGCATTCGGATCTGGCTGCAGAATTGCTTAACGACTTCACCGACAGGCTGCAAAGAGTCCGGAACCTGGCCGGAAAAAGCGAATTCCCTGACTTATCAGATAAGGAGCAAAGAATGGTGATGGCTGATAAACCCGGGGGACCTCCCGGAGCCGGGCCGACACGACTGAACTCCTTGAATTCACCTACTCCGGTCAGAAAAAAACCGAACCGATGAAGGCTCGGACCGATGAGGAAGAAGAACTTTAAACCGCGAGTTTGAGACCCTGCCCGAACCCGGCCGACCTGAAAGTGAAACGCCCCGGGCGGAAAAACAAAATGTAGTGAGCCACCCCGGAGAAGAGCCAAGGGGATTTACCAACTGGATCGAAAAACTCGATACCGAACAGACACCGGAAAAGAAGAAAATGACGACCGATCTGATCGAAAAATTTATTAACGGCGGGACACGGACCCATCAGGGCAGACAAGGAAACATCTATCTCCGGGGATATTTCAGAAAGAAGCATCGAGAAGATGAAAGCTTTATAACCGACACATTAGCAAAGATTTATGTAAAACAGGGACTGTATTCAAAAGCTATCTATGCCTATGAAAAATTAAGTTTGAAATATCCGGAAAAAAGTATTTACTTTGCGACGCAAATTGAAGAAATTAAACGATCTGATTAATAATAAATAATTAAAGATCATGCATGTCCTATTTGTCTATTTTGATCGTAATCATTTGTATTCTGCTGATACTTATTGTATTGGTACAGAATTCACAGGGGGGTGGACTTGCCTCGAATTTTGCATCTTCGAACCAGTTTATGGGTGTAAGAAAAACCACTGATTTTCTTGAGAAGGCAACCTGGATCCTCGCAGCCGGACTGCTTGTCTTCAGTCTGCTTGGCCACGATTACACTTCCCGGGTAACAAGGTAGAGGAGAAATCCCGTGTTGAAGGACAATTCAACTCCTCTCTTCTAAATTCTCCATCGGATAATACGATTAATCTGCCTGAATCCACACCGGATAATCAGAACAGTAAACAATCAACTCCGTGATGAAAAACAGGATCAGGGCAAAAAATAAGTCCCTTCATTCTAAAACTTTTCAAAGAGTGTCAGGTTGTCAGTAACCTGACACTCTTTTTTTTTGCCGGCATAAACAAAAATAACTAGCTTAAAATATTGTAATACTGACTATTTATAAAATTTACCGGGAAATACAAACCCAGGCATCAATGTAAAAATGTCTCCTGTTCGGCTGCCCGGACAGTGAATAGGGCTTTGGCACAAAATATGAACAAGATGGTGCGAAATGAAAAATCATGTCAAACTAATAAAACTCTTATAACATGGCAGATGTTAATCTTAAACCACTTGGCGATCGCGTCCTGATCGAGCCACTGGAAGCAGAAGAAAAGACCGCAAGCGGTATTATCATTCCTGATACCGCAAAGGAAAAACCGCAAAAAGGTACTGTTGTAGCCGCCGGCCCGGGAACAGGTGATGAAAAAATGGAAGTAAAAGTCGGTGATGTTGTTCTTTTCGGAAAATATTCCGGAACAGAGATCACTGTTGACGGTAAAGATTATCTGATCATGAAACAGTCAGATATTCTTGCTATTGTCTGATTACAAAGCCTTGATTTTAAGGAAATAATTCATAAAAAACGATAAAAAATGGCAAAAGAAATCAAATTTAATATCGAAGCACGCGATCAACTCAAACGCGGGATTGATGCACTGGCAAATGCAGTGAAAGTGACCCTTGGGCCCTAAAGGCAGAAATGTGGTCATCGAAAAGAAATTCGGTGCACCCCATGGTGACGAAAGACGGTGTTACTGTTGCTAAGGAAATTGAACTTTCCGACCACTTTGAAAATGTAGGTGCACAGATGGTTAAGGAAGTTGCTTCCAAAACCAATGATGATGCCGGTGACGGAACAACCACTGCAACTGTTCTGGCACAGTCAATTGTTCAGGTCGGACTGAAAAACGTTACCGCCGGAGCAAACCCGATGGATCTGAAAAGAGGCATCGACAAAGCAGTTATCAAAGTTGTGGAAAGTCTGAAAGAACAATCTCACGAGATTGGTGACGACAACAAGAAAATCGAACAGGTTGCCGCTATTTCAGCCAACAACGACAATGCTATCGGTGCTCTTATCGCCGAAGCGATGTCAAAAGTGAAAAGAGAAGGTGTCATTACCGTTGAAGAAGCCAAAACTTCCGACACAACAGTTGAAGTTGTTGAAGGTATGCAGTTTGACCGCGGTTATATTTCTCCTTATTTTGTTACCGATACCGAAAAAATGGAAGCTGTCCTGGATAATCCCTACATCCTGATCCACGACAAGAAGATCTCTACAATGAAAGATCTGCTTCCTATTCTCGAAACCACTGCCCAGACCGGTCGTCCCCTTCTGATCATTGCTGAAGATGTTGATGGTGAAGCTTTGGCAACCCTGATCGTGAATAAGCTTAGAGGATCTCTCAAAATCGCAGCTGTAAAAGCTCCCGGTTTTGGAGACAGAAGAAAAGAAATGCTTGAGGATATCGCAATCCTTACAGGTGGTACGGTAATCTCCGAAGAAAAAGGTCTTAAACTGGAGAACACCCAGCTTGACGATGCTCGGTAATGCTGAAAAAGTGACCATCGATAAGGAAAATACCACCATTGTCAATGGTGCTGGTGAAAAAGCAAATATTGATGCCCGGGTATCACAGATCAAAAAACAGATCGAAAATACCACCTCAGACTATGATAAGGAAAAACTCCAGGAAAGGCTTGCCAAACTCGCAGGCGGAGTTGCTGTACTTTATGTGGGTGCTGCTTCTGAAGTGGAGATGAAAGAGAAAAAAGCCCGTGTTGAAGATGCTCTGAGTGCAACCCGTGCAGCAGTTGAAGAAGGGATTATACCCGGTGGTGGAGTAGCCTATATCAGGGCCATCGAATCACTCAAATCTCTGAAGGGAGATAACACTGACGAAACATACCGGTATACCATTATCAGGAAAGTGCTTGAAGAGCCCCTCCGCCAGATCGTTGAGAATGCCGGCCTTGAAGGTTCCGTCGTTGTTCAGAAAATCAGGGAAGGTAAAGGCGATTTCGGTTACAATGCCAGGACCGAGAACTATGAAAACCTTTACGAAGCAGGCGTTATCGATCCTACCAAAGTAGCACGTATCGCCCTTGAAAATGCCGCCTCCATTGCCGGTATGTTCCTGAGCACCGAATGTGTGCTGGTAGATGAACCCGAGAAAGAACAGCCTATGCCGGGCGGTGGCCCGGGAATGGGTGGAATGGGTGGAATGATGTAAAATCATCCATAAACTCAATATATTTCAAAAAAGCTGTTTGCCCGGGGCAAACAGCTTTTTTTTTGCCTGTATTCCCCCTGCTACCCTGTTTGCCTATCTCAAAAGATTTTACTAATTATGCTCTTTCTGACATCCAACTTCTAACCAAGATTATCATGAATAAAAATTCGGGGAAACTCCCTTTCTTTGAGAAGATCGGCTATTCACTGGGTGATACCGCTTCCAACCTGTTCTGGCAGACATTTTCCATGTTTCTGTTGTTTTTCTATACCGACATTTTTGGTATAAGCGCCAAGGCTGCAGGTACCATGTTCGTCATAACCCGAATCTGGGATACGGTAAACGATCCGATGATGGGAATCCTTGCCGACCGTACAAATACCCGCTGGGGAAAATTCAGACCTTACCTTCTCTGGCTGGCTATCCCTTTTGGCATCATCGGAGTTTTCACCTTCCTGACTCCCGACTTCGGAGCCACCGGCAAGATCGTCTACGCCTATGTCACCTATTCGCTGATGATGATGATCTACACCGGTATCAATATCCCGTACTCAGCCCTTATGGGAGTTATGTCACCCAATTCACTGGAGAGAACATCCCTGTCCTCTTTCCGCTTCGTCGCTGCCTTTGCAGGAGGACTAATTGTTCAGGGGACAGCTCTTAAACTCGTGAAGATAACCGGTGGCGGGAACCAGGCAACAGGCTGGCACTGGACCATGACAATCTTTGCCATCCTCGCCGTAATTCTCTTCCTCACCACCTTTGCCACCACCCGGGAAAGGGTAAGCCCACCGAAAGCTCAAAAAACCTCCCTGAGGAAAGATTTTGGCGACCTGTTCTCGAATATTCCATGGCTCATGCTGTTCATCATCGGGATCTTCCTCCTCACCTTTGTTTCCATCAGGAATGGCTCCATTATGTACTATTTCAAATACTATGTGGGTGACCAGACGTTCAGCCTGTTCGGAAAGACACATAGCTACGACCGGGATGTCCTAGCTTCAGCCTTCATGGTTTTCGGGTCTGCTGCAAACATCATTGGTGTACTCTCCACAAGATTTATCTCCGGACTATTCGGTAAAAAAAGAGCTTTTATTATCCTCATGCTCTTAACTTCATTGCTGACCGCCGCTTTTTATGTCCTAAAAAATGATGCCCTCATCCCTATGTTTACCATCCAGGTGCTGCTCAGCCTGGTGATGGGACCTCTCGCCCCAATGATCTGGGCTATGTACACCGACACTGCAGATTATTCGGAATGGAAGACGGGCAGAAGGGCTACCGGCCTGGTCATGTCTGCATCAACCATGGCGCAGAAATTCGGATGGACCATCGGGGGAGGCCTTGCAGGCTGGTTACTCGCCAGCTTCGGATTCAAGGCAAACCAGGTCCAGTCGGATGAAGCCCTGTACGGCATCCGGCTCCTCATCAGCTTAATCCCTGCTATATGTGCCGTAATAGGTGCCGTAGCCATGTTCTTCTACCGCCTGGATGATAAAACTATGAAACAAATTGAAACCGATCTTGAAAAACGTAAGCTTGCCGCGAGCTGACAAAAAGAAAAAAGTATTATGAATTACGGATATTTTGACGACAGGAATAAAGAATATGTCATCACCCGCCCCGATACCCCGAGGTCATGGTCGAATTACCTCGGGTCGACACGCTACGGAGCTATTATCACCAACAACGCCGGTGGTTACAGCTTTTTTCACTCAGCTGCACAGGGACGGTTTACACGGCTGAGATTTAACTCCATCCCCATGGACCAGCCCGGAAGGTATATTTATCTCCACGATAAGGATTCGAAAGATTTCTGGTCCGGATCCTGGCAACCGGTGGGCAAACCGCTGGATCTCTTTAAATCGGAATGCCGGCACGGTTCAGCCTATACAACCATTAAATCCGGGTACTCCGGTATTGATACCCTTTCAACGTATTTTGTTCCGCTGAACAGGGACTTCGAATGCTGGTGGGTCAGGATAAAAAATACGGGTACTTCATCACGCCGTCTGAGGTTGTTCACCTATGTTGAATATGCCTGTAACTGGAATGCCGCCGACGATCTCATAAATCTTCAGTACACCCAGTATATTGCCAAAATGGAGATGGCTGACGGGATCATCGATCACGGCACCAACGTGCATATCCCGGCAATGCCTGAAAATTTTGAGGAGAAAGACCAGGGGCGCCATACCTTCCTGGGCATCGCCGGCGCTGAGGTGACCGGATTTGACACCGACAGGGAATCCTTCCTGGGACCTTACCGTACCTATGCCAATCCGGTCGTCGTCGAAGAGGGCCTGTGTAAAGGCTCGCTGGCTGTTGGAGACAATCCCTGCGGTACTCTCCAGGTTGACCTCGACCTTAACCCGGGAGAAGAAAAAGAATTTGTCGTACTGATGGGAATAGGCAGTGCTGCTGAAGAAGGGAAGAAAGCCGTGAAAGAATTTTCCGAACCGGGCAGGGTGAGCCGGGAATTTGAAAAGCTGCGTGAATACTGGCATACCCGTATTGAAGGCATAACGGTGAAAACCCCGGATCCAATGTTCAACTCCATGATGAACATGTGGAGTCCCTTCAACTGCCTGATCACCTATGCATGGTCACGTGCAGCCAGTCTGGTATATGCAGGTGAACGCGACGGCCTGGGATACCGGGATACCGTTCAGGATATGCTCGGCGTTCTGCACCTCATCCCGTATGAAGTCAGGGAACGCCTCGAACTTATGCTTACCGGCCAGGTTTCGACCGGTGGCGCAATGCCCGTAGTCAAACCGTTTGCCCACTCTCCCGGGAAAGAGAAAAGACCGGCGGAAGAAGACTACCGGTCCGACGACAGCCTCTGGCTGTTCAATACTGTACCTGCCTATGTTAAGGAAACCGGTGACTTCAGCTTTTACACCAAAGTCCTGCCTTATGCCGATGAAGGGCAGGATACCGTGATCGCCCACCTGCGGAGAGCTCTCGACTTCAATATAAACCGTTCCGGCGCCAACGGACTTCCCTGCGGGCTTAAAGCCGACTGGAACGACTGCCTTGAACTCGGCCACAAGGGAGAAACCGTATTCGTCGCCTTCCAGCTCCGGTACGGACTGAAAACGTATGCCGAAATTTGCGGCATGCTGAATATGGCCGATGAAGTGAAATGGGCCTTTGAAAAACTGAGCATACTCGACCGTGACATAGAAGAAAAAGCCTGGGATGGCGAATGGTACAAACGGGCCTTCCGTTATGACGGTCTTCCTTTCGGATCAGCAGAAAACGACGAGGGTAAAATCTTTCTTAATCCTCAGTCATGGTCGGTATACAGCGGACATGCCACGGAGGACAAAGCCACCAGGGCGATGAAGTCGGTAAAGGAACTCCTTGCCACCGATTACGGACTGATGATCTGTTCCCCGCCTTATGAAAAAACCGATTATACGGTGATCCGTGCCACTCTCATGAATAAGGGCATGAAGGAAAATGCGGGCATTTTCAACCATACCCAGGGCTGGGCTGTCATCGCCGAAACTTTGCTGGGTCATGGTAATCAGGCCTGGGAATATTTCAGAGCTTACCTTCCGGCGGCTTACAACGACAATGCCGAAATTAGGGAAATAGAACCCTACGTCTATGCCCAGTCAACCCACAGCCGGTACAGTCCTAGGTACGGCGCTTCAAGATTGCCATGGCTGAGTGGAACGGCTACATGGGCCTATTTTACAGCTACCCAGTACATCCTGGGTATCCGGCCGGTGCACAACGGACTGGTTATCGAACCCTGTGTGCCACAGGAATGGAAGGAATTTGAGATAAGCCGGCAGCTCCGGGGAAAACAGGTTAAAGTTATTTTTCACAATCCCCTCGGATCCCAGAAAGGCATCAAAAAAATGACGCTCAACGGTACCGAAATTACTGGAAATTTCATTCCCGAGGACAAACTTGAAACTTCCAGTACGGTTGAAGTGTTCATGTCATAAAAACGCATGACCACAAGTCAGGAGATGTCGAAGATATTAAAGGATTACGGGATAGCCTTTACCTTATATGAAACCGGCTATCCTTCGTCCTGGCCCCCTCCATTGGAATTCTGGAAGGAGAAAAATCTCCAGCGGTGTAAAAACCTCTTCTTCCGGGATAATCACGGGAAGAACCATTTCTTCGTGGTGTTGGACTTCGACCGTGACCTGGATATCGGGATCCTGAAAACACTTACCGGACATCACACCCTGAGCTTTGCCTCTCCGCAGAGGCTCAAAAAATTCCTTGACCAGGAACCCGGCGGAGTATCGGTTCTGGGTTTGGTAAATGACAAGGACAACCAGGTTAAGGTTTACCTTGACAAGGCCCTGGACAACGGCCGCCTGCTCGCATTTCTGCCGGGAGAAAAAAGCCATTTTTTCGGGCTGACCTTTGAGGAGCTGAAGCATTTTCTCAGGTCTACCTGCCATACTTTTGAAGTAACAAAATTATACTGACACGTTTGTGTCGTGCACTTTACCCTGTCACTGCCGGTGCAGGTCACCATGCATGACGGTTTTCCCTCCCCGCCCCTCTCCGGATTCCCTGTTTCGCATTCCCTAACTTGCTATGTTCCCTTCGCATTAATTTATATATATTTGTACTCAATTTTCAAAACAAGTATGGATCATCTTAGAAATTTCTGCATCATCGCGCATATCGACCACGGGAAAAGCACTCTGGCTGACAGACTTTTGCAAAAAACGGGGACTGTCACCGACAGGGACTTCAAAGACCAGGTGCTGGATAATATGGACCTTGAAAGAGAAAGGGGAATTACCATCAAGAGTCATGCTATTCAGATGCTTTACGAGTTTGAAGGGAAGAAATATACGCTTAACCTGATCGACACTCCCGGTCATGTAGATTTCTCATATGAAGTTTCAAGATCCATTGCAGCCTGTGAGGGAGCATTGCTGGTGGTTGACTCAACCCAGGGCATCCAGGCCCAGACCATTTCCAATCTCTACCAGGCCATCGATCATAATCTCGAGATCATCCCGATACTGAATAAAATGGATATGGACAGCTCCATGCCTGAGGAGGTGAAAGACCAGATTGTTGACCTTGTCGGCTGTGCCAGGGAAGACATCATTGAGGCAAGCGGAAAGACCGGCCTGGGTGTTGATGAAATACTGAAGGCTATCATTCAAAGGATCCCCCATCCCAAGGGAGACCCGGAAGCCCCTCTGCAGGCCCTTATCTTCGATTCGGTATTCAACCAGTTCAGGGGTATTTTTGCTTACTTCCGGATTTTCAATGGTACCATGAGGCAGGGAGAAAAGGTAAAATTCTTTGCTACAAATAAAGAATACGAGGCTGACGAAATAGGCGTTCTATGCCTGAACCCGGAACCCCGCAAAGAGCTCAAAGCCGGTGACGTGGGGTATATTATCTCCGGGATAAAAGCATCCCGTGAAGTTAAGGTCGGAGATACCATTACCCATGTCGTGAACCCTTGTTCCAAACCTATATCCGGTTTCGAGGATGTGAAGCCCATGGTTTTTGCCGGCATCTATCCGATCGATGCAGACGAATATGAAGATCTCCGGGCGTCCATTGAAAAACTTCAGTTGAACGACGCCTCTCTGACATTTATCCCCGAATCATCGGCTGCTCTTGGATTTGGTTTCCGGTGCGGATTTCTGGGACTTCTGCATATGGAAATTATCCAGGAACGCCTTGAACGTGAATTTGATATGAACGTGATCAGCACCGTGCCCAACGTTTCGTACAAGGTATATACCACGAGGCAGGGGATCATCGATGTGCATAATCCTTCAGGACTGCCGGATCCGACTGTCATCGATCATATCGAAGAACCCTATATCTCAGCACAGATCATCTCCCAGGCGGATTTTGTAGGACCCATTATCAAGCTTTGCCTTGATAAGCGCGGCACCCTTAAAAACCAGATTTATCTCACCTCAAACCGTGTGGAATTGTCATTTGAAATTCCGCTTGCAGAAACTGTCTTTGACTTCTATGATAAACTGAAAAGCATTTCCAAGGGCTACGCCTCCTTCGACTATTATACCTCTGCCTACAAACCGGCAAACCTGGTCAGACTTGATATTCTCCTGAACGGCGAAATGGTGGATGCTTTGTCCACCCTGATCCACCGGGACAATGCCTATGATTTTGGACGCAGGATCTGTTCCAAATTAAGAGAGCTGATCCCCCGTCAACAGTTCGATATTGCCATACAGGCTGCTGTTGGTGCCAAGATCATTGCCCGTGAGACCGTAAAGGCCGTAAGGAAAGACGTTACGGCTAAATGTTACGGAGGTGATATCACCCGCAAACGGAAGCTGCTTGAAAAACAAAAGAAGGGGAAAAAACGCATGCGTCAGATCGGCAATGTGGAAGTTCCTCAATCCGCCTTTTTAGCCGTATTGAAACTGGATTAAAAGATGACCCGGTACAGCCGGACGTTTAGTGTTTTCACAAAGTCGTGCGGTCTATTTGCATTTGAGACATGGTAAAGCTCTGCAAAAATGAAACGTTCATTTTTACGACTGCTCAAATTGCACAATTCCGGAACAAATCGTAGTAGACAATCCTACCTGTTAACAGAATCTTTTGAATATTCAGCTGTTTTCTGTCGCAGGGCCCGGTCTTCCATGATCTTCCTGATAACTACCAGGATGAAGAAGACGATGGCAAACCCCAGAAAACCATAGGCAACGGGCTTGAAACCATGAGGATTGACGGCGAACACATATACGGAATACAAAAAAAGAGCTGCTGCAATAAGTCCGGTAGAGAGGATAGCGTATTTCATAGGTATTATCTGGTTTTAATTTCTGTTCGGAGAAATTCACTGTTATTCAGGATCTGGCTGAATGTTGCCCTGACGGTGACAGTTTTATCTTTATCCTGCGTAGTTTCAGCCATGGATTCCACTTTTTTGACACGTTTTGGAAAAGTCACCGAGATATTATAGAACATCTCGTCGAGGATCTTTTGGGCAAGAGAGTTAGTAGAACTGTCCTGTCCGGCAAAGAGATCGTTTCCTGTAATTTCATCTGAAGTCAGGGGATAACGGATAAACCTTTTCTTCCTAATCTCAACATATCGGATGCCGGTGCTATCGCTGCTGCCAAGAATTACCGCCATGGCATGATTCAGGGCATCCTGATCACGGAAATCATATTTAATTCCGTAAATGTAATCATCAGAGTCACCGGTAAGCCTGACGTTGGTGATACCCGGAATGCCCTTAAGACCAGGAAGAATCTCCTTGAATGACTCAGCAATTTCCATAGGGTTCGTACTTTCCCCAGAGCTGTCGGAGAACGCCTGCATCATAGAGTGCAGTTCACTCATGTCGATAATATACTCCATGGCTCCAGAACCATCGCGATTAAGGGTATATTTTTCATAAACGGTGAGGCAACTGCTCAGAAAAAGCAGAGGAATGCACAGCATTACCAGCAGGTGTAACTTTTTCATAAAGGGATGGAATTAACTATTGCAGCATCTCCAGCAATTTAGGGAAAAAAGATGACATATTCCCAGTGAAAAAAAAAATGAAATGTGATCTGATCCGGTTGGCCTTCTGTAAGTAAAGAGATGGGGCACGATCCCTACAAGGTGGGCATCAAAGCTGCCTTAAAAGGGATCCTTCCGGCTTTCTAACAGGGGCAGATCAGGCGGTGGCTTCAGTATCGACGATCAGTTTGTACCCTTTGCCATGAACATTGATGATCTGGACATTCGGATCTTCCTTGAGATATTTGCGGAGCTTGGTTATATATACATCCATACTCCGTGCATTAAAATAGTTATCATCGATCCAGATGGCTTTCAGTGCAAAATTCCTTTCAAGAATCCGGTTGGTATTATTGCACAGAAGGCGAAGGAGATCATTTTCCTTTGTCGTCAGGCCCTGGATATTTCCTTCATAAATCAGGGTTTGTTTCTGTGAATCGAATTTATACCTTCCGACCTCATAGACATGATCTTTATTTTCCGTGCCGCCCTTTGTACGTCTCAGTATGGCTTCGATGCGGTATATCAGTTCCTCCATGCTGAAGGGTTTGGTGATATAATCGTCGGCACCGCGGGTAAAACCCTCCAGGACATCCTCCTTAAGGGATTTGGCAGTAAGAAAAATAACCGGCATTTCCTTATCAAGCATTCTGATTTCCGTAGCCAGGGTAAAACCGTCTTTAACGGGCATCATCACGTCGAGGATGCAGATATCATAGTGATTTCTCTCAAATGCCTTAAAAGCCTTATCCCCATTGGTCAGCCAGTCGGCTTCATAATTTTTGGCTTTGAGGTATTCCTGCAATAATGATCCGAGGTTTTCATCATCTTCCGCCAGGAGTATCCTTGTTTTAATGTCTCTTTCAGGCATAGTTAATTTTCGTATAGAGGTAAGAATATATCGAATCTGGTACCGTTTTGAAGTTCGCTTTTCAGTCTGATACTTCCATTATGGATTTCTATAATTTTTTTAACATAACTAAGACCAAGGCCAAACCCTTTAACGTTGTGAAGGTTTCCTGTAGGAACCCGGTAAAACTTCTCAAAAATCCGTTTCTGATCCTCCTTACTGATACCAATTCCATGATCCTTGATGCGAATGACCAGAGTGTTCTTCTCATTCCAGGTACTTACTTCGATCTCCGGCTCGTCCTTACAATATTTCAGAGCATTATCAAGAAGATTTGAGATCACATTGGTCAGATGTACTTCATCCGCTTTGATTACTGATCTTTCCGCTTCTGGCTTCCATGTGAGGTTACCACCTCTCTTTTTAACCAGCAGGCTGAAATTATTCACTGCCGAATTGATAATCTCATGTACATCTACAACCTTTTCCCTCAGCTTAAGTTTGCCCTTGTCGAGCACAGCCATCTGCAAAACCTTTTCAACCTGGTATCCAAGTCGTTTGCTTTCAGTATCTATAACACGTGAGATATGGGAAAGGTTTTTATTGGCCACCGGAATACTGTCATCATTCAGCATCTGTGAGGCCAGTGATATAGTGGAGATGGGAGTTTTGAGTTCGTGGGTCATGTTATTTACAAAATCATTTTTGATGTCTGAAAGCCTTTTTTGCCGAAAGATAACCCACAATGTTAAAATAAAGATAAGGATAATGATTGATAGTGAGCAGCACCGAAGTGAAGCCGATTAATCCAACTGACCTGAACAGAAAAGACCTCTGTTCGGGAAAATAGATCCTGAGGTAATTCGGACTGTTGAAGATGTCCTGCGGAAATAATTGGGATGTAAACACTTTAGTTCCTTTCTCCGGATGATAACCGTTGGATTTAAAGGCTATTTGCCCGTCGCTTTTGAGCACGGCAAATTCATAATCAAGATAAATACCGTTATCAGCGAGTTCATCGTTCAGGGTAGTTTTAAGAATTTCAGGCGAGAGCCTTTCTTCGATGCTGAGGTGGGGGCCAAACATCCTTGACATGACCCTGTCGATGAGTGCCTGTTTCGATTGGATTTTTTTCCGGATCTCGGGATCGGCGGCTATACTGCCAGGATGACCTGCCTTTCCGGTCAGGACCGTATCGGAATCCAGACTTGCCAGGCATCCTAACAGTCAGGCTGTCGTTATTGACCCTGATCCTGATCCCGTCTTTCTTTGCTGCTTTTTTCCCGTCCTGATTCTGGATGGTGATTTGCTGATCATAATGAAAATCCCGGGGATTGTAGGGGTCGAGTGATGAATGCGATTCCTCATGGTAATTAAAATAAAGCCCACCCGATCCGGTGGTATCGGCGTCCATCCCGGGGAAAAGGAACTGATTAAGAAAATAGGCGGCCTCACGGTTCTCAACTACTGTGCTGAAGCCGGACATCGAACGGGCTACGAGCTGGGCAAACTGTTTTTCCTTGATCCTGAAAGCATTACTGATCCAGTAGGTCTGAACCAGAATCAAACCCGTCATTACGATGGCCATTACACCTGCAAGTATCCAAAGTAGTTTTTTACTCATATCAATACAAATATAACACTCCCGGGAAAGTACAGTTAATACACTTAACATTCTTTAACATTCATTAAAATTCATTAACCGAATTATAGCATAGATTTGTAGCACAAGATCACCAACGAAAACAGATAATATTTCATAGACCAGCGTAGAGGGTAGAGTAGACCGGGGGTCGGACATTAGTTCGGCCCCCTTTTTTTGTTTCCCTGCCGCATTGCGAAACATAAAATATCCTGGTAATTTATGAATTCACGTATAATTCTTTTAGATTGCAGGACTACTTCAGCCTGCCATGTTTGACAAATACTATGCACTGCTGGGTGTCCGCCCCGGTGTGGAAGAAAAAGAACTCAAAAAAAATTACCGGAAGCTGGCCATAAAGTATCATCCCGACGTGAATAAAAGTCCGGATGCCGCTGATCATTTCCGCGAGATTTGTGAGGCATATGAGATCGTTTTCCAACAGGAAAAAAGGAATACCGAGATCCATGTTTCACATCCGTACGAAGAAGCGAATTTGATTCCTCCGAATATGAAGAGATCATACGCGAGGCACGTGAAAAAGCAAGGGAAAGGGCCCGCATTAAATATGAAAAGCTGAAAGCGGAACGCGAGTTTTTTGAAAATAATGATTTCTTCCTTGTTTTACGATATATCGGGCATTACCTGGCCCTTCCCATTGGTCTGGCAATGGTCCTGGTTCCGGTGTACATGGCCATAACCCGGGAATTCATGATCCTTTTCGGCACTATTTTTTTCTGGGTAGTCGGCTCTGGTTATTTTAAGTCATATCTACAGCAACCGCAAGACCTGGTTTTATCTGGGAAAACTTAAGACTACATGGAAAGATGTTGCGGATTTTTTCAGGGTACAAATCAACCAGGATGCGCGTGAAGACTGTTTTTATTCCAGGCATCAGAAGGCCAACTCAACCCCTTTCCGGTATTCCATGCTGAAAGTGCGTGACATTCAGCTGGATAATCACGGACCCTTCATGCACAGTGTAGGGTATAAAAGGAAATATCACGAAGTCGTTATTCCACGAAGTGCCCATGCTTACCGTGTTCATTTCATCCTCGGATTCGTCAAACCCGCCGTACTGATTTTCTCCCTGATCTTTTTTCCCGTGCCCAGCTTTGTCTGGAGGCTGGTTCTGGGAGTAGCTTCGGCGTGCCTGGTATCCGCACTGGTGCTGCTGATTACCCTAACCCGGTCAAAAACGTCTTATCTGCTCAACCCTTTTTTAATTGTAAAGCTGTCAATCTGGTTAGTGGTGATCATTTCCCAGACCACCTGGTATCCCGGGCATGGTCTTCTATACCACAACGATGCTGGGATTCTTCATCGCCTTGTTATTGTTCTTCCTTGATATGGTTCTGGATTTGATTTTCAGGATCCTTCCTTTTTATCCGAAGATATATCTCCCCCTGACAAAACAGCCTCCTGTGGTTATCAAACTCTTCCGTAACGGCTATCAGAACTACCTTGATATCCCGATATGGTCTACCCTTTATCCTTTTTTCCGTTGGTTATTCTGATCATCATCAGCCGTCAATCAGTCTCTGACGGTTTTTGAGGTTCCCGGGATCGATGACGAAAACGGCCTGCACATTTTCGATAGAGGAGACTTTATGCCTGATATCACTGATATCGGGTATTCCGTCATCCCCCTGTATGAGAAGAAAAA
The DNA here is from genome assembly GCA_963764345.1 of uncultured Bacteroidales bacterium. Lineage (GTDB taxonomy): Bacteria > Bacteroidota > Bacteroidia > Bacteroidales > DASQZK01. The sequence goes on along the minus strand of CAVXSF010000008.1, from coordinate 78,511 downwards.
AATCAATGTTTTTCAGCTCGTCAATCAGATATCCTTCTTCCCCTTTGTTGGCAACAAAGCGGTATTGAAGGTAACTGTCCTCATCTTTATAAAGGTAACACGCAAATCCCTGTTCGGTGTCCTCTTTTTTGCTATACGCCTGGTGATTTGCTGTTCTGGAAAACTGAAATCCGAGGGCATTATTCATATTCCATATCAGTCTGTAATCTTTCTCGAAGGAAGAAATCCCCAGAAGATAAAAATCAAAATGATCTGTGTAATCGAGTCTGACTTTTTTCTTGTTCACAGCCGACAAATTTTTGATTAAAAGTAAGGAATTTGTGAATAATGTGAAAGTCAGATGCTGGCAAGTTTATCCAGGGCAGACCGGGCGGCTTTTTGTTCGGCCTCCTTCTTGGAATTGCCGGCTCCTCTGCCGTATTCGTCATGGTGAAGACGGATGTGCGTGACAAATTGAGGGAGGTGGCCGGGCAGGGCAGTCTCTTCACTGCTATCAAACACCAACTCCTGCTTGTTCTTCTGTGCCCATTCAATCAGTTTGCTTTTATAATCGGTATCGGATTTTCTGAGTTTCTCAATGTCGACATATCTCTCGATAATACGCTCAATAAATTTCCCAACCTGTTTATAGCCTTTATCGAGATATATGGCACCGATCAGTGCCTCGAAAGCATTTCCATACAGGTGGCGTGATACGTTAACCGGATTGGTATGGGTTACCATCAGCTTATTGATCCCCATACGGTACGCCAGAAGGTTAAGGTGTTTCCGTTTCACCATTTTAGACCTCATTTTGGTCAGAAAGCCTTCATCTTTATTAGGGAAATGGCGAAAGAGGTAATCGGCTACGACGGCAGCCAGAATGGCATCACCCAGATACTCGAGGCGTTCATTATTTATGAGTTCTCCATCGGGCATAACGACCGAAGCGGACTTATGAATAAAGGCCATTTCGTAAAGACGGATCCTTACAGGAGCAAATCCGAGAATAGGTGTAAGCTTATTGACGAGTTCTTTGTTGCGGCTGAAAGGAATGATAAATATCCGACCAAAGCTTCCAAACACGTTTTAATTCCTTAGCTTTTTAAAGATGACCGAACTGTTATGACCACCAAAGCCAAAGGTATTACTCATGGCACAGTGGACTTCCCTGTGCTGTGCCTTATTTGGCGTAAGATTCAGCCTGGGATCAATATCAGGATCCTGATTTTCAAGATTAATGGTTGGCGGAATGACATTGTCATTGATGGCCAGAATAGCTGTTATCGCTTCAACGGCACCGGCTGCTCCGAGAAGATGACCGGTCATTGATTTTGTGGCACTGATATTCAGTTTAAAGGCTGCTTCGCCAAACACTTCCATGATGGCTCTGGTTTCGGAGATGTCGCCTTTGGGTGTTGATGTTCCGTGGACATTGATGTAGTCTATATCGGAGGTGATCATCCCGGCATCTTCGAGTGCTCTTTTCATAACTAACACAGCGCCGAGACCATCGGGATGAGGAGCAGTAAGGTGATAAGCATCGGCCGACATGCCACCGCCGGCAAATTCCGCGTAAATACGGGCGCCTCTCTTTACTGCATGTTCATATTCCTCCAAAATGAGTGCTCCTCCTCCTTCACCCATAACAAAACCATCCCGGTTCATATCGAAAGGGCAGGAAGCTCTGGAAAAATTCTCATTATTGGTGGAAATGGCCTGCATACTGTTAAACCCGCCCATACCAGCTTCGTTGATAGCAGCTTCCGATCCGCCGGCTACCATAGCCGACGCTTTACCCAGTCGGATAAGATTATAGGCATCAATCAGAGCATTGGTTGATGAAGCACAGGCCGCTACCGTTCCGTAATTTGGACCACGGAACGTGTATTTCATTGAGATGTGGCCTGCGGCAATATCAGAAATCATTTTAGGGATGAAGAAAGGACTAAAACGCGGTTCATAATTCCCGGTCACATAATTCTTCATTTCATCCATAAAGGTTTCAATACCACCGATTCCCGATGCCCAGATCACTCCGATATTATCAGTATCGAGTTCATCTAAGATGAACCCGCTGTCTTTAACTGCTTCATCAGCAGCTACCAGGGCAAACTGGGCATAGGGATCTAGTTTTCTGACTTCTTTTCTGTCAAAATACTGGGTGGGATCAAAGTTCTTAACTTCGCAGGCGAATTTGGTTTTGAATTTTGTCGGCATCAAAACGGGTGATAAGATTAGCTCCGCTAACCCCGTCCACCAGATTCTTCCAGAAATCGTGTACATTATTCCCAAGGGGAGTAATAGCTCCGAGACCCGTGACAACAACCCGCTTTAATTCCATAAATCCGTAAAAATTACAAATTACTTAGCGTTTTCTTCAATGTACTTAACGGCTTCACCAACTGTGCTGATATTTTCAGCCTGATCATCAGGAATACCAATGTTGAATTCCTTTTCAAATTCCATGATCAGTTCAACAGTGTCGAGAGAATCTGCTCCAAGATCATTTGTGAAGCTTGCTTCGGGAGTAACTTCATTCTCATCAACACCTAACTTATCAACGATAATGGCTTTTACTCTTGATGCGATATCAGACATAGCGTAAAATTTAATTAATAATAATAACTTGATTTTTTGACTGTGCAAAGAAATGCAATAATCGCTTAAAAACAAACAAAAAAAACATAATTTGACGTAAATTTTGATTTTTTTTACGGAATATTTGGCTTTCAGATTTTTCAAAAAATAAAAACGGTCGAATTTTATCTTTAAAAGAAACAATCACAAACACATGACTTTTAAAAAGATAGCCATTTTCGCCTCAGGGTCGGGTACCAATGCCGAAAATATCAGTCGATTTTTCCTTAAACATGAATCGGCCAGGGTAGTGCTGATCTTATCCAATAAAAAGGATGCCGGAGTACACCAGAGAGCGGCCTCCCTGAGCATCCCTTCGGTTAGCTTTTCAAGGGAGGATTTTTGCGAAAACGGGCGTGTTTTGCAGATTCTCAGAGATTACGAAATTGACTTTATCGTCCTGGCCGGATTTCTCTGGCTGGTACCGTCTGACCTCATCCTGGCTTACCCAAAGCGGATCGTTAACATCCACCCTGCCCTGTTGCCTAAATACGGAGGCAGGGGTATGTACGGACTTAATGTTCACCGCACAGTTATTGAAAATGGTGATAAGGAATCAGGCATTACCATTCATTTGTGAATGACCATTATGATGAGGGGAATATTATCTTCCAGGCCAGGTGCCCGATAGATGCCGGCGACACCCCGGAAAGCCTGGCGGAAAAAGTCCACCTTCTCGAATACGAGTACTTCCCGAAAGTCATTGAGAATCTGGTAATGGGGACATCAGTGTGAAATCCGGGGGAATACCGGTAGGGAGATGTCTGGTAAGGACGCCGTCGCACCGCAACAGCTCTACATGATCGGTTTCACAGCGAATGTCCTGGACGGAGGGATGACGTACTGCGATTAACCTTCTTCAGAAACTTCCCACCATATACATCACCTGGTTTCTCACCTCGGTAAACCGGCTCATGTTTTCTTCTTTTACAGGCTCTACCGGTGGAGCTTTCATTTTCAGGGGATCAATGGCCACCCCGTTTTTATAGACCCTGAAATCGAGGTGCGGTCCGGTAGCCAGACCGGTACTACCCACGTAACCGATCACATCGCCCTGTTTCACATAACTTCCGTTATGCAGTCCCTTTGCATAGCCGTGCAGATGCATATAGGAGGTGGTATAGACACCGTTGTGCTTGATCTTAATGGCATTACCGCCTCCCGTGTTCCACCCTTTAAATACAACAAGTCCGTCGCCAATGGCATGTACAGGTGTCCCTGTCGGAGCGGCGTAATCCACGCCGTGGTGGGGCCGTCCTGATCTTCAGGATAGGATGATAACGCGAATTTGAAAAGCGTGAACTGATCCTTGAATAACGCAGGGGAGCTTTCAGAAAAGCTTTTCGGAGACTCTTCCCCTTCTCATCGTAAAAATCCCAGGTACTGTCCTGCATAAAAGGAATCGCCCAGAAATCAACCCCTGCATGTCTGAAATAAGCGCCTTCAATCCGACCGATCCCCAGGGAGGAGCTGTCAACGAAAAGTTCGTCATAAATCACCCTCAGACTATCTCCCTTCTGAAGACCGAAGAAATCGATGGACCAGGCATAGATCTCCGACAATCTCACCGCCAGCATTGGGTTTACCCCGCGATCCGTCATGGCATTCCATAAGGAAGTCTCGATGGTACCGGAGAATGATTCACGGACCGTATCGATATCTTTTATCCCGTTCCATACGTCGAGGGAATCTTTCAGACGGAAAACAACATATTCGATGGGTGAATGTTCATATACCAGGTAATCCAGGGTTTTTGCCGAATCCCTTTCCAGAAATGCCGAGTATGGATTCCCTGACCGGAATTTCCGGAGATCGAAAATGCCCCTGGATTTCATATCGAGATCATGGATTTGCTGGTTGCTGACCCCGTAACCGGCCAGAAGCATGACAGAGGCTGATTACGTCCTACTTTCCCCGTCACCACGTCGAATGAATCAGAAGGTATTCCGTATAAATACGTGATTGCCGGTAAGGGTGGTACCTCCTCAACATCTTCTGTGGGTTGTGTTTCGTTGCTGATAGCAGCGGATTCGCGGAAGTTCTTCCATTTATACATTATAAAAACGACCGCCAGCACTGCTACGGTAATGATCAGAATAAGGTATTTTTTTTTCACAGGAGCATACAAATTTAGACAACAACATTAATAATTTTGCCCGGAACGATGATGATTTTCCGGGGTTCTTTTCCTTCCAGCCATTTCTGCCCAATGTCGTGTGAAACCACCTGCCTTTCAATTTCTTTCAGCGGCATATCAAGTGGAAGCCTGATCTTAAACCGCATCTTCCCGTTGAATGACACAGGGTATTCGTAGTCATTCTCAATCAGGTATTTCTCATCATACTGCGGAAAAGCGGCATTAACAACACTGCCGTCATTCCCCATCGCATGCCACAATTCTTCTGTGATATGCGGGGCAAACGGTGCCAGGACGATAACCAGATCCTGCAGTACTGCCTTTTTATGACAGTTCAGATCGGTTAATCCGTTCACGCAAATCATAAATTCACTGACCGAAGTGTTAAAGGAGAACTTCTCAATGTCCTCAGATACCTTCTTTATCGTGCGGTGCAGGATCCTGAGTTCTTCCCCTTCAGGATCTTCACCGGTAACGGTCCATCCATCCTGATCACTGTAAAACAGTTTCCAGAACTTGCGAAGAAATTTATAAACCCCGTCGATACCATTGGTATCCCAGGGTTTGGACTGTTCAATAGGGCCAAGGAACATTTCATACATCCGGAGTGTGTCGGCTCCGTACTTTTCGATGATACTGTCGGGATTAACCACATTGTACATCGACTTGGACATCTTTTCAACGGCCCATCCGCAGATATATTTCCCGTCCTCCAAAATAAAATCGGCTTCCAGGTATTCCGGATTCCATTGCCGGAAGGTGTCGATATCGAGTACATCATTGTGTACAATGTTGACATCCACATGGATAGGTGTAACATCATATCCATCTTTAAGGCCTGCTGAAACAAAAGTATTGGTATCCCTGATCCTGATAAACGAAGTTTGAACGTCCCTGTATCATTCCCTGGTTCACCAGTTTCCTGAATGGTTCATCGGCTACCACATAGCCCAGGTCAAACAGGAATTTATTCCAGAACCGGGAATACATCAGGTGACCCACGGCATGTTCGATGCCACCGATATAAAGATCCACGTCACGCCAGTACTCATTTGCTTCATGGGATACCAGTGCCCGGTCGTTCTGAGGGTCCATATACCTTAAATAATAAGCTGAAGAGCCGGCAAATCCCGGCATGGTACTCAGTTCGAGTGGATAACCTTCAGCCGTTTTCCAGTTTTTAGCGCTGCCCAGCGGAGGGTCCCCATCTTCGGTGGGCTTGAAAGCGTCCACTTCGGGAAGCTTCGAGAGGCAGATCCTTTTCATCGAGCGGATAAGGCAGCCCGTCCTTGTAATATATCAGGGAAGGGTTCACCCCAGTAACGCTGACGGCTGAAGATGGCATCACGCAGCCGGTAATTCACCCGGCGCCTGCCAATGCCGCTGTGATTCGAGTTCTGCAATGATTTTTTTGATGGCTTCGGGAACCATCATTCCGGTGATGAAATCCGAATTGATCACCCTGGCATCCTTTGAGTCGAAAGCACCCTGGGAAATATCCCCTTCGATCACCTGGGGTATGGGCAGCTTAAAATGTTTTGCAAAAGCATAGTCCCGCTCATCGTGTGCAGGCACAGCCATAATTGCCCCGGTGCCATAGCCTGCAAGCACGTACTCGCTGATCCACACCGGCAGTTCATCCCCGGTGAAAGGATGAATTGCATAACTACCGGTAAACACGCCGGTGATCTTCCGGGCTTCAGCCATACGTTCGCGTTCAGAACGGGTTTTTGTATATGCCAGGTATTCTTCCACCTTTTCGCGGTTTTCCTGTGTGGTTAAAAGACCGGCCAGTTCACTCTCAGGAGCTATTACCATGAAGCTTACCCCAAAAAGTGTATCCGGGCGGGTAGTGAAGATCTGCATTTTCTGAGCATGACCCTTAAGACCGAACCAGATATCGGCTCCTTCTGACCGACCGATCCAGTTCCGCTGTATCTCCTTCAGAGATTCAGACCATTCGATGCCGTCGAGACCATCTACGAGACGAGGCGCATAAGCTGTTATTCTGAGAAGCCATTGCTGCATCTTCTTCTGTTCAACCGGGTGTCCCCCCCTGATCGAATATCCCTCCTTCACCTCATCATTGGCCAGCACGGTTCCCAGCGCAGGGCACCAGTTCACCATGCTCTCAGCCCGGTAGGCCAGCCGGTAATTTAAAAGTGTCTCCTGCTGCTTTCTTTCGTCCATGCCCCGCCATTCCTCAGCCGTAAAACTCATGTCTTCCGTACAGGCAGCATGGACACCGGATGTACCATTCCTTTCAAAGGCGGCAACCAGGTCCTCAATGGGTTCTGCCTTTTGAGCATCGGTATTGTAATAATGTTTGAACATCAGGATAAATGCCCACTGTGTCCACTTGTAATACCCCGGATCACAAGTCCTGACTTCACGGTCCCAGTCGTATGAGAAACCGATCTTATCCATCTGTTCGCGGTAACGGTTAATATTGTTTTCGGTAGTAGTGGCCGGATGCTGCCCTGTCTGAATGGCGTACTGCTCGGCAGGCAGTCCGAAAGCATCATAACCCATGGGGTGTAATACGTTATACCCCTGAAGCCGTTTGAAACGCGAATAGATATCCGATGCAATATATCCCAGCGGATGGCCAACATGCAATCCTGCTCCCGACGGATATGGAAACATATCCAGGACATAAAATTTCGGCTTCCCGGGGTCAGCCTCTACCTTATATATCTTATTCTTCTTCCAGTATTCCTGCCATTTCTTCTCTATGGCCTGTGCATTGTATTCCATGAATCCGCTTTTATATAACTTATTTGAAAGCACAAAATTAAGAAAAGTTATGTCTAAATGGCAAAGAGGGAGGAGAGATTGGAGAGTGGGGAGTGGAGAGTGGGGATTGGGGAGTGGGGAGTGGGGATGAGGATGAGGGATTGAGTGATTGAGGGATTGAGGGATTGAGGGATTGAGGGATTGAGTGGAAAGGCGAAAGGCAAAAGGGAGGAGAAGAATAATGAATATTGAATATCGAATGATGAATTTGAAGACGGGTGAAAACAGACATAATCAGGTATACGAAATCGTAGACGCACGCCTCGGCGTGCATGCGATAAACGCCGGTTTCATCTGGAAGGCAAAAGGCAAAAGTGAGGGATTGAGGGATTGAGGGAGTGAGGGATTGAGGGAGTGAGGGAGTGAGGGATTGAGTGGAAAGGCGAAAGGCAAAAGGGAGGAGAAGAATAATGAATATTGAATATCGAATGATGAATTTGAAGACGGGTGAAAACAGACATAATCAGGTATACGAAATCGTAGACGCACGCCTCGGCGTGCATGCGATAAACGCCGGTTTCATCTGGAAGGCAAAAGGCAAAAGTGAGGGATTGAGGGAGTGAGGGATTGAGGATGAGGGATTGAGGGATTGAGTGGAAAGGCGAAAGGCAAAAGGGAGGAGAAGAATAATGAATATTGAATATCGAATGATGAATTTGAAGACGGGTGAAAACAGACATAATCAGGTATACGAAATCGTAGACGCACGCCTCGGCGTGCATGCGATAAACGCCGGTTTCATCTGGAAGGCAAAAGGCAAAAGTGAGGGATTGAGGGATTGAGGGATTGAAGTGGATTGATCGGGTCATTCATTCCTTCGTTCCACCTCACCCCCCGGCCCCCTCTCCTGGAAGACGAGGGGGTGTTCACTCCGATTAACTTTGTTCTGAAACGAACGGCCTTCCGGTAACGTTGCACAAGAAAATTTTATTCTAAAAAGTGCTCCCATATCAACTTATGTCATTAGAAGACAAGCCCCTCTCCCTCAGGGGAGGGGTTGGGGAGGGGTGGAAGGATGGAGATTGGAGATTGGGGAGTATTAATGGTTCGTCAGGTTATAAATATATAAACGGTAGGTATTATTCGAATAAATCTGCGTAAGATAATCTGCAGGAATATCCTTGCAGGTAACGATAAACCTGATGTCATGCTTTGCTTCGAATGCAGGGATAAGTTCAGGATTACTCATAAGTCGCTTCTCCCATAGGGAACGCTGGTACCATTCGTAAATACCCTTGCCGGTTGTTGGAATGTATTTATTATAAAAATAACAGTCACGTCGCGATTCGCGGGGCAGGGCCAGGGAGATTTCGTCCTGAGGGCAAAGGAACAAAAATGTGTCGTCAGGGTGGCTCCTTTCATGAAGAATCCGGGCCAGATTTTCCATATCGTTGAACTGCGGTGTTTCAGCTTTGTAGGTTTCAATCCGGCTCACTACCTTCTGGCCCAGAACAAAAAATGTGAGGAGTACTATCGCTGACATCTGAATCAGATAGAATTTCTTCCTTCCGGTAAATGCGGCATATTTTTGTTTAAGGTAAGGTATCCATTTGTCGCGCAGCAACAGCAAGATGATGAGCTGAAACAGCATCATGGCAATGACACTTCCCCTGAAGGGGTAAAATTTCATCAGGGATCCGTTTTTATCCAGGTATGCGACAGGAACAAAAAGGAGCAGCTGAATAAGAATGATTATCAGCAGACGGTTCATTGCAGCTACTGGTCCGGTGGTTTGTTTCCTAAGGTACTTCACGGCAATGAACAGGGCAATGACGGCCTTAAGCACTTTGGGGGCGTGATAATGCCAGAAGTAATCGAGGCTTTTAAAGATACCGATGTGCTGGGGATTACGGATATAGGTATAGACAAAGTTAGTGTTAATGCCGTTTATCACCGTCTGCCGGTCCTCCATCAGGCCGGTGAAAATATAGATTACCAGGGGAATCTGGATAACTGCATAAGCAGCCCAGTAATAAAGGATTTTACGGTCGGCCTTCCTTTGGAATAGAAACATGTATATGATAAGGTAAAGCCCATACCATCCGGCGGCCAGGAAATGCCAGTAGGTAGCCGGGGCCGCAAGGAGTATGGCTTTCAGGTTATTGCCCTTTAACAGGAAATACAGGCTCCAGAGAATAAACAGGTAGGCCATGGTCTTCGATTCGATTCCGCCGAAGATCCACTCCCCGCCGAAAAAATTCTGCTGAGGTATATAAATACAGCCAGCCAAAAAACCAGCAAAATGTTGTTCAGTTTGAGTAAACGGGCGATTGCCGCTACAGGAAAGGCAAACAGGATGAACATCAACATCCGTCCAAAAAACGCCACCTGTTCAAAACTCAGGAAACGGAGGGCGAAGCCGGCGATGTACTGGAAAAACAGCCGGCTTCCGGGAAAGTCGGTGAAAAGAAATGAGCCGGGCATCCAGTTCTTATCCATAAACGCTTTGGCATAGCCCAGATACTGTTCTTCGTTAAAGTTGAGCCGGAAGCCCAGGAAGAAAACAGACAAAACAAAGAATACCAGGATCTCCTTGTTGATCCGGTTAAAGGCCGTCAGGAACCGGGAAAGGTTTTTCATAGGAGCTATTCGATGTATTTGTCCTTGACGATAAACAGGGGTCTTTTGCGTGATTCATCATAGATCCGGATCACATATTCCCCGATCATCCCCAGGGCCAGTAACTGAATGCCGCTGAAAACCGAAAGAAAGATGATCAGCGTAGTGAATCCCTGTGGCACATTGCCGTAAAAATATTTCTTTACAAGTGTGATCACGATGTAGATGAAGGATACAAAGATGACGAGTGCGCCCAGGCGGGTGAGGATTTTCACCGGGAAATCACTGAAACTGAAAATGCCGTTATAGGCCAGTCCCAGGAGTTTCCGAAAAGAATATTTCGTCTCTCCGGCCTGTCGTTTGTCGCGTTCATATTCAACACCCGTCTGGCTGAATCCCACCCAGGAACGTATGCCACGGATATACAGGCTCTGTTCGGGCATGGAGAGGATGAAGTCCACCACCCGGCGGGTCATGACGGAAAAATCGCCGCTGTCCAGAGGGATACTGACATTCGAGACCCTTTTAAGAATCCGGTAGTATGTCCAGTACAGCGCTTTCCGGATGAAGCTCTCTTTCCGCTTTTTCCGGATGGCATACGCCACATCAAAGCCCTCGTCGAGCTTCCGGACAAACTCATGAAGAATTTCCGGCGGATCCTGCAAATCCCCGTCGATGATGCCGATGTACTCACCGGTGGAATAGGTCAATCCGGCCAGGATAGCCGACTGGTGCCCGTAGTTCCTCGACAGGGAAAGTACTTTGAACCGCTTGTCCTGCTTATGGTGCATAATAAGCTGCGGCAGTGTTTTATCTGTGCTGCCGTCATCCACGCAGATGATCTCAAAATCGGGAGTGATCTTTTCCAAGGCTGCCATACACCGGGTATATAGCTGCCCGATGATCTGCTCTTCGTTATATACAGGGATGACCAGCGAAAATTTAGACATGTTGTAAATCCGGGTTATAGAACACAATAAAAGGTTAAAAATATGGATTTTGGTTCAACCTTGCACAAAAATGGCAAATTAATTCTGCTAAACGCCGGGTGGTGAAATGAAAAATGAATTTAAATTCATAAATTTGCCTTTCTGTTACCGGCCCCATAGTTCAATGGATAGAATGTAAGATTCCGGTTCTTATGATCTGGGTTCGAATCCCGGTGGGATCACGAAGAAGTTTGGAGTGTGAGTTTTGAGCAAGAGTAAGAAATTCATACTCCATTTTTTCTTTCTCAAGACTCAAACTCCAACTCAAACTGATAAGCTCGAAGTTTACTTCAAAAACCCTTTGATATCGGCCATCATCTCAGCAGAACGTTGTTCAACAAACTGCATGGCTCTTTTAACTTTCCCCGAAGCCCGGTCATAATCGTTATAAATGTCCATTAATGCCTTAATGGTGGTATCTGCTGGTTCTTCATCAATATCAATCAGCCACTCTGGAAGCCCAAAATCGCGGAACATCCATGCTTTTACTCCATGACGCTTTGAAAAAAAATGAATAATTGGCACGCCATGCGCTAAAGCCATAAGGCAAGAATGAGGTTCCATGGCAACAAGTGAATGTGACATTTTATAAGACGAATTGCCTGATCCATGTTCCACCACTCGGCTTTATGGACCACATTGGCTTTGACATCGGCAGGGAGTTTTTCGTAAATCATCTCTTTTGCTTGCATAATCTCTCTTTCAGCTTCAGGAGCTAGCAGTACTTTTAAACCGGTTTTCCTTACCCAATAAATGATTACCTCCCGAATTTTATTCATTCCAAATCTCTGTTTGAATGGCATCTTTTGATGATGGATTCCCGGGATTTTGAGAAGTATTCCCCACATCCCATTTTGGAAGGTTTTTGGGCTTTTCCCCTGCTGGTGTGTTGGTCCTTATGATAACAGAAATGAATTTTTTGGGGCTTAGACTGTGTTTATCAAGGTATACTTTTGCCTTTTGATCATTTAATAAATCAATCCCGCTGCAACCATCCGGGCCAAATTCCAGAATTGGAGGGTTAACTCCAATTTTTCTGAGGTAATAATACGATTCATTGTCGCGGCAATAGATGGCCATTGCCTTGCTTAGTTCTCCGGCCATTTTAGACTTGTCATCTTCCTGAAATCCATCAAATGACTGCCCGTAAATGCAAATAAGCTTGTTTTTCCGAATGCAGGCTTCAAGTATTGCAGGTGGTTTCCAGAATGAATTATAGGACATTCCTGAATTATGGATTAACAGACCAGCTTCATCAAATGCTTTTTGCAAATCGGGACTGTCAGTTTTTCCTTCATTATCCATTTCCCCGCGGACAATAGTAATTTTTGGGAATCTGGCCATCAACAAGTCGTTTATTTCATCGTTGGTTGAACTCAGCCAAACGGTAACTATAGCTTCAGGAAAATTGATTTCCAGAAAACGCAGTGTTCCGGGAGTATGCCCCTGATCCCCGATATTTCTCGTATTCCATCCCGAATACAGGAGGACCTTTGGAAATTTTTCATTTTTATTGCTTCTGGCTGATAACGGCAAACCAATTGTTGAAGCAGTGATTTATACCCAGGTCTTTTTTACAAAATCACGTCAGTTTAATGGTTTCATCTTTAGACAATTTGCCATTTAATTGCCACTGGACATTCGATGAATTTAAATATTTGCATTAATGCTTGAAAACCCTTACAGGGGCATCTGTTAATGATTGGTCGGTACCCACGTCGCGCGGCTCACAAAACCAGACCAGCTTACCTTCCAAAGTTAAATCCTTAGGGCATTGTGAGGCATCAGGATGTGTTTCCATAAACCGTTTGAGCATTTCCTGCTGCATTTGCAATAATATTTTTGCATTCTGAGGATCTTTTGAGACATCATGCGATTCGCCGGGATCTTTTTCCAGGTCGTACAGACGGTGTACAATTCCTGAAGGGCCATAGCCTGTAGCGTATCCAAGACTCAAATCACGGCTACCAGTGGTAAACATGTATTTCCATTCAGGTGTACAAACCATCGCCAGGTTATCTTCCAGGTACTCCGAAAAAGCAAATTCCCTGAGGCTGTCTGTCTCATTTTTCAGCACAGGCAAAAAACTCTCCCCCTGGACTTTAGCCATGGGTTTTAACCCAAGCCAGTCTATAATTGTAGGCGCTATGTCGATGTATTCAACCAGGGCTTGTTTTTTAACTCCTTTGTCAAAGGCGTCCCCGGCTTTAATAATCAATGGCTGGCGGACAGCTTCCTCCCACATGGTATGCTTTTCAAACCGCTTATGGTCATTTAAAAGGTAGCCATTATCACTTATATATATAATCATGGTATTTTCATCCAACCCATATTTTTTAATGGCATCTAAAACGATCCCCACGTTTTTATCCATGTACTCGGTCGATGTATAATAGGCAGCAATGATCCCCCTTCGCTGGGCCTCCGTTAAATTTCTGAATTTCTCCGGAATCCATCGGTCGTCTTCCGGACTTCCGCTGGGAAGGGGCATATCATCCGGATTGTATTTCCCGGCATATTCAACCGGATAGTAATAAGGATGGTGCGGCTGAAAAAAAGCGGTCCAAAGAAAAAATGGTTTATCCCGGTGCTCTTTAATAAATTCAGCAGCACTATTGGCATAAAAAGTTCCCTGGCTGTAAGCATCATAAACGGGCTGTGGCAAGTTGCGGCAGTTCATCAACTCAGGAATATTCCCTTTTACCTTTTTTGCATCATACGTTTCGATCCCTGATGGGATTTCAGGTGGCGGGTTTTGCCTTAAAAACCGTTGGTAAGCATCATTCTCGATAATTGTATCGAAACCGTGGTGTGGCATTCCATTTTTATAGAGCGATGACCAAGCCCAGTTATTGAAATGGGTTTTACCAACCAGGGCCGTTTTATATCCTTTGCTTCCTAAATAGTTGGCAATGGTCGGGTTCCCTTCTTCCTGAAAGGGCGTAAATAACATATTCACGCCTGTTGCATGAGGGTATTTCCCTGTTAACAACGATTGCCTCGAAGCATTGCAAATGGGTGAATTACAATATGCATGAGTAAATTCCACACCTTCTTTTGCCAATTCATCAATGTTGGGAGTGTGTATAATTTGATTCCCATAGCACCCGGTTACTTTCAGTGCATGGTCATCGGCCAGGATAACCACCACATTTTTGATGGTCTTATCCTTTTTTTCTACATGGGATGAACAACCGGAAAATATTGCCTGACATCCGGCAATTCCAGCCGTCATCAGGATTTTGAAGTTTTTAGTCATTGGATGAAATTAATTAACTAAAGTTTCGCACTCGTTTTCAATAAACCATCATCAGATATTTATCATTTAAATTTCGCGATAAATACCCGGACTACCACGCTTCAATTCTTTCATTTCGGTTTATGCTGCATTATTCCTTTTATTTCTCTGGTTATCAGTACTTTTTTTATAAGTGCGAAACTTTAGTTATTCCCGGTAAACCGGATTGAGGTATTTACGAGAAAGTTTATTTCTCTATTAATCCACGATCTACCAACATCGGTTGTATATCAGGTTTATGTCCGCAGAAATCGTAAAACATTTTGTTATAGTCTTCGGTGTTTCCGCGTGACAGGATCATATCACGGAAGCGCTGTCCGTTGGCCCGGGTCATCCCGCCATGTTCTTCAAACCAGTTGTAAGCATTGTCATCCAGCATTTCTGTCCACAAATAGGCGTAATAACCGGCGGCATATCCGTTGCCCCAAATGTGCAGGAAGTAGCTGGAACGATAGCGCGGTGGTACCTGCGGAAGATCAAGATGAGTGTGTTTCAATGCGGCAGTTTCAAAGTCATCGACTGATTTTATCGAATCACCGGCAGGAATGGTATGCCATTCCATATCAAGGTCGGCAGCTGCCAGTATTTCTGTCAATGAATAGCCCTGATTAAATTTCTGCGATTTCTTGATCTTTTCGACCAGTGCCTGAGGCATCGGTTTCCCTGTTTTGTAGTGTACGGCATAATGCTCGAATATTTTCGGTTCGAGGGCCCAGTGCTCATTAAACTGCGAAGGCAATTCCACAAAATCCCGGGCTACGTTGGTACCCGACAGACTGAGGTAAGTTTCGTTGGCAAAGAAGCCATGCAGGGCATGCCCAAATTCATGGAACATCGTGGTCACGTCATCGAAGCTGATCAGGGCAGGTTCACCAGGTGCCGGTTTGGTGAAGTTGCATACATTGTAAATCACCGGTTTCGTGCCCAGCAATTTTGACTGTTCAACCACGTTGCTCATCCAGGCACCACCTGATTTGTTGTCGCGAGTGAAATAGTCACAATAAAATAAACCGAGTTCGGTGCTGTCTTTGTCATAGACGGTATAAACGCGCATGTCGGCCTGGTAAACCGGGATGTCTGTTCTGCGTTTGAAGGTCAATCCATACAATTGGTTGGCGGCATAAAACACGCCGTTCTCCAACACATTGAACAACTCAAAGTAGGGTTTTACCTGGTTCTCATCCAGGTCATACCGGGTTTTGCGAACTTTTTCAGCATAATAGTTCCAGTCCCAGGGTTCCAGTTGGAATCCTCCTTTTTGTTTATTAATGACCGACTGAAGGTCGGCAGCTTCTTTGCGTGCTTTGGCTGTGGCTGCCGGCACCAGTTCCTTCAGGAAGGTTTGGACAGCTTCTGGTGTTTTGGCCATTTGATCCTGTAAGTTCCATGCCGCATAATTGGGAAATCCCAGGAGATGTGCTTTCTCAGCCCTAATTTCAGCCAGTCGTTTGATGGTTGCACGGGTATCGTTTTTGCCACCCTTCTCGGCCCTGTTCCATGAGGCCTCAAATAATTGGTGACGCGTATCCCTGTTCTCCAGGGATTGCAGTGCAGGCTGCTGGGTAGTATTTTGCAGAGGTAACTCCCATTTTCCTTTTTCGCCAGCTGCATCTGCATCCTGTGCAGCCGAGTTTAAAGCTCCTTCTGAAAGACCCTTTAGAGCTTCTTTGTTGCCCACTACGAACGCACCGGCTTTATCATCAGCCAACAATTGGTTGGTAAATTTGGCGCTGAGACCGGCTTCCTCTTCATTCAGCTTTTTAAGCCTGGTTTTGTCCTCAGTGGATAGGTTTGCACCTGCAAGGATAAATTCTGTATAATAGTATTCGAGTAATCTTGCTGATTCTTTATCCAGTTTGAGGTCATCTTTCTTCTGAAAAATAGTTTTGACTCTTTCGTAAAGCTTTTGGTTCAGATAAATTGCATCTTGCTGGGCCGCCAGTTTCGGAGCAATATCTTCGCTCAACTTCTGTAGAACCGAATCGGTATTGGCTCCAGAAAGCATATTGAAAACACCATTGACCCGGCGAAGAAGTTCGCCACTCTTTTCCAAAGCCACCAGAGTATTTTCAAACGTAGGCGCCTCAGGGTTGTTGGCAATCTTTTCAATTTCAGCTAAATGTTCTTTAAAGCCTTCTTTAAAGGCAGGGGCAAAATCACTATCCTTGATTTTCGTAAAATCAGGTGCCTGAAATGGCAGGGTGCTGGCATGCATAAAAGGATTTGATGCCAGGTCTTTCTCGTTTTCCATGGATTTGTTTTGTTCAGGTTTTGAATTGCATGCCACCACGAATATCAGGAACATGCCTGTCACTAGAATTGATAACTTTTTCATCATTTTCAGTATTATATTGCAGATCGTAAAAATTTAATTTTGGGTAGACGTCTGAATATTTAAACAGGGGTTGAAAGTATATTGTTTTGGTGAGGCGAGCAATGAAATTCACTTTAATTTTTGAATTTGCCGATTTGAACAAATAGATTTCTCAACTTCGTATGGCGTCCTGTAAATTATTGAGAGTACTTGTGAGTTCCATCCTCACAGCCATGGTATCACTGGTAAGGAATAACTCTTAGCCTGTCCTGCAAAAATCAATAGTACTGCACGGGCAATCATGTCACGCATCCTTTTCATTTTGT
The DNA here is from genome assembly GCA_963764345.1 of uncultured Bacteroidales bacterium. GTDB lineage: Bacteria > Bacteroidota > Bacteroidia > Bacteroidales > DASQZK01. Next base: position 61,473 of record CAVXSF010000008.1, on the reverse strand, counting down.
TTTAGTAATTATTTAAGAACCGTTTAAAAACGATCTCCCTCCACTGATAGAATTCGTAACTGTTTTCCTCCTCACCACATCCTATCTCACTGTGAAAAAAAAAATTACACTATTAAAACAGCAAGTCCTGCTTCATTCGGTTCACTCATCTTTATAAAAAATATCGGATCCCATTCTTTTTCTTCGTGATTAATTTATAATTTGTTTCTCCTGGAAAAAGGTATTCCAGTCTCCTGTTGTGAATCCGGAAAACCTTTCTTTGGGCATCTTCAGGATGACCTGAACAGGAAAATTCAGCCTTTCGGAGCCGAAAAATCATGAGTATGCTCAGTCAAAAGCGGAATATTCAGGACTAACTTAAAACTACATCGGCATGAAATCAGTAACCATCATTATCTTACTCTTTATCGCTCTGAGCGGTTTCTCCCAGGAAAATAAAATTGTGCTCTACCCCGACTCTGCCAGGGATCAGATCAGCAGGAATATTTACGGACAGTTTTCCGAGCACCTGGGAAGGGGAATCTACGGCGGGATATGGGTAGCTGAAGATTCCGGCATCCCGAATACCGGAGGCATCCGGAATGATGTTGTTGCAGCTCTCAAAGAAATGGCCATTCCGAACCTGAGGTGGCCCGGAGGCTGTTTTGCCGATGAATATCATTGGATGAACGGCATCGGGCCCCGCGAAGACAGGCCAACCATGATCAACACCAACTGGGGCGGAGTCACCGAAGATAACAGTTTCGGTACCCATGAATTTATAACTCTTTGCAGCATGCTTGGATGTGAACCCGTGATCTGCGGAAACCTGGGAAGCGGGACGGTACAGGAAATGTCACAGTGGGTCGAGTATCTGAACTCGTCCAATGTAAGTCCTATGACGGAGCTGAGAAAAAAGAACGGAGCAGACAAGCCGTTTAACGTGAAATATTTTGGTATCGGGAACGAGAGCTGGGGATGCGGAGGGCATATGACGCCGGAGTATTATTCCGATGAATTACGCCGTTATTCAACGTTTTGTAAAAATTACGGGGAGAACACGCTATACCGGATAGCCGGCGGCGCTTCCGACTTCAATTATCACTGGACAGAAACACTGATGAAGGATCCGGAAACCAGAAATTCATTCCAGGGCATTTCACTGCATTACTATACCGTGGCTCATACAGAAAACTGGAGTTACAAGGGTTCGGCAACGGATTTCACTCCTGAAGAATGGTTCTCGACGATGGCCAATGCCCTGATAATGGACACGCTGATTACCCGGCATTCAGAAATCATGGACCGTTACGATCCCAAAAAGGAAAAGGGGCTGATCGTCGATGAATGGGGCAACTGGCACGATGTGGAACCGGGCACCAACCCGGGCTTCCTCTACCAGCAGAATACCCTGAGGGATGCCCTTTCTGCCTCCCTCACCCTCGACATTTTCAACAACCACTGTGACCGTGTAAAAATGGCCAACCTGGCCCAGACGGTGAACGTTCTTCAAAGCGTCCTTCTCACAAAAGGGGATCAGCTGGTGAGGACACCTACGTTTTACGTCTTTAAAATGTATAAGGTCCACCAGGATGCGATGTTAATACCGGAAACCATTACCTCTTCATCCTATTCTGAGGGCAACCGTTCCATCCCGGTTGTTCGTTCCTCCGCTTCAAGAGATAAGGACGGGAAAATACATATTACCATAACCAATCTTGACCCTGAAAAAGAGCATAATGTCGATTGTGTTCTTGAGGGAGTTCATAAACTGAATGTGACGGCAGGTGAAATCATTACTGCCAGCCAGATGAGTGCCCTGAATGATTTTGGTAAGGACGAACAGGTAGGTATCAAACCATTTAAAGGCTATACAACCACAGGGAACACCGTTTCAGTCAACATGCCCTCAAAGTCGGTGATCATGATTGAAGTTGAAACGAAGCAATGATCCCCTGAAGGTAGCCGGCTGTCTGAGCCAGTGCTGCCAACGGATCGTCAGATTCTTCTTCATATTCAATAGAATAGGAACCCTTATACCCGACTTTTGACAGGGCTTTCAGAACCGCCGGGAGATCGATTACCCCTTCACCTGCACGGCATGATACCCCTTCCTTACTGGCACTGCTGACATCGCGCATATGAGTTTCAAAAATCCGGTCTCCAACCTTACCGATCACATCCACCGGATCGAAGCCGGCACGCACGGCATGGGCAACATCGAGGCAAAGCCCCATCCTTTTGTCACGGTTTTTGACTTTATCATAAGCCATCAGCGGGCTGGGATAAGGAAGGCCGTCGGGTCCGTGATTATGTATGGCCAGCGAAATATCGTTTTCCCTGACCAGCTTTTCAACGTAATCGAGCAGGTCATAATCGGGAACACCTACGATGATTTTAAAACCCGCCGTTTTTGCATATGCAAAGGCATTGTCCGCTTCTTCCTTTGATTTCATATATATCACTCCCGCAGAATCCGGATCGAGGCCGTGTTCTTTCATCTTTGAAATGGTAGAGATGATTGTATTTTTGTCGGCGTCAAGAGGCAGATGCATACTTTTTATCGATAGCTTCTGCAAATGAAGTTTGTTCATGATGGAGATCACTTCATCGACATTGAATTTACGAAGGCTGTATGAAGCGATACCAACGCGGCAGGGCGTAACGGAAGAAATGCCGGAAGCAGGTGCAGCAAACTGGCCCAGGGCTGACCGGCCTGCCAGCATAGCTATGCCAAGTCCGGATAACCTGAAAAAGGATCGGCGGTTTAATTCTGACATGATAAATCGTTTTAAGGGAGTTAAATTCTGAACGGAAAGATACGGAATTTTCCCCAAGCTGCTGTTTGAACATAAAAAAACCTGTCCGGCAGACAGGTCAGAGAGGTTAAGAATCAGATCCGGCATGGTCATATCTGAGAATTTGAAACACAGCCCCGCAAAATACAGGGCCGTGTTTCTGTGACTCAGCCATGCATCACGGAAAAATTATTTAAGTATAAGCTTTTTCGATTTCACTTCATTATCAACAATAATATTAACAAAGTATATCCCCTTATCTTCCTTGGAAAGGTCAAATTCATAATGCCCCACTTCATCACGGGGATAATATACTCTATTCGCTACTATTTTTCCATTCACGTCGTAAATTTTAACTTCCATAGCTAAGTGGTTTAATTTCAAAATTCTTCAATGCTGTGACAATGGTGATCATCCTGAAAAAGGATTTCACACTCAGGTTGTATTATTTTATTTTCAATGATAGTGAAAATCAGGATGCTCAGGCTCATCGTATATATGTGACTGATACTTTCCATACTGATCTTTCTTTCGTTTGTTCTCATTTCGGGCTTGTAAACCAATCGAAACAAATTTACATGAACTACTGACACGTGATACGTCATACTGAATGACATATATCAACGTGAAACGATGATTTTCATCATCTGTGACAATGAACAGGATTAACCATACCGGGAAAACACCAGTAAATTCAATACTTTCCCAATTTACCTGCCTGGCATTTCCCGGAAGCTGAAATTGTTAATAAGTTGTTAAAAACCTTGAAAAAAGGGAGGACTTCCAACTCGAAAATAAAAACGGATGAATCGCCATCTTTGGAGGGTTTTACAATGAAAAAGGGGGAAATTGATAATGATAAAAATATCAGTGTTGTCGATGACTACATAGAATGACCCAATATAAAACCTCTCATTGGTAAGATCAATGACACACTTGAAGGCCTGGACTACGAGATCATTTATGTTGAGACGGGGCAACCGTTGATACCATAAAGAAAATCAAAAGGCTGTCTTCAATTGAAGGCAGCCTTTTATTTGTAATTATAGCAGGTAATCTCAATATACGTTTTCGCCGTACTCTTTTTTGGCTGAATAGTTTATTTTTAAGGCATTAGCCATTCTGAGAGCTTGTTTAAGGTCGGTAACCCTCCCCATCTTGATATCCTTATCGATACGAAGCGAGACGGTCATTTTGTTTTTATCGGCCTCATCGAGTTTTTCACGTTCAGCGAGAACGAAATCTTTCACGTCTTCTGAAGGAACACCTTCTTCATTGACGAGTTTATCGTTAAGCTGGATCAGGGGTTCGGAGCCGTATAAACCCTGAAGTGTGCTGATTGGCTTTCCTATATAGACAAAGCTCACTATGGATTTTTTCTCAATCTTCTTCACTTCTTTGGCTTTAGGCAGCGTACCTGGACTTCGACCTGTGTTTGCCTCATAACGGTGGTAACCATAAAGAAGAAAAGCAGCATGAACACGATATCGGGCAAAGAGGCGGTATTAAGACGCATCGTACCCGTTTTTGCTTTTGTTCTGAATTTTCCCATTACTTGATCCCTCCAATATTTTTAGGTTCTGCTTCAGAGATGTTCATTTTATAAACCTTTCTGATCCCTTCCATGATTGTGTCATCCACAGGATTTTTTGAATCCATCTGGTCATATCTCCTTCCGAAGTAGTTCACGGCGAATTCATTTCTGAGCTGGTCCACCGCTGCCACAAGGACATCCTGAACCTCCAGGTATTTCCCATAGGTGGTAGACCGGTCATTCTGCAGAGAAACAACTCCCTGGGAGACGGGAATAATTGCCTTTCCGTCGGGGAATCGTGACGATGTACCAGGAGGAAAATCAATTTCCTCATTTTTCATTTCAGGAAGATCCGGATCATTGTTCGGATTACTGAAGAATTCGATTGTTTTTTCCTTCAGTTGATCAAGATCCGAGATCTCGCCTCCCACCATAAGTTGATCTTCTTTATTGATAAGAACAACCAAAACATTTCGTTCTTTAACGTCGGTCTGGGTTTTCTGGTCCTTCTCCGGCATAGGGGGAAGAAGCCTTGAAATCCCGGTATCGACATCCATGGTTGTAGCCACCAGGAAGAAGATCAGCAAGAGGAAGGCGATGTCCGCCATTGATCCGGCATTTATTTCCTGTAATTCTCTTCTTGCCATCTTTATTTAGTGTTTTTAAGAGCGATCCGTGAGCGAATCATATCCGCCCCGGATCTCCCGGTTTTTTTTATTTAAAGTACCTAGAAATTTCCGAATACACGATAGACAACAATGTGAGGCCAAAGATGAAATACGTTGAGATGAGACCCATATCAACGAGTTTCAGTACATGTGGATTACTGTTATCTGTTCCGGCATATCCGGGAATTTTCAGTGGAACACCAGATCCGAGCAAATAAGCTCCACCGATAATTACGGCGACAATGACGAGAACGATAAGGGTCCTGACCATGGTAGCCGGGCTTGAAGCCATTTGGATTAATGGAAAAACGATTGCGATTATGGCCGTGAGCAAGGTGAGGATATATGCCCATACGAGACCGATATCCGTTTTATGGTATACCAAAGTTTCCATTAAAGTAAAGTGCACAGGTTCGGCCTGAACGGCTGGTGGAGTGATTTTTTCAACCACCGGAGCAGCAGCCTGGGCTGTATCGGCCTTTGTTGTATCAGCCATAGCGCCATTATTGGCAGCAGAGGTGTCTGCAGCCTGGCCGACTGTATCCGCGCCCATATCCTTCTGGAAATTGAAGCCGGATTGCATACTGCTCTGGTTTTCCAGCTGGGTAACCTTGGCCTGGTAGTCCTGCTCATTGACGAGCTTGTCACCAAAGTAAAAGAAAACCACTACCACAATGGAAATGCCCAGAACAATATATAGTATTATGGATGCTATTTTTGAAATCGACATGATTGCTTATTTTTTAAGATTGTGTTTTACCAGAAGGTCGATGAGTGAAATGGAAGCATCTTCCATTTTGTTCACAATAGAATCAATCCTTGAAACAATGTAGTTGTAGAACAACTGCAGGATGATTGCTACGATAAGACCGGAAACCGTGGTAATAAGAGCAATTTTAATACCACCGGCAACCAGTGAGGGGGAAACGTCACCGGCGATCTGGATTTTGTCAAAAGCATCAATCATACCAATTACTGTACCCATAAATCCAAGCATTGGGGCAATGGCAATGAAAAGGGATATCCAGCTCAGTCCTCTTTCGAGAAGACCCATCTGGACACTGCCATAAGAAATAACGGATTTTTCAACGACGTCTATACCCTGGTCTATACGGTCGAGGCCCTGGTAAAAAATACTGGCCACAGGTCCGCGGGTATCACGGCAAACGTCTTTTGCAGCTTCTACTCCACCACTATCAAGTGCATCTTCAACTTTTTTGAGAAGTTTGTCGGTGTTGGTTGTTGACAGGTTAAGGTAGATGATCCTTTCAAATGCCAGGGCAAGACCGAAAATGAGACAGTCAGAAGGATTGAACCCATAAAACCTGCACCACCTTCAATAAACTTCTGCTTTATGCTTTTATGAAGAACACTCAGGCCTCCGGCTTTCTCTTCATTTTGAGCAACGGATGTTCCAGTTGCCTCAGTGGCCGGAGTCTGGGTGACAACAGAGCTGTCAGCTCCACCAACTGCAGTCGTTGACTCACTGGTAGTATCATCCTGAGCAACTGCAACAAAAGATGCTCCCGTTAAAAGCATCCCGAATACTGCTATAAGTACAAATAACTTTTTCATAATTGGTTTTTAGTTTAATTTTTAATTTATGAACGAATATTAGTGCTTAAAATTATTACGATTTTCTAAAAAATTCAAACTTAATGACTTAATAATATGCTTTTACCATTACTTTAATCGATCCCGTCCGGGCCTGTTTCCTCATGGGCTGATATGAACATTCCCATTTTGATTCTGATTTAAAAGAGTTTACAGCCTGTTATTTTCTGTAATAACATTCATTGCGGTCATAAAGTTTTCTACTGAACCATTTGAAAATCAGAGCTGTCCCCAATTCATCTCCGACGGCTGAAAACCATACCCATCGTCACCTTGCGGAGAGAGGGGGATTCGAACCCCCGGTACCCTTTTGAGGTACACACGCTTTCCAGGCGTGCCAGTTAAGCCACTCCTGCACCTCTCCTTTTTATTAAGTTTTCAATAAGTAAAGAACAATAAAATGAACCGGGTACACTCGCTTTCTCCCGACGATCTTGTCGGGATGCCAGTTAAACCACTCCTGCACCTCTCCAATTGTTTACTTTATCAAAGAACAACCTGACCTGACTGAGCAGTCTTCGAAAACGCTTTCATGCGTGCTGTTCTGCTATCCCGTAACTACCAGGTCCGGCAAAGTTGCTTCGGTCCAGTGCAATCCTGACATCTTTTAAAAAACAATACAGCCCCGCCGGGGAAATTTTCAGCCTCCAACTTATTCCCCGGTATCCTGAAGGGCATCAATACAATATACCGGTACGTCTCAAGTGATTAAAAAAAAGGGAAGATACAACTCTTTCCTGTTAATCAAAAAACGCGGCGCAAAATACGAAAAAAAATTCTAATTAATTTATCATGTGATTGTAATTTCTCCCCGCATAGAACTATTTAAATGTAATTTAAGCTCTTCACGGCTCAGGTTCTGGCCAAAAAGCAGCATCATTTTAGTAGTTGCGGCTTCGGTGGTGACATCATAACCACTGATCACCCCTGCTTCATAGAGTTTCCTGCTGGTTTCGTAAGCGCCAAGGCTCACGCTGCCAATGCTGCATTGGGTAACATCGAGTACGATGATCCCGTTTTCGATAGCACGGCGTATTCTTTTCAGGAACCATTCATCAGCAGGTGCATTCCCGGAGCCGAAGGTCTCGAGTATGACTCCCTTAAGGCCAGGGATCCCGAGAATAGAATCGATAAATTCGCGGTTCATGCCGGGGAACAATTTAAGAATGGCAATATGATTGTCAAAAACAGTCTGCAGCTTCAACGCCCTGTTATCCTTTGGAAAAAGAATGGCCTCCCGGTTGTATTTTATTTTAATACCCACTTTGCCGAGGGGAGGATAATTTGCCGACTGGAAAGCATTGAAGTTTTCGGCATTGATTTTTGTGGTCCGGTTCCCCCTGTAAAGCCGGTTTTCAAAATAAATACAGACTTCCGGCACCACTGGTTTACCGTCTTCCCTGGCCGCGGCTATTTCAATTGAGGTGAGAATATTCTCCTTGCCATCGGTTCGGAGTATCCCGATAGGAAGCTGTGAACCTGTGAAAATCACCGGTTTGGCCAGATTTTCAAAAATAAAACTCAGCGCGGAAGCCGAGTATGCCATGGTATCGGTGCCGTGCAGAATCACGAATCCGTCGAAACGATCATAATTTTCATAAACCATTTGAGCCATTCTGACCCATATTTCCGGTCCAATATCCGACGAATCCATGGGGGGGTCGAAGGATATGGTATGCAGACAATATCCGAACTTCCGGAGTTCCGGAACCTGGTCCGATATCTGGTCAAAATTAAGAGGCTGCAGGGTTCCATTCACCTGATTCTGAACCATCCCTATGGTGCCTCCTGTATAAATTATCAATATTGATCTCTGTCCGCTGTCCATCTAATCACTAATATTAAATAAGTGTAATGCGTTTGCCGTTGTCAGCCTGGCAACTTCTGCGAAACTCAAGTTAAAAACTCCTGTCAGTTTTTCCGCTATAAACCCCAGGTATGAGCTTTCATTCCGTCTTCCTCTTTTTGGTACGGGTGCCAGGAAGGGAGAATCAGTTTCCATCAGGATCCTTTCGGGTGAAATATCCCTGATAACCTTTTCCAGGTCCGAATTTTTAAAGGTCACAATCCCGTTGATCCCAAAATAAAAATCGTACTCCTGAATTTTCTTTACCTGGTTTTCATTTCCGGTAAAACTATGAAATACGCCTTTCATACCTTTTTGCCAGACCCTGTCGAGGACGCTGAAGATATCGTCAAAGGATTCCCGTGCATGGATGACCACGGGTAAGTTATATTCAAGGCCCAGCTTCAACTGATGTTCAAAGGCTCTTAATTGCTGATCACGGTAGGTTTTATCCCAGTACAGATCAATCCCGATTTCGCCTATAGCGATGAAACGGTCCTTTTTAAGCCATTCCTCCACCCTGTCGAGTTCTTCTATAAAGTCCCCTTTCACCGAGGTAGGATGGAGTCCCATCATGGGGAAACAGACACCTGGGAAATCATCCCGCATCTGCATCATCGCATCAACGGTCGACGAATCGATATTTGGCAAAAACAGCTTCGTCACTCCGGCTTCCTTTGCCCTGCTGACGACTTCTTCCCTGTCATCGCCGAACTCGCCGAGATATAAATGTGTGTGAGAATCGATCAGTTTCATCATCTTGCAACCCGTCTGGGAAATCCCACAAAGTTAGGAAAAAAGAATATAACTGTGTGCCCTCCGTTCATCGCAGTCCTTCCGGAAAAGGCCCGGATAATAACCCGCCGGGGCCTGAAAACAAGGGGTTACCATCCGGGATCTGTCTGTATCATACGTATTACGTTAAGACACTTCTAAACAATACCCTGTGCCAGCATGGCATCGGCTACTTTCACAAATCCCCCGATATTGGCTCCTTTCATATAATTTATATAGCCGTCCTCTTCTTTCCCGTGCCTTACGCAGGTTTCATGGATACTTTTCATGATGGTATGCAGCCGGTTGTCCACTTCTTCTCGTGACCATGGCAGTCGCATGGAATTCTGTGTCATCTCCAGTCCTGAAACGGCAACACCGCCGGCATTGGCTGCCTTGCCCGGACCATACAGGATCCGGCTTGCCAGAAAGACTTCGATAGCTGCCGGGTGTTGAAGGCATATTCGCTCCTTCGGAAACCACCTGGCATTTATTGCCGATAAGGGTTTTAGCATCCTTTTCATCGATCTCATTCTCCGTTGCTGAAGGGAAAGCCGCATCACATTTAACTTTCCATGGCCGTTCTCCTTCAAAATATTCAACGCCGAAATGTTCGGCATATTCGTGTATTCTTCCCCGCCTGATATTTTTAAGGTCCATGATCCATGCCAGTTTTTCACCGTCTATTCCCGAAGGATCATATATAAATCCGGATGAATCGGACATAGTAATGACCTTTCCTCCAAGTTCATTGATCTTCTGAACGGTGAACTGTGCGACATTTCCTGATCCTGAAACGGCACATATTTTTCCTTTCAGGCTTTCGCCTTTTGTATTAAGCATTTCCTGTGCAAAATATACCGAACCGTAACCGGTAGCCTCAGGCCTGATAAGACTGCCTCCCCATTCAATTCCCTTGCCCGTAAGCACACCTGTAAATTCATTTCGCAGCCGCTTATATTGTCCGAAAAGATACCCTATCTCACGACCTCCGACGCCGATATCTCCTGCAGGCACGTCGGTATTGGGACCAATATGTCTGAACAGTTCAGACATAAAACTCTGGCAGAACCGCATCACTTCATTGTCTGATTTGCCTTTCGGGTCAAAATCGGAACCACCCTTACCGCCTCCCATGGGAAGCGTGGTGAGGCTGTTCTTGAAAACCTGCTCGAAAGCCAGGAATTTAAGTATGCCAAGATTTACCGTAGGATGAAATCTCAGCCCTCCCTTATAGGGACCGATCGCACTGTTCATCTCGATCCTGAATCCCCTGTTAATCTCCACTTCACCTTTATCATTCATCCAGGGCACCCTGAACATAAGCACCCTCTCAGGCTCCGCTATCCTGTCAAGAATTTTCGCATAACGGTACTTTGGATTTTCTTCAATAAAGGGAATCAACGATTCTGAAACTTCCTGAACAGCCTGGTGAAATTCAGGCTCGGCAGGATTTTTGGCCTTGATCCTGGCCATGAATTGTTCAACTCTGGGATCCATAATAACAAGTTTTTATGGTTATTTAAAAGAATGTACAGCACAAACTTATCAATATTTCAAATCAGTTGACTTATGATTTTTTATACTCTTTAATATATTTTGCCGTATCAATCCTTGCATGTCAATAATATCAATGGTTGTAGCAGCTTACAATTTGTAATGTTTAACAGCAGACCGTCATCGGTTCAGCTTGTAAAAATTCCCCGGGAGGACCGTTACCAGGCCTTCAAATTCAAGATTGAGCATGACGGGTGACAGCTTTCTCACCGGCCAGGACAGCCGGATACTGAGTTCATCGATATTGAGTCGTTCTTCTTTTTTCAGTTCGGCGATTACCAGTTCCTCCTCTTCTGTAAGCTCGGTGAAGAGCAGTCCCTGTCGCGGCTCTTGGGATGATTCCCTGCTGTCCCATCCAAGGAGGTATTCCAGGTCATGGCAGCCACCGATCAGTGCGGCTTTATTTTGCCGGATCAGCTGGTTGCATCCGGCTGACATTTCATCACTGACACGGCCGGGTATGGCAAATACATCCCGGTTATACGATCCGGCGATATCAGCCGTGACCAGTGCTCCCCCTTTCAACGCAGATTCTACCACAATGGTGGCATCCGCGAGACCGGCAATGATACGGTTTCGTTTGATAAAATTGTTCCGTTCCGGTTGCATTCCGGAAGTGAAATCACTGACCAGGCATCCTTCTTCCATAATTTTACCGGCCAGGTTCCTGTGTTCATAAGGATATACGGTATGCAGACCATGAGCCATCACGGCTGCAGTGCGGAGACCGTATTTCAGGGCTGCAGTGTGAGCGTGATAATCGATGCCGTAAGCCAGTCCACTGACGATGACCGTCCCGGGATGACGTTCAGCAATCTCCCGGATTAACCGTTGACACTGTTCCGCCCCATAATCCGTCGCTCTTCGTGTCCCGACAATACTGATCATTTTTGGGGCATTCAGGATATTCACCCCGCGGTAAAAAAGTACAAGTGGCGCATCAGAACACTGCTTAAGCCTGACCGGATAGTCGGCATCACGGAAATCCACGATGAAGATATTATTCTTCTCACAAAACCGGATTTCCCGGTCCGCCATTTCGAGAAGTCCGGGTGTCCCCGCCCGTGCAGAGAGAATTTCACCGATTCCGGGGATACGTTTAAGCTTCTCCCGACTGGTCCTGAATACAGCTTCGGGAGATCCTGAATAGGAGATAAGCTTCCTGGCAGTAACAGCACCCACCGAGGGCGCCATGGAAAGAGCAATCAGATAACGTAACTGTTCATCCATAGAAAAGGTCTTTTCTATGGCTTTATGTTCCGAACCTTAAAAAATCAGCGTATGAAAAAGGACTTTTTTTACTTACCTTCACTAACGTACTGACTGAGTGCTCCTTTTAGCTTCTTCCTGTCGGCCTTGTTCATAATGGAAAGGCTCACCCCGGGATACCTGGCGACGCCTTTTGGTAACCTGCGGTACAGGATGATGATTTCGCCTCCGGGAAAGAATTTTTTTACTTCAAATTTCACAAACTGATCTTTGGGGATTTCCACGGAACTTTTTTTCCTGTTCACGGCTCTCACCGGGTAATACCGGAGAATGATCTTTTCGCCGTTGTCGCTGAAAAAAACATACGCCGGCCGGCGGATCAGATGCCAGGCAAGCAGGCCTCCGTAAAGGAGGACGGCAGCAAGGATGTAAAAATTCCGGTCGATGCCGAAGCACCGGCTCCCGGAACGTCCTGGAAAACAGGATAACCATCAGAACAGGTGTAAAAACGACGGTGGCAACCAGTTTCTGAAGCCAGATTTTAAGAGTATTCTTTTTGTTATCTATTTTCATCCGGTAGTATTAAAATGAAGATCCTGTCAGGCAGATCATGAAGACAATTCCCCTGCAAGTTAAGGGTCAGTAAGGATGAATCAAAGCCGAAAACCTCATTTGTTAATTACCTTTTGTTTTCGTCGTCTGAACTCTTTTGTGATAAGGCTCAGCTCCCTTCCCGTCTGCCCTTTAACCGAAGTGTTTTCTTCGGCCCGGCGTGTAAGGTAAGGCAGAACGTGTTTTACGGGTCCGTAAGGAACATATTTGGCCACATTATAACCAAGGTGTGCCAGGTTGAAACTGATATGATCGCTCATACCATATAATTGTGAAAACCAGATGCGACGGTCATTATTGGCAATCTTAAAGTTCTTCATAAGTTCGGCGAGCCATGCTGAGCTGTCTTCATTGTGGGTACCGTTGAAAATAGATATCCTGTCGATATGCTGAACAGAGAATTCAAGGGCATCATTGAAGGCCTTATCAGTGCTGTTCTTGTCGGGTTGGATCGGATCGGGATAGCCGCCCTTCTCTGCCCTGGCCCTTTCCCTTTCCATATAAGCACCCCGGACAAATTTTGCTCCAAGATAGAAGTTTTCCTTCTCTGCCCTCGCAAAATCCCGGCTGAGGATATCGAGCCTGTCTCTCCGGTACATCTGGTAAGTATTGTATACAACAGCCTTCTCCTTGTTGTACATTTTTTGCATATCATACACAACCTCATCGATAAAATTCTGATAGATGACATCCTCTGCATCGATCATGATCGGGAGGCCCCTGTCTGAAGCAGCCTGACACAAACGGCCAATGCGTTCCCGGAACTTATTCCCGTCGCTACGGACATCTGAGGGTATCTCACCGCTGCCACCTCCGAGGATCTCCAGGGAACGGGTGCGGATAAACGCCGTGGGTTTGAACACTGCAAAGGGAACGTCCGGATTCTTCCCTGCAAAATCAATGGCCCTGAGGGTTTCTTCCAGAGCCAGTTCAATATCTGTCATCTTCCTCCTTTCCCTCAACAGAATAGTCGAGGATAGATCTGACCCCCTTACCGGCCAGTTTTTTCACAACCGGTACACATTCACTGATGGTTTCCCCACCGACAAACTGTTTGTAAACCGTTGGCTTAACGATCCAGTTCACCGGAAATCCAACTGATGCCATGAAACTGATGAACGAATTTCCCAGTTTGACCAGCCATGGATAACTGATAAGCCTGAATAGCAACCTGGCCCTTCTGAGTTCGGCATCTGTGCGGATACTGAAAGCCACTTCAGTGTTGTCAAATGTTATCATTTCTGCAATTTTAACTTTTATCTTTGTGTATTCCTGTCCCTCTTCCCGAAATTACGGTAAAGATAAGACCTCCGGTGTGTCCGGAATAATACCTGCTCCTGAAGGTTCATCCGGATCAAATAAGACATTAACGGTCTGAAAATTGAATATTGCATCAGGAAGATATTCGTGGCGAAGATAGTTGGATTGATATATTAATAACAACCGAAAATTGCCTAAATTTGAATCTGAAAAATATGTTATGCAATATATCATCAGAAAAACGAGGCAGGATATTGATATCCGGATTGGCCTGCCCTCTTCCAAAAGCATCAGTAACCGCCTTCTCATCATGTCAGCCCTTTCGAAAGGAGGCATGCTCGTCGACAACCTCTCCGACAGTGACGACAGTGTGATCATGAACAGCCTGCTCCATTCTTCCGGGGTAACTAAAGATGCAGGGAATGCCGGTACAGTTATGCGTTTTCTGACGGCATACTATGCCTTAGTCCCCGGTGAAGTCATCCTCACCGGTTCAGACAGGATGAAAGAACGCCCTGTTGGTGAACTGGTCGACAAACTCAGGGAGCTTGGAGCGATCATTGAATATACCGGGAAAAAAGGCTACCCTCCGCTCCGCATTACCGGCGGGAACATGAAGGGAGGGCAGATAGAGATCGATTCGGGAGTGAGCAGTCAGTTTATAAGTGCCCTGATGATGATCGGACCTTACCTCGAAGGCGGTTTAAAGATAATCCTTACCGGGGATACCATCTCCTCAAGTTATATCAACCTGACTTCCGGTCTCATGAAAAGGGCCGGATTACATACCATACGTGAAAAGAACCTGATCACAGTTCCGGAAGGCAGTTACAAACCGGGTCATTACCATTGTGAACCCGACTGGAGTGCAGCTTCGTACTTATTTGAAGTGGTCTCTATCGCTAAAAAAACGAAAGTATTTTTCCCCGGTCTCAGGGAAGACAGTCTCCAGGGTGATGCCAGGCTGACATCGATCTTCAGGGCTTTTGATGTAGAGTCGGCTTTCACGAACGAAGGACTGCAGATCAACTGCTGTTCCGGAAAAGCCAGGTATTTCAGTTTTGATTTCAGGGAAAACCCTGACCTCGTTCAGACCATCATCCCGGTTTGCATCGCTCATGAAATACCGTTTGAAGCTACCGGCACCCGCACCCTCCGGATCAAGGAGACGGACCGTATTTCCGCACTTGCCACGGAAATGAATAAATTTGGTGTTGAGCTGCAGTTTGACGATTCGGGCGACTGGATCACCTGGGATGGAAGCAGCCGTCCATCCTGGCATAAAAATATGGCCATCAACACCTACAAAGATCACCGGATGGCAATGGGCATGGCACCACTGGGTATCCTGTGCGAAGGTCTGCGTATCAACGATCCGATGGTGGTCAGCAAATCCTATCCCCGGTTATTGGAAAGATATGGAAAAGGCCGGGTTTGAGATAAAGCTGGTAACGTAGAGCTGCACAGAATGGTTCTTCGGAAATATACATACAAATATACATGATGCCTGAACACATTCTTTTCACATGAAGAGACAACTAATTGGAGCGCTCCGGTAAAAAACCATAATTATATGAAAGTCATAAAAATATCTCTTCTCGTCATCCTTTCCGGTCTTATTCTGAACGTGTCCGCACAGGACCAGGGTCTGCATTGCAGCACTCCCCCTATGGGATGGAACAGCTGGAACTGGTTTGGGAAATATGGAATCAATGAACAAATTGTGAGGGAGGTCATTGATGAAGTTGCCAGCGACGGCCTTCGTGATGCCGGATATAATTACATCATCGTGGACGGCGGATGGAGGGACACTATTCTCAGCCCGTCGGGAGAACTTCGTGCCAACCCCGACAGGTTTCCCCATGGTATGAAAGCCCTGGCTGATTATGCCCATTCCAGGGGGCTGAAATTCGGACTGCATACCGTTCCCGGCACAAACGACTGTGGTGGGGATAAAGTCGGAGGCTTCGGTCATGAAGAAATACAGATCGGGCAATTCGTCGAATGGGGACTGGATTTTATCAAACTCGACAAGTGCATCTACCAGGATCACTGGAATGAAGACCTGCTCAAGGAGACATATTTCAAATGGCATGATCTGCTTGAGCATTGCGGCCGTGATATTGTATTCAGCATCAGCGCATACAAATACCGTGACTGGTACCCGGGGATCTGTTGTATGGCACGCACTACGGGTGATATCGGAGCAAAGGTTAACGGAGGTGCTGTTTTTGAAGGGAAACCCGGAAGTGTGATGAATATTGCAGACATTAACAATGCGGCCGCTGAATTTGCCGGCAATGGGTACTGGAACGATCCGGATATGCTTGCCATCGGAAACCAGGGGCTTACCCCCATGCAACAAAAAGCCCATTTTGCACTTTGGTGCATCATGTCCTCGCCACTGATGCTTGGCAACGATCCCCGTAATATGAGCCCTGAAGAAAAAGAGATGATCCTGAACAGGGAGGCTATTGCAGTCGATCAGGACCCGACAGAACAGGGTATCCGGATCAGCAGCAACGGGCAAAACGGAAATCTGGGCCAAGCGACTTGAAGACGGAAGCCGTGCTGTACTGCTTTTAAATCTGGATGAAAAAAATACAAATCCCATAAATCTTGATTTTAATACTATAGACCTTAGTGGTCAGGTCACGGTTAAAGATATCTGGGAAAACCAGGATTTGGGGCAGTTTACAGGTTCCTTTTCAGGAAAGGTAAATCCCTCCTCAGGTCTGTTCCTGTTAATAAAGGAAAAAAGATAAACAATTCACTTTCCTGCGCAAACCGGGACTTAAACTTTTTCTGATGATGAGAAATACAGTTTTACCATTGATTGGGCTGGCAGCCCTTGCCTCCTGCACTCAGAAGAAAACTGCCGAACAGTTACCTGCAAAGCCTAATATTGTGATCATCTATTGTGACGACCTTGGCTTCGGGGATGTGGGTTATCAGGGAGCCAAAGGCGTCGAAACACCAAATATCGACAGCCTGGCCCACAACGGACTTGTTTTCACCGATGCGCATTGTTCGGCTGCAACCTGCACTCCTTCACGTTATTCCCTGCTAACCGGCAGTTATGCCTTCCGTAACAACGCTGCCGTTTTGCCCGGAGATGCCCCATTGATCATCGATCCTGAAAAAGGCACGCTACCTTCTATGCTTGAGAAAGCCGGTTACACCACGGGCGTGATCGGGAAATGGCATCTCGGACTGGGACGTGGAAATGTGGACTGGAACGGCAAGATATCCCCCGGACCATCCGAAGTGGGATTCAGTTATAGTTTTATCATCCCCGCCACAGCTGACAGGGTTCCCTGTGTTTTTGTGGAAAATGGACAGATCGCCGGACTGGATACCTCCGATCCTGTTGAAGTCAGCTATTCGAAAGATTTCGGCTACTACCCCAACGGACTTGAACATCCCGAAATGCTTAAGATGCAAGCCGATACCCAGCACAGTTGCACCATCGTTGACAGTGTGAGTCGTATTGGTTATATGAAAGGCGGAAAGAGCGCCTTATGGAAAGATGAAAATTTCCCGCTGGTCCTGACCACCAAAGCGAGGATGTTTATGAGTGAGAATAAGGATCATCCGTTCTTCCTCTATTTTGCGCTGAGCAATATCCATGTACCCAGGATGCCCAATCCCAGATTTGTCGGTAAAAGCACCATGGGCCGCAGGGGTGATGCCATCGTCGAAGCCGACTGGTGTACCGGGCAAATCATGAATGCACTGAAAGGTCTCGGATTGGAAAAAAATACCCTTGTAATCTTCTCCAGTGACAACGGCCCGATCCTGGATGACGGCTATGACGATAAAGCCGAAGAGCTTCTTGGTGATCATAAACCTGCCGGGCCATTTCGGGGCAGTAAATACAGTGCGTACGAAGCCGGGACAAGGATGCCAACGATTGTTTACTGGCCGGGCATTGTGAAACCCGGAAGCAGCGATGCACTCCTCTCACAGGTTGACCTGTATGCTTCGCTGGCACGACTGACCGGACAGACCCTTAATCAGGGTGATGCACCCGACAGTTATGAACTCCTCGATGCCTGGCTGGGAAAATCAGATAAAGGACGGCAGGAGATGCTTGAGGAAGCCTATACCTTATCTTTGCGCGAGGGCGACTGGAAATACATAGCCCCCCAGGAAAAAAGCACACCGCAATGGCTGAAGAATAAAAAGGTGGAATCGGGACTTTCCAAAGACGTTCAGTTGTACAACCTGAAAGACGACCCCGGTGAAAAGTTAAACGTGGCTTCCCGTTACCCTGAGAAGGTGAAAGAGATGCAGGACAAACTCCGGGGAATTAAGGAAATGCCTTCCAGACCATAGTGGAAAGGATTCCGGGACGAAGTAAGCAGGTCTTTTTTTTAATGTTTTTATCATTCACAGGAACAATCCATCCCCAACGTTGTAAGAGATCATAGTGGCAGAACGATTAGGTTTTTGAGTATGAGCCAAACAAAACCATCAGGGATAAAACAGACATTCCGGTCGCTTCGGTACCGGAATTTCCGGCTTTTTTTCGCGGGGCAGAGCATCTCTTTGATCGGTACCTGGATACAAAGGATTGCCCTCCCCTGGCTGGTCTATGACCTGACGAATTCTCCTTTCCTCCTTGGCTTTGTTGGATTTACAGCTCTTTTCCCGGTCTTTGTGATCACTCCTTTTGCCGGTGTTCTGATCGACCGCTGGAACCGGTATCATATCATGATTGCCACCCAGGTCCTGGCTATGGTACAGGCGTTTATCCTGGCCGGACTGGTTTATTCGGGGCATATCCAGGTATGGCATATCATCGTTCTGAGCCTGTTCCTGGGGTGCATCAATTCCTTTGACAGTCCGGCGAGGCAGTCCTTCATGGTAGAGATGGTGGAAAAAAAAGAGAACCTTGGCAATGCCATCGCACTGAATTCGATGATGGTGAATGGCGCCAGGCTTATCGGGCCTTCCATAGCAGGAATCCTTATCGCTTTTGCGGGTGAAAGTCTGTGCTTCCTGGTAAATGGTTTCAGTTACGTGGTAGTCATCATCTCATTATTGATGATGAGAGTTATTCCAATGCCCCGGCAGGAAAAAAGAAAATATGTTTTCAAAGATCTGAAAGAAGGTTTCAGTTATACTTTCAGCTTTATCCCGATAAAATCCATCCTTCTGCTCCTGGCCCTGGCCAGTCTCACCGCAATGCCATATACTGTCCTGATGCCTGTTTTTGCCAAGGAGATCCTTCACGGTGATTCACATACATTCGGTTTTCTGATGGGGGCCACGGGTTTGGGTGCTCTTATAGGGGCATTGTTCCTGGCTTCCAGGAAGAGCGTGGTCGGACTTGACCGTGTCATCCCCGTTGCTGCCGGATTATTCGGCCTGGGACTTGCTATTTTTTCCTTTACGAGGTCGTTCGTGCTCTCGATGATTTTCATGGTTTTTACAGGCATGGGCATGATGGTTCTCGCGGCTTCAGGTAATTCTATCATACAGACTATTGTGGACGACAAGATGCGCGGCCGGGTAATGAGTTTTTATACCCTCGCTTTTCTGGGCATTGCACCTTTCGGGAGGTTCCTGGCAGGAAGCCTGGCCTCAACCGTCGGCACACCTGTGACCTTTCTGATCGGCGGCGTCAGCTGCATTGTGGGAGCGGTCCTGTTTGCCTTCAGACTGCGAGTGATCCGGGAAAGCATTAAACCGGTATATATTAGCATGGGACTGGAGGATGAGGTTGTCGGTCCGGAGCTGATCGATAGCACCCGGTGAGAGTGGAAGGAGGAGAGAGGGGATTGGAGATGGGAGACAGGACGAAGCAGAGCGCAAGGTGTTCCCCCATTCCAGGGTCTGGGGCATGGGAAGAGGGAAAGACAAAATAAGAAATAGAGAGAGGAAAAATATCGAATATCGAATGATGAACATCTGTGGAGACACGCCATGGCGTGTCTTTTAAAGGAACATCAATTTCATCCATCTTTTTCATAGATCCTTTTTTTTCGTAGGTCTTATTCGTAGAGACATGCCTCGGCGTGTCTTCCACTGAACGTGCCTTTTCCGGCAACCGGTGTGTCGGAAAAGGAAACATTAAGAGCCCGGAAATTAGAGTCCCCACAACAGCGGGTGTGTAACATGTGGACGGCCCCGGTTTTGCCCGTGGCGGGAAATAATTTAATCGGTGTTTTGGCGGGATTGCTATTAATGGGCGGAATTGCTATTAATTTGACAGGATTGCTATCAATTTGAAGCGGGATTGCTATTAAGTAGTAAAGATGTCTTAGATTCTACAGGGGTTCCCACCCCCCACCCAACCACCCTTAGGTGGTAAAACCCCAAAAAAATCAGCGTAACAAACACATGTTATACAACATATCTGTCGAAATCCGCAGTATCTCCGGCGAACCTTCATTCATAGTGAAAAAGGTAACTTCTATACGCTGATTTTTTTCATTTCATCCTATTAAGATGTGATCGGGGGCATGGGGGAACCGGTCAGAATTTTTTTTGGCAAAACCATAAAATCGTACGTCATCCGGTGGCAGATACACGGTAAAGGTCATGTAGTATGCCAGTGGGGATAAACGGCCTGTAAAAACATCCCGCTTTCAGGGAGACGGAAACAGGTCATCTCCAATGATAAGAATACAGTGGGAAAGGTATGGCTTCATTAAAGGTAAAAGCTGCCCTGGAATTTGTATTGACAAAAGCTTCCCGGATTAATTCCCGATTTATCCGTTTCAGTTTATTCTATGCCCGTGAAAGCCTCATCAGGTGCGGCGTGAGGCTTCATTTTCCTCATCATCATTACGCCCAACTGTTCAATAACATAAGCAAGGTACGCTGAGATTTTGGGGTTTTTTACCACCTAAGGGTGGTTGGGTGGGGGGTGGGAACCCCTGTAAATATTTAAGAACTTCTTAGAAGATAAATCACTTACTCATTAATAAAACTATACATTCAAAATCACTAATGTCCGGTTAAATATTAATCAATTAGCTGAAGCCGTTTAATAATGGGGATTACAAGGGAATCAAACCTTTTATGATTTGAAATCAAATTTGAATAAACATTGCTAATAAAATTAGATGTAAAAATCATATATATCTGTATCATAGCTAATTTTGCCATGACACTTTTTTTATTTATTTCAGATTTTAGGTCAACCGGACAGTAGTGATTCAAAATCTTTAAACAGAAAAGAAAATCAGCTGATTTTATCAGAAAGACCTGAAAACGTTGCCATATCCTAAAATTGAGAATTTGACAATCCCACAGATAATCCCTAATTTAGTTATTGTCAAAGCCGGGTGAACATGAAATCTAAATTAACCTTTTTTGTAATCCTGTTTGTATCCTGCGTAAGCGTATATCCCCAGGATTCGCTGTTCTCCGGGAACAGGCCCCGTCATTTCATACAGGTAGATGGTGCTCACCTGTTTTTTGGTGATCTTTCCATGCATTACTCTCTCCTGATCAAAAATCGGTACAGGGCGGAAGCGGTCATTGGGTACTGGTCTGCCGGAAAGAACACAGATAACAAAATCCTTTTCATCTCGTTTGACGATCCTTTCTGGATCTATAACCAGGTATCAACCCGTGTGGGAATCGGGAAATATATCGGCGACGGTTTTTATATCACCCCGATGCTCCTGTTCAACTACCGGTTTTTTAACCGTAAATTTTTTGACAATTATGTTGATTTTGAAGGCGATCAGTTTGATGTCGATTATGTGATGAGCAGGAATAAAAAGGATTTTGGAGCTCTAATAAAAGCCGGATATTCATACCGGTATAAAAAGCTGATTACAGATCTATATTTTGGAATCGGCATAAAGGGTGTTTTCAATACCGAAATCATATATAAAAAGCTGGATATGTCCGGTGAATTACTTCCGGACCGGTATCCGATAGTTACCCATGGTTTTAAAATGGCTCCGACATTTCATGCCGGATTGCTCATTGGTTTGGCATTCCCGGGATCTTAAACAAAGAGAAGGCTTATTGAATATCCCTGACCGTCTTCTTCGATGAAAAAACGATCGTTACTACAGATAAAGATTCCGTAAACATCCTGTACCCTGGAAAAATTATCGATTTACAGGTTTTACCATGACATTAATGTTCGCTGTTTCGATATGAATTTCACTCCCTCTTTCCTTTAAAAAAACCGGTCAGCAGATCCCCGCACTCCACGTTCAGCACTCCCATTCGTATTTCGGTTTTGGGGTGCAGGATATTTGTTCCTGCCAGGCTGTAGCCGGCCTTAGGATCTCCGGCCCCATATACAAGTCGTCCCAGCTTGGCCCAGTTAGTGGCTGATGCGCACATCGTACAGGGCTCAAGAGTTACAAACAGGGTGCATTCATCCAGGTATTTGCTGCCGAGGTAATTTTCGGCTGCCGTTATCGACAACATCTCGGCGTGGGCGGTAACATCGTTCAGCTCCTGGGTCATATTGTGGCCGCGGGCAATGACCTGGTTACGGCAAACGATCACGGCACCCACAGGCACTTCATCCTTATCGAGGGCTTTGCGGGCTTCCTTTAGAGCTTCGTTCATGAAGTACTCGTCGGAGAACAAGAGATAAGACATAAAAAATATTTAAGTATTGACTGTTTAATGACCGCTATTCTTCTTATTTTCGCATCTTAATAAAAAGAAGTTTAACCGTTTGCTGTCCGGTAAAACATGTGTTACTTCCATTTTCAAAAGTAACATTTTTCAGGAAGACGTACAGGGAAAATCGCTGCAGGATCTGAAGGGGCATGTTTACAAACCCTGAATGGCTCAGCGGGACGGCAACCTGCCATTAATGATTTAGACAATATGTACAGAACACATACCTGCGGAGAACTAAATATCAGCCATATTGGTGAATCAGTCACGCTGAGTGGCTGGGTGAATAAATCGAGGGATCTTGGAGGGATGACCTTTATCGACCTCCGCGACCGCTATGGTCTGACCCAGCTTGTTTTTAATATGGACACCAATGCCGGACTTTGTGAGAAAGCCCGGCAACTTGGAAGGGAATATGTCATCAAAGCCACCGGTAGGGTAACCGAACGCAGTAACAAAAACCTGAAGATCCCGACCGGGGAAATCGAGATCTTCGTGGATGAGCTGAATATCCTCAATGCCTCCATAACCCCGCCTTTCACCATTGAAGAAAAAACCGACGGCGGGGATGACCTGCGGATGAAATTCCGTTACCTCGACCTTCGCCGCGAAGTGGTTCGGAAAAATCTTGAACTGCGTCACCAGATGGCCCAGGAAGTAAGGAAATACCTTAGCGATGAAGGCTTCCTGGAAGTGGAAACGCCGGTGCTTATTAAATCCACTCCTGAAGGCGCCCGTGATTTCGTCGTCCCTTCCCGGATGAACCCAAACCAGTTCTATGCCCTGCCGCAATCACCCCAGACCTTCAAGCAGATCCTGATGGTTGCCGGCTTCGACAAATATTTTCAGATCGTCAAATGTTTCAGGGATGAAGATCTGCGCGCCGACCGGCAGCCGGAGTTCACACAGATCGACTGCGAGATGTCGTTCGTTGAACGGGATGATATCCTGAATACTTTTGAGGGCCTGGCAAAACATCTCTTTTCCAGTGTTCTCAACGTCGACATCGACGGTACCATCCCCAGGATGACTTTTAACGAAGCCATGAGCCTGTATGGTAACGACAAGCCCGACCTGCGTTTTGGAATGGGCATAACCGAACTCACCGAAAAAGTAAAAAACAGCGGATTTTCTGTTTTTGATAATGCCGAATATACAGGCGCCATAAGCGCAGAAGGATGCAGCGAGTATTCCCGAAAACAAATCGACGAACTGACCGAGTGGGTAAAACGCCCCCAGATCGGTGCTCAGGGACTGATCTATGTAAAATGCAATCCCGACGGCAGTTTTAAGTCTTCGGTCGACAAATTTTTTGATCAGGAAGCTCTTTCTCAATGGGCCTCATTACTGAAAGCCAAACCGGGCGACCTGATCCTGGTAATGGCCGGGAACCGTAAGAAAACCCTCAAAGCCCTTGGCGAATTGCGACTTGAGATGGGAGAAAAACTCGGCCTTCGTGATAAAAGCAGTTATAAACCTTTGTGGGTGATTGACTTCCCTTTGTTTGAATGGGATGATGAAACGCAACGGTTCTATGCTATGCACCACCCTTTCACCTCACCCATGGAAGAAGATCTTGAATTCTTTGAATCCGATCCCGGTAAGGTTCGGGCCAAAGCGTATGACCTTGTCATCAATGGTGTGGAAATCGGAGGCGGATCCATCAGGATCCATAACGAAGATCTTCAGAAGCTGATGTTTAAACAGCTTGGCTTTACCGATGAAGAGGCCCGAAACCAGTTCGGCTTTCTGATGAATGCCTTCAGGTATGGCGCTCCACCTCATGGTGGCATTGCCTTTGGCTTCGACCGGTGGGTATCGCTTTTCGCCGGACTGGATTCCATCAGGGATGTGATAGCATTCCCGAAAAACAATTCCGGCCGGGATGTGATGATCGATTCCCCCTCCGCGATCTCGCAGGTTCAGCTTGACGAACTGAAACTCATCCTGAAAAAGGAATGATATTTGATTTTGTCCGGCTATTTATGTAAATTGTTTTCAAATAATACAAAATAGCTTGAAAAACCTGGGATTCACTGGGACGCTGTTTCTGATTCTCATGCTGTCCTCAACTTTTCATCTGCAGGCGCAGGAAAAAAAGAATCTGCTAAAAATCAGTTTTATACTGCCTTTCAATGTGTCATATGAGCGCATTATTTCTCATGAAGCCAGCATCTATTTATATACAGGCTCCGCTTATGGCTATTATAATCATAGTTTCTTCTTTTTAACCCCGCAGATCAGGTATTACCTTAGTGAAAACGCCGTTGCCCCTACAGGCATATTCATCGCACCTTACGGCTTTTTCAGCAGGGAATTCACGGGTGGCGGTCTGAGTGTCGGAGCGCAGAAACTCTATAAGAATAAGATCTCTCTTGAAGCCTGGCTCGGCCCCATGTTATGGAAGAAAGGTTCAGTATGGGGTACCGTAAGTATTGGTTTTGCCTTCTGAAACGATTCCCCGGACTCTGGCGCAGGCTTAAAGAGGAATGATTTTTGATGAAATGCCAGTATTCCTGTAAACCAATATCCTTAAACCTAAATCGTAATAGCCATGAAACATCCGGGAATTTTCGCACTGCTTTTCCTGTCTGTATTTCTCGCTTCCTGTTTCCAGGTTAAGGCACAGGAAAAACATAACCAGATCAAGACCAGCCTGGCCATGCCACTGGGAAAAATACTCGAATTCTCGTATGAACGCATTATAAACAAAGAACTTAGCGTCCAGATCGGTGCCGGTTTCGGTGGAGGTAACGAAGATGTTTACTATGTGAATCCCCAGTTCAGGTATTACCTGAGCGAAAAATGGGAAGCCCCGACGGGGGTCTTCGTCTCACCTTACGGTCTTTTCGGTAAGGATACCGCAGGGGGCGGACTCACCGTCGGAGTACAGAAACTCTTCAAGCAGAAGGTTTCCCTGGAGGCCTATCTCGGGCCACTGATCGCCGAAAGGATCTCCGTCTGGGGAGGCATCAACGTGGGACTTGCTTTCTAAGAAAAGAGAACCTGGCACAAATTTCACCTGATTTTGTAACCAAATTTTTCCTTAACGTATACAGTCTTTGGTGATTCATTCAGTCTGGTCTGATCTGAAACCTGTACTTTAAATCCATTTTGTTAATAAATGTCCCCGGCTCACTACCAAACAAACCGGAGATTTATGTTTCTTTACCTTTACTAACATCAAACAATTTACTGCTATGAAGAAAATTTTTACCCTTTCTGTAGTACTTCTCTTGTCAGCCTCCCTGATGGTGAGTGCTCAGGAAAAGAAAAACATCGTCAAAACCAGTCTGACCTCGATATTCCTGAAAACTGTCAGTCTTGATTTAGAGCATGCCCTGAATGACAACTCGAGCTTTCAGCTTGGATTTTACTATGCAGGATATCATCCTACCGGGGTCTCCTTAAATGGTTTTGCCATCACTCCTGAATACAGGTATTACCTTTCGAGTGAAAAAGTGGCCCCCAACGGACCCTACATAGCACCCTGGGTAAGATATCAAAATTTTTCATCTAAATCAGGTACACCTGGTGATCCTGATTACGCAAAAGGGACACTCAGCATTGTCAGTGTCGGACTTTGTGTAGGAGTACAGCATACCTTCAAGGACATCATTTCTCTGGGTGCATTCATAGGCCCCGGTTACTACATGCCTCACACCAAAATAACCACTGGTGACGGCACTTTTGATCTCGGGGTTGTAAACAACGTCAACAATGGTCGCGTCTGGGGACGTGCCGGAATTGACATCGGGATTATGTTCTAAGCATAAGGACTGGTTAGATTAAAACTTTAAACATTATAAAATGGGGATAAAGACACAGGTGCTTTATCCCCTTTTTTTATCCGTCAAAGAAATCATAACCTCACGAATGTCTCTCCACTGGCACGTCTTTGCTCGTTGTCCATGTATTGAATTACATTTACATAATTCTTCACTGGAGTTAATATCAAAACCAATATATACGAACATTCGCCTTCCTTCTGTTCATAGGGATTTACAGAAGGCATTGTCTCGTGATTCTGTTACTAATCTGTGAAAATCTGTGTAATCCGTGGTGGAAAAATAAAAAGAGATTCACCACGGATTACACAGATTTGCACAGATTAGCCAATACCAGTCTCATTGGCATCCTATAAAAATTAAACGACGTTGCACAACTATGACCCAAAAGGTCAGAATTTAATACCTACGAGGTGCAGTATTTCATGTCGTCCATGGTCAATGCGCTGCATGATGCGAAGGTGAACAGCCTGGAACCGGCTCCAGTCCTTTCCATGAAACTCAGCTTTTAGGCCTGGCGTTAATAGGGTTAAAATTCCAGTTCCAGTTGTTTGTCGGACAGGTGAAAAGATTTGCGGTGCCACTTTGTGGTGCCGTATTCTTTTATGGCTTCACGGTGGGCCAATGTGGCGTACCCCTTATTCCGGTTCCAGCTGTATTGTGGAAATTCCTCGTGAAGGCTTTTCATGAAATCATCCCTGTAAGTCTTCGCCAGGATGGATGCTGCAGCAATTGACAAATACAATCCGTCGCCACCGATAATGCAAGTATGGGAGATCTCCGGATATGCCTTAAACCGGTTCCCGTCGATGATCAGGTGGGCCGGCACTTTTTTTAGTCCGGCAATAGCCCGGTGCATGGCCAGGAATGAAGCGTTCAGAATATTGATTTCGTCTATTTCCTCCACGCTGGCAATTCCGACGGCCCAGTCTACTGCTTTTCTTTCAATCTCCTCCCTGAGTTCATACCTCAATGGTTCGGGAACCTGCTTCGAATCGTTCAGCGATGGGTTCCTGTACGATGCCGGAAGGATCACCGCAGCAGCGTAGACCGGTCCCGACAGGCAGCCCCTGCCCGCCTCATCGCATCCTGCCTCAACCATTCCCTTGTTGTACCAGCGTTTAAGCATCGTTTACCGTATTTTCAATAAGATCCCAGAATTTGTCTGCCGTACGGTCCCAGCTGAAATTTGCCGCACGCTTCAGTCCGCTGGATACCAGTCCGGATCTCAGGCCAGGATCGGTGGTTACCTGGCGCATGTGGTTCGCGATGGCCCGAAAATCTTCAGGTCCGCTAAGCAGCGCAGCACCCCCGGCCACTTCGGGCAGCGAGGTAGCGTCGGAAGCAATGACCGGAACACCGCATTTCATGGCTTCGATCACCGGGATGCCAAACCCTTCGAAAAACGGCACAAAAACCAGCGCTTCGGCAGAAGCAAGGACCTGCTGCAATTCCGCGGGATCCATCCGCCCGGTGAAGATCACTTCCGCCCGGTGTTTCATGCCGGAAAATGTACGGTCGATCTCTGAGGTCATGAACATTTTCTCACCCACGATGACCAGCCTGTATGCGCTGCCTGTCTCTTCCCTGAAAAGGTCGTAGGCTTTGAGCAATCCCGGGATATTCTTTCTTGGATGAAGGGTGCCGATATAAATAAAATAGGGCGTCCCGCCGGTTGTCCTGTCGCGGGCGGCCTGCTTTTCCCTATCTGAAACCGGCTTATAATGTTCATTGATCCCGTTATACAATACGCTGACTTTGGATGGTTCCACGCCGTAACTCCTGCAGATGTCAGCTTTCGAATATTCCGATACCGTGCCGATCCTTTTGGCCCGCCTGGCAAATTCCGGAAAATAATGATTGTAATACCAGCGGCTGCTGAGGGGAAGATCCCCCGGCCGGTGCAAAAAATTGATGTCGTGGATGACAGCCACGGAGGGCACCGTACCTCTCAGCGGGAGGTAACCGTCGGGGGAGACGAAGAGGTCTGCCCGCTCTTTTCTAAGGATACGCGGTACTGACCATTCGAACCAAAAATACCATAAAACGGGATGCCTTGCCTGGGGACCGGTGATAACCCCCCTGACATTGGATGAAAAGATGAATTCAGGATCGAATTTCCGGTCGAACAAAAAGATGAATTCATGCTCAGGATGGCGCACCGTTATCCTTCTGAGCGTTTCGTAGCTGAACCAGCCTATCCCGTCAAGCCTGTCTTTCAGAAGTAAACGTGTATTAACCGCGATACGCATCTTTTGTTTTTTGATGAAGCTAAAGGTAAAAATTCGTGACATAAAAACGAAAATCTGTTGCATTTGGCCTGAAAAGAAATGAGGAATAAACTTTGTTTCCTATCTTCGTTTCCTGAATGAGGGACAAGTTATCTGCTGTACCGGCAGAATGCCTGTTCTCTCAGGGCAGGTTACTAAATCATGAATCTTGAAAAGGAAATTCGTCACAAACCTGGCACTGCTGCTTTTTCTGAACCTCCTGGTAAAACCGTTCTGGATGTTTGGTATCGACAGGAAGGTGCAGAATGTGCTGGGTGCAGGAGAGTACGGACTGTACTTCTCGCTTTTCAGTCTTTCCATCCTGCTGAATATCCTTCTCGATGCCGGAATCGTTAATTTCAACAACCGCAGCATCGCCCGTAATCCGGATCTCCTTGGCGAATATCTGTCGAAAATTGTCCCCTTAAAACTGACTCTGGCCGTCTTTTATGCCATTGTGGTTCTGCTGACAGGATTTATCCTTGGATATGATGCAATCCGGTTTAAAATTCTGGGTGTTCTGATCCTGAACCAATTCCTCCTCTCGTTCATCCTTTACCTGAGGTCTAACATAAGCGGACTCCATTATTTCAGGACGGACAGCATAATCTCGGTTACCGACCGGATCCTGATGATCGCGATTTGCAGTGTCCTGCTCTGGGGACATGTCACCGACAGACCGTTCAGGCTTGAATGGTTCATATATGCTCAGACGGCCTCGTATCTTGTCACGGTTTTCATTGCACTTGCCATTGTCCTTTACCATTCAGGCCGGGTACGTTTTGAATTCAGATGGCGGTATGGTCTGCAGATCCTGAGACAGAGTTATCCCTTCGCTATCCTGATCCTGCTCATGTCGTTCTTTAACCGCGTCGACACGGTGATGATGGCCAGGATGCTTCCCGATGGCGATGTCCAGGCCGGCATTTATGCACAGGGATTCCGGATCCTGGATGCCGCGTCCATGTTCGCCTTTCTTTTTGCCGGCTTATTGCTGCCGATCTTTTCCAAAATGATTAAACAGGGACAGGACATAGGAGCAATGCTGAAGCTTTCCTATTCATTAGTGATCATTCCTGCACTCACCCTTGGTTTAGTATCTCTTTTTTACTCCAGGAATATGATCGGTCTTTTGTACCACGAGCACGTTGACTATTCTTCGACCGTTTACCGCATCCTGATTTTTGGTTTCACCTTTATCTCCACCTCTTATATTTTCGGAACTCTGCTTACCGCAAACGGCAGCCTGAAACAACTTAACCTGCTGGCCGCTTTCACCGTGGCGTTAAACCTCACCCTGAACCTTCTGCTCATCCCCAGATATAAGGCCCTGGGAGCAGCCATGGCGAGCGTGACCTCGCAGGGATTTTATGCCATAGGCCAAATTGTCCTCACTTCGCTCATGTTCAGGCTTAAACCTGATTTCAGACTCATTTTCCGCTTTCTTATTTTTATTACTGTTATGCTGCTTGCCGGCTGGCAGATCAGTATGCTCATCACCGTCTGGTGGCACGGATTTTTCCTTCTGTGCCTGATCTCACTTGTGCTTACCTGGCTCCTGGGCATTGTAACACCGAAAGCCATTTATTATATCATTCGGTATGATGTATAGTGCAAACTAGCTCGGCTGTCGAACCAAAATAAAACAAACACAAGCTAAAAAAATGTCCATCGACTGCCCGGTCTCTTCACCGGACTAAGCGCTGTTGTTAGTATCTTGTTAATTCTTTCATTCCCTTTATCCGCCGGACATAGCACGAAATACGTATTTTTAACGCAAACAATCGCACGTGAACGTGAAAGAAAGGAAACCAAGAGAAAAAGACCTGCTGAGAAAGAACCGGCATTCCATCCTTTTTAATAACCGCGAGGTAAAAGCAATCGAGGCATATTGCCTCAAATACAAAGTTGACAATAAGTCCAAATTTATGAGGGAGACCATCATTTCAGAGATCTTGAAGAAATTTGATGAAGACTATCCGACCCTTTTTGAAATTGAGAAACCAAATCTGTTTTCACGCTGAAATCCTTACTCCGATTTCAGTTTATTTCTCAATTTTTTTATCTTTACCCTGAATAAAATTCTGGTCATGCATATTGAAGGGACAAAAAGCACCCCCAGCATAACTGTTGAAAAAGGGGTATTTGAGATTAAGGGGCGATCTATACCGGAGGATGCTTTTGAATTCTTTTCCCCACTTCTTCATGAAGTTCAGTTGTATATGGAAAACCCCTTCGAAAAGACTGAATTGCGCTTCCACCTTGAATATATTAACAGCGGTTCCAAAAAATACATCACCAACTTTCTTGCCCGGTTCAATGATTTCTTTCTCGAGGGACACGATGTCGTTATATTCTGGCACTTTGATTATGATGATGAATCGATGCAGGAACTGGGCAACGATCTCAGATCCATGATCCAGATCCCATTTCATGTGATCGAAGTGAGATAGTTTCCGGAATTACCCTCAACATCCTATTTTTCCTGTTCGGGTAAGTCCCGGGGCAGACTGACTTTGACGCTGGTACCTTTCCCCGTCACACTTGAGATTTCCAAATTCCCCTGGTGTAATCTTACCAGATCAAGACAGAGCCTGAGACCAAGCCCGGTACCTTTTTCATTTCCAGTGCCATATGTTGAGAAAAGGACATCGTCTGAAAAAACACTCTCGATCTGCTCCTTGCTCATCCCAATGCCATGGTCCTCAACGGTAATGATTATGGTGTCCTTTTCAGCTTTTACCAGAACTGCAATCTGGTTCCCCCGGTTGCTGAACTTAATGGCATTGGAAATAAGATTGCGAAGAATGATCAGGATGATTTCCCTGTCAGCTGTGATTTTCGTCCTGCTGTCGGCAATGAGAATCAGTTCAACACCTTTCTGGTGAGCTATTTCACCCAGAAGCGTATATATTTCCCCGACAATATCTTCGACAAAACACTCCCGGGGATGAATGCTCAACTGCTTATCCTGACTACGGCCCCAGTACAATAGATTTTCAACAAGATTCAATGCCGAACCGGCTGTGGTAGCTGTGCTTTCCAGGATATCGGTCCGTTTTGCCAGGGGAATATCTTTTGCAGCCATCTGCAGGTAAAGGTTGATGCTGGCCAACGGCCCCCGCAGATCATGGGCAATGATGGAAAAAAACCGGTTCTTGAATTCAATCTCCCGCTGAAGTTCATCATTCTGCAGGACAATTTTTTTATTCTGCTTTCTGATTTCCAATGTCCTCTCATTTATTTCATTCGTACGTTCCCTGACAAGATCTTCAAGATTGACATTTATTAATTTTATCCTGCTGAAAAGACCTTCTTTTTCAGTGAATACTCCCACCCAATTCCGGATGATCATCACTGCCTGGACAACGATCAGGAACAAAACCGAGAAATGAAGTACATAATTGCCGAACAGGGCCGACCATGAATTTGCCAGGAAAATATCATTGACCAGGGCAAACAGGAATATTAATAACGCAATGAAATAAAGAAGGTGCCCTTTTTTCCGTTGAATGATCCTGTTCAGTGTGTATACAAGGTACCACAACAGGGCTATCATTGCCACAGGCTCCAGGTACAACATGGACCAGGCAAATATTCTCACCTTCACAACGAGGATGATCACGGTTAACACGCCTGATATAAACGTATTAATAATCGTAAAATAGCGGGCAATGCGGGAAGGGAAAAGGGAATAGAGATACCATAATCCAAAACCAAATGCCATAAAGGTCCCAAGGTATTCAAACCTGATGAGCCATGTCCAGGAAGGATGAAAGATAAGCTGAAATGGAAAGATATTCGTGAAAGACAGCCGGATAAAGATGCCTGCCAGCGTCAGCGCGAAAAACAACAGCATTTTACTCCGGGGAAATATGAGGTAAAAAAACAGGAAAAACAAAAAATAAGCCAGCAGGACACCCAGCGAAAGGTCGACAATAAGTGCATTTGCATTCTGGCGTTTCTGGATGGCACCGGCCTTCCCAAACATAATCTCTTTCCAGAATCCGCCCCGTCTGTGATCATAATTCGACACATGTAACACCAGGTTAAGCGTATCTGAGACGGGTCTAAAATAAGTGGTGAACGGAGAATATCCCGGAACGCCGGCAGTTTTGGCCGTGCCAACTTTGCCATTGCCTCCCTGCCGTATCCCGTTCAGAAAAAATCCAAAGGATGAATCGAAAACAGGGAGGCTGAAACCAAGTGAATCCCGGCACCCCTTGGGGAGTAAAATGCGAAGCCCGTAGGTGGCATAACCGGTGCCCGGCAGGGAATTTCCATCGGAATCCCGATAGGATGTCCAGTATGAAGGAACATGAACAAATGTCCCGCCTGCGGCATCCCCCGACCAGTTGACACTATCGGGAGAAAGAAGCCGGTGCCAGTAAAACATCCAATCTCCCTGCAGAGTCATAACTTTGCAGTCAAAATCTTGGTAACTCCTGAGATCCAATATGCCCTTTTGGGGATGTGGCTCCACCTGAGAACAGGAACCGGCAGGCACAAAAAATGTCATAAGGAATACCCCAAATACAAGGCTTTTGATCATAAAGATGTGTTAGTCCCTAAATTTTTTACTTATGGCCGTAAAACTAATCAAATGATAATCATGAAAATGTAAAAATTTTGAAATAATTCAATGGCTTCCATCTCCGCTGCTTTAAGTTTTAGCTATGGATGCATTGATCTGTAAACTTTTATAACCGGAGTGGTCAGTGCATTGTAGTCATTGTTGAAATGATGCCCGCCATCAACGGCAACAAAGTCAGCACTGCCGGCAGGCAGATCACCCACCAGGCTTTCATGCTCTTTTTTTCCGTAAATAATGATCTTTCGGACACCATGTGATCTTTTCGATCTCCGGCACAACATGATAGGGGCTGTTTGCATCGCCTTTCAGCCAACCGGTAATCTGAAATTCAAATGATGCGTGATGACTTGGCGACATCATTACCATAAGAGGTATCATCTTTCTGACAGATTGCGAAAAATCGTTGAATACGAAAGGCAAAATGTCTGCTCCAAAAGAATATCCAAGCAAAATAACATGGCGTTTCTGCCATTTCATGGCAAAGTAACGTATCACTGCGGAAAAATCCTGGGAAGCATCTGTAGGGTTACTCTTATGCCAGAAATACTTCAGGGCATCGATACCAGCCACATCAAAACCATCGCGGGAATACGTGTGAGCAAGCCCGTCAATGAAACTGTTCCATCCCCCGTCACCTGAAATAATGACCACCAAGGGCTGATTTTTCTGTTCACGGGCTGCACGGAAAACATGAACCGGCAAATTACTCACCTTAAGGCTGTCACTGGTTAAAGTATTCCCGGCGGCACCCGGGCTGGCTCTTTGGATTTCAGAATTTGCTGCTGAAACTTTGGCAGTCAGAAAAATGAATGCTGCCAGTAAAAAAATGCTTTGTCGAAAATTTTCAATCATCCTGTTCTCCTATAATGCATGATATGTAAAGGGCAATGCTGCCATGTACCGTTTTAATCAACCTTTATTGCGACTTAAAAAACTCATAAAATTACTCTGAGGTTTTCTGCCTGATCCGTAGCGAAAAAGGAGGGTTGCACCATAAATCTCATCGGGTCTCGCAGATATGCTAAATCCTTATCAACCGTAGTTTTAAAAAAAAGTTATACAATAGAACGACATAATCCCGTATAATTGTTCAGTATTAACATTTTTTAATAGACAGGAGCCATGCCGGTCTGTCAGTGAGCCGGTACCCCGGGCCCGTTAAGTTTGCTGTGTTTTCTCCCGAAAGTGAAATAGATGACCAGGCCGATGAGTAACCATATAATAAATCTCAGCCAGTTTGACAATCCCATCTCCGTCATAAGAAAAAGACAGCTGAGAAGACCAAGAACGGGGATCAGGGAGAGATTTCTTCTGTAACTCAACACACCAATATAAACGCTGAATATTAAGAAGAGAAGAGAGGGTGTCTCTTCCCAGCTGAACAGCGACGCATCTTCACCACTAAAGAAGGCATTCCAGTAATCCTGGTTAAAATAATAACTTGCCGCCCCGATAACCACCAGCATTGGGAGCACAATGTATTTTCCATTAATATACGGGACTCTGAATTTGCCCGGCACTCGATTGTGATCATCCAGGTTCTGAAGCATGAGAACTCCGCCGCAGACAATGATAAAAGCAAAGAGGGTCCCGATACTGGTCAGGTCAGTGACCACTGTCAGGTTAAGCATCATGGCAGGGATCCCGACGACCAGTCCTGTGATGATGGTCGCAAAAGAAGGGGTTTTGAACCTGGGATGTATCCTGGAAAAGATCTTTGGTAAAAGGCCGTCACGGCTCATACTCATCCAGATCCTGGGCTGGCCGATCTGAAAGATCAGCAGAACACTTGCCATGGCTATCAGGGCAGTAAAAGCTACAACACCGCTTACCCAGTTTAGCCCTACTTTCCGGAAAGCAAAAGATAACGGATCTCCGACTTCAAGCTGATTGTATTTGACCATGCCGGTCAGGACCAACGCGACCAGCACATATAATACCGTTGATATCAGCAGGGCCAGGAAAATTGCCCGTGGCAGATCCCGGGTCGGATTCTTGCATTCCTCTGCAGTTGTGGAAATGGCATCGAAGCCGATATAGGCGAAGAATACCGCCGAGACTCCTTTGAGAACCCCTGTTATCCCGTTTGGTGCAAACGGATGCCAGTTGTCGGGTTTGACATAGAACGAGCCGATCATGATGAAGGCAAAAACGATCAACAGCTTGATTCCGACCATGATGTTGTTGGCTGTTTTGGATTCTTTTATCCCTACATAAACGATGGCCGTGATGATGAACACTATGATCAGCGCCGGAATATCGGCAATGAGATGAATATGTCCGATCGTCGGGGCCAGTTCCCATGCCCGGTAACCTTCCCGGGTAAGGAAGGATAATGAATCCAGCGAATGTCCTGACGCCAATGCTGTCGCCGCTTCCGTATGAGCCCTGAAGGCCGTAAAGTAATCGACAGTCAGAAATTCGGGGATTCTGAATCCAAAGCCGTGAAGGAACTCGGTAAAGTAGTCGGACCAGGATATCGCTACTGCAATATTTCCTATGGCATATTCCAGCAAAAGATCCCAGCCAATGACCCAGGCTATCAGTTCACCGAAAGAATAATAAGCATAGGTATAGGCACTCCCTGAAACCGGGACCCGGGAAGCAAATTCCGCATAACACAAGGCGGAAAATCCGCAGGCAACAGCAGTAAAAATAAACAGGACCGCAATGGCCGGACCTCCGCTGGCAGCGGCTGTCCCTATCGTTGAAAAAATGCCGGCACCAATGATGGCTGCAATACCAAAAGCGGTCAGATCGCGGACAGTCAGGTTTCGTTTCAGGGCTGCATTTAACCCTCCCTCAATTTCAGGAAGAATATCTGCTTCCGTTTTCTTTCTGAATAGATTATTTTTCTGCATAAAAGGCCGGTTCATTAATAATTATACCCAGATCTTCGAAAGATTCTTACTCATTGAAACAAGTTGTTCTAATCCTGAAAACAAGCCGCGATCATTTTACCCCGGCCAGGCTTTATTTTTGTCGTGTTCAACGCTTGTATAACAATTCTTCATTACATTCGGATCAGATCCGGAGACAAATTCCCATTTATATCCTGCATCCTGCATGTAAAAAGTGCCATTTCCCCTGAATGCCATACACTCTCCGTGGGATTTCACCCGGGTTTTATGTTTTCCTTTGATAACGATCCATAATTATTCCACCGGACCAGATGTCTGTTCCCGGAATTCAGGACTTAAATCCTCCGGCAAATTTAAAATACTTTTTAATCCAGTTTCCAGCTTTCGCTGAACTCTATGTTTGATGATTATTTTATGGCAAAACAAATTCTGCAATATGGGTGGATTATTGAAGTGAAATACCTAATTTTCATACTGAACGAATTTTCACACCCAAATAAGTGAAAAATGTTTAACCGGGCAAGTTTTGTGTAACTGATTTTTTTTACTGTTCAACATTGTATTCTTTTTCATCATGCCGATTTTAGGTGTATTGGCATATCATTAATACTGCACTTCATGAAACCTTCTTATTTTTTGATACCTGCCGTTTTGTTTTTTTCATGCAGCATCATTCCTACAGGAACCCAATATTATGAAGAGACCCGGTACCCTGTCCCATCGAAACAAATATTCCCGGATGTTCCCTCCTGGAATACTTATGCCACAAAGTTTATTTATGCACCGGTTTTCCGGTTTGATACGGTCGTAAATGCAGGACACTATCATTGTACATTGTCATTTGAAAAGAGCACCAAAACTTTTTCATGGGATGAAAACCAACCGGTTATTTCCCTGAGCAAATACTGGCCTGATATACCCTCGGGCATGTTGAGCCTGAAGGTAAAGGCTATCGGTTTGGAAGGCGATACGATCAGAAGTTTTGATAACATACAATTTTATCACTCAGCACCGTTTACCGGGATCAAAAATTCCCCGAAGAAGACCTATCATGATGCTGCAGTTCAGACCCTGCAATATATTTATAACCTTCCGCATGTGCAGGAATGGCTGAAAGGTGATGAACCGGACCTGCACTACAGCCTGTACGGCTATCCCTCAAAAATCATTTCCTCACTGATAGACGGAATGCTGTCCTATTCCGGTCTGCCATCCACATCAAGGGAAGATTCCGTAAAAGCGATGAAAATCGCTTTGAACATGGCACATTACCTTGTAAAAATTTCTACTTCAGAAAGCACGGTTTTATCATCATTTGTGCCTACCTATAATACCGCATTTGTTGCTGCAAGAATGAAAATCCCCGGCATCAACAATGACAATGGCGTTAACGACATTGTACAGCTCAATGCCGGAAAACTGATGATGCTTTACGGATATTCCTATGGTAATACACTTCTTGACCTTTACGACAGGACGAAAAACCGGGAATGGTATGACCGGGCAGTGAATATTGCCGATGCATATGCACAACTTCAGTTACCAGACGGAACCTGGTACCTGAAACTGGACTTCAATACTGCCCAACCCCTGGACACCCACCTGATGATGCCTTCCGGGCTGATGATGTACCTCAAACGACTTGAGGTGCAGTACGGCAAAAATGATTATGAGGACGTCATTCATAAAGCTGTTGGATGGATTCAGGAAAACCCGTTAAAAACGTTCTACTGGGAAGGCCAGTTTGAAGATGTCCCGTCATACAGTGAAAAATACCGCAATCTTTCTGAATATCCGCCTACAAACTATGCCATGTATCTTCTGAAATATGAACCGGCCTCGCATAAAAATACTGCCATAGCTAAAGAACTTGTGCGATTTTCCGAAGACCAGTTCGTCATCTGGGAGGAGCCATCAGCTGTTTTTTTATCGTCCATTAAATGGAATGCGAAGGATTCAGAGAACTGGCTCACACCCTGTGTCCTGGAACAATATCATTTTTATGTTCCTGTCGACGCCAGCTCATGCCAGATGATCTATTCATACATGACACTGTATAAAGCTACCCGGGATTCTATTTACATTCAAAAAGCAACTGCCCTGGCAAACAGTATAACACAGGCACAACAGGATGACGGTCAGATAACCACGGTATGGACCAATAATGGCTTTCACACCGAAAACTGGCTGAACTGCATGGTCAGGTCTGCCAGGACACTACTTGACTTTGACCGGGAAATTACATCCGGGGCTGAATAAAATGAGGATGTTCAGAACCTCCTGACCGATCACTTCATGAATGACCAAAACACCCTGGCATGCACTCTTATAATCCCGTGTAAGACTTTGTTGTCTCCTTCCGGAATTCGTCCCTTTACTTTATCACGATCCCTTTCGCAATTTCCGTATGCAATTTTAGCTCTTCCGGAGTCGTAACCTTATGACCACATACCGTCAGATTCTGAATGACCACATTCTGCACCTGGTGGCTTTCATCAAAGCCATTGATGAGCGAATAAGGTAAATAGCCCTCAACACTGATATTTTTGAAGACGATATTCCTGATCTGCCCGCGGTATTTTGAATGCTCTGCCTCCTGCCCTGCCGGTACTTCCAGCACGCCGTCCCATGCACCTCTCAGGTAAAGCTTCTCCCTTTCCTCTGTGCTTTGAGGCCGGTCCACGCTGTATTGCGAAAGAAAGATGGCCAGGTCAATCAGCTTCTGGCGGGCATCTTCGACCCGGATATCCTTGAACACCACATTTTCAACGATTGAATTGTCGGCATTATGAATGCTGAATACGGCACCTGCCTGGACATGGATGACATCGGAGTTGCTGAATACAATATTCCGGACGTAATCCGACCGCAGTTCAAAACCAATCTCCAGTCCGTTTCCCCAGGCCGCATTCCAGAACACACAATTCTCCACCTCAATGTTCTCGCAATTCACATCAGAAGGATAATCACCGAACGATTTAATCGCGATACAGTCGTCCTTGGTATGAATAAAACAGTTGTGAATCTTTACCCCGCGACTCCGGACAATATCAATCCCGTCATCACTTCCGTTATCGCTTAAAATCCTTACGCCGTCAACCTCGATGTTTTCCGTGTTGAACGGAACAATCTGCCAGGTATGACTATCCACGAGAAGAATATCTTTCACAAGGATATTTTTACAATCGGTAAATTCGACAAACCGGGTCTTAAATTCCCGCGCCAGAGCACGGTTTTCGGAGCCAAGTAAAATCCCGCGGCCCATCACTTTAACATTCTCAACACCCTTTGCATTGATGACACCCTTCACCACAGCTCCGCCCGCAATGTAAACCGTTTCACCGCTTTTAGGAGAGATCAGTCCTGCATCGTGAACTTTCCCGCCTTCGAAATATATCACACCTTTGTCACCCGGCCCGGGTGCATTTTCCTCCGGAGCGTTGGTGAACAGGTAAAGCGGGAAATTGAGGTAATCACCGTTGAGTTCAATACTCAGATTACAGGGCTGAGTGAGGGTAATATGAATTGTACTGTCCTTAAATTCAGGTTTTATGCCCTTGCTGAGTGGCCTTACATCCACCCATTTTATATCCCTGTCGGCCCGGATCTCGACATCAACCTTTCCGGTAAAATCAAAGACAGCATACGATGCAAAAGGAGCATCATACACCATTACATCCCTTCCATCGGCTTTTAGCGTATAATGAATGGAAGCGTCCATGCCTTCGGTTGCCGGGAAGGTTATTACACCGGCACAAACAGTTGCGGTCATCCCTGCCAGAGTCATAAAAAGCAAAAGTGATTTTCTCATGTTCAGTGGTATTAGTTTAGTAATTGGTATAAGAACCGGTCGTATCCGGAAAGTATCGTGAAACATTACAAACTTAGGAAATTTGCGGATGAGGTTAAAACCATTTCCCGACGGTGTGAAGTAAATAAAATAAATTCATAAATATTTATGACGTAATTATACGTTATTCTAAATTGCGTCGTATATTTACGTCAAAATTTCAAGTCATGGTACAATCAAAGACCGAACTTTTCTCAGTTGAACAACAGGTATGTGCAGCTTACTTCAAAGCCCTGGCACATCCGGCGCGTCTGGCCATTCTGAAATACCTGGCAGAGACCAAATCGTGTATTACCGGCGACATCTCAGATGTTCTTCCTCTTAGCCGGACGACAGTGAACCAACACTTAAACGAGCTCAAAAAGGCCGGTCTTGTTCAGGGCAGTATTGAAGGTGTAAAAACAAATTATTGTCTTAACCCGGAAGGGATAGGGAGAATGAAATTGATTACTGAAAATCTCATGAACGAAATCAGTAAGGACCCTACTAATTATTGTAAAAGATGAAGATATTGATTCTATGTACAGGTAATTCCTGCCGGAGCCAGATGGCCGAAGGATTTCTACGGTCTTTTGATGCCGGGCTGAAGGTATTCAGTGCGGGAACAGATCCCTCTTCACAGGTACACCCTTTTGCAGTTAAAGTCATGAAGGAGGCAGGGATAGATATCAGTGGGAAAAAACCCATGAGCGTGGATAAATATATTGCGGAAGCTTTTGATTATGTCATCACCGTTTGTGACGATGCAAGGGAAAGTTGTCCGGTATTTACCGGGAAGGTAGGTCACCGGCTACACATCGGTTTTGAAGATCCGGCTAAGGCTACAGGCACGGAGGAGCAGGTTCTGGCGGTATTCCGCAGGGTAAGGGACGAAATCCGTGACAGGTTCAATAAATTTTATAATGAACAGTTTACCTAATCGTTATGGCAACAGCTCAACGTAAACTTTCCTTCTCCGACCGTTTCCTTACGGTGTGGATCTTCGCCGCCATGGCGGCGGGCGTCTTCTCCGGGTATGTTTTCCCCGCGATTGCATCATTCTGGGACAGCCTGAGCATGGGCACTACCAATATTCCAATCGCTATCGGTCTCATAGTCATGATGTATCCTCCACTGGCCAAGGTGAAATATGAGGAACTGAAGGATGTCTTCAGGGACCGGAAGGTACTCACCTTGTCGCTTGTTCAGAACTGGATTATCGGGCCCGTCATCATGTTTCTCCTGGCCGTCATATTTTTACATAATCATCCCGAATACATGGCAGGGTTGATCCTCATTGGTCTTGCCCGTTGTATTGCCATGGTTATCGTTTGGAATGAGCTTGCGAAAGGAGACACAGAGTATGCTGCCGGGCTGGTCGCCTTCAACTCCATTTTCCAGGTCCTGTTCTTCTCTTTATATGCATGGTTGTTCATTACCGTATTGCCGGGATGGCTTGGATTAAAATCGTTTTCAGTGACCATCACTATTGGCCAGATAGCCAGGAGCGTTTTCATTTACCTGGGCATTCCTTTCATCGCAGGATTTTCGACAAGGTATGTTTTACTCCGGGTAAAATCCAGACAGTGGTACCAGGAATCTTTCCTTCCGGCCATTAGTCCGTTGACACTTATCGCCTTGCTTTTCACCATCTTTGTGATGTTTTCGCTGAAAGGAGAGTATATCGTCAGGATTCCTCTGGATGTTGTCCGCATTGCCATTCCCCTGATTCTCTATTTTGTGATCATGTTTTTCCTTTCCTTCCTGATGGGTAAAAAAATTGGCGCTGGTTATGCCACAACGGCCACCATTTCGTTCACTGCAGCCAGTAACAATTTTGAACTGGCCATTGCAGTAGCGGTGGCTGTTTTCGGGATCAATTCGGGTGAAGCTTTCGCAGCGGTAATCGGTCCGCTGGTAGAGGTACCGGTATTGATCAGCCTGGTCTCCGTCTCCCTCTGGTTACAGAAAAAATATTTCCATCAGGCCCAACCGGCAGGCGACCCATCTTCCGGAGGCAGGAAATAGCAACAGATTTATCAATAAAATAACCATACTATGAAAAATTCAGATGAGATAAAACAGGTCGTGAAAGACAAATACGCCGGCATTGTTCTGGCCG
The DNA here is from genome assembly GCA_963764345.1 of uncultured Bacteroidales bacterium. Taxonomy (GTDB): domain Bacteria; phylum Bacteroidota; class Bacteroidia; order Bacteroidales; genus DASQZK01. The sequence continues at coordinate 19,551 of CAVXSF010000008.1, read as the reverse complement.
GACAACCTTCGGATTGCGGCTGCTGTTGCAACGAAACGGCAGACATCGGTTATTCTGTCTTTAATGAAAGCTACGAATCAAGAGCAGGGTATGTGAAAGAGGCCGATCTTGGACTGGGTTGCGGGATTCCGACCGAATTTGCGGGAATAAAGCTGGGCGATCACGTCCTTGACCTTGGTTCGGGTGCGGGAAACGATTGCTTCGTTGCACGTGCCCTCACCGGAGAAACAGGAAAGGTGACCGGCCTCGATTTCACGGAAGAAATGATCGCAAAGGCTGATGAGAACAAACGGAAACTGGGTTTTAGCAACGTGGAATTTATTCAGGGTGATATTGAAAACATGCCTTTGCCAGACACTTCGTACAATGTTGTCCTGAGCAACTGTGTTCTGAACCTGGTTCCGGATAAGGAGGCTGCTTTCAGGGAAATCATGCGGGTGCTCAAAGAAGGTGGCCGGTTTTGCATTTCGGATGTGGTACTGAAAGGAGATCTGCCCGCTTCACTTAAAGATGCTGCTGCCTTATATGCCGGCTGCGTTTCCGGAGCCCTGCAACAGGAGGATTATTTGCGCATCATCCGGGATTCCGGCTTTGAACATGTGGAAATCAGAAAACAGCGTGAGATCATGGTACCTGACGACATGTTGCTGCCCTATACAAGCGGTAAGACACTTGAAGCATACCGGCGTTCAGGTGCCGGCATATACAGCATTACGGTCACGGGTAAAAAGCCGTCCCATTCCTGAAAATAAAGAGTAAGGAGTGTTATCAACGATTCATTGAAAGGGTGAGATTTATGAAAGATGTAGAATTAAAATCTGTCATTACCTGTCCGGTATGCGGACACCGGAAAGAGGAGGTGATGCCTGAGGATTCATGCCAGATTTTTTATGAATGTGAAGAATGTAAAACCATCCTGAGGCCAAAGAAAGGAGACTGTTGCGTTTTTTGTTCATACGGGAGCGTGAAATGTCCGCCGGTACAGAGAGAGAAGCACTGTTGCTGATGGATAACCATCGCTCCAGACCCAGGGTTACAATCCTGTAAAGTACATTTTCACAACTTCTTGTGACAAATGAACAGAGCAATAGCTCACCATATCCTATGATTTTTTAGCTTTGTGAAGGCGGCATGTTGGATTTAAGACTTAAAATGAATCTTAACTGCTGTACCTATCCGGTCATGCATCTTTCAACTTAAAATCGCAGAAATGAAAATTGATTTCTCAGGACACCTCAGGACAAGTTTCATCTTCATGATGATACTGATTGTGACTAGCTGTTCTTTTAACCGGAAAAAAAAGGAAAGCCCCAAAGCCGATCAACAACCATCCGAAATATCTTTCCGGCCATTTTTTCATTTTACCCCTGAAAAATACTGGATAAATGATCCCAACGGGATGGTTTATTACCACAATACGTACCACCTGTTTTTCCAGTATTCTCCCGGAACTATGGTCTCCGGGGAAAAATCGTGGGGACATGCTATAAGCAGCGACCTGATGCACTGGAAGGAACTGCCGGTAGCCCTGGATCCCGACAGTCTGGGCTCCATTTACAGCGGCAGCGCTATTCTCGACAGCCAAAACACCTCCGGTTTCGGCACGATTGCCAACCCTCCCCTGGTTGCAGTTTTCACATACCATAATTCCAAACTTAAACCCTATCCGGAGTCCCAGGCACTGGCCTACAGCACGGATGACGGCCTGAACTGGGAAAAATACAGCGGCAACCCGGTCATTAAAAATCCCGGTATTCAAAATTTCAGGGATCCGAATGTCTTTTGGTATGACAAGACAGGAAGATGGATCATGATCCTTGCTGCCGGCGATCGTGTCAGACTTTACGCTTCAGCGAACCTTCTTGACTGGACATTCGAAAGTGAATTTGGGGCAAATGCCGGAGCCCACGGGGGCGTATGGGAATGCCCCGATCTTTTCAAACTTACCACAGAGGACGGGAAAACCGGGAAATGGGTGATGCTGGTCAATATCAATCCCGGCGGGCCAAATGGCGGTTCTGCCACACAATATTTCACGGGTGAATTTGATGGTCATCGTTTTCAGGCAGACACTCAGGATACCAAATGGGCAGATTTTGGTCCCGACGATTATGCCGGTGTAACCTGGTCAAATACAGGACAACGTAAGATCTTTATCGGATGGATGAGTAACTGGGCTTATTGCGATAAAGTTCCCACGGATCCGTGGCGTGGTGCCATGACCCTTCCCAGGGATCTTTCCCTGGCACAGGATCAGGACGGGTATATCCTGAAATCATTTCCATCACCGGAATTCGACCGTCTCCTTTCAGGTTTAAAAACGATTAACAGTGAAACCATCGGCAGAAAAGAAAATCTTTACCGCCTTCCGGCAGAAGCAGCCTCCTCATTTGTCGTCGATGTAAGTCTGGATCTTTCGTCATGTGATACCTTCAACATCCGCTTATCGAACGGCAACAATGAATCTGTTCTGATTCCCTGTCAAACCCTGCAAAAATGATGACTCTCGACCGATCGGCTTCGGGCATCACGGACTTCAGTCCCTCATTCAACGGAGTTTCGCATGCGCCTCTTCTTCATGAAATGAAGCAAACGGATCTCTATATGGTTGTTGACCGGTGTTCGGTTGAAATATTCATGAACCATGGTGAAAGGGTGATTACTTCCTTGTGTTTCCCGGAAGAGCCTTTCGATCGGATAACCCTGTCTGCCAATGGGGGAAATGCATCCTTGAAAAGAATGCAGATTCAGAAAGTGGCAAAAATATAGCACCGGTTTTGTTGATTTCAGGATAAAAAGCAAAAGTAATCCGAAAGAGACGGTATTCGTGTCACTGTGAAATCTGTCTGGGTCAGCCGGGAAAACTATCATCCGCCTTATCCTCCCGGATCCTTTCGAATAGTAAAATTGGAAAAGACCGTGGTTAAAAAGAAATTTTCAAACGTGTTTTAAGGATAAAGACATTTTAGGAAATTAATCGGCAGAGTATCGTATTACTGGTGTGTCGTACTACTAGAGTATTGTACTTCTAGAGTATCGTACTACTAGAGTATCGTTCTATTATATAGTACATACTAACTTCTTACAGGGGATCCCACCCCCCACCCGCCACCCTTAATGGCAAAAACCCCGAAATCTCAGCGCCCTCTGTTGCTGTTCTGCAACACAAGCTTAAAAAAGATAAGTCATCTGCTGAATTACCCCGCGACACAAAATAACTCCGGCCCGGATTTCCCCACAAATTATTTTTTGTATTCAGCAGATCATGAAATGACCGGGGTACCCCATGCCCCCCCCGGTTGACAGTTAATGTGAAAATTGGAAAAAAATCAGTGTACTGCATAGGTGTTTTTTAATTAGTGTTTGTAAGAAAACTTTTAATTAATTGATACAAAGTTAGTTATTGTTAATAACTTGTTTGAATCTTATAAGTGTTTTCCTTGTTTGATTTGCTAAAAATACAGATATTCAACCTGTTAAGCAATTGAGATTCGCATAATCCGGGTAACACTTCAAGCAAGTTTCAAATATGAGAAAAAGATTCGAACAACAAATGTCCCTTGGCACGATCCCCATCGGGGATACAAAAATCACCACCAAGAAAAGAAGTGGTCCCCTTCCGGCCTTGTGTGCAGCTCTGAAGGAGATCTTCACTTCACCGGAGTGGAATGAAAAAGTATTTGAGATCCTGGAATCCAAGATCACTGCGGACAAGAAACGCACAGGACGTCCGGGGATGGATCTGTGGCAGATCTTTGTTTTATCTCAGGTTCGGTTGTGTTTGAATATCAGTTACGATGATCTTCATGATTTGGCAAACAACCATACTCTGATTCGTCAGATCATGGGGGTAGAAAAAGGATTTATGCAAGAGCGTTATGAATTTGAATATCAGAATATTGTAGACAATGTCGGCCTATTGGATGATGAGACAGTCCATGAACTGAACCAGGTGATCATTGAATTTGGGCATGGTGTGTTTAAAAAAAAGAGGCGGCAGCATTATGTTGCAAGACCGATAGTTTTGTGGTTGAGAGCAATGTGCATTTTCCCACGTATGAGCCTTTATACCACCTTTTCTTTTGCCATCCTTTGAAAGCCTGCCAACGCCTTGAAGGATCTCTTTGAAGAGGCTTATCGTGGTGGAATCCATAATATAAAGGCGCCTCATATCGGTATCTGTCAGGTGGCTGTCCGCTAAAAGTTAGGCATATTTTCGATAAACACTCTTATAGATATCCCCGAAAACCTTACTGCTACGGCGTTTGTTTGCCTCCGAAAATGTACTGCGTTTGACGATGTAACTTAATCCCAGGTGAGCCAGCTTATGCGCTTCACCTAACAAGCCCCAAATGACTTCTCTGATAGACTGATAGCCTTCGAAAGCAGCAAAGAGCATCACCACCAAATGGTTGTAGGTTGAAAACTTCTTAACATACCGGTCTGCCTGGTATTCCATGGCTATCTTCCTGATTTTCCCCTTATCCAGGAATTTTAAGAGTTGATTTAAAATCGGCTGTCCGGTAAAATTTGTACTTTTACTCATGGTTATTCTTTTTTGTTTAGCAACGGCAAAGATAACCATTCGGGGTTGGTCTTCACTGACCAGCCCTTTTTTCTATATCGCTAGATTTTTACCAGACACCAGTGATTGATTATCAATGATTAATTTTTAAATCTTCCTCAATATATTTATTATTATAAATATCTACTTTCCCACATAACAGTTTAAGTGCTTCTTCAGTTGTCATTAATCCATGATTAACTAAATACACATATTTACGAAGGTAAAAAGGATTAGCATCATCCTTAATGCGTGAAAAATCGAAACTGAAGGAATCGATCCTATTCATATTCATTTCATATTCAGAATTTTCCCATATCATTGACTTGCAACTTGTAGGTTCTATTTTATAATATAGGTCATTAAATGAAATGTGATTATTACTAATTGTATATTTATAGGGACCCATATATAAAGTCTTTTCGGAAAAAGACATTATTTTTGATGAATCTATATAAATCTCTGTGTAAATACTATCCTGGTTAAGATAATACCAAGAACCTATAACGTTTATATTTATATTCTCATCTTTGTAATCATTGCAACCTATTGGCATTAGAGTTATTATTAATAAAAATAAAATATGTCTTCTCATATTTAAGGTTTTATGTTATGATATATGTTCCTTAGATAATTGTATGATGTAATACTTTTAGCGCCAATAATAATTAGGGGATTATTCTCATATCCTTCTAACCAAAATCCAATTGAATATCCATAATTAAAATTTGGTGTATTTTTGTACCATCTATCTAAATTACCAAATCCGAGATCAAAAGCATCGTAATAATATCTCTCTTTGTTCGTAGAATTGTAAGGCCAAATCCTTAAATCGTAAGTATAGCCTGAAAGATTAATCTGTTTATGATAGTATGATCCCATGTACGTATTTTTACCATACCCATTAGGAAGAATAATATCATTTAAATTGTTTAATTCACCTCTTTCATTTAAATAATTTATCCTGTTGAATATATCTTCAATGGGAGATTCGCTTGTCAACATATTAACAGGACCCTCCCCGTTTGTGGCTTTTAATATATTTAAAATAGAGTAATACCTGCAAAGTAGGAAATACCTATAAATAACAGTGATAGTGTAAATAACACTCTGGTCCAAAATTTTTTATAAAAAACAGCCAAAGTGACTAAAAATAAAAATAAAAACTTTGGCAATATCAGATCTTTTTCCAAAGGATCTGCTAAATAAAGATACAAATCTAAGGATATAAGAACTATCGATAAAATAAGAATAAGGATTTCTTTTTTATTCATAATTTTCTTTTTTACCATAAAGAAATAATACCTAATTCCTGATTAGGATTTGATTGATTGTAAATAGTGAGAAAACCTTGAGAGTACTTAATACCAAAACTATAGTTTCTATATTCAAACATTAATCCACTACCATCATATCTATTCATTATTTCATTCCATAAAATCGAATTTCCACCATCAACAATTGTATAAGCCCACATAACTTTATCAACTCCAGGAAGTTTCACAAAAGTACCAATAGTCCCCTCTACTGTAGCTTTCACATTTAAGGCGTTCGAGATTCCTTTTATAAACTCTTTGGATGCTTTCGGATTAAGGTACAAATCATAACCAAAAAATTTCGGTTCAGTATACGAACCATTCTCAACATATTTAATTTGGTCACTCCCTCCATTTGCGGCATAACTAAACCTTATTAATTATCTTTTCCGATATTATTGCATTCTATTGTATTTTTAAATTCAATTATTGAATCATTTATAAATTTATTACATATACCAAGCAGTTTTATCGATTTTGCTACATTTATTGATATAGAATCCGGATAATACAAATTAAATAATAAATAAATATTAGAATCTTTAAGCACGATATATTTATCATTATCTTTGCTAAGAACCGAATAAACTATTCCTTCAGTACATATTGCTTTATTCAACATTTGGTTATATTTCAAATATTTGTTTTTATAATTTTTAAAATAATCTACAATAGTACTGATTGGAAAATATTTATGAAATGTTTTCATATTACTGATACCGTCTAGGTGTAATACAAGTATATCTTTTTTTCCAAACAATGAGAAATAATAATTGAATTTTTGATTACAATCATTATAAGTACTAATATTCAAGGAATCATTTAAATAAATAGTGTCTGGATATATATTATTGATTTTTCCATCAATACCAGCACTTAATAGCAGACACGCCTCTCTTTTATTATTGTATTTATTATAAATTGGTTTATAAAAGAAAAAAGAGGAGTCTTTACTAAAAGGATCTAAATAAAATTGGTCTCTTATGTAATCATAATCTTTATCTTTAATATTTTTATTATAAATTGAATTATAAAATGAAGAATCTACTTTTCTATAATCATTTGGAAATTCCCCATGCATATAATAGTAATTAATTAGAAATCCTTCAATAAGAAATGAATTTTTCATATGCTTCAATTGATTACAATTAACTTTATACTCGATTTCTTTATGTTTATAGTTATTATTAACATAGAATGTTAATATTAAAATTAAAATAAAGCTAATAAATATCAAAATAATTCTTTTCATTGTATGACGTTATTGTTTAAGATACCTATCATAAAATAAATCTGAGTATTCATAGGGAACTCTAATATTAACAAGAGGATAGTTTGAACCTGGAACTTTATAGAATGTAAAATTTGCATAAGATTTACCATCTACACTACGAGGGAAGCCGTCATTTGGCCCTTGATTAAACCAATTAAACTGAAAATTATCTTCAGTTGCAGGAAAATCTGTAACATTTACATTAAAAGTATTCTCCTTAATAGTGATACTACCTTCAAAACTAGTATGTGTACTACCCTGCGGATGAGTTACATTAGAAAACCAATCGTTTACATTATAAGGTATATATTGACCAGTTTTAGCAAATTTCTCTTTCAAATAATCTATTCCATATAAAAAATGAGTAAGTCTTTCTTGTTCTGGAGAATTCCCGTAATCAATTCTAAATATCCCCCCCTTTGGCGGCCTCTCCTTCAATTCATGCATCATATCATTAAACAACATGCTATACGCCCCGGTAATCGCCCCATTCGCAAACTTACCTCCGCCAATTTCTTCGACGGTTCCGCCCAAAACGGCCGAAGCTGTTACCCTGAGAGCATAAACATGCGTCTTACCGGAAATATAATTATTACCGAAAGATGACAGCGCTCCTGTGATAAACCCGTGTTTCATGTTTTGCCCGGTTATCCCGTTCAGCCATGCATTGGAAAAGGCATGTTTGGCGGCCCGTTCAATCATCGCCCCTACTCCGGAGCCGGCTACCGAGCCTGAAGCCAATGACAGGAATCCGCTGGCCGCTCCTATTACTCCGCCTACAGCCCCCGCTTTAAATGCCTGGCCAAGATCCGCCCCGCATAGCAGGGCCCCCGAAAAGCCCCCGGCAAAACCTCCTGCAGCCCCCGATACCACGGCTGCCGTTATAAATTGTCCTGCTGTAGATGCAGTTAAAACAGTACCCGCAGCAGGGGCCAGTATCCCCGCCGTAACTACTGTGGCTGTAATAGCTATTGCCGCAGTTAGCAGAGTGCGCCAGTTATCACTTAGCCAGGTATAACCGCTCGGGTCCACCAAAGATAAGGGATTATTCAAACAATAGGAATAGCGGTTTAAACTTTGTAGATTCTCTGGATTTTGAATTATGGGGTCGGCGCTAAGGAAACGGCCCAGAACAGGGTCGTACACCCTTCCGTCCATGTTCACCAGGGCGAACAGATCAATATGTTCGTGCCCGGTGAATCCCCGGTCAAGGATTAGGTTTGCGGGTATATTGGAATACACCGCCCAGGTTGCCGGATCTCTCCGGTTACCCCAGGCATCGTAGCTGAGTTCCTGCTCCAGGGCCCCGCTTTCGTTCGTAATGTATTGGATCGATCCGAGGTGATCCTTATGCACGTAATGAGTTGCTGTAGTTTCTGTACTGCTTATTGTTAATATGGCTGCCACTCCTTCGCCACCAAAAATGTAAAAGGTTTCCACGGTTTCCCCTGTGGCAAAATTGTATTCCTTTTCATAGAGATTTCCTAAATATGTTTTTCTTTTTGCCAGACTTCCACTTAACCAGGTATCGGCTGTTTTACGTTCGTGGGCAATGCCATATGTAAATACTACGCTGTCGGAACTCTGATAAATCTTCCGAACTTTATTGAAAGAGGTGTAATCAATATTCTGACTCGCAGTATTTAGTATGCTGTTTGGAACATCCGGCATCACCATTTGGACAGCATGCGGCTTATCACCAGTGGGATCATAAGTATAGCTGCCCACGTCGGACTTGGAGGTAATATTTCCCAGGTCATCATAAGTTACTGAAAGAGTCTGAGATCCATTTTTCTTCACAGTGGTCAACCTGTTCAGATTGTCGTATACAAATTCTTCGTTTAGGTTCCGGCTGATGTCCCATCGACTCATTAGGCTGCCAATGGAATTAAAGCTATATGCCCAATTCTGGATGTAATTGCCACCTGCAGTAGTTTGAATTGACTCGAGCAATCCAGTCTGGTCATTGTACGTTCTCGTAGTACGCTGGTTATTTCCGAATTTGAATTGCTCCAGTTGCCCCCTGGCATTCATAACCTCCGCTGTCCAGTATATTTTGTTATCACCCGCGTTAACCACCTCCTTCAGATAGCCATACTGATTATATTCATGTCTAACAACTAAATCCGAAGTGGAACCCGTTGACGGATATGACACCTGGGATATCCGACCAAAGCCATCATACGTTGTTTGGGTATGATACGTATTTCCATCTATGGTCTCTGAAAATTGTTCCAACCTGCCCAAGTCGTCATATTCATAACTTTGTGAAATATTATTTGGTCCGGTTACAGATGAAATTTTGCCAATACCCTTTGTCCGGGTATCATACACCCATTCGGAGGTCCCTTCAGGTTCGATTCTCTTCGTAAGTCTCCCGAGTACATCGTAAACCATGGAATCGGTTTGCGATTTAGCATCCGTTTCTTTAACCAGTTCCCCGAAAGCATTGTATTTCGAAGTAACAGTTCCCAGATCCGGATCGATCAGTTTCGTGCGGTTACCCAGCAGGTCATACTGCATTGTAACTACGTTTCCTGCCGGATCATGAGTTTCAATAAGATTCCCGGCGCTGTTGTATACATATGTGATAGTTTTCGAATTATTGTCTGTACTTGACACAATTAGCCCCTGATGATTTACAATCTTAGTATCATGCTGATTAAGAGGATTTTCCGTAGTCGTTGTCAGACCGTCATAGATAATATTAATTTCCGAATTATCGGGTAATGTTTTTTTGGTAACCCTTCCGATTTCATCATATGTAAAAACGGTCCACTGTGGTGATGAATCTTCAAAGTAGGGATCACTTTGCCGGGCAACAAAGCCCATGGAGTCATATTCAACGTCTGCAAAAATTTTGGTGCCGTCGAAACCAATGGCCACCTTACGCAATGAACGTCCAAAGCAGTCTAAATATTCGATTACCGGCGGTCCACCTGACGACTCACTGTATATATAATAAACTGCATGGGAAGGAGCATTTTCATCACCCTTGCACCAGCGATAAGCCACTGTACTGCAGACCCCATCGGCATCCGTGGAATATGTGACATTCCCGAAATCGTCATATTCTGCAGAAGAAGTAAGTCCGTTGACATCGGTCTGAGCGCTCACTGAACCAAAATAGGGATTTACAGTTTTTGTGACTACCTGTTCCAGGGAGTTATAGGATTCTGTTTCAAAACGTCCACGGGAATCATAGACCGATCTCATGTAGCTGCTCTGTCCGTTTGCCGATAAATACCAGTACTCCTTTTATGATTCCCTGATTGTTGCCGCTGCACTTTCCTGTAACTGTAAAACACTCTACTCTGAGGATTTGAAGGATGGCCAAAAGATCGAATAGAAACTTACCATTGTAAATCCCTTTAAGTAAAAAAGCCCCGGAAGGATTCCGATGCTTTCATATTTTAAGGATATGACACTGCAGCTGGTTTATGTAATTTGTGAAGTTTTTTGGAACCCGGGTTATCAAGGGCGCCCCCGATGTTGCCGTTGTCGCAATACTCCATCGTCCCGTCGAAATAGTTCTTCAGACGGTTCAGGCTGTCGAAGGTGCATTCGAGTCATAGCCCGGCATGGTGTTCATGCAATTCCAAAAGACTTTAGGGATCGTGGAGTTAAGGTTTTTGAGATCATTATTGAGATTAGGGCATAAATTGATTAAATTTGTTATCTTAAATATAGTTAATTGACTGATGAACAAGAATACTGAAAAATATATTATCGACAGCAAAGGCCACAAAATAGCCGTTCAGGTTCCCATTAAAATATATAAAAAGCTCGTGGCAGATTCTGAAGAACTGGATGAGATCAGGGAATACCGTAAAGCAAGGAACCATAAAGGGGATCCTATTCCTTTTGATCAAGCTTTCAGGGAAATTGAAGATTCCATGGAATGAAAAAGTACAGCATTCTCATTGAGCGTTACGCTCAAAAACAGATCATGAAGCTGGATAAAAAAGCCATTCCTCAGATCAAAGCTGCCATCGCTATCCTTGCTGATAATCCTCGTCCGCACGGTTGTAAAAAATTAAAAGGTGAGGAAGCCTTCCGGATTCGCATGGGAGATTACCGGGTAATTTATGAGATTAATGATGATATGGTTGTGGTAACGGTGGTTTCGGTGGGACATAGAAAAGATGTTTATAAATAAAAAGCCCCGGAAGATTCCGATGCTTTTAAATGATCACCTCAATTTTTTCAATACCGTAAATAATTCCTTATATGAATAATAATAAGTTCGAGATGATCCATTAATATTTAAAGCCCATGGATTCGCATGTCTTTCTTTTGCATTATCATAACCTTTAATTCCACCTTGAACTGCACCGCTTAATGCACCAAATTCAAAACCAGGTACAAATCCAGATTTAAATGATTGACCTGCTGCGGAGGAAGTTAAACCCCCGGAAATACCTCCTGAAATACCGCCGCCAATACCACCAAAAAGGGTTCCAGCTATTATGCCATTTACGTTAGAAATTATTGATGTGAAGCCATACCCGGCAATACTGCTCACAAATCCAACTCCATATGCAACAATCGCTTCTTTTAGGTTAGTGACTTTACCTGCATTTGCTTGTTGAATTAAATTCAGGAATGCTGCTTGTGCAGCCATATATAAGAAAGGAATAAATTCCCCATTCGGATCAGTATATTTTGTTGGATTATTAAGGCAATATGTATACCGGTAAATCCGATTTTAACTTTTCTGCTCCAACTTTTCTATGACCAGGCACCAGCTTTCATTCAAAGAACTTACATCTAAGATATTGATTTTCTTTTGGGTATATTATTAGCATAATAAATTTTTTAATAACTTTGTTAAAGTGCACTGGGGAATAAATATCGTCTGATATAAGCGGATAGTAATAAAACTATGAAAATGGAAGCTATAAGAAAAATAGTACTTGTTAAAAATAACTCATTAAAGATCAACCTCCCGAAAGATTTCAAAGCCAATAAGGTAGAAGTAATCGTTCTGCCCATTGAGGAAAAATCGAATATCAAAGGGATTGCAAGGCTCAGGGGTAAATTAAATCTTTCACAGGATCAATACCAGGATTTTCAGGAGGATGTTAAAAACTCTCGCAAAGGATGGGAAAAAAATATCTGATCGATACCAATGCCGTTATTGACTTTCTTGACAATAAATTACCAGATAAAGCCGGTGAACTTATGGACGGGATTGATTCCAGAATATCGGTGATTACTCGTATGGAACTTCTTTCATGGCCAGGGGCAAGCCAGGAACAAACCCATATCCTAAATGAATTTATAAATGCTTCTGAGGTTTTAGCACTGGAAGAATCTGTGATTGTGAAGGCTGTTGATATCCGGAAAACATTCAAAACAAAACTTCCTGATGCAATTATTTCAGCTACCGCAATTGTTAACAATCTCTCCCTTATTACCCGCAATACCAAAGATTTTGAAAAGATTCAGGAATTAGAAGTGGTTGATCCTTACACATTGTAATTCATTACTATTTAATAAAAATTCTCAGAGCCGAGGATTCCAAATAGCCATTAGCAATATTCGTATCAAATTTCTTTTTATTTATTTTTTATAAGTAAAAGATATAGAGCTCATTAGTGCCTTTATTGAAAAATTCCTCCTTTATTTTAACTCTATAGGAATCCGAATAAACTGTATTTGGGCCTAATACAACCTTACTTGATGGATCCATAATTGTATTTAGTGTCAGAAAGAAAACTCTTTCTTTTTTCAAATTTCATCATTTAGTAGTCGGTTATCCAGGATCGGCAGATCCGTATGCAGTTTAAAAATCCTTTTTCAGATCTGATTTCCGTAATTTTCTAATCCTGGAATTATAAATATGTGCATATTTTCTGACCTCCGGACATACCTTTCCCACAAGAACTTTCAAAACCATATGTCACTTACGGCACCTCAAGCCGCCATATTGTACTCTCGTTCAGGCTCTTGCGCTTTCCTTTGGATTGCAATCAACTCCTGCCCGATCTTTCGGAGATTAAACGCTGCAACCGCCAGACCAATGTATCGCTTGAAATGACCATAACCTCGGTCCGGGCAACGATCCAACCCACGACATTCCAACTCATTGATGTTTGACTCCACTGCGCTGTGTCGGTTTCTCAGCAATTTAAAACTCCGATGACTCTCCTCAGCTTGTTCTTCCTTGTTGCCCTTTCCCTTCTTGGGCATGACAACTTTTTCAACGTATGTTTCCAGGAAGGCCTTGTTATCCTTGTGCCAGAAACCCTTATCAAAACTCCAGCTCTCGATCGAAAATTTAGAAGCCAGTTGGCCAGCAAGATCTTTGACGATCTCAGAATCATTCTGGTGTACCATAATCCGATAATCCACAATCAAATTGTACTGGTCGGTAGTAATGGTCAGCTTCTTTCCAAGTTCCACATTGGGATTCAATTTCCCTTTGGTGATCCACTCGGTGTAGTCCTCAAAAATGGAAAAAACTTTTTCCTCATGAGGGATATGTTCTCCCTTGATCAATCTGCGCTCAAGCAGTCCAATATGCTTTTCCAACAGCTGCATATACCGGCTCAGATCAAGCAGTAGCAACGCATCCATCTCATCCATTATGGGAAATTCTGAGTTATTCAGTTTGTCCAGTAACGCATGGGCTTTTATCAAATAATATCTTACTGTTTGCTGGATTCGCTGTTGCTTATTTCTGCCTCCTGAGGAACAGGCTTTGCCTACGGCCCTCATCGAGTTTTTCAGATGGCGATACCAGTCGTGCTTTTTCCTCCATCCAGGAATCCTGGGATACTTCTGCTGGAACTTTCCCACCATGTCAAGACATTTGCGGGCACTGTCCCATAACAGATTGTAATCGGTGGGAAAATGCACATTGCTCTCAACCACAAAACTATCGGTCTTGCAACATAATGCTGCCGCCTCTTTTTTTTTAAACACACCATGCCCAAATTCAATGATCACCTGGTTCAGTTCATGGACTGTCTCATCATTCAATAGGCCGACATTGTCTACAATATTCTGATATTCAAATTCATAACGCTCTTGCATAAATCCTTTTTCTACCCCCACGATTTGCCGGATTAAATGATCATTATTCGCAATGTGATGAAGGTCATCGTAACTGATATTCAAACACAACCGAACCTGAGATAAAACAAAGATCTGCCACAGATCCATCCCCGGACGTCCTGTGCGTTTCTTGTCCGCAGTGATCTTGGATTCCAGGATCTCAAATACTTTTTCATTCCACTCCGGTGAAGTGAAGATCTCCTTCAGAGCTGCACACAAGGCCGGAAGGGGACCACTTCTTTTCTTGGTGGTGATTTTTGTATCCCCGATGGGGATCGTGCCAAGGGACATTTGTTGTTCGAATCTTTTTCTCATATTTGAAACTTGTTTGAAGTGTTACCCGGATTATGCGAATCTCAATTGCTTAACAGGTTGAATATCTGTATTTTTAGCAAATCAAACAAGGAAAACACTTATAAGATTCAAACAAGTTATTAACAATAACTAACTTTGTATCAATTAATTAAAAGTTTTCTTGCAAACACTAACTATGGCAATTCAGTGAAGGATGTCATTTTGTTTGGATCGCAAGCCAGGGGTGATTCCGATGAAAATTCTGATTACGATATTCTCATCGTATTGGACAGGAATTATTCAGGTACGGATGAAAACGAGATTTTGGATCTGTGTTATGATATCGATTTAAAATACAATATACTCCTGGATGTACATATCCTTTCAACTTCAGAATTAGACTCAGAGAGGGGAAGACAGCCCATATTCAAAAATGCGTTTAAATCCGGAATATACGCATGACGATCGAAAATGAAGACAGGGATAATCTTATCCGCTACAGGCTGGATGAGGCCTTTGAAAGTATCGAAGATGTCCGGCTATTAATTGAGCATGAGAGATTACGTTCCGCCGTAAACAGAATTTATTACGGTATGTTTTATTCATTACTGGCCCTTGGATTAGCAAATAATTTTGAGACCTCGAAACATGCTCAATTAATAGGTTGGTTCAATAAAGAATTTATCCATTCCGGATTAATTGACCCAAATTTCGGAAAAATTATCAATAAAGCTTACAACAGAAGGACAAAGGGGGATTATGATATTTTTATTGATTTTGATAAAGAAGTCATCGCTGAAATGTTCGAGGAAATGCAGGATTTCATAAAAAAGATCAAGGAATTTATAAATATCGATTAAAACCAGCCTGCCTACAACATCCGGTAAATTTCATTGCCAGGTTCGCTCCGAATTTTGTAAATTCGTTTAAGGATGATTAATGGATTTTACCGAGA
The DNA here is from genome assembly GCA_963764345.1 of uncultured Bacteroidales bacterium. GTDB lineage: Bacteria > Bacteroidota > Bacteroidia > Bacteroidales > DASQZK01. The sequence goes on along the minus strand of CAVXSF010000008.1, from coordinate 4,087 downwards.
CACCGCAACCCTGGCAACGAAACTTACCGGTGACCGTTAGAGGCCAGTTGGAAAAAATCCATATTGTGAGGCATAGCGTACCCAACCCGCGGTTTTCGGGCAGACGGAGACGTAAATGAAGTTAGTGCATAGGGGTTGGGACAGAATGTTATGATAGGCAGCTGGCCGATCGCTCAGTTGATCATTGGCCCTCGCACGCAATTATTAAAAGTCCGGAATGTGTAATAGGTTGTAGCGGGCTGACAGGGAAAGTAAGTATGTTAGCAGGATGCCAGCGCACAATTCAACCGTTATTGTTATAGTAAAGCTTTCCCAGCGCTCAGTATTCGGAAAGGCAGAAGAGGAAATGAGGTTGGTGCTTAAATGTTCAGTCAAAATGTTATGATAGGTTTATGGCTGAACGCACAGCTATTTTAGCTATCGCTTGCAATAAATTGAGGTCAGGAATGTGCCATGGACTTTAGCGGTCTGACAGGGAAGGGAAAGTAAATTAGCGGTTTGCCACGCACATTCAACCGGCCTCTAACAAAAGCTAAATACCAGCGGGCTAAAGGAAGTTTCGAATTGTAGTGCAAGAAATAAATGATATTTGCAGGTTGAAGGCGGGCGCTGTTTGCCGCCGGTATTTAGCCTGGTGCGTTGGGTGTAATGCCAGAAAACCCTGCAAACATGATAATTTCTCGTTGATTTTTGGTAAATTTGTAATATGAGACGAAATCCTCAATATATTGATATAGAGATTGATAAATTAACTAATTCGATTGAGAATGTCATAACTGGAGACAGCTTTCAGACTTATGTTTCATTGATTGATAAAGTTGATTTAAAATCAATTACAAAGAAAAATGGATGGCTATTTAATTGGAAAAGTGAGTATAAACAACCTGACCGAGATGTTTATAAATTGACGATTGATGGCAATCCCGATGTAATTCAAGGATTAATTAGCATTACTGAGAGAGAAGACCATGTTTATATGCACTTGATTGAGAGTGCTCCATTTAATCTTGGACGAAACAAAGTTTATTTAGGAGTTCCTGGAAACCTTGTTGCATTTGTTTGTCGGATTTCATTTCATCGTGGATTTGAGGGATATGTTTCATTTACAGCAAAAACACAATTGATTGAGCATTACCAAAAGACACTTGGAGCGATTAGTGTAGGTGGACAATTAATGGTGATTAATACAGATGCTGCACTAAAATTGATTGATAAATATTTTAAAAATTAAATATTATGGGATTGATTAGAGAACCTTTAGACGTAGATTTCTTTGTTGACCCTAGACCGTTAACAGATAAAGAGAAAAAAATGATTAGTGATTTCATTAAGGCTGACAAAGAGAAAAGAAAAAATAAAAAGACCTCGAAAAAAGGCACATACACCCAACATCGTGTATAGTGCATTTGGCGGATAGTGCTAATTTAAGGGTATTACATCTAATATGCTTTGTAGCGGTTTGACAGGTTTGTGCTTCTAATCGCCAAACGACACCATACACGTAACCGTTAGAGGCCAGTTGGAAAAAATCTATACCGTGAGGCATAGCTTACCCAACCCGCGGTTTTCGGGTAGACAAGGAGACGTAAATGAAGTTAGTGCATTGGGGTTGGGATAGAATGTTATGGTAGGCAGCTGGCCGATCGCTCATTGGATTATTGGCCCTCGCACGCAATTATTAAAAGTCCGGAATGTGTAATAGGTTGTAGCGGGCTGACAGGGGAAAGTAAGTATGTTAGCAGGATGCCAGCGCACAATTCAACCGTTATTGTTATAGTAAAGCTTTCCCAGCGCTCAGTATTCGGAAAGGCAGAAGAGGAAATGAGGTTAGTGCTTAGATGTTCAGTCAAAATGTTATGATAGGTTTATGGCTGAACGCACAGCTATTTTAGCTACTGCTTGCAATAAATTGAGGTCAGGAATGTGCCATGGACTTTAGCGGTCTGACAGAGAAGGGAAAGTAAATTAGCGGTTTGCCAACGCACATTCAACCGGCCTCTAACAAAAGCTAAATACCAGCGGGCTAAAGGAAGTTTCGAATTGTAGTGCAAGAAATAAATATAATTTGCAGGTTGAAGGCTGGTGCGCTGTTTTCCGCCGGTATTTAGCCTGGTGCTGTTAGAGGCCAGTTGGAAAAAATCTATACCGTGAGGCATAGCATACCCAACCCGCGGTTTTCGGGAAGACGGAGAGGATTAATGAAGTAAGTGCTTAAAGGTTAGGTAAGAATGTTATTATAGGCAGATGGCCGATCGCTCAGTGGATTATTGGCCCTCGCACGCAAATATTAAAAGTCCGGAATGTGTATAGAGGTTGTAGCGGGCTGACAGGGGAAGGTAAGTATGTTAGCAGGATGCCAGCGCGCAATTCCACCGTTATTGTTTTGTATAGCTTTCCCAACGCTCAGTATTCGGAAAGGCAGAAGAGGAAATGAGGTTAGTGCTTAAATGTTCAGTCAAAATGTTATGATAGGTTTATGGCTGAACGCACAGCTATTTTGGCTATCGCTTTCAATTAATTGAAGTCAGGAATGTGCCATGGACTTTAGCGGTCTGACAGGGAATGGAAAGTAAGTTAGCAGTTTGCCATCGCACATTCAACCGGCCTCTAACAAAAGCTAAATACCAGCGGGTTAAAGGAAGTTTCGAATTGGAGTGCAAGAAATAAATGAACGTCTACAGGTTGAAAGGGTAAGTTTGTTGCCGCCGGTATTTAGCCTGGTGCGTTATGCACAAATTTAAAAGAATCAGATGACACAGAATAACATAATATTCGCAGTTTTCTTCTCAATGATTGCTATCCTCAGCTGTGATTACCAGAAGAAAAAAGCACCTCAATACAGAAGATTATTGTAAAAGCATTTCCTACATTTCATGCTAACGCTCTCATTATTTGCGATTTAAATAGCAGAGATATTTTCTTTGATAAACTGGACAACTTATATTTTATTCAGGATGATGATAATATGTATCTTGAGCCTTTTTATTATAAATTTTCAGATAGTGAGATAATATACCTCACTGATTCGATAGTTTCATTAATGAAAGAATTGGATTTTAAGGATTCAGAAGCACCATTCCTTGACGGCATATTTACTGAAATTTTATTCGTTTTCAAAAATGGGTCAGTCCAAAAGGCCCAATTGTCAAACAGCAAAACCCTTTACCAGGGTAAACTTCTTGACTTCATGATAAATTCAATAATCAATAATTGCAAGACTAATGATAACGTATTGTATGTTAAGATATTAAGGGATTATTATAATTAAATCTGTGCATAACATGCGGTAACCGTAATTGCCTGGTTTCATGAGCGTTTGGAGGCTGGAGCATTTAATCAGCTTCATTTTCGGTTGACAGTTTTCGTCTCCGATTTCCGGCAACTACGGTTACCGCCGTCCGTTGTGCACAAGCTTATCAAACATTACGACTAAAAATATGCTTAGAATATTTGATTATATATATTTCAAAGTAACTGATTACTATAAAAATAATGCCAAAGGTGATGAATATTTCCTAATGGGAATTGTTATTGTATCCATCATCCAAATGTTGAATTTGCTTACCGTCCTATTAGCTAGTTCAATATTTATTACTTGCATTAAAAATGCAATAAGTATTGAGTCTTTAGAAAAAACAAAATCATTTCAATACTTATTGTGACAATTCTTTTACTTCTAAATTATATACGATATTCAAAAATCATAAACTATCAAAATCTAAGTAATAGGTTTAGTAAATATTCAAATAAGAGTTCTGTGGAACGGACGGAAAAACTGCAATTATTTATATAATATTTAGTATTGGTATTCTTATATTTCTTGTAAATGTTTACAAATAAGAAAAATGAATAATCGCATAGTAATGAATAAAATATAGGTTCGCCAGTGCACAACATCCGGTAAATTTCATTGCCAGGTTCGCTTCGAATTTTGTAAATTCGTTTAGGCGGTGTTTATGGATTTTACCGGGCTCCGCCAACCCTGCCAACGAAACTTACCGGTGGACCGTTGTGCGGCATACAAGAAAAGCCAACCGCACAAACAGCACATTTGGTTTTTGCCGACACACAAGCCAACGCTGAAAAA